>NZ_BAABHK010000024.1:0-117930 GCF_039542055.1 Actinoallomurus vinaceus
GCCCGCCTGCGCCTCGTGGGCGGCGAAACACCGGACGAGAATCCCACCACCCAAGCGATCACCGCTTAACCTGCAGAAACAGGATCACGCGAAGGCTGGCTCATACACCACCCGCGTGGACGTGACCTGCGTCGATCGAAATCGAAGATCCCTCCGGCACTCCGCCGCCGGGATGACCGGCCCACGGCCAGTGGGTCGTGGAACTGTCGCCTTCGCAGGTTGTCGGCATCGATGGTTCCGCCCAATTCCGATGAGCCATGCTGGTGGACTGACGGTCATGACACATCGGCATAGCTTCGAGTGCGGAACGGGGATAACGTCAGGGTGCCTTGCCCTCGGCAAGGTGGACGGTGTTGTCCTCTGCTTTGTTGACGCTGACCGGCCCAGAAGGGGACGCCGGATGACCGACCAGGTCTGCCCCGCCTGCAACACCACACGGTTGAGCCGCTACAACAGCGATCCACTCTGCGCGCCATGCACGCGAGCGGCTCGAGATGTCGGCTCGCTCGTACCATCGTGGCTGTGGGATTCCGGGCCGATGCGCCAGGCGCTCGCCGACGTCAACCCTGGAATGGTGCTCGCGGTCTTCCGCGCTGCGGCGGGCCTGTCACAGCTGGAACTGGCCAACCTACTCGGGTGGTCTCAGTCCACTGTCAGCCTTATTGAGAGCGGCCGGCGGCAGAACCTCTACGACATCCGTGAGCTACTCCGCTTCGCGGACATCATCGACATGCCGCGCGAAGCGTTGCTTCCGCTCATCTTGGGCCGCGCGGATGCCACTCTGGTAGGAGATGACACCGACATCGGGCTCGAGGAAACAGGAAATTCGTTGGATCGGCGTACCTTCAATGGGATGACCGCAGGCTTGGCCGCCTCGGCGATCCTTCCTCATATCCAGCCTCCTGCGAGGGTGGAGGTCACACACGTTCATTACCTGCGGGCGTGCTTGCAGCAGATCCGCAACCGCTACCAGCAAGTCGGCGGTGGGGCAGTCCTACGGCAGGCACTGCGGCACTTCGCGCGGGCGAAGGTGATGCTGGATGACAGCGACTACACCGAGACGGTCGGGCGGCAGCTCCTCATCGTCACAGCCGAGCTCGGCGAAGCGGCCGGGTGGGCCGCCTACGACCAGAACGACCAACAGCTCGCCCGGCGGCTCTACAGCGAAGCCGAGTTGATCGCCGGCAGCTCCGGCGATCCCGTCGTCACCGTGCACGTCTACACGAACCTGGCTCAGCAATCGGCATACCTGGCTCTCAGTACCGGGCGGCACGGCATCGCGCGGGAATCACTGCGGTTCGCCAACCGAGCCGCCGAGATCGCCCGCCACGAGCCCTCTCCCCGTTTGCATGCACTCATCGCGTTGCGGCAGTCACGCGCTCATGCCGCACTGGGAGACGAGAACGCTTTCCGCTCTGCGATCACCACCGCGCGCCACGAGCTCGACCGAGGCTCGCACGCGACCGATCCCACCTGGACCATGTACATCAGCGACTCAGAGATCACCGGCTATGAGGCACTCGGTCATGAGGCGCTCAGCCGCCTTCATGGCCGTACGCCTGACAAGGCCGTGGACCTCTACCGCACGGTGCTTCAAGATCCCACCCGAACCGCCCGCGACCACGCCTTCTATCAAGCACGACTGGCCGGTTCACTGCTCGATCAAGGAGACCTAAGGCAGGCCATCACCGAGGGCACCACCTTGCTACCCCTGATGTCCGACGGCCAGATGACCTCGACACGCTCCCTCGTCGAACTCCAGCCACTCCGCGCCGCCGCCGAACGCGCCGCCGCCGAGGAATTCTGCGAGAGGTACGACGCGGCCATGCGAGCACTAACCGCCTGACCCAGAAGAGAGAGACAAGCCGTGCCCGATCTGAAACTCCGCCATTACAACGCCGAGGCCGCTCAAGCCATCAGGGACACGGTCCAACTGATCCATCACGAGGCGTACGCAGCAGCAATCGGACGCGACGATCCGTTCGAGTCCGGCGATGCCCCCATGCGCCGCTTCGACGCCTACACCCGCCGCGACGGCTTCGACCTCCTCGTCGCCTACCTCGACGACGAGCCGGTCGGCCAGGCGTGGGGCTGGCCACTCGGCTCCGACACCACTTGGTGGAACGGCCTCATCAGCGACGTCGAACCAGGGTTCACCGATGAAGACGGCACCCGGACCTTCGCCTTCAGCGAATTTATGGTCCGCGCCCGCTGGGCCGGCCAAGGGATCGGGCACGTGCTGCACAACGAACTGCTGTTGGCGCGTACAGAAAAGCGCGCAACCCTGCTCGTACGTCCGGAGAACACCATCGCCTACAGGGCATACACCCGCTGGGGGTGGCGGAAGGCTGCCGAGCTACGCCCGGGATGGACCAACGCTCCGCTGATGGATGTACTCGTAATGCAGTTGTCGATCCGCATTAATGCAAGAAGGTAAGCGCCACTCTTGCAACTATTTTGATGACTATAACCAGAATGTAGCTACCTTAGATACTGTCCGGGGCGGGATCTGAACGAGATAACCCACTCCTGCCCTACCGGATCCTGCCGACATCGATATCAAGATCAGTGGACATGAAACGCGACCCAGAACACTCAAATGACGCACAATTCATCGTCGAGCAAAGCCGAAGAGGGGATCGCCAAAGCGCGGGCCGTGAGGTAAGCCGCAGAACCGAAGAGCTCATTGACAAAACTGGCCGCGGGCTCGATTTAGCTCAAGCGGACTTCTCAAATCTAGATCTCTCTGGTTTCGACTTGCGGAAGGCAAACCTCAATCGAGCTGGCCTCTTCGGAACAAGACTAATTGGCGCCGACCTGTCAGGTAGTTCGCTGGTGTGCGCCGGAATTGAACGAACGAAGTTCAACAAGGCAGTCCTGCGAGGGGCTTACGTTCACGCTTTGGCCGCTCAAGCCAGCGATTTCTCCGAAGCGGATATGAGGGAGCTTGTCGACGCTACAGGTTCACTGTTTCATGGATGCTTCTTGGTGGGGGCACAGCTCGGCGGCGCCGAGCTCGCAGGCGCCACTTTCTATCAGTGCAACTTCGGAAGAGTCGATCTTTCAAACGCTGATCTGCATGGCGCGGTCTTCAACGAATGCACTTTGAAGGATGCCGTGTTAATCGGTGCGCATCTCGACAATACTTCACTGACCAAGAGTAACGTCCGTGGGGCCGTCCTCCGTGGCTCGCGTGGTCATGGCCTGGTCATCCAGCGCCCTACCGCCGCGGACGGGCTGGTCTTGGAGAATGCCCATCTACCTTCGTTGCGGTTGCTCGATGTCCGCGGTTGCGGCATCAACGCGGAGAGCCTCCGAGCTTCAGGAATCGACGTTGAAGGCGGTGACCTATCAGAGATCAGTCTGTGTGATGCTGATCTTCGCCACGGCCGAATCATCGGGGCGAGCATGAACGCTGCCCGCCTCGACAGAGCACTCCTTCAGGAGTCCTCATGGCGTGGCGTCACCGCCCGAGGAGTTCAAGGAACGGGGATCCAGGCTGAGGGGTTTACGGCAACCGAATGCTCACTGGCTGATGCCGTCCTCACTCGGTTCGCTGGAAGGTACGCCACCTTCCGTAACTGTGACCTGAGCAGGGCAGATCTCGAGATGTCGTACCTGTACCGAGCGTCGGTGATCGGTGACCCGCCGGCTTCGGCCTCCATGCGGGGCGTTCGCCTGGACGGCGCCAACCTGACCCAGGCGTACCTTGCCGCCGATTTCACGGAGGCGTCGCTGCCGCATGGGTGGGCCACGTATGCGCGGATCAACCAGTCGGTCTTCGACGGCGCCGATCTTCGCGGGACCTTGCTGTTCCGGGCAAGCGCTGTGAAGACCGAGTTCAACGGCGCACAGCTCGGTGGGCAACGCGGCGGCTTGCTCGCTGATCGGTGTATCGGGCTGGCCGAGGCACTCCGCGGGAGCAAGGATCCAGAGGCCGCCGGCGTGGCCGATGCAATCGAGGAGCTCGCGGCGCTGCTCGCTCGCGATCCTGGCAAGTCGACATGACGCAGGCTGCTCGTCTCAGGGTGAGCTTGGTCGATCTATCCGGCGAGACGCAGGTCTTCTACGCCCCGTTGGGAATCATGCTGCTTCAGGCGTCGCTGGAGGCCGATGAACGACTCGCGGGACGCGTCGAAGTCTCCCTGCATCCGTTCTTGGCGGGAACGAGTCTTGCCGCGATGGCACAGACGATCGCGGCCACCACTCCGGACCTGATCGGGCTGTCCTGTCAGGGGTGGAACGTAGCGACATATCGACAGCTGCTGCCGACCTTGCGTCAGTTACTGCCGGAGGCGACGGTCGTGCTGGGCGGCAACCATGTCTCTCATCAGGGAGATCGCTGGTTGCGTCAGCTCGCGGAGGCCGATGTGGTCGTGTCCGGTGAAGGTGAGCGGACCGTCTGTGACCTCGTGTGCTCCCTATTGGATAACAAGCCGCGGCTATCCGAGATACCTGGCATCACCTACCGGGAAGACGACGAATTGATCACGACGCCCGACCGGCCTCGTGTGTCCTCGCTGGAGGAGCTGCCTTCCGCGTACGCGGCACCGGGAGTCGACTTGGACCTGGTGGACGTCGCGCTCGTGGAGACCGACCGGGGCTGTCCGTACCACTGCTCGTTCTGCTACTGGGGTGGTGCGGTCGGACAAAAACTCACCAGAGCCGAGTTGGACCGCTTCGAAGCAGAGCTTGAAGCGATCGGTAAGGCTGGCATCGGCACGATCTTCCTATGTGATGCGAACTTCGGCATCCTCCGCAGGGATGTGGAGGTCGCACGGATGATCGTCCGGATTCGGGAACGATACGGGTCCCCGCACACAGTGCATGTGAACTGGGCCAAGAACCATGCGACGACCGTGGAGGAGATTCTTGCCGTCCTGCGAGCCGGCAACGTACACACCAACGTGTTCCTGGCATTGCAGACGATGAGCCGCCCGGCGTTGCGATTGGCAGGCAGGGACGAGCGAGGGCGAGCCGAGATGATGGACCTGGCCCATCGGATCATCTCTGACGGTGGCCAGGTCGGCGCCGAGCTCATCTTTGGTCTGCCTGGGGAAACCCTGGAGGAGTTCAGATCCGCGTACGACGAGCTGCTCCTGTCGTTCCCGAGTCTCCTGCTCCATCCGCTATGGATCCTGCCGAACACAACGTATGACGCTGACCGACAAGCGCTGGGTCTGGTGACGATTCGGCCAGATCCCACGGTGGACTACGAGGGCGTGCTGCGCCACCGAACGCTCAGCGTCGCGGACAACCGCGCCGGCCTGCGTCTCCTCCTGGCCGACGAGATACTGATCGGCTCGGGGTATGCGCGCACGGTTGTTCGAGGGATGGCCCGCTGGGCCGGTCTGCGACCGACGGATATTCTCAGCGCGTTTGCTCGGTTCGTCGGCGACCGCACCGACGTCCTGAGCGGTTCACTCGCGGACGCGTTCGATGAGATCGATGCCGAGTGTTACTTCCATCGGCGGCTGCGGAGTCAGGTGCGCAGTGCCGTCTATGGTGACCGGGCGACGGCCGGCGAGCTCCTGCTCGCGTTCATCGACCAGATGATCAACGAGTCGAACGCCCGGGAAGCATGCCGGCACTTGGCCACCTACGACAGCGCTCTGTTGCCTCGTACGGACTTGGACGGGGCGGAGGGTGGGGACACCGCCGATAGCTACCTCGCGATGCCTTATGACATTCATGCCGTCGCCCGCGCGTTCTTGACACGTGACGCTCCGCTACTGCCGGTCGACCGAGAACCGCCGGTGCGGATCCGGCTACGCCATCCAGTGGGTTTCGCCAGACACCTACGGGACGCCATCGATCTGTCCGCCCGCTGGAGCGGACGGGTCGTCGACGTCACCCGCATGTGAGTGAGCTCGTCCATCCGTCCGCGGCCCCTTGGGAGGCGAACGATGCTGCACGTCAAGTCCGTTGAAGAGGCCAGACCCGTCCTGAGGGAACTGTGGGCCACTGGCAAGTCGATCGGTTCCGTCCATACGCTCGGCGCGCTGCATGCGGCTCACGCTGAGGTGATCAAGCGATCGGCTGCCGAAAACGACCAGACGATCGTCACGGTCTACCCGAATCGGATCCAACTGTTTCCCGGCAGCGTCTACCAGTACGACCTCGGGGCCGACCTCGCCTTGGCCGAATCCTGCGGGGCCACAGTGGTGATCTCGTCGGATGACGAGGAGATGTACCCGCCGGAGTACGCGACGTTCATCGACCAGGGCCAGGCGCATCACCGGCTCAACAGTTCCGTGTTCGACTTCGCATCCCGAGGTCAGGTGACCGGCGCCATCCGCTGGATCTCTCTATGCCGCCCGACGGTCAGCTACTTCGGCATGAAAGACATTGAGCAGGCGCTCCTCGTGCAGCGGGCCGTGCGCGACCTATTGATCGACTGCGAGATCCGGCATGTGCCCTGCGTCCGTATCGCAGGCACTGGCGTACCGGTGTCCTCCCGGCTACGGTTTCTTCCGCCCGAAAGGCTCGCGGAGGTCGGCAGCATCTACACCATGCTGGAAGCGGGTCGGCAGATGGTCCGCGACGGCGCGCATGACGCTGATGCAGTCATCGACCGAATGCGCGCGATGCTCGATAAGAGCCTGTCCACGTTCCAAGTCGTCTACGTGACGATCGTTGACGTTGAACAGTTCGCGCCGCTGTCTCGCGTCGAGAGCCCATTCATCCTGCATTGCGCGGTTACCGACGGCGACCTTCACCACTTCGACGGGCTATGCATCCGTACACCAGAGGATCTGGCCAACTCGCCTGAGATGATCTGGTTGCATGACGCAGGCCGAGGTTAGGGCGCGTGAGCCCACGCATCCTTGTCGGACTGCCCAGCTTCAACGAGGCCGACGCGATCGCCATCGTGACGCGCGACGTCGACGAGGCCCTGGCGACCATGCCGTTCCAAGTGTCGGCGGTGCTGGTCAACGCTGACAACTCCTCGACCGACGGAACCGTTGACGCCTTCATGGCCACGCCCACCCGGTATCCCAAGCATGCGATCGCCACCCCCCACAGCGGAGGCAAGGGCAGGAACTGGCGCGCGGTCTTCGAACTGCTCCGGGATAAGGAGTTCGATGTTGCGCTGATGGTCGACACCGACCTGGGTACAGTCCCCGCCTCCTGGATCCATGCCCTGGCCACCGCCGTGGTCAGCCGTGGCAGCGACTTCGTGTTCCCTCTACGGCCTGCGACCTGGAACGGCGGCGACCTGACCTATCATCTCGCCTACCCAGCCCTCGCCGGCGCGTTCGGAGGGGACCTGAGAGAGCCGCTGTGCGGAGAAATCGCCATCAGCCGCAGCGGAGCCGAGCGTGTCCTCGATCAGGACTGGACGGCTAGCGACTTCCGGTTCGGTATCGACGCTCTGGTCGCTTCAGTTGCGCTGGCAACCGGCTCCTGGCGGACGGTCGCTCTACGCGAACAGCGCCGCAACAAGCTGAGGAGCTTCACGCCACAGCAGGGCACTGACTACCGCATGGGCGCGAAGTTCGCCGAAGTAGCCGCCACCGTCCGACGCCGTTGCCGGATACGACTCTACGAGCCGATGCCTGAGAGTTTCGTTCCGTGCACCGAGGCTGCTCCGACAGGTATCGGGCTGCCGGTTCCTCACGATGACCCTGACATCACTCGGCTCGCTGAAGCAACCACTGGCCGGCTGATCGAGGGTCTTGATGCTGGAGCCATCGATGCACTTCCTCAGACCATCGCAAGACCCCTCAGCGAACACATCGCATCCGGCGGTTGCAGGCAGGGACTACCCTGGCCAGTCTGGCGCGACGTCCTGCTGTCATGGATCAAGCACAAAGACGACGAGACGATACCGATCGAACTGCTCGAAACTCTGTTCTTGAACCGTGTCGTCGGACACCACACCGAGATTCGGGGCACAGCGGACTGGTACGACACCGTCCGGCAGCAGACGCTGGACTTCTTCGCTCACCGTGCGTCACTTTGGGGCGGGTGACTGCCGTGCCAGCCTCTAGACTCAGGAGGCGGCTGTAGCGATATAGCCGCGAGCTGGAATACACGCTTAGCCCACGCCAGGACGAGAAGAGAACAGCCAGAATGACCGACGAGCAGATTGTCCGCCCCACTCCCATCAGCGGTTTCACCGAGTGGCTTCCCGAGGTCCGCCTGCTCGAGTTGGCGTGGCTCGATCGGATCAGGGAAGCGTTCGAGCGCTACGGATTCTGCTCGATCGAGACACCGTCAGTCGAGGCCCTGGACGCGCTGATGGCCAAGGGCGAGACCTCCCAGGAGGTCTACACCCTGCGCAGGCTGCAGGGCGGCGAAGACGACAGCGATGCCCGGTTGGGCCTGCACTTCGACCTGACCGTGCCGTTCGCTCGGTACGTCGCCCAGCACTTCAACGACCTGGTGTTCCCCTTCAAGCGGTATCAGATCCAGCGGGTCTGGCGGGGCGAGCGGCCCCAGGAAGGCCGGTATCGCGAGTTCACCCAGTGCGACATCGACGTCATCAACGTCGACCAGGTGCCGCTGCACTTCGACGCGGAGATGCCGCGCATCGTTCACGAGATCCTCACTGACCTGAATATCGGACCGTTCAGCATCAACTTCAACAACCGCAAGGTCCTCCAGGGCTTCTACGAAGGACTCGGCATCGCCGATCCCATCAGCGTCATCCAGGCCGCCGACAAGCTGGACAAGATCGGTGAAGACGGTGTCGCGGAGATCCTCACCGGCCGGCTCGGGCTGTCTGAGGAGCAGACGCGGGGATGTCTGGATCTGGCAGCCATCCGCGGAACCGATAGCTCCGTCATCGAGCAGGTCAAGGATCTGGGCAGCAAGAGCGACCTGCTCGCCGAGGGGCTGGCGGAGCTGGCGTTCGTCCTCGACTCGCTTGCCGACCTCCCCGAGGGAAGCATCCGTGCCGACCTGTCCATCGCACGCGGCCTGGACTACTACACCGGCACCGTCTACGAAGGCAAACTCCTCGACTACCCCACCTACGGCAGTATCTGCTCGGGCGGCCGATACGAGAACCTGGCGGGATCGTTCATTCGCCGCAGCCTGCCCGGCATCGGCATCTCCATCGGCTTGACCCGCATCTTCGCCAAGCTGCTGGCCGAGGGGAAGCTCCCGGTGAACGGCCGCAAGTGCCCCAGCGACGTCTTGGTCGTCGTGCCCAGCGACGAACGCGCCGCACTGGCCGGCACCACCGCCGCGACGCTCCGGTCACGCGGTTTGAAGGTGGAGGTCTACCACCAGGCCGACAAGCTCGGGAAGCAGATCCGCTACGCCTCCCGCAAGGGCATCCCATTCGTCTGGTTCCCCCCATTCGAAGACGGTAAGCCGCACGAGGTCAAGGACATGACCAGCGGCGAGCAGACGCCCGCCGATCCCGGCAACTGGACGTGTCCAGCAGTGTCCTAAATTCCGCCAGTCTCTTCGGGAATATGAACTCCTCACGGTGCAGGGCGAGTACTCATGTCCTCTAGTGGCCGAACCTAGTGAATGATGCCCAGGCGTAGCATTTTCGCCGCAAGATCGGCTCATGCCTCAGCAGGGTCGGCATCTTGATCTACCCCGTGGGATGCACGACGTTCACCCAGAGCAAGCAGAGATTCATAACCGCCTGCGCCACGACTGGTTCACGGCATGCAGCCTGGCCGGATACCAGCCAGTCGAGGTGCCGCCAATCGGATTCGCTGATACCTTCACCACCGGCCATAACGTCGCGGGAGGTCGGACGTACCAGTTCACCGACCGAAAGGGACGCCAACTGGCCCTCGTGTCCGACAGCCTGCCAGCAATACTCAGGCTCGCTCGCGGGCGTGATCTCCCCGAGCAGCGCCTGAGCCACTGCACTCAGGTCTTCCGATACGAACGACGGCCACGTCGTTGCTTCCATCACCTGGGGATTCTCGAGGTCGGCGACGGCGCCGCCACCCTCCAGCAACAGCGGATGGCAACAACACGGCTCGCCCTGACCTTGACCGGTTTCCTACGCGAACGGCTCTCTGTCACCCTCGTCTTGTTTGACCCCGGCATATGGCGGCGACTCCTCGCCCGCGCCCTCAGCGAGAAGGAGGCCAACGAAGCGCTTAACCACTTGCGGCACATTCCGGCTGAACACAGGGCGTCGGCCTTGCGATCGATGGGCGCAGACTCGCGTAGCGTGCGTGTCGCCGAGCAGCTCTCGTTGAACCGACCAGTGCACGATCAGGTCATCACGGGCGATGACGTGCTCGACGAACGGATCGAGACCTGCCATGCAATATCGACCCATCTCCGCCGACGCGGCGTCAACACGACCATCGATCTCGCCGACTTGCACGCGAGCGAGTTCCACGACGGGCCAGCGTTCTTGGTACGGCCCGACGGCCAGGAACGATTGCTCGGCGATGGCGGCTCCTACGGGGCATTCGCCGATGGCTTCCTCGGCGTCCCCACCGCCGTCTACAGCGCTGTGGTCGGCCTGGAACGGCTCGCCGATCTCTCCAAGCCCGCTGCTTCGGCGACACCAGCGGACATTGCCGTTCTTATCGAGCCGCAAGACGCGACAATTCTGCTCGCAGAAGACATCTGCACGGAACTGCGGAAGCGCGGTATCCGTGTCTGGGACACGCTCCTGAGTAGCCCGCTGCGCCTGCATCTCCGCAAGGTCGCGCGGCTGCATATCCCATACTCAGTCATCATCGGCACACGGGAACTGGAAGCTTCACACGTGGTCGTACGTGGCCGCGATGGAATCCATATCCCGGTCCAGCAAGCCGAACTCGCGGCCTGGCTCCTCAGCAGAGGAACCGCTGGCAGCCCATGAGGGGCCGGCTCGCCAGCCGTTTCTCCTCATCGGCTGGAGCGTGAACCGTGTGCGTCAGGCTCCAGCCGCGAACGCCAGCTGCACGTCCTCGCGACGGTCAGTCCACCACGCCAAGAGCCGTTCGCTTGGAACAGAGGGCCTCCACGCTGGCCCAGGCCATCGCAGGAGCCGGAGTGATCGTGTGCGCCACCGGGAACCTGGCGCTGCGCGAAGATGACTTCGCCAGAATCTCCAACGGCGCATACATCGTCGGCGTGACCAGCAGCGATGACGAGCTGGAGCTGGGAGCACTCGACGGGCTTTACGAGCGGACCCCGACCGAGGAGCACATCACCCGGTACGCCCGAACCGGGCACTACTTCTACGTGCTGGCTGATGGTAATGCCGTCAACTTCCTTCATGGCGCGAGTGTGGGTGCTTTCATCTTCCTGGTGCAGGCCGAGATCCTGGCGGCGCTCGGGTCCTTGGCCGCTGCCGGCCACGAACCCGGACTGCATGAACTGGACGCGACCGAACGCAGCCTGATTGCGGCGACCTGGCTGCGCTACTTCGATGGGACGTCATGAGCATCGGCACCGAGGAGATCCGTTCCACCCTGGACCGCTACCTGGACCACCACCCCGACGAGGCCGGCCACCTTCGGCCCCTGTCCGAGGCGTTGGAGGCCGGAGCCGAGCTGACCTCGCGCATGGAGTTCAACGGCGGGCACGTCACATGCGGGGCCGTCGTGATCGACCAGGACCGTCGCCTTCTGCTGATCCAGCACAAGGCGCTCGGGCGGTGGCTGCTGCCCGGAGGCCATCTGGAGCCGGGAGATCTCAACCTTCCGGGTGCGGCCCTACGGGAGCTGGAAGAGGAAACCGGCATCTCCTGGCACGATGCGGTAGCCCAGTCCGGCCACGACGTGACCCCGGTGGACATCGACCTGCACACCATTCCGGCCAACCCGGCCAAAAGCGAGCCCGAACACTGGCACGCCGACTTCCGCTGGCTGCTCCGGGTGCAGGAGCCGAAGGTCGTGCTCCAGGCCGAAGAGGTGGACGGCTACGCTTGGCGATCCTGCACCGACGCCCCGACCTCGAAGCTGGCTGCCAAGCTGGCGACCATGTGATCACCACAGCGTCGTAGTCGCATGGTCCTCGTCGGCGAGCGCCGTCCACGACTCCTTCTCTTTGATGAAAGCCTCCGCCTAATCCAATACCGCAGGTGAGGAGGGACATGAGTGCTCGAAAGACCTGGGCGGGCAAACGAGCCGAGATCCTGGGCCGGCCGGGTGCCGGTGCGGCGTACGAGGCTGTGCGGATCCGTTACGAGCTCGGCAGAGTGGTGCGGACCCGCCGGGAGCAACTGGGCATGACCCAAGGGCAGCTCGCCGAGCGTGCGGGGCTGACGCAGCCGGCGGTCGCGCGCTTTGAGGCCGGGGGGACCATGCCGACCATTCCCATGCTGGAGCGCCTGGCCGAAGCGCTCGGCATGCGGTTGCGCGTCGAACTCGAACCGTTCAGTGAGGCGTGCTGAGCACCGCCTTCTGGAACTCAGGTCGCGGGGGTGAGGCGGGCGGCGATCTGGTCGAGGGTGCGGACGATGGCGGCGGTCTCGTCGAGGGGTATGCCGGGGGACTCGGTGAGGCCCGCTTCGAGGCAGCGGGCGACCTCCTCGGCCTGGTAGGTGTAGCCGTGGCCGCGTAGCTCTGCGGCGAACGTCTCCGGCTCCGTGCCGGGCCGGTGGAGGGTCATGCTCGACGGCCGCCAGAAGGGTGCCGCGACCTCGACGCGCCCCGCCGTGCCGACGATCGTCGCGGTCTGGGATGAGTCGGCGAGCAGGCCGCAGTGCAGCAGCGCCACCGCGCCTGAGGTGTAGCCGAGCAGGATGCCGGTGTTGGCGTCCACGCCGGTCGGCGCGCTCGTCGTGACCGCCTGCACGCTGTCGGGCTCGCCGAGTAGCATCCACGCGAACGACACCGGGTAGACGCCCAGGTCGAGCAGCGCGCCCCCGGCCAGTTCGGGCGCCCACAGCCGATGCTCCGGGTCGTACTCCGCGGCGAAGGAGAAGTCGGCGGACACCGCCTTCACCTCGCCGATGGCGCCGTCGGCGACCAGTTCACGCAGCCGGGTGACGATCGGGTTGAACCGCGTCCACATCGCCTCCATGGCGAACAGGCCGCGGTCGCGCGCGAGCGCGACGAGCGCCTCCGCGTCCGCCGCGGTGGTCGTGAACGGCTTCTCCACGAGCACGCCGCGGCCGGCCTCCAGGCAGACCCGGGCCGCGTCGTAGTGGCCGCTGTGCGGCGTCGCGACGTACACGACGTCGACCTGGTCGTCGGCCGCGAGCTCGGCGTACGACCCGTACGCACTGGCGATGCCGTAGCGCTCCGCGAACACCTCGGCGGTGTGCGGCGCGCGCGAGCCGACCGCCGCCACCTTGTGGCCGAGCAGGAGCAGGTCCTCGGTGAACGTCCGCGCGATGCCACCGGTCCCGAGGATTCCCCACCGAATCGTCATGACCGGGATCGTACGGGTCGCCGGGCCTGGGCGGGAATCCGCTGCGGGCTCGGCAGCCGGCGGATCGGCCGTGGGGTCAGGCCGGCGTCGGCTGGTACGTGGGGCGCGGGATCAGGCTGTGAGCAGTCTGCGCACCGGCGCGGCGAGGAGGGGTTCGGCGAGCCGTACGGCCGGGCGCTCGGGTGCCAGCCGGGCCAGCAGCCAGCCCCACGTCGCGACGACCAGCGGCCGGAAGCGCTCGGCCGCGCAGTGCGTGGCGTCCCGGACGATCCACACTGTCGTGTGGGGCCGGCGGGAGAGGCCGGTGGTGTCGCCGCGCGGGATGTACTGGTCGTGGGCGCCGTTGGCGGCCAGCAGCGGGGTCGTGCCGGGCCGGTCGGCCAGGCCGCGCAGGGAGAAGCGCTCCAGCAGTTCCGGCACCTCGTCCGGCGCGGGCAGCGCGTCGAGGCCCATGGCGTTCCCGACGATGCCCGCCATGCCGTACGGGAGGTTCAGGATGTCGACGGGCTCGTCGGCGAGGCCGGTCGGGCCGCCGATGTCGACCGCGGCGTCGACGTCGCCGAGCATGGCCAGCTTGGCGGCCCAGTGCCCGCCGAAGCTCAGGCCGAGGAAGCCGATCGGCGCCGCGTACGCCTCGCGGAGCGCCGCGACCACCCCGGCGAGCACGCGGTCGCCGTCCCGGTCGAGCGGGACGCGGGACTCGCCGGTGCCGGGCATGTCGAGCGCCGCGACGAGCAGGCCCGTCGCGCGGGCGGTCGTGACGGCGAGCCGGTGCAGTTCGACCTTCCAGGTGTCGACGCCGCCGGACAGGATCAGGACTCCGCGCCGCCTGCCGTGGTTGCGTTCGAAGAGGTGGACGGGGACCGGGGCGGTGCCGTCGCCGTACGGGACCTCGAGGACCCGCCGCTCGAAGCGGACCGGGAACCGCACCCGGCGGTACGCGGCGAGCTGGCGCTCCAGCGCGGCGCGCCGTTCGTCGGTGGCGAGGACAGGGAACCGCGCGGCGCCCCAGAGCAGCGCGGCGCGCAGCCACGCGCCGTCGCGTTCGGCCCGCTCGGCGTGGGAGGCCCATACGGGCACCCAGCCGCCGGGCCCGGTGCTCCACATGTCATGGACGTCGGCGCGTGCGCGCGCGATCAGGTCGCGGGGGATGCCCCACGCGGCGAACTGCGGGGGCGCGCTCGTCGAAGATCGCCTGAGGATCCGCGGGAAAGGTGAACATGACCTCTACAATGTGAGCAATCCTCAGTATCTGACAACTCGCATTGGACCCCGCATCCAGACGCCACGGAAAAGACCGCGCCAGCTGCGGTCCCAGGAGACCTTCACGGCGATCCTCGACGCCGCTGCTCAGGTTTTCGAGCGTCTCGGCTACTCCGGCGCGACCACCAACAAGATCGCCGAACGCGCCGGGGTGTCCATCGGCTCGCTGTACCAGTACTTCCCGAACAAGGACGCCCTCCTGTACGCCCTCGGCGAGCGGCACGTCCATCAGCTCGCCGATCACCTGCTGGCCGTGTTCGCCCGGCTCCGGGAGACCGCCTTGCCGCTGGAGGAGACGGTGCGCACGCTGGTCGGCGCCCTCGCGGACCTGCACGAGATCGACCCGCACACGCACCGGCTGCTGTACGACCAGGCGCCCCGGCCGCCGGAGGCCGCCCGCCGGCTTCGCGAACTGCAGCTGACGCTGGCCGCGGAGGTGGAGGTCCACCTGCGCCGCCTGGGGGTGGGCGGACCGGACGAGGCCCTGACCGCGCTCCTGCTCGTGCAGGCCGTCGAGGCGCAGGTGCACGGCGCGGTGCTGGACCCGCCGGCCGGACGCACGCCGGGGGAGTGCGTCGAGGCGATCGTCGCCTGGTGCCTTCGCGCGCTTCGGTGACGGTGTTCCCGGGCAGTTAACGGGATGATCATCATCGTCCCGCAGGCTCTGTTCGCCGCACGTCCCGCCTCCGCCCCCGTCCCCTCTCTCGAGGAGGTCCCCCATGCCCGCCGGCCGCCGAGCCGCCCTCACCCTCGCCGCCCTGTTCGGCATCGCCGGGATCACCGCCGTACCCGCCGCCCGTGCGGGCACCGCGCATCACCCCGCCTCGGCGGTCCGGATGAACCAGATCCAGGTGATCGCCACGCACAACAGCTACCACCGCGAGCTCACCGACGCGGAGAAGCTCGTCCAGGCGAAGACCGACGCGAACTACTGGAACCTGGAGTACTCCCACGCGTCCCTGCCCCAGCAGTTCACCGCGCAGCGGGTCCGCAGCATCGAGCTCGACGTCTTCCCCGACCCGGAGGGCGGGCTCTACACCAAGCCGCTCGTCCGCCGGGACGCGGGCCTCGGGCCGCTGACCGACCCGGAGATGAGCAGGCCCGGTTTCAAGGTCATGCACTGGGCCGACCACGACTACGGGACCTCCTGCGCGAGCCTCGACCTGTGCCTGCGCCAGGTGCGCTCCTGGTCCGACGCCCACCCGGGTCACGTGCCGACGCCGATCCTCCTGGAGCTGAAGTCCACCGATCCGGCCATGGAGAAGCTCGGGGGCGCCAAGAGCCCGAAGTGGGACGCGACGCTGCTCGGGCAGCTCGACGCCGCGATCCGCTCGGTCATCGGCCGCGAGCGCCTCGTCACTCCCGACGACGTCCGGCGGCCGGGCCTGACGATGGAGCAGTCGGTGCTGAAGTACGGCTGGCCGACGCTGGAGTCCGCCCGGGGCAAGTTCTTCTTCCTGATGGACAACAGGGCCGACGACATCCAGGAGCCCTACCTGGCGGGCCACCCCAACCTGGAGAACCGCGTGCTGTTCACCGACGCGACGCCCGGCCGGCCCGACGCGGCCTTCGTCGAGCAGAACGTCCCGACAGGGGACAACACGGCGCAGATCCAGGACCTCGTCCGGCGCGGCTACTTCGTCCGGACCCGCGCCGACGAGCCGTTCACCGAGGCCAAGAGCGGTGACACCACCCGCCTGCGGGCGGCGCTGGCGAGCGGCGCGCAGGTCGTCAGCACCGACTTCCCGGTGGTGGGCATGGCCGCCCGTTATGGATCCGACTACGTCGCCCAGCTGCCCGGCGGCGCGACGGTCCGTTGCGACCCGGTCAACGCGCCCCGCGGCTGCGCCCGCGTACGCCTCGAACGGTGACCCGGCGCTCCTGACGTCCGGATGATCCGGCGGCGGTCTCCGCGCCGAGCGGAACCCGGGACGTTCCGCCACCGTCAGGTGAAGTGGCAGTCCGTCGACTCGATCGGAGCGAGCCCATGTACCCCGGGACCCCGAATGTCATCGATCCGGCCGAGGTGCGGCCACGGCGGGTGTGGTTCGTCGTCGCGGCGCTCGCCATTTTCCTCGGCGTCGCGCTCGGCGCGGGGATGTTGGTGTTCGGCGTCATCACCGGCGCGGGATCCCGCGACAAGAGGTTCGGTGACGGTGAGACCGTCACCGTGTCCCTGAAGCCGGACGCCGCCATCTGGGTGCCCGAAGGATCGTACGGCGGCGCGGACTGCCGTGTGACCTCCGCCGCTGGTCAGGCCGTCTCCGTCACCAGGCCGGGTTACCGGTTCACGACGTCGAGCAACGGCGAGAGCTGGCAGGTCGCCGGGCTCGTCCACGTTCCGGCCGCCGGTGAGTACCGCGTGACGTGCACCGGAGGCGAAGGGCGGTACGCGGTCGGCCAGGCCCCGCGGCCGTCCCGGCTCGTCATCGGGATCCTGTCGTCGATCGGCTTGTTCATGGTCGGCATCTTCGGCGGCGTGGCCACGATCATCGTCGTCGCCGTGCGCCGCAATCGTTACCGCATGCGGTTCGTGGCCCGGCCGATGGGCCCGCCCGCGCCGTAGCGGGGAAGGCCGCAGGTCCGAGGGGGTCCGTGGACCCCCGCCAGCCTGTTTGTTATAGTTTTTCTATAACAAACAGGCTGGAACGGCGGGCGCGATGATCCTGACTCTCGAGGTGGACGGCGATGTGCCGCTCTACCAGCAGTTGCGCGATCGCGTCGTCGAGGCGATCGCGGACGGGCGCCTGCACGTCGGTGACTCACTGCCCGCGACCCGGCAGCTCGCGGCCGACCTCGGCATCAACATGCACACCGTCAACAAGGCGTACGACCTCCTGCGCCGCGAGGGACTGATCCGCCTCGCCCGGCGCACGGGGGCGGTCGTCATCCGCGACGCCTTCACCGGCCCGCCCCCGGCCGGCGTCGCGGACGAATGGGAGGAGCGGGTCCGCACCCTCCTCGCCGAGGCGGTCGCCAAGGGGCTCGACCCGAGCGACGTCACGCGCCGCGTGCAGCGGATTCTCGACGGATTCCCCGCCGGATCGTCCGTCCGGCCGACCACCTGAGAGGTAGCGATGACCGGCGTCACGCTCTTTCCCGTCCTTCTCATCGGGGTCGTGCACTGGCTGATCCCGTCGCTCGTCCCGCCCACCGTGCCGTTCGGGGTCCGCGTGCCGCTCGACCAGGCGCACGTGCCGGTCATCGACGCCTGGCGGCGCCGCTACCGGGTCGGTACGGCGGGTGCCACCGCAGCCGCGGTGGCCGTCGTCCTGCTGGGCGGCCCGGTGGCCGGACCGATCGCCGTCACCGCCCTCCTCGCGGTCGGGCTGGTCCTGTATCTGGCGGCCCACCGCGCGATCAGGGAGACGAAGACCTCCGAGGGCTGGTTCGCCGGTCGGCGGCAGGTGACGGTCGTCGACACGTCGCTCCGGACCGACCCGGAGCCCTACCCGTGGCGCTGGGCGCTTCTGTCGTTCGTGGTCCCGCTGGTCACCGTGCTGATCGGGCTCCTCGAGTATCCGCGGCTGCCCGATCGGCTGCCGACGCACTTCACGATGTCCGGGCACCCGGATCGCTTCGCGGACAGGTCGATCGGATCGGCCTTCGGCCCCCTGATCACCCAGATCACGCTGACCGTCCTGATGGCGGCCCTGGCGTGGGCGGTGCTGCGGAGCCGGGCGCGGCTCGACGCCGAGGACCCGCAGGCGGCGACCCGGCATCGACGGTTCGTCTCCGCGATGGCCCGCGTGCTGCTGGCCCTGAGCGCCTGCCTGAACCTGACCTTCCTCCTCGCCGCCCTGCAGACCTGGCGCCTGGTCGAGGCCGGGCCGGTCGTCGCGGTGGTTCCGGCGGTGACGATGCTCGGCGTGGCGGTACTACTGATCGTCGTCGTCCGTACGGGACAGGGCGGCAGCCGCCTCCACCTCGGCCCCGCCCGTGACGGTCTCCCCGGCATCGGCCGCCGTCCGGCGCCGGTCAACCAGGACGACGACCGCTTTTACCGGTGGGGACTCGTCTACTACAACCGGGACGACCCGGCGCTGTTCGTGTCGAAGCGGTTCGGCGTCGGATGGACGCTCAACATGGCGCGGCCGCTGTCCTGGGTGCTGCTCGGCGCGACCCTCGTGCTGATCACGATGAGCTCGCTCATCGGCTCACTCGGCCGGTGACCCGTCCCAATCGACTTCGACCTCTACGCGCAGGAGGCGCTGGACGCCTACCGGACCCTCGCGCGCCAGCGCGAGGTGGACCGGCGTCGCCTCATCGTGGTGGGCCACAGCGAGGGCGCGCTGTTCGCCCTCTGGCTCGCCGACCGGCTCAGAGGCACGCCGGAGGCTCCCCGGGCACTCGTCCTCGCCGCGCCGCCCGGCCACCGCTACCTCGACCTGCTGTCGAGGCAGCTCACCGAGCAGTACCGCGCGGCGCAGTCGGCGGGCCGGCTGCCGGCGGCGACCGCGGCGGTCTACATCCGTGATCTGCGGGTCGTGGTCGGCGCCATCAGGACGACAGGGAAGCCGCCGGCCCATTTCGCGGACCCGGCGTTGGCGTCGCTGTTCACCCCGGTGAACACGGCCTTCCTGGCCCAGGCCGACCGGCAGGATCCATTCGTCCTGGCACGCCGCCTGGCACCCGGCCTTCCGGTCCTCGTGCTGCGGGGGACCAAGGACGTCCAGGTGGACGTCTCCGACATCCGCCGCCTCATGAACGGCCTCTCTGGCGATCACGGAGCGCAGCGGGCCGACATCCCCGACGCCGACCACGTCTTCAAGGTCGTGATCGGCACGCCGAACCCCGCAACCGACTATCCGGACCCCAACCGGCCCTTCGCACCGCAGGTCGCCCCGCGGCTGACGGCCTTCCTGCGCGGCACTTTCGGCTGAGCGTGAGCTCCGGCCGGGATCGGCGAGCGCGGTTCCTGCCCGGCCGAACCGGGCAGGGACCGCGTGCGGCGGGCCGTCGACGTCCTCGTCAGCCCATGCGGGCGATGGACTTGTACTCCAGGTAGGCGGCCAGGCCCTCGGGGCCGAGCTCGCGGCCGACGCCGCTGCCCTTGTAGCCGCCGAACGGGGACGACGCCTCGATCATGTACATGTTGACCCCGTACGTGCCGGTGCGGACCTGGCGGGCGATCTCCAGACCGTGGTCGTTGTCGGCCGTCCAGACCGTGCCCGCCAGGCCGTACTCGCTGTCGTTGGCGATCCGCACCGCGTCCGCCTCGTCCTCGTACGGGATGACCGTCAGGACGGGGCCGAAGATCTCCTCGCGGGCGATCCGCATGTCGTTGGTGACGCCCGCGAAGACGGTGGGCGTGACGTACCAGCCGCGGTCGTGCGGTCGCCCCGAACCGCCGAGCGCCACCTTGGCGCCCTCCTCCTGGCCGATCCGGATGTAGCCCTCGACCCGCTCCTGCTGGCGCTTGGCGACGAGCGGGCCGATCTCGGTCGCCGGGTCGGCCGGGTCGCCGACCTTCATCCCGCCTACGGTCTCGGCGAGCGCGTCGACGACCTCGTCGTAGCGGGTTCGGGACGCGAGGACGCGGGTCTGGGCGACGCACGCCTGACCATTGTTCATCAGCGACGCCATCTTGAGCCAGCCCATCGTCGCGCCGAGGTCGGCGTCGTCGAGGATGATCGCCGCCGACTTGCCGCCGAGCTCGAGCGTGCAGCGCTTCAGCTGTTCGCCGCAGATCGCGCCGATCCGGCGCCCGGCCGCCGTCGACCCGGTGAAGGCGACCTTGTCGACGTCCGGGTGGCGGACGAGGTGCTCTCCGGTCTCCCGCCCGGCGGCGACGATGCTGACCACGCCCTTGGGCACGCCCGCCTCGTTCAGCAGCTCGCCGAGGACGTACCCGTCCAGCGGCGTCTCGGGCGCCGGCTTGATCACGATGGTGCAGCCGGCGATCAGCGCGGGAGCGAGCTTGAGCGCGATGATGAACTGCGGGACGTTCCACGGCACGATCGCGGCGACCACCCCGACCGGCTCGCGGCGGACCGTGACCGGCCCGAACATCCCCGCCCGCTCCTCCTCCCAGGCGAAGCCCTTGCCGAGCTCGGCGAAGTAGCCGTAGACGGCGTGGGCCTGCCCGGTCTGGCCGAGCTGGGAGAACGTGATGGGGGAGCCCATCTCGGCGGTGATCAGCTCGGAGAGGTCGCCGAGGCGCTCGGCGTACAGTTCGGTCAGGCGGGCGACGACGGCGGCGCGCTCGGCCGGCGCCATGCGCGGCCAGGGGCCGTGGTCGAACGCCTCCCGCGCCGCCGCGACGGCCTGGTCCATGTCCGCCGGGGTCGCGTCGGGCACCCGGCCGATCACCTCTTCGGTGTGGGGGGAGACGACGTCGATGGTGCCGGTGCCGGCGGGCGCGACCAACTCGCCGCCGATGTAGAGCCGATCGTGTTCACGCATGCCGTACCTCCGGAGGCGGGAGGAGCTTTGACCGAGTGCTTGCTTGGTATCTTCTCCATCCGTTCCGCTCCTGTCCACCGTGGCCCACGTCACGCTGAAGTCAAGCGTCGCGGCGGCGTAGGAGAAGGTAACCACCGGCACAGGCGGCCGTGGCCCAGATCACGAGGATGCCCAGCGCGGTCCACGGCCCGAAGGGGCGGTGCGAGATGAACGACTTCTCCGGCTTCACCACCTGCATCATCACCTGCCCGACCTGATCGGGAAGGAACTGCGCGACCGTCCGGACCTTCGGGATGTTGCCGAGCCCCTGGGAATCGAGGAAGAGCAACGGGATCATGATCCCCAGCGAGAGCGCCGTACTGCGCAGCATGGTCGCCACGCCGATCGCGAAGGCGCAGAGCAGCGTCAGATAGACGCACGCGAACACGACCGCGCGCAGTACTCCCGGCTCGCTGAGAGTCGTGCCGTGCGGGCCGAGTTCGGCCTGTGCCGTGAAGAACGTCAGCAGGACGGTGATCAGGGAGAACGCCAACGCCAGTAGCGTCGTGGCCAGCACCTTGGCGCCGTAGAACACGCCCCGGTGCGGCACCGCCGCCAGGGAGGCACGGATCGTGCCGCTCGTGTACTCGGTGCCGACGCACAGTACGCCGAAGACGACGAGAGAGATCTGCCCGAGCGTCAGGCTGTAGAAGCCGGTCGTGACGGGGTCGAAGTTGGCGCGTGCCCGCTGGTCCATCCGGTCGAAGCCATAGCGCACGCTCAGACAGAAAAGGAAGCCGAGCCCCACGCTGAGGACGAAGGTCAGCGCGAGGGTCCAGGCCGTCGACCGAACGGTGCGGATCTTGATGAATTCGGCACCGAGGGCCGCCCGTGCGGAAGCCATGTTCACCACTGCGGACCTCCAGCCCCGTATCCGGCGCGGTAGTCGACGACGTCCCCGGTGAGCCGCATGAACGCCTCTTCCAGTGAGGCGGTCTGCGTCGAGACCTCGTGCACGATCAATCTCCTGGCGGCGGCGATCTCACCGATCGTCGCGGCGTCGGTCCCGTCCGCCTCGAGCGCGCCGTCCGCGGCCTGTGCCACGGTGACGCCGGCCGCGATGAGCACGTCCCGCATCCGCTCCGGCTCGGGCGTCCGGATCCGTACGAACGAGCGGGTGTGGGCGGCCACGAACTGGGCCACGGTGGTGTCGGCGAGCAACCGGCCACGGCCGATCACGACCAGGTGGTCCGCGGTCAGCGCCATCTCGTTCATGAGATGACTGGAGACGAAGACCGTTCTGCCCTCGGCCGCCAGCCTCTTCATCAGGTTCCGGATCCACACGATGCCCTCGGGGTCCAGCCCGTTGAGCGGTTCGTCGAAGAGCAGAACCGGCGGGTCGCCGAGGAGCGCCGCGGCGATGCCGAGTCGCTGGGACATGCCGAGGGAGAATCCCTTGGTCCGCTTCCGGGCGACGCTCTCCAGCCCGACCATCGCCAGTACCTCCCGAACCCGCGTCTTCGGGATCCGGTTGCTCCGCGCCAGCCACCGCAGGTGGTCCTGTGCCCGGCGGCCGCGGTGCACGGCCGTGGCCTCGAGCAACGCCCCGACCCACCGCAGCGGCTCGGTCAGCCGGTCGTAGGGCCGCCCGTTGATGAGGACCCGGCCGGCGGCCGGGCGATCGAGGCCCAGCATCATCCGCATCGTGGTGGACTTCCCGGCGCCGTTCGGTCCGAGAAAGCCGGTCACCTGACCCGGGCGGACCGTGAAGGACAGCCGGTCGACCGCGACCGTGTCGCCGTATCTCTTGGTGAGGTTCTGCACTTCGATCACGGTCTCGACGGTGCCGTACGGCGGGCCGCCGGCGCTTCGGAGCAGCGGCGGAATCGCGGCCTCCGCCCGGGCGCGTACGGCGGCTTCCGGCGCGCGGCGTGCTCCGACCGGGGGATGAGGGACTCCGGTCGGAGGCCGGGACGAGGGGTGGCCGGTACGGTTCGGGGCGTGCGCGAACCCGATCCACCGCCGGTCTTCCCGCGGCGGCTCAGCCGTCGCCGGCTGATCGCCCTCGACGCCGCGGCCGCGGCCGGATCGACGCTGGTCCTGCTCGCCATCGCACTCGCGCGACCGGTGGACCTGCCGACCTGGGCGACCTGCCTGCTCGCCGGAGCGCTCGGGCTGCCGGTCGCCGTACGGCGCCTGTGGCCGCTGCCCGTCTTCGGGGTCGTGTTCGCGGCGTCCGTGGTGGCGATGTTCTTTGGAATCGGATGGAACGCCCTGTTCCTTCCCGCGTTCGCGCTGTACATGGTCGCGCTGACCGCGTCCCGGCACCCGAGGGAGCCCACCCTGGTCATCGCGGGGATCAGCGTGTTCGGTGTGCTCGTCGGGACGATGGCCGGGCCCCGCGGCGGCGGCACCGGGATCGCGAACCTGATCCTCACCGGCCCGCCCGTGCTGGGCGGGGCGTGGACGATCGGCCGGGCCGTGCGCGAACGTCGCGCGTACGCCGCACGGGCGGCCGAGCAGCTCGCCGAAGGCGCCGTGACCGAGGAGCGCCTGCGGATCGCGCGGGAGCTGCACGACGTCGTGTCCCACACCCTCAGCCTGATCGGCGTGAAGGCCGGGGTCGCCGGCTACGTCCTGCGGTCCCGTACGTCCGGGGACGAGGACGCGGAGGTGCGCGAGGCCCTGGACGTCATCGAGAGCACGAGCCGGGACGCGCTCGTCGAGATGCGCCACATGCTCGGCATGCTCCGATCGGACGAGGCGTCCCCCGAACTGCGGCCCGCGCCCGGCCTCGCCGGGCTGCCCGAACTCCGCGAACGCGCCGCGATGGCCGGCGTCCGCGTCGACCTGACCGTCGACGGCGTGGACGGCCTGCCCGAGGGGATGGGCCGCTCGGTGTACCGGATCGTGCAGGAGGCGGTGACCAACGTCGTCCGGCACGCGGCCCCGGCGCGCTGCCGGGTCGTGGTGGAGGGCGACAAGGACGAGGTACGGATCCGGGTGACCGACGACGGACCGGGGGACCGCGTGCTCCCCGGGACGCCCGGACACGGCATCATCGGGATGCGGGAACGCGCCCACATGCACGGCGGCACGCTGACAGCCGGGCCGCGTCCCGAGGGCGGGTTCGAGGTGTCGGCCCGCCTGCCCCGCCAGGCCTCGCAGGAGGCGCCGTCCCGCCACCCCTCGGAGGACCCGTGACCGCCGGTCCTGGTCGCCGACGACCGGCCCCGCCACGCCTCGGAGGACCTGTGATCGCCCCTGTGCTGGTCAGGGACGACCAGGCCCGCCACGCCCCGGAGGATCCGTGACCGACCCCGTCCGCGTTCTGGTCGCCGACGACCAGGCCCTGCTGCGCGGCAGCTTCCGCGTTCTCGTCGACACCGCCGCGGACCTGACGGCGGTCGGGGAGGCGGGAACCGGCGCGGAGGCCGTCGAGTTCGCCTTCCGCGAGCGGCCGGACGTCGTGCTGATGGACGTCCGCATGCCGGAGATGGACGGCATCGAGGCGACCCGGCGCATCTGCGGTCCGGACGGGCCGCCCGGGGTGCGGGTGCTCATCCTCACGACGTTCGACCTGGACGAGTACGTGCACTCCGCGCTGCGCGCGGGGGCCAGCGGCTTCCTGCTGAAGAACACCCCTCCCGCCGACCTGCTCGCGGGGATCCGGGTCATCGCCTCCGGCGATGCGCTGCTGGCGCCCGCCGTGACGCGGCGGCTCATCGCGGAGTTCGCCCGGCGGCCGCTGCCCGCCCGGCAGCCCGCCCGCGAGGTGGAGGGCCTGACCGGCCGGGAGCGCGAGGTGCTCGTGCTGATCGCGCGCGGTCTGTCCAACGGCGAGATCGCCGAGCATCTGCACCTCAGCCCGGCGACGGTGAAGACGCACATCGGGAACCTGCTCGCCAAGCTCGCCGCCCGCGACCGCGCCCAGCTCGTGATGGTCGCCTACGAGACCGGCCTGGTCACCCCGACGCCGCGCTGACCCGCAGCCGAAGACGAAGCGGAAGGCGCAATGGAGCACCTCGCCGACACGCCACTTCAGTGACCGGTAAAGCAGGTGTGACGTGCGACAATAGAGGTACCTCGCTTCCACCAACCGTCATCTGTCAGTGGATATCGTCATGCCTAAGTTCCGTCGAGTTGTACACCGCTTCGTCAACCGCCGCGCCGTCCCGCCCCATCGACTCGTGGAGAGCCTGGAGCAGTGGGAGAGGCTCGCCACTCCGGAGGAGCGAGCGCAGTTGCTCACCAGGTCCGACATGAGCAAGGCGGCGTAACGCCGGCCGACCACCGCTTCTCCGAATTTTGGGCGAAGCGGCGGTCCCCAGGCGGGAGCCTCAGGCCCCTGGCGAGAGCGTTCGCCGGGGGCCTGTCCATGTGCGGTCAGCGCCGGTGGCGCAGGTCCCAGACGAGCAGCCGTCGTGCCAGGCCCGCTCGCTCCCGCGTCGTGCGGATCGGTGCGGCCGGTCGCCGTCGCGCGGGTCGGTCAGACACGTGCGTATCACCGCATAACGGGCGTGTGTCACCAAAGTGGCGTCATACGGCGTGTGCGGTCGGTGTTGTCGGTGGGGCCTGTTAGCTTGCCGAGCATGCCCCGGCTCCTGCACACCTCCGACTGGCACCTCGGCCGGTTCTTCCACCGCGAGGACATGCTCGGCGCGCAGGCGGCGTTCGTCGACCACCTCGTCGAGACGGTCCGCTCCGAGCGGGTCGACTGCGTGCTGGTCTCCGGCGACCTGTACGACCGGGCGCTGCCGCCCGTCGACGCGGTCGCGCTGTGCAACGAGGCGCTGCGGCGGCTGACGGCCGAGAAGGTCCGCGTCGTCGTGATCAGCGGCAACCACGACTCCGCGCGGCGGCTGGGCTTCGGGGCCGACCTGATGGACGCCGCCGGCGTGCACCTGCGCACCGACCCGGAGGCGGTCGGCCGGCCGGTGCTCCTCGACGACGGCACCGCGATCTACGGCATCCCCTACCTCGAGCCCGAGGTGGTCCGCGGCCGGTGGGAGCTGCCCGAGCGCGGTCACGGCGCCGCGCTGACCGAGGCGATGCGCCGGATCCGCGCCGACCTGGCGGAGCGCGACGGCCGGTCGGTGGTGCTCGCGCACGCCTTCGTCACCGGGGGAGAGGCGAGCGACAGCGAGCGCGACATCGCGATCGGCGGGGTCACGAGCGTGCCGATGAGCCTGTTCGACGGCGTCGACTACGCCGCCCTCGGCCACCTGCACCGCGCACAGCCGCTGTCGGAGACGGTGCGCTACGCCGGCTCCCCGCTGGCCTACTCCTTCTCCGAAGACGGGCACGTCAAGGGCAGCTGGCTGGTCGACCTCGGCGAGACCGTCCACGCCGAGTTCGTCGAGGCGCCGGTGCCCCGCCGGATCAAGCGTATCGGGGGCCGCATCGACGACCTGCTCACCAACGAGCGGTGGGCCGCGTACGAGGATCACTGGCTGCAGGTGACGCTCACCGACGCCGAGCGCCCCACGAGCGCGATGGACCGCCTGCGGCACCGCTTCCCGCACGTCCTCGCCCTGGCCTTCGAGCCGGAGGAGACGACGGACACCGGCGAGCGGACCTGGGCGGAGCGCGTCAAGGGCCGCTCCGACACCGAGATCGCCTGCGACTTCGTCGCGGAGGTGCGCGGCGCGCCGCCGGCCGAGGCCGAGCGCGCGCTGCTGGTCGAGGCCTTCGAGCATCACCGGCGCGCGGAGGCGGCCCGGTGAGACTTCACCGCCTCACGATCACGGCCTTCGGGCCGTTCCCCGGCACCGAGCGGATCGACTTCGACGCGCTGTCCGACGCCGGCCTGTTCCTCATCAACGGTCCCACCGGCGCCGGGAAGACCAGCGTGCTCGACGCCGTCTGCTTCGCGCTGTACGGCCGGGTGCCGAACGTCCGCAACGACGCGAAGAACCTCCGCAGCCACCACGCGCCGCCCGATCGCTCGCCGGAGGTCGTCCTGGAGGTGACGATCCGCGGGCGGCGGTTCCGCATCGCCCGGTCGCCGCGCTGGGACCGGCCGAAGCTGCGCGGCACGGGCACGACGGAGGAGAAGGCCAAGGTCCTGCTCCAGGAGTGGCGCGGCGGCGAGTGGGATGCCCTGTCGACCCGGTTCGAGGAGGCGGGGCAGAAGATCGGTGATCTGCTCGGCATGTCGGCGGAGCAGTTCTGTCAGGTGGTGCTGCTGCCGCAGGGCGACTTCGCGGCGTTCCTGCGCGCCGACGCCGAGAAACGGCGCGCCGTGCTCGAGCGGCTCTTCGCGACCGAGGCCTTCACCGAGGTCGAGCGGTGGCTGCGCGACAAGCGGCAGGAGACCGGCCGGGAGGCCGACGTCCTGCGCGCCGCCGCCGGGTCCGTCGCCGACCGCGCCGCCGAGGCGGCCGGTTCCGAGCGTCCCGACCTGGACCCCGACGCCCTCGCGGCGTGGGCGGTCGAGCTGTCGGCCCACCTGGACGACATCCGTACGGCCGCCGAGGACCGGGTGGCCGCCGCGGCGAATGTCCTGGCGACGGCACGGGCCGCGGCCGAGCACGGGCGCGCCGTCGCCGACCGGAGGCGGCGCCACGCCGACGCCCACGTCCGGGCGGCGGCGCTGGCCGAAGGCGCCGCCGCCAGGGCCGCCGTGACCGACGCGCTGCGCGCCGCCGAGCGCGCCCGCCGCGTACTGCCACTGCTGCACAGCGCCGAGGCCCGCGCCGCCCGCCGTACGGCGGCCGAGGCCGCGGCCGCCCGGCGACGGGAGGTCGTCGCCCGGCTGGTCTCCGACACCGCCGACGCCGACGTCATGCGCAAGGAGGAGCGGACCAGGCGTGAAGAGGTCGCCGTCCTCGAGCAGCGGCGCGGCGACGAGCACCGGCTGGCCGCGATCGGCCGGGAGCTGACGGACGCGGAGTCGGAGGGCCGGGACCTCGACGCGCGCGAGGCCGAGCTGACGCTCTTCCTCACCGACTCCCCGCGCTACCGCGAGAGCCTGGCCGCCCGGCTGGAGCAGACCCGTGCCCGGCTCGCCGCCCGGCCGGTGGCCGAGGCCGCGGTCGAGACCGCCGGGCGGCGGCTGGAGGCCGCGCTGCGGCGCGACGCGCTGGCGGGTGCGCTCGCGGAGGCGGACGAGGAGCACCACACCGCGACCGACGCCGCCCAGGCGGCCCGCGACGCCTTCCAGGAGATCCGCCAGGCGAGGCTGGAGGGCATGGCCGCCCGGCTCGCGCGCGAGCTGCGGCCCGGCGCGCCGTGCGGGGTCTGCGGCTCCACCGAGCACCCGGCGCCCGCCACCGCAGGCGGGGAGATCCCGGACGGCGACGCCGAGTCGGCCGCCGAGGCCGCGTACGACAAGGCCCAGGAAGACCGCGAGCGGATCGCCGCGCGCCTCGCCGAGCTGCGGGCCGAGCAGGGCGCGGCGGCCAGGGACGCCGGGGAGGAGGCCGTCGACGACCTGCGCGACGCTCTCGCCGCCGCGCAGGAGGAGCTGACCGCGCTCACGGCCGCCGAGGCCGATGCCGAGGGGCTCGAGGAGGAGCTCCGGCAGGTCGACGCCGAGTACGAGGAGGCGCGGGACCGGCAGGACGAGGTCGTGACCGCGCTCGCGGAGAACCGCGCGCGCCGCGTCGCCCTGACCGCCGAGGCGCTCCGTCTCCGCACCGGTCTCGACGAGGCACGCGGCGACGATCCGACCCTCGAGGGCCGCATCCGCCGCCTCGGCGACGAGGCCGACCTGCTCCGCGACACCGCCTCCGCGATCGAACAGCTGAAGGCCGCCGCCGACGATGCCGACGCGGCGCGGCGGGAGGCCTCCGGCGCCGCCGAGGCCGAGGGCTTCCCCACGGTCGACGCCGTACGCTCCGCCGTCGTCGACGACGCCATGCGCGACGAGCTGACCCGGCAGGCGAAGGCCTACGACGACGAAGAGGCCAGGGTCGCCGCGCTGCTGAACGACGCCGAGCTCGCGGCGGCCGCCGCCGAGCCGCCGCCCGACCTCGACGCCCTCGAGTCGGCGCTCGCCGACGCCGAGCAGGCGCACCAGGCGGTCTCGTCGGCGCGCGACCGCGCCCGGCACCGCCGCGACCGTCTCACCGCGCTCGCCGCCGAGCTGCGCGAGCTCGCCGCGGCCTGGCGCCCCGTCGCCGACCACCACGACGTCGTGGCCCGGCTCGCCGCCGTCGCCTCCGGCGACCCGGCGGTGAACACCGCGCGGATGCGGCTGTCGGCGTACGTCCTGGCCGCCCGGCTGGAGCAGGTCGTGGACGCCGCCAACGAACGGCTCGCCCGCATGTCCGCGGCGCGCTACATCCTCGAGCACACCGTCGAGCGCGCGGCGGGTGAGAAGAGCCGCCACGGCACCGGCGGTCTCGGCCTGCGCGTCATCGACACCTGGACCGGGCAGCGCCGCGACCCGGCCACCCTGTCCGGCGGGGAGACCTTCGTCGCCTCGCTCTCCCTCGCCCTCGGCCTGGCCGACGTGGTGACCCTCGAGGCGGGCGGCGCGGAGATCGGCACGCTGTTCGTCGACGAGGGGTTCGGCACGCTCGACGAGGAGACCCTCGACGAGGTGATGGACGTCCTCGACGGCCTGCGCGACGGCGGCCGCGCGGTCGGCATCGTCAGCCACGTCGCCGAGCTGCGCACCCGCATCCCCGCCCAGCTCCGCGTCCGCAAGGCCCGTACCGGCTCGGCCCTCGCCGTGACGGGCGTCGCCGCCTGACCATCGGGATCAGGCTTCGTGGGAGGGGACGGCTCGGTGGACGAGCAGGGCGGCGGTGAGGCACATGGCGCCGGCGACCGCCATTCCGGATGAGGGGCCGAGAGCCGCCATCACCCCCGTGGCAGCCGCCAGGATGCACGTCTCCAGGCTCATCCGCGTCGTGCCGAACAGTGCCGCGCCCGCCCCTCCGCGCTGGGAGGGCACATATTTGAGCGCCTGCCCGTCCGGAACGCCTTGGGTCAGCCCGAGACACAGCCCGATGACCCCGGCCGCACCGAGAAGGACGGCAGGATGGTCGGTCACCTGCAGAATGACCACCGTGACGGTGCAGGCGAACAGAGTGGTCGTCACCAGCGGCCGTGCCCATCGACGCGCGAGCCGCGCGGCGACGAGCGGAAGGACCGCTGACGGCACGGTCAGCAGGCTGAGCATGACCGCCGCCTCGCCTGAGCCCAGCCTCTGGACAGCACCCAGCTGAGGGAGCACGGTCAACCCCACCACGAGCATCCCCATGAAGGCGCCCGTCGAGAAGGCGTACGCGCGGTAGGCGGGGATCCGCAGCAGGTCGACGGGTATGGCGGGATCAGGTACCCGCCGTTCCACGCGGATGAGCCCGGCGGCGCTGCCTGCCGCGACGAGGAAGAGCACGCCCGGCTCCCACCACGGGACGCCCGTCCCGACGCCCAGCCCGAGTGCGGTCACCACGGCGGCGATGGTCACCCCGAAGAGCACGGCACCACGGAGGTCGAACCCATCGGAGACCTCGGGGCTGCGAAGACCCGGAAGCCCGAACGTGGCCGACGTCGCGATGGCGGCGACAACCCCTGGCGCGACGAAGACGAGAGGCCAACCTCCGATGGCCATGAGGGCCTGGGCGACGACGGGTCCCAGTGCCAGACTGCCGCCCAGCACGGCGCCCGCGTAGCCGTACACCCGACGCCGTTCCTCCGGCGGATACACGGCCAGGATCATCGACGATCCACCGGCGGCGCACATGGCCGCCCCGATGCCGGCGACCGCGCGAAGGGCCACCAGGGACGACAGGTCCGGGGCGAGGGCGGACAGGATCCCGGTGGCCGCGACAACGATGTTGCCGACGGCGAAGAACAGGCTGCGGGCCGTGCGATCCGCCACCACACCCGCCAGCAGGAGAGCTGCGGCGAAGAGCCCGTTGTAGGCGAGGACGATCCACGGACCCAGGGCGGCCGCACCGGGCAGCTGCGCGGTCACATCGGGGACGGCCGCCGTCGCACCGGTGATCGCAAGGGGGAACACCGCTGTGGAGATGAGGTCGGCGACGAGGACGCGCCGACGTTGACGAACAGACAAGGCGAACAAGGGTGCGCTCCGGAAACAGGAGATCCGAGCGCCACGAAGGCGCTCCTGGCCAAGGGGTCAGGAGCGACGGCGAGAACTGGGGTTTTGCGCCGTCGCTCTCAGCGACGGCGCACCTTGTCCGCTTTCGGCACGAGCACACGCTAGCAGCAGGGGGCCGTCGTGGTCCTTGCGATAATCAGCGGGTCGATGGCGGCCGGTGAGATCGCGGCCGGCCTGGTCAGCAGCGAGCGTCAGGGTCGCTCGCGGATCTACCGGCTGGAACGCAAGCGGCTGGACCTCGTGAGCGAGTGGCTTGCCCACTTCTCCCGGCGACCCGACCATCAGGAGGGCAACTGACATGGCACCGATCGGAGCATCCGGGGACGTTCCACGTTTCTTCCGACTCAGCGTGGAGGTCGGCGACCTCGACGAGGCGCTCGTCTTCTACGGCCGGCTGTTCGGCATGGAGGGGCGCAGGCAGGCCGGGGCGCGCGCGTACTTCGAGTGCGGGCCCGTCACCATCTCCGTGCAGGAGGTGCCCCACCAGGCGCCGCACCCCGCGGCGAAGGCGCTCTACTTCACCGTCGGCGACCTGGAGGCCGTCTTCGGGCGAGCGGAGACGCTGGGGTGCCTGTCGACCGAGCAGGTGCACGACGCACCCGCCGGCGCGATCGCCGTACGCCCGTGGGGCGAGCGCTCGTTCTATGCCCAGGACCCGTGGGGCAACCCGCTCTGCTTCGTCGAGGAGGGCACCGTTTACCTGGGTTAGAGCGTGTTGCCAAGCGATCGGCCGGTCCTGTGGCGGGTTGACGACGAACACGCACCTCCCGCCCGGCGACGGCGCGCCTGCCACATCGCGCGGGCGGGGGCAACGGCTCAGCCGATCGCGGCGAGATAGTGCGATACCGCCGAGACGTCGCCGGCGTCGGAGATCAGCGCGACATAGCCGTCAGGACGGATCAGCACGAGGGTACGGTCGGCCGCGCCATAGGCGCCGGCAAGATGGCCTTCGGTGTCGGCGATGTCGTCGGGGCCGGTCGGTTGTCCGACGACATGGAGAGTCCTGAGGCCGGACGGAGAGGCTTCGACCGCAGGCGTGGCCCCGAAGCTCAGCAACGTGAAGCGCCCGCCGCGCGCCAGATCGAACAGTCGGCGTTCGCCTTCCACCGTCGTCAGCCTGGTCGCATCGGGGGCGCGGTCGCCGGCGCGGAGCAGGGCGGTCTCGTCGCGGTCGTCGCGCGCCAAGGCGGAGTCACGGTAGCCCACGCCGAGCTGCACCGTGCTCGCATCGCGGCGGGTGACGATGGTCTTCTGCTCGATCGCCTGCTTGAGACGCGCGTTCGAGAGCGCGAGCACGCCGGCTCCGACCGGTCGCCGCTCGGCATCGTAGCTGTCGAGCAGCGCCGGCGAGGCGCCCTTCGCGACCGCCGCGAGCTTCCAGCCGAGGTTGTGCGCGTCCTGGATGCCGGTGTTCATCCCCTGGCCGCCGGCGGGCGAGTGGATGTGCGCCGCGTCGCCGGCGAGGAACACGCGACCCTCGCGATAGCGGTCGACGAGGCGGATGTTGGCGCGCCACAGCGACGACCACGCCGGCTCGTCGAGGCGGATGTCGGTGCGGCCGCTCCGCCGCTCGAGGATCGCCCGCATGTTCGCGAGGCTGAGCTCGGGATCCTGTCCCGGCGCGATAACGGCCTGGTATTGGAAGGTGCTGGTCGAGGGCAGCGGGCAGAGGCTGACGAAACCCTCCTCATGTCGCCACATGTGCCAGGCGTCGCGATCGAGGCCGTCGACCTCGACATCGGCGACGATCATCCGCACCTCCTCGCGGGTCTCGCCTTCGAAAGCGATACCGGCCTGCTTGCGGACGATGCTGTGGCCGCCGTCGCAGCCGACCAGCCAGCGCGCGGTGACCGCCTCGGCCTCGCCGCCCTTGACGACCACCGCCGACACGGCCTCGTCCGACTGCTCGAAGCCGCCGAGCGCAGTGCCGAACTCGACCGCGCCGCCGAGCTCCGCCAGCCGCAGCCGCAGCGCCTCCTCGATCCGCCATTCGGGCGTGATCAGGCTCGCCGGATACGGGATGTCGGGGCGATCCCCGAACGTCTCGGCGCCGCCCAGTGTCACCTGGCCATCGGGAGCGGTCGAACGGATCGGCATCGCCATCCGGCCGTTGGCGATCACGCGATCGACGATGCCGAGATCGTCGAACACCTCGAGGGTGCGCGGCTGGATGCCCTTGCCGCGCGATCCGGGCTGCGGGCCGGGGGCGGCCTCGATCAGGCGGAAGGAGACGCCGCTGCGAGCGAGTTCGCAGGCCAGCGTCAGCCCGGTCGGGCCGGCGCCGACGATCAGCACCGTCAGCGCGTTCGCCACCTGCGGTGACAGCGTCGCTTTCGTCGTCTCGGTCATCTCATCCCCAGTGCAAGAAAGGAATCCCTTTCTAGTCAGAGTAGGGACACTTGCTAAGAAAGGAAAGCCTTTCTATCGTGAGGTGGTGGTCACAGAGGCGTCCGAACCCGTCCGCCGTCGCCGGCACGGCAAGCAGCTCGAGTCCGCGCTGCTCGCCGCCGGATGGGACGAGCTGGTCGAGGTCGGATACGCCCACCTGACGATGGAATCGATCGCCGTACGCGCTCGCACCAGCGAGGCCGTGCTCTACCGCCGTTGGGCCAACAAGGACCAGCTCGTGCTCGCCGCGATCGAGCACTACCGGAACGCCAACCCGGTCGCACTCCCCGACACCGGCGCCCTGCGCAGCGACCTGCTCGCCCAACTGACGGCCGTGAGCGAAGCCCTTGCCCCCTTCTTCGCCATCGCCGCAGCCGCCGCCTTCTCGGGGCTGCTGGCCGACACCGGCCTGACTCCGACGCAGGCCCGCGACAAGGTCATGGGCGGCCGGCTGCTCCCACACGGACGGACCATCTACCAACGCGCCCACCAACGCGGCGAGATCGACTTGGAGCGCATCCCTGCCGCGGTGCTCGACATGCCGTTCGACCTGGTGCGCCACGACTTGCTCATGGACCTCGAACCCCCGAAGCCCGCGCGCATCCAGTCGATCGTCGACGAACTCTTCCTGCCCCTCGTGCAGAACCATCAGGGTTGACGGTTGAGTGCTTAACTCGTAGTGCTGCGGTTATGGGCACAGCGCTAGCGGACCCCGTCCGTCGTTCTGGACCGTCTACTGAGGCGAAAAAATTCTCGCCTGAGTAGACGGACTTGAAAACAGTGGCACCCCTCGGGGAGTCTGATTCGCCGGATTCACTGGGTCGGCTTTTTCTGGCTCGTGCCGTCGATCATTCGGCGTGCCTCGTCGGGATACTTTTGAATCAGTACATTGAGCCGTGCCAACTCGGCGATGTACGATACGCCGCCGTACGGCGATGAGCGCAAGGCGGCGTAGAACTCCTCGACCGAACGCATCAGTCGAGTAATGGCGTCCGGTGCGGCATCGTCGGCCATCGTTCACTCCGGCCTGACGACGTGGACGATCATCGTCACCGCCTTCTCGATCTCCTCAGCAGGGCAGATGGGATCGCCCCACGACCACCACCAGTGCAGCCGCTCCGACGCGTCCGGCATGCACCGGATGATCTCCGCGAGCATGCCCGCTCCCGGGAAGCCCACGCGGATCCGCGTCGGGGCTATTTCCTCCGCTGTTAGACCCGCCTCGCCGCACGCCATGGAGAGACGCCGGCACAACTCGTGGACGTCTTCCTGCCCCTTCGCCGCCATCATGATCGCCCTTTCGCGTTGACGAAATTACCCATCCAGATTGACGCGAGCCGTTTACGCTATGGAAGCGTTCCGGTCGCCATTCCGGAATCCGAAGCCGACGCGGTGATCTCTGGGGTCGCGCTGAAGCGATCCTGAATTCAGGCAAAGGAGATAACTCGAATGAACCAGTACTACAGCCCACAAGCCATATGGGGCCGCGAACTACGCCACTACCGCAAGGCCGCATCCCTCACCCAGGCCCAGCTGGCGGCGAAGATCTTCTGCTCGGAGTCCCTGATCAGCTCCATCGAGACCGGCCAGGCCCCGGCGACCCCCGAGTTCGCCAAAGACGCCGATGAAGCGCTGGCCGCCGGAGGCACGCTGTCCCGTACGCTCGACTGGCGCAAGGGCGCCCCCGCCTACCCGGCCTGGTTCGTCGACTTCCTGCCGTCCGAAGAGCAGGCCGCGCAGCTCCGCGCCTTCGAGATCGAGCTGGTCTATGGCCTACTCCAGACGCCGGACTACGCCCGGGCGCTTCTGGGCGGGGACGAGGCTGCCGTGGAGGCGCGCATGAGGCGGCAGCAGATTCTCACGCGAGAGAGCCCGCCTCCACCGGCTCTCTACTGCGTACTCGACGAGGCCGTGCTGCGTCGCAACGTCGGAGGCGCGACCGTGATGTACGAGCAGTTGCAGCATCTCCTGCAGGTCAGCGACCGCGAGAACATCGGCGTTCAAATCGTTCCCAGCCGCTTTCATCGCGGCGTTCGTGGCCCGTTCGTGGTCGCCACGCTGGAGGACGGGAGCGAGGTCGCCCACGCTGAGAACGCATTCGGCGGAGCGGTCTCCACACGACAGGAGGATCTCGCTACGGTGGTGACATCCTGGGAATCGATCCGGACCGAAGCCCTGCCTGCGGACATGTCGAGAGACCTGATCCGCCGAACAGCCGAGGAGCTCTGGAGAACGTGAGCAACCTGGAATGGCGCAAGTCCCGTCGTAGCAACGACACGGGAGGCAACTGCGTCGAGGTGGCCGTGGCGGAAAAGCGCCAAGCCTGACCAACGGGAATGAGAGCCCTCGCCCAGGTGGGATGAGGGCTCTCGTCAGCAGAGTGGGTCGTCGGGATCGGGTTTCGCCCGGCTCCACGCTTCTTCGAACTCGGCGGCGTCGATCTCCATGGCGGCGTACTTCGGGTCGTAGAGGTCGAGGGGTGGGTTGATCGGCCAGTCGCCGGACTCCGTCCTGGTGCCGGGGGCGTCGCCGGTGAGGGCGACCTGGCGGAGCCAGCGTCCGTCGGGGCCGAACTCGACGAGGTATCTGGCGTCTTTGTCCTCTTCATCTGGCATGTCGAGGTAAACGCGGTCCCGGCCGGCCAGGGCGCCGTAACCGGGCTGGTCCCGGTAGCCGTTTCGCTGGTCCCGTAGCGCGGTGAGCGCCGAATCGAGCGATGGCGCGTCGATGTCGACCTCGTCGAGGGACCACGTCTCCGCCCGTGACACGGCGTCCGGGTCGGCGACCACCTCGACCTCGGCGAACGTCTCCACGATCTGCTGCGCCGAGGAGGCCCGGATCCACCACCAGAGTCCGCCCATTCCATAGTCGTGAACGACGAGGTACCGGGCTTTCGCGGGCGCAGGCGATTCGGTCACGCCGCCGACCGTATCGATCTCGCGCACCCGGCCCCGGCCGGTACGGCGGTCGTCGATAAAAGGGGACGAACCTTGCCGGGTTCGGTGCGAGGCTGGGCTCGTGAACGACGCGCACACCGTGGTTCTGGTCGAGGGAGCCAGTGACAAGTCGGCCGTCGAAGCGCTGGCCGAGCGCCGTGGCCGGAACCTCGCGGCCGAAGGAATCTCCCTGGTGGCGATGGGCGGTGCCACGAACATCGGGGCGTACGTCCGCAGGTTCGGTCCTTTCGGTCGCGATCTCCGGCTGGCCGGTCTGTGCGACGTCGGCGAGGAGGGCGACTTCCGAAGGGGGCTCGAACGCGGCGGCCTCGGATCCAGTCTCAGCCGAAGCGATCTGGAGGCGCTCGGGTTCTTCGTGTGCGTCGCCGACCTCGAAGACGAGCTGATCCGTGCCCTCGGTACCGCCACGGTTGAGCGTGTTGTCGATGCCGAGGGCGAGCTCGGCTCGTTTCGCACGCTTCAGAAGCAACCCGCATGGCGTGGGCGGACCACTCACGACCAGCTGCGCCGGTTCATGGGAGCAGGCAGCGGCCGCAAGATCCGCTACTCCGGCCCGCTCGTCGCGGAGCTCGATCTCGATCGCGTGCCGCAACCGCTCGATCGGCTGCTGGCCCACCTGTTGGACGGTCGGGGACGATGATCTTGCCGAACTACGCTGTACCCACGAGGGCGTCCGACCGCCCCGTGCGGAGCACGACCGAGGAGCCACGATCGCGATGACGACCAACCCGCTGACCCGGCAGGAGTGCGCCGCGACCGTCCTCGGCGGGCCGACCGTCGTCATCGACCTCGGCGGCCTGCGGATCGTCAGCGACCCCACGTTCGACCCGCCCGGCCCTCACGGATACCTCACCAAGACCGTCGGACCGGTCGCGACGGAGGAGCAGGTCGGTGCCGTCGACCTCGTCCTGGTCAGCCACGAGGCCCACCCGGACAACCTCGACGACCGCGGTCGGGCCTTCGCGCTGTCCGCCCCGTTGGTCCTGACCGGTCCCCGCTCCGCCGAGAAACTCGGCTCGCCCGCCGTCGGCCTGGCCCCCTGGACCACCCACTCCCTGTCTCGTCCAGACGGCGGCGAGCTGGCCGTGCTCGCGGTCCCGGCCGTCCACGGCCCCGAGGACGGCGAACGCGACGCCGACGGCAACGTCAACTGCGAGGTCATCGGTTTCGTCCTGTCAGGACAAGACCTGCCCACCGTCTACATCAGCGGCGACAACGCCTCGATCCGCGCCGTGGCCGAGATCTCCCGCCGCGTACCGGCCGTCGACGCCGCCGTGCTGCACGCGGGAGCCGCCCGGGTGGCCGCGAAGTTCGACGGACGCCCGCTGTCCCTGGACGGCCGCCGTGTTGCGGCCGCCGCGGCCGTCCTCGGCGCCGACGTGGTCGTCCCTGCCCACTACGACGGCTGGGCTCACTTCTCCGAAGGTCGCGACGACCTCGAACTGGCCTTCCACGAGGCAGGCCTTTCCCCGCTGCTCGCTGTCGCCGAGCACGGCTCTTGGACCTCTCTGCGCCGCGGCTGAACCGCGACACCGCCGGGTCCTACCGGTCGCGGCCCGCGTCCCCGAGTTCCTTGAGTAGCAGAGTCAGGGTTGTGAGTCGTTCGGGTCCGAACAGTTCTTCGATCCAACGGCTTGCTTCCTGCGCCTGCTCGCGGCCCAGGGCTGCTCGTTCGTGCCCGGCAGGAGTCAGAGCGACCAGTTGCCGGCGGCGGTTCTGGGGGTCCGTGCTCTTGGTGATCAGGCCGGCGCCGGTCGCCCCGGTCATCCCCAAGATCACCCGTCGCGGCATGGGAACCAAGAATGACCAGGGTGCGGCGATCTCGTCAGGGTCGTTCCGGATGGACGGAATGATCATCGCACCCTGCAGTATGAAGACCCTCGCCGGAATCCGTGTTGGATACGCCGACAGCCTCATTCCTCGCGCCGCCGACGTCACGCTGAAAGAGCGGCGTCCCCTGGTGCTCGTGCCGAGGGAGACCCCGCTCAGCGAGATCCATCTCGAGAACATGCTGGCGCTCTCCCGTATGGGGGCGAGGATCGTTCCGCCGATGCCGGCCTTCTACAGCCGCCCGAAGACCATCGACGAGCTCGTCGAGCATTTCGTCGTCCGAGTGCTGGATCAATTGGACATCCAGGTGCCATCGGCGCAGCGCTGGGACGGAATGCATCGGCCATCCGAATTGAAAGGCGTAGGGAACTGATGCCCGAAATCGAGGACCTCCGCTCCTACATCTCCGCGCTCGAAGCGCTGGGAGATATTCAGCGCATCTCGCGCGTGATCGATCCGGATCTGGAAGCGTCGGCCGTCACACGACGGTCCACCGAGAACGGCCGACCCGCCCCGTTCTTCGAGCACCTCGGCGGGGTCGACGAGGGGTTCCGCATGATCGGAGCCCCGGGCGCCCTGTCGAGCGTTCCCGGGCATCCGCTGGCGCGGGTCTCCCTTTCCCTCGGCCTGCCGTACACGACGACCGCCGCCGAGTTGGTCGAACATCTCAGGCAGGCGGGCACCAGGCAACTGCTCCCACCACGGCGTGTGGCGGCCGACTCGGCGCCCTGCAAGCAGAACATCCTGATGGGGGAGGAAGCTCGTCTCGACCGATTCCCGATCCCGTTCGTTCACCAGGGAGACGGCGGTCCCTACGTCAATACGTGGGGTGTGATCGTCGCGAGGACACCGGACGGCCGATGGACGAACTGGTCCATCTCCCGAATCATGATGATCGACGATCGGCACATGACCGGACTGGTGCTGCCGAGCCAGCACCTCGGCATGATCTGGAGTGAATGGGAGGCCATCGGCGAGCCGATGCCCTACGCCCTCGTCCAGGGAGGTGACCCGGGCGTTCCCATCGTCGGCGGAATGACCGTCCCGGCCGAGGTCGACGAGGGCGCGTATCTCGGAGCGGTGCTGGGCAAGCCGGTCGACGTGGTGAAGTGCGCGACGAACGATCTGGAAGTGTCGGCCTCCGCCGAGGTCGTCATCGAGGGGCACCTGTCCGCGACGCGTGATGCCGTCGAGGGCCCGTTCGCGGAGTTCCACGGCTGGGCACTGCCCGAGACGTCGCCTCAGCCGCTCTTCGGCATCGAGGCGATCACATACCGAGACGACCCCATCTGGCCGCTGGCCGCCGCCGGACGGCCGGTCGACGATTCGCACGTCGCACCGGCCGCGGGCATCTCCGCAGAGGTCGTCACGGTCCTGCAGGAGGCGGGACTGCCCATCACGACCGCCTGGCTACCGCTCTCCGCCGCCTGCTTCTGGACGGTGATCACGGTCCCGCGGAACTGGCGCGATCTGCTGCCGGGCATGGACACGGCGCGATTCGTGCACCGCATCGGTGAGGTACTGAACGGCACCCGGGTCGGCCGGCTCTCCCCGGTCGTCTATGTCCTCGACGACGACGTGGATCCGTCGAATGACTCGGATCTCCTGTGGGCGCTGGCCGCCAGGGTGCATCCGTCGCTCCGCCAGGAGCAGTGGCACGGGCCGATCATGCCGTGGTACCCGTGCTTCCTCGAGGAGGAACTGCACAACGGCTGGGGAGCCGTCGTCGTGCACGACGCCCTGCTCCCGGCGGTGGGCAGCGGACGCGTTCCGCCCGCCACCTTCGACGGCGTCTTCCCGGCGGATGTGCGCGCCAAGGTCCTCGCCGCCGAGTCCGGGTCAGCGGGCGACACCGGCTCTGCCGCATCGCGCTGACACGCCGCCTCAGGGACGCGGGGTCAGGAGAGTGAAGGCCTGGTCGATGAGGGCGGCGCGGTCGGCGGTGCCGTCTGAGCGCAGCCACTCGCGGGCGACCGCGTCCAGGGCGGCGCCGGCGGCCGCGGTGAGCAGGTCCGCGGTGAAGGCGTCGAGGGGCGCGCCGGGGCGTTCTCGCAGCGCGGCGGCGATCCGGTCGCGTAGTTCGTCGCGTTTCTGGTGCAGGCGCGCGCGCAGCGCCGGGGTCGTCTCGATGAGGCGCAGGCCGGTCAGCTCCCGCTGAGCGGCGTGGACGCGTGGCTCCCAGTCGCGCAGTACGGCGTGCAGGCACGCCCATGCGTCCTCGTCGCCGGGCCGCGCGCGGATGTCCTCGGCGATCTGTTCGGCGAGCTCGTCGACGTCACCGAACAGCACGTCCTCCTTGGTCGGGAAGTAGCGGAAGAAGCTGCGTCTGGACAGGCCCGCGGCGGCGGCGATGTCCTCCACCGTGGTCCGCTCATAGCCGCGTTCGACGAACAGCCCCAGCGCCAGCTCGGCCAGCTCGGCCCGTACCGCGCGTCGTGTCCGTTCCCGCAACCCCGTCGTCTCCGCACGTGTCATGCACTGAGGATAGGTTATGGCACTACGAGAAGGTTTTGGCACTGAGTGACGTACTCTGGTGTCGGCAACGTGATCGCGGATGTGAGGAGAGGGCCCATGCACGGCAAGACCGTCCTGGTGACCGGCGGCACGGCGGGGATCGGCAAGGAGACCGCGCGGGGCCTGGCCCGACTCGGCGCGAACGTGATCCTCGTCGGACGAAACCCCGACCGAGCGAGGAGCGCCGCCGACGAGCTCTCGCGGGAGGCGACCGGACAGGTCATGGCGCTCCCCACGGACCTTTCGGACCTGGCCGGGCTGCGGCGCCTCGCCGAGCAGGTCGCCGAGCGGTACGACCGCCTCGACGTCCTGGTCAACAACGCCGGTGGCATGAACGTCGAGCGGCGGCTCACCCGGGACGGCGTCGAGGCCACGTTCGCCGTCAACGTCCTCGCCCCGTACGCCCTCACGTGCCTGCTCCTGCCGCTGCTGCGGACGGCGGGCAGGGCACGGGCGGTCAACCTGACCGGCGGCCTGCCGGACGGGACGATCGACCCGGACAATCTGCAGGGCGAGAAGGTGTTCCTCGGCTGGACGTTCACCCAGTACAACCACACCAAGACGGCGCTGATGGCGATGAGCCATCGGTTCGCGTCCCGCCTGGAGGGCGAGGGGGTGACCGTCAACGTGGCCTACCCGGGACACGCATACACGCCAGGCAACCAGGCCATTCCCATGCGTGCCTTCCCCTACCTCTACCGGCCCGTCGTCCCGGTGATCAGACTGCTGGGGCCACTGCTGCTGTCGGACGTGGCCAAGGCTGCGCGGTCCAGCGTCTATCTGGCGTCCAGCCCCGAGGCCGAAGAGGTTACGGGTGCGTACTTCGACGCCAAGACGCGCCGCGCGCCGTGGCCTTCCGGCGCATTGGACGAGTGGGGGCAGGAAGCGGTGTGGTCGTTGTGCGAACGCCTCAGCGGTCTGCGCCCAGAGTGAAGTCCCGGGAGCGATACTTCGCAGTGGCTGGAATGACGTTTCAGTTGGCCGCTGGATAAGGTGCGGCAGTCAGTACTGCCATGTCCAAGACGAGCGGGCGCTCGTCGATGAGGTAGAACCCGGCAGAAGTCAGCAGTTCACGATATTCGTCGACAGTGCGTTCGCGGCCTCCGATATTGTTGACGGACATGTGCACGTCCCAGGCGATAGCCAGAGACGGCCTGTTGTCGGTGGGGATGGGGCGTTCGATGATGGCCAGCACTGCTGTTTCCGGCATGGCCTCTCTGCAGTTGGTCAAGATATCGACGCATTGATCATCACTCCAGTCATGGAGGATCCGGGACAGCACGTAGAGGTCACCGCCAGGCGGGACTTCTGCAGTGAAGTCCCCATCGATGAGTTCGCAACGGTCGAGAAGGCCTTCCCTCTTGAAGGTCTCTCGGGCTGCATCGATTACCGCGGGCTGATCGAACAAGACTCCGCGGGTGGAAGGAGATGCGGTCAGTATGCGGCGAAGGAGATCGCCACGCCCGCCGGCGATGTCTACAACGGTATTCACGTCTTTAAAATTGATTACCTCGGGGACCCTGTCGAACCAAGATGATCCGGCCGCCATTGCGCCGTGGAAGATCCGAGCCTGGTCGGGGTGCTGGTTCAGATACTCGAACGGGGGCAGGCCAAAGGCGTGCTCAAAAGCATTTTGACCTGAGCGAACCGAATGAGATAGAGAGCCGAAGCTGTGATAGAAGATACCGCCATATAGGCGTGCAACGTCTCGGAGCGCCCCGGTTCGCAGTGTCCTGCCCAAATCTGTCAGTCTCCAGTGCTGGTCGCTGCGTCGCACCACGCCTAGAGACGCCAGATACCGCAACACTCGGTGCAGTAGATCGGCGTCGGCATTTACTAGACTCGCGAGTTCGGCGCTGGTCGCGGGCTGCTCCTCGAGATGGTCAGCTATTCCGAGCTCTGCGGCCACACAAAGGGCCTGGGTGACCCAGGCGCCCGTCAGCAGTTCCAGCATCCGTCGTGTCGGTTCCTCCTGGCTGGGCACGGTGGCTGCCGGAGTTTCCAGCTCTGTGTCCGGTAGGGCGGGCGGCCCGGACCGGAGGTCATCTTGTCCCTGTGCCCGAGTGGCCTGCAGATGCATGGCCAGGATCTGCTGGTGGCCATCGATGACCAGCTCCAGCCTGCGTGGCCATCCTTGCGGGAGGAGCTGGCCGCTGGTCTGGAAGTACAAGACCGTACAGCCGATCGGGCCTTCATGGGGATTGAAGCCCCCTCCGTCGGGTGCCATGAGACCAGGGCCCGTGAGTAGGCCCCACAATCGCTTCAGCAAGTGATTCTCAGGCACGAGAACTTTGAGCGCGAAATGAGTTTCGCGGTTGGAGCGGCGTTCGTCGTCCACCAACTGCGAATGCCGGCCGCCGGGATCGGTAGGGCAGACGAAAATCTCGATCTCTTCGGCGCAGTTTCCGGGGACGTTCGGCAGGGCCGCATGCAAGATCTGGATCTGTAGATCAGATGCAGAAAGGTCGTATCGACGGGCGACCCTGCTGCGTACGACGGTGCTGGGTCTCGGTGGCCCAGGATCCAGCCCGATGTCCGACAGACGGCCGGCGGCGGCAGCGACCGTGCCGACCGGAAAAACCATAATGGATCCGTGGACGAACCGGCAGTGCTGTGCGAGGTCGGCGGCCACGTACGCAGGAGTTTTCCGGGGCAAGACCTTGGCGAGAATCTCCGTGGTGGTATGTGATCGAATGAAAGTGACCATCTGTCGGATACGTCGAATGTCAACGTCTTCTAGACCGGCGGACACCGCGTCGGCCTGCGTGCCGTCGGTCACGGGCTGTCCATCGTCGGCAGAGATTGTCTGGTGCGTTTCCATGCGAATCTCCCGTGGATCTCAGATGCCGTATCCTGCAATCAAATCAGCGGGGCAGCATGCAATGTTCGGAGGTATGGAGAACGTTTACGGAGTCGTCAACTTACTCGTTGTCGTCTGTGATGTCAATTGATGAGCCTAATGAGACCAGAAATCAGATGGAAAGGAGAAGCCGATGTGACTAACTTCACAATGAGTTGGCTGAACCGATTGGTTAAATGAAACTTAAATTATGGTGTACGCGACGGCTGGGTGGCCAAGTGCCGGGATGGCGGCAAGGAAGCATTGAAGGCCAAGCCTCCGACGGAATGACAACAAACCTGCGATTGCGTGTTCGTCGATCAGCACTTTGAGCCACGTCAACTCGGCGATGCGGGACATGTCGCCGTACGGTGACGTTGCCCTTGTCCGTCGCCGTACCGGTGCCGTAGTCGTAGGTGAAGCCCCGGGAGTCTCCCGGGGCTTCGGGGCGTGATGAGAGATGTCGGTCGTCAGGCGGTGGTCGTGACGGCGGCCGGCGACCCGAACCAGCCGGCGAGCGCGCCCGCAAGGCCGGTACGGTCGGCCGGGTCGTCCTGCGACGAGGCCCAGGCGACGTATCCGTCGGGGCGTACGAGCACCGCGGCCAGGTCATGAGACGAGCCGCCACGTGCGCGGACCACCCGTACCCGATCGGCGTATCCGTCGGCGGCCGAGTGCGTCCAGGAGGATCCGGCCAGGTCGAGCAGCACTCCCCGGCCCTCACACAGGAGGGCCGGGTCGTCCAACCCCAAGGCGGGCATGAACCGGCCGACCAGGGGATGCGCCGACTCCGGGGCGTAGTTGATGTCCAGGCCGTTGGCCATCGCGACGAAGTGTCGCTTGGCGTCCGGGATCGTCAGCACCTCGGAGATCACCTCGCGCAGGGCGTCCGTCTGTGGGCCGGGGCGCATCAGGGCCACCTGGGCGCGGGTGTTGCGCAGCACGCGTGCCGCGACGGGGTGCCGTTCGGCGGTGTAGGTGTCGAGCAGCCGTTCCGGCGCGTGGCCGCGGACGACCAGGGCGAGCTTCCAGCCGAGGTTGACCGCGTCCTGCAGGCCGAGGTTGAGCCCCTGGCCGCCGATGGGGGAGTGGACGTGTGCGGCGTCTCCGGCGAGCAGGATGCGGCCGTGCCGATAGGTCTCCGCGTGGCGGGTGTTGTCGCTGTACCGGATCCCGGCCTCCAGCCGGGTGACGGTCGCCTCTTCGCCGCTCACCCGGCAGATGCTGGCCTGCATCTCTTCGGCGGTCATCGGCGTGTCCCGCTCGCCGGGGCCGCCGTTGAACTCGATCGTGGCGATCTCGCCGGGCACCAGTGACAGGTCGAGGAGCCCGCCGGGGCTCCGGAGGGATGAGGTGACCGCGTCGGGGTCGGCGAGTTCGGCGACCGCGGTGCGCCCGGTCATCGTCGGAGGCGTGCCGGGGAACGCGATGCCGGACCGCTTGCGCACCGTGCTGCGGCCGCCGTCGCACCCGACCAGGTAGGCGGCGCTGAGGGTCGTGCCGTCGGCCAGCACGGCGCGCACGCCGGTGCCGTCGTCGGTGACGTCGACCACCTCCCGGCCGGCCTGGATCCGTACGCCGAGCGCGGTGGCGTGGTCGGCGAGGATCTCCTCGAGCACATGCTGCCGGAGCATGATGTAGTCGGCCGGGTCTCCCGTCGCGTCCTCCAGCAGCGGCAGGCCGCTGAAGTGCCCCCGCGTGCGACCTTGCCGGACGGCGCTCACCAGGAGGGCGACGAGGTCGGCGCGGTCCGGTCGGCTGTCGGCCGACAGCCGGTCGAACATCGCCCATTGGGCCGCGAGCAGCGGTTCGGCCAGCCCGCGCAGCGCCAGCGTCTGGCCGCTGCGGGTGTTGATCGACCGCAGTCCGAGGCTGCGGGTCCGGCGTTCGGTGCTGTCCGCCGCCTCGAGGACGAGCGGGTCGACGCCCGCCAGCTTCAGTTCCGCGGCGAGCAACAGGCCCGTCGGTCCGCCACCGACCACGATGACATCGGTCATGAGAACGCTCCTTACTTACGGCGTATGCTTACGGCGTAAGTAGAGCACGTACGGTGTAAGTTCTGTCAAGCCGAACGAGGAGGACCGAGGAACCGGATGGCACGACGCGAGCCGCTGAACCGCGAGAAGATCCTGGACGCCGCCCTGGCCCTGGCCGCCGAGGAGGGCCTGGACGGGCTGTCCATGCGGAAGCTGGCCAAGTCCCTGGGCGTCGAGGCGATGTCGCTCTACAACCACGTCTCCAACAAGGCCGACATCCTCGACGGCATCGCCGAGCGGGCGTTCGGCGAGATCGAGTGCCCCGACCCCGCCCTCCCGTGGCCGGACCGGGTGCGCGCCATCGCGCTGAGCATGTACCGCGCGTTCAGCCGCCACTCCGTCGTCCCCCTCGCGCTGGCCACCGACCAGGCCAACCCGACGTCCGAGACGGCGCTGCGGCCGCTCGACGCCCTGGTCGGCGCCCTGTTCGAAGCCGGCTTTCCCGACGACGACGCCCGCCGAATGCTCACCGCCGTCAACAGCGTGATCTTCGGGTCGCTCCTGCTGTCCACCGCCGGGTTCACGGTCGACGACTTCCCCGCCGATGCCGGTGGCAGGCAGGTCGATCTGTTCGCCCGGCGGATCGATCCGGCCCGCCTTCCGCACTTCAGCCGCCTGCTGACGACCCTTCCGGCGGCCGACCCTCAGGTGGACTTCGAGCGCGCTCTGGACGTCCTCATCACGGGCCTCGTCGCGGCAGCGCCCGGCGGCGCCCCGAACTCACCGGCACCATAATCGTGATCATGACGGATTCGGTGAGCTACGAGGAAGCATGCGCGAGGGTGCGGGAGCTGTGCGTCGAGCACCTGGGCGAGCACATCGGGACGCAGGTCGCGGCGCTGGTCAAGCCGGGGTTCGGGCTGCGTCCGGTGAAGCCCGGCATCGCGGCGGCGGGACACAGCCGGTGGGGCGGCCGGGCGTTGCTGAACCCCGGAACGCCGTGGCCGGAGTACGAGGGCGTTCCGCTGAGCCTGTTCGCGGTCCTGGACGTCGACGCCCTCGGCCCCTGGCTCGGCGACGAGCGCCCACCCGCCGGCGACGGCCTCCTCAACGTCTTCTACTGCGATCCGGACAGCGAGCGCGGATACGTGTACGAGGACGCTCCTCTCCTTGACTTCGAGGATCCGCGACACTGCCGGATCATCCCCGCGGACCCCGCGCGGGCGACCGAGGTGGAGGCGCCCGCCCCGGCGTCGATCCGCGACCCTGAGCCGTTCTACGCGGTGCCGGTCGTGACGCTTCCCTCGGCACGCGGCGTCGACTACGACCCGATTCTCGACACCCTGGATTACGGCGGGGAGACCGAGGATTCCACGCACTATAGGTCGATGCCAGGCTGGCTGGTCTCGGACCGCTTCGGTGACGTTTGGAGCGAATTCTGCGAGAAGGAGCAGGGCCTCTACAAATATGAAGACGTGTACTTCTCGCCCGACCAGGCGTTCGGCTGGCCGCACCTGGAGAACAGCTTCGCCGTGCTGAAGGAGATGCCGGGCGACGAGCCCTACCGCCACATCATCACAATCGGGCACTACAACCTGGACGGCGACGGCGGTTACCTGCATTTCGTACTCCCGGGCAAGGCGTTCCGCGACGGTGACTACGAGCAGGCGGTCGCCTTGCACGAGGGTTTCTAGCGCCGTCAGATCAGCAGCAGGGTCTTTCCCAGGGCGGTGCGGTCTTCGATCGCGGCGTGTGCGTCAGCGGCGCGTTCCAGGGGGAAGGTCTGCCCGATGACCGGCCGGATGAGCCCCGCCGCCGCTTGCGACATCATCCGTTCTGCCCACCGGACCATATGAGGTCCAAAATCGAAGAGCTGCTCGATGCCCAGCACTTCCACGTTCTTGCGCCGTGCCTCCGCGGGATCGATGACCGTGGCCTGCCCGCTGGATGCACCGTGCACGGAGAAACGGCCGCCGGGGGCCGTCACCTCGAACGCCGCCCGCCCGATCTCCCCACCGACGCCGTCGAACACCACGTTCGGTCCCGTGCCACCGGTCGCCTCGAGTACGCGCTCGGTCCAGCCCGGTTCGGAGTAGTCGACCACGGCATCGGCGCCCAGATCCCGGATCAGGTCGAGCTTGCGCGATCCGCGGGCGGCCCCGACGACCCGCGCGCCCGTCGTACGGGCCAGTTGCACCAGCAGGCTGCCGACGCCGCCGGCGGCCGCTTCGACCAGCACCCATTCACCGGGACGGATCTCGGCCCTCTCGGCCAGTCCCTGCGCGGTACTGCCATCGCTGTGCAGGGCGGTGGCCTCCGGCAGGCCAAGCCCGTCCGGAACCGGAAACAGATCCTGAACCGCGGCCACCGCTCGTTCGGCGAAACCGCCGGTCTCTCCCGTGCCCGCGATGACACTCCGCCCCGACCAGGCCGGATCCACCTGGGATCCGACCGAGCTCACCCGGCCCGCCACCAGACCACCCGGAACGTAGGGCAGCTCTGGCCTGGCGTGCCATCTGTCAGTCCCACGCCGGATCTGCGTCTCGACGAACGTCACGCCCGCGACCGCCACCTCGACCACGACCTGGCCCGGCCCGGCCGCCGGATCGGGCGCCTGACCCGGCACCAGAACCTCGGGCCCCCCGAACCGTGTCACCTGAACCACTCGCATATCGCTCGCTCCTGTCTTCCGCCGACGCGGACATCCAGGAGCATGCAACCTCAATCAATGTTGAGGTCAACCAGCAGACCGTCTCCGGCTGAGCGAAACGCAACGGGAGGCGACCGGCGCCGTCGGCCGGGTCAGGCGCGGCGGCTCGAACGGCGCCGATCACGATCTCCGATCGTCAGTGACGGATGAATCCCTTGAAGACGTCGCCTTCGGTGGACAGGTAATTGTCGCGGTAGTTGAAGCGGGGGCAGTCGGAGAACATCAGGTACCAGTACTTCATCTGTTCCGACCACCAGTAGCCGGAGGTCAGGTCGCCGAGCTTCGGGGGCGTCGTCGTGACGTCCGCGACGATGGTCCAGCCGTTGGCGACGCGGGAGTAGCGCTTCTGGGTGAGGTAGTAGTCGTAGGCGCGCTCCCGGTACACCTCCTTGCCGGTGATCAGCCAGAGGTTGAACGCCGAGTCGACGTACTCCGGGCGCAGCTGGTTGCCCTTGTCCGTCGCCGTACCGGTGCCGTAGTCGTAGCCCTCGGGCAGCAGCGGGTAGGTCTTCAGCACCGACGTCCACGCGTCGAAGTACGCCTCGCCGTCGCGCAGGTGACCGCTCTGGCCCAGCAGGCCGGCGTAGAAGGCGGTGAGCTCGGAGGTCTCGCGGCCGAGGGACGCGCCGGTCGCCATGTCGGCCTTGTGGAACCACACCTGACCGCCGTACCGCTCCTTCTCGTGGCGCAGGATCGCGGCGGTGAGCGTGTCGTACCAGTGCTTGAGGTCGGAGTCGCGGAACAGGTCCCAGCCGTCCCACAGGTACTCGAAGAACGAGTCGACCGGCGGGTCGATCCGGGAGGCGGTGTCGGTCCAGGCGCCCGTCTCGATGTCGATGCCGCTGCCGACCAGGTCCAGTGGCGAACGCCGGTCGTACACCGCCTTCAGTGCCTTCTTCGCGGCGTTGTAGTAGCGGTCGTCGTGGACGAGGCGGGAGAGGGTGCCGAACTCGGCGATGATCGTCCCGATCTCGGCGAGCACGTTGACGTTGCCGCTGATCTTGCCCGTGTGCGGGTTGACCAGCCGGTACGGCATGCCGGTGGGCGAGGTCGTGAAGCAGGGGAGCAGGATGTCGGCGATCTTCTTGGCGTTGTCGAGCAGGGTCTTCTCGCCGGTGGCGAGGTAGCCCGACAGCAGCCCGCCGACCATGCGGATGTTGGTCTCGAAGACCTGGACGTCCGCGTTGACGCCCGCGAAGTCGAGGTTGTCCCTGATCCATCCGATGCCGTCGGCGAGCTCGTCGTCCAGGCCCATGAGGTAGAGGGTGCCGAGGGCCTCGACGATCGAGAGTCCGACCGGGTGGTTCTTGTCGAAGAACTCGCTGTACCCGCCGCTGACGGGCAGCAGCTGGTCGTGGCCCCAGGCGTATCGCTTGTAGGACTGCCAGGTGTGCCGGAGTTCGCTGCGGACGTCGTCCGCGACGGGGTGCCAGTTCCGGGAGGAGCGCGCGGGCGTGGCGGCGCTCGCGACACCGCCGGGAAGGGCCGTCGCGGCCAGGCCGCCGAGGGTGAGGGTGCCGAGGAAGGTTCTACGGGAGAGGGGGCTGGGGGCTCTCATCGTTCACCGCCTTGGAGGGTGGATGACAACGTTGTCGTCGTCCCGTCCCTCCTATCACCCTGTGAGGCGTGTGGCCACTGATGTGACCGATGTCGGCCTCTGAGGTGTCCGGGGGCTGAGACCGCGGCAGGGCTCCGGTGACGATTCCTCAGTGAGTGACGGCGACGTCCGGGGAGCGGTCGGCGGCCTCGGGGGAGGCGCCGATCGGTCCCGCGACGAGGACGACCAGGAGGGCGAGGACGCCGCCCGCGCCGGCCACCGCGAACGCCGCGTGGACCCCGCCCGCGTCGCCCGCCAGCCCGGCCAGCGCCGCGCCCGCCGAGCTGCCCACCCCGAACGCCGTCACGAGCCACGCGAACGCCTCCGTCACCGTGCCGCGCGGCGCGAGGTCGTCCACCAGCGTGAACGTGCAGGCCAGAACCGGGGCGAGGAACAGCCCGCTGGCCATCGCCAGTACCGGCATCACCGGCATCCCGGGCGCCCACGTCAGGGGCAGGTAACCGGCCGCGAGCCCCGCCATCAGCAGGACCAGCCGCCGGTACGCCGGGCCGCGCCGGGGTCGCAGCCCGTACACGATCCCGCCGGTCAGTGCCCCGGCGGACATGAGCGCGAGCAGAAGCCCGGAGGCGTACGAGGCGTGGCGCGCGTCGGCGTAGGCGACCACCGCCACGCTGAACACCCCCAGTGACACGCCGACGCACGTCAGCGCGGTGATCAGGACCCGTATCCCGGACGAGCGCAGCGGCCCCGCCCAGTGCCCGCCGCCCGGCTCGCCTCGCCACGCCCGCGAGGGACGCGACGTTGTGACCACGAGCGTGCCCGCCACCCCGAGGGCACCGGTCAGCAGCAGCGCCGCCCCCGTCGAGACGGCGGTGGCGGCGATCACGAGCAGGGGCCCGACCGTGAACAGCAGCTCCTGGGAGGCCGCGTCCAGCGCGTACGCGGCCTGGACCTCGGCGGGGCCGTTCAGGACGGACGGCCACAGAGCCCGGAGGCCGGCTTCGAGGGGCGGCGTGGCGAACCCGGCCAGGACCACCGCGGCCGTCGCGACCGCCGGCGACCGTACGCCGAACGCCGCGAGCAGCGCGAAGCCCGCCGCCGCGGCCATCGCCGCGGAGGCGAGGATGCGGGGCTGGCCGTACCGGTCCATCGCGCGGCCGAGCACCGGCTGGCCCGCCGCCATGGCCAGGCCGTACACCGCCGACAGCACCCCGGCCAGCGTGTACCCGCCGCCGTGCGCCCGGACGAACAGCACGATCGCGAGCGGGCCCATGCCGTTCGGCAGCCGGCCGAGGAGGGTGCCGCCGAGCAGACGGGCCGCGTACGGCTTCCGCAGGAAGTCGAGATAGGAGCGCATCGAACCCTTGTCATACGTATTACCAAGCCGTCCGGTCATACGTATCACTGATCCGCGCGCAGGTCTAATCTTTTGTCGTGTCCAAGAGACCGACCAGCCGAGACGTGGCCCGGGCCGCCGGAGTGTCCCAGTCCACCGTCTCGATCGTGCTGGCCGGAAAGGCCGAGGGCAGGGTCACGCCCGAGACCCGGCAGGCGGTTCACGAGGCCGCGCGGCGGCTCGGCTACCGCCCCAACCTCGCCGCCCGCAACCTGCGCCTCGGCCGCACCCGTACGGTGCTGCTCGTCGTCCCCACGCTGACCGGCGCGGTGTTCGGCCCGATCTACGCCGGCGCGGCCGAGGTCGCGGCCTCGCGCGGGTTCGGCGTCGTGCTCCACCCCTGGCCCGATGACGCCGGCCCCGCCCGCAGCCAGGTCGACACCCAGGCCATCGAGGGTGTCCTGGCCTCCTCCATCGTCGGCGGCATCAGCGACTTCGGCGACCTGCCCGTCGTCGTGATGGACAGCGACCCGGCCGCTCCGGCGCCGACCATCAACTTCGACGTCGCCGGGGGCATGCGCGCCATCGCCGGCCACCTGGCCGAGCTCGGGCACCGCCGAATCGGCCACGTGGCCGCCGCCGTCGACGCCTGGACCTTCCGCGTACGCGGCGAGGCGCTCGCGGACGCCTTCCCCGGCTCGCTCATCCGCCAGACCACCGCCATCGACGTCGCGGCCGCCCGGCAGGCAGCCCTGCGGCTGCTCGACCGCCCCGACCGCCCGTCCGCCGTCGTCTGCGACGACGACCTCATCGCCGCCGGAGCGTACAAGGCGGCCCGCGCCCTGGGCCTGGACATCCCCGGCGACCTGTCCGTCACCGGCTTCGACGACGTCCTCCTCGCGACCGCCCTCGAACCGGAACTCACCACCGTCCGCCTGCCCGCCGAGCGACTCGGCGCGACCGCCATGACCGCCCTCCTCGAACTCCTCGACGGCCGACGCCCCTCCGGCGTCTCGCTGCCCGGCGAGCTCGTCGTCCGCGCCTCGACCGGCCCACCTGCGCAGGCGCGCCCACGCTGAGGGAAGGCATCGTTTCCGCCGGAGCCTCGGCGACGCCGTGAACGCCTACTTATAGTGCGATCATGGCGAATGTTGATCTGCGGCCGGATGTCGATCTGCGGCCCAAGCCCGACGCCGCGCTGCTCTGCGGTGCGCTCGCGACGTCGGCCGGGTACCTGTTGCCGTGGTTCAAGAAGGGCTCGTCGTACGAGTGGTCGTACTCCGGGTGGGGATACGCGACCTTGAGCAACGGCGGCGGGTGGACCCTGGTGACGTTCGCGTGGCTGGCGGTGGCGATCGTGGCGAGCCTGTGGGCGGGGCGCAGCGTCGCCGCCGCGATGTGGGGCGTCGTCGGCGGTGTCGGGGCGGCGGTGTTCGCGCTGGCGACCGTGGCCGCGAGCTTCTCCACGGTGCCGGAGCGGGACAGCCTCAACTACGTCACCGAACTCCCGCTCGGCATCGGACTCCCGATTCTCGCCGGGGGGCTCGGCCTGCTCCTCGCCGGCGGCATCCGCGCGATCGCCCTGCGAGCCTCCGCCCGCGCCGGCGCCTAACGAGGCAGATTCTCGAGGTCGATGGCGATCGGGAACGGCACGGGAACGCTGAGCTTGCCGTGATGGATGCCGGTCACCGCGTACGTCTTGGTCGCCGGGTCCAGCTCGTACACGTAGACGACCGGGCGCCCGTCGTTCTCCTCCACTCGCCAGAAGTGGGGGATCCCCGCCTCCGCGTAGCGCGGCGGCTTCAGCTTCCGGTCACGCTCCTCCGACTCGGGGGAGACCACTTCGATCACCAAGTGGACCTCGTCGGGGGTGTAGAACGTCCGGTCGAGGTCATCCGCTGAGGTGGCGTCGATGACGAGCAAGTCGGGGCAGGGACGCATACGGTGCCCTAGTTTGACGTCCATCTGGTTCACCGTGAACAGATGATCTGGAACCTGGGCGTTGAGGCTGACCCTGAGTCCGTGGATCACGTGCTCATGGAAGCGTTTTTGGGGGGACATGAAGACGAGGGCTCCATCGATGAGCTCGACGTGCTTGAAGAAGTCGGGTTCGCCGTTGGGACCGTCGGAGGGCAGCCGGTCCATGTCGTCGGCGGTCCATCCCCATGGGGGAGGGGACGGCCAGTACTCGAGTGCGCTGGTCACGTCGTGCATGGTAGGTCCGTTCCCGTCGCTCTGTGTACTCATTCGACTATTTTCCGCTACCGGCTTCGTGTCCTCCTCCTCATTCTGGTCCAGGGGCGCGCGGCGAGGGTAGATGTCCGGCCCGCGTCGCCCCGTCAGCGCAGCGGGCCGGTCACCGACTCGATCCTCTGTCGTCCCTGTGCACCGCGATACCAGGCCATGACGACTTCTTCTCTATCGATTTCGTAGGTGGTCAGCCAGGCGTGTACCGCAACCTGCTCGTCGGCGAACCAGCGGTTCCACGGACTGGACGCTTGCGTCACTTCCGGCACCAATCCCCGAAACCGCTCCGACGACACATTCGCCAAGCCCCATCCCGGACCCTTACCTTCAACCGGGACTGCCTCCTGCCAACGGTCGACGCGACGCGCCATACGGTGTGGTGCGATGCTTCCATAGATGTATTGGGCGAGCGCGGCCGACTCAATCAGGTTCACCACCGAGTCGGCGATCCACGTCTCCGGGCCAACGACGTCGACGCCAATCCGGCCAGTCGACCAATCGAATGTCAACTGGCAACCTTCGGTGTCGCCGACGACAGCGACCCAGTCGTCGGAGTCGGTAGGCTCCCAACTAGACGTGTAAATCGAAAAATTGTACTGATATTTATGCTGCCCATCACATTCGGGCCGCTCCTGACAGAACGACAGACCGCCGTAGCGGGCGCTAAACTCCACAAGTCGGTCGAGCCCGCCCTCTGGACCGCCCACATCCGTCCACCGATCGCGGAGCTGATCCCGGTCGAGCGTGGCCCCTCGGCGACTGTGCTGGGCCAGGAAATGCTGGGCTCGTACGGTCAGTGCGCTCGGGTCATCGACAACGTGCGGCGTCACAGCGGGATCATAGTTCACTTTTCATACGTGGATGCGATCGCGCCGCAGCTCATGGCGTCCATTGATTCGAGCGCTCGCCTCGGTCGGTGGCAGACTCTTGGCGACCGGGCCGCTGCCGCGGAGCGTCCGAGTGCCGCTCGTGGTACGTCGATCATTGGGTGAGCTGGAATGGGATGTTGAACCGCTTACGGACAGCGTTCCGCCTCTACTCATAGCGAAGATGACCTCCACATGGCCGGGCTGGCTCATTGAGCGACTGCCATTCGGATTCATCGGCCATCTGACCGCCACCGGCCACGACGACGAAGACTTGATCATGACAGGCGCCGACCTGCGTGCGAATGGACGGGCCGAAGACCTCATCGCCGTCAGGAACGGTGGTCGGAGTACGGTGCGCGTTGACCCGAGGCCCTTGCAGCCGCCCCGGGTGCGTGTGATCGAGCAAGCGTGAACCGGACGTTCGCGCGGGGCTCGTGGTCGGAGCGCGTGCCGGACCCGGCAGACTCTTGGGTATGAGCTATGAGGCCGCTGAGAGCAGGTACGACACGATTCCCTACCGCCGGACCGGGCGCAGCGGGCTGAAGCTGCCCGCGGTGTCGCTGGGGCTGTGGCACAACTTCGGGGACGACAAGCCCCTCGACACCCAGCGGGCCATCCTGCGCCGGGCGTTCGACTTGGGCGTGACCCACTTCGATCTCGCCAACAACTACGGACCTCCGTACGGGTCGGCGGAGACCAACTTCGGGCGGATCTTCCGGGAGGACTTCCGGCCGTACCGCGACGAGATCGTGCTGTCGACCAAGGCCGGCTACGACATGTGGCCCGGTCCGTACGGTGAGTGGGGGTCGCGGAAGTACCTGCTGGCCAGCCTCGACCAGTCGCTGAAGCGGATGGGCGTGGAGTACGTCGACATCTTCTACAGCCACCGGTTCGACCCGGAGACGCCCCTCGAAGAGACGATGGGCGCGCTGGACCACGCGGTGCGGTCGGGCAGGGCGCTGTACGCCGGCATCTCGTCGTACTCGGCGGAGCGCACCGCCGAGGCCGCCGCGATCCTGCGCGAGATGGGCACGCCGCTGCTCATCCACCAGCCGTCGTACTCCATGCTGAACCGCTGGATCGAGGGCGGTCTCCTGGACACCCTGGATCGGGAGGGCGTCGGCTGCATCCCGTTCTCGCCGCTGGCGCAGGGCATGCTGACCGACAAGTACCTGAACGGTATCCCCGAGGGCTCACGGGCCGGCCAGGGCAAGTCGCTGTCCCCGGACCTGCTCACCGACGATGCCCTCCGGCACATCCGCGCGCTCAACGAGATGGCCAAGGAACGCGGCCAGTCGCTGGCGCAGATGGCCATCGCCTGGACGCTGCGGGATCAGCGGGTCACGTCGGCGCTGATCGGGGCGAGCAGTGTGGCGCAGCTGGAGGACACCCTCGGCGCCCTGAGGCGGCTCGACTTCAGCGACGACGAGCTGGCCGCCATCGACCGCTACGCGGTCGAGGCGGGGATCAACCTCTGGGCCGCCTCCAGCGCCCACTGACTCCTATGCGGTGATGAGCAGGGTGGCCGCGCCCGCGCCGATGAGCGCGGCCGCCCACACCCGGTCGAGGTTGAACCAGGCGCGGCGCAGGATGGCCAGCCCCACGACCTCGTACACGATGACGGCGACGGTGCCCGCGACGACGAACATCGCGAGCGTGTGCACGCCCGTCACGAAGATCGCCGCCATGACGGCGTTGCCCGCGCCGGAGGCCAGGCCGTGGGAGTGCCCGGGCACGGTCACCGCGCCGTGGGTCAGCACGGGCAGCAGCATGAGCCCGGCCCCGTGCGCCGAGGACATGAGGAACGACCAGCAGGCCAGCTGCCAGAGCGTCAGCCGCATGCCCACCCAGCGGAAGTGGCGGCTGGACAGCAGCCGCCACAGGCCGAACCCGACCAGCAGCACGCCGCCGCCGATCGCCACGATCCGGGAGGTCAGCACCGAGCCGGTGAGCTCGACGACGGCCGCGACCACGAACACCGACACGGCGTGCCCGGCCGCGATCGCGGGCAGCGACTGCAGCACGAGCGCCCGGGACCGCTCCTGCAGGCCCCGGGCGACGGCGAACAGCCAGCCCATGCCGGGGTTCAGCCCGTGGAAGGCGCCGAGGGCGACCAGCGCGAGCAGGGATCCGTCGTTGACGTTCACGGGTAGCAGTAGGAGTCGGAGGACGCGTCACCGCCCTGGAGACGGGTCTGGTGCGGGCGCAGCCCGCGGAAGTCGTCGCCGTGCGGGAAGAACCGCTCGTCGAAGGTGAACTCCGCGCCCGAGTCGAGCTTGGCCGCCCACGCGCCGACGCCGTCGGGGTAGAACTGGTCGTCCCACGAGCCGTACAGCGAGTTCGTGACGTACACGCGTTTGCCGTCGCGGCTGACCTCGACCATCTGCGGGCCGCCGGCGAGCGGCAGGTCGGGCGCCGCCGGGTGCGGGGTGCGGCGCGTGATCCCGCCGATGCGCACCGACCCGGCCTCCACCGGGTTGAACGGGTCGGTCACGTCGTAGCGTTTGAGCTCGCCGGTGCCCCAGCACGAGACGTACAGGTGGCGGTCGTCCACCGACAGGTCGATGTCGGTGACGAGCGGCGGCACGGCCCCGAACGGCGCGATCACCGGCGGCAGGTCTCCTGAATCCGCCGGTTCCGCCGGGATCGTGATGACCTTGCGGGCCTTGAACTCGCCGTCCTCGCGGTACCAGAGCCAGACGGAGGCGGACAGGTCCTCGACGCTGACGACGACGCCGGCGAAGCCGTACGTCTTGGTCGGGTCGTGCGCGGGCCGCAGCTCGAGGACCATCTGGTGCTCGTCGCCGAGGTCGACCGTCTGGACGTGACGGCGTTTGCGCAGGTCCCAGAAGTGCAGGGCGTGGCCGTACTTCCGGCCGAGCAGCAGCTCGGCGTTCACGCCGTCCTCGATCATCGAGGGCGTGCCCCACTCGGAGGTGATCATGACGTCGTGCGCGATGTGCCACCAGAAGTCGTACGCGAGGTGCTGCGGACCGCGGTCGGCCTCCCACGCGCCCTGCACCTCGAACGAGGTGTGGTCGAGCACGGCGACGCCGCCCGGCCCGTCTTGACCGTTGGCACCGCCCAGCGCGGAGACGTACAGCCCGTCGGGGCCGCAGTGGACGGTGTGCGGACGGGAGTAGCCGGCGCGCTCGGCCAGCTCCTCCGGCTCGATGACCTTGACGATCGACGGCTTGAGCGGGTCGTCCTTGACGTCGATGACGTAGATCCGGGACGAGCGGAGGCCGGGAACGACGAGGTAGCGGCGCTCGACGTGGGGGTGCGGGGCGTTCGGGCACAGGGCGCTGCTGCAGGCGTTCCACCCGAAGTGGTGCAGCTCGTCACCGGTGTAGGGCAGGTCCCGCCAGCCGACCACGGAGCCGTACGAGGTGGAGTCCGGGTCGACGTCGACCACGGCGATGGCGTCGGGCCGCTCGGCGGACCGGTCGAACGCGGCGATGTAGGCGAGCGTCTCCGGCGGCGCGTTCACCGCTTCGCGCGGGGACGGGTAGAAGGTCGGATCCGGTCTCCACAGAGCCATTACACGCTCCTTCGGACGGCGGGGCCGTCACGCACCGTACAGACGTCCGTACGCATTCATCCTGCCCGAAAATCCCTATCAACTCAATGGGGAATTCGGTACCTCCGCAAACCACGATTTGTCCTGACTCCCGGACAACTGTTCGGTCACTGTGCCACCGTGAACGCATGGCACCGGAACCTCTCCCGCCCCAGGTTCCCGGCGGCGCCGGACCGCGGCCCGAAGACGGGCCGCAGGACGTGTCGCAGGAGCCCGGCTCGGTCTCCATCGAGGCGAACATCGCCCCGGCCGCGAAGAAGATGATCGAGGAGGCCCGTACCCAGCTCGGCTACCACGAGGCCGCCAACGGTCACACGAAGTACGGCCAGTGGTACGCCGACCGGCACCACGACCCCTCGTTCGCCGACGCCAACTGGTGCGACATGGGCCTGTCCTGGTGCGCGGCGCAGATCGGCTCGGGTTCCGTCGTCGGCGAGTACGCCTACACCCCCTGGCACGCCCAGTGGTTCGCCGACCACAAGCACTGGGGCACCCGCCCGCACGTCGGCGACCTGGTCTTCTACGACTGGGACGGCGGCCACTCGATCTCCGGCATCGACCACGTCGGCCTCGTCGAGTCGGTGCGGACCGACGGGCGGATCGTGACGATCGAGTTCAACACGAGCGACGCCGTGATGCGACGCGTCCGCACCCCCGCGGGCATCGTCGTCGGTTACGGCTCCCCCGATTACCGATCCCTGGAGGACGACATGGCCGAGGTGGTCAGCCTCGGCGCCGGCGCGCAGCAGCAGGTGCCGGCGTCCAACGACATCTCGATCCAGTTCCACACGGAGTACTCCGACACCCACGGCCACCACTCACCGGACGGCTTCTCGATCATCGGAGGCTCGACGGTGTGGGCGGTCTGCGACGCGATCGTCCAGGTGACCGGCCTGCGGGCGAACGACGCGGTCGACATCGCCTGGTCCCGGATGAAGCCGCCCGCCAAGGACGGCGACCCCTGGACGGTGCTGGACGACGCCTGGCGCACGCCGTTCCGCGCCGCGCCGGACGGGAGCCTGCGGGCGGCGCTCGGCGGCCAGCTCGGCCTCGACAAGGACACCCGCCTGCGGCTGCGGGTCTACAACCACAACGCCTACCCGGTCACCGTCGCCTCCGCGCTGGCCAAAGTGGCGTTCCTGAAGTACTAGGGGTGCCGGACACCCCCTAGAGCACATGAGGCCGATGAGGTGAGGAGGCACCCGGGTGACGAACCCGCACCTCCGATGCTGGCACAATCAGCTCGCGTGACCGACCTCGTGCAGCTGCTCACCCCGGAGGGGGAGCGGATCGACCATCCCGGGTATCCCTTCGAGATCAGCGGGGAGGAGGCCCGGGGGCTCTTCCGCGACATGACGCTCGTCCGCCGGTTCGACACCGAGGCGATGGCGCTTCAGCGGCAGGGCGAGCTCGGCCTGTGGGCGCCGCTGCTCGGGCAGGAGGCCGCGCAGATCGGCACGGCCCGCGCGCTGCGCCCGGAGGACTTCGTCTTCCCGAGCTACCGCGAGCACGGCATCGCGTACGTCCGCGGGGTCCCACCGGCGAACCTCCTGGAGCTGTGGCGGTGCGTCTCCTACGGCGGCTGGGATGCCGAGAAGCACCGGCTGGCCGGGTACGCGCTGGTGATCGGCGCGCAGACGCTCCAGGCCGTCGGCTACGCCATGGGCGTGCAGCGCGACGGGGCGCCGGAGGCCGTGCTGGCCTGCTTCGGCGACGGCGCGACCAGCCAGGGCGACGTCAACGAGGCGTTCGTGTGGGCCGGCGCGCAGAACGCCCCCGTGGTGTTCCTCTGCCAGAACAACCAGTGGGCGATCTCCGCGCCGCTGGAGACGCAGGCGCGCGTGCCGCTCTACCGCCGCGCGTCCGGCTTCGGGTTCCCCGGCGTACGGGTGGACGGCAACGACGTGTTCGCCAGCCTGGCCGTGGCGCGTACGGCCCTGGAGCGAGCGCGGAACGGCGAGGGGCCGACGCTCATCGAGGCCTACACCTACCGGATGAGCGCCCACACGAGCTCCGACGACCCGCGGCGCTACCGGGCCGACGCGGAGCTGGAGGAGTGGCGGCTGAAGGACCCGATCGAGCGGCTCCGGGCGTATCTCACCAAGAACGAACTGGCCGACGACGCCTTCTTCGAGGCCCTGGACGCCGAGGCCGACGAGCTCGGCCGCCGCGTCCGCGACGAATGCCGGGCCCTGCCCGACCCGGACCCGCGCTCGATGTTCGACCACGTCTACGCGGGCGCGCACGAGCAGTTGGCCGAGGAGCGCGACGCTTTCCTGGCCTACCTCGACACGTTCGCCGACTGACGGGGATGATGGAGAGGACCGGAGGTCGCCCCGCCGGCCGACATTTCGGCTCCGGGGAGGGGCGACGCCGACCCACGGCCGGCGTTCGTCTACGATTTCAGGGGTCTCGGCATCCGCGGTGGTGAATCAGGCCGGCGACGGCCCGCACCACCGGCATTCCAAGGAGAATCGTTGAGCAGCCCGAGTACCAAAGACAACCTGGATCTCGCCGAGAGCGCGCGGGATCTGGCCGACCGGGCGCCGGCCGGGTCGCTCGAGAAGGCCGCCGCCGGGTCCGTCGCCGTGACCTGCGCGACCACCCGTGACTTCGAGCAGGCCCGCACCGTCCTGGGCGGACTCGTGCCCGAGGACGTACGGCGTGCGGCGATCGAGCTCCTGGACCGGCTCGCGACAGGCCACCGCTGACCCGCAGGTGACCCGGGTGCCGCGGCCCCGGGGAGAACGGCGCCACGCCGGCCACTGCTGACGCATGGCCGGCGTGTGACCCACGTCACGCAACCGGGCGCGCGCCCGGCGTGGTCACCGGGGTGTGAGCGCAACGCGAACGGCCCTCGGCGAGCGGACCTCCCTCGTGCCGGTCCCCTCGGTCGTCGACCTGTCCGTCATCATCCCCGCCTACAACGAGCGGTTCCGCCTCCGGGCCACGCTCGAGGCGATCAGCGGGTACCTCTGCTCCTCGGACCTGTGCTGGGAGCTGATCGTCGTCGACGACGGGTCCCAGGACGGCACCCACCGTGTCGTCGAATCCGCGGCGCGCATCGATCCGCGGATCCGCGTGATCCGGTCGCCGTACAACCGCGGCAAGGGCCACGCCGTACGCCTCGGCGTCGCCGCCTCGCAGGGCGCGCAGGTGTTCTTCTGCGACGCGGATCTGCCGACGCCCATCGATGAGCTCGACCGGCTGCGCTCCGGCCTGCGGGGTGGGGCGGCCGCCGCGATCGGATCGCGAGCGGTGGCCGGTTCCCGGATCGAGGTCCGGCGGCCGCCGGCCCGCGAGATCCTCGCCCGGCTGGGCAACCGGGTGATCCGTACGGTGGCCACCCCCGGCATCCACGACACGCAGTGCGGTTTCAAGCTGTTCGACGGGAACAAGGCGCGGCGCGCGTTCGCGCTGGCCCGCATCGACGGCTGGGGATTCGACGTGGAGATCCTCTACCTCTTCCGCCGTCTGGGCTGGCCGGTCGCCGAGGTGCCGGTGAGGTGGGCACACCGGAGCGGATCGAAAGTGCGGTCCGCCGATTACCTCAGGGTGCTCGCCGACGTGGTCCGCGTGCGGTGGAGACACGCCGGGGTCAGGGTCTCGAAGGAGACGCCGTGACGGTGGGCGGTGACCTCATCGCGCCGCCCTCGGAGGACGCCGAGGTGACGAGCGGCCGTAGGTGGCCGCGGCCGGGATGGTTCGTCGCCATCGGCTACCTTATCGGCGCCTTCTGGGTCTACGGGCGGTTCTGGCCGGGCCTCGGCCATCGGTACCTCACCGACAGCGGGCAGGACCAGACGCAGTGGGAGTGGTTCTTCGCCGTCACCGCGCACAACGTCGCGCACCTGCACAACCCGTTCTTCACCACGCTGCTGAACCATCCGCTCGGCGTGAACCTCATGGCCAACACCGCGATGCTCGGCCTGGGCGTTCCGCTGACCCCGGTGACCCTGCTCTTCGGCCCGACGGTCACCTGGGCGCTGATCCTCACCCTGGGCCTGGCGGCGACCGCCACGGCCTGGTACCGGCTGCTCCGCCGCCACGTCGTGCGCTCCTGGCCGGCCGCCGCCCTCGGCGGAGGCTTCGCCGCGTTCGCCCCGCCGGTCATCTCGCACGCGAACGCGCATCCCAACCTCGCCGTGCTGTTCGTGATCCCGCTGATCATCGATCGGCTCATCCGGCTCGCCGAAGGCGGCGCGGCGGTCCGCGACGGCGTGATCCTCGGGCTGCTCGTGACGTTCCAGATCCTCCTCGGCGAGGAGCCGCTCCTGCTCGCCGCGACCGGGCTGGCCGTCTTCGCCCTCGGCTACGGCCTCGCGCGGCCGGACCGGGCCCGGACCGCCATCGCCCCTCTGGCGAAGGGGGCCGCCGTCGCGGCCGTGGTGATCGCGCCGCTGGTGGCGTATCCGCTGTGGTGGCAGTTCACCGGCCCGCAGAGCTACCGGAGCCTCCTGCACGGACCGGCCGGCAATGACGTCCTGGCGCTGACGGCGTTCGCGAGCCGGTCCCTGGCGGGGGACCGGGCCACCGCGGGACCGCTCTCGCTCAACCCGACGGAGGAGAACGCCTTCTTCGGCTGGCCGCTGCTCATCCTCGTCGCCGTCCTCGTCGTGTGGCTCTGGCAGGTGGCGCTCGTTCGGGCGCTCACCCTCGTCATCGTCGTGGCCATGGCCTTCTCCCTCGGCCCCGAGATCGTCTTCCACGGCGAGAAGACCGGGCTCATCGGCCCCTGGAAGCTGGTCTCGCAGCTTCCGCTCTACGAGTCGGTGCTGGAGACCCGCTTCACCCTGGTCTGCGTGCCCGCCATCGCCGTCCTCCTGGCGTTCGCCACCGAGAAGGTGGTCACGCTGGGCGCCCTGGCCCCCTGGCGAGGTGCGCCACTGCGGCTAGTCTGGGGGGTCGCGCTGGCCGAGGCGCTGCTGCCCATCGCCCCGAAGCCGCTGCTCGCCGCCGACCGGCCGGCGACGCCGGCGTTCTTCTCCCGGGGGCTCTGGCGCCACTACGCCGCGCCCGGCCACACCATCGTCACCGTCCCGCTGCCGGACTCCGGCGAGGCGACGGCCATGCACTGGCAGGTCGTGGCCGGTCTGCGGTTCTCGATCGCGGAGGGCTACTTCCTGGGGCCGTGGGGCTCGGACCGGCAGGGCGTCTACGGCGCCGTTCCGCGCCCGACGTCGAGCCTGCTCGGCCGCGTCCGGGACGGCCACGTCGCCGCCGCGGTGACCCCCGCCGACGTCCAGGCCGCCCGGGACGATCTCGTCTTCTGGCGGGCGGACGCGGTCGTTCTCGGCCCCCACGACCAGCAGGAGCCGTTGCGGGTCACGCTGGACCGGCTGCTCGGGCCGGGAGCGTACGTCGGTGGCGTCTGGGTTTGGGACGTGCGTTCGATCACTCATGCCGGAGGAGGTGACTGAGCCTATTTCGGGCTGAACATTCCGATGTTTCACGTCGGCCACGACGTGAATTCGTATGCAACTCGGTCAGCTCAATGTTGTGCGCAGGGCGCTGCCGGGTAAACCGCGGAGTAGCCGATTACATGCACTTCGCTGGTAACTGCCACCGACGTTGGTGGATCTTCCCCGAAAATGGGCTCTAGTGAGACGTCAACATTGCTTACAAAGATGTCCTAGGTCGGCCACATAAGTGAAAACGCCTCCGCTCCCTGGTTACTCTCTGACTGAAATCAGTTAGAGAGCGTCATTAACTATGTTAATGGCATGTTTCGCGGAGGTGGATACGGGGTGGAATTCAAGATCCTCGGGGGCCTGGAAGTCGCCGACCATGGCCGGCTCATCACGCCCACCGCCCCGAAGCAGCGGACCGTGCTCGCGCTGCTGCTCGTCTCGTCGAACGACGTCGTCTCGACCGGGACCCTCATGGAGGAGCTCTGGGGGGAACATCCGCCCCAGAGCGCCCAAACGACCTTGCAGACCTACATCTACCAACTGCGCAAGCTGCTGGGCCTCGGCGACGGAGCCTGGGTGACCGAGAACCTCCTGCTCACCAGGCATGGCGGGTACCGGTTGACCGTGCCCGACGAGCGGATCGACCTCGCACGCTTCGAACACCTGACCGCGGACGGCCGGGCTGCTCTGGAACGGTCCGAGCTGGAGAAGGCGTCCGAGCTTCTCCAGCAGGCCCTCGAACTCTGGCGGGGCCCCGCGCTGGTCGACGTCACGACCGGCCCGCACCTGGAGATGTACCGTGTAAAGCTGGAAGAGGCCCGGATTCGCGCGACCGAACTCCGCATCGAGTGCGACATGCAGATGGGCCGGCACCACGAGCTGATCGGCGAGTTGAAGAAGCTCACCCTGACCCATCGCCTCAACGAATGGTTCCACTACAAGCTGATGGTGGCCTTGTCCCGCTCGGGCCGGCGTCACGAGGCCCTGGAGGAGTACCAGAAACTGCGGAGGCTGCTCGTCGACGAACTCGGCGTTGAGCCCAACCCGTGCATTCGCTCGCTTCAGCACAAGATGCTGACCTCCGAGGCGGTCTGACCGGCGTCGCCCGCCCGCGATCGGCCCTGAGGGATGTGAGTCCGTCCCTCAGGGCCGGGGTGGCCGCGGCCCTACTCTCCTGAGACGATGCCCCGCCCCGCCTCCCAGCGATAGAACTCCTGGGCCATCGCGTCGGCGGGAGATCGCCAGGTCTGCGGATCGTACGGCGTGATGTGCTCGGTCAGCCGCGCGTTCAGCCGCGTGAATTCCTCGCTACGGCGGATGTCCTGAATCGTTTTCTCCGCCGAATCCTCGACCTCCGAGTAGTGAAAATAAAGGTCGTGGAAGCGGAGTAGGCTGCGGGTGACCGTTCCGGCGATGCGCGGTAGGTCGGTGGCGTCCGATTCGCCGAACAGCCGGGCCACCTCGGCGGCCGATGACGGCTGCATGCGGGCCACAATGAGAAATCTCTGCATGTCCTCCGCCTTCCTGCGGATGCGTCAGTGAGATGCGGCGAGATCATCGCCGATGACGCTATGAACGGCCTGGAGGATCGGTCGGCCCTCGGCTCAAGGCATCTGTGAGCGCCCTTCAAGCGGCCGGTGCGAATCTCGGCGGGACCGGAGCGCCGAACGCCGAGCGTCCGCCGACCCACAGGAGTGCCCCCATGACGACGCCCACCGACCAGGTCTGTCCCTTCCCCTTCGCCCCCTCCAACCCGTTCCATCCGCCGGCCGAGCACGCCAAGATGCGCGAGTCGGAGCCGGTCGCCCGGGTCCGCCTGCCGACCGGGCACCTCGCCTGGGTGGTCACGCGGTACGCGGACGTCCGCCAGGTCTGCTCGGACCAGCGATTCAGCAAGGAAGCGATCACGAGACCCGGCGCGCCGCGGCTGATGCCGATCCAGCGGGGATCCAAGTCCCTGGTCATCACCGACCCGCCGGAGCACACACGGCTCCGCAGAATCGTGACGCGCGAGTTCTCGGCCCGGCGCGTGGAGACGATGCGCCCGCACATCGAGGAGCTGACCGAGCGTCTCCTCGACCGGATGGCCGAGAACGGGCCGCCTGCCGATCTGATCGGCGCGCTGTCGCTCCCGCTGCCGATCACCGTCATCTGCGAGATGCTCGGGGTGCCGCCGGCCGACCAGGAGGGCTTCCAGTCCTGGACCGATCAGATGCTCACGATCAGCACCTCCGGCGGGGCGCCGGCGGAGGAGGTGAGGGCCTCCGCCGGCCGGCTGCGCGGCTACCTCTCCGGGCTGATCGCGGAGAAGCTCCGCGGCTCCGACGACGACCTGCTGACCGCTCTCGGCCGGGCGCACGCCGAGGACGACCGGCTCTCCGAGGAGGAACTCCTCGCGTTCGCGATGACCCTGCTCGCCGCCGGCTACCACACGACCACCGCGGCGATCACACACTTCGTGTTCCATCTGCTGCACGAGCCCACGCGCTACCGACGGCTCGTCGACGACCCCGCGCTGATCCCGTCGGCGGTCGAGGAGCTCCTGCGGTTCAGCCAGATCGGCGGTGGCGCGGGCACGATGCGGATCGCGACCGAGGACGTCCCCATCGGCGACGTCGTGATCCGGGCCGGCGAGGTCGTGATCCCTCTGTTCAACTCCGCCAACCGCGACGAGGACGTGTTCCCGGACGCCGGTCGGCTGGACCTGGCCCGCGAGGACAACCCGCAGATCGGATTCGGCCATGGGATCCACTTCTGCCTCGGCGCGCAGCTCGGCAGAGTGGAGCTCCAAGTCGTCCTGCACGCCCTGGTCCGCCGGTTCCCGGAACTCCGGCTCGCCGCCGTGGAGGACGAGATCGTCTGGCAGCCGGGTCTCGCCTTCCCCCGTCCGGTCGCGCTCCCTCTGGCCTGGTAGGAGGCGGCATATCGTCCCATTTCAAATTGAGTCCGCTTCGAGCGCGATGCCGTTTCATCCGAGCATGCGGATCGTCATTGTCACGAACGGCAGCAGGGGAGACACCGAGCCCTACGCCGCGCTCGGGCGCGGACTCGCGGCGCGCGACCACAAGGTCCGGGTCGTCGCGAGTCAGAGCTATCAGGGACTGATCGAGGACGCCGGCCTGGAATGCCACCCGCTGGCCGTCGACATCCCCGCCCAACTCGGCGGCGAGGAGGGGCAGCGGTGGCTCGGCCAGGGGCAGAACCCGGCCGCGAACCTGCGCGGATTCCGGAGGTTCATCACGCCGATGGCCGAGCGGTTCCTGACGGCCGCCGTGGAGGGCTGCGCGGACGCCGACGCGATCGTGTTCTCGCACATGGGCGCGGCCGGGTATCACGTCGCCGAGGCGATGGGCGTGCCGTGCGCCATCGCCGAGTACCTGCCGCGCCACCCGACGGGGGGGTATCCGAGCTATCTCGTGCCCGGCGGCCGGTCCCTCGGCCGGCTCGGCAATCGGCTCAGCCACTCCCTGGCCGCGCAGCTGATGTGGCGGACCCGCCGTCCCGGCACGAACGGATGGCGCGTCGAGGAACTCGGGCTCCGCCCGTTGCCGCGCTTCAGCGGGCCGCACCGCCAGATGGAGAAGGACCGGCTGCTCCGCCTGTGCGGATACAGCGAGGCCGTCGTGCCCCGTCCCCGCGACTGGCCCGCCAACGTGCGGATCACCGGCTACTGGTTCCTGGACGACCTCTCCGACGAATGGCGGCCGCCGGCGGATCTGGCGCGCTTCCTGGACGCCGGGCCACCGCCGGTCTACGTGGGCTTCGGCAGCATGGTGCCCGCCGACCCGGTGGAGATGAGCCGCGTCGTCCGCGACGGCCTGCGCCGGGCGGGGGTACGGGGCGTGCTGCTCGGCGACCCGGAACCCTCGACCGACGACTTCTTCGTCGCGTCGAACGTCCCGCACTCATGGCTGTTCCCCCGGATGGCCGCGATCGTGCACCACGGCGGGGCCGGCACGACCGCGAGCGCCCTGCGGGCCGGAGTGCCGAGTGTCATCTGCCCGTTCTTCGTGGATCAGCCGTTCTGGGGCGGCCGGGTCCACGCGCTCGGAGCCGGCCCCCGGCCCATCCCGATCGCGGATCTCACCGCCGACGCGCTGGCCACCGCCGTACGGCAGGCGGTGACGGACGACGTAATGAAGGAACGAGCCGCCGCCCTCGGGGGTGCCATCCGGGCCGAGAACGGCGTCGAGACGGCCTGCGACCTCCTCGAGAACTGGCTCAGGACCGATCCTCCACCCCCGGGACGGCGCCGCCGCACCCGGTAGCCGCCGAGAGAAGCCGACGCCCGGCGCCGGGAGGTCGGGCGTCGGCTGTTCGTGCCTGGGCGTCGGCCGTTCGTGCCTGGGCGCGTGGTGCTCCTCAGCGACCGGGCGCCGGTCGTTCGTGCCTGGGCGCGTCGGGGGTGCTCCTCAGTGCCCGGTCGCCGGGTGAGGCGTCACGACCCCGGTGGGGGTGTGGCCGGGGGTGGGTGTCGCCGTGCCCGTCACGCACGGCGGCGTGGAGTGCGAGGCCGTCGGTCCCCTCGTCGCGGGGCAGCTGGCGTCGGGAACGGAGGGCCAGGACGGCTGGGCGGTGAGCTTCACCGACGCGGCCAGGACCCGCAGTGCCGCCCCGCCGCCGATCCCCGCCAGGACGGCGGCGTCGCCGGTCTCGACGGTGAGCCCGCTTCCGTCCAGGAAGATCACCTTTCCCTGGGACATCGCCGCCGGCTTACCGTCGATCGACATCGTGGCGTCCGTCGACGGGGTGGGCAGCCGGACGCCGACGTCGATCCGCGCCGTGGTGTCGGCCGCCGCGTCGTCGGCCGCGTAGCGAAGGAGCAGCACGCGTCCGAAGCGGGCGGGGCCGACGGACGAGACGACGCCGACCAGCCGGTTCCACGACTTGAGCGCGCGGGCGGGCACGGCGATCGGCTGCGCGACCGGGTCGTTCGCCCCGTACCGCACGCTCAGGGCCACCTTCTCGGCGTGGGAGACGTCGGCGCCGGCTCCCTTCAGCGAGACGAATCCCCAGGCGCCCGGCCGCCACTCCCAGGCCAGCTCGGTCGCGCCGGAACGGATCACCGGGCTGGTCAACAGGATCGCGCGACGGCCGTCGATCGGGTCGGCCGGCCGGCCGGCGGGCCGCCAGGACGCGCCGCGGCCATCGGGAGACCGGCCTTTGGCGTACATCACGACCACCGCGTCGACGCCCGTGCCGCCGTTCGGGTCGGCCGCCCGGAGCACGATCCGCTGACGGTAACGGCCCGTCTCGTACGTGTCGGGGGTGAGCCCGCCCGCGGAACCGACGCGGAAGGCACGGTGCAGGACGTCGAATTCGTCGCGGGCGGGCGCCGCGGGGCCCGGGTGCGACGGCGCGAGGACGCGGACGAGCAGGCCCAGGGCGGCCACCGCGGCGACGACCGCGACGGTGCCCCCCGCCCGTACGGTGGTGTGGCGGATCCGCGCGTGGCGGCGGCCCGTGCGCAGCGCCTTCCCCAGGTCCACGCCGGGCGGACCGTCAGGCGTCACCGATCGCAGCGGGGCGAGGAGGTGAGCGCCGTCCTGCTCTTGCTGCTCCATTTCAGCTTCTCCCTCCGAGACCGGCGGCGATGGGTTCGCCGAGCAGCTTGCGGAGCCTCTCCAGTCCACGCGCCGTCTGGCTCTTCACGTTGCCCTGCGAACAGCCGAGTATCTCGGCGACCTCCGCCACTGGAAGATCGCAAAGGAACCGCAGGACGAGTACGGCGCGCTGCCGGGGCGGGACGCGCTCCAGGGCGGCGTGCACGACGGCGCGCGTCTCGACGTCCGGTCCGGCCATGGCGACGGGACTCGGGGTTTCGTGCGGGGCTCCGGTGAGCCGGACGCGCGCCCAGCGCAGGCGCTGCTCGTTGAGGAAGGATCGGATCAGCATGGTTCGGACGTAGCGGTCCAGGTCATCGGCCTCCCGGGCGCGATGCCAGTGTACGTAGAGCTTCGTGATCGCGGTCTGCAGCACATCATCGGCACGATGCGCGTCCTTGCACAAAAAGTACGCGATCCGGTGCAATTCCGGCAGTTTGGCGGTCACGTACTCGGTATAGGCCTCTTCGTCGGCCGCGCGCACCCGATCCCTCCTCCTGGGTTCCACCTAAGAGACCGGCGCGGGCACGGGGAAGGTTGCATTCGATCTAAAACGACAGCCATTAAGGTTCACTTCTTTCCTTAGTCACTCTTGGTGATCTCATGGTATCGTCCTGTCATCAACACGCCCCGTGCCCAGGCGACGCGGGGCACCCTCTTCGGTCCGATAGCCGCGCACGCTGGACCGACAGCGTCCGGAGGGACGTGCCACGCGGATCGGCGGCTCTGCCCGCCGACACCAGGGCACGAACACGATTGGCACACACCCGGCATCCAGCCGGGACGATTCCTGAGATTCCTTAGGATCACTTAGTCAATCAGAGACGCTAGAGAGCGGAGCGGTCTCCTGTCAGTGCCCTGTCAGGATAGTCATGACTTGCGCTGAATGTTTGGCGCAGGCCGGCGCCGAAGGCGGTGATCGCGACTCCGGCGGTCACCGTCACCGCTCCCAGGCTCAGGTAGTAGACCCACCCGGGCAGCGCGTCGCTCAGCCGGGCGCCCTGTGAGCCGAGCGCGGAGCCGAGGGCGCTGAACAGCCAGACCAGGCCGATGGTCCGGCCGACGAACGCCTTCGGTGCGACCTCGGCCGCCGCGCTCATGGCGATCGGGCCGATCACGATCTCGCCGCACGCCTGGAGGAAGAACACCGACAGCAGCCACAGCGGCGAGACCCGGCCGGACCCGGCCAGCCCCGCGGCGACGCTCATCACCACGAAACCGCAGCCGCCCAGCAGCAGCGCGACGGCGAACTTCGCGGGGGTGCCGAGCCGGGACCCGAGACGCAGCCACAGGTACGCGCAGACGGGCGCCATCAGCAGGATGAACAGAGGCGTCGCCGACTGGAACCAGCTCGCCGGGATCGTGACCCCGCCGAACGTACGGTCGGTGTGGTTCTTGGCGAACAGGCTGAGGAGCGAACCCGCCTGGCCGGCCAGCGTCCAGAAGAGGGAGACGGCCAGGAGCAGCCACAGGAACGCCCGCAGCCGGCGCCGCTCGGCGGGCCGCCAGTCCGGATGGCGCCGCAGCACGCGGTAGTACACGAACGGCGAGACCAGCGTGATCACCCCGACGACCCCCACGAGCTGCATCGGGTCGAACGTCCCGGCCGCCACGTCGACGGCGATCAGCGTGACGACCACGAGCGCGATCACGAGCGTGCGGCGGGCCGCCGTCCGCCGCTCCGCCGGGGAGACGGGCTGGCCGGGCCGGTCCCCGACGTCCCCGAAGTGGCGGCGGCCGGCGGCGAACTGCACCAGGCCCGCCACCATGCCGATCCCCGCGACGCTGAAGCCCAGGTGCCAGTTCACCGTTTCGCCGAGGACGCCGGTGACCAGCGGAGCGATCAGCGCGCTGATCTGGGTGGCGGTGTAGAAGACCGAGATGGCGGCCTCACGCCGGGCCGTCTCCTCGTAGCAGCGGCTGATGATGGCCATCATGTTCGGCTTCAGCAGGGCCGTGCCCAGGGCGACCAGCGCCAGCCCGAGGTACGACGTGCCCCGTGCCGGGACGGCGAGGGAGAAGTGACCGAGCGCGATGACGCAGCCTCCCCAGAACACCGCGCGCCGCTCACCGATCAACCGGTCGCCGACCCAGCTCCCCGGCAGGGACAGGAGGAACACCGCGCCCAGGTAGACGCCGAACAGCATGGCGGACTGGCTCTTGGGGAGCCCGAGGCCGCCGTCCCGCGCGGGGGCGACCGCGTACAGGACGAGGATCGCCTGCATCCCGTAGAAGCTGAACCGCTCCCACACGTCGGTCAGGAACAGCGTCGTGAACCAGCGCGGATGGCCGAACAGGGTGTCGCGCCCCTCCTCCGCGGCCGAGGTGACAACGGACATGGCTCCCCCTACAGAGAGATCATCGAGTCGACGAGCGAGGTGGTGTGCTTGGCGTCCTGGAACAGCGGGTGCGCCAGCACCTCCTGGAGGAAGCCGATCGTCGTGCGGACGCCACGGCCGGCGACGCGGAACTCCGCCAGGGCCCGATCCATCCGGGCGATCGCGTGGTCCCGGTCCTGGCCGGAGACGATGACCTTGGCGAGCAGCGAGTCGTAGTCGGCGGTGACGCGGATGCCCGGGGCGCCGTGCGTGTCGACCCGGGTGAACGGGCCGCCCGGAGGCGTGAACTCCTCGACGACCCCGGGCGTGGGGAGGAATCCCCGTTCGGGGTCCTCGGCGTTGACCCGGCACTCGATCGCGACGCCGCGCCGGACGACGTCCTCGTCCCGGAGGGCCAGCTCCCGGTCGCCGGCGATCAGGAGCTGCTCCCGTACGAGGTCGACGCCCGTGACCATCTCGGTCACCGGATGCTCGACCTGGATCCGGGAGTTCACTTCGATGAAGAAGAAGGCGCCGTCCGCGTCGACGACGAACTCGAACGTTCCGGCGCCGACGTATCCGATGGCCCGCGCGCCGCTCACGGCCGCGTCGCAGATCTCGGCCATCAGCGCCGGCGGCAGCCCGGGCGCGGGGGTCTCCTCGATCAGCTTCTGCCGTCGCCGCTGGACGGAGCAGTCGCGCTCGCCCAGGCTGAGGACGTTGCCGTGCCGGTCCGCGAGGATCTGCACCTCGATGTGCCGCGCGCCCTCCACGTACCGCTCGATGTACAGCCGCCCGTCGCCGAAGGCCGTCTGGGCGGCGACGCGGGTGGTGGAGTACGCCTGGGCGAGTTCTCGCGGGTGGCGCACGACCGCCATGCCGCGGCCGCCTCCACCGGCCACCGCCTTGATGATCACCGGGTAGCCGACCTCGCCGGCGACGCGCTCCGCCTCGGAGCCGTTGCGCAGCGGGTGGGCGCTGCCCGGCAGCACCGGCAGGCCCGCCGCGGAGGCCACCCGGCGCGCCTCGGCCTTGTCACCGAGCCGGCCGAGGACCGCGGCGGGCGGCCCGACGAACGTCAGGCCCTGGTCCTCGCACATCTCGGCGAACTCGGGGTCTTCGGACAGGAAGCCGTAGCCGGGGTGGACGGCCTCGGCACCGGTGCGTTCCGCGGCCTCCAGGATGGCCGGCGGGTACAGGTAGCTGCGCGACGCGGGCGCCGGGCCGATCCGCACCCGCTCGTCGGCCAGCCGGAGCGCGGGCGAGTGGTCGTCGGCGGCGGAGTGCACCATGACGGTGCGGATGCCCAGCTCCCGGCAGGCGCGGGCGACGCGGAGCGCGATCTCGCCACGATTGGCGATCAGAACCGATGAGAACACCACGGCCTCCCGGGCGGGTCAGCTGTCAGGAGAGATCAGGAACAGGGGCTGGCCGTACTCGACGGGGTCGCCGTCGGCCACGATGATCTTCGTGATCCGGCCCGGCCGGTCGGCCTCGATCGGATTCATCAGCTTCATCGCCTCGAGGATCGCGACCTGCTGCCCGGCCTCGACCAGGTCGCCCTCGGTCACGAACGGCGGCGAGCCCGGCTCCGGGGAGCGGTAGAACGTGCCGACGGTCGGCGCGCAGATCTCGGCGCCGTCGGCCGCCGCCGACGCGGACTCCACCTCAGGAGGTCGCGATGCGGCCTGCCCGGCGCCCGGCACGGGCGGCTCCGGCTGGGGCCAGATCAGCTCCACGGCCGCGTCGCCCGCCACGACGCGCAGGGTGTGGACCGGGCCGCGGGCGGCGTCCAGGAGCCGGACGACGTTCCGGCACAGCGCGTCGAGCTGCTCGGACGATTCCGTCATGGGATTCTCCTTCACTCACTCACTCGCCGGCCAGGCCGTAACGCCGGAATCGCGCCCGGCGTCCGGCCACCAGCTCCGCCGGCCCGGTCGTGGCGAGATCCCGGAGCGCGTCGGTCACGGCCGCCCGGACACGGTTGATGGTTCGCATGGGGTCGGTGTGGGCTCCGTCGCCGGGCTCGGGGATGACGCCGTCGAGGATCCCGAGGCCGAGCAGGTCGCGGGCGGACAGGCGCAGCGCGGACGCGGCGCGGGCGGTCGCCTCCTCGCGTGGGGTGTCCGGGTCCGTCCAGAGGATCGCCGCGCACCCCTCCGGGCTGATCACCGAGTAGACGGCGTTCGACAGCGCCAGCACACGGTCGGCGACGCCGAGCGCCAGCGCGCCGCCGCTGCCGCCCTCCCCGGTCACCACGGCGACGATCGGCACGGGGAGCCCGGACATGAGGCGGAGGTTCTCCGCGATCGCCCATGCCTGGCCGTGCTCCTCGGCCTCCAGACCGGGATCCGCGCCAGGGGTGTCGATGAGCGTGACCACCGGCATCCTCAGCTTCGCCGCGAGCCGCATCAGCCGGGCGGCCTTGCGGTAGCCCGACGGCGGCGGCATGCCGAAGTTGCGCCGCACCCGCTCGGTCGTGTCCCGGCCCTTCTCGTGGCCGATCAGCATGACCGGCCGGTCATCGAGCCGCCCGATGCCGCCGACGATCGCGCAGGAGTCCCCGCTCAGCCGGTCGCCGTGCAACTCCTGGAAGTCCTCCAGCAGGAACGTCGCGTACTCCAGGGTCGTGGGGCGTTCGGAACGGCGTGCCAGGCGCACCGCGGCGATGCCCCCGCGCGCCGGCAGCTTCGCCGGGTCGCGTACGACCTCCGATCCTCCGGTGGCGGCTTCGCCTGTCGGCAGGGTCTGGGCCGCGAGGAGCCGGGCCAGCATGTGCCGGAGCGCCGGCCGTGCGACGACGTCGTCGACGAACCCCCGCGCGAGCAGGAACTCCGCCGTCTGGAAGCCCTCCGGCAACGTCCGCCGGATGGTCTGCTCGATCACCCGGGGGCCCGCGAACCCCACGTGCGCGCCGGGTTCGGCGAGGATCACGTCGGGAAGCGTCGCGAACGACGCGGCCACCCCGCCGTACGTCGGATCCGTGACGAGGGAGACGGTCAGGACGCCGGCCTCGTCGAGCGCGGCCAGGGCCTGGCTGGTCTTGACCATCTGCATGAGGGACAGCGCGCCCTCCTGCATCCGGGCGCCGCCGGACGCGGTGACCAGCAGGAAGGGCAGCCGTTCCCGGAGGGCCAGGTCGGCCGCCGCGGCGATGCGCTCGCCGACTCCGACGCCGAGGCTGCCGCCCATGAACCGGAAGTCCATCACGGCGGCGACCAGCGGACGGCCGTCGATGGCGCCGCGCAGGCAGACGACGGCCTCGTCCAGGCGGGTGCGCTCGCGCGCGTCGCGCAGCCGTTCCGGGTACGGGCGGCTGTCGACCCACCCGAGCGGGTCGTGGACCGTCGCGGCCGCGGGGACGGGCGTCCAGATCGGGTCGAAGAGCTGCTGGATCCGCTCGGGCGCGGTGAGCCGGGTGTGCAGGCCGCACGCGGGGCACACCTTGAGGGCGCGGGCGAAGCGTTTGCCGTAGATGAGCTCCCGGCAGCCCGCGCACGACAGCCAGCCGACGTCGGCCGGGGAGGTCAGGGTCACCGTCATCGGGTCACCAGCCCCGGGGGAAGTCGGCCAGTTCGGCACGGCGGGGCTCCCACCAGGAGCGGTTCTCCCGGTACCAGCGCACCGTGGCGGCCAGCCCCTCGTCGAACGCGATCCGCGGCGCGTACCCGAGCTCCTCCCGGATCCGGGTGTCGTCGAGGGAGTACCTGCGGTCGTGCCCCTTGCGGTCCTCGACGTGCCGGACCCGGCCCCAGTCGGCGCCGCACAGCAGCAGCAGCCACGCGGTCAGCTCCCGGTTGGTCAGCTCCGCGCCGCCGCCGATGTTGTAGACCGCGCCCGGCGTGCCCTTCTCCAGGACGAGCTGGACACCGCGGCAGTGGTCGTCGACGTGCAGCCACTCGCGGACGTTCAGACCGTCGCCGAACAGCGGCAGGTCCTCGCCCGACATCAGGGCGGTGACGAACCGGGGGATCACCTTCTCGGGGAACTGGTAGGGCCCGTAGTTGTTCGAACAGCGCGTGACGACGACGTCCATACCGAACGTCCGGTGATAGGCGCGGGCGAACAGGTCGCTCGCCGCCTTCGACGCGGCGTACGGCGAGTTGGGCGCGGGCGGGTACGACTCGTCCCACGATCCCTGCGTGATCGAGCCGTACACCTCGTCGGTGGAGACGCTCACCACCCGCTCGACGCCGCTGCGCTGGCATGCCTCCAGCAGGCTCTGGGTGCCGAGCGCGTTGGTGACCGCGAACTGCCCCGGCCCGACGAGCGACCGGTCCACGTGCGACTCCGCCGCGAAGTGCACGACCACGTCGTGGCCGGGCAGCAGGTCCAGCAGCAGTCCGGTGTCGCAGACGTCGCCCTTGACGAAGGTCAGGTCCGGATGGCCGGTCGGCAGGTTCGCCGTGTCCCCGGCGTAGGTCAGCTTGTCCAGCACGGTGACGCGGGCTCCGGCCACGGCCGGGTAGGCGCCCGCCAGGACGCTGCGGGCGTAGTGCGACCCGATGAACCCGGCGCCGCCGGTGACCAGCATCCTCATGAGGCCACCGCCACGCGGCTGTGGTCGCCCAGGACCAGGCGGTGGGCGGCCGTCGACTCGCGGTGCACGTTGGCCTGCCGGCCGATTAGCGATCCGCTGATGCCGCGCACTCCGCGGACGCCGGACTCGTCCAGCATGATCGAGTCCTCCAGGCCGGCGTCGGTGACCTCGCAGTCGCCGCCGATCGAGGTGTACGGCCCGATGTGGCTGTCGCTGATGACCGTGCCGACCCCGACGAAGGCCGGGCCCACCAGCCGCGAGCGCGTGATCCGCGCGCCCGCCTCCACGTGGACGGCACCGATCAGCTCGCTGGCGGAGTCCACCTGGCCGTGCACGGCCGGCCGGATCGCGCGCAGCATCTCGCGGTTGCAGTCGAGCAGGTCCTCGACGCGGCCGGTGTCCCGCCAGTACCCGGAGAAGACCTCGCCGCGGACGTCCTGCCCGTCGGCCACGAGCCGCCCGATCGCGTCGGTGATCTCGCGTTCGTTGCGCCAGTTCGGCTCGGTGTCGCGCACCGCCTGGTGGATGGCCGGCGAGAAGACGTACGCCCCGATCAGCGCCAGATCGCTGCACGGCGTGGACGACTTCTCCTCCACCTGCAGCACCCGGCCGTCGGGATCGAGCCGTGCGACGCCGAACTGCCGCGGGTCCGCGACCTTGCCGACCATGACGAGCGCGTCCGGCCGGGTCGTGTTGAAGGACTTCACGAGGGCGGTGACCCCGCCGTCGATGACGTTGTCCCCGAGGTACATGAGGAAGTCGTCGTCGCCGAGGAAGCCCCGGGCCACCTGCACGCAGTGCGCCAGGCCGAGCGGCGCGTGCTGGGTGATGTAGGTGACGTCGACGCCGAACATCGCGCCGGTGCCCACGGCCTGCCGGACGTCGTCGCCCTTCGGCCCGACGACGATGCCGATGTCGGTGATCCCGGCGTCCTTCAGGGCCTCGAGACCGTAGAACAGCACCGGCCTGCCGGCGATCGGGACGAGCTGCTTGGACATGGTGTGGCTGAGCGGGCGCAGGCGGGTCCCAGACCCGCCGGCCAGCACGAGAGCTTTCATATCGGACCTTTCTCGGCGTGATCCCCGGCCGTGCCGATCGACCCCGTGGGGCACCGTTCGGCGGCCTCCCGCACGCGGGGGAGGAGCTCCGGCCCTGGCCGGGGGAGCAGAATGGTGACGACGCACTCGTCGTCCTGACCGAACACCTCGGGGGCGGTCACGGTGCACAGCCCGCACCCTCCGCAGGTGTCCCGGTTCGCGGTGACGTACATCGGACTTCACCAGGTGACGGGGATCTCGACGAAGTTCTCCAGGAACTTGTCCGCGCGCCGCTGGATCTCGTGTGGCGCCACGGCGAGCGACAGCCCGGGGAAGCGGCGCAGCAGGGTGGACAGCGCCACCTCCAGTTCCAGGCGGGCCAGCGAGGAACCGGCACAGAAGTGCACGCCCGCGCTGAACGTCAGGTGGGGGTTGTCCGTACGGGTGATGTCGAAGACCTCGGGCCGGTCGAAGACGGTGTCGTCCTGGTTGGCGAAGTCCGCTCCGGGGATCACGCTCGACCCGGCCGGGATGACGACGCCGCCGACCTCGATGTCCTCGGTGGCGTAGCGCAGCATCGTGACCGACGAGCCGACCAGCTTCCAGCGCAGCAGCTCCTCGATGGCGTGCGGCATCAGGCCGGGGTCGTCCCGCAGCAGCTTGAGCTGGTCCGGCCGCGACAGCAGCATGGCGACGCAGGCGCCGAGCTGGACCGCGGTCGTCTCGAACCCGACGAGCACCAGCAGGCGGCTCCACCAGTGGAGCTCATATTCGCTCAGCCGGCCGTCCTCCTGGTCACGCACGGCGATCATGGCGCTGATCAGGTCGTCGCCGGGCTCGCCGCGCTTGGCGATGATCAGCGCGCGCATGTACTGGTCGAGCTCCGCCATCGAGCGTTCGATCTCGTCCGAGCCGAGCCCGCTGATCGACAGAAAGGCCTGCGTCCAGCCGCGGAACCGGTCCTGGTCCTCCGCGGGCACCCCGATCAGCTCACAGACGACCCGGATCGGCAGCGGGAACGCGAGCGTCTCATTGAGGTCGACGGGGGGCGTCCGCTCGGCCATCCGGTCGATCAGCTCATCGGTGATCTGCTGGACACGGGGACGCAGCCGCTCGACCCGCGCCGCGGTCAGCGCCCTCATCACGAGGCGGCGGATGCGCGTGTGCTCCGGTGGGTCCGGGTCCATCTTCGGGTCCTGGAACAACCGGTTGTTCTTGCTGATCCGGGCGGCGCCCGGCCGGCTGAGGTTGCGGCTGAGGCGCGGATCGGCCAAGAGCGCCCGCACGTCCTTGTACCGCGTCACCAGCCACGCCGTGTCGCCGCTCGGCAGGGTGACCTGTACGACGGGCTCGGCGCGAAGCTTCTGAAGCTCGGCCGGTGGATCCAGCGGGGCCGCGCGGCGAAAGGGGTACGGGCAGCGCGTCGGTTCCATGAGACTCCCTCGTCAGCGATGACGGCACGGCGATGCTCACCTCGGCCGCTCGAAGGCCGGGCGAGGGGGACTCAAGCGGTGATCCAGCGGCCTGCGGTCCATGCCGGGTGGGGGACTCGGGCCGTACGCGCGGGTCCACCGGTCCTCGAGCGCGGCATCGAGGGCCCGTTGCGACCATTCCTGTCGATTCCCGTCGATCGACGACCGAAGGAGCTCGGCATGCGGCTCGGTGTGAACGTCACGCACATGGACCCCGCCATCGGCCTCGCGGCCGAGCGGCTCGGCTATCGGCTCGCGCTGGTCCCCGAGGGATTCCGCGCGGACGCGGTCAGCGTCCTCGGATGGCTCGCCGCGCGGACCGAGCGGATCCGGCTGTCGGCCATCCTCCAGATCCCGGTGCGCACGCCGGCCATGACGGCCATGACCGCGGCCACCCTGCACACGCTGTCCGGGGGCCGGTTCGAGCTCGGCCTCGGGATCTCCAACGCGTACGCCACCGAGACGTGGCACGGCGTGTCCTTCGACCGGCCGCTCCAGCGGACCGGGGAGTACCTCGAGATCGTGCGGATGGCACTGCGCGGCGAGGAGGTCAGGTACTCCGGGACCCACTACCAGGTGCCGTCCCCCGGGGCCCCGGGCGAGGGCTTCCGGATGCCCGCGGTGGACCTGCCGGTGTCGCTGGCCGCCGTCGGCCCCCGCAACCTCGAACTGGCCGGCCGGCACTGCGACGGCTACATCGGGGTCTTCGCGTCGCCGGAGCGGGTCGCCGAGGTCCTGCCCCACGCCTGGGTCGGACGCGCCCGCGCGGGCCGGCCCCGCCAGTCCTTCCAGGTGACCCTGAGCGCCGGGCTGTCGGTCGGCGCGGACCTGGAGGCGGCGGCCCGGCCGCTGCGGCCGCACGCGGCGCGCTTCATGAGCCTCGGCCACCGGGAACGCAACGTCTACTACCGCCTGGCCGAGCGCATGGGATTCGGCCGCGCCGCGGCCGAGGTCCAGGACCGGCACGCCGCGGGCGACCTGGCCGGCGCCGCCGCCGCGGTGCCGTTCGAGTTCGTCGACGCGACCGGGCTGATCGGCCCTCCGGAGCGGATCGCGCGGCGGATCGAGGCGTACGCCGCCGCCGGCGTGACGACCCTGGCCCTGACCCCGTACGGCGCGGACGCCGACGCGCGCACGCGTGCGCTCGCCGTGGCCGCCGAGGCACTGGACCGGACGGGGGTCCCGGCATGACCGCGCTCACGGGGGGAGACGCCGCCACCGTCCCGTTCAACCGGCCGTACGTCACCGGGCGCGAGGCGGTGTACATGGCCGAGGCGATCGCGCGCGGTGACCTGTCCGGCGACGGCCCTCTGACCAAACGGGCGAGCGCCCTGGTCGCCGAGCTGACCGGGACCTCCTCCGCGCTGCTGACGACGTCGTGCACGCACGCGCTGGAGCTGGCCGGGATGCTGCTCGACCTCCGCCCCGGGGACGAGGTGATCGTCCCGTCGTTCACGTTCACGTCGACCGCCAACGCCTGCGTGCTGCGGGGCGCGGTGCCGGTCTTCGCCGACGTACGGCCGGACACGCTCAACCTCGACGAGCGCCTGCTCGAGGCCGCGATCACCTCCCGCACCCGAGCGGTGATCGTCGTCCACTACGGCGGCGTGGCCTGTGAGATGGACGTCATCACCGCCCTGTGCCGGCGGCACGGGCTGACCCTGATCGAGGACAACGCGCACGGGCTCGGCGGCTCCTACCACGGCCGCCCGCTGGGCTCCTTCGGCGCGCTGGCCGCGCAGAGCTTCCACGCGACCAAGAACATCCAGTGCGGGGAGGGCGGCGCGCTCGTCCTCGGCGACGAACGGTTCGCCATTCGGGCCGAGATCCTTCGCGAGAAGGGCACGGACCGGGGGCGGTTCTTCCGCGGCGAGGTCGACCGGTACCGCTGGCAGGACACCGGCTCCAGCTACCTGCCCTCGGAACTGCTCGCGGGGTTCCTGCTCGCGCAGCTCGAGGCGTTCGCCGAGATTCAGAAGCGGCGGACGGCGGTCTGGGCGGCCTACGACGAGCGCCTGGCACTGTGGGCGGCGGCGTCGGGCGTCCGACGGCCCGTCGTGCCGCCCGGGGCCGTCCATCCGGCGCACCTGTACTACCTGCTGCTCCCGGCACCGGAGGAGCGGGCCGGGCTGCAACGGCACCTGGCCGAGCACGGGGTCCGCTCAGCGGTCCACTACCAGCCGCTGCACGACGCCCCGGCCGGCCTCCGCTACGGGCGGGTCGCGCCGGGAGGCTGCGCCGTCACGGAGGAGGTCGCGCACCGCCTCCTGCGCCTGCCCCTGTACGCCGGACTCGGCGCCGACGACGTCGACCGCGTCGTCGACGCCGTCACGTCCTACACCGTCGGCCACTGAGCCGGCAGTACCGCTGACGGCGGTGCCTTCGGGCGGCCGTGCTCCGAGGCGGCCGCACCTCCGGACCACGAGGCGCTGAACGCGACGCTGATCCCGCTCGGCGTCGACGGGATGGTCGTCGCCTCCTCGATGTCCGTGCTGCCGGCCAGGCGGATCGGTGTCGACGTCCCGTGGCTGCCGTGGACGCTTCTCATCGTCGGGAGCCTGGCGAGCCTGGCTGCCAATGTCGGGGTCGCCGAGCCCACGGTGGTCGGTCGGGTGAGACGTGCCCGTTTCCTCGCGCGAACTTACGGACACACTGAGTGATGGCAGTGTTGCATTCGGTCACTGCGAGGAGTGGGAAGCGGAACTCATCATCTGCGGGGAGCCACATGACAACTCCCGTGCAGTGCCAGCCCGTTCGCATGTGATCGCGGTGCGCTGTGTCGGCCCCGAAGACAACACCTACGCAGAGGCGGTAGCAGTCCTCATGGCACAAGAAGCCAGGATCGACGTCGAGCTGACGTGGAATCAGGCCGAGGAGAAGTCCTCGGCCGAGAAGGTGGCGGAGTTCGCCAAGAATCTGCCGGCGGGGCCGTGGTTCGGCACCCCGACGGGCGTGGCGCGCGCCGGCGACCGGCAGCCGGAGCACACCTGGCCGCTGCGGTCCGCCCGACCGTACCGGCGGGAGGTGGCCGTCGGCGAGGCCGCGGTCTATCTCGCCGACGGCCACGACGAGCTGGAGCGTCCGTTCATCTTCGCGGACGGTTTCAACTACGGTCCCAGTGACCTGCCGGGGCTGTTCGCCCACTTCAACGCGCCATACCCGGGCAGCGAGGTCGGCTTCTTCGACCATCTGCTCGCTGCGGGCATCGACGTCATCCTGGTGGGCTTCGATCAGCGGCACACCTACATCCAGGCCAACGCCGGCGTGGTGATCAGCGCCATCAACGAGGCCATCCAGCGGCGACGCGGCGACGCGCAGCTGATCGTCGGCGGGGTCAGCATGGGCGGCATGATCACCCGCTACGCCCTCGCCGAGATGGAAAAGCAGAACCAGGACCACCAGACCGCGACCTACCTTTCCTGGGACACCCCGCACAACGGCGCCTGGATCCCGCTGGTCCTCCAGCAGATGGCCTACTTCTTCGAGTCGCTGCCGACCGAGCCCGGCAAGGTCAAGAAGGCCGAGCTGATCAGGAGCCCCGCCGCGCAGCAACTGCTGTACGCATGGATCCCGGACGCGAAGTACGAAGGCCCCGTCGCCACCTCCAGCGAACTGCGCACGCAGTTCCTGAGTGAACTGCGCGAGCTCGGCCAGTTCCCGAAGCGACCCCGCAAGCTGGGCGTGGCCAACGGCACCGGCAACGGCACCGGCCGCGACCTGCCGCCCGGCGCGGAGGCGTTCAAGTACCAGGTACCGCTGGTCGTCTATGCCCAGGCGAACTTCCAGCCCGACGGCGGCGAGCGCAAGCCGATCGGTGAGATGCGGGCCGTCGGCCAGGTGCGACGGGGCTTCACCTCCTACGTCCCCGGCCTCGACGGCACGCCCGGCGGCACCCTCGACTCCTTCGGCGAGATCGCCAAGGAACTCGGGACCGACATCCCGGAGACGTACAAGTTCAGCTGCTTCGTCCCCTCTGTAAGCGCGGTCGCGCTGGACTACGACCCGGCCAAGTGGGACGTCGACCCGTACGAGAACGTCGAGGCGGACGGTGAGAAAAGCGCGCTCGACGAGTTCAAGTGCGACAGCGAGAACACCATGCACAGTCAGGTGACCAAGCCACTGGTCGACTGGATCGTGGAGCGAATCGTCCACTGACGCCAACCGCTTGGAACGTGCGGCCACTTCGGCGGGCTACCGCCCGGGTGGCCGCACCGCCCCTCCTCCAGTTGGCGAACCTGCGCGGCGAGGCGAGCGTTGCGGGCGTCGGTGGCCGGCAAGGCCGATCTTTACCGCGATCTCGGCCTCCGGCTGACCTACCGGCCTTAGAAACAGCTAGTCGAGGCCAAGGTGATCCTTGGCCCCGACATGTGCGTACGGAACGTGCCCAGGAGGGACACGGCGTCCTCCGGGGCACGGCGGATCCGTGAGCCTCGTCAGCGGGCCTTGCGCCCGATCACGAGGGTGTCGAGGTCGGTGAGCGGCACCGCGTCGGTCTCCGCGAAGCCCGCGGCGGTCATCTCGGCGCGGCACTCGGCCGCGGTGTACTCGCCGCCGCCCGGGCTGACGAGCATCATGTGCAGGCTCGTCAGCAGGCTGAAGTCGTTCACGGCCCGCTCGTCGTCGATCATCACGTCGTACACGAGCAGCGCCCCGCCCGGCGGGAGGGCGGCGTACGCCTGCCGGATGAGCCGCGTCCGCAGCTCGGGGCTCCAGTCGTGCAGCACGTGGCCGTAGATCAGCACGTCCGAGGCCGGCAGGGAGCCAGCGAAGAAGTCGCCCGCCTCGAACCGGACCCGGCCCGTCAGGTCCAGAGCGGCCATGTGCTCGTCGAAGACCTCTTCCACCGGAGGCAGGTCGAAGACGGAGGCGGACAGGTGCGGGTGGGCCTTGACCAGCTCGGCCGCGACGTTGCCGCGCGCACCGCCGAGGTCCGTCACCGAGCCGTACTCGCTCCAGTCGAACCGCTCGGCGAGGGCCGGCCCGGCGAGCTGGTTGATGCCGTCCATCGCGGCCATGAACCGCCGGATCCGCTTCGCGTCGGCGTACATGCCGTCGTGCTGGCGTTTCTCGTCCTCCACGTCGTAGGAGATGCCGCCGGTGCGCAGCAGGTCCGTGAGCCGGTCCCACTTGGCGAACTGCAGATTCAGCATGGTGAGAAAGCCCCCGACGTACGCGGGCTTGCCGGTGTCGAGGTAGGCGTCGGCTGCCGGGGCGTTGTGGTAGCGCCCGTCGGTGCGCGTCAGCAGGCCCAGCGCGACGAGGGAGTCGAGGAAGTCGCGGGAGGCGCGGGGATGCAGGCCCAGCGCGTCACGCAGCTCCGGTTCGGTCGCGGGGCTCGCGGCCAGGTGGGTGAACAGGCCGAGCTCGACCGCGCTCAGCAGCACCTTGGACTTGAAGTACGCGGTGCCGAGCCGCATCAAATCGGCCTTGGCGTGGGGGGTCGCGTTCATCCCGTTCCTCTCTGATCGGGCCTGATACCGGGGAGATCCTCCGGTGGCGGGCTCGGAACCGGATGGACGCCCGCTCGAGCGGCCCGATCGACGCTGTGGGATCGAGAGCGCCTTGAGGTGGTTTCGACCGGGTGCTGTGAGCTTCGTCCCGAAGGCGTTGCCGGCAGAGAGGAGCCCCCGTTGCCACGCGCCGTCGCCGTATCACCGGGTACCAAGACGCCCGAGCCGGTCGCGGCCGTCGAGGTCCGCGACCTGACCAAGCGGTACCCGGGCGACGTCCGGGCCCTCGACGGGGTCGGATTCACCGTCCCCACGGGAACCGTGTTCGGCCTGCTGGGGCCGAACGGGGCGGGCAAGTCCACGACGATGAAGATCCTCACCACGCTGGCCCGGCCCGACTCGGGAACCGTGCGGATCGCCGGCCTCGACGTGGTCGCGGAACCACGGCGGGTGCGCCGGGTGATCGGCTGCGTGACGCAGCGGTCCGGCGTCGACCCCGCCGCCACCGGCCGCGAGAACCTCACGCTCCAGGGCCGGCTGCACGGCATGTCCCGGGCGGAGCTGGCGCGCCGGGTCGATGAACTGGTGGAACTGCTGGACGTGGGGGCGGTCGCGGAGCGGGTCGCCGGCGGCTACTCCGGCGGGACGAAGCGGAAGCTGGACATCGCGATGAGCCTGATCCACCGGCCGCGCGTCCTCTTCCTCGACGAGCCGACGACCGGCCTCGACCCGGAGATCCGGTCGGAGATCTGGGAGCACATCGCCCGCCTGGCCCGGCAGGAACGCCTGACGATCCTGCTCACCACGCACTACCTGGAAGAGGCCGACCGGCTGGCCGACCGCGTGAGCATCCTCGACCGCGGGCGCGTGGTCGCCGAGGGCAGCCCCGGCCGGCTCAAGGACGACCTGAACGGCGACGCGGTCGTCGTCGAACTGGTCGAACCGGGCATGGTCGGTGCGGCCCGGCGCGCCCTCGACGGCCTGACCCTCGTCCGCGAGGTGGTCGCCGAAGGCGTCGCGGTCCGCGCGCGGGTCGACGACGCCGCCGTCGCCGTGCCCCAGGTGCTCGCCGCCCTGACGGCCGACGGCGTCGCCGCCGCGTCCGTGACGGTCGCCATGCCGTCCCTCCACGACGTCTACCTGCACTACGCCGGCCGGTCGATACGAGAGACGGAACGATGACCGAGACGATCACCCAGTCCTGGTACATGACCGCACGGCTCCTGCGCGGGACGCGGCGTGAACCGCTCTTCCTGCTGATCGGGCTGGTGCAGCCGGCCGTCTGGCTGCTGATCTTCGGCCAGCTGTTCCACCGGGTCACCGATCTGGGCGGGTTCGGCAGCCGGTCGTACATCGACTACCTGACTCCGGGCGTCCTCGTCATGATGGCGCTGACGCGAGGCGCCTGGAGCGGCGGGGACGTCCTGATCGAGCTGGACCGCGGCGTCCTCGACCGCTTCCTGATCTCGCCCGTCTCCCGGGCGGCGCTCATCGCGGGCCACCTGGCGAGCCAGGCGATCACCGTCGCCGCGCAGTCGCTGATCGTGCTGGCGCTCGCGTACGCGGTCGGAGCGCGCTTCCCGGGCGGCCTCGCGGGAGTGGCCGTGGTCGTGCTGGCCGCGATGCTCATCGTCCTGGCGGTCGGCTCCCTCTCGATGGCGTTCGCCCTCGTCATCCGGCGCGCGCAGTCGCTGACCGCGACGATCCAGTTCGTCCTGCTGCCGCTGGTCTTCCTGAGCTCGGCGTTCATGGACGCGCGGCTGGCGGCCGGCTGGATCCGGCAGGTCGCCCGGTTCAACCCGGTGGACTGGGCGGTGTTCGCGGGCCGCAGCGCCCTCGCCGCCGACCCCGACTGGCGGCTCGTCTTCATGCGGCTCCTGTGGCTGGCCGCACTCGCGCTCGGCTGCGGCCTGGTCGCGGTGCGCTCCTTCCGCGCCTACCAGCGGTCGCTGTGACTCCTGGGGAATGCACCCGGGCGGCGGCCGTCGTCGGCGCGAACGGGGCGATCGGCTCCCGGCTCGCGGCCGCCCTCCGCCGGTCGGGTGTGCCGGTGCTGCCGTTCACCCGCCAGGAACCGGCGGTACGGGACGGCGTGCCGTCTCCCTCTCTGCTCGCCACGCGCACCGTCTTCTATCTCGCGTCCGGCATCACGCCCGGTGCCGTTGAACGCGCGGAGGCCGACCGGGCGGCGTTCACCGAGCTGCTGGACGGGCTGTCCCGCGCCGGCCACCGGCCGACGGTCATGCTGACCGGCTCCGGCGGCACGGTGTACGACCCGCGCGCCGCGCCGCCGTACGCGGAAGACGCTCCGGCGCGGCCCTCCGGGGCGTACGGCGCCGCCAAGCTCCGGATGGAGGAGGAGCTGCTGTCCCGCGCGGGGGCGGTGCGTCCCGTCGTGCTGCGACTCGCGAACGTCTACGGCCCGCGGCATGGCGGCCCGGGCGGGTACGGCGTGGTCGCCCGATGGCTCGAGGCCGTGGCCGAAGGGCGCCCCCTGCGCCTCTTCGGCGACCCGGACGTCGGCCGCGACTACGTTTACGTCGACGACGTCGTCCGCGCGATGGCCACCGTGCACGCGATGGGCCCGGACAAGGACCTGCCCGCGGTGCTGAACATCGGATCCGGCACGCCCGTCTCCCTGAACCGCCTGCTCGGCGTGGTCGGTGACGTGATCGGGCGGCGGCCGGCCGTGGAACGCCATCCGCCCCGGCCGTACGACCGGCCCACCGTGTGGCTGGACACCGGCCTCGCGCGGGCGGCCCTGGGCTGGCACGCCGTCACGCCGCTCTACACCGGGGTCGCGCGGATCTGGCACACGATGACCGCCCACCGAAACGGATCCACGCCACGCGGATCGGCATCAGGCGGATTGGTATCAGGCGGCTCGGTGCCGGGTGGCTCGGCACGGGACATACCGAGGGATGGGATGACATGGCCAGAATCCTGATCAGCACGATGCCAGAGACCGGGCACGTGTACCCGGCGCTCCCGATCGCCGCGGCGCTCACCGGCCGCGGCCATGAGGTCCGGTGGCACACCGGGCCGGAGTTCACCGAGCCGGTGCGGCGCACCGGGGCGACGTGGGTGCCGATGCGGCACGCGCCGCGGTTCGAGGAGCTGATGGCCAAGCCCGATCCGAGGCGAGGCTGGGCGGCGGTGGAGGGCGCGCTGCGCCGGCTCTTCGTCGCCCCCGCGCTCGGGCAGCTCCGCGACTACCAGGAGATCCTCGAGGACTTCCCGGCGGACGTCGTGCTCAACGAGTCGACCGCCGGCCTCGGCCCGATGCTGCTGCACGACCTGGGCGGCCCTCCGTGGGCGCGGCTCGGCGTGTCACCGCTGCCGAGCCTGCCCGACTCCGCCATTCCGCCACTCAGCTCGCCGGAGCTGTTCAGCGACTCGCCGCGCGTCGCGCCGTACTCCGACGACCCGAAGGTCCGCGAGCACTACCGCGCGCTGAACCGGGAGACGGCGCACGTGCACCTGCGCGGTGTCACCGACGCGCTGAACGAGCTGCGGGCCACGCTCGGCCTCGCGCCGGTCGAGCGCGCCGGATGGGAACTGACCATCTCGCCGTACCTGCAGGTCCAGACCGGGACCGCCGCGTTCGAGTACCCGCGCGATGAGCTGCCGCCGCAGGTCCGCTACGTCGGCCCGCTGCTGCCGCCCGCCCCCAGCGCCTTCACGCCGCCCGAATGGTGGGATGAGGTGACGGCGGCGGACCGCCCGGTGGTCCACGTCACCCAGGGCACGGTGGCCACCGACCCGGCCGGCCTGGTCGTGCCGACGCTGCGGGCACTGGCCGACGAGAAGGTGCTCGTCGTCGTGACCGGGCCGGGCGTCGAGGGACCGCTCCCGGAGAACGCCCGGTACGTGCCGATGATCCCGTACCCTTTCCTGCTGCCGCACGTCGATGTCATGGTGACCAACGGCGGCATCGGCGGCGTGCTCGCGGCCCTCGCCCACGGCGTGCCGATGGTCGCCGGCGGCCGTACGGAGGACAAGCCGGCCATCTGCGCACGCATCGCGTACACCGGTGTGGGGATCGACCTGCGGTCGGCCCGGCCCGACCCGGACCAGGTCGGCGCGGCCGTGCGCACGGTCCTCGCGGACCCGTCCTACCGGAGGCGGGCCGGCGAGATCCGGACGGACTTCGCGCGCCACGATCCCCCCGAGGAGGCGGCCGCGCTCCTCGAGTGCCTGGCCGTCACCCACCGGCCCTTCGCCTGATCCCCGCGAGCCCGTCGACCGCTCCGGCGTCACGCCTGAACCACCAGCGATGAACCATGGCCGCTCGCGGTGTCGACGGCGCGCTCGCCCGGTCCGGGCCCGAGACGGCCGGCACATCCGAGTCTGAGACCAATCGCGCCGGGAACCTCCGATTCGTTCGTCGGGTAGGCGATAGTGGCCGTGTGAGCGTCGAGTCTCGGGGTGATCTGCCGGATCTGGCGCGTGGCGGGGTCGCCCGGTCGGTGCGGTCGGCTGCGAAGAGGGTGCGTTCGTGGACTCCGCCGGTACTGCTGGCGGTGTTGTCGGCGGGGGCGTTCGCGCCGCTGTTGCTTTCGGGCGTGGGCGCGTCGGCCTTGGTCGGGGCGGGGATCAGCGCCGTCACGGCGGTCGGCGGGAGCGTGCTGGCCGATGTGGTGAAGGCCGCCGTGGAGAGCCTGGGGGCCGGCGGCCGCGAGCCGTCGGACGGAGACCTCGAGACGGAGCTGGAACGGCGGTTCCAGGAGGTGCTGGACGCCGGAGGCGAGTCCGCGGAGCGGCTGCGCGCGGAGATCGCGGGCGTGCTGCGGGAGTTCGGGTTGGTCGGGACGGCGATCGAGGCGGCCGTTCAAAGCGGTGACCGGGAACTGCAAGTGGCGCTGGCCGAGGGCCTGGCCGGGCTCGCCGCCGAGTTCTCCGAGTTCTCCTTCGTGCTGTCCGATGTCGGGGGCCAGCTGAGAGCGATCCGGGAAGGCGTCGACCAGCAGCGTGCGGAACTCCAGATCGCGGTGGACCTCCAGTACCGGCAGGCGACCGATACCCGGTTGATGCTGGACCGTCTCGCGGTGATCGAACGGCGGACTCGTTCCGAGGGGGATCAGGGCGGGGCGGGCTCGGCCGAGGGTGTGCGGTGGAGGGATGGCAGCCCCTACAAAGGCCTGGCCACCTACCGCGAGGCCGACGCCGAGGTGTTCTTCGGACGCGAGGTCGTCACCGCACAGTTGGTCAGCACCTTGTCCCAGCGGCTGACCGGGCCCGGGATGGTCGTCATGACCGGCGCGTCCGGAGCGGGAAAGTCCTCGCTGCTGCGGGCCGGGCTCTTCCCCGCGATCGCACGAGGTGACCTGTCCGAGTCGGCGCGGCACTGGCCCCGGCTTGTGCTGGATCAGCCCACGCGCTCCCCGCTGTCTCACCTGGCGACCTTGCTGGCCGGGCTGGCCGGTATCGACGCGCCCACGGTGCTGGACGCGCTGAGACGTGCCCCGAAAGACGCGTCGCTCCTCGTCCGGCAGGCCGTGGACCACGACGCGCGCCGACGGGAGCTTCCTCCCGAGATCGTCCCGGCATGCCGCATGATCCTGGTGGTCGATCAGTTCGAGGAGGTCTTCGCCACCGGCGATGGCGAGGAGGCCGCATCCGAGCGTGCGGCGTTCATCGCTGCACTACACGCCGCCGCGACCGTGCCGACAGGAGCCACCGGAACCCCGGCCGCGCTGGTCGTGATCGCTGTACGCGGCGACGTCATCGACCGGTGCGCCGACCACCCGGAGCTGGTCGAGGCGTTACAGGAGAGGCAGTTCGTCCTCGGCGCGATGACGGAGCCGGAGTTGCGCGCCGCGATCACAGTGCCCGCCGGAGCGGCAGGGCTGGAGATCGAACCCGGCCTGGTCGACACCATCCTGGCCGAGCTGCGTTCTCCGGCCGGCGGGTTCGACGCGGGCACCCTGCCGCTGCTGTCCCAGACGATGCTGACCGTCTGGGAGCACCGCGAGGGCAATCGCCTCACCGGCCGCGGCTACGCGCTCACCGGCGGTGTCACCCACGCGGTCGCGACGAGCGCGGAGGCCGCCTTCGACGGCCTCGACCGCGACCGCCGCGACCTGGCCCGCCGAATGTTTCAGCAGCTGACGGCCGTCTCACCGGAGGCCAGGCTGACCCGCCGCACGGTGTCCCGGACGGCGCTCGCGGAGATGAAGGGCGGCGACGACCCGGCGGAGGTCCTGGAAGTCTTCGCCAAGCGCCGCCTGATCGTCGTCGACACCGGCTCGGTGCAGATCGCCCACGACGCCCTCCTGCTGAAGTGGCCCCGCCTACGCCAGTGGATGGAGGCCGACCTGACCGGTCAGGCCCTCCGCAGTCAGCTGTCCGACGCCGCCGAGCAGTGGAACGGCAACGATCGGGCGCCCTCCTACCTCTACCGGGGCACCCGGCTGGCCGCGATCCGGCAGGCCGAAGCCCGTTGGCAGGACGACCCCCTGACCGGCCTCGCGCGAGAATTCCTGGACGCCAGTGCGCACGCCGAGAACCGCGGCAGACGTCGGCGGCGCCTCACGCTCACCGCACTGTCCGGGTTGGCAGTCGCGGCCCTCGTCCTGGCGGGCCTCGCCCTGGTCCAGGCAAGGACGGCTCGGGAACAGGAACGGATCGCCACCGCCCGGCAGCTCGTGTCCAAGGCCGAGACGGCCTTGGACACCGATCCCCGGACAGCGCTGATGCTCAACGTCGCCGCCCACCGGATCCATCCCGACCCGGAGACCTACGCCTCGCTGCAAAGGGCGATCACCACCACGCCCTTTGCCGGGCAGCTCACCGGAGTGAAAAGCCAGGTGGGCTCGATCGCCTACTCGCCCAGCGGACGATATCTCGCCGCCGGGTTCGCGACCGGCCAGGTCATGCTGTGGGACCTGCGCGACCCGCTGCGTCCACGCGCGCTCGGTCGCCCGTTCACCGCCTTCGACTCGCCCGTCACCACGGCGGCGTTCTCCTCAAACGAGCGCCGGCTCGTCACCGCGAGCTCAGCCGGTTTCGCCACCGTCTGGGACCTGAGCGACCCGGCACGGCCGCAGCCGGTGGGGAACCCGCTCAAGGGCGAGAAATACCGCGACGGTAAGGCTCAGGTGTCACGGGACGGCACCGTCCTCGCCACGTCGAGCAAGGAGAAACCCGGGCTTCAGCTGTGGGATCTCACCGATCCGGCGGGCATCCGCCGACTCGGTCCACCGTTCGCCGCCCAGGGGAAACAGCTCTCCGCCATCGGGTTCTCTCCCGACGGCACCAGGATCGCCGCCGCGGGGATCGACGCCCCCGTGATGCTCTGGGACATCGAACGGCGCGATCGACCGCGGCTGCTCGGCCGCGTGCCCGTGCAGCGCGACATCGCCTACAGTCTCTCGTTCTCCGCCGACGGCAAGTTGCTCGCCGTCGGCGGAAGCCTTCGCGGCACCGCACTGTGGAACGTGAGTGATCCGGCCAGACCGCGTCCCGCACGTGACCTCATCCGCGTCACGTTCTTCTCGAAGGCCACGTTCTCTCCCCAGGGGCCCATACTGGCCACGACCGGCTCGCGTGACACCGGGCTGCTCCTCTGGGACGTCACCAGCCCCGACTTCCCCGAGCGGACCGAACGGCTCACCGCAGGTGCCGACGACGTCACGATGGCGTTCTCGCCGGACGGCCACATGGTCGCCAGCGGAGGCGACGAAGGCCAGGTGACTCTCTGGAACCTGAAGCGCGCCGGCCACCCCCGCCCCTTCGGCGCCCCGTTGGTCGGGCACAAGACGGGGAGATACAAAGAGATCTACTCCCTGGCCATGTCCCAAGACGGCACGATGATCGCGACCGGTGGACGGGACACCACCGTCGAGCTGTGGGACGTCGCCGACCGCGCCCGGCCGCGCCGGCTCGGCACGCTGACCGGGCACACCGGTGAGGGCGTCGACGCCGTCGCCTTCTCACCCGACGGCAGGACGCTGGCGACCGGCGACGGCAAGGAGACCGTCATCCTGTGGGACCTGACCGACCGCGTCCGCCCTCGCAGATTGACGCCGTCGCTCACCGGCCCCATAGGGATCGTACGGTCGCTTCTCTTCACCCCCGACGGCAAGAGCCTCCTCATGGGCGGCGACGACGGCACGATCCTCTGGGACGTACGGCAGCCCGGCCGGCCCCGCCGCCTGGCCCGAGTGCTCAGCAACGAGGGCGTACTCGGGATCTGGCGCGTGCGCGACGGCCGGACACTCGCGCTCCTGCGCGGGTCACAGTCGCGTGGGGGACCCACCACCGAAGGCGTCATGAACGGCACCCGCCTGTGGGATATCACGAACCCCAGGCACCCGCTGCAACGGGGCCCGGCACTTACCGGCCATACCAAAGAGGTCGTCTTCGCGGCGATGTCTCCCACGGGGGATCTGGCGGCCACCAGCGACGCGGATGGGGCGGTCATCCTCTGGGATCTCCACGATCCTGCGCATCCGCGGCGTCTCGGTGACCCCCTCGTTCCCCACGGCAGCAACGCGCCGTCCGTCGTGTTCGCCCCGACGACCGACATCATGGTGACCGGAGGGATCGACGGGAACGCCTACCTCTGGGATCTCGGCAATCGCATCCTGCCCCGGCAACTGGGAACGGCACTGACCGACAACCTCGACACAGTCGGCCACATGGTGTTCTCCGCCAACGGCGAGACGCTGGCGACCGCAGGCAGCGCCGGCGACGTCGTCCTCTGGGATCTGAAACCGACCTATGAACTCCGTCGCCACCTCGTGGAAACGACGTGCCTGGTGACCGGCGGCGGCCTCAACCGCGAACAGTGGACACGCTACCTACCGGCCTTCGACTATCAGAACACCTGCACACGTTGAATAAAACCGTGTGCTGCAGGTTCGAATCCTGCCCGGGGCACCATGTGATGTCTGGACATGGGTGTGTCCAGTTGACCGTACAGTCCCCCCGACATCTGGCGGCCCAAGGTCCCCGGCTTCATCCACCTCAGCTTCGGCCTCGAGGGCAACAGCCTTCCCGCCTTATCCGGTCGTTGTGTCCGGTTAGGGCCTTCGTCGATGACGTACCGCAAGTACGAGTCGGGCCGGGCCATCAACCGCCGCCAGTGTCCAGTCCATTAGGCCGCCTACGGCGGACGTGGTGGAACACAATGGGCTGATGATGCAGATGCGTCTTGCCACGACCGCCGACAAGGCGCAGGTCCTCGATATGGCGCAGGCCCGATGTGACTGGCTGGAGCGGAACGGTCTGGAAAGCTGGCGGGACGCGGTGGATGACCTGGTCGCCCAGTGCGACAACCCGGCCGGAGACGTGTGGGTGCTGGTCGACGACGAACACGGCGTCGTCGGCCAGATGGTGGTACAGGACCAAGGCCCGCCGTGGGGGTGGACGGCTGCCGAGCGAGCCGAGGCGGCCCTGTACCTGTCGGGCTCGATCACCGACCCGGCGTTCCGGGGGCGGAAGCCGGGCACAGCGATGGCCTGGTGGGCGGTCGATCGCGCCGCCCGGCTCGGGCTGCCGTGGGTACGAAGGCACTGCCACTTCCTGGGCGTGGCCCGCTACAACCAGACGCAGGGATTCGAGCTGGTGCGTACCGAGCAGCGGACCCACACCCGGCTGTACATGATGGCGCGACGAGCCGAGCGGCTTGATCTGTCGCCCTGGTTCGGGGCCGAGGCCAGTGTCAGGTCAGGAACGCTCTGACGGCCTGATCGAGGGTGATGACCTCGACCAGCTTGGAGTGGTACTCCTCGCGGTAGACGCCATCGTCTTCCAGCTCGCTGACGAGGGCCTTAAGGCCGTCGGGGTCGAGAAGTCCGGCCTCAATCAGCGGTGACCCCTCCGTCAGGATGCGCCGCAGCAGAGGCAGCCCGTTCACCCGGAGCGATTCTTCGACGAGTTCGGCGAAACTCTCGCGTTCGTTGGGGTTGCAGGCGTCGTGGCTGAGCCCGAAGGTTGCCAGGTGATCGCGCTGGAGCTTCTTGAGGTCGCGCCAGAAGAACGGGAGCTGGTCGCCGAGTTCGATCAGCGCCCGGTGAGTGAACGGATGCACCGGCCATAGCCCGGCGTGCAGCAGCGGCGGCGCGACGCACTCGGCCGCCAGGAGCGTGATCCCGCCGGCCATCGTGGGCGGCGCGATGCCGTCGTCCCCGTACTCGATCGCGGCGCGTGCCCGCGGCCCGAGCCATGGCAGGTCGAAGTTGTCGGCCTTGTCGGCGGCGGCCTCGGCCGATTCCGCCGACCCGACGGCGACCATCTCATCCCCGCCCAGGCCGGTGATCACCGTGTGCGCGTCCACTGCGGCGATCAGGGTGTTGAGCTCGGTGAAGTGCTCATACAGCGGTTCGTCGTAGGGGCTGACCAGCTCGCCGCGGACCCGTGGGCAGGCCGGTCCGAACATCAGCCGATCACTGGTGTCCAGTTGCAGGTCGTATGGTCCGAAGGGAAGCCGGTCGCGGATTTCGGCCCGGCGGCGGATCTGCTGCTGGCGGCCCGGACCGATGACGATCAGCGTCGCGTGTTGATCCGCCCAGGCCACCGGCGAGCCGCACGGGTGGCTATCGAACCGGAGTCCAGACCCCCGGTCAGATGGCAGAGCGTAGAGTCGGGGTCGATCGGCCGGGCGTCCAGCGCGGTGTCGATTCCGGCGGTGAAGGCCGCTAAAACATCGGCGCCCTCGACCAGGTCGCGGGGTTGGGCGTGCAGAACCGGGTCGGGATAGCGGATGACGAGGTCTCCGCCGACGACGGCGGTGGCGCGCTCGGTCAACCGCCTGATGCCGGTGAAGGCGGTGTCGGTGCTGTAGCGCGGCCGGTAGATCAGCAGGCGGGTTGCCTCTTTGGGGTTGATGTCGCCGGCGAACCGTTTGAGATCGGCGAGGTCCCAGGACCCGTACAGGACCCCGTCGGAGTGGGCCAGGAACAATGGGGTGGACCGGACACCCCCGGCGGTGATCCGTACCGGCCGATGCGGGGCGGTCTCGATCAGCAGATGGTCGACCGGCCAGCGCCGGGCCTGGGCGATGATCACGTCCAGCTCCCCGGGCGTGACCGACACGGGTGCCGGGGTCGCGCCCGGCCGCCGGGGGACGCGTTCCCGGACGATGATCGCGGTGCGGGTGCCGTCGGTGGCGGCGGCCTGCTCGACCATCTGGTGCGCGAACGGCGTCACCCGGCTGCCGTCGCTGGTGACGTACGAGGTTCCGTTCCACCTCCATGCCGGTGAAGGACCCGTCCCGAGTCGTTCGGGGTTGATCTGCAAGGTCAGCACAGCTGATCCCTTTCGTCTCTGTAGACCGAACGGGACCCGGCCGTCGGCCGGGTCCCGTCCGATGGGTGGATTCCGCAGGTCACTTGGCCGTCGTGTCGTAGGTCTTGGCCCCGTCGGAGCTGCCCGCGGTCTTCTTGTAGTCGTTGCGCACCGGCGGCGTCTGGACGATGTGGTGCTTCGTCCCGGTGAACAGGTGATCGGTCTGCGGCGTCGGGTCGGCAGGTGCCTGGAACACCTCCGGCAAAGACGTCGCGCTCATCTCGGGTGCGGTGACGGTCATCTGATCCCTCCTTCGGACGGGTTCGCACGGCGCCCGGCCGTGCCCTGCTGATGACGGGGCCGTCCGGTCGGCCTCGTCAACGTCCTTGCCGCGGTGCTCCGCGGAACAGCAGCGGCCTGGACACAGTTGCGCGCCATGCCGCGGTCTTGGGGACCGCCGGGCGGGATTCCCAGGCCCCGCGCCCGGCGGTCTCCTGCCCCGGCACGCGCAGCGGTCGCGATGGTGTGCCGGGACGTCTCAGGGTGGGCCGCCGGTGAGCGCAAGCTTCCCCGGTCGTCGACTCGCGCTCGACCCGGCGGCCCGTCTGGCCCGTACGGCCGTCATCAGGGGGCTGCGACGGCTGTACGAAGGTGTGGTGGGCGCGCTCCGCCATCCGGTTGTCGGGTCGGCTTCGTTGAGGAGCGCGCGCACGTCTACGCCCCGGCGTCGCGACGGGCGAGGATCGCCCGCGCCTCGTCGGGGAAGAGGCGGATGAGGCGCTCGAGCGCGGCGAGTTGCGCCTGAGGGTTCGGTTGCCCGACGACGGCACCTCATCGAGCAGGCGCCGGAAGTCGCCGATCTGATCACCGAGGCTCATGCGATCATCGCCTGACCGTGTGCCACGGCGTTCCGGACTTCCCGGCACCGTTGCAGCAGCCGCGCGGGGTCCGGCTCGTCGACGATGAGCGGGCCCCCGGCGAACGTGGCGAACGCGGTGTACGCGCGACGCCAGCGCGACCACATCACCGCCCAGCCGCCGCAGGCCGCCTGAACCGCGGCCAGATCCTGGGGGCTCGGGTCGGCGACGACCACGCGCTGGGCGGGAGGCATCGGCCCGGCTGGCTCGATGCCGACGATGCGCCGGATGCCCGCGATCACTGCTCGGCCCCGGAAGGCTCGGCGACGTGCAGGACGTTCGCAAGGCGGCGGGCCGCCTCCTCGACGTCATCCACGGGCACCATCGGTTCGTACTCGGGCGGCGCGTCACGGGACGGCCCGGACCACTGCCAGTGCCACCACCAGGCGCCCTGGTGCTCACGGACGACGATCGGCTGTGTCATCCGCGTATCGCCGGGGTTCCGGACCTCGACGACGCCGTCTCGGTGAACGGCGACGTTCAAGCCGTCGCGCCGTAACAGCGGTGCCAGCTTGAGCACCAGGCCCCTGACGATGTCGATCGATGGTGAGGTACCCGTGTCCTGCGTGACCATCCCATGCCTCCCCGGTATCCGCGTGGTCTGGTAACGACGGATCACGCTAGGTAGGCGAGAGGCCAACAATGCACACGAGTTGTACGCATCGGAGTCCTTGACGGGCTGCTCAGGACAGCGACATATGCTCCTGAATCGCGCGTAGCGGTTCGGGTAGCGCCCGATAGTGGTCGACCAGGCGGCCGACCGTTTCGCGGGCCATCGGGTGATACCAGGTCATCTGGGGCGCCGTCTTCTCGGCGGACTGGATACGACGGAGTGCGCGGTCGTGCTGGCCAGTCGAGACGAGAGCACGACTCACGTCGATCTCATGGTGAGCACGCCGGTCCGCCGGCATCGATGACGGCAGCGATAGGCGGGAGTCCCGCCGAATCGCCTCGTCGAAGTCCGTGAGCTCGACTGCGACGGCCACCCCGTGAATGTCCACGTTCGCGGCCGTGAGCTGGACCCCGTACTCATCGCGTACGCGCGGACCGATGCGCCGGGCCGCATCGTCGGCAATGCCGTGGTGCCCCCACGCCTCGGTTTCCCGGCCGGCGCGTGCAGCGACGATCGCGGCGCGCAGATGCAGGGCGCCAAAGACCGTGACCGACTCCGGGCGGTCCTGCTCGACGTGGCCGGCAGCGTGGTCGAGCAGTGCGAGTGCGGGATCCCACGCGCCGATCGTCAGGAGCAGCAAAGCGCGTGACAGGGTGACGAGCTGCGGAAGGTTCGGGTCGTCGGACCGATCGGCGGACCGCGCTGCACGCTCCATCGCCAGTTGCGCGAGGTCGGTGTATCCGAGGCGGCGCGAGAGCGAGTTGGCGAGGCTGTGCGTCTGGTTGAGCAGCCGCCAGGCACGCGGTGAGTCGGTGTCGTGGGCGTGCACGGTCAGTTCGTCGATCAGCGCGGGCAGCCGCGCGCCGAGCTGTACGTGACGGGCCTGCTGCTGCAGCCGCTTGGCCTCGGTGACCGTCTTCGCCAGCTCGGCGAGCGGTCGAGGCGGTGTGTCGAGCGTTGGAGCCAGATCGACGTACGTCAGCGCCTTGCGGATGTCGGGGATCGCCGCGTGCACGCGATCCTTCCGCATCGTGGCGCCTCGGTACGGCTGTCCGTACAGCGTGACCGGATCGATGTGAAGCGCCGAGGCTACCGCCGCGACGAGTGAGGGGGTCGCCGGCTTCCGGCCGGTCTCGACCTGTTGGATCAAACTCCGGCTGACGTACGCGCGGTCGGCGAGACCCTGCTGTGTCAGGCCGCGGGCGCTACGTTTCCGGGCAATTCGGCGGCCGATGCCCTCGTCGGGGTCCGGTGTCGTGTTAGCGTCAGACACGAGCCCTGCACCTCCTGGAGTCCGCAAACGACAGGCTACGGTGCAGGGCCTTGCGTTGTGTAGATAAGCAGGAGTAACAGGACGCCCCGCCAGGTCCAGCCCGGCGGGGCCTCTTGCTCGTACACCCTATCGAGCTTCGGCCGACGGCAAGTCGTGGAGGATGTGCCGGTAGAGCGCGGGGTCGGGTGGATGTGTCGGAGATCATGCAGCCGCGCCAGCGGGAGCGCAGTGGCGGGAGCCGCCTTGCTGTGCCGGCGGCCAGGGAGGCCATAAGCGACGATGCCGTGTCAGGGTGGATCCGCTCACCCCAGGCCGTGGTGAGCACGTGGTCGCTGTCCTTCGATGTCCGGACCGTTCGGCATGGACCACGAGAGCAACGAGCACTGCCGCGATATCGTCTCCGACGCCCTCACGTTCGTCTACGCGGCATTCACGCGCACCTGGCGTCCGGGCTGGACTCCGAGGCGATGGTCAATCAGTCCCGCGAGACTCTGGAGTGGGCACGGCCCTGGCTTGCTAAGTCTTAGTGATCGATGAGGCGCTAGGCATCGTTGAACGCTGCCATTCGCGCCAGCGGAAACCAGAGGTCAGCGACGGGACGAGGCGGACACTTCGCTGTCTAGTCCCACCAGATGCTTGATGTCCAATCCCAGGGCATGTCTGACGAGTGGTCTAGGAAACCGGCGGTCTTGCCGGGCCGACGTCGGGTCCGAAGGTGTCGCGTTAGCAGAAGCAAGCGGGCACGTTCTGGTCGATGCAGATCCGTAGGACTCGGATGAGATCCACGCCGTGTTGGATGTCGTCTTGATCTGGGCCTGAGACTTGGGCGCGCCACTGGGAGACGATCTCTACCAAACGAGGCAGCATCTGAGCGCACTCTGCCACAGGCAGCTCGTCGCCGCCGTCATCTGGCCTGTTCAGCAGGGGAAGCAGGCTGGTTTGGACACTGTCCCATGAACGGTCGCCGCCAAATCCGACCAAGGTACCCAGATCGAAGCCTTCGGCTGCTGCCAGATGCTTGCGGAAGCGGTGGAAACCCGAGTACGACCACTGCGCATCGGGCGTGGCGACATCGCCGTTGCCAGGAAAGATGACCAGACCCACGGCGGCCTCCTGAACGTTCTACAGCTGAAACCGTACGAGAGCGCGGACGAACATCGGTATCTCATCCGTTGTCCGCTCTTCGTGACCGGCGGCCTTGATGCCGTCAAGCATCTGGTGAGACTGAAGCGACAAGCATCAACCAGGAAGGACAGCCGCCGGCGGCCGACCGGCCCTCGGGCCGGGCCTGCGGCCTCTGCGGGCCGATCCCGGCCCGAACCGGACGGCCGCCCACCGACACGGAACACCATTAAGCCCGCAGGGACAGCCCACCGGCAGACGGGCCGTTCTCTCACGCTGCGTCAGTCTCCCAGCCGCGACCGGCGTGTCAAGGCCAAGCCGCAACGCGATCGACAGGTCGAGCCTTGATGCACCGGCCACGGCTGGAGGGACGGCAGCTACAAGGAAGGGGAGCGACGGCGAAGGCCGTAACGATCGCAGTGGATGGTTGCGCGCTGCACGGGGTCGGGGCGATCGACTGACGCGCCGCTTCCGGTCCTCGGGCCGTGGCCGGCCCTGCGGTCCGGGTCGGCTTGTCCTCGAATTACCTGGCCTGCGTCTGTGAGCAGGAGCGAAGCCGGATGACGGCCAGCCAGGGGCGGCTCATCCGTTCGAGGGCCGGAGATGTAGCGTGCGCTCCGTGAACGAGCTGAGCTTCCGAGGGAAAGATCGGTATCACCCATCCTGGCGGCATTTTGCGGCGCTGGGCGTCGGGTTGGTCGTCGAAGGAGCCTTTGCCTTTTTTGGACTCGGCGTCGTGGGTTCCTGCTGGTTGCTGGGCGGGACGGCCGCGCTCGTCGGTCTCGGCATCTCCATGGCGCTCCGGAGCTGGACCACGGTCGGGGCGGCCGGAATAACCATCTGCTGGGGTATCGGGCGTGGTCGTATCTACCCCTGGCAGGAGATCCGGTGGATCGACGTACGCGAGACCAAGAGCGAATATGGGGCGGTGCTCGCGGCTCGTATCACCCTCGCGGACGGGCGGCGTCGCTCACTGCCTGCGCTCCAGCACAGCACCCGGTACCCCGACCCCGATTTCCACGTGGATTTCCAGCGGGTAGTCAGCTGGTGGGAGTTGAGCACGGACCCAGCCGCACGGTTCCAGCCGCCGAAGCGGTTGCGGAACCAGCTGACGCCCCAAGTGGTCGGACTCATCCTAGGTCTGCTCATAACGATCATCATCGTGCTCGGCGTCACCATAGAAGGCTAGGCGAGCGTACGGTCACGAGCGGCGAGGATGCCAACTTCTCGCCGAGGGACGCTGCTAACGCTCTTGCTGACTCGAAAATCGGTGCTCAGCTGGGCAGGCGGCAGCACCCGGCGGAGCGTTAGCGGAGCCGGGTTTGTGGTGGTCGGGTCAGGCTGCGGTGCTGTCGAGGGGTTCGAGGATCACCTTGTGGCCGGTGAGTTGTTCGATCTGGCGCATGAGGGTGCGGGCGCGGCGTTGTTTGTTGATCCGGGAGTCGTAGTGGTCGGCGCCGAGGTCTTGGTAGTCGGTATCAGGATCGGATAGCAGGTGGTAGACGATCGTCAGGACGGAGTTGCCGGAAGCGACCAGGGCGCGTTTCTTGCCGCGGCGTCGGGCGATGCGTTTGTAACGTGCGCCCTTGATCGTGCCAGTAGTTCGCATCTAGGTGGTCAGCATCGCAGAGACCGGCTGGAGGTTACTCGGAAGCCGCCATGATGTGTCCATGGTGTGGGGGAGCGCTGGCTATGGCGAGGATGCGGAAGCGCTGGTGCGGCAGTATGAGGCGCTGTCGTTCGAGGGGGTTCACGCGGACGTCCTACATCTGGTTCCTCGACGCCGCTCGCTTGTGCTGGACGTGGGGGCGGGCAGTGGGCGGGATGCGGCGGCCTTGTCCCGCCTCGGTCATACGGTAGTTGCGGTTGAGCCGACACTGGAGCTTCGGGCACGCGCGGAGCGTCTCCACTCGGGTTGCTACATCAGCTGGCTGGATGACGCCCTTCCCGACCTATCAGCCCTAAGCAGTCAAGAATCGTCCTTCGACTTGGTCTTGTTGTCAGCGGTGTGGATGCATCTCGACGGCACCGAGCGGCCCCGCGCGATGCAGCGCATCACCTCGCTGCTGGCACCACGGGGACGGGTCATTATGACGCTGCGCCATGGCCCGATCCCGCCGAACCGCAGGATGTTCGATGTCCCGTTGGGAGAGACCATCGCACTGGCGGAAACCACAGGTCTACGAGTCGTTCACTGCAGCACAGCAGATGACCGGTTGGGGCGGCAAGACGTGCAGTGGGACTGCCTGGGCCTGGCTGTCGGACCCGACGTCTAGTCTGCAGGGCAGCGGCGGCGACGGAACGACACGGCGGTGCATGTGAGCGAAGTTTTCTTCCGGGAAGACCCGACTCCCCGGGCCTCCTGGCGGCTGGCTGTGCTGATGGGCGCGAACTCCCGCACCTATAAATTCGCCCTCGGGGAGGCACTCCTTGAGCTGGCAGGCACCGGCCGCACCGACGCTCCGCTCACCGAACTGGCTCGCCCCTATGCGATGAGGCTGGTCCGCCACCTTGAGGAGGCACCGCAGGCGCCGGCCGTACAAGAACTGCGCGACACCGATTTCCTGGCCATCGCGCGGCGTGAAGCCGCCGAGTCCGTCCGACTGGGGCAGCCGACCGAGGCTCTCATCCGGGCCGCCGTGCAATCGATGCCTGCCATGGTCATGCAGAAGTTCACCAACGTTCCCGGCGGCACGACGCTGCCGCACCGGTTCTACGAACTGACCGGCGCGCCTCGTGAACGCATCGTCCGGTTCACACCCGAGATGCAACGCCTCGCGATGTCCGAACATGCGGACGTCCTCCGCGGTGAACTCGGCGCACGATGGGCCATCGTGGAGTCCTCCTTCAGCACCGGAGTCGGGGCGAGCCTCATGCGGGAGGGTGTGGCCGTTGATCTGCAGACCCTGGCCCTCACCGACAAGCGCCGCCGCCGTGCCATCACGGGAGTCAAAGAAGCGACCATCGGCTTCCAACACGGCCGCTGTCTCATCTGTAACGACCCGCTCGCCGCCGAAGATCCCTACGCCATCGATCACGTGTTCGCCTTCTCCTACATGGAGCGCATGGGCGGGCTGAGGGGATGGCAGGGCCCTGATCTGGACGCGATCTGGAACCTCGCCCCCGTCCACGACGCCTGCAACTCCGCCAAGAGCAACCGGCTCCCCACCCCAGACGAACAGCGCCGACTCGCTCAACGCAACGAAGCCATCCAGCAATCCCCGCACCCGCTGAAGAAGACGCTCCAGCTCACGCTTAGTGCCTGGAAGTACGACAGCAGCCGCCCGGCGAACTGGTTCGCGTTCATCGGTAACGTTTACCGACTGCTCACCAACTAACCTAATTCCGGGGAGCCGCGCGGTCCGGATACCTATGGCTGTGCTGGGCGAGCGCTGCTAACAACAGCGCCGGACGGCTATGGATGACGATGGACGACCCAACCGCGAACGAGCCAGGTCAACAATCAGATCCGGACAACACCGGACACCCCTCGCCTGACTCGTAATGAATAGGTCGACGTAGCGATCCTGATAGACGGCGTAGGCGAAAAGGCCTCTCAATCAAGAGTTTCTTGTCATACTTATTAGCTCCGACACCGCCCAGGAGACCCCTGATGGACGCTCAGGCCCCCGGCTCCGCGTTGGCACCTCGTCGCAGTGAGTGTGGCCAGCCAACACGGAAAGGCATGCCCTGCCGAAATGCTCCATTCATCTGGTCCTCTCACTGGCCCGCCCAGGACGAACCCGGCCGTTGTGGACTCCATCTCACGAAGGCTGATAAGAGCACTTCTGCTCGCTGGAGAGCTCACGACGAGGCGGCTGCTTCTGAACTCTGGGACTCGGCCCGGCCAGCCTGCTGGACCTGGCCTGAGCCTGATACTCTTTGCGTCTCGACGAGCGCTTGGAAAGCGCTTCACCGTTGGCAAGACCAACGGTGCGCTATCTGCGGTCGCCGGGGAGAGTTGGTTATCGACCATGACCACGACAGTGGCCTCGTGCGTGGTCTGCTCTGTAGTCCATGTAATTCTCGGGAGCATGGAACCGGGCCATGGGCTCGGTATCGAGAAAGGACAGCCACCCAAATTCTCGGGGTGGAAATACGATACCAAGATAAGAGGCTAGGAGGAGGCGCCCCTGACCTAAAAGAATTTCGCTCCAGGCTTGCCGGTCTGGCGGACGAACCGTGCCGCCGGTGCGCGAACCCTAAAGGCGATCCGTGTGGGTGTCCTCCCTACTTTCGGTTGAGCGCTTGGAGAATAGCCTCACGCATCGGAAATGCCGTCCTAATCACCGCCCAGCTCGATGTAAACGACATCTCGCACGTAATTAGGACCTACTTTCAGGGCGAAGCTGACCTTGAAGGAGAATTCGTCAAAGATCTGGTTCTCCTACCCAGGCTCGACTACATTGCAGGTAAGTGGTTTGGTGGGGTTCTCGAAGCAAAACAGACCCCCATTGAATCTCGGAGGCTAGGACCGAGTGATCCGTTCCCGCAACCTAGAGATGACGCTTCGAAAATAAATATTTCACTTGCCTTTGCTGGACGGCTTGTAAGCGGGCTCGGGCTGGCCGGCCTGACTGGCCTCCACAACAGCGATCTACCCGTTCAAACGAGATGTAACGGGCTGGTTACGGCATTGGGTCTCCGACTCGCCAACGACGTGTCCGACGCGCGAGTAGCCGTTGGGATGGATGAATTGGAAGCGATCGAACACATCCTAAGCTGGGTCTCCCTACATCTGGCCAGCCAGGGATGGGAAGCCGAGTCACCTGAGGACGGTCCGATGCTAGTTGAGGCCTTCACCAGGGATGCAGAGGAAATCCGCGAAATTCGAAAGTCGATCTGCCTGGGTTGACGTTGTGAGCCATCGGCACCGCCTGCGTCCCTCTGATTTCGCCTACGGTGCCATCCGCCGTTGCATGCATCCCAGCTCAGGCCCTCCTGCCGTGACGGCAGGGCCCATCACTCGACGATAACGGCGACGGTCGGCGCCACACGATCACAGTCACTGGACACGGTCTGTCCACGGTATCGGTGCTTGTCACTAGGTTGTAGCCCGTGTCTATCGAGCCCTCGTACGATGCGGCCGACGTTCGTTGGCAACTCGCTGGCTACCCCGTGCGAGAAGGCCCGCCGACGATCTTTCCGATCACAGCTGAGCAGTTGGATCAGATTCGTGACATGTTGGACCGGGGGCCTGAGTGGGACGTCGACTGGTATCCAGTTGAGGCGGACATGTGGCCTCGGTTGAGGGAGGTCCTCGGCTGCGCGCGCCCCAATCGCCGGCTGGTCTGGTTCTTGGAGACGGCGGCTGCTGAGGCGTGACCCCACAATTTCGCACGGGATATACGCGGGATGGCCTCCCGCCGCGCACCTCGCCGAGGCCGCTACCGCGCAGGTCAGGCCCCGCATGTCCGCCGTATCGCCTGTGGATTCCTGAACTCCTGACGTTCATCACACGCTTCCGTGGCCCGACGCCGCCGGCCCGTCCGGAGGTGGCGGGCGGCGGCTGGGTGTCGGGCGCAGGTCAGAGCACCAGGTCGATGCCGTAGTCGCGTAGCCAGGAGTCGAGCTGCAGGAGGAGTTCGACGTTGGCGCGGCTGCGCCAGCCGTTCGCCAGGCTCTCGGGGTCGTCGAGCACGGCGCGTGCGCCCTCCCGGTCGATCAGGGGCGCCGCCGGGGCGTTCCGGTCGGCGAGCAGTTCGGCCAGCTCGCCCCGCAGGACCTTCGCGTACGCCGGGTCGACGCTGACCGGGAACGGGCTCTTCGGCCGTTCCAGCACCGAGGTCGGCAGCACGTCCGCGACGGCGGCGCGCAGGACGCTCTTCTCCCGGCCGTCGAAGACCTGCAGGTTCCACGGGATGTTGAACGCGTACTGCAGGAGCCGCGGGTCGCAGAACGGCACCCGGGTCTCCAGGCCCACGTGGGCGCTCAGCCGCTCGTCGTTGCGGATCAGCGTCTCGGGGTAGCGGGTGAGGTGGGTGTACGTCAGTTCCCGCATCCGCCGGTTCTTCCCGGTCTCGCCGGGCAGCACGGGCACCTCCTTGAGCGCCTCGTGGAAGCGCTCGGTGGCGTAGCCGGGGATGTTCAGCCGGGTGCGCAGCCCGGGGTCGAGCAGCCCGTTGCCGATGCCGTCCGCGCAGGCGCGCTTCTGCGCGAGCGCCACCCACGGGAAGGTGTCGGCGTCGGCGTACTCCGGGTCCTGCATCCAGGCCGGTCCGCCGAACAGCGAGTCGGCGAGCTGTCCGGTCAGCGCGACCCGCGAGTGGTTCGCCGCCTCCCGGTAGAGCAGGTACAGGGCCGTCTGCATGTCGCCGAGCGGGCTGGGCAGGTCGCGGGCCCGGATGGTCTCGGCCCGCATCACCGGGTCGAGCAGGTCCTCCGTGCTGAGCACGACGTTCGTGTGGTCGGCGCCGAGGTGCCGGACGAGGTCCGCGACGTACGGCGCGTCGAGCGACGTGCGGACCTTGTCGGGCGTGAAGTTCTCGGCGAGGCCGACGTAGTCGACGGTGAACGTGCGGACCGGTCCGGCGTCCCGGGCGGCGAGGGCCCGGGCCGCGAGGGCGGTGAGGGCGCTGGAGTCCAGGCCGCCGGAGATCAGGGAGCAGACCGGCACGTCCGCCATCAGCTGCAGCGCGGCCGACTCCTCGAGCAGTTCCCGGACCCGCCGTACGGTCCCTTCCACGTCCTCGGTGTGCTCCTGCGCCTCCAGACCCCAGTACCGCTCGGCGACGAGGCCCTGCCGGCGGACGCGTACGACGTGGCCGGCCCGCACCTCGCGCATGCCGCGGAACACGACCGCACCCGGCGTCCCGGACTGGGAGAGCAGCTCGCGGACGCCGTCGGCGTCGACGACGGCGCGGACGGCGGGGTGGGCCAGGATGGCCTTGGGCTCGCTGCCGAACAGCACGCCCGTGGGCGTCGGATGGTAGATCAGCGGCTTGGCGCCGACCTGGTCGCGGCCCAGCACGAGCTCTTCGCGGGCGACGTCCCAGATGGCGAAGGCGAACATCCCGTTCAGCCGGGACGCGCAGTCCGCGCCCCACCGGACGTAGGCCTGGAGCAGCACCTCGGTGTCGCTCCGGGTGCGGAACCGGTGTCCGTACGCGACGAGCTCCTTGCGTAGTTCGTCCGCGTTGAAGATCTCGCCGTTGAAGACGAGCGTGGCGATGGGCCGGCCGTTCTCCTCGGCCGTCATCGGCTGCCGGCCGCCGTCGCGGTCGACGACGGCGAGGCGGCGGTGGCCGAAGGCGGCGCGCGGGCTGAGCCACAGCTCCTCCGCGTCCGGCCCTCGGCAGGCCATCGTGGCCGTCATGCACCGGACGGTGGCGCCCTCGCGCGTCAGATCGCGCTCGAAGTCCACCCAGCCTGTGATACCCGACATGTGCGTTCCTCTCGGGGTCGCTCCGTCAGTGACGTCTCTTGGGTTCCGTGGCGTAGAAGGCGCTCCAGACGTCCGGCGGGAGCACCTCCTCCTCTCCGTACGGCTGCGCGTGCTGGTCGCCGAACCCCCAGGTGGCGGCGCCGACCTCCTGAAGCCCCAGCCAGAGGTGCCGGAGCAGCGGGTGCACGCGCCGGCGCCGGCCGGGGTTCGCCGATGAGCTGGTCGATCGCATGGCTCCTGCCAGTGGTGTCGGGCGGGGGTCCCGCCGTCGGTCACAGCTCGCCGATGACCTCGTAGACCGTGTAGCTCCTGCCACCGGCGTGGTCCTCGTACGGGCGGAGGGCGGAGGTCTGGTCGCGGTGGCGCGCCCCCTGCTCCCACGCGAGGAAGGCCGTCCGGCTCGTCCACTCGCTCAGCACGGCGAACCGGTCGCCGTCGAGCATCGAGCGCAGCAGTTCGGCGCCGAGGAGGCCGGGCGTGCCCCGCATCTCCTTGTTGGCGCGCTCGTACGCCTCGGTGACGTCCTCCTCGGACGCCGCGTAGTACACGATGACGCGGACCCGGCCGGTCATGCGGACTTCGCCATGTCGTACACGACCCGCATCGAGGCCATCGAGCCGTGGAGCCGGTAGGGGTGCAGCTTCTTGCGGTGCCGCAGATGCTGCTCGCTGCGCTCGAACTCCCGGAACCGCGGCTCGTCGGCCCAGTCGCTCATGATGTAGTAGACGCTCTCTTCCTCCGTGCTCCGGAGGAGCCACTGCCCGCGGTTGGCGGGGTGCCCGTGGACGACGTCCCCGATGGAGTACCAGACCTTCTCGAACTCCTCCTCCTTGCCGGGGACGATCTGCATGCGGAGCATGACGCGGAACACCGTCTGGTCGCCCATGTCACATTCCTCCGTCGACGTTGATGGTCTCGCCCGTGATGAACCGGGATGGGGCGCCGGCCAGGAAGACGGCCACGTCGGCGACGTCCTCGGGCTCGCCGAGCCGGCCGACGGACGTCATGGAGCGGTAGCGCTCGCGCATCTCGGGGGAGAGGCCGGCGGCCTGGTCGGTGTCGATGATCCCGGGCGCGATCAGGTTGACGCGGATGCCGCGCGGGCCGAGCTCCTTGGCCAGCGACCGGGTGAGGCCCGCCATTCCGGCCTTGGCCGCCGTGTAGTGCCCGCGCAGGGGCACGCCGACGAACGCGACCTTCGAGCCGATCCCGATCACCGACGAGCCGGACGAGAGCAGCTCCAGCGTCGCGTTCACCACGAGGAACATCGAGGTGAGGTTGCCGTCGATCACCCGGCGCCACTCGTCCAGCTCGAGCCGGTCGAACGGGACGTGGCTGATCGACCCCGCGTTGTGGACGAGCACGTCGAGCGAGCCGAGCCGCGAGCGGTACTCGTCCACCAGCCGGCGGACGTCGCCCGGGTCGGCGACGTCGGCGCGCAGCACCGCGTGCTTGCCGCCGCGGTCGGCCAGGTCGCGTTCCAGTGCCGCGGCGGCCTCCTGGTCGCTGCGGTAGCAGGCGACCACGTTGCAGCCGGCGTCCGCCAGGGCGAGCGAGATCGCCCGGCCGATGCCCCGGGTGCCCCCGGTCACCAGCGCGTTCCTGCCGTCCAGTCGAAGATCCATGATTTCCTCTCGGGTCGGGGCGGCGCTCACCGGGGACGGCACTCCAGCACCTCACGGCGGCCGGGAGCCGGCTCGCCGATCAGCTCGAATCCGCCCTCGGCGATCAGCCGCCGCCATTCCTCCGTGGTGCGCTGCCGCCCGCCCAGGTTGACGAGCATGTCCACGTCGAGCGCCTTGCTGTAGTCGCGCGCGTTGCCGGGGGCGACCACCGGTTCGATGACGAAGAGCCGGGCGCCGGGGGCCTCGCCGATCGCCGCGCGCACCGCGCGCAGGATCCGGACCGCCCGGTCGTCGGGCCAGTTGATGAGGATCGCCTTGAGCAGGTACGCGTCGCAGCCGCCCGGGATCTCGGTGAAGAAGTCGCCCGCGACGACCGTCGTACGGTCCGCGACGCCGTGCTTGTCCAGCACCGGCCCGGCGCCCGCCACGACGTGCTCCTGGTCGAACAGCAGGCCTTCGGTGTCCGGGCTGCTCAGCAGCACCTGCGACAGGAAGTAGCCGTGGCCGCCGCCGATGTCGGCGATCCGGCGGTATCCGGCGAAGGAGTACCGGGCCAGGATCGCCCGTGCCTGCGCGAGGCTCATCTGCGTCATCGCCCGGTCGAACCGGGCCGACGCCTCGGCGTCGGACCGCAGGTGCGCGTAGAACGGCCGGCCGAACACGTGCTCGGCGGCGCTGCGGCCCGTCCGCACGGCGTACGCCAGCTCCTCGTACGGCCGCCACCACAGGTCGCCGCCGACCAGCATGACCAGGTCGCGGTGGCTCTGCTCGACGTCCGAGCGCAGCAGCTCGGCCATTGACGTGAGCCCGAACCGCCCGTCCGGCGTCTCGGCGAAGACGCCGTACGACGCGGCGCAGCGCAGCACCCGGTACAGCGCGTCCGGGTCCGCGCCGACGTCGCGCGCCAGCGCGGGCACGTCGCGGGGGCCGTCCGCGAGGTGGTCGGCGACCTTCAGCTCGGCCAGCACGTGCAGGACCTTGGTGACCCGCATCCCGTCGAGCAGCGACTGCAGCCGTACGGCCGGCGGCCGGTCGCCCCGCGGGTCGCCGCCCGGCGCATGCTCGCCCAGTGCGTGCCCGCCCGGTACATGCTCGCCCGGCGCGTGCCCGGCCGGGCCGGGACCGGACCGGCGATCGTCGCCCGGCATGGGACCGTCCTCTCGTGGTCGTCGGTGCGGCCGGATCACTGGACGACACCGGCGGTGACCGCGTTGGCCGCCAGGGCGAGCACCGCCAGGGCGGTGCGGATCCGGTTCCACCGGGCCCAGAACAGGCGCGGGTCCCGGCTGCTCCAGTCGGGCGGCAGCGCGTCCGGGTCCAGGGACTTCACCCAGCGGTTGACCGGGACGTTCCGGGTGAGCGACACGCACACCACGGCGGCGGCCAGGACCGCGCCCACGATCGCCGGCGCGCGGCCGGGTCCGCCGGTCACGGCGATGGCCGCGTCGGCCACCACCGTGATCAGCAGGCAGGCCGGCTGGAGCGGGTCGTACCGGCCGACCGCGAAGGCGTGGGCGCGCACGTACTGGCCGGGCGGCAGCGTCATGTAGAACGGCACCGGGCCCATGGCGGCACCGAGCAGCACGCCCGCGGCCAGCCCGCTGGCCAGCAGGGCGATCGGCAACAGCACCTCACCCACCGTGCGCCTCTTCGATCTTCGACTTGATGCGCGCCATCTGGACGGGGGTGTTGCCGTCGATCCGCTCGGTCATCGCCTCCAGGGACACCGGCGAGTCCGCCCGCATCCGGAAGTCCTGGACCCAGCGCATCCGCGTGCCGCCGGGCACCTCCTCGTACTCCCAGAAGATGTCCATGTGCTCGAACCACCCCTTCTCCACGCGGTGCGCGCGCACCTTGCGGCTCAGAGGGTCGGCGGTCCGGCGCGACACCCAGCTCCACTGGTTGCCGTCGTGGTCCGGGTGCATCGTCAGGCGGAAGGTGACCGTGTCGCCCTCCCGCTCGACGACCTCCGCCTTGGCGTACTCGCTGAACAGCTCCGGCCAGGACTCGATGTCGTTGGTCATCTCCCACACGAGGGGGAGGGGCGCGGCGATGACGACGTCGTTGTCGGTGTGCCCGGGGGCGGTGGTCGACACGTCAGTTCACCCCCGCCCGCTCGTTGACGTAGTCCAGGACCATCCGGGGCGTCTGGAAGTCCGCCGCCGCCTCGTCCGGGACGACCACGTCCCACTCCCGCTCGATGCGGCCGGCCAGCTCCAGCACGGCGAGCGAGTCGTAGCTCAGGTCGGTGAACGTCGTGTCCAGGATGTCGTCGCTCAGGTCGACCTCCTCGTCCACGCCGCCGCTGGCGACCATGAGATCCCTCAGCTCGTCGAGCGTCCGATCCGCCATTTCTCCTCCTTGTTCCTGGGCGGGGACTCACTTGTCCCGGCGGGACTCATCTCGGGACGGTCGTCCCGTCCGCCGCCGCAACCGCGTCGGGGACCGCACGGACGACCAGCGCCGCGTTGAAACCGCCGTATCCGCGGGCGAGCAGCAGCGCCGTCCGCACCGGCACACGTCTCGGCAGGTCACGGACCAGGTCGATGCCGTAGTCCGCGGGGATCCGCCGGACGCCGACCGTCGGGGGAATGACCCCGTCCCGGATCGACAGCAGCGCGTCGACCAGGTCCAGCGGGCCGCTCCCGGCGTACATCCGGCCGGTCATGCTCTTGGGGGCGGTGACCGGGACCCCGTGGTCGCCGAACACCGCGCCGATCGCCTCGGCCTCCCGGCGGTCCAGCTCGGGCACACCCGCGGCGTCGGCGAACACCACGTCCACGTCGGCGGGCGGTACGCCGGCGTCGTCGAGGGCCCGCTCGATCGCCCGGCGCAGCGTGGGAGGCCGGTCCGAACCCGGCGGCGGATCGAACGTCGCCGCGTAGCCGGCGATCTCCCCGTAGACACGGCTCACGCCGCGCCGCGCGGCCGCGTCGGCGTCCTCGACGATCACGATGGCGCCGCCCTCGCCCGGCACGTATCCGGCGGCGTCGCCGTCGAAGGGCCGGTAGGCCGCCTTCGGGTCGGTGCTCTCGCTGAGCCGCCCGTTGCTGATCTGGCAGGTCAGGCCGTACGGGCTGAAGGGCGCGTCGGTTCCGCCGCTGACCACGAACGTCGCGCCCTCGTCGAGCACCCGCCGGGCCTGCCCGATCGCGTCCAGCCCGCCGGCCTGCTCGGCCACCACCACCCCGCAGGGGCCGCGCATGCCGTGCCGGATCGAGATCTGGCCGGTGGTGGCGGCGTAGAACCACGCGATCGACTGGTACGCGCCCACGTGCCGCGGCCCGTCCCGCCAGAGCCGCTCGATCTCCCGCTGCCCGAACTCCACGCCGCCCGACGAACTGGCCGTCATGACCGCCATCTCGTACTCGGGCAGGTCGGCGGGGCGGGCGTCCGCGTCGTCGAGGGCCAGGTCGGTGGCCGCGAGGGCCAGGTGGGTCCAGTGGTCGGTCTGCGGGATGACGCGGCTCGGCACCCGCTCCTTGGTGACGAAGTCCGGCACCTGGCCCGCGAGCCGCACCGGGTAGCGGGACGCGTCGAACCGCGTCAGCGGCCCGAGCACGCTCCGGCCGCGCAGCGTCGCCGCCCAGTGGTCCTCCAGGCCGATGCCGGTCGGCGCCACCACGCCGAGCCCGGTCACCACGGCACGGCGGCTCACGCGGCCGCCCGCCGTTCGGCGCCGTCCCGGCCGGGGGCGGTCAGGACGACCGCGCTCTGGAACCCGCCGAATCCGCTGCCCACGCTGAGCACGACGTCCGTACGGTGCTCGCGGGCGATGCCCGGCACGTAGTCCAGGTCGCACTCCGGGTCGGGCGTGCGCAGGTTGGCCGTCGGCGGCACGACGTCGTGCTCGATGGCCAGCGCCGACGCGGCGACCTCCAGGGAGCCGATCGCGCCGAGCGAGTGGCCGATCATCGACTTGATGGAGCTGACCGGCACCTCGTACGCCCGCTTCCCGAGGCTGCGCTTGAACGCCGCCGTCTCGTGCCGGTCGTTCTGCCGGGTGCCCGACCCGTGGGCGTTGATGTAGTCGATGTCGTCCGGGTCGATCCGCGCGGCGTTCATCGCCGCCCGGATGGCCTCGGCCATCTCCCGGCCGTCCGGCTTGAGGCCGGTCATGTGGTATGCGTTGCCGCGGGTGGCGTACCCGGCGACCTCGCAGTAGACGTGCGCGCCCCGAGCGCGCGCCCGGTCCAGCTCCTCCAGCACGAACACCGCCGCGCCCTCCCCGAGGACGAATCCGTCACGGTCGCGGTCGAACGGGCGGGACGCGTGGGCCGGGTCGTCGTTGTTCGGCGAGGTCGCCTTGATGGCGTCGAAGCAGGCGACTGTGATCGGCGAGATGGGCGCGTCGGTCGCGCCGGCGACCACCGTGTCGGCGACGCCGTCGGCGATCAGCCGGGCGCCGTTGCCGACGGCGTCCAGGCCCGACGTGCAGCCCGTCGAGATCAGCGAGACCGGGCCCTCCGCGCCGCACGTCCACGCCACCTCGGCCGCCAGTGAGCTCGGCACCAGGAAGTGGTAGAGGTGCGGGACGCCGTACGCGGGGTCGACGAGCCAGTCGCGTCCGGTGTCGCTGACGACGACGTACTCCTCTTCCAGCTTCATGGTGCAGCCGACCGCGCTGCCCAGTGTCACCCCCGTGCGTGCCGGGTCCGGCTCCGAGTCGTCCAGGCCGCTGTCCAGCAGCGCCTCGCGGGCGGCGAGGACCGCCATCTGCGCGGCCCGGTCCATCCGGCGGATCTCCCGCCGGCTCAGGCCCTCCGCCGCCGGGTCGAAGTCGCACTCGGCCGCGATCCGCGACCGGAAGCCGGCCGGGTCGAAGAGCGAGATCGTCCGGGTCGCGGTGCGGCCGTCGGTCAGCGTGCTCCAGAAGGCCTTCCGGCCGGTCCCCCCGGGGGCCATCACCCCGATGCCGGTGATGGCGACGCGCCGTGCGTTCATGGAGCGTCTCCCACGGAGATGGAGGTATGGCCGGCGTTCGGGAGCGGCTCGGTGTCGACGTGGCCGAGCTCCGGCCGCGGCGCGAGCGGCCCGAGGTGAAGCACGACCTCGGCGCGGTCCGCGCCGTGGTTCTCCACCCGGTGGCGGGCCTCGATCGGCACCAGGACGGCCTCGCCCTCGCGCAGCGTGATCGGTTCCCCGTTCACGCGCACGGTGATCTCGCCGCGTGTCACGTACAGGAACTCCTCGGAGTACGGGTGGTAGTGCTCGGCGACGTACTCGCCGGGGTCGAGGAACAGCACGCCCATGAACCCCGAGGTCGATCCCGCGCTCTTCGGGCTGAGCAGGACGCGGATGTCGCCTCCCCGGCGCCGGTTCGGCGCGACGTCACGGGTGGCGACCTTGGTGGGACGCAACGCGGTCACAAAAGGACTCCTCTCGTATGCATCTCAGCGAACGGCAGAATTGCCCGCTCTGCTCGAAGAGTCCTCGCGTCTCACTTGAAAGCGATCTCAAGTCCTTCTCTAGCGGACGCCGGAATACTGCCCGCCCCGCTCGAAGATTGCTCGCGTCTCACTTGAAAGCGATCTCAAGCCCTTCTCTAGGGGCCGTCGGAATACTGCAGGTGCGCTGTGACAGGAGGGATCGCGGTGGTTATCGAAATTGTCAATTCCGTGGTGACCGTGACGAGCGGCGTCGCGGCGGGAGTCCTCTTCACGCACGCTGTCGGCGTCTGGCCGGCGCTGCGGGCGATGGCTCCCGAGCAGTACGTCGCAGCCCACAAGCTGCTGGGACGCGCCTACGACCCGATGATGCCGATCATGGTCATCACGTCGACGGCGCTGGACGTCGTGCTCGCGGTCGCCGACGCCGAAAGGCGTGCCCTGTGCGTACTCGCCGCAGTCGCGCTCGGCGGTGTCTCACTCGTTTCCCAGACGCGTAACGTGCCCATCAATCGGCGCGTGAAATCGCTCGACACCGGTCCTGTTCCCGTCGATTGGCAGGACCCGCGCCGGGCGTGGGGGAACTGGAATCTGGTCCGTACGACATTGGCCCTGATCGCGTTCGTCGCGAATACCGCGGCGATGGTGGCGTCGTGAACGGCGCCGCCGGAAGGAGAGACGACATGAGCCCGCTCCGCGGCGAGACCGCCCCGCCCCGAGGCCTGACGGGAACGCCCGCCCGGCCGGCGGACCGGCGCAGAGCCGACGTCCTGCGGGTCTTCGAGACCGCGCGGAACGCCTGGCTGGCGACCGGTGGGAAGGAGGGCGCCCACCTCGTTCCCCTGGGGTGCGCGTGGGACGGCGCCCGGCTGGTGATGGCGACGAAGGAGAACAGCCGGACCGTCCGCAACCTGCGCGAGGACCCGCGGGCGAGGCTGGCCTTCGGGTCGCCGACCGACGTGGTGCTCGTGGACGGCGACGTCGAGCTCCTGGACGCCGGGGACGTGCCGCCGGAGAGCCGTGCCGCGCTCGACGCGCTCCCGATCGACCCGCGGAAGGTGCCCGGCCGCGTGTGTCTCCTCCTCACCCTCCGGCGGGTCCAGGCCTGGCGGGGACTGGAGGAGATGCCGGACCGGACGCTCATGGCCGACGGCCGCTGGCGGGCGTAGGAGCCCCGATGACGGACGCGGACTGCGCGGCGAACCAGCGGATCGTGCTGCGCAGCCCGTCCACCATCGACACGGACGGCTCCCAGGACAGGATCTTGGCGGCGAGCGCGATGTCGGGCCGGCGCACGCGCGGGTCGTCCGTGGGCCGGCCCACGTGCACGATCGGCGCGTCGGACCCGACCAGGTCCCGGATCAGCCGCGCGAGATCCAGCATGGAGATCTCGTACGTGCTGCCGAGGTTGCACGGACCGGGATGATCGGACCACAGCATCCGGAAGACGCCCTCCACGAGGTCGTCGACGTAGCAGATCGACCGCGTCTGCAGGCCGTCCCCGGTCACCGTCATCGGTTCACCGGCCAGCGCCTGACTGATCAAGGTGGGGATCGCCCGCCCGTCGTGCGCGCGCATGCGCGGGCCGAACGTGTTGAACAGCCGCACGATCGCCGTGTCCGTGCCGTGCACGCCCCGATAGGCGGTGGTCAGCGCCTCGGCGAAGCGCTTGGCCTCGTCGTAGCAGCTGCGCGGACCGATCGGGTTGACGTGGCCCCAGTACGACTCCGGCTGCGGATGGACCTGGGGGTCCCCGTAGACCTCCGAGGTGGACGCCAGCAGGAACCGCGCGTCGCGCTCCCGGGCGATCTCCAGCATCCGCCGGGTGCCCAGCGCGCCGGTCAGCAGCGTCTCCACCGGAACCCGGAGGTAGTCCGCCGGGCTGGCCGCCGAGGCGAAGTGCAGGATCGCGACGAGATCTCCGCCGTGGTACGCGTAGTCGGCGACGTCGCACTCCACGAACGCGAACTCCTCGGCGGCCATCAGATGCGCGATATTGGCCAGGCGTCCGGTCAGCAGATTGTCCACGCAGATGACGCCGTACCCGTCGTTCAGCGCCCGCTCGCACAGATGCGAGCCGAGGAACCCGGCGCCCCCGGTGACGACGATCCGTCCTTTGACCATGTGGCACGTCCTCCTCCGCACCGCCCGATCCCGCCGGGCGGTCCGCCGTGACATCGTGCGGCTCAAGTGCGAGGAGACTCGCAGGGCGGCCTTGAAGAGGGCTCAAGAGAAGGCTTGAGCCGAACCCGGAGCCCCTGCTCGGCGGCCTCCGATCTTCCGGTAGCGGGGCCGTCGTCACCGTCGGACCGGAGCACAGGGGCCGATCTCGGTAGAATCCCGACTGTGGCCGAGCCGAAGTTCGAGATCCAGATGCTGCACGACCGCGTGATGGTGCGCCCGGAGAAGGAGTCGGGGGAGCGCCGCAGCAGCGGAGGCATCGTGATCCCGGCGACCGCGGAGCAGTCCAACCGCCTCGTCTGGGGCGAGGTCTGCGGCGTCGGCCACAACGTCCGCGCCGTCAAGGTCGGCGACATGGTCCTCTACCACGACGAGGACCAGTTCCAGGTCGAGGTGCAGGGGGAGCTCTACATCGTGCTGCGCGAGCGCGACCTGCACGCCGTCGCCAACGAGCGCCCCGAGTACGGCACCGGCCTCTACTTGTGACCTTGTGACCGAGGCGGCAGCCTTACAGCGGCAGGGTGAACGCCGACAGGCGGGTGTAGACGCCCGGATAACCCGGGCGGGCGCAGCCGTACGCCCAGGAGGTCAGCCCGGCGAGCCGGCCCTCGAGGATGAGCGGGCCGCCGCTGTCGAACTCACAGGTGTCGGCCCGCGGTGAACCCGCGCACACCATGCCCTTCGCCTCGAACGCGTCGCGGCCGTACGCCTTCGTGCACCGCGCGTCCGGGGCGATGGGGATGGTGGCCTCGCGGAGCCGTGCGTTGAACAGGTCCCGCTCCGAGGTCGTGCCCCAGCCGAGCACCCGCGCGTTCGCGCCGGGCGGATACGTGCCGTACCGGCCGATGAGCGGCAGCGGCAGGCGGTTCACCGGCCGGGCGAGCGTGAGCACGGCCACGTCGTTGTGCTCGACCGTCTCGCCCTGGAAGGACGTCTCGCGGAAGCCGGGGTGCACCCAGATCTTCGTGATCCGCACCGCCTCGCCGTCCTTCTTCGACAGGTCGGCGCGGCCGAAAACGGCGCTCAGCAGGCTCGGGACCTGGCGCAGGAAGCTCACGCAGTGCGCCGCCGTCACGACCTTGTCGGACGCGACGAGCACGCCGCCGCAGAACTGCCCGGAGGGCCGGATGAGGAACGCCGGCGTGCCGATCGCCGCCAGCCACGACGGCGGGGTGGCGAGCGAGCCGCCGACGACCGCGTTCGCCGAGGGGGCCACCAGGCCGGCGCACAGGGCGAGCGCCGACAGGACCACCGCCGCCAAGCGGCGCGGGAACAGGGGCATGGGGGAACACCTCCGTCCGGTGCCGTAAAACCTAACGGCATCGGGTCCCGCCGCGCGAGGGGGCCGGTGATCGGATGTGCGGGCACCGCGCGGCCCGGACCGGCACGACATGGCCGGTACGGACGGCCCGGCGCGCGATCCGTGACCACCAGACGGAGGCTGGGTCCGGTTCGGCGGTGTGCACGGCTGGTGCGCGAGGAGATGCGCGCCGCGAGATTGCTCCGTGGCCGCCGAGGAGAGGCTGCGTCCCTATTCGTGTTGACGTGCGGGAGATTGCTCCGTTGCCGCCGAGGGGGAGGCCGGGGCCCGGCCTAGTCGTACTTGCGGCCGGTGCGCGAGGAGATGCGCCCCGCGAGGTTGCGCGGGATGAGTTTGCCGAGCCCGACGAGGGTCTTGTACTGCGCGCCGGGAACGCTGACGGTCACGCCGCGCCGGAAGTCGCGCAGCGCGTCGGCGACGACCCGGTCGGCGTCCAGCCAGAGCGGCTCGGGGATGCCGGACATGTCCATGCCGGCCCGCTCGTGGAACTCGGTGTGCACGAAACCCGGGCACAGGGCCATGACGTGCACGCCCGGGACGTCCTGCGCGGCGCCCTCACTGAACGCGACCACCCACGCCTTCGACGCCCCGTACGTGCCGCGCGAGAAGAACGCCGCCACCGACGCGACGTTGATGACGCCGCCGCGACCGCGCTCGCGCATCCCCGGCAGGGCGGCGTACGTCAGCCGCAGCACCGCCTCGCAGTGGACCCGCAGCATCGTCAGCTCGTCCTCGAGGGGCACCTGGAGGAACCGCCCCTTGTTCCCGAACCCGGCGTTGTTGACGACCAGGTCGGCGCGCCGGGCGGCCTCCTCGCCCTTGGCGAGGCCCTCGTCGGTGGCCAGGTCGGCGACGACGACCTCGGCGTCGCCGTACTCCTCGGCGGCGCGGGCCAGCCGCTCGGCGTCACGGGCCAGCAGGATCAGATGGAAGCCGTCGGCGGCGAGCCGGCGGGCGAACGCCGCGCCGATCCCCGCCGTGGCGCCGGTGATGAGGGCCGTGGGCATGATCACAGGCTACCCACTCCGTCCTGCCGCCCCGTTGCCCGCGTCACCACTGCGGGACCGGCTGGTCCATATCCGCCGACCCCGGATCGGGACCGCGGCCAAGGCGCGGAGGCCGCGTCGCCTGCGCGCCGCACGCCGCGCCGCCTCCGTCGCCCGCGCGTCGCCTGCGTCGCCTGCGCGCCGCACGCCGCGCCGCCTGCCTCGCCCGCGCG
>NZ_BAABHK010000025.1:0-111894 GCF_039542055.1 Actinoallomurus vinaceus
CAACCAACCGCGATACTCACGCAGTAGTCATCGGAGAGCCGGATGATCGGAAACGATCACGTCCGGTTCGGGCCGGAGGCCGTTGGAAAAGGACCCACAGGCACCTCGCCAACGGCCTACCGGAACCTGTCGCGGTACGGCCCGGCAGCACCCGGTACGGCACCCGGCCGATGCGCCGCGGAGCAAGTGGCGAACGCGGATCAAATGACACGTAGTGGTATTGTGAAATAGGAAACGGTAGCGCGTCGAGTAGGGAATTTCTCCAGAACTGTGGACTTTTAATTCGCAGCTTTGAAACTACAGGTGGCGGAGCGCGCACAAATAGGGATATTTGGAAACCCGCAGGTCAGGCACCTGGTGGAATGTATGCGCGGCTTCTTCGGGACGGGATCGTCGGTCGTGGCCGACCGGGGTCCACATCGGCTTGGGCACTTCATAGGCGATCGACTGGCAGATGCCTGCACCCGCCATGTGCCTACGTTCTGCCTACGCCGCTCTGTTGCTAGGTGCCACCGTTTCGTGGGCCGATGTCGCCCCGGAAATCGAGATTCATCAGTTCTCATGGCAGAGGGGTCTTTTCCGGGAAGTTCTTCCACGGCCTGCAGCAGGCCCCACACAAGTGGGCCACGGGGAATCTGACGTGCTCGGCCCTGCGTCTCACCTGCATGGGTGAGGTTGTCGGCAAGCACACGGTTCAATCCTTGGCCGCTGGGATGTCCATAGGCGTCCATAGGCCAGGTCGGCGGTTACGGCGATTCGATGAGGGGGCGTAGGGACGCCTGGATCTGCTCGTCGGTGGGGACGACGTCGACGGTGTCTCCCGCGAGGTGGGTTTCGTAGGCGGAGAGGTCCAGGAGGCCGTGGCCGCTGAGATTGAAGAGGATCACCCGTTCGGTCCGCTCTTCGCGGGCCTTCAGCGCCTCGTCGATCGCGGCGGTGACGGCGTGGGCCGATTCGGGGGCCGGGACGAGTCCTTCGGCCCTCGCGAAGGCGGCGCCGCATTCGAAGACGCGGGACTGGCTGTAGGACGTCGCGTCCATCAGGCCCTTGTCGTACATTGCACTCACGATCGGAGCGGCGCCGTGGTAGCGGAGCCCTCCGGCATGGATGTGGTACGCCGTGAACCTGTGGCCCAAGGTGTACATTTTGACCATGGGTGTCATACCGGAGTAGTCGGTGTAGTCCATGACGTATCTGCCCCGGGTCATCTTGGGGCAGGCGTCGGGTTCGACGGCCAGGAACCGGGTGCCGGCGTTCTCCTCCCGCGCGGCACGGTAGAAGGGGAACGTGATCCCGGCGAAGTTGCTCCCCGCGCCCATCGCGCCGATCACCACGTCGGGGAACTCGCCGGCCAGCCTCATCTGCAGGAGGGCCTCCTCGCCGATGACCGTCTGGTGCAGCAGGACGTGGTTCTCGCCGCTGCCGATCGAGAACCGTGCCTCCTTGCGGGCATTGGCGTACTCGATCGCCTCGGCGTTCGCTATGCCGAGGCTGCCCGGTGAGTCGGGGTCGGCGCGCAGGGCGGCCCTGCCCACCTCGGTCTCCATGCTGGGGCTCTCGATGACCCGGGCGCCGTTCATCCGCATCAGCGTGCCCCGGTACGGCTTCTGCCGGTAGCTGGACCGCACCATGAACACGGTGCACTCCATGCCGTAGGGGTGGCACGCCATCGAGAGCGCGGTGCCCCACTGGCCGGCGCCGGTGCCGGTGATCATCTCCTTGACCCCGGACTGGGCGTAGTAGTAAGCCTGCGCCAGCGCGGTGTTGATCTTATGACTGCCGGACGGACTCGTCCCCTCGTACTTGAAATAGATGTGCGCGGGGGTGTCGAGTTCCTTTTCCAGCCTGGTCGCGCGGTACAGAGGCGTTGGACGCCAGCGCTGGTACTCCGCCCGGACGGGTTCGGGGATCTCAATGAACCGGTCACGTCCGATGCTCGGCCGGTACATGGAGAGCGGAAGCTGCGGATTCAGTGTCTTCCGTTCCCCGTTCACGGCCGGCGCCGAACGCGGCGCGGGGATCTCGAACGGCAGATCCGCGAGGACGTTGTACCAATGCGTGGGAACCCGGTCGGCCTCCAGGTCGAACACCTGGCGCATGTTATTCGTCAGCACCCTTCGCGTCGACGATTCCCCGGATCAAGCGCACGAGGCTTCCAACATCGCTCAGCTCCGCGGCCATCACGTCCTCGTCGTCGATCTCGATGTCGCATCGCTTCTCGATCTGGACGAGGATATGCAGCAGGCTCAGCGAGTCCAGTCCCACCATCGGAGAGTAGAGCGAGACAGTCTCGTGGAGCTGCGCGCGGTCGATGCCCAATTCGAGTACGCCGATCACGACGTCCTTGATCTCCGCTGTCAGATCCGGATTCTTGGCACGATCCACAGCATGTCCCTCTTCTGCAGGCGTCGTCTCGGGAGATTTCCTTACGGAGCGGGAGGCTTGGCGGGAGCCGATATCCGAGAAGTCGGCCGCCTTCGCCGGCGACAGGACTTCGCGTGTCGACGGCTCCGGCCGTCGACCTCGCCCGTCCGAGCCTCCTGGCGTTGCCAGGCGGACCGGCCGGGGCGCGTCCACGGGCTGCAACGTTCACCACTGCGGTTGGCTGACGGTCGGTACCGTACGACAGGCATCTGCGGGGCGCAAGAGATCACTCGGAGCCGCTCGGGCTGGCACCACCTGCCCAAAGTTCACACTTTCCAAGATCAGATATCTCATGGACAATGGGCAGCGGCCTGTCCGGACGGGCCTGGTTTTCCATGGCCGACTCCCGTGAGGCGAGGGGTGGAGCATCGTGATTCCACACAGTGATGGGACGGTCACTTCATGCCGCCCGGCCTGGAACCTGTCATCGTTCCCGGCCATCGGCCCGCCACCTTCAGAACCGTCCTAGCCGGAAAGGCGGCCACGCGTCACCGGGGCGTTCTTTCACCACATCCGCTGTCTTTGAGCGGGCGGGAACTTGATCTGGTTCCCGATATCGCATGAGATATTGCTCGGCTGAACGGAGAGCCATGCGATTCGAATGGGATAACGACCAGGCCCGGCTGTACCGGGATTTTCGCAGGCTCGGCGAAGAGGCGTTGAGTAAGGACGTGGCCGAACGCGACAGAGCCGGCATGTTCGGTCGCGACGATTGGACGATCTGCGCCGAACGCGGATTGCTCGGCCTGATACTGCCGCCCGAGTACGGCGGCGCCGGACGTGACCCCGTCGCCTATGTGCGCGCGATGGAGGGCCTCGGCCACGGCTGCCGCGACAACGGCCTCATGATGGCGATGGGCGCGCACGTGCTGGCCGCCGAGGTCCCGATCTGGAAGTACGGCGACGAGGACCAGCGGCGCAGATATCTGCCGCAGCTCGCCTCCGGACGGTTCATCGGGGCGAACGCGATGACCGAGCCGGGAAGCGGATCGGACGCGCTGTCGCTCACGACCACGGCCGAGCGCGACGGCGACTTCTACCGGCTGACCGGGCACAAGCTCTACGTCACGAACGCGCCGGTCGCCGACGTGTTCGTCGTCTACGCGACCGTCGACCGGAACCTGGGCTTCACCGGGGTCACCGCGTTCCTGGTGGAGCCGGCCGACGTCGGTGTCTCGGTGAAGGAACAGACCGAGAAGATGGGGCTGCGCACCGCACGCTGGGGAGAGATCAAGCTGGACGCGTGCCGGATCCCCGCCTCCCGGCGGCTCGGCGCGGAGCGGCAGGGAGGGGCCATCTTCGCGCGGACGATGGCGTGGGAACGGTCCCTTCTGCTGGCGCCGTGGCTCGGCGTGCTGGAACGCGAGATCGACGAGTGCGTGCGCCACTGCCGCCGCCGACGCCAGTTCGGAAAGCACATCGGGCATTTCCAGTCGGTCTCCAACCGGATCGTCGACATGCGGATCCGCTGGGAGCTCTCCCGGATGCTCCTCTACCGCGCCGCCGCGGAGCTCGACGGGACGGCGACGACCATCTTCCCCGAGGCCGGCAAGCTGTACGTGAGCGAGGCCGCGGTGGAGATCTTCACGAGCCTGACGCAGATCTACGGAGCCCTCGGCTACTCGTCCGAAGGGCACACCGAACGCAATCTCCGGGACGCCATCGGCATGACCATCTCGTCCGGCACCTCGGACATGCAGCGCGTGGTCATCTCCGGGAAGCTCGGCATCACCTGGCCGGACACCGAGGGAAGCGGGGACTCCAGGTGAGCGGCCTCGGTGACTACCTCCGCCACTGGGCCGGGAAGCGGCCGGAGGCGCCCGCAGTCGAGTTCCAGGGCCGGACACTGACCTACGGCGAACTGGACGCACGCAGTTCGGCCCTCGCCGGCACGTTGATCCGCAACGGCGTCGCCCCCGGTGACAGGGTCGGCCTGTGGCTGCAGAAGTCGATCGAGTCGGTGACCGCCGTCCACGGCGTCCTGAAGGCGGGCGCGGCCTACGTCCCGATCGACCCGAGCGCGCCCTTCAAGCGGGCGGGCCACATCATCGAGCACTGCGACGTCGCCTGCGTGATCGCTCAGGACGACCGCGTCGAGTGGCTGCGGGAGCACTTCTCCTGCCCGATCGTGTCCGTCGGCCCCCGGCAGCCGGACGACTCCGTCATCGGCTGGGAGGCGGCGGTGTCCGCCGATCCGGCCGAAGACCTGCGCCTCCCGGACGTCGATCTCCGGAGCCCGGCCTATATCCTGCACACCTCGGGGTCGAAGGGCACGCCCAAGGGGGTGGTGCTCTCGCACGGCAACGCCGTCGCGTTCGTGGAATGGGCAGTCGACGAGTTCGGCCTCGACTCCGACGACCGGGTCTCCAGCCACGCACCGTTCCATTTCGACCTGTCCGTCCTGGACCTGTTCGCGACGTGCAGCGCCGGCGGCTGCGTAGTGCTGGTGCCGGAGAGCCAGGTCGGACTCGGCGGCGCACTCAACAAACTCATCGCCGACCAGCGCATCACCGTGTGGTACTCGGTCCCGGGAGCCCTGACCCGGATGCTGGCGGCGAAGAACGGCGGGCTGCTGGCGGAGTCGCCGCTGCGCGTCGTCCTCTTCGCGGGCGAGCCGTTTCCGATCGCCCACCTCCGGCGGCTTCACTCGCTCGTCCCCGGGGCGGCCTTCTACAACCTCTACGGCCCGACCGAGACGAACGTGTGCCTGTTCCATCCCGTCCGCGCGTCCGACCTCGAGCCGCATCTCACGCGGCCGGTGCCGATCGGGCGCCCCTGCCCGTACGCGAGGACGTTCGTGGTCGACCAGGACGGCCGTCCGCTGGAGTACGAGCCGGGGCGGTCCGGGGAACTCTGCGTCGCGGGTGACTCGGTGATGCTCGGCTACTGGCGGGACGACGGCCTCACAGCCGCCAAGACCGTGCTGATCCCGCAGGACGGCGCGGAACCGCTGAAGGCGTACCGCACCGGCGATCTGGTCCGCGTCGACGACGACCTGAACCACGTGTTCCTCGGGCGTGAGGACGACATGGTGAAGATCCGCGGCCACCGTGTCGAGATCGGCGAGGTCGAGGCGGTCCTGTCGGCTGCGGACAACGTCCGGGAGGTCGCCTGTGTCGCGGTCGGGGACGGTCTCGACGATCGCGCGATCGAGGCGTACCTGGTGCCGGAGGAGCATCCGCTCGACGTCTGGCCGGTGCGGCGGCACTGCCTGGCCGAGCTCCCGCGCTACATGGTCCCAGAGCGGTTCCATGTCGTCGGCGAGCTCCCGACGACCGGCACCGGGAAGATCGACCGGCGCGGTCTGGTCGAGTCGTAGGCGGGCACGGCGATGAAGGTTCTGACCGAGACTTGGTGGAGCGCGCCGATCGGCCGCGAGAAGACGGTGACCGTCGTCCTGCCGCCGAGCTATTCCCCCGTCGGCAGGCCGTTCCCAGTGCTGTATCTGCTGCATGGTTTCGGCGGCAACCGCAACACCTGGCTCCAGTGCGCCGACCTGTCGACCGTGGTGGATTCCAACCGGCTCATCCTGGTGCTTCCCGAGTCTGGACGAGCCTGGTTCATCAACGACGCGAAAGGACGGCGCTACGAGGACTACCTCGTCCGCGAGGTCGTCGACCACGTCGATGCCCGTTTCAACACCGTGGCGACCCGGGACGGGCGGGCTGTCGGCGGCTTCTCGATGGGCGGCGCCGCCGCGCTCTACCAGGCGTTGCTGCACGGTGACCGGTTCTCGGTCGTGTGCAGCAACGGCGGCGCATTCGAGGCCCCGCTGCGGGAGGGCGACCCGTACCACGGCTTCCGCGGCGACCGGAGCCTGACGATTCCGTCCACCAGAGACCATGAGCGCGTGTGGGGTCCGGTCGGCAGCGAGGTCAGGCGCAGATACGACCCTTACTCCCTCATCCGCGACCGGGACCCGGACCACCCGCTCGAGGTCTATCTCGACGTCGGCCTGGACGACTATCCCCGGATGATCTCGATGAACCGGAGGACGCGGGACGCGCTGGCCGGCGGTTCCGTCCCCCACGAGTACCGGGAACGCCCCGGCGGGCACGACTGGGACTTCGTCAATGCCGGCCTTCCCCGCCTCTTCGCGTTCACGCAGGGCCATCTCCTTTCCGCATGACCTCCACGGCCCCACGAACGGCCATTGGCGAATGGCCACCGACAAAACGACGGACGACGACCAGAGGACTGCTCATGTGCGGCATCACCGGATGGGTCGACTGGACGCGGGACCTACGGCGGCAGCGTCCCGTCATCTCGGACATGACACGAACGCAGACCCCGCGCGGTCCGGACGCCGAGGGCATATGGCTGTCCCGGCACGCCGCGTTCGGGCACCGGCGGCTCGCCGTGATCGACGTCGAGGGCGGCCGGCAGCCGATGGAGCGGACCGGACGGCGTGGCGAGCAGGTCGTCATCACGTTCAGCGGCGAGATCTACAACTTCCAGGAGCTGCGTGCGGAGTTGCGGTCGGCAGGTTGGTCGTTCAGCACCCGGTCGGACACCGAGGTGCTGCTCGTCGCCTATCTGGAGTGGGGCCCTGACCTCGTCCACCGGCTCAACGGGATGTACGCGTTCGCCATCTGGGACGACCAGAAGCAGCGGCTCCTCCTGGTGAGGGACAGGCTGGGCATCAAGCCGCTCTACTACGCCCCTGTGGGCGACGGCATCGTGTTCGGGTCGGAGCCCAAGGCGCTGCTCGCGCATCCCGAGATGGCCGCCGAGGTGGACCTGGAGGGGATCGCCGAGCTGATGGCCGTCCCCCGCGCCAGAACGCCTGGGCACGCCGTCTACCGGGGGATGCGGGAGGTCAGGCCCGGTTGTCTGGTCATCGCCGACGCGTCCGGGCACCGGGAGAGTCGGTACTGGCAGGTGGAGGCCCGGCCCCACACCAGGGACTTCCGCGCCACGACGGAGGACATACGCGCCCTGCTCACCGACATCGTCGACCGCCAGCTGGTCGCCGACGTGCCGGTCGGCACGCTACTGTCCGGCGGGATCGACTCGAGCGCCATCACGGCGATGGCGGCGCGGACGTTCGAGGGCGAGCTGACCAGCCACTCGGTGAGCGTCCCGGCGCCTGCGAGCCCGGGCAGCGACTCCTGGCGGCCGAGCCCGGACGAGCCGTACGCAAAGCTGGTGGCCGAGCGGCTCGGCCTCAAGCACTTCGTGACCCAGGTCAGCACCGAGAGCCTCGTCGAGGGCCTCGACCACGGCCTGCGGGCGCGCGACCTTCCCGGCTGGGGAGATCTCGACACGTCGATGTACTACCTGTTCCGATCGGTCCGGGAGCAGTGCACAGTCGCCCTCTCAGGGGAGTCCGCCGACGAGATGTTCGGGGGCTACGCCTGGCAGATCGACGAGCGGTTCGTCCACCACACGTCGTTCCCCTGGATGTACGGGAGGCGGCAGCCGCAGCACCTGCTCCGGGAGGAGATCAGGCGCGAAATCCGGCCGGAGGAGTACGAGGCGGAGCGTTACCGGCAGGCGCTGGGCGAGGTTCCGCACCTGGAGGGCGAGGACGCCGTCAGGCGCAGGCAGCGGGAGGTGTTCTACCTCGGCCTGACGCGGTGGCTGGGCGCGCTGCTCGACCGAAAGGACCGGATGAGCATGGCCGTCGGCCTCGAGGTGCGGGTCCCGTTCGCCGACCACCGGCTCGCCGAGTACCTGTTCAACGTCCCGGCGGAGCTGAAGGCGGACGGCGGGATCGAGAAGGCGCTGCTGCGCCGGGCCGTCGCGGACCTCCTGCCGGACGAGATCGTCACCAGGCCGAAGAGCGCCTACCCCGCCAGCCAGGACCCCGGGTACGTGGCGGCCATGCAGGGACTCGTCCTCGACGTGCTCGACGAGCCGGACGCGCCCCTCTTCGACCTCATGGACCGAGAGAAGGTCCGGACGGCGGTCACGTCCGAGCTGGACACGCTGCCCGGCCCGATCACCGCCCGGACGTCCGCGATCGGCCTCTCCTACCTTCTCGAGCTGAACCGCTGGCTCGGCGGGGTCCGCGTCGTGGCGTGATCAGTCGTGACGTGATCGGCGGACCGGCGTGATCACGGGGTCCGCGGGTGCGGTGGGCGCGCCAGCGCGTACCGCACCCGCAGCTCGGCCTTCCGGATCTTGCCGGTCGCGGTCCGGGGGAAGTCGTCGAGCACCTCGAGGCGCTGCGGCCAGTACGCCTTGGTCATCCCGGCCTCGTCAAGCGAGCGCTGCAGCTCCTCGAGGGTGACCGGCGTTCCCGGATGGGCCGGGCGGACCACCGCGGTGATCGTCTCGTCCTCGCGCTCGTCACGGAGGCCGATGACCGCGACCTCGTCCACGCCGGCGTGCCGTCCGATGATCGCCTCCAGGTCGGTGACCGGCGCGATGTTGGCGTTGCGCAGGATCATGTCCTTGGCCCGGCCGGTGATGCGGATGCCGCCGCGCCCGTCGGGACGGGCCAGGTCCCCGGTGTTGAACCAGCCGTCCGCGTCGAGCTCGGCGTCGTACAGGTCGTCCCGGCGGAAGTAGCCGAGGCACTGCGTCGGGCCGCGCACCCACAGGACGCCCTCGCCGTCGGTGCGGTCCGAGACGGGGTCGATCCGCAGTTCCATGTCCGCGATGGGGCTGCCGTCGCTGTGCGCGGCCCAGTCCTCCGGATCGTCCCGTCGGGTGATCGTCGCCGGGCCATTCTCGGTCATGCCCCACAGCGAGAACAGGCGGAGCCCGAAGACGTCCTTCGTCTCGCTGATGAAGTACGGGGGGATCGGTGCGGATCCGCTGACCAGCCAGGCGAGGTGCGGGATGTCGCGCGGGCGGGCCCTCTGCTCCCCGATCAGGCTCAGCAGGTAGAAGGGCGCGCAGTAGAAGAAGGTGACGCCGTGGGCCGCCATGAGGTCGAGGGCGTCGCCGGGCTCCTTGGCGTCCTGGAACGCCATGGTCCCGCCCAGCATCAGCGGCATGAGCATGCCCTGCACGACGCCGGTGTAGTGGGTGTACAGCGCGGTGGTGTACATGACGAGGGTGTCGTCGAGCCCGAAGACGTCCGCCTCGCCGCGGACGGCCGCGTACAGCGTGTTCTGGCTGTGCAGGACGCCCTTGGGCTCGCTCGTCGTGCCCGAGGTGAACAGGACGAGGTAGGGATCGTCGGGGCCGAGCTCACGTCCGTCGAGCAGGTGGCCGTGCCGCTCCTCCCAGGCGGTGCCGAAGAAGAACGACTCGAACTCGCCGGTACCGTCCGGGCCGGGGCCGTCGGCGACGAACACGCGCTCCAGGGACGGCAGCTCCGCGGCGAACTCCGCGCCCAACTCCCCCAGCTTGTCGCCGTTGTCCTCGGCCATGGTGATGAGCACCCGGGCCTCGGTGACGCGCAGCATGATGTCGAGTTCCCGGCGCCGGTAGGTCTTCATCAGCGGGCAGTACACGACGCCGGCGCGAACGCAGGCGAGCGTCAGCGCGGCGAGCTCCCACCGGTCGGTGAGCTGCGCGGCGAGGACGTCGCCGGGCCGCAGCCCGAGCTCGACCAGCGCGCTCGCGCAGCGGTCGACGGCTGCGGCGAGTTCCTCGTAGTCGAGCCGGTGCGTGCGCCCGTCGGAATGGCGCCGAGTGACCACCGCGGTCTTGTGCGGTGTGTCGCGCACGTGGCGCCGCAGGTCGTCGAGGAAGGTCTCGTCCCGCCACCAGCCATCGTCGCGGTAGCGCGCAGTGGTGTCGGCCATGTCTGCCCTCCCGTTCTGTCCTCAGCGAGAACTCGGTGTGGTCGAGCCGCTCGTTCGGGACCGCCAGGAGTGAAGATCCATGATCTTCACCGGTTTGTCCAGGCCCCTGGGAGGATGTCCATCAGACCGTGGCGGCGCGCCGTCGTCGGTTAGCTTCCGCCCGAGCCCTGACACCCCCGGCATCCGCGAGGACCTCATGCTCTTCGACAGCCGCGACCCGCACGACGAACGAGGTGGCGGGGCGGCGCTCGCGCTCCTGGCCGCCTGCCAGCTCGTCCTCGTGGTGGACGCGTCGATCGTGAACATCGCCCTGCCCGGCATCCAGCGCGGCCTGGGTTTCACCGACGCCGAGCTCTCGTGGGTGGTCAACGCCTACACCCTCGCTTTCGGCGGCCTGCTGCTCCTCGGGGGACGGGTCGGCGACCTGCTCGGGCACCGGCGGGCGTTCATCGCGGGCGTCGCGCTGTTCACCGTCGCATCGCTGGCCGGGGGCCTCGCGACCGCGCCGGGGTGGCTGCTGGCGGCGCGGGCCGCGCAGGGCGCCGGCGCCGCGCTCGCCGCGCCGGGGTCCCTCGCGCTCATCGCCACCACCTTCCCGGACGGGCCGCGCCGGAGCCGCGCGCTGTCGGTGTTCGCGATCGCAGGCAGCGCGGGCATGGTCGCCGGGCTCGTCCTCGGCGGGCTCCTGACCGCGTGGACGTCCTGGCGCGCCGTGCTGTTCGTGAACGTGCCGGTCGGGGCGCTGATCGCCCTGCTGGCGCCGCGCGCGCTGCGCGAGTCCCGGGCCCGGGAGGGACGCTTCGACCTCGCCGGGGCGCTCACCTGCACGTCCGGGTCGACGGTGCTCGTGTACGCGCTGATCCGCGCGGCGGAGCACGGCTGGGGCGACGGCCTGACGGTGGGTGCGTTCTGCGCCGCCGCGGTTCTGCTCGCGTCGTTTCCGGTCGTCGAGACGCGCGTCCGGCAGCCCATCATGCCGCTGGGGTTGTTCGGCGAGCGCGACCGGGTGGGCGCGTTCCTCATGCGGCTGCTGCTCACCTCGGCCATGAGCGGGATGATGTTCTTCCTCACCCTCTACGTCCAGCAGGTCCTCGGGTACGGGCCACTGGCGACCGGGTTCGGCTTCCTGCCGACGACGGTCGCCCTCATCGCCGCCAGCCGGGCCGTGCCCCGGCTGCTGCCCCGGTACGGCGCGCAGCCGGTCATGGCGGCGGGCGCACTGCTGTGCGTGGCCGGGATGGTGTGGCTGACGCGGGTCCCGGAGGTCGGTTCCTACGGGGCTGTGGTCCTGGGGCCGGTGCTGCTGTTCGGTGCCGGGACCGGGCTGGTGGCGGTGGCGGCGACGTTCGTGGCCATGGCGTCCGTCCCGGCGGAGGAGGCCGGTGCGACGTCGGCGTTCCTGCAGAGCATGCAGCAGATCGGCGGGTCGCTGGGCGTCGCCGTCCTGGTCACCGCGAACGGCGCCGCGGCACACGACGCTTCCCACGGCGGCACCGCGCAGGTGGACGGCATGCGGGACGCGTTCACCGCGGGCGCGGTCTTCACCGTCGCGATGCTGGCGACGGCGCTGTTCGCCTTCCGCCGGCGCCCCGCCGATCAGGCTGACGATCAGGTGGGGGACCCGGTCGGTGATCCGGGACGTTCCGGGTCGCAGATCTGAATGCGCAGCTCGGAGAGGTAGCGCCGGCCCTGCGCGTCCTCCAGCCACGCCTCCTCGGGCCCGGGCAGCAGCTCGGTGAACGTCACGGGGACGTCGTCGCCGGACGAGTCGCGGGCCGCGCGAATCATCGAGGCGAACGCCGACACGTACCGGGGGCCGCTGAAATCGACGTACGTCGGCTTGATCTCCGTGCCGACCTTGGCGAACACACGCTCCGGCAGCCCGAGGGAGGCGCGCAGACGGCGGGCGGCCAGGTACTCGGGGACGACGCCCTTCTTCGGGGCGATCCCCGTCCCGCCGACGGTCGTGCGCCAGGTCTCGCGGACGACGACCAGCCGGTCCATCGTGATGCGCGGGTGGTGCGCGCCGGTGCCGATGCGCTTGAACGCCTCGGCGCCCAGCCAGCCGAACAGGAGCGAGAACACCTCGCGCAGCGGACGGTGAAGCCCGGCCGGGCCGGTGGCCACCAGTCTCCCGTCGTGGTCGGTGACGGTGAGCGTGGCGGTCGGCAGGACGCGTCCGGGGTCGGCTCCGGGCGCCGCCGTGAACGCGAGCTGATGGTCGGTGGCGCCCAGAACCGGGGCGATGCGCGCGGTGTACTGCGGCCACCAGGTCGGGTACAGGGGGCGGAACTGCGGGCCGATGTCGGTGGCCGCGGCCTCGCGCAGCTTGTCGGGGTCGGGGTGCCGGTCGGTGAAGACGGCGCTGTCGAGCGTGGGCCACGCGGTGTGCATCTCGCCGAGCACCAGCGAGAACTCCCCCGCCGCCAGCGCGGCGACGCTCGGCGCGCAGATGTGCAGATCGGGGCTGTGGATCCGGGCGGCGGCCCAGCCGGGGCGGTCGGCGGCGAACAGCCGGGCGGCCTGCTCCGCCAGGTCCGCGCTGTGCAGGTGCAGGCGGCGCTCGCCGGGTGTGGCGGTGTCGAGCCCGACCAGTTCGTTCCAGCGGCGGGCGAACTCGGCGGCGACCGCGTCCGCCGGACGATCCTGCCCGGTCAGCAGCGGCTGGACGGCGTCCCAGAACACCGGCATCTGCACGCCGTCCGCGCCCGGTTCGCGCAGCCGCTCGTAGAGCGTGCGGAAGGCGTCGTCGTAGGCCTCCGCCAAGGCGGCCGAGACCCACCGCGCGGCGGGCAGCAACACACGCCCGAACGGCCCGGAGAGCGCCTCGAGGATCGGCCGGCCGAAGGAGATGTCCAGGTCGCGGACGGTGTCCTCGAAGCAGACGCGCCGTCCCGCGTACATCTGACCGTCCCGGCGCTGGGGCTCGGCTCCGGTCACGGCCGTGAACTCGGCATCCAGGTTGTCGAGGGCGTCGGCCAGGGCGTCCGCGTCACCGGCAGCGGCGGCCACGGCGGCGCGGGCCTGGTCGAGCCTGTCGAGCCCGGCCAGCGCCCGCTCGCGGGCCCGGGGTTCGGGGATCGCGGTAAGGGCGTCGCGCAGGACGCGTTCCGCCCGCGAGTTGTAGGGCATGTTCACGCCCCGCCAGACGACCCCGCCCTCCACCAGCCGGTCGAGCGCCTCGGCGTAGCGCAGATCGGGGGCGATCTCGGCCGCGGGCCGGACGCCGTCGCACCGCGACAGCACCGTCGCTTCGACGTCGTCCAGGGGTATGGGGTCCTTGCCCGGCTGCAGGAGGTGTCCGTCCTGGACGGCCAGGTGCGGGTGGACGCCGACGGGCAGCCAGGGTGCCACGTCCGGATCGGTGAGCAGCGTGGTGACGTACGCCTCCAGCACCCAGAACTCGTAGGAGACCTGGCGCGACCGCACGAGCCCCGGGCCGGGCCGGGCGATCACCGCCGTGGCCGCCTCCGGGTCGAGCGTGCTCCAGGTGACGGGGCCGAAGAAGCCGATGGTGTCGTTCTTGCCGCAGTAGCGCTGCCAGTAGCGGACCACCGCGTTCTCCCGCGCGCGCCGCTTGTGGCGGGCACGGCGGAGCTCCTTCCCGGTCTTCCCGTTCTCGCGCGACGGCTCGGGCTCGGCGAGCCGCGCCAGGTTGCGGGCGGCGGCGAGGTTCTGCCATGTCAGGGCTTCGCGGAAGAGGGGATCGGTGGCCACGTCCAGGGCGGCGTGTCCCGCGTCCGCGATGGCGGTGTCCAGGGCCCGCGTGAAGTCGGCCTCGCTCGCGCGGTTCTCCAGGAAGGCGTCCGCGACGGCCGCGCATTCGGGCGCGCCGAAGAGGGTGAGCCCGTCCGCGGGGAATCCCGTGGTCCGGAGGACCGCGTCCTCCCAGACCGCCCATTCGGTACCGGGAAGCGGAACTGAGTGTTCGTTGTCGCCCACGCGGCCTCCTGCCGACGCCGGAAACGGTTCTCCCCCCGACGAAGATCACCTTAATGTGATGATCGTCCGCCGTCACCGTCCCCGGAGGTGCGCATGCGCTGCGACGGCCTTTTCCTCAACGGTCCGGCCCACCGCCTTCCGGCGCCAGTGGACGTTGCGGAGGCGGTCGCCGACGGCCGCTACGACCCCGCTGACCTGGCCGCCGACGAGTACGCCTCCATCACCGTCGCCACGGACGAGGCGCCGCCCGAGATGGCCGTCGCCGCGGCGCGGCTGGCGCTGAGCCGGGCGGGGACGCCGCCGTCCGGGATCGCGCTCCTGCTGCACGCCTCGACGTGGTTCCAGGGTCTCGACTATTGGCCGACCGCGTCGTACGTCCACCGCGAGGTGCTTGGCGAGGACGGACGGTACGCGCCCGCGCTCGACGTCCAGCAGATGTGCGCCGGGGCCATCGGCGCGATCGAGTTGGCCGCCTCGTACCTGACCGCCGACGCGTCCCGGCGCTGCGCGCTGGTCACCACTGCCGACCGCTTCGGCGGGCCCGGTTTCGACCGGTGGCGCGCGGACGTGCCCGGCCTGGTCTACGGGGACGGCGCGGCCGCGGTGGTGGTCGGCAGGGAGGGGTTCGCCCGGCTGCTGTCCGTCTCGACGGTCGTGGACACCGCGCTCGAAGGCATGTACCGGGGCGACGAGCCGTTCGCCACGGCACCCGGCCGCACGGTGGACGTGCGGACCCGCCGCGCCGCGTTCGCCGCCGCCGACGCGCGCCGTCTCGTGGGCAGTGTGCGTGAGCGGACGACCGCGGGCCTGACCGAGGCCGTGGCCCGGACCCTGGAGGAGGCCGGGCTGAAGCTCGGCGACGTCGCCAGGGTCGTCTTCCCGAACGTGGGCCTTCGCGTGCTGCGGACCGGCTACGCCGAGCCGCTCGGCCTGGACGTCGCGCGCACCACCTGGGACTGGGGCCGCCGCACCGGCCACATCGGCGCGGCCGACCAGCTGGCCGGGCTCGCGCATCTGGCCGAGTCCGGGCAGGTCAAGCCGGGTGACCTGGTGCTGCTGGTCGGGATCGGCGCCGGGTTCGCCTGGACGTGCGCCGCCCTCGAGATCACCGCCCGCCCGGACTGGGGCGCCTGACGCCGGACCGGGTCGGCTGACGCCCGGGGCGAGGCCGGGCGCTCACGCGGTGTCGTCGGGTGCCCGTCGCGGCGAGCGGGGCCGCACCCGGGCGGCATCGCAAGCTCCGTTTGCTCTGTTCTGGCGTCCGCCGCCGAAACATTGGTACCGGTCGAGCCGAATGGTTCCTTTCTTCAGAAGATCATGTTTTCATGCAGACTGATCAACTCGCGCCGGTCCTCCCAAGGGGTCGTGGTTGCCGATGAAGGTGCTTTACATCACCGGTTGGTGCCGCAGCGGGAGCACGGTGCTGGGCAACGTCCTCGCCGAGGCGCCCGGCGTCGTTCACGTCGGTGAACTGCGTTTTCTCTGGCGCAACGGCGTCCTCGGTACCGGCAGCAACGGCCGGTGCGGGTGCGGGCTGAACCACCGCGAGTGCCCGGTCTGGTCCCGGGTGCTGGAGGCGGTGCGGCCGGACGGTCGGACCCTCGCCCAGCACGCCGCGGACGTCGTGGCCTGGCAGGAGGCCTACCGCACCCGGCACACCTGGCGAGCGCTGCGGACCGCACCGCACAACGGATGGCCCGCCACGCTCGCCGCCACCTACCATGCGATCGCCGAGGTCTGCGGCGCGCACACCATCGTCGACAGCTCCAAGTACGCCTCCGACGCCGCGCTGCTGTCCGCGCTGCCGGGGATCGAGGCGTCCTACGTCCACCTGATCCGCGACCCGCGCGCCGTCGCCTGGTCGTGGATGCAGCCCAAGGCGTACACCGGGCGCCGCTCCGCGCTGAACAGCACGCTGCTCTGGACCGGGTTCAACCTGGCCGCCGAGGCCGTCGGCCGCACCCACCGCGCGGACGCGCTGCACTTGCGCTACGAGGACTTCGTGCGCAGCCCGCGCAGAGCCGTCGCCGACATCCTGGAGCTCATCGGGCACGCCGGACCCAACCCCGTCGCCGCCGACGGGACGGTCGAACTCGGCAGGAACCACACCGTCACCGGCAACCCGAACCGGTTCGGCCGCGGCCGGACCCCCATCGACGAGGACCGCCGATGGCACACCGAGCTGCCCCGCCCGCAGCGGGCCGCGACCACGCTCCTGGCGCTTCCGCTCCTGCGCCGGTACGGCTACGAGACGAAGGTGTGACATGGATCTGGGACTGAACGGAAAGGTGGCCGTGGTCTCGGGCGGCTCGTCGGGCATCGGCCTGGCGATCACCCGCGACCTGGTTCGCGAGGGCGCCACGGTGTCGATCGCGGGCCGCGACGCCGGACGGCTCGCCAAGGCCCGCGACGAGATCGCCGCCGACCTCGGCGCCGAGGTCGGCACCCGCGTGCTGGACCTGCGCGACACGGGCGCCGCGCGCGCCTGGGTCGACGACACCGCCGCCGAGCACGGCGCGGTGAACATCGTGGTCAGCAACGCCGGAGGGCCGCCCGCCGGGCCGACCGGCGCGTTCGGCCCGGACGGCTACCGCGACGCGGTCGACCTGGGGATGATCTCCCACATCGGGTTCGTCCAGGCCGCCCTGCCGCACCTGCAGCGGGCGGGCTGGGGGCGGATCCTGATCGTCGCCAGCGAGACGATCCGCGACATCATCCCCAAGTACGCGCTGTCGGCCATCGCACGGTCGGGCCTGGCCGCCTACGCCAAGACCCTCGTTCACGAGCTGGGGCCGGGGGACGTCACCGTCAACGTCCTGGCCCCCGGCTACACCGCAACGGACGCGCTGCTCAGCGGCCTCGACGGCGACGTCGAGGCGGAGACCGTCCGGATCGCGGAGCAGGCGGACATCCCGCTCGGCCGGGTGGCCCGTCCCGAGGAGGTCGCGGCGGCCGGAACGTTCCTGCTGAGCGCCCGCGCGAGCTTCGTCACCGGAACCGTCCAGGTCGTCGACGGCGGCCGCTCCCTGGGGATGTGAACCTTGTCCGAAGTGCGCATGATGCTGGACGATCCCGAACTGACCCGTCGCAGCCCCGGTGAGGAGTTCGCCCTCGCCCACGCCCGGTACGGGCCGAAGGCGGCGGTCGAGCTGCGCGCCTCCATCAGCGACCTGTTCCCGCCGGCCAAGCGCCGGCCCCGGCTGACCGTCCGGCATCTGCTCCGCAAGGCGGTCGTGGACGCCGACGAGGTCACCGTGTTCACCGAGCGCGCCGAGAACGTCGCGCCGGACGACGCCGCCCCCGAGTGGAAGTTCGAGGTGGGCGCGCGGACGGTCCGGACGCAGACGATCCGGGCCGCGGTGCCGGTGCCCGCCGAGATCCTCGCCGACCCGGCCGCGCTGGCCGCGTTCGTCGACTACCGGCTGCTCGTCCGGCTCGGCACCGCCGAGAACGACGCGCTGCTCAACGGGTCCGGCGACATCCGCGGCCTGCTGCGCACCCCGGGCATCCGGCACCGCGAGCCCGGTGCCGCGGACCGGTCGGCCGCCGCGACGCTGCTGGCCACGGCCGCGCTGTGTGAGTGGTACGGCGGGTCGGCCGACGGGATCGTCATGCACCCTGACGACTGGTGGCCCCTGGTGGACGACGGCGCCTTTCTGGAGCGGCTCGCCACGCAGGGCGTCAAGGTCAGCCGCACCCGCATGGTGCCGCCGGGGACGGCCCTGGTCGGCGACTTCACCGCTGCGGCGACGCTGCTGGACCGCCGCTCCTCCACGATCTGGTTGGCCGGCGAGGAGCTGGTCGCCGAGATCCGGGAGGGGCTCGCCGTGCACTTGCCGGGCCACTTCGTGCTCGCCACACTCCCGGGCCGACGATGACGGACCGGGTGGCGACGAACCTGGCGACGACGGCCCACCAGGTGCGCGAGCACATCGTCGGCATGTGCGCCGGGCCCGAGGGCGGCCACCTCGGCGGGTCGATGTCGCTGGTGGAGATCCTCACCGTCCTGTACTTCGAGGTGCTGCGAATCGACCCGGTGCGTCCCGCCGCGCCCGACCGCGACGTGCTGATCCTCAGCAAGGGGCACGGCGCCATCTGCCTGTACGCGGTCCTCGCCGAGCGCGGGTTCTTCCCGGCCGAAGAGCTCGCGGAGTACGCGCGGCCGGGAAGCCGGCTGATGGGCCACCCGATCCGCGCCGTCCCCGGGGTGGAGATGCCCACCGGCTCCCTCGGCCACGGCCTCGCGCTCGCCAACGGTTTCGCCCTCGCCGACCCGAACCGACGCTGCTTCGCCGTCATGGGCGACGGCGAACTGCAGGAGGGATCGGTGTGGGAGGCGGCCATGACCTCCGTGTCGCTCGGGCTGGGCAACCTGACGGCCGTCATCGACCGCAACCGCCTGCAGCTCACCGGGCCCACCGAGGACACGGTCGGTCTCGAGCCGCTCGCCGACCGGTGGCGCGGCTTCGGCTGGACGGTCCGCGAGGCCGACGGCCACGACTTCGACGCGCTGCGGGCCGCACTCGAGCCGGGTGCGACGGACCGTCCGACGGTGGTCATCGCGCATACCGTCAAGGGGCGCGGGCTGCCGTCGGTCGAGGGCCGGGCCCACTCCCACTACGCGACGCTGGGTACCCGCCAGGCCGAACGCGCCCTGGCCGTCCTGCGCGCCCGGCACAGGAGGGCGACCTCGTGACCGAACAGAGCCTCCACACCAGACCGGACGAACCGCACCCCGCGAAGCCATCCACGAAGCCAGCGACGAAGTCACCGTCGAAGCCGCAGGCGAAACCCCTGCCGGCGCGGTCGGCGCGAGAGGTGTACAGCGCCCTGCTGCCCGAGCTGATGCTCGCCGACGAGCGCCTGTACTGCCTCGACAGCGACACCGGGCTGTTCGACGTGGACGCCTTCGCCGCCGTCCCCGGCCGCTACCTCAACCTCGGCATCGCCGAGCAGAGCCTCATGGGCACCGCCGCGGGCCTGGCCGCGAGCGGGAAGACCCCGTTCGTTACCACCATGGCCGCCTTCGCGGCGACCCGCGCGCTGGAGGCCATCAAGATCGACATCGTGTACAACGCACTGCCCGTACGGATCGTGGCCACCCACGGCGGGCTGGCCGCAGGCCATCTCGGCCCGACCCACCACGCCCTCGAGGACCTGGCCGTCATGCGGGCGCTGCCCGGCCTCACCGTGGTCGTCCCGGCGGACGCGGCCCAAGCCGAGGCGGCGATCCGGCAGAGCGCGGCGCTGCCCGGCCCGGTCTACGTGCGGCTCGGCCGCAAGGCCACCCCGGACGTGGGCGGCGGCGCGTTCGAAATCGGCCGTGCCCAGTGGCTGCGCCCCGCCGCGCGGCCCGGGGACGTGGCGATCATCGCCTGCGGCCCGCACCCGGTGCTCGCGGCGTTGCGCGCCGCTGACCGGCTGAAGGCTCGCGGCGTGCGGGCCATCGTGCTGAACCTGCACACGCTGCGTCCGCTCGACGTGGACGCGGTCGTGGCGGCGGTCGCGGGCACGGCGGGGGCGGTCACGGTCGAGGAGCACTGGCGGTCCGGCGGTCTCGGTGGCGCGGTCGCCGAGACCCTGGCCGAGCACGCGCCGGCCCGGGTCCTCCGGGTGGGCATGCCAGACGTGTTCGCCAGGCGGGCGGGCGGTCAGGACGACCTGCTCGACCGGCACGGCATCACGGCGGACGCGGTCGTCACCGCGGCGATAAACCTGATCACCGGATTCCCTGGAGGTGGCACGGATGACCCGGACCTGTCCCGAGTGTGAGGGCCCCGTCGAACTCGCCGAGCCGGTGCGGCTGAGCGAGATCGCACAGTGCGCCGACTGCTCCAGCGAGCTGGAGGTGGTCGGCCTGGACCCGGTCTCACTCGCCCTCGCGCCCGAGATCGAGGAGGACTGGGGCGAGTGAGGCCGCTGGCCGTCCTCGCCTCCCGGGTGCGGTACGAGGAGAAACGCATCTTCGCGGCCCTGGAGCGTCGTGAGGTGCCGTACACGCACGTCGACACCCGCCGGTTCAGCGTCGAGCTGGGCGACACGGCAGGCGGTGGGCCGTTCTTCGCGGCGGCCCTGAACCGGGAGATCTCCCACAGCCGCGCCCTGTACGCGTCCCTGCTTCTGGAGGCGCGAGGCGTCGCGACGGTCAACCGGTCCGACGTGATCGAGATGTGCGGCGACAAGCTGCGCACATCGCTGGCGCTGGAACGTGCCGGGGTCCCGTCGCCGCGCACGGCGGTCGCGCTCAGCCCGGACGAGGGCGCCGACGCCGCCGAGCGATTGGGCTTCCCGGTGGTGATCAAACCGCTGGCGGGCTCCTGGGGACGGCTCGTCGCGGCGGCCCACGACCGCGACACCGCCGAGGCTCTGCTGGAGCACCGCGCGGCCCTGCCGTCCCCGGTGCAGCACATCGTCTACCTGCAGGAATTCGTCGACAAGCCGGGGCGAGACATTCGGATGATCGTGGCCGGGGACGATGTCGTCGGCGCGACGTACCGCTATTCCGACAGTTGGCGCACCAATGCCGCACGGGGTGGGCGCTCCAAGCCGTGCCCGCTCGTCCCCGAGCTGGTGGCGGCGGCGCTCGCTGCGGCGCGTGCGGTGGGCGGCGGGGTGCTGGGCGTCGACCTCGTCGAGGGTCCGGACGGGCCGCTGGTGCTGGAGGTCAACCACGCCGTCGAGTTCCAGGGCTTCCAGGCCGCGCACGGCGACACCGTGGACGTGGCGGACGCGATCGTCGCGTACGCCATCTCGGCGGCGGAGCAGAACGACGACCACGTACCTCTCAGGGAGGCACAGTGATCCGGGTCGCCGTCATGGGCGCCGCCGGCTACCTGGGCGGCGAGCTGCTCCGGCTGCTGATCGGACATCCCGGGGTGGAGGTCGTCCAGGCGGTCTCCACGCGTTTTCCGGGTCGCCGCGTTGACTCCGTCCACCCGAATCTGCGCGCGCAGACCGACCTCGTGTTCAGCGCGGCGGACGATCTGACCGGCTGCGACGTGCTGTTCCTGGCAACGCCGCACCGAACCACCATGACCCTGCTCCCCAAAGTCCGGGCACGAGCCGGGACGGTCATCGACCTGTCCGGCGACTTCCGGCTTCCCGATCCCGCCGTCTATGAGCGGTATTACGGCCTGCCGCATACCGCGCCCGAGCTGCTCGGCGCGTTCGTCCCTGGCGTCCCGGAACTGTTCCGGGACGACCTGGCCAAGGCCGATCTGATCAGCGTGCCGGGATGCATGGCCACTGCGGCGATCCTCGCGCTGCGCCCGCTGGCAGGGCTGGTCGGCCCGGACGTGCAGATCGACGCACGAACCGGGTCGTCCGGCTCTGGCGCCCTCGCCGGGGACGGCAACCTGCACGCCGAGCGCAGTGGCGCGATGCGGGTGTTCGCGCCGGTGCGGCATCGGCACGAGGCGGAGGTGTCGCGGCTGACCGGGCTGAACGCGCGGATGACCGCCACCGGTGTCGAGGCCGTCCGTGGCGTGCAGGTCGTCTGCCACGCCACCGGGACGGCCGACGAGCGGACGATCCGCCGCGCCTACCGCGAGCACTACGCGGACGAGCCGTTCGTCCGGATCGTCGCCCATCGCAAAGGCGCCCACCGGCTCCCCGATCCCAAGCTGCTGTCCGGTTCCAACTACTGCGACGTCGGGTTCGCGGTGGACGGCGACCGGATCACCGCGATCGCCGCGCTGGACAACCTGGTCAAGGGCGGTGCGGGCGCGGCGGTGCAGTGCCTCAACATCCGCACCGGCCAGCACGAGACCCTGGGCCTGGGGTTTCCCGGCCTGCATCCGGTCTGATGGGCGTCACGGTCGTCAAGTGCGGCGGCGCGGTGCCCGCCGAGACGGTCTGTGCCGACCTCGCAGACCGCGTCGGCGAGGTCGTCCTCGTGCACGGCGGCGCGCCCGAGATCGAGCGGCTGTCCGGCGAGCTGGGGGTGGCGTCCCGCACCCTCGTGTCGCCCAGCGGCGTGACCAGCCGGCACACCGATCCCGCCATGCTCGACGTGGTCACGCTCGCCCTCACCGGACGCGCCAAGCCGCGGCTGCTGCGCGCCCTGGCGGGGCACGGCGTCCCGGCCGTGGGCCTGACCGGGCTGGACGGCGGGCTGCTGCGGGCCCGACGCAAGGCGGCGCAGCGGGCCGTGCGAGACGGCCGGACCGTCGTCGTCCGCGACGATCACAGCGGGCGCGTCACCGACGTCCGGCCGCGGGTGCTGCGCGTGCTGCTCGACGCGGAGTTCGTCCCGGTTGTGTCGCCACCCGCGACCGGCGAGGACGGGGCGCCGGTGAACGTGGACGCCGACCGGGCCGCGGCGGCGATCGCGGCCGCGCTTGGCGCCGAGCGGCTCGTCATGCTGACCTCGGCGCCGGGGGTGCTGCGCGACGCCGCGGACGCCGGCAGCCTGCTCGGCCGCTGCGCGCTCCCCCGCGAGGGCCCGGTGCCCCACGCGGCGAGCGGCGGCATGCACCGCAAGCTGATCGCCGCCCGCGAGGCGCTGCTGGCCGGCGTCCCCCGGGTGTCGGTCTCCGACGGACGGGTCCCCCGCCCGGTCACCGCTGCCCTGGGCGGCGCCGGCACCATCCTGGAGATCACCTGACTTCCTCCCCCTCGTTAAACGAGGGGGATTCCAACGGCTCGCGCCGTGAGGCTTTCTGCTTCGTCGCCGACTACCCCGTTCAGGAGCAGTCCCGTTGAGGTCTTACACCGGCTTCACAAACAGACACGGCCGGCCCAGCCGCCAGGATGTTGCGCGCTGCGTTCAGGTCCCGGTCGTAGGTCGCGCCGCGGCCACGTACGTACGTGCAACGGCATCTTCTCCTACAGACCCTCTCACCGGTGGACAGAGTCAGCAGATGATCCAGGCCCACATCCACCCCGACCACCGTGTCTGTGGCGGGGAGGGGCTTGACACTGGGGTCCTCGACCAGCAGGCACACGATCCAGCGTCCCGCCGGGTCCTACGAGACGGTCGCGGTGGACGGCTTCGAGCACTCGGGCAGGGGCCGGGACCACACGATGTCCAGCGGCTCACGCACCTTGGCGAGGATCAGCCCCCCATCCCGGAAGCGGAACCGAGAGGTAGCGTACTCGGCGGACATCCGCGACTCCTTCCGGCTCTTGACACCAAACCGACGGATCCGAGCACCGCCATTCGCCCTGGCGGCGAATGCCAACCCCTGGTCCTGCTCCGCAGGAGTCCAATTCCTCCCCCCGCTGAAGCGAGGGGCTTCCTCGGAGGTATCCGATGAGCACCCCGGTCGACCTGCTGCACGACATGCTCGCCATCCCGTCGCCGTCCGGCGGGGAGGACGAGCTGGCGCGCTTTCTGGAGAAGTCCATGAATGACCTCGGCCTCGCCGCGCGCCGCGACGAGGCCGGCAACGTGATCGGCGACATCGGCACGGGGAACGGGCCGGTGGTGATGCTCCTGAGCCATCTCGACACTGTGGACCGGCCGCTCCCGGCGCGGCGCGACGGCGACCGGCTGATCGGCCGTGGCGCCGTGGACGCCAAGGGCCCGCTCGCCGCGATGATCTGCGCCGCGGCGGCCCGGCCGTCCTTCCCCGGGACGATCCGGGTCGCGGGCGCGGTCGAGGAGGAGCGGCTGTCGCGCGGCGGCGAGCATCTGGCGCGCACGCTCCCGGCGCCCGACGCGCTGCTGGTCGGCGAGCCAAGCGGCTGGTCCCGGGTGGTGCTGGGCTACAAGGGCAAGATCGACCTCGACTATCGGGTAGCGCGTCCGGCGACGCACTCCACCAATCCCGCAGCCAAGGCCACTGAGGCGGCCGTGGGGTTCTGGCACGACCTGCTGGACGCCCTCGGCCCCGAGCGCGACCACGGCACGTTCGGCCTGCCCGCCGCCACGCTGCGCGGGATGCACGGTGACCCGGCCGAAGCCTGGCTCGACATCGACTGCCGGATTCCTCTCGGGTTCGACGCCGACTCCTTCGCCGAGCGGCTGCGCGCGTGCGCGAACGGCGGCGAGATCACGGTCGTCCGGCATGTCCCCGCGGTGCGGAGCGGACGGGGCGACCCGGTCGTGCGGGCGGTGTCGGCGGCGATCCGGCGGTGCGGCGGCGAGCCTCGTCCCACCCTCAAGACGGGCACGTCCGACATGAACACCGTGGCGCCGCACTGGAACGTGCCGATGGCCGCGTTCGGCCCGGGCGACGGCTCTCTGGACCACGCGGACGACGAGCACATCACGATCGATGAGTTCCTCAAGGGTGTGGACGTTCTCACAGCGAGCCTGGACGAACTCGCCGCCGCCCTGTGACGAAGCACAGGACGGCGGTCGGCGCTTCAGCGCTCGGTGTCGAGCGTTCAAGACTCAGTGTTCGGCGTGTTCGGCGTGTTCGGCGTTCTCGGCGCGGGCCGACCGCGATGGGCAGTGTCGGGCGCAGGACGCTCATGCGACATGTCGGTACTCACAGAGGACGCCGCCGAGCCGGTCGTCGAAGGATGTCACGCTGATCGAGTCGGCGTGGTTCGGTAAGCGGCTCGGGGGCCGTGAAGGGTGTCAAAACCCAGCCATGAGCGGCGACCTGCAGCTTCGCGGCTGAGCCGTCCTTGGTCACCCTGCTCTTTCGTACTCGTTCATCAGACCGCCGAGGAGTTGGCGGCGGTGAATGCGACCAACCGGCAGTCGGATCACATCTGCGCCGTCGGCAGGAGCTCGAAGAGTCAAAGAACGGTGTGGCCTGTGCCGGTTGTAGTGGGTTGCGTACGCGGTCAGGACCACCCCCGCGTGCGCGGGGAGCACAGGGACCACCCCCGCGTGCGCGGGGAGCACGCTCGGTCTGGAGATCACCGTTATCGGCGTCGAGGACCTGCTGGACGCGGGGGCCTCCCGGGCACGCCGCCCCTGAAGGCCGGGCGGCGGTCATCCTGTCCCGCCTGCCCCCGCGCTACCGGACGGTGCTGGAGCTGCGCTTCCTGCAGGGCTGTACGCTCCGGCAGGCAGCGGCGGCACTCGGAACCAGCATCGGCAACGCGAAGGTCCTGCAACACCGCGCCCTTCGCCTGGCGGCGAAACTCGGCACGGGTGATCCGGCTGCGGACTTCACGGTCCCGGAGGGAAGACGCCCTGGCCCGGAGTGAGGATTCCGTCGGGGTCGTAGCGTTCATGGGCCGCCTCGAAGGCGGCCCATGCGGGGCCGTAGTGGGTGCGCCACTCCTCAGGCGTGGTGGGTATGGAGCCGACCGGGTACTGGTAACCCCCGACGGCTTGGGCGCGCAGGTAGAGGGAACGGTTGGTCTCCACCATGTCCTGCGGGCTCTCGGCTCCGTGCGAGGCGGTTCTGAGCAGTGTGAAGAGGAAGACCGTCTCCTCGTCGGGCATGCGCAGCAAGGGCAGGTGCAGGCGGGCGCGGGGGAAGGGATAGAGCAGGACCACGCCGCTGGCGCCGACCTCGGTCTCGGTCAGGTCCTTGATGGCGGCCTCCACGAAGGCGTCGGTGCGGCTCGCGGGCAGGAACATGTTCCACCAGGGGTGCGGGCGGTACCACTCGCCTGTGGACTTCAGATAGGCGACGCCCTCGGCGAGCCGGTTGAGGAAGTCGAAGTAGGACATGTCCTGGATCTGCCGGTCGCCGGGCTGGTCGCCCAGACCGTCGAGAAGCCTGGCGTCGTCGGGCGGGGTCGTACCGTTGAAGAAGGCGACCGCTTCAAGCTGGTAACTCCAGCCAGCGGAGCCGGTCGGCAGCCCGAGCTCTCCCTCCACGTAGGCGAAGCGGCCGTCGTTGACCACGCGCCGCTGGTCGGCGGTCAGCGCGGCGACGCTCGGGTAGGAGAGCAGGTAGTGGCGGACCGTCGCGGGGGCGGGCAGCAGGCGCACGGTGGCCTTGGTGATGATGCCGCACTGTCCTCTTCCAGCCAGCGCCGCGCGGAAGAGGTCGGGGCGCAGCCGCGCGGAACACCTCCTCAGGCTGGCCTCCCCCGTGACGACCTCCAGCTCCACGACGCTGTCCACCTGGGATCCGTGATGGTGGGTCTGGCCGCCGAGACCGCCCACCGAGAGCGTGCCGCCGACCGAGAGCTCCAGGTAGTCGGTGAAGACCGGAGGGGTCAGGTTGTGGGCCAGGGTCGCCTGCGCCAAGCTGCTCCAGAGCGCGCCCGCCTCCACGACGGCCGTGTCCTCCCGCACCTCAACCGCGTTGAGCGGGGTCATGTCGATGATCAGACCGCCCGCGACCTGGCCCTGACCGAAGGTGGCGTGTCCCTGGCCGCGCGCGGCCACCTGCAGGTTGTGCGTCCGGCAGTACTTCATCATCAGCATGATGTCCGACACGGCGCCGGGCTCCAGCACGGCCCCGGGGGTCCGATGGACCAGGTGCCCGAAGTCGTCGGCCGCCTGGCCGCGCGAGGCGGGATCGGTCACCACCTTGCCCTTCAGCGGCGGCAGGTCGACCATCCCCTGAGCCTGGGCGGCGTCGGTGACCCACATGCGCGTGGACGGGTCGAAGCCGACCACAGCCGCCCCCGCCGTGAGGAACGCCTGTCTCCACGGATGCCACGTCATACCCGAGCCTTTCGCAGCGCGGTCACGTCGCGTCGATAATCGCCGACGGCACCCGGCGACGCTACCCGCACGAAACCGGATGACAGCCACAAAAGGGTTACTACGACGCTTCGGGCCTCGACTGGCGAGCCGTGGGGCAGGCGAGCACCATCGGGGCAGCATGTGCTCCCCGCGCACGCGGGGGTGGTCCCTGCATGACCTCGATGACGGGATGGGTGTGGGTGTGCTCCCCGCGCACGCGGGGGTGGTCCCTACCCGGCTCCCTTCTGGCCGAAAGGCAACCTGTGCTACCCGCACACGCGGGGGTGGTCCCGTGGAGACAGCGCCGGCGACCGCGGCGGCATAGCGGTCCCCGCTCATCGCGTTCGAGAGCGTACTCCAGGCAGCGCTCCCCGGGCACGCGGGGGTGGTCCCCCATTCGGCCACTGGTCCAAGCCCCGTGAGTGGTGCTCCCCGCGCCCGGGGAGGTAGCCCCACCGCCTGTGCTTCCAGTCATCGCCCAGGTGGCCGGCCAGGACGTCGACGCCCGCCGCCGTGATCGTCGCGGCCAGGCCCTTGAGTTTGGCGTCGTAGGCGGCCTGGCTGGTCGGACCGAAACTGCCGCCCGGTTTGAACAAATTCTCCAGATTCCATGTTCCGACAACGGTCATCGCCGATTCCCCGTCTCATGTCCTTTTTGCACGTGAACGCGGGCACGCCCCCTGAAGCCGCCCTTGCAGACAAGATCGCATCATCGGCAATTGCTGCACCGATACGTGGCCGACAGCGGCCGTATTTAGACCAAAACTCCTGCAGGTACGCAGCAGCGCGGCCAGGCGATCCCCGCAAACGATCTTCCAGAGGTTGCGCGCGTCGTTGGGATCCCCGCCCAGTTCGAGGCTGACCAGGTGGTCATACTCGGCGTCGTGCAGGGAACTGGTGTAGCCAAAGGAGAGCGTCTACGAGTTTTCGTCACCGATCGGCTAAGCCCGAATGCGGACGAATGCCGTGATCTTCGGTCGTGGTTGTCTTCATCAGTGTGGTTCGGCGCATTCGGCGGTCATAATGGTTGGCATGGCAGGGCGTGGCAGGTCGCGGTGGCGTGAAATCGGGTTCGCCGGGGGTGCGCTAGGCCTCGGGGTCGCCTTAGGCGCGATCGTTGTGGCCTTAGGCGGCTGGGACTTGTCAACTGCGGCGAACGTGGCACAGCTGGTGTCGGTGGTGGTGCCGGCCCCGGCGCTGCTGGCCGGTCTTGTGGTGTGGCGTCGCCGTTCGGCCGGATCCACAACGGCTCCTGAGGTTCGTGGTGGCGTGCAGGTGTATCACGGGTTGCGTCCACGGACGTGGTGTACGAGTTTCCGCTGATCAGAGGCGTGGCGTCGTGAACTGAGACGGCCATCGCGTGATCCTTTCGATTAGCCACTTCAAGATCGAAAGGACACCAACGCGATGGCCGTCAGTGACAGTGTGGACCCCGCAGGCTGGATCGCCGAGCAGATAGATCGGGGCGTGTGAACCGGATCTGCTGCGAAAGATGGTCAAGACCATGGCTGAGGCGCTGATGAGCGCTGAGGCCGATGCCCTGTGCGGCGCCGAGTACGGGCAGCGGTCCGGCGAGCGGGTCAACCGCCGCAACGGCTACCGGGAGCGGGACTGGGATACCCGCGCGGGCACCATCGAGCTCGCGATTCCGAAGCTGCGCAGCGGGTCGTACTTCCCCGACTGGCTGCTGGAGCGTCGTCGCCGTGCCGAACAGGCCCTGGTCTCGGTCGTCGCCACGTCTTACCTGCTGGGGGTCTCGACGCGGCGGGTCGACAAGCTGGTCGACCAGCTCGGGATCAAGCACATCTCCAAAAGCCAGGTCTCCCAGATGTCGAAGGTCCTGGACGACCAGGTCACCGCATTCCGGAACCGGGCCCTGGACGCCGGCCCGTACTCCTTCGTCTGGATGGACGCCCTCACGCAGAAGGTCCGTGAAGGTGGCCGCACCGTCAACGTCCACGTGCTCGTGGCGACCGGCGTGAACGCTGACGGGCACCGGGAGATCCTCGGGGTCGAGGTCACCTCCGCCGAGGACGGTGCCGGCTGGCTGGCATTCCTGCGCGGCCTGGTCGCCCGCGGCCTATCCGGGGTCCAGCTTGTCATCTCCGACGCGCACCGCGGGCTGGTCGAGGCCATCGCCGCCACCCTGCCGGGGGCGGCCTGGCAGCGCTGCCGCACGCATTACCTGCGGAACCTGCTGACCAAGGTGCCCAAGTCCGCCCAGCCGTGGGTCGCGACGCTGGTGCGGACCATCTTCGACCAGCCCGCCGCCGAGGAAGTCGCCGCCCAGCACGCCCGGGTGGTGGCCAGCTTGGAGGCCAAGTACCCCGACGCCGCCGTCCACCTGGACGAGGCCCGTGATGACCTGCTGGCCTTCACCGCCTTCCCGCGCGAGATCTGGCGGCAAATCTGGTCCAACAACCCCCAAGAACGGCTGAACAAAGAGATCCGCCGCCGCACCGACGTGGTCGGGATCTTCCCGGATCGGGCCGCGATCGTCCGCCTGGTGGGAGCGGTCCTGATGGAACAAACCGACGAATGGACCGAAGCCCGCCGCTACATGGGCCTGGAATTCCTGGCCAAAGCCCGCCTGCGACTGGTCGCCGGCGAAACGCCGACCGAGGACACCGCCACTCAAGCGATCACCGCTTAACCTGCAGAAACAGGATCACGCGAAGGCTGGCTCATACACCACCCGCGTGGACGTGACCGTATCACGACTCGATCAGCCGGTTGCCCGTACCTCGCCAGCTGCCCGCTGGTGCTTCATCGTTCGTCGGCAGGGAGACGGACCTTGCTGCGCTTGATGCGCTGCTCGCCGACGATGGTCAAGCCCGCTCGGTGGTGATCTCGGCCATCACAGGGGGTGGAGGGGTCGGGAAGACGACACTCGCTGTGCACTGGGCCCACCGTGTCCGCGAGCGCTTTCCCGACGGAGATCTGTTCGTAGATCTCCGTGGCTACAACCCGGGTTGAGCTGCCCCGGGTTTCGTGAAGCCCGGTCTACCTGGTGCCGGTCGACGCCAGGGTGTTGATCGAACGGTAGTAGCTGGTCTCGTATTCGGCGGGTGGCACGTGGCCGATGGCGGAGTGGAGCCGGCGGTGGTTATACCAGCCGATCCATTCCACGACGGCGTATTCGACCTGGTCACGTGTCCGCCAGGTTCGGCGGTGGATCAGTTCGGCTTTGAACGTGCCGTTCAGCGCCTCGGCCATCGCGTTGTCATAGGAGTCGGCGACCGAACCGACCGAGGCACTCACGCCCAGATCGGACAGGCGGGTGGTGTAACGGAAACTGGTGTATTGGCAGCCGCGGTCGGAATGATGGATGAGCGTGCCGCGTTCGACCGGCCGCCGACGGCTGCGTTGCCACAGCGCCATCTCGAGTGCGTCCAGCGGAAGGTCGGTGCGCAGGTGATCGGCCAGTTGCCAGCCCACGATCCGGCGGGAGAAGGCATCCAGCACGAACGCGACATACACCCAGCCTTCCCAGGTGCGCACATAGGTGATGTCGGCCAGCCACAATAGATCCGGCCGGTCGGCGTTGAAGTGCCGGTTGACCAGGTCCGGTGGCCGTGGCGCCGTCTCATCCGCGGTGGTGGTGCGGGCGCGTGATCCGCGGCGCACGCCTTCGATGCCGTGCGTGTGCATCAGCCGTTCGACGGTGCAGCGCGCCACCTGCACGCCCTGGCGCCGCAGCTGCTGATGGACGCGCCGGGCACCGTAGACGCCGTAGTTGTCGGTGTGGATCTGCTTGATCTGTGCGAGCAGATCGGCATCGCGCCGGGCACGGGCCGATGGCGGCCGGCGTTTGCGGCCGTAGTAGGTGCCCGGGCACAGATCCAAAACTCTGCACACCGGCTCGACCCCGAAGTCGTCGCGCAGGTGATCGATCACGGCGACTACTTCGTCCGGGGCTGGCCGAGCTCGGCGGCGAAATACGCGCTCGCGGCCTTGAGGATCTCGTTCGCGCGCTTGAGCTCGCTGTTCTCCTTACGCAGCCGCCGAAGCTCTTCCCGCTCGGCCGAGGTGAGCTGCTCGGGGCGTTGCCCAGCATCGGCCTGGGCCTGACGGACCCAGGTCCGCAGTGCCTCTTTGTGCACGCCCAGATCCCGGGCGATCTGAGCCAAAGGACGGTCGGACTCCAGCGCCAGGCGCACCGCCCGGTCACGGAGCTCTTGGGGGTATTTACGTGGTGCCGCCATCGGGGGTCATTCTCCTCCCCGCCAGCCAAGATCATGACTGGCTTGAAGGACTTCACCGAACCCGGGGCAGCTCACTTCACCGAACCCGGGGCAGCTCATGCCAGTCGTTCGCGCGCGGGCAGGTGGGGAGCCAGCCTGCCGTAGATCAGGCCATCGAGCTTGACCGGACCGGGCCACAGGTCGGGGGTGGCGTGGAGGAGATCGAACTGCGCACGGCGCAGGTTGACCGACCCTACGATCGGTTCGGCATCGCGAAGCCAGCACTCGGCCGCCGTGCAACCACTGGCCCGCAGAGCCATGCCGCCCGCATTGGTAAGCCTGGCGTAGGCGAGGTTGAGCTGGCCTGTGATCTTCGCTCCCCGCAGGTCCACGCGACCGTCGGCGCGTAGCCGCATCCCCTGAAGATCCGTGCCCACGGCGAGGTTCTCGGCCTGCAACGCGGTGCCACCGGGATCGATCAGCGTCGCGTCATCGAGGTTCACGACCCCGGCGATGCGCGCGCCTCTGAAACGGACATGTCCTTCGGACCGCATCCGGACGCAGAGCATGTCGAGCCCGACGTTGATCACTGGGGCTGTCAGGGCAGGGCCACCGGGATTAGTGAGCGCGGCGTATGAGACGTTGAACGAGCCGCCGATCCGGGCGCCGGTCAGCCTGATCTCCCCGCGGGAGGTCAGGCCTTCACCGTAGATGCCCGAACCGATGGTGAGATTGACTCCTCGAAGGCAGACCTCGCCGGGGTTGGTCAGTTCGGCGTTCTGGAGGTTCAACGCGCCGCCGATGTGGGCCCCGTCCAACCGGACCTGCCCGGCTGCTGTGAGGCCAGGGCCCCACAGGTCGTGTTGGATGTGCGCCGGGTTGAGCTGGAGTACCTCGCCCTTTCCCGAGCCGAGGCGGGCGCCGTCCAGCAGGAGCGCGCCGGTGATCCTCGCGCTGACCAGCCGTACCGTTCCCAGGACATGGCAATCGGTGAGGTGCAGAGCACCCTCCATCTGGATCTCCGCGGCGACCAGATCGGGAAGGACCGACTCGGAGAGATTGAGCTGGCGGGTCCGCGCGGCGTACAGGTTCGGTGCGTCCTCGAAATAGCAGGTCCTCAGCCGGACGGGATGCGCGACGACCGCATTCCGCAGGTCCAGCGGACCGGTGATGCGGGCGCCGACGACCCGCAGCGCCGGTATCTCGCCTCGCCCGGCCCCCTCGCGGAGAAGCAGCGTACGAAGAACCCTGGCACGAATGGTCCGTTCGGACCCCAGGACGCACCGTCGACGGGATCGTCATCGCAGTCACGAAAGTCGACCTCGTCGCCACGCGGAAAGGCCCGGTAGACACGGCGTTCTGCGGATGTCAGATCTTTGGCGTCCATCGCGCGGCCACTCTCGTGTCACGCGTCCCCGGGTGTCAACACCAGATGATCGCCCCTACCTCAAGGGGCGAGGCAGGGACTCGAACGTCCGCCATCGCGGCCAATCGTCGCCGACGCGGGCCCGTGTTTGCTCCTTGTTTGCTCGTATGTCGCGGCACACCCCGGCAGCAGCCGGTACACCGTCGGGCCGATGCACCGGAAAGCGAATGGCGAACGCGGACGGAATGGCACGTAGTGGTACTGTTGAATAGGACGCGTAGCGCGTCGAGTAGGGAATTCTTGCAGAACTGTGGACTTTTAATCCACAGCTTTGAAGCTACAGGTGGCGGCGCGCGTACAAATAGGGACATTTGTATACCCGCAGGTCAGGTGCTTGACGAAGTGTTCACGGCTTCTTCGGGACGCGCCGTCCAGGCGCAACATCATCGCGGCGAAAGGCCGACAACCACACCCACTAAGACGGCGATCACCGTGCGCGAATTCTGGACGGCCATCAGCGGATCCTTCCTTGCGGAGCGGCGGCCTGATCTAGCCCCTCACGCCTTGTACATGCATGAGCGCCGCGAAGCGTTGGGCCGAGTTCTCCTTCCCCGCTCGCGCGCAGCGCACGTTGACCTACCGGCGGTCATGGGCAATCGGCGGCAGGCGCCCACGAGGTCTACGGCGTCGATGGTGAGGCGATCCGCGGTGGCGGGTGCTTTCCCGTCCCACATCACGGCGACGAGCCGTTCGGTGGCGACGAGGTTGTTGGCGTCGACCAGAAGCGCGGCCAGGATCTTGGCCTGCCGCGGTCCGTCGAGCCGGACCTCGCGCCCGGTGATCTGGGCGTGTAACGGCCCCAGCACGCCGAATCTCATAGTCCCCCCGGCACTTGACGATCAGCGCCGATCCCCCGGCCGACCTCGCACAAGGACGAATCTAGGACGGCCGACGGACCCGTGTCCATAGCGTCACCGTAGCGGGGCTCACCCAAGACCAGTGGGCAGGCAATGCGTGCGGAGCGTGCCTTCGGATTCCGCGCTTGAGGCGACCAAGGGAGGTGGCCAAGGGGAGTGGCCGGACCCAAGTAATGAGCATGCCAAGCGAACGGGAGTGACCGCTGCGTCCGATGCCGCCACACCGCAGGAAGCGCATGCGGGTAGAGGCCGAACTTGAGCAGCAGCTTCTTAGCCGGCTTCACCGGCGAGATCAGCTGCTGGTACGGCTACACGACTGGCGACTACGTCGAGTGCTCCGCCGCCTACTAGCCCCGAGCTCGGAGGTTCACACCAATGAAGAAGATCATTTCCCTTGGGGTCGCCGGTACGGCCACGGCCGCCGCGCTCCTGGCTACCGGGAGTACCGCTCACGCCTCCTCGTGGTCCGGCGGCGGGTGCCGTTCGGACACGGCCGGCTGGGCCTACATCGCGGCCGGCGTCTACCTCAACCCGTGCATCTATATGTCGAGCACCAGCGGTGGTGGCCAGACCAACTGGAACATCGGAGGGAGCACCGCATCAGTGGGACCTTCGGGCCTGGGGATCGATCCGTGCATCCAACTGCTCGCCGTCAGCGGCACCACCACCTGGCAGGTCGCCGACGGCGGCTGCGGCGGGTGGCAGTCGGCGTCAAACGCCACCTTCAGCGCGAAGCTAAGGGGCCTCGTCCCGGGGACCTATGTCGTCCAGACCGGCTTCTGGGCCACCATCGACGGCCACTACGGCTATTACGGAGCCGCTCAGAGCCCACGACTCACGATCACGAGCTGAAAGAGGACACAGCTCCCGTGTTCAAACCATCCAAGACCCGCCGCGCCGTTGCCACGACAGCAGCCGCTCTCGCGCTCACCGGCGGCGCGACCGTCGCCATGACGGGCACCGCCCACGCTGGGCAATGGGCCTGCGGCGAATGGCAAGGCGGCACCTCGCCCTGGAACAACTGGTTCCTCATGCCCTGCATCAAGCACGACGACGCGGGCTATGTCGCCTCCTTCCAGGGGCACGGCGGCAGCACGGACGTGCGCGCCTATGTCGGTATCTATGACTCGTGCAACGGCGCCACGTACGGCATGAACCCCGATTCGGACTACAACCACTGGTGGCCCGGCAGCAACACCGATCCTTACATAAACAGCTACCACGTGAACATCAGCTGCTCCTCGGGCGTGTGGGCCATCGGACGGGTCTTCGAGTCCGGGAACGGATCTCCCTGGGCTTGGTCCAGACGCGCCTACGACTACTGACCGCAGAATGCAGAACCCTCGGATAAGGGGTTCCACGTCATGGTCCCCGACCATGCCGCCTCAAACCGGGGCTCCAGTCCGAAGGGATGAAAAGGCATCCCGGGGTGCCCTCAGGGCCACCACCTGCCCGACCGAACGACCCCGCCGCGAAGACCCGCGCGGAGCCGTTCGGACTCATTCCCGGACGAACACGGGGTACCTCATTCGTTCAAGGCCATCGTGCACTCGGCAGACAGCGCCACCGGTTGACGACGGCGGCGCAGCTAACTTGGGCAACCCCAGGCCTGTCGATTGAACGTGGTGTACGCCGGTGAAGTCGAGCAGCAATTCGACAAACGACCGACGCCTGCTCGCCCTTATCCGACCTCGGCATTGATCGCGCTGAAGCTCCGCGTAGCCGACGAACAGCGAAGGGAGGAACGATGAAGCGCTTGTGCGCTGCGCTCATGCTCGCAGTGCCGTTGGCGCTGACCGGTGTTGCACTGCCGGCCGGCGCTGCTCAGGCCGCCACAGCGATCGAGTACTGAACCGGCCCCGCGGCACGGCGCATTACTGCTGTCTGGTCGCCGACATGGCCGCGGCCGTCCGGCGCACTCCGCGGCTTGCGGAGCGTGCCCACACGGCGGCCCGCCCCGAGGCCGTCATCGACGTACGCCCTTTGTATCTCTCTCCGGAACGGAAGGAACCCGACACATAGAGCTCATATGAGGCTGGCCGCGCTGGCGGTCGCAGCCGCCGCCGCGACGATGGTGGGGACCGCGGGAGCCGCGCACGCCGCCAACGGCCGGTGCACCAGCGGCTCCTGGTCGAACGGCTGGGCGAAATTCAACCTGACCGTATGCCTGGCCCCGAGCGGCGGCAGGAACTTCAACGCCTCCTACTACGCCTCCAGCACCCCCAGCACCGCCAGCACCGCCAATTTCAACGTGTACTTCACCTGGCAGTGCCCCACATCGGCAGAACAAGGCGAGGACGCGATCGACGGCGGCGGGCAGGGCTTCGGCCGCGCCCTTCCAGTGTCCGTACCGTCGGGCTCCTCGCACTGCGACTGGTGGGCCACGATCGACAGCACCCCGCTCACCTACTCGATCAGGTACTCCGACGGCACCACCTCCTAGCCCCGAATACGTCCCGCCATGCGACCGCGTGCAGGAAGCACGCGAACCACAGGTGCAGGTCAGCGAACGAGACGCCGCGGTCGATCGTGACGCCGGACCACACCGCAGCGGGCTCGGTCGCCAGGACGCCGTCCAGCAGGTGCGGGTTCTCCGGTGCCCCCCTCATCGAAGCACAGCTCGACGCGGCGGCCTTGGACGTCGGTCAGCGAGACTGCTGGTTCGTGGCGCGCGCCAGCGCCTTGCATCGCGACGAACCCCGCCACCTCGGCGGAGGTGCTCACCAGATGATCCGCCTCGCGGCGGAAAGCGATGACGCGGGTGATGCCGTTCATCCGCAGCGGTACGACGAGCCGCCCGTCGTCGGCCAGTTGCTCCCGCCAGGCCGGGGGGATGTCCCAGGCGCCGGCCGTGACGATGACCGCGTCGAAGGGTGCGAACTCGGGGGCTCCCTGCTCGGCGTCAGCCAACGTCACCGTGACCCGGCCGCCGTACCCGGTGGCGTCCAGCAGGATGCTGGCGCGGTCGGTCACCTCCGGATCGATGTCGATCGTGACAACGCGTCCCTTGGGGCCCACCATTTCGGCCAGCAGCGCAGCGTTGCAGCCGCCCGATCCGACCTCCAGCACACTCATGCCCGGCCGGAGCTCGGCCTGCTCGATCATGCGGGCCTGGATGAACGGCGCGCTGACCGAGGAGATCGCGGCCCCCTGCTCACCGGTCTTGGTCACCACCGCCTGATAGGCATCGTACGCGGCCTCCAGGGCCGTGCCGGCCGGAACGAACTCGTGCCGCGGCACCGTCCGGAAGGCGTGCTCCACCCGTGGGGAGGTGATCTTTCCGTCCGTGAGGAGCTGGTCCATCATGGCGTCGCGGAGAGCACGCGCAGAGTTTGCAGTCGGGGTCCGGGGGCTGTCGGTCGCCGTCACCGGCGTCACCCTAATCCGAGCGACCGGCTCACCGGGGGCGGCACCACGGTGTTCGCATAAACGCATCGCCGGCCCCCTGCGCGAGGTCATTCCGCCCGCATCGTCGATCAGGTACGGCCGATGGCGGCCGATACGTGTCGGACCACACGATCACGCGCCCCGCCGCGTAGTGTCCACGCCCGACACGGTCCCCCTTGAAGGCGGATGATGATCACGCCGACGCGAACATTCTGGGAGTTAGCGCTTCGAAGCTGCAGGAGCGGCAGCAGTCGCCGCGCGTATGGCTCTACCTCCGGCTCGCCCGTCGTCCGAGTGCTGGCGATATGAGCAGACGTGGCCTGCTTCAGCGGCTCGCCACATCCGGCCAGGCCAGAGGGCATCTGCACCGGATCAGCGCGCCGCTTCGCGGGGACCGGCGTTTCCGTCGTTACTTCATCGCCGGTCAGATCAATGCCGCGGGGACGACGATGGAGGTCGGTGCCCTGGCGTTCGTCGTGTTGGGGACCGGGGCCGGTGCGCCGGGGATCGCGATGGTGCTGCTGGCGAACATGGTCGCCGGCATCGTGATCAGCCCGCTGGGCGGGGTGGTCGCCGACCGGCTGCCCCGGGCACGGATCATCGCGGTCGTCGAGGTCGTGATCGGCCTGATCACCGTGACCGAGACCGTTCTCATTGCCACCGGGCGTGCGGCCGTGTGGAACCTGGCGGCGCTCGCCGCGGCGAATTCGGCCGCCGCGTCGTTCTCCGAACCCGCCCGCGTGGGGCTGATACCGGCCATCGCCCCGGCCGAGCAGCTGCAGGAGGCCAACGCGCTGGTTCAACTGTCGCGCCATGTCATCCGAACCGTCGGACCGGCCATCGGCGGCACGATCGTCGCCACCGCCGGCCCGGCCTACGGTGTCGGCCTCAACGCGGTTTCGTTCTTCGCCTCCGCCGCACTGATCGCCACCATTCACGCCCCCCGTGCCGCTCGCCGGTCCTCGAGTCTGCGGGCGGACCTGGTGGAAGGCTGGTCGGCGGTCCGATCCCGGCCGTGGATCTGGGCCAGTCTGATCGGTGCTGCGGTCATGGTCTCCGGCTGGCACGTGGGCTATGTTCACTACGCAAGTCGGTTGTCGAAACTCCTGTTGTCGAGTTCGTTCGGTACGCACAACGGCCACGTCGGTGAGCGGCGCTAACTCTCACGCCGGCCAAGGCGTGGATGAGGAGGCGGAGCTTCGGTCTTCTGAAGTTGCCCCGCCTGGCTGGCTGGCCCTCGGTGCCTCCCTGACCCGGCCCATTAAGTGGGACCTGATCGCCCAGCAGCACGACCGGATGGTCAAGTTCGCCACCGCGCTCCGCCTCGGGACGGCGGAGGCCGAGCCACAGGGCGCTCCTGCTGCTCTGTGACCCATGCCACATGCAGTTCCTGTCAGCGATCGGGGCGCTGTTCCGCTCAAGTCACCGGGAGCAAGCGAACCGACAGGAGCATCACATGAAGCACCGCATCGTCGTCCTCGGCGCCGGTTATGCCGGGGCCTATGTGGCCGGGACCCTGGCCCGCCGGCTGTCCCCGGCGGACATCGAGATCACCGTGGTCAACGCCGTGCCGGACTTCGTCCAGCGGCTGCGGCTGCACCAGTTGGCGGCCGGTCGGGAGGTCGAGGCTCCGAAGCTCGCCGAGGTCTTCGCGGGCACGGGGATACGGCTGCGCGTGGCCCGTGTCACCGCCATCGACCCCGAGGGCCAGGTCGTCGCCGTGGCCGACGCCGACGGCGGTGGCGAGCTCGGCTACGACACGCTTTTGTACGCGCTCGGTAGCCACGGCGCCGACCGCGGCGTCCCCGGCGCGGCCGAGCACGCCTTCGACGTCGCCGCCAGGCCCTCGGCGCTGCGCCTGCGCGAGCGCCTGGGCAGCCTGGCCAGGCGGGGCGAGGGCGGGAGTGTGGTGGTCGTCGGCGACGGGTTGACCGGAATCGAGACCGCTACCGAGATCGCCGAATCCCGGCCCGGCCTGTCGGTGGCGCTGGTCGCCCGCGGCGAGCTGGGTGCCCGGCTCTCCGCCGGGGCTCGCAGTCACCTGCGCCAGGCCTGCGACCGGCTGGGCATCACCGTTCTGGAGCACACCTGCGTCGAGGCCGTCGAAGCGACGCGGGTGCTGTGCGCCGACGGCACCGCCCTGGCGTCCGACGCGACTGTGTGGACGGCAGGGTTCGAGGTCGACGCCATCGCCGCCGCCGGCGGGCTGGAGGTCACCGAGAACGGTCAGATCGTCGTCGATCGCGCCATGCGGTCGGTCTCGCATCCGAACGTCTACGCCATCGGTGACAGCGCCTACGCCATCGGCGACAACGGCCGGCCGTTGCCGATGTCCTGCGCTTCGGCCGGCTACACCGGCCGGCAGGCTATCGAGGCGATCGTGGGACGCCTGATCGGCCGCAAGATCGCGAACACCAAGCTGGTCTACGCGTACAACCACATCAGCCTCGGGCGGCGGGACGGGATCCTGCAGATGGTCGACGACGAAGGGCAAGCGAAGCCGAAGTACATGGGCGGCCGGAAGGCCGCGCGGATCAAGGCGGGCATCGTCAAGATGTCGCTGTGGGCCACCTCGCACCCGACCTTCGGCATGCCCAAGCGCAAGCACCGCCTGGCCGCCGCACCAGACGCGACCGCCGAGAAGGCGGTCGCGTACGCCGAGAAGGCTCGCGTAGCCGCCTCATAGGGTGGCCCGCGTGGACAGCGCCGCCACGGATCGCTTCGACACCAGCCGGTTCGAGGCCAGCCGGAACCGGCTGGCCTCATTGGCCTACCGGCTGCTGGGCTCCGCCGCCGATGCCGAGGATGTCGTGCAGGATGCGTTTCTGCACTGGCAGGCCGCCGACCGGCAGCGGATCAAGGTGCCGGAAGCATGGCTGACCAAGGTCGTCACCAACCTGTGCCTCGACCGGCTTCGCTCGGCACAAGCCCGCCGCGAACGCACCGCCGGCGCCTGGCTGCCCGAACCGCTCCTCGGCGGCGACCCGATGCTCGGCCCGGCCGACACTTTCGAGCAGCGCGAATCGGTCTCCCTGGCCGTGCTGACTCTCATGGAGCGCCTGTCGCCCCTCGAGCGGGCCGTCTACCTCCTGCGCGAAGCGTTCTCCTACAGCCACGCTGAGATCGCCGAGATCCTCGACATCACCGAGTCCGCAAGCCAGCAGCACCTCCACCGGGCCCGGCGCCGCATCACCGCCGCGCGCCGCAGCGGCGGCGAAGCCGACCCGGTATCCGCCCGCAGGGTCGTCGAGGAATTCCTCGCCGCCGCCTTCTCGGGCCGCACCGAACGGCTGGTGGCGCTGCTCACCGACGACGCGACCGCGATCTCCGACGGCGCCGGCCTGACCGAGACGCTGCTGCGATACGACACTCCGCAGCGCATCGCCGCCGTCGCACGGGCCGGCTTCAAACCCACACCCGCGAAACGGCGATTCGCCGGCGGCACGCCCGCCATCCACTACGCGCTCCTCAACGGCGCCCCCGCCATCCTCTTCGTGCTCGGCGACCAGGTCATCGGCGCCGTGACGTTCGACATCACAGGCGGCAAGATCGCAACCGTGCGCGGCATCGCCGCCCCCACCCGTCTCGTCCGCCTCACCGAAGCCTGGCGGCAGCACGGACCGGACACGCCGCTCATCACCCAGTGGTGACCCGACGCCGACCGCGGCCAGGCGCAGCCTCCGCGCTGTGATGAACCGCTCGCGGGCTTGGGACGCCACCGGCCGCATGTGGACAGCGTGCAGCGGCTCGCTGCCGTCACGTGCTGAGAGTGCTGTTCGTCGAGCGGTGCCCTGCCGCTCTGTGACCCATGCCATATGCAGTTCCTGTCAGCGATCGGGCGCTGTTCCGCTCAACTCACCGGAAGCAAGCGAACCGACGGGAGCATCACATGAAGCACCGCATCGTCGTCCTCGGCGCCGGCGGCACGTTCGTGGCCCACCGCATCCTCGTGGTCGCCACCCAGATGCAGGCCCGCACCGAGGGCCTGGATGGCCTGTAGCTGTCGATGGAGGAGTTGCCCGACAACATGGGGCGCCGCTTCGCCTCCGGCATGGCCAGCACCGCCGAGGCGCCGGGCGTGTGGGTGGCCGGCAGCGCCGCCGACCTGGCCGCCCAGGTCGGTGCCTTCGCCGCGGCTGGCGCCCTGGCCGCCTCCCACATCAACGCCCTGCTGGCCACCGCTGGTGCCGACGCGGCCCTCGCCGCAGCACAGGGCGCCATCACCACCTGACGTCCGGGCCCACTGACGTCCGGGCCCGCACTGGCTCACCGCGCCGCCGCGCCAAGCGCTGCGCGCGGCGGTCGGACCCACCTCCCATTCACTCGGCAACTGGTCCTGTTCCGTCGCCGATTCTGCATGCCCTTTTGAGAGGAATCCATGAGTACGAACCCTGCACAGGTGGCACCCGCTGAGGGGAGCGGCGGAGGCGCGCCGGACGCGCGTCAGTTGCGCGCGATCCTGATCGCCGTCTCGATGGCGCTGATGGCCGTCATCGCGTCAGTGTCCGGGCTGAACGTCGCCCAGACGCACATGGCCGTCGACTTCGACACCTCGCAGAACACGGTCCTGTGGATCATCAACAGCTACACCCTCGCCCTGGCCGCACTGCTGCTGCCGCTCGGCGCGATCGGTGACCGCTTGGGCCGCAAGCCCATGCTGATCGCCGGGCTGGCCGTCTTCGGCGTCGCGAGCATTGTGGCGGGCCTGGCCCCGACCGCTGAGGTGATGATTGCCGCGCGCGTGGCCAGCGGTATCGGCGCAGCAACGATCATGCCCATCACCCTGGCCGTCATCACCTCCACCTTCCCCGAGGAGCAGCGCGGAAAGGCGATCGGCGTGTGGACCGGCGTCGCCGGAGGCGGCGGCATCCTGGGCATGTTCCTCTCCGCCCTTCTCGTCGACGTCGCCGACTGGCGCTTGCTGTTCGTCCTGCCCGTAGTCCTGATCGTCATGGCCCTGACCATGACGCTGAAGTCAGTTCCCAACTCCCACGAGCGCTCCGCCCACGCCTTCGACACCGTCGGCGCACTGGCGTCCACCGTCGCCGTGGTCGGCCTCATCTTCGTCCTGCAGGAGGGACCGCACCGCGGCTGGACCGCACCCGGGACTCTGATCAGCCTCGCCATCGGCCTCATCGCCACGGCCGGTTTCGTGTCCTGGGAGCTGCACCGCCGGGACGCCTCGCTGCTGGACGTACGCCTGTTCCGTGAGCGCGGCTTGGCCGGCGGCTCGATCACGCTGGTAGCGGTCTTCGGTGTCCAGGCGGGTATCTCCGTGGTCCTCTTCCCGTTCCTCCAGGCCGTGCTCGGCTGGTCGGGACTGCTGTCCGCGACGGCGCTAATGCCCCTGGCCGTCTCAATGATGATGGCCTCCGGCCTGGCCCCCAGGCTGGCCGCGCAGATCGGCCCCCGCCCGACCATGTCCGTGGGAATCGCGCTGTCCGGCGTCAGCCTGGCGCTCATGGCCCTGTTCGTCTCTGTCGACGGTGGCTACCTGTCGATCCTGCCCGGCATAATTGTCATGGGCATCGGCATGGGCCTGTCCATGGTGCCCTCCACCGAGGCCATCACCCGCTCCCTGCCGCGCGAGAAACAAGGCGTCGCCTCCGCTCTCAACGACGTCACCCGAGAATTCGGCACCGCACTCGGCGTCGCCATGCTCGGCGCACTCCTGACGGCCGGCTACCGCAACGCCATCGACGACAGGCTGCACGGCATCCCCCAGGGGACCGCGGACACCGCACGGGAAGGCATCGCCAACGCCGTCGAGGCCTCGGGCAGCGCAGGCTCACACGCGCAGGACCTGGTCCACGCCGCAAAGCAGTCCTACGTCGACGGATGGCAGCAGGCCATGTGGGCAGGCGTCGCCGTCATGGGCGTACTGCTCGTCTACATCGCCCTCCGCGGCCCGAAGAATGCCACCCCCGCGGTTGCGTCGGACGAGGCAGAGGATCGAGACCGTCGCCGCCCGAGGACCGCATAAGTGGCTGTTGTCGTTCCGAATCTGCGGGCGGTGAACTGTCCACTTATCGGATGATCTTGATTGTTGGACTGGTCAGTGGGTCGCTGGGGTGAGCCGGCCTTCGAAGGCGATCTGGAAGGCGTTCAGTGACGCCTTCCAGTGCGGGGAATGCGGCTCACGCCGGAGGCTGCGGCCAGTTCATCGGTGGTTTGTTGGAGTTCGAGGGAAAGTTCAGCGATGACCTTGCGGAGCGTCGCCGATGCGCATCGTTCGGCGTCGAGTTCCTTCCTGGCCGCAGCGAGCTCGGTCTTCAGGGTCGTGTTTTGTTCGGCGAGGTCCTGCATCGCGGTGGGGACGTTGCGTCGGGCCTTGACGCGAGCTTGGAACTCTTCCACCAGGTCCTTGTGGTCGGCGTAGATGACGTCTCGGCGGATTCCGGACTCGGTGATCAGCTCGCTGACGGTGAGCTTGCCGCTGGCCGACCGTAGGGGTGTGCCGGCGAGGAGCCGGTCGGCGGCGGCCCGGATAGCGGTGCGCTCGGCCTCGCGGTCACGGGGTGATCGGGTCATGTCACTTTCCCGGTCGGGAGGCTTCGTGGCGGGCGATGATGGTTCGCCGCTGGGTGGCCTGGGCGGCGGCTCGGTCGCGGAGGGGCCGGGGCGTCAACGGGTCGGTGGCCGCGCGCTCCAGCGCGGTGACGTGCGTTGTCATCTGGTTGATGTCCCGGTCGGTGTAGGCGAGGTTCTGGCAGGAGGATCGGCACTCGGACTCATCCGGGGCGTCCGCGGCGGGCAGGCCCGGGATCCGTGGCGGATGGTGCAGGATCTGCTGGGGCACTCTTCGATCGAGACGACACGCAACATCTACCTGGCCCCGGTGGCGGACCTGCAGCTGCGGTCGCTGCTGGCCAGCGCCCCGCCCCGGAGGTCGGCGACGGGGCGGCGGGCGAAGGGATGATGGACCTGCTGTTTGCCCGGGTGGCTCGGGAGAGTGAAGGCATCCAGGACATCGATGCGCGGATGCGGGTCACCCGGCGGGCGGTGGAGACGTGAGCGGCCGCGGCCGGCGGGCTGCGCGGCCACCGACGCCGCATCGCCGCCCACCGGTGCTGGTCGGCGGCCTGGTGGTTGACCACCGCGATCACCGTGGCCGGGTGGCCTGCTACGACTTTGCGCAGCTGCCGGTTGCCGAGGGGCTGCAACGGTCACTGGCCCGCGTGTTCGCGGCGCGCTGCTCCTCGAACGGGTGGGCCAGTCACCGGACCAGTGAGGGCTACTGGCTGCCGGTGCGCTCGTTCGCCAGCTGGCTGGCCGGCCTTCCCGCACCCCCGACGGAGGTTGCGCAGATCACCGCGGCGATCTGGGACGCTTGGAGGATCAGCCGTCCCGCCACGGTCGGCGGTCAGCAGCAGGTGACGCGCGTGGCCGCGCTGTTGTTGAACGACGAGCACCTGTCGAGGTCGGCCGCTGAAGTCATGGCACGGCGCATGGTGCGGCCCCGCCGCGTTGAGGAGTCGTATCAGGCCGGCGACTTCGACCAGATCAAGGTGGCCGCTCGGCGGATGTTCCGTAGCGCTGTGTTGCGTATCGAAGACAATGCAGCGCACCTGGAGCGGTGGCGGGGCGGGGCGTTTGAGGAGGGCAGCCGCGAGTGGCTGGTCGGGGAGGCGTTGGAGTGCCTGGCCCGCACCGCCGACGTCCCGTCCTACCCCCGCGCGCACAACGGAACCCGACGGGTGCGCTACCGATACCTGAGGGCGTTGGGGGGCGAATCGGGCGCGTGCACTTGGCAGCGGCTTTTTCTCTCCCGCGATGAGGCAGTAGCGCTGGGCGTGCTGTTGATGGCGGAATTCGGGTGGAACCTGTCAGTGATCGACACGCTGGCGGTTCCGCGGGCGACGCCCGATGCCGACCCTGATGAACCGACCTACCGACTTGAGCTGGTCAAGCGCAGGCGGGGAAGCGGCCGCCACCACGAGACCCGCAACGTCACTGACCATGGGGCCGGTTCGGGTGGCCGGCTGATCACCCAGTCGCTGCGGGCCACTCGGTTCGCCCGGGCGATCGTGGAGGACCTGGCCCCGGGCACCGATCGCCTTCTCGTCTGGCGCACCACCATGCCGCACCAAGGCCAGGACAATGGTGTGGGACCCTTGTTGCGCATGGGAATCTCCGGTCAGACGTTGACGGGCTGGGGCCGGGTCAACGGCGCAGGCGGATCACCGTTTCGGCGGGGACGACGCACCGTTCAGGTGGTACGTGGTGAGCCGCTGCAGAACACCCAAGACACCCACGACCGTGTCTACGTGCTGTCCGACCCTCAGACGCAGCGCGCAACCGTTCCCCTGCTCGCCGACGGCGCCGAATCGGCTCTGCGGCACGCTCAGCAGGCCGTGCTGGTCGCACAGCTGCGGGACCAAGCCGACCCCGGCGACGTGCCGACGGCGACCGCGGACTGCACCGACCCCGACCACGGCCCCTTCCCCGCCCCTGGCGGCGGCTGCGGGGCCTCGTTCCTGATGTGCTTGGGCTGCACCAACGCCCACATCCATCCCGGCCACCATTCTCGCCTGGCTCACCTGCACCACGCCCTGGGAAATCTCCGCTCGGCGATGAGCCCACGGTTGTGGCAGTCCGACTGGGCAGACGCCCACACCCGCCTGGAAGATCTACGTGAACGCCTGGGACCGGCCACATGGGCCCAGGCGCTGAGCAGAGTGACTGACGTCGACCGGGCGCTGGTCGGCGGTCTGCTGACGGGAGCGCTGGACGCATGACCGTCGCTCCTGACCTGGGTGTTGGGCGGCCGGGCCCGGACACCCCGGTCTTCCCGCGCCAGCACCTCACTGCGGGATACCGCGGTCCCGTCATCCGCTTTAGCGACGACCGGTGGCCACTGTCGGCGATCAATGACAACCCCAGCGCGGATGTGTCCCCGATCTCCTGGTCTGGCTTTCCCTCCGGTCTTCGGGAAGAGCTCCGCCTGGCCGCCTGGATAATGATCAACAGTGAATTGCCGGGGAGCTTTCTCCGCGGCCGCGCCACCACCTGGCGCTCTCGCGTCGGCGCCCGCTGCCTGTATCGCACAGTGATGGCGTGGCGGGACCTGGCGGTCTGGCTGGAACGGCGTGGCATCGACACGCTGGCCGACTGCGCCACCGAAACGTTGGAGGAGTACGGGGCCTTCCTGCGTGACCGGGGACCGCCCGCGACAGCGTGCACATGAACCTGACGTCGGTGACCCGGCTGTGGGTGTTTGACGCGCTGAGCGGCCGACCCAGGGGCATCGGCAGGCCGCCCTGGGAAAGCGGCGTTGACGACTACCTGCCGCCGGCAACCCGCGCGGGCGGGGAGAACCTCACCGAAGCGCTCGCCGCCCAGACGATGGGGCCGCTGCTGATCTGGGCGATACGCATGATCGAGGACTTTGCCGACGACATCTTCGCAGCCTGGGCAGAGCGGACCCGGCTCATCGAAGCGGCTGGCAATACCATCGGGTCTCCCGCGTCCCGGGAAGCGGTCCGGGCGCACATCGACCGGCTCGTTACTACGAATCAGCCTGTCCCGACCGTGGTGAGGTCGGGCATTCCCCGACTGGCCGCCCAGTATCTAGCCGGAAGCCTGGGCGCCCCGGCCCAGCACGTCCACGAACTGGCCCGTCGGCGGCCCGCCTGGAGGGAGGCCGTCCGTCGCCGCCCTGGCCCGGGCACTGCCCGCTGCAGATCCGCATCACCGGAGCCATCGATGGCAGGCCATGGCGCACCGCGATCGACTTCAACGAAGCCGGCCCGCTGATGCGGCACCTGGGCACGGCCTGTTTCATCGTCATCGCTTATCTCACCGGGATGCGGCCCGGTGAGGTTCTGGGCCTGCGCAGCGGCTGCTGCCCCGACCCCGAACCCGGCGAGGACGGGCTCACCCCCCGACACCTCATCCATGGCCATGTCTACAAGACCGCCCGCGATGACGACGGCAATCATCTGTCCTCCGGAGTGCTCCGTGAGGTGCCGTGGGTCGCCATCGCCCCCGTGGTAAATGCCATCCGAACCCTGGAACGCTTTGTCTCACCTGGTCATCTCCTCTTCGACAACCTGGCCCACGATCTGGTCAGCAACCGAGGCCGCTACCGGGCCGGCAAGGCCATCGCGCTCGACACCATGGGCAACCGCATCGAGGACTTCGTCACCTGGGTGAACACTGAGGCGGCCGTCCTTGACCGTTTCCACGAGTTCGTGCCGGCCGACCCACATGGCCGCATCGGCACTCGGCGATTCCGTCGCACTCTGGCCTGGCATATCGCGCGCCGACCCGGCGGGCTGGTGGCACTGGCCATCCAGTACGGCCACCTGAGAACCACCGTGAGCGGCGCCTACGCCTCACGCAGCCGCGACGGCCTCGGCGACCTGCTGGACATCGAAACAGCTCGCGCCACCGTCGACACCGTCACCGACCTGCACGCCGACCTGGCGGACGGCGTCGGCGTCTCCGCACGCCGCGCCCTCAACGCCGCAGCGACCGCACCCCGGTTCTGCGGTGTCGTCATCACTCTGCGCACCGCCAGGACGATCCTCAACAACCCTGACCTTGGCGGTCTACGACAACCCCAACACCCTGCTGATGTGTGTCTACCAACGTGATCGCGCCCTGTGCCACCGCGACGGTGTGACGGAGTCTCCCCACCTCGACCGGTGTGTCAGCTCGTGCGCGAACATCGCGCGCACCGACAGGCACGCTGATCAGCTCCGCCACCGCGCCGCCGCCATGGAAGGTCAAGCACGGCGTCTCCCCGGCCCCGTGGGCAGCCGTCTGCAGGCCAGCGCCGCCCGTCTCCGGCATCTCGCGCATGAGCACGACCGCACTCGCCTCCACCTGCAGGAAGCCGATTGATGAGTCCCGCGCCCGACGAACGCGACCGTATCCGCGCAGCGATGGATCGCATCCTGGCTGGGACGCCCCAGCGCTCCACCGGCGGGTTGACGATCGTCGCGCTCGCTCACGAGGCCGACGTCCCACGCAACGCCCTCACCCAACGCCACCTCGACCTGAAGAACGAGTTCTACGACAAGGTCCGCGCCCGCGGTCAGATGCCCGATAGCGAAGCCCGCCTGCGTCAGCAGTTCGCCAAGCTCAAGAAGCTGCGGGCCCAAGACGCCGAAGAACTCGCCCAACTCCGGGCAGACGTCTTGCACCTCGTCCGGACCGTCAACCAGCTCACTCTGGAGAACCAGCAGCTACGCGCTGAGCTCACCGAACCCGGCACTCGGGTCCGAGCGCTCCCGACCCAACTTCGACCCGACCCCGCCACCTGAGCCGGCAGGTGGACCTGCGGGTGTGTCCAGTTAATAGCGACAGAGCCGTTGACCGTACAGCCCCCCACCTGCGGCGTATCTGCTGGTAGGCGTTAGGAGGAAGGTGGCGGTCTCACATTTCACTCTGGATCGCGTGCCGGTCTGCCAGCGTTTGAAGTCGGTTGGGGGTTCGGCGCCGGGGCCGATGTGCAGGTAGGTGCGGATCAGGGCCTGCTTGATCAGGGCGAGGTTTCCTTGGGGGGTCGGGTTTGGTGGTGGCGACCTGGGCCCGAATGACGGGCGCATCGCTCGCGTCAACTGACCAACGCTGTTTGCGGGCGAACATGCGCACGTGGGGGCCGAAGTCGGTAGCGGAGGAAAAGGTAGGAATCGCGTCGCCGTGCGCTGATCAGGTCTGTCCACGCTGGCCGGTTCGGCAGGAGTTCGAGCCCGGCGATCAGCCCGGGTCGGGTTGTGCCGGCCCGGCCGGCGAGCACCGGGGATGTGGTGAGGAACAGTTCATCGAGCAGGTCCTCACCGAGCAGGTGGCCGATGAGGTGCGGCCCGCCCTCGGTGAGCACTGCGGTGTGTCCGTGGGCGTGCAGAGCCGCGAGGACGTCAACCATACGGACGGTGGGTCCTTCGGCCGCGGTGAGTATCTTGCATACTGCTGGCAGGTGTCCGTTCAGGCGGTGGGCGCCGTCGGCTGTGGTGGCCACGAGCGCGCCCGACTGCAGGGCTGGGTGCATGGTGGGCACGTCGCCGCTCGCGGTGACCACGACCAGTTCCGGTTGTGTGGCGCGTCCCAGGTTCTGTCGTAGCTCGGCGAAGTCGGGGGCGGCTTGCGGACAGACGTGGTCGGGTGTCCACCGGTGGCGGGGCGTGGCTCGGAGCGTGCCGGCCCCGATGAGTACGGCGTCGGCGCATGCGCGTAGCAGTCCCATGACGAGGCGGTCGGCGGGTTCATGCCCGCTGATCGCCGAGCCGGAGGAGGGGTATTCGGGACCGAGGGCGACCACTCCGTCGATGGAGGTGACGAAGTTCGCGTACACGCAAGGCGTGGTGAAGCCCAGGTCCCCGTTGTAGGCCGTGGCGAGCGTCGGCGGCAGGGTGAAGCGGGGCTGCCCGGCCTCTTCGTACAGCAGCTCCAGCGGCTCCAGTGAGTCTGGCGGTGTTGCGCTGGCGGGATGCGCGGCGGTGTCCTCAGCCATGTCCGGCCAGGCCCCGCTGGCCGCACAGCGTGAAGAATGCGGCACGCAGGTGCGGGTCCTCGTCGTAGGTGCCCCGCCAGTGGGTGGTGCGGGTGCTGGATTCGATTTCCCGTACTCCGCGCATCTGCGTGCACAGATGCACCGCTTCCAAGTGGATCGCGACGCCGTGGGGTTGAAGGATCTGTTGCAATGATTCGGCGAGCTGGCGGCCGATGCGTTCCTGCATCGAGAACCGGCGGGCGAACAGGCGCACCAGCCTGGTCAGTTTGGACAGTCCGAGGACGTGTTCGTGCGCGATGTAGCCGACATATGCCTTGCCGAAGAAGGGCAGGCTGTGGTGCTCGCACAGGGAGAAGAACGGGATCGGCCCTTCGACGATCTGACTGATCTGGCAGTCCGGACCGCCATGGCATTCGGTCTCGAAGGCGGTGACCAGCTTCTCGTCGCCTTCATACCCGCTGGTGGCGTCGAAGAGGGCGCGCAGGAACCGGCGGGGGGTGTCGGCCGTTGCCGCTGACCCGATGGCTAGGCCCAGCGCCTCGAAGATCTCCTTCAGGTAGTCCTCGAACCGCTGCCATTCTTCGGGGGTGATCTGCCGCGGAGACACGGCCGCCCACTCGGCCTCGTCCGTGATGGGTACGAGCCGTTCACCGACCAGCCCTGTGACCGGTGGGGGACCGTTTATCTGTGGTGATTGATCGTTCATAGCAGCCTCAAGGCGGGACGAATGCTCGCGTCAGTCCCGGAGCAGCTCAGCGAGCACCTCGGCTTCGCTGATCTCGGGATGCTTGGTTGCGGTGAGTAGTGTCAGGGTCCGTTCCTTGGCGAGGTCACGCAGGTGCGCCAGTGCGTCTGCGTGCTGGGGATCGTTGAGTTCGGTCCGGTAGCGGCGGCTGAATTCCGCGAAACGCTCGGGGTCGTGGCTGTACCACTTGCGCAGTTCCGTGGACGGTGCGACCTGCTTGCACCACTCGTCGAGGTGGGCCTTGTCCTTGGTCATTCCCCGGGGCCAGATCCGGTCGACCAGCACTCTGGTGCCGTCGGCCTGCTCTGGAGCCTCGTAGACCCTTCGGACGTGCACCGTCTTCTTGCGTGTCATGGAGGGGCCTCCTCGTGAGCTGAGTACTCCGCTTCTTGCGGCATCACGCGTAGTAACGAGCGATGATCTCCAGCCGCGCCACTTCGTCCGGCCCCGGATAGGCCACCAGTACCGGCAGGCCGCTGGGATCCCGGCCCTCGATGACGGTGAAGCCCTCGCCGTGGCTGGTGTACACATGGTCGGACCGGGCTTTGAGCACGCGCTCGCACCGCTGGAAATCCTCCGGGCCGTCCGCCGTCCAGATCACGTACTGCGCGCCGACGTGGCCTACCGGGTGGGCGGCCCTCGGGCCCACAGTGCGTACGTACACCTGGAAACCGTTCCGGCCCACGAGCAACGCGGCACTGGTGGTGCGGACCGTGACCTCCATTCTCAGCAGCTCCCGGTAGAAGTCCACCGAGTCGTCGAGGTCGTGGACGAACACCACGACCGAGGCCAGCCGCGGCCCGCGCGTATCCGTTCCGCTACCGGCCGGCTCCGCATCCGCCGGAAGCAGCGCACTGCGTGGACCGGAGGGCGCTTGTTGTGGATGCGTCATAAGGACCCTTCCGCCTTCGATCGCGGTATGAGGGCTTCATGTCCTGCTTCCTGGTCCTGCTTCCCACGCTACCCGGCCCGCGGAACGGCGCAGCAGGGTCTGAGCGGCGCCGGTGGGCGCCGCTGGTTTGAGGGTGTTGTCCTCGCCGACCAGCACGATCCTGCCCTCGTCGACACTCCTCGCGGCAGGGGCTGCGTGGCCCCGGCCCCGCCGGGTTCGCTCCGACGATCAGGCGCGTCGTGTCCGAGGCCGTGGTCAACTCCTGTGCTGTCCCGCGGGCTGTGCGCGCAGGGTGGCGGACAGCTGTTCGCGGAGCCGGTCCCAACTCGCCTCGAACGCGGCCACGCCCTCGTCCTCGAGTTTTTGCACCACGTCGTCGTAGTCGATGCCAAGGGCCTGCAGCCGGTTCAGCACCTGCTGTTCTTCGGCGTAGTGGCCGCGCACCGAGTCGGTGGGCACCTGACCGTGGTCACCGACCGCACGCAAGGTGGCCTCGGGCATGGTGTTGACCACACCGGCCGTGACCAGGCCGACCACGTAACGGGTGTCGGGGGAGGCCGGGTCCTTGGTCGACGTCGATGCCCACAGCGGCCGCTGCGGGCGAGCACCAGCATCGCGCAACGCTTCCCAGCGTCGCGAGGAGAACACCTGCTCGTAGTGCTGATAGGCGAGTCGGGCATTGGCGAGCGCGGCCCGGCCGCGCAACTCGGCAGCCTCCGCCGTCCCGATCTTGTCCAGTCGCGCATCGACCTCGGCGTCGAGGCGGGAGACGAAGAACGAAGCCACCGACCCGAGCGAAGACAGGTCATGGCCGGCCTGCCGGGCGCGTTCCATCCCGTCGAGGAAGGCATCGATGACCGCGTCGTAGCGGGACAGAGAGAAGATCAACGTGACGTTGATGCTGATTCCCTCCGCCAGGCACGCGGCGATCGCCGGCAGCCCTTGACGGACGGCCGGGATCTTGATGAACAGATTTGGCCGGTCGACCAGCCACCACAGGGCCCGTGCCTCGGCGATGGTCGCCTCGGGGTCATGGGCGAGGCGTGGGTCGACCTCGATCGAAACGCGCCCGTCCACTCCGTTTGTGGCGTCGTGGACCGGCCGCAGCACGTCGCAGGCGGCGCGGACGTCGAACGTGGTCAGCGCCCGCAGCGCCTCCTCGGCCTCGACTCCCCGGACGGACAGGTCGTGCAACTGCGGGTTGTAGGCATCGCCCGCTGTGATGGCCTTGGCGAAGATGGTGGGGTTGGTCGTCACTCCCACCACGTGTTTGTCGGCGACCAGGTCAGCGAGACTGCCCGATACCAGCCGTTCCCGGCTCAGATCATCGAGCCAGATCGAAACCCCGCGGGCACTGAGCGCGGCCAATGGGTCGCTCATGGTATGCCCCTCCTTCCCGCTTCGCGGCGGAGAGGAGCTCCGCCGGTCACGTTCCTGAGGGTTCCGTCAGGGCAAGCACGCCGCTGTCTTGGGGCCACGCCGCCGGGGCACTGGATCCCGCCGCACAATAGCGATCCATTTCAGCCTGTGGGCCGCGGGCCCATTTGGCAAACGCAGGTGCTGGCCGGCGCGCGCATACGGACGCGGCCCGCCGCATGCGGGCTCAGGTGGGGTCCTTGCGTTCCGCGGGTGCCTGCGGTGTGCCTCTGGTTCCCGCGTAGGGGTGGTGGAGGTCGAAGGCGGGGCGTTCGGAGCGGATGCGGGGAATGGCGGTGAAGTTGTGGCGTGGTGGGGGGCAGGTGGTGGCCCATTCCAGGGAGTTGGCGTGTCCCCAGGGATCGTCGGCGGTGACGTGGGCTGCGTGGCGGCTGGTGAAGACGTTCCAGAGGAAGGCCAGCGTGGACAGGGCCAGGATGATCGATCCGATGGAGGAGACGACGTTGAGGCCTGTGAATTCGGTTGCGTAGTCGGGGATACGCCGTTGCATGCCGCCGGCGCCGAGCCAGTGCTGGACCAGGAAGGTGGTGTGGAACCCGATGAAGGTGAGCCAGAAGTGGATTTTCCCCCAGGTCTCGTTGAGCATCTTCCCGGTCATCTTCGGCCACCAGAAGTAAAAGCCGGCGAACATCGCGAACACCACGGTGCCGAAGACGACGTAGTGGAAGTGGGCGACGACGAAGTAGGAGTCGGTGACATGGAAGTCCAGTGGGGGTGAGGCCAGGATGACACCGGTGAGACCACCGAACAAGAAGGTGATGAGGAATCCGATCGCGAACAGCATCGGGGTTTCGAAGGTGAGTTGCCCGCGCCACATGGATCCGGCCCAGTTGAAGAATTTGATGCCGGTGGGGATGGCGATGAGGAAGGACATGAAGGAGAAGAACGGCAGCAGGACCTGGCCGGTCGCGAACATGTGGTGGGCCCACACGCTCATCGACAGCCCGGCGATGGCGATGGTCGCGCCGACCATCCCGATGTAGCCGAAGAGTGGTTTGCGGCTGAACACGGGGATGACCTCGGTGATGATTCCGAAGAACGGGATCGCGATGATGTAGACCTCGGGGTGGCCGAAGAACCAGAACAGGTGCTGCCACAGCATCGCGCCGCCGTTGGCGGCGTCGAAGACGTGCGCGCCGAGTTTGCGGTCGGCTTCCAAGACGAGCAGTGCGGCGGCCAGCACGGGGAAGGCCATCAGCACGAGCATGCTGGTGAACAGCACGTTCCAGGTGAAGATCGGCATCCGGAACATCGTCATGCCCGGTGCCCGCATGCAGAAGATGGTGGTGATGAAGTTCACCGCCCCCAAGATCGTGCCGAGCCCGGACAAGGTCAGGCCCATGATCCACAGGTCGCCGCCTATGCCTGGGGAGCGCACGGCGTCCGACAGCGGGGTGTAGGCGAACCAGCCGAAGCCGGCTGCTCCGCCCGGGGTGAGGAATCCGCTGATGGTGATCAGCCCGCCGAAGGTGAAGAAGAAGTAGCTGAGCATGTTCAGGCGCGGGAACGCCACGTCAGGAGCGCCGATCTGCAGCGGCATGATCACGTTGCCGAAGCCGATGAACAGCGGGGTCGCGAACAGCAGCAGCATGATCGTGCCATGCATGGTGAACAGTTGGTTGTACTGCTCGCTTGAGACCAGGTGCTGGCCGGGCTGGGCCAGCTGGGCGCGCATGATCAGCGCCAGCACCCCGCCGAACAGGAAGAAACTGAAGGAGGTGATCAGGTACAGGTAGCCGATGACCTTGTGGTCGGTACTGGTCAGCCAGGACACCAGGATGTGCCCGCGTCGCGCCGACCTGGTCGCCGCCTCCGGCGCCTGCGTACCGGTCGTGGCCATGAGTCCTCTCCTTGCGGGGGACGTTTCAGGTCATCGAGGCAGCCAGGCGGGAAAACCCGTCAAAAGCGTGACTACCCCCCCGGCTGGCGTTTTCCACCTCGGCCCGTTCTTCGACGGGCACCTCGATGCGCACGGCCGCCGGGTGGGCCGATCAACAACGGCATGATCCGTCCGATCGGGTCGCGTGGGATCTGGATGACGCCGGTATGCATGGTCACCTGCTGTTGGCATCAGGCCAGCGATAGCACGCCGACGGCGAGCAGAGCGATGATCTTGATCACTTCGAGGGCGATGTAACCGAGGTGCAGGAGAGACGGCGCGACCTGGCCCCCGGCGATGATGGTGGCGGCCCGCTGGTCCAGCCGGTCACTAAGCGCGCCCACCTGGATGAACAGGCAGGCCCACACGATGGCCGCCGGAACCCATATCCGGCCGGTCGGGTGCCCTGCGGCCAGTGCGATGACGAGGATGACCACGAAGGCGGTCTCGGCGAGATTCAGCGCCCGGAACACCAGCCGTCCGATCCCCAGCCCCAAGCACACGGTGATGCCCGGCGCCCGGAACTTCAGCGGCGCTTCGAGGAAGGAGATGGCGGCCACCATCCCGGCCCAGATCAACACCACCACCGCCGCCGCCAGATGCGCCATTCAGCCCACCTCCGGTTCGGACGCTGCGTCGCCGAAGTCGACGGCGCACAGATCGGGGCGGACGAACGGTTCAAGGACGGGGACGGGCGCGGCGGGGTTCAGGCGAGCCAGCAGGCCGGCGAGCAGCCCCTGATGAGCCGCGCACACCACTTCTGGGTGGGCGCGGGCGGTGTCCCGGAACGGGCAGTCATGCAACAAAAGGCGCCCGGTGGGGGCCGGTTCGGGGTCGAAACCCATCTCGGTGAACAGGCCGGCCACCACCTGCCGCGCTTCGGCGGCCGAATGACTCCCCTCCGACGCCGCTTCCAGCCGCCGGGCCGCCCAGTCGCGTCCGGCCCGCTGAGCGCGGCGCGTCCGCTGGGCGGGCGTGTCGCCGAAGTGTGCAGCCAGCAGGTCGCTCAGTTCCTGGTACGGGCCGCCGTCCCGCTCCCGAGACGACGGCGCATACAGTGTGCGCGGCCGTCCCCGCCCCTGGGGCGGTTGCCGTTGTGACACGACGATCCCCGCCTCGATGAGAGCGTCCAGGTGGGAACGTGCGGTCGTCACGTGCAAGCCGGTGGCGGCGGCCACCGCGTGGGCGTCCAAGGGATGCGGGGATGCCCGCAGACGGTCGAGGATGTCAAGGCGAGCCGGCACCGACAGCACCGCGTGCGCGCGCGCACGATCCTGAGTGCTCATCCCTGCTCCTCCAGACCGGCCACCAACGGCGTGTCCACCCCCAGACGGCCGAGCTTGGCTGCTCCGCCCGGTGCGCCCAGCGGCTCGGCCCGGCCCGCGAGCGGCTCAGTGAAAAAGGCGGCGTTGTCGGCGGTGAACGCCGACCACTGCTGCGGGACGTCGTCCTCGTAATAGATGGCCTCCACCGGGCATACCGGCTCGCACGCCCCGCAGTCCACGCACTCATCGGGGTGGATGTACAGCGCACGGCCGCCCTCGTAGATGCAATCCACCGGGCACTCCTCCACGCAGGCCCGGTCCAGCACATCCACACACGGCTCCGCGATCACATAGGTCACCGGTACCCCCTTCCCGCTCCTACTATTTTAGATGATGATAGCCCTCTAAAATAGGTTCGGACTGGGGACCCTGGCATGACGTTCACCTCACCCGCTGGCGGGCACGCAGGAGGGATGGGACTGCTCACGCAGTGAGGTTGGTCGCCGTCGTCGCGCGGGCACACCAGCCCGCCCCGGGCAGGAAGGACTACACCGTGACATCTACCCGTACGTTCGTGATCGTCGGCGCCGGTCTGGCCGGGGCCAAAGCAGCCGAAGCGCTACGCGTGCAGGGCTTCGACGGCCGGATCGTGCTGATCGGCGACGAGCCGCATCGGCCGTATGAGCGGCCTCCGCTGTCCAAGGGCTACCTCGCGGGCAAGAGCGAACGCGGGCAGGTCTTCGTCCATCCCCACGCCTGGTACGCCGATCACGACGTCGACCTCCGACTCGGCCAAGCGGTGATCGGCATCAACCGCGTCGACCACCACATCGCCCTCAACGACGGCACGCATCTCGGTTACGAGAAGCTGCTGCTGGCGACCGGGTCCTCGCCGCGTCGGCTGCCCGTGCCCGGCGCCAACGCCGACGGAGTGCACTACCTGCGCCGGCTTGAGGACTGTGAGGTCATCAAGGAGGTACTGGCCACCTGTTCAAAGCTGGTGGTGATCGGTGGTGGGTGGATCGGCCTGGAGGTCACCGCCGTCGCACGCCAGGCGGGCGTCGAGGTCACTGTGGTGGAGGCCGCGAAACTGCCGCTGGTGGGCGTACTCGGCTGGGAGGTGGCCGAGGTGTTCACCCGTCTGCACCGCGAGCACGGCGTCGATATGCGATTGGGCTCCCAGGCCACCGCCATCGTCACCGAGAACGGAAGGGCCAGCGGGGTTCAGCTCGCCAGCGGCACCACCATCGACGCCGATGCGGTGGTCGTGGGCGTAGGGATCCGCCCGAACACCGGGCTCGCCCAGCAGGCCGGACTGCAGGTCGACAACGGCATAGTCGTCGCCTCCGGCCTGCGCACCAACGACCCCGACATCAGCGCCGCAGGCGACGTCGCCAACGCCTTCCACCCGTTCCTGGGCCGCCACATCCGGGTCGAGCATTGGGCCAACGCCCTCAACCAGCCCGCCACCGCCGCCGCGAGGATGCTCGACCGTGAGGCCGTCTATGACGAGTTGCCCTACTTCTTCACCGACCAATACGACCTGGGCATGGAATACGTCGGCCACGTCCAACCCGGCGGCTACGACCGAGTCATCTTCCGCGGCGACGTGGCCGCCCGCCGGTTCATCGCGTTCTGGTGCAAGGACAACCGGGTCCTCGCCGGCATGAACGTCAACATCTGGGACGTCACCGACCAGATCAAAACACTCATCCGCTCCTGGAACCCCATCGACCCCAGCGCACTCGCCGACCCCGACCTCCCCCTCAACCAACTCACCCAGCAATAAGGCCGATCCCGGCGGGCAGCCCACGGGCATGATCCTCGGCATTCACCAGCAAGGTGGTGAATGTATCCGAGCGCCAGGACAGTGCCGACTTCGCCGACAGTGATTCTGGCCAGGACCACCGGCAGGGCTTCGGGGACGGCGGCCGCGACGACCTGCCCCGCACCGCGCCCCGGGCACTGGACGAGAACGCCCAGATCCGCTGGCTGCGGGCGATCGAAGCCTGGCCGCACCCACGCGACCGGCTCCTCGCGAAGCTCCACTTCTACGCCGGGCTGCGCATCGGCGACAGCGTCGCCCTCGACGTCCCCAACGTGCGCATGTCGGCCCGCAAAGGAGTCCTGCGGGTGTGGGGCAAGGGCGGCAAGGTCCGCGAAGTCCCCATCCACCAAGCCCTCCGCGACCCGCTTACCACCTGGCTGGACGAGCGGCCGCTGTTCCTGTCCCACCGGGGCAGGAGGCTGACCACCCGCGGCCGCCTCCTGCCAACCCTGCGCTGAACCGCGACAGCGTCTGGGAGCAGGTCCAGGGGGCTGTTCAGGTCTGGCGCGAAGCCCGACCCTTGCTCCAAGCCGTGGTCGCCCACCGCCCCGACGGCCTCGACACGCTGAACTTGACAGGGAAAGTCTGGGCTGCGGCATGGCCCTGGGCGCGATCGTCTCCCTGCTGTGGCGGCCGCGGTACGCCGGATGGGCCAACTGCCTCGGCTGCGCCGCGCTCGCCCTGCCCGATCCCCTGATGGCCGTCGGTGCGCCGTTGCCGGTCGTGATGGGGGCGGTCGCCGTGGCCGCCGGTGGGCTCAGCATCGCCTCGATCGCCTGGCAGACCGCGATCCAGCAGCACATCCCCGCCGCCCAGCAAGGACGCGTCGCGGCCCACGCCGGAATCGCCGAGATCTGCCTGGCGCCCGTCGGATACCTGCTGGTCGCCCCCGTCACCGGTGCGATCGGCGTCCGCGCAACGCTCACGGGATGTGGAATCCTCCTCGCCGTCGCCAACCTGGCCCCTCTTCTGAGCCGGGACGTACGCCGCTTGAGACTCCACCCGCCCGACCCGCAGAACACCGAGCAGATGAGCTCGCCCAGCCAACAGAAAGCCGAGAACACCGCCGACCAAGTCAAAACGCCGACTGGCGCCTCGCCCGGGCGGCCCGGCGGACCACCACGCGATGAGTGATACGGCGCTTGCGCGGGCGCATCACCGAGACGACCGCGCCGCTGACAAACCAACAGTGAGCCTCCGCCAACTTGAAGGCACAGGTCAAAGGGCTGGCGTGACGGTCTCCCGAGGTTCTCACGCTGGTCGGAGGCGGCAGTCTCCGGAGTAGATCGTCTGTCAGCGGTTGACTTCAAGATTCGTCAGGACGAGCAGGGCGCGCAGGAGGTGGGTGGCGCGGGTGGTCTCCGTGCTCACTCGCAAGTCCAGTGCGTCGCGCAGTAGTTCCGGTCAGGAACCCGAGCTGCCGCAGCATCGTCATCCTTCCGCCATCCCGACGGCGGCATCTGCCTCGGCGACGCTCTCCCAGCCCTTCTGCTTGAGTACAAACGCGGCGACGAGGGCGGCGACCACCAAGAAGGCGGCGGAGATGTGGAACGCCGTCTGGACCGCGCGGTCACCGGGCCCGACGGCGGCTACCGTCTCGACGTGCCGGGCCCCGGCTCGTACGTCCTGATCACCTCGGCCGGAGGTTCCGCCGACGCCAGTAGCGGCAGCGGTTCTCCTGTCCGGGACCGGTCTCGATGTTCTGCCCGTTCTGTTCTTCAGGGCCGGTGACCCGGCACCGCCGGTCTCAGGACCAGGCGATCTCGCCATGGCGGTCGATGAAGCGTCCGGTGCCGGCACCGGGCCCCTCGGTGGCGAGGGCGACGATCGCGTCCGTGCCCTCGGTGACGGTCTGGGAGCCGCTGTGACCGTTTATGTCGGTCGCGGTGTAGCCGGGGTCGGCGGCGTTGACGCGAATGCCCTTGAGCCCTTTGGCGTACTGCGTGGTCAACATCGTCAGCGCCGCCTTCGAGGAGGCGTACAGCGGCACGACGACGTGCGACTCGGACCGGCCGGGGTCGTGCGTGAAGGCGAGGGAGCCCATGCCGCTGCTGACGTTGATGATCACGGGGTCGTCCGAACGGCGCAGCAGCGGCAGGAACGCGGTGGTGGTGCGGACCACGCCGATGACGTTGACGTCGAGGACGGCGCGGGCGTCGGCGGCGGTGAGGTCGCCGGGATCACCGAAGGGACCCTGGACCCCCGCGTTGTTGATCAGGACATCGATCCTGCCCTCGTGCTCGGCGACGTCCGCGGCGGCGGCGGCCACGGACGCGTCGTCGGTCACGTCGACGGGGACGAAGCGTGCGCCCAGCGCGGCGGCTGCCTCCTCACCCCGCTCACGGTCGCGGGCTCCCAGGAGAACGGTGTGACCGCACGCGATGAGGCGGCGGGCGGTCTCGCGGCCGATGCCCTTGTTGGCTCCGGTGATGAAAGTGATCGTCATGCCTTCGATAGTTGCCTTGACGAGGGAGCCGGACCAGGGACGCTTCGACGGTGGGAAGACCAGTACCACCCTCGCGCCCCCGCATGTGATCGGAGATGTAGGAGGATGGAGAGCATGACGGCAGCACCCCCTGGGGCCGGACTGGGCGCGATGATCCGCACGTGGCGGAACCGGCTGCCCCCGTCAGCCGCTGGGCTGCCGGTCGTCCGCAAGCGCCGGGCTGTCGGGCTGCGGCGCGAGGAACTGGCCGACCTGGCCGGAGTGTCGGTCGACTACGTCGTGCGCCTGGAGCAGGGGCGGGCCACGACACCCTCGGCGTCGGTGGTGGCGTCCCTGGCGCGCGCCCTGCAGCTGTCCACCGCCGAGCGGGACCACCTCTACCGGCTGGCCCAGATCGTGCCGCCGGCGGACGGCACGATCTGCGACCATCTCCCGCCCGGTATGCAACGAGTGCTCGTCCGCCTCGGAGACGTACCGGTGGCCGTGTTCGCGGCGGACTGGCAACTGGTGTGGTGGAACCACGGGTGGGCCGCCCTGCTGGGAGACCCCTTGGCCTCGCCGCCGCGGATGCGCAACTTCGCCCGCGACAGGTTCCCGGTGGACGTCGATCACACCCCCCTCGCGCTGTGGCCGGTCACCGAGACGGACCCCGACACCGCCGACGCCGCCCTCGTCTCCGATCTGCGCCGCGCCACCGGCCGCTTCCCCCGGGACAGCCGCCTGGCCGCGCTGGTCCGCGACCTGAACGCAGGCAACGAGAGGTTCGCCGAGCTGTGGGCGACGGGAGAGGTGACCGCGAACCGCGAGGTCCACAAGAGGGTCGATCACCCGTCGGTGGGCCCGGTCACGGTGGACTGCGATGTCCTGACCGACGGCGACACGGAGCTCAAGATTGTCATCATGACCGCCGCGCCGGGCAGTGAGGACGAGACCAAACTCCAGCTCACCACCGTCGTCGGCCCACCGGCCGGCACGCGCAACTGATCCGCCCCGCCCATCGGCCGACCGACGGCTCACGGTTTTCGTGACGCACCAAACCGTTGGACACGCACCGACGGGTGATCAGGACGGCCCGCTGGCGGACTGCCCGGACAGCGCCCTCGTTCCGCCTGGCCACGAACCGCGGTGCCCTGTTGACATCACCCTCGCCGCGCTGGGTGGTCGGTGGACGCCGCTGGTAGTCCGCGAGTTCCTACGCCGCGGTCAGACCACATACTCCGAACTGTCCGCCGCGCGGCGCGCGGAACTGGACGAACTCGAAGAACAGCTGGCCAAGCAGTTGGCGGAGGTACGGGCCGAGCGGAACGAACTCGCCGTCGCCGAACGCGTCCTTGAACGGGTGAGCGAACAGCTCGCCAACGAACGGGCATCGGTCACGCCGGCGCCCGGGCAGGTGGGCGGACGAGCGGTGATGCTGATCCCGCACCGCACGTCAGGCGTGGAGGAGAGCACACTCCCGCCGGACTACCAGCGCATTCTCGCCGCCGTGCGGCAGGCCGCCGGACCGGTCATGGCCCGGCAGGTCGGTGACGCGCTGGGAATCGACGTCAGTGTGCGGGCCAAGCTGGAACCGCTGCGCGGGAGACTGGTCAGACTCGTCGATCGCGGCTGGCTGCGGAAACTACCCGACGGCCGGTTTACCACCTGCCTGTGACCAGGGACGCCAGCGCCCGGAGTGGTGGGGTGCGGGCGTAACCGGGGTGCCCCCGGCGGCCGTTGGAACTGTGTGACGAGATCCAAAGAACGCGCCGAGGACACCTGCCCGCTTGATTACCAGTGCCGTCTGCCGCTGTCCACGAGCACCGTCAAGTACCTCGCCGATCTACTGCGACGCCACCTGAAGGCGATTCGGTCCAGGTGGCGGATCCTGCCGCCCGGGAGGATCACGGTGATCGTCCTGGCCGTGCTGCGCCACGACCAGCGCCTGGCCATGCAAGACGAGCTGGTCAAGCTCTCGCGCATCCCGGTGCTGGTCGTCGATGAGGTCGGCTACATCCCATTCGAACCCGAGGCAGCGAACCTGTTCTTCCAACTGGTCTCCAGCCGCTACGAACGCGCCTCGCTGATCGTGACCAGCAACAAGCCGTTCGGGCGCTGGGGCGAGGTGTTCGGCGACGACGTCGTGGCCGCCGCCATGATCGACCGCCTCGTCCACCACGCCGAGGTCATCAGCCTGAAAGGAGACAGCTACCGCCTGAAGAACCGCGACCTGGGCCGCGTCCCCGCAGCCCAGACCAACAACGACCATCAGTAACAACCCACGACAAACAACACCACCAGGGGGTCACCGTTCCGGCGTCGCCAGGGGGTCAGAATTCGAGCGTCGTTGACACCGAGAGGCCGATGCTCGTCTACGACAGCGGGGTGCTGTCTAACCGCGACGTTACGGCGACCCGGCTGCCTGCCGAGGAACTGGCCTCGCACGCGTTCGTCGAACCTGAGCGCGTAGGTGAACTCGCCGCTGCTGACCCGCCGGAGCACCGCGTGCCTGAAGGCGATGGCCGCTCGCACGCCCGCCCTGCCGGAGAACGGCCACCCGATCGCCTGAGGTGAGCCGCCACCGACCAGCCCCGCATCTACCGGGTGCCGGCCCACACCCGCCGGTTGGCTCCACGGTCGCGCCGCCGGATCAGTCCTCGCCGATCGCGGTAAGCAAATCGTCAAAGCACAGAACAGGGACCATCCCCGCATGCGCGGGGAGCACATCTCTTGCCCGTACTCCTCGGTCAAGACCCGGGGACCATCCCCGCGTACGCGGGGAGCACGCCGCGAGCGCCGAAGCGGAGTACCGCCAGCTCCCCCGACCACCGAACGGGCCCGGGCATGACCTGACAGTGCTCCTACAGTGCTCCCTATCCGTGCTCCCATGCTCCTTCCGGGAGCGGGGAGCACCGGGAGCACGCATGGTCGCTGAACCGTCCTGAACCGACATCAACGAATGTCATTGATAGCCGCTGACCTGAGGCTTCTCGAAAAGCCGCAGGTCAGCTATTGATCGGGACGACATTGACACGGTAGAGGTCATTGGTTCGTTCACGGAGCTGCCCATCGCTGTCTCCCCACCGTGGACTAGCCGTTCGACCCGGTGTTTCTTCCTCTGATGCGTGGTTTGGGATCGGAAGCCAATCGGGAACCAGCCCGAGGCGGACCGACCACAACCCATCTGCAGGTTGAGGTCACTACCGACAGCGATCAACCTCCAGAGGGGAATCCGACCAACGACGCGGCTTGCTATGACCGCGCGAACGAACCCGGGAGCACGTATACAGATCATCGACCGGTCATCACATTGTCATCACAGGGTTCGGAAGCCGCCGGAACGAACAAGGAATAACCGGCATCCCGCAGGCCGGCGATCAATGGGTCGCCCGGCAGTGGATGCCGGTTGAAATCGCGCCGATGCACGGCTCTGACCTGCGGAAACGCTACCGGACCGGCAGGCCCGTGACCGTACGGCCGATGACGAGGCGCTGGATCTCCGACGTGCCCTCGAAGATGGTGAAGATCTTGCTGTCGCGGTGCCAGCGCTCGACGGGGTAGTCGCGGGTGTAGCCGTTGCCGCCGAGGATCTGGATGGCGTCCTCGGTGACCCGTACGGCGGTCTCGCCGGCGTGGAGTTTGGCCATCGAGCCTTCGGCGCTGGCGAACTCCTTGCCGTTGCGCGCCATCCAGGCGGCGCGCCAGACGAGGAGGCGGGAGGCGTCGATCTGGGTCTTCATGTCGGCGAGCTTGAAGGCGACGGCCTGGAAGTCACCGATCTTCTTGCCGAACTGCTCGCGCTCGCGGGCGTAGTCAAGGGCGTATTCGTACGCCGCGCGGGCGATGCCGACCGCCATGGCGCCGACGGTGGGGCGGGAGGCCTCGAAGGTGCGCAGGGCGGCCTGGCCGGCGGCGCGCTTGCCCTCGCGGACGCGGGCGAGCCGCTCGTCGAGTCGGTCCTTGCCGCCGACGAGGCAGGAGCCGGGGACCCGGACGTTGTCGAGGATGATCTCGGCGGTGTGGGAGGCGCGGATGCCGTGCTTCTTGAACTTCTGGCCCTGGGACAGGCCGGGGGTGCCGGGCGGCACGATGAAGTTGGCCTGGCCTCGGGTGCCGAGCTCGGGGTCGACGGAGGCGACGACGACGTGGACGTTGGCGATGCCACCGTTCGTCGCCCAGGTCTTGGTGCCGTTGATGACCCACTCGTCCTTGGCCTCGTCGTACTCCGCGCGAGTCCGGATCGAGCCGACGTCGGAGCCGGCGTCGGGCTCGGAGGCGCAGAACGCGCCGAGCTTGATGTCGTCCTCGGTGCCGAACATCTGCGGGATCCACTCGCCGATCTGCTCGGGCAGGCCGGTGGCGGCGACGGACACGGCGGCCAGGCCGGAGCCGACGAGGGACAGGCCGATGCCGCCGTCTCCCCAGAAGAGCTCCTCGAACGCGACCGGGATGCCGAGGCCGGACGGCTCCATCCACTGCCCGGCGAAGAAGTCGAGGGAGTACAGCCCGATCTTGGCCGCCTCCTGGAGGATCGGCCAGGGGGTCTCCTCCCGTTCATCCCACTCCTGGCCGGCGGGGCGGATGACGTCTCTGGCGAACTCGTGAACCCACTCCTGGACCGTCCGGACGTCCTCGCTGAGCTCGAGCGAGAAGGCCGGGACGCCGTCGTCCGACATGCTTCCTCCGTTCACGGCCGGCCAGGGCGGCGGGCACGCTATTGGACCCGTTGTCTCGTTCACTCTAGCGGCCGGGTGCTACCGACGGTAACAGGGTGGTAAGTGTCACATTACGCCCAGGAAGAGATTGACTTCGTGCCATGAGAGTCACGAGGGTGTAACAAGCGGTACCGTCCGCGCGAGGTAAGAGATAACTTATTTCGTGATCTGCCCCCGTGGCCCTGGTCGCCCGACAGAACGGGAGTCTGAGTGGGTCTGCCCGGTTCCCCCCGCCGTCGGGACGCCCGCCCCACCCGCGTGCTGGCCTTCGGCGCGGCCGTCCTGGCCGTCGTCCTGGCCGCCGCGCTCGTCGCCGTCTTCTGGCCCAGTGGTGAACAGACGCACGTCACCGCCTACTTCGAACGCGCCACCGGTGTCTACCGCGGCACCGAGGTCCGCGTGCTCGGCGTGAAGGTCGGCAAGGTCACGCGCGTGACGCCCAAGGGCAACATGGTCGAGATCACGATGGCGTACGACGCCAAGCGCAAGATCCCCGCGAACGCCCAGGCCGTGATCATCGTTCCGTCGCTGGTCGCCGACCGGTACATCCAGTTCACACCGGTCTATCGGGGCGGGGCGGCCCTCAAGAACGGTGCCACCCTGCCGCTGTCGAGCACGGCGGTGCCGGTCGAGCTGGACGACGCGAACGAGTCGGTCAACCAGCTGGCCAAGGCGCTCGGGCCGCAGGGCGCCAACGCCAACGGCGCGCTGTCGCGGCTGCTGAAGTCGAGCGCGCAGACCCTCGACGGGCAGGGCGAGAGCTTCAAGCAGACCCTCCAGGACCTCTCCGAGGTCAGCCGGATCCTCGCCGACAACCGCGGCGACGCCAGCCAGACCGTTCGCAACCTCGCGAAGATCACGCAGGCGATGGCCGCGAGCGACCGGCAGATCCGGGCGTTCTCGGAGAACCTCGCGACCGTCTCCGGCACGCTCAACGCGGAGCGGACCGAGCTAACGGCGGCGCTGAAGAGCCTCACGGTGGCGCTGCAGGAGGTCTCGGCGTTCGTCAAGGAGAACAAGACGCAGATCGCCGCGAACGTCCAGGGCCTCGCGCAGGTGACCGGCATCCTCGTCAAGGAGAAGCAGGCGCTGCAGCAGTTCCTGGACAAGGCCCCCGTGGCGGCCACCAACGCGATGCAGGTGTACGACTACCAGGACGGCACGCTGCACTCCCGGCTCAACCTGATGCAGTCGCAGAACATCGCGATGTGGCTCTGCTCCCTGGCGTACTCCCTCGGCGCCCCGCCGAAGCAGTGCGAGACGCTGCTCAAGCCGCTCAACGCGCTCGGCGCCCCGCTCAGCAAGATCGGCCTCGACCTGTCGGGGCTGACGGCGGCCACGACCCACTACGACGTGGTGGCTCCGCCGCCGGACGCCTACGGCAGCGGCTCCGCGCGTACCGCCGCGAAGGGCGGCACGACCAAGAAGACCGCGCAGACGGGCGCCAACCCGGACCCGACCTTCGGCGGGATCCTGGCACCCCCGTCGACCGGCTGAGTCTCTGCGGCTCACCGTCCTTCGGCCCGGCCCGGCCGGGTCGCCGGGCCGGGCCGCTGGTCAGGCGGCGGAGTCGCTGTAGGCGTGGACCTCGATCATCGGCGGGCGTTCGCCGACGGAGACGTCGCGGATCCGCACCTGGTGGCCGTCGCCGTCGCGGCGGAACTGCGTCAGTACGGTCGACGGCGGCTCGAGCGGGACGATGCGGCCCTGCCGGTCAAGGCGTGACCAGGCGGTCTGCATGATCTGGCCGGCCATGCCGCCGAGCGCGTCGGACGACTGGTGGCTGTGCTCGCGGGTGCCGAGGTCGACCTGAGCCATCGCGTCCAGGCCCGCGACCTCCAGCACGTCGACGAGCAGGCCGAGCTCGACGCCGTACCCGGTGACGAACGGCACGCGTTCGAGGAGCGTGCGCCGGCCGGCGTACTCGCCGCCGAGGGGCTGGACGAATCCGGCGAGCAGCGGCCAGTGCATGTTGATCAGCGGTCGGGCGACCAGCTCGGTCACCCGGCCGCCGCCGCCGGGAACGGAGACGCCACCGGTGTTCAGCGGGCGGTCGTAGCAGGCCTTGACGTACTCGACGGACGGGTCGGTGAGCAGGGGGCCGAGCAGTCCGGTGACGAAGGAGGTGGAGAAGTTGCGCAGGTCCGCGTCCACGAACGCCAGGACGTCGCCCCGGGCGACGTGCAGCGACTTCCACAGCGCCTCGCCCTTGCCGGCCAGCGGCGGCAGCTCGGGGAGCACGGCGTCCTGGGCGACGACGCGGGCACCGGCGGCGGCCGCGACCTGGGCGGTGTCGTCGACGGACCGGGAGTCGATGACGAGGATCTCGTCGACGAGCGGGGCGCGCTCGACGAGGTCCCGCCGTATCGCCGCGACGATCTCGCCGACCGTCTCGCGTTCGTTCCGGGCCGGCAGCACGACACTCACCGTGGTCTCGCCCTTGGCGGCCAGGAGCCGGTCCACCGGCCAGTCCGCCGCGGAGCTCATGCGGTTGCGCAGCCACGTCTGTACCTGGGGCAGCACCTGATCGTCCCCTTCCCTGCGTCAGCACTCCGGCCCATTGACACCTGCCAGGGTTTCACCCTCGTTTCGCCGGCATCACAGCCAGGGGAAACATAGTGGGGGCGGCCTCCCCGGTCGCTCGCCGCGCCCGTCGCCGGCCGCTCGCCACTCCGGTCGCTCACCGCGCCCGTCGGCTCACCACTCCCCTCTCTGGTCGATTATCGCTGCCGTCATGTCTCGGCGTGCTGCTCCAGGAAGCCGTACACGTCGGCCTCGTCCACTCCGGGGAAGGCGCCGGGCGGCAGGACCGCCAGGACGTGCGAATGGGCGCGCGCGGACGGCCAGACGTGGCCCTGCCACCGACGGGCCAGCTCGGCCGGGGGCCGCTGGCAGCAGTCGCCGTCCGGGCAGGCCGACCGGACGCGGCGATTCGTCTCGCGGCCGCGGAACCATCGGGAGTGCTCGTACGGCACGCCGAGGGTGATGGCGAAGTCCCGATCGTGGCTCGGGTCGATGTGCGACAGGCACCAGTACGTCCCGGTGGGGGTGTCGGTGTACTGGTAGTAGACCGAGAAGCGGTCGTCGGCGGCGAAGACCCGGCGCCCGGCCCACTGGCGGCACATCCGCTGGCCCTCGATGGCGCCGTGCTCGTCGGCCGGGAAGATCAGCCCGTCGTTGGCGTACGCCTTGTAGATCGTGCCGCTCTCGTCGTTCTTGGTGAAGTGCACCGGCAGGTCAAGGTGGTGCGTGGCGAGGTTGGTGAACCGGTGCGCGGCCATCTCGTACGAGACGGAGAACACGTCGCACAGGTCCTCGATCGACAGCTCGCGGTCGGCCTTGGCCTCCTGGAGGTACGGCACGACGGTCCGCTCGGGCAGGAGGGTGGCGGCGGCGTAGTAGTTGGCCTCGACGCGCTGCCGGAGGAAGTCGGCGAAGTCCTTGGGCACCGCGTGCTCGAGGGCGATGTGGCCGAGCGTCTGCAGCAGGATCGTCCGCGGCGTGTGCATGCCGAGCTGCTCGCGCTCGAGGTAGATGCGGCGGTTGCGCAGGTCGGTGACGGACCGGACCGAGCGCGGCAGGTCCTGGACGTACCGCAGGGTGAAGCCGAAGTTGGTGACGAGCGACAGCAGCAGGCCCTGCGAGAGCGCGCCGCCCCGGTAGCCGGCGGCCTCCAGGGACTTGGCGGCGACCTGCTCGATCTCGCCGAAGTAGTTGCCGCGTTCGTGCATCTGGCGGCGCAGCTCGGCGTTGGCCTTGCGGGCGTCCTCCGGGCTGGCGGTCGGCTTCGTCCGGCCCCGCTTGACCTCCTCGTACATCGCGAGGAGGTGTTCGAGGACGTCGTTGGGCACGCGCTTGCCGACCTTGAGGTGGGGCAGGCCGAGCGCGCGGTAGACAGGGTCGCGCTGGGCCTCCTCGAGGGCGATCTCGAGCTGGGCGCGACGGTTCGGCGGCTGTTTGCGGAGGAGTTCCTCGACGGGGACCTCGAGGGCGGTGGCGAGTGCCTGGAGCAGGGACAGCTTCGGCTCGCGCCGGCCGTTCTCCAGCAGGGAGAGCTGGGACGGCGCCCGGCCGACGCGTTCTCCCAGCTCAGAGAGGGTGTAGCCGCGTGCGCGCCGAAGGTGCCGCAGCCTCTGGCCGAACGTCACGAGGTCTAGACCATTCGTCAAGTTCAGCGATTCTTCTTTTTGAAAGCCCGTCACAGCTTCATAGTAGCGAAACTTTCGCCGTTCTTCTTGTTACCCAGTAGTTCACTTAGCGCCCCAGCGGCCAGAGAGTAGGACACAAGCACCCAGGGGACGACAGAGGAGGGCAGTATCCATGAGCGACCGTCGCCTCAAGGGAGCAGCCGAAGAGCTGCAGCGGCAGTGGAAGACCGACCCGCGGTGGGCCGGCGTCGAGCGGACCTACAGTGCCGAGGACGTCATCCGCCTGCGCGGCTCGGTGCAGGAGGAGCACACGCTGGCCCGCCTCGGCGCGGAGCGCCTGTGGACGCTGCTGCGTGAAGAGGAGTACATCAACGCGCTGGGCGCGCTGACCGGCAACCAGGCCGTCCAGCAGGTGCGGGCGGGCCTCAAGGCGATCTACCTGTCCGGCTGGCAGGTCGCGGCCGACGCGAACCTCAGCGGGCACACGTACCCGGACCAGAGCCTCTACCCGGCCAACTCGGTCCCCGCCGTCGTGCGCCGCATCAACAACGCGCTGCTGCGGGCCGACCAGATCACCTGGGCCGAGGGCGACGAGTCCGCCCCGCACTGGCTGGCGCCGATCGTCGCCGACGCCGAGGCGGGCTTCGGCGGTGTGCTGAACGCCTACGAGCTGATGAAGGCGATGATCGCCGCCGGTGCCGCGGGTGTGCACTGGGAGGACCAGCTGGCGTCGGAGAAGAAGTGCGGCCACCTCGGCGGGAAGGTGCTCATCCCGACCGGCCAGCACATCAAGACACTGAACGGCGCCCGTCTGGCCGCCGACGTCGCCGGTGTCCCGTCACTGATCATCGCGCGGACCGACGCCCAGGCCGCGACGCTGCTGACCAGCGACGTCGACGAGCGTGACCGGCGGTTCACGACCGGGCAGCGCACCGCCGAGGGCTTCTACCGGGTGCGCAACGGCATCGAGGCGTGCATCGCCCGCGGGCTGGCGTACGCGCCGCACTCCGACCTGCTCTGGATGGAGACCGGCACGCCGGACCTGGACGTGGCGCGCCACTTCGCCGAGGCGATCAAGGCGGAGTACCCGGACCAGATGCTGGCCTACAACTGCTCGCCGTCGTTCAACTGGAAGAAGCACCTCGACGACTCGACGATCGCGAAGTTCCAGCGCGAGCTCGGGCACATGGGGTACACGTTCCAGTTCATCACGCTGGCCGGCTTCCACTCGCTCAACTACTCGATGTTCCACCTCGCCAAGGGCTACGCCGAGGACGGCATGACGTCCTACGTCGAGCTGCAGGAGGCGGAGTTCGCCGCCGAGCGGGAGGGCTACACGGCCACCAAGCACCAGCGCGAGGTCGGCACCGGTTACTTCGACCGGGTCAGCACGGCGATCTCGCCGGATTCCTCCACGGTGGCGCTGAAGGGGTCCACCGAGGAGGAGCAGTTCGTCCCGGCCGACTGAGAAACACCTCGAGGTCGGCACGCCGGTCCCCGGTATCGCCCACTGAGAACTCCTGGCTCAAGGTCGACGCGGTGGCCCCCGGATGATTCCGGGGGCCACCGCATGCGTTTATTCCGGCCCAATCCAGCCAATCCCGACACAGGCCACCTCTGGCCCCGACTCTGGACAATCCCCACGCGCGTACGCCAGAGTCGCAAGGTCCAGTTGATCTTCTGCACGAGGAAACCCCCCACATGCGCAGAACATCCCGTCTGGTGGCCGTCGGTGCGACCCTCGCCTCCGTGGCGGCCATCGCACCCGCCGCGTCCGCCGCGGCGCGGCCCCATTTCTCCCCCGGCGCACCGGGAATCGGCGACCCGTACTTCCCGCTCGAGGGCAACGGCGGGTACGACGCCCTGCACTACGGGCTCGACCTGAAGTACAACCCGTCGACCAAGCGCCTCGACGGAGTCGTCACGATGACCGCGCGGGCCACGCAGAACCTGTCCCGGTTCGACCTGGACCTGCAGCAGCTGACGGTCACGAAGGTCACCGTCAACGGGCACAAGGCCAAGTTCACCCGCAAGGGCCAGGAACTGGTCATCACCCCGAAGAGCGGCATCCGGAAGAACAAGCGCTTCACCGCCACGGTGACGTACGGCGGCGTCCCGCAGACCATCGTGGGCTCCCCGATCGTCTTCGGCTCCCCGTACGGCTTCGTCCACACCGATGACGGGGCGTTCATGGGCGACGAGCCGAACGCCGCGTCCACGTGGTTCCCGAGCAATGACCACCCGGCCGACAAGGCCGCCTTCACCTTCAAGGTGACGGTGCCCAAGGACCTCGGCGTGATCGCGAACGGCCGGCTGATCTCCAACAAGACGAAGGGGTCCAAGACCACGTTCGTCTGGGACGAGAAGGCGCCGATGGCGACCTACCTCGCCACCGCCGACATCGGCAAGTGGGAGTTCAAGACCGGCAAGACGCCCGGCGGCATCCCCGAGACGATCGCCGTGGACCCGAAGCTCAAGGGCCGTGACCCGAACCACCCGGACCCGACGAAGTTCTTCTGGGACACCACGGGCGAGGCCACCGACCTGTGGGTCAAGCAGTACGGGAAGTTCCCGTTCGACTCGACCGGCGCGATCGCCGACCTGGCGACGTACAACGGCAAGGCGATCGGCTTCTCCCTGGAGACTCAGACCCGGCCGCTGTACTCCGACGTCCGCAACACGACCACGATCGCGCACGAGCTGGCGCACCAGTGGTTCGGTGACAGCGTCTCGGTGAAGACCTGGCAGAACATCTGGCTCAACGAGAGCTTCGCCACCTTCTCGCACTACTACTGGAACGAGAAGCACGGCGGCACGACGCTGCACGACCAGGCTCGGGCGATCTACAACGGCCACGCGGCGAACGACACCTGGTGGAACGTCGTGATCGCGGATCCGAAGCGCGACACCATGTTCCATGACCGCGTCTACAGCGGCGGCGCCATGGTGCTGCAGTTCCTGCGGGAGAAGATCGGCGATGACGCGTTCTTCAAGACGCTGCGCACCTGGGCGGCCGAGCACCGGCACGGCAACGCCACCACCCAGCAGTTCACGGCGCTCGCGCAGAAGATCTCCGGGCAGGACCTGAGCGGGTTCTTCAACACCTGGCTCTGGTCCCCCGGCAAGCCGGCCCTGCCGCAGGGCTGACCCACTCCGGCCGGGGACCCCACGGGGTCCCCGGCCACCGCTCGTGGCCCCGCGGTTCGAGTACCCGCGCCGCACTGGGTAGCTCCAGAGGTGAACGGACCATTCACCCGGCGAAGGAGCAGTGTCATGAGCACACCGGTTCTCGAGGCGGCGGCGCAGCAGCTCGCGGACGCCACGTCCAAGCCGCCTTTCCTTTACGAACTCGGCGTGGAGGACGCCCGTAAGGTCCTCGACGACATCCAGGCCGCACCGATCGACAAGCCCGGCGTCGACGACAAGTGGATCACCGTTCCGGCGGAGGTCGGCGACGTGCGGGTCCGGATCGTCAAGCCGCCCGGGGCGGCCGGTCCGCTGCCGGCCGTCCTCTACGTCCACGGCGGCGGATGGATCCTCGGCAACGCCGGCACCCACGACCGCCTGGTCCGCGAACTGGCCGTCGGCGCCGGCGCCGCCATCGTCTTCGTCGAGTACGACCGTTCGCCCGAGGCGGGGTACCCGGTCGCGCTCGAGCAGGCGTACGCCACCGCGCAGTGGATCACCCGGAGCGGCGCCGACGAGGGCCTCGACATGTCTCGCCTGGCCGTCGCCGGCGACTCGGTCGGCGGCAACATGGCCACCGCGCTGACCATCCTCGCCAAGCGGCGCGGCGACGTGTCCTTCGTGCACCAGTCGCTGTACTACCCGGTGACCGACGCCGCGCAGGACACCGGCAGCTACCGGGAGTTCGCGAACGGCCCGTTCCTGACGGCCGCTTCCATGGCCTGGTTCTGGGACGCCTACACCACCGATCCCGCGCAGCGGGCGGAGATCACCGCCTCACCGCTCCGCGCCGAACTCGGGGACCTCGCCGGCCTGCCGCCGGCCCTGGTGATCGTCGACGAGAACGACGTGCTGCGCGACGAGGGCGAGGCCTACGCGCGCCGGCTCACCCAGGCGGGGGTCCCGACCACCAGCGTGCGCTACAACGGCATCATCCACGACTTCATGATGCTCAACCCGATCCGTACGACCAACGCGGCGACCGCCGCCGTCGAGCAGGCCGTCCGCACCCTCCGCAAGGCCCTGGGAACCGGCTGAGTCCGCGGGAGGCCGGCGCGGGCGCCGAAGCGGCCGTAATCCACTGGCCGATCGGCCGCCCGCGCCGTACGGTGTGAAACCGGCCGCGGGAGCCCGTCTACGCCCGGCGTTCCGGCGGTTCGCGCGCGCCCGACGGTGGCCACGATCGGTGAGGAGGAGGTCGCCTTGCGGAGTCCCGGTGTGCGGGCACGCTCGGCCCCCTCTCTTCACACTCCGCTCCGGTACGCCTGGGTCGCGGCGTACGCGTTCCGGCGCTACAGCACCTACCGGGTGGCGGCCTTCTCCGCGACGTTCACCAACACCGTCTTCGGCTTCCTGCGGGCGTTCGTGCTGATCGCCGTCTGGCACGCCCGGCCGGCGCTCGGCGGGTACGACGTCGCCGACGCGGTGACGTTCAGCTTCCTCACGCAGGGGCTGATCGAGCCGGTGCGGATATTCGGCGGCAGCCTGGACCTGACCGAGCGCATCCGCACCGGTGACGTCTCGATCGATCTGCACCGACCGGTCGACCTGCAGGGCTGGTGGTTGGCCGACGACCTCGGGCGCGCGGCGTTCGCGGTTCTTTCGCGCGGCGCTCCCCCGCTGATCGCGGGCGGTCTGGTGTTCTCGCTGCGGTGGCCCCCGTCCCCGGGCCGATGGGCCGCCTTCGCCGTGGCGGTCCTGCTGGCCGTCCTGGTGAGCTTCGCGTTGCGCTACCTGTACTCCCTGGCCGTCTTCTGGGTGCACGACGACCGTGGGGTCACGGCGATCTCGCTGGTGACCACGATGTTCTTCTCCGGCATGATCATCCCGCTGGTGGTCTTCCCCGGCCCGCTCGCCACGGTCGCCCGTGTCCTGCCGTGGGCGGCGCTGGTCCAGGTGCCCGCAGACGTGTTCCTCGGCAAGCGGGCCGATCTGGGGGCGTACGCCTTCCAGGCGGCGTGGGCCGTGGCGCTGCTCGTCGCCGGGCGGCTGCTGACCATGGCGGCCCGGCGGAGGCTGGTGATCCACGGTGGTTGACGCGGTACGGACCTACCTTCTGCTCGCCGGCACGTGGCTGCGCGCGGCCGCGCAGTACCCGGCGTCGATGGTCATGCTGATCGTCGCGCAGGCGGTCGTCACGTCGCTCGACCTCGCCGCCATCCTGATCATCTTCGCGCACACGTCCCGGCTCGGCGGGTTCTCCCTGCCCGAGGTGATGTTCCTGTACGGCACGGCGGGCGTCTCCTTCGCGCTCGCGGATCTCACGTTCGGCTCGGCCGACCGGCTCGGCGAGCACATCCGCCAGGGCACGCTGGACACGCTGCTGGTCCGGCCGGTCGGGCCGCTCCTGCAACTCGCCACCGAGGACTTCTCCCCACGCCGGATCGGCAAGCTCGTGCCGACGGGGGCGGTGCTCGTCCTCGCCCTCGCCCGGCTCGACGTGGCCTGGACACCGGGCCGCGTCGCGACGGTCCCGCTGATGCTCGCCGGCGGCTACTGGATCTTCGCCGCGCTGTGGGTGCTGTCCGCGACGTGGCAGTTCGCGGTCGTCGACGGCAAGCAGGCGATGAACTCGGTCACGTACGGCGGCGCGTTCCTCGCCCAGTACCCGCTCAGCATCTTCGGCCGCGACGTCCTGCGCGGGCTGACCTGGGTCGTGCCGCTGGCGTTCGTCAACTGGCAGCCGGCGCTGTACATCCTCGGCCGGCCCGATCCGCTCGGCCTGCCGGTGTTCTTCCGTTTCGCGTCGCCGCTGGTCGCGGCGGCGCTGTCCGTACTGGCCGCCGTCACCTGGCGTACGGGCCTGCGGCGCTACCGATCGACGGGGAGCTGACCACATGCTGGAGGTCGAGGACGTCCGCAAGACGTTCGCCGTGCGGCGGCGCACCGGGCGGCTCCGCCGCACGCGGGTGAACGTCGACGCGGTCGACGGGATCTCGTTCACCGTCGGCGCCGGGGAGTTCGTCGGCTACCTCGGCCCGAACGGCGCCGGGAAGTCGACGACCATCAAGATGCTCACCGGCATCCTCACGCCGTCCTCCGGACGGGTGCGCGTCGCCGGCCTCGATCCGGTGCGGCAGCGCACGACCCTGGCCCGGCGGATCGGCGTGGTGTTCGGCCAGCGCACCACCCTGTGGTGGGACCTGCCGCTGCGCGACAGCCTCGCCCTCATCCGTCACCTCTACCGCGTCGACCGTGCCGCGCACCGGACCCGGCTGGCCGAGCTGACCGAGGTGCTCGAGCTCGGCGCGTTCCTCGACACGCCGGTCCGGCAGCTCAGCCTGGGGCAGCGGATGTGCGGCGACCTCGCCGCGGCGCTGGTGCACGACCCGGAGATCCTGGTCCTCGACGAGCCGACCATCGGCCTCGACGTCATCAGCAAGGCCACGGTCCGCGCCTTCCTGTCCCGGCTGGGCGCCGAGCGGGGAACGACGATCCTGCTCACCACCCACGACCTGGGCGACATCGAACGCCTGTGCCGCCGCGTCATGGTGATCGACCACGGCCGGCTGGCGTACGACGGCTCGCTGGAGCGCCTGCGGGCCACGGCCGACGCCGACCGGATCCTCGTCGTCGACCTCGCCCACCCGCAGGCGCCGATCGAGGTCGACGGCGCCCGGCTCATCCGTACGGACGGCCCCCGGCAGTGGCTGGCGATACCGCCTGACGGCAACGCCGCCGCCGTGGTCGCCGGCGTCGCCGCCCGCTACGACGTCGAGGACATCGCCCTGCGCGAACCCGACATCGAGGACGTCGTCACGCGTCTCTACCGCACCGGTGCTGCTGCCGGTTTCCGCTGGGAGCCCGATCGTCTCTGACCGCTCGACGGCCCGGGGCATCAAACCTTCCGTCCCGAAAGTCGCGGTCGATGCCATTTCTCCGGGCCAGGCAAATTGCTTCTTGGAACCATATATGGCCCGACAGAGCCGCTGCGCGCACCAAGGCATCCGATGCGGCGTCCATCGCAACGCGCCGCCTAAGTCATTTCGCCGGCAGCAACCGTCGGCGAACGCGGAAAAACACCAGTAAAAAATGTTCAAGAATTCCAAAGAACCGATGTCTATAGCAGCGTGATAGCCTGCGCAATGCTTCTCTTCTACTGTCGGCGGTGCCGCGAAGACAATTCATCACCGACAAGAGGAATGTCCATTCTGTTCGGGGGGAGCCTCATGGGTTCATTCGCTAGAACAGCTGGCAGCATAGCGGCTGCCACGCTGATCGGGGCGGGGGCGGCGGCATCGCCATCCTCGGCCGGTGCTCAGCAGGTCGTGACGGTGCCGTGTAGCGGACCTTCAGGCGGAGCATCAGGTCTCGCGACGGCGGTCGCCAACGCCAACCTGGCCGGCCATGGCACGATCCGACTGGCCGCGAACTGCAATTACGACTTCACCACCACCGCGGAGACCGGGACACGCGGCTCGGACGCATTGCCCATCATCAGGGGCAACATCACTATCTTCGGGGGACCGTCCACGCACATTCGGCGCACCGGAGGCACGCCGTTCCGCCTGATCGAGGTGGCCGCCGGCGCCCGCCTCACCGTCAACGGCATCTTCATCGAGGGCGGCGACGCGGGGGTCTTCCCCGGCGGGGCCATCCTCAGCGCGCGCGGCACCGTTGTACTGGAATCGGTCACTGTGCGAAACAGCACGGCGGACAACGGCGCCGGCATCGCCAACGACAGCGGTTCACTCTTTCTTCTGTGGACTCTGGTCACCGGCAACACGACCCGCCATGCCAACGGCTTCGGCGGTGGCGGCGCCGGCATCTACAACGACGGCCGGCTCGAAACGTTCAATACTCGCATCAGTTTCAATACCGCCAACACCAGCGGTGGCGGAATCTACAGTGAACAAGGCGGAACCGCCAGACTGGTCCACACGACACTCAACAACAACAGCGCCAGGTTCAATGGAGGCGGGTTGTTGAATGGCGTGGGTGGAAGATCCCTGCTCGAGGCCACGCTCGTCACGGCCAATAACGCCGCCGACGGCGGCGGGATCTTCGACAATCCCGGTCCCGGGACGGTCTCGCTCTTCGGGAGTTTGGTGACCGGCAACAGTCCCAACAACTGCAGACCTGTGGGCGCCATCTCCGGCTGCTCCTGACACGAACGCCCTGCCGTCTTCTGTGGCGGTACCTGGCAATCGGCAATGGGCCGGCAGGGTGACGGGAACGAAGCCTCCCGTCACCCTGCGGTCCGCGGAGAGCAGCTCCATCCGCAGCGACGATCACGGAACCCGGGAGGCGCGGCATGCCGGAAGGTAGCGGGACGAGATACCTGGTGACGGGCGGAGCCGGCTTCATCGGCTCTCATCTCGTCGAGGCCCTACTCGCACGCGGCGACTCGGTCGTCGTCCTGGACACCCTGTCGACGGGGCGACCGGCGAACCTCGCCGCGGCCGCCGGACACCCGGACTTCCGCTTCGTGCACGGCTCCGTGTGCGATGAACTGGTGGTCGACGAGCTCGTGCACGAGTGCGACGTCGTGATCCACATGGCCGCCGCGGTCGGAGTGAGGCTCGTGGTCGAGCAACCACTGAGATCGTTGACCACGAACATCCGCGGATCGGAAATCGTGATCAAGGCCGCGCACCGGTACCGGCGCAAGATCCTGGTCACCAGTACCTCGGACATCTACGGGAAGAACTCGCTACACCCCCTGACGGAGACCGCCGACACGATTCTCGGCAGCCCTTCCGTCCTGCGCTGGGCGTACAGCACGGCCAAAGCCGTCGACGAGATCCTCGCGAACTGCTATCACCGGGAACGAGGTCTCTCCACGGTCGTGGTCCGCCTCTTCAACACGGTCGGGCCCAGGCAGAGCCCGATGTACGGCATGGTCGTCCCGCGCCTGGTCCGGCAGGCCCTGCGTAACGAGCCCCTGACGGTCTTCGGGGACGGACGGCAGACACGCTGTTTCGCTCATGTCAGGGACGTTGTGGACGCGATCCTTTCGCTCATGAGCGAGCCGGCGGCGGTCGGGCAGACGTTCAACGTCGGGTCGTCGCGAGAGATCAGCATCCGTGAGCTCGCCGAGATGATCATCGCGCGCTGCGGAAGCACGTCGCCGATCCGGCTGGTTCCCTACGACCAGGCGTACGGGCCCGGATACGAGGACATGCACCGGAAGGTTCCGGACACGGCGAAGCTCCACGCCCTGACCGGCTGGGCTCCGCGATACTCACTCGACGACATCCTCTCCGACGCGATCGAAGACGGGGCACGCGAGATGTCGGAAAGTCCGGCCGCCGCGTCGCCGTACATCACCGCGCTCCCCTGATGAGCGCGGCGGGCCGCGCGGTGTGCCACGCCGTCCCCCACAGGTAGCGGAGGTCGGAACGCCGGGGAATGAGGGCACGCGGCGGAGTCCGCGTGACCCGCAGAAACCACATGATCTGCAAGGCCGCGAGTACGCCGTAACCGATGCTGGCGGCGAGCGCGGAGCCGACGGCGCCGCACGATGGAATCAGGGCGAGATTCAGCCCCACGTTGATGGTGAGGGCCACGACCGTCGTCACCGAACTCAGCAGGGGACGGTCCAGCCGGAGCAGGAAGGCACCGACCGGTCTGGTCGCCCCGATCAGCCAGAGGCCCGGCGCCAGCCCGAGAAGCGGGCCGATGCTCCCCGTGAACGCCGGCCCGTAGACCGCCGGAACGACGAAGGGCGCGGTAGCGCACAGGAGCGCGACGGAGACGGTGGCCACGAGCGCGGCGATCCTCGTGGAGTTGACGGTGAACGCGGCGGCCGTCCTCTCATCGCCCTCCAGTTGCCGGGGCATGGCGAGGTTCGCGACGGTGTCCGGAGGTACCCTGCCGAGTTCCATCAGCGTCACCGCCGCCGCGTAGAGCCCCACCTCGACGGTCGTCGTCATCGCACCCAATATCAGGATGTCGGCGCGTAGCAGAAGGAACATCGAGACGAGGCCGGTGTGATAGCGCAGTCCCAGCCGGAGGGCCCTGCGCGCCACGCCGGCATCACAGTGCCGCAGCCTGGGGCGAGCGGCGGGCAGGAGGACCGCCAGCGGCAGCGCGGCGGACACGGTCCACAGCGCGACGATCCACCAGAGTGTCAGCTTCGCCATGGCGGCCAGGCCGATCAGCGCCGCGCAGTGCACGCCTACGCTGAGCAGGCCGCTCCAGTTGTTGACGTCGATGCGCGCCTTCAGGACCATTAGGCGAGCGAGCAGCTTCTCGGTCATGGCGCAGGGAATCCAGGCCAGCGCCAAGACCAGCAGGCCGTGGTCCCTCACCGGCACGACCCCGGGCCCCAGGCCTTCGATCACGATGCCGGCGGCGATCGCGCAGACACATCCGAGCGCCATGCCGAAGAGCAGGCAGTTGGCGGTGATGAGAGCACTGTCGCGGACTCGCGGCCACAGCGCGACGTGTGACTCCTCGACCGACAGATGACCGAGGTGGAGGGCGACCGTCGCGACGGTCATCAGCACCGCATAGGTACCCCGTCCCTCGGGCCCCAGCGACCGGTTCACGACCACGCTCATGAGCGCGCCGAGGAGGAATCTTGCGGCATAGATGCCGAGGGTTCCGGCGGCCTGCCGGGCTTCTCGATTCACCGCACCGGCCCGGGGACCATGAGGGCGGCGCATCGATTCACGGCCGGGATCCCGAAGTCGGGTGGTTCGTCCCAGGTGGATCGAGGAATTCACGGCACCACAGCTCGAACTGGATGAGCGCCCAGATCCGGTTGGCGTGGTCATGTCCGTTCTCATGTCGCCGCAGCAGTTCCCTCACCGCCTCGGGCCGGAACAGCCCTCGCGATCTCGCCGTGTCGTCCGTCAGCACATCCCACGAGAGATCCGACAGTTCGGTGCGGAGCCACCGCGCGAGCGGCACGCCGAACCCCATCTTCGGCCGTGTCACGAGCGCCGGAGGCAGCCATTCCGCGACAGCCTTCTTCAGCAGGTATTTCGTCGTGCCCGAACGGACCTTCAGCCGGGCTGGCAGCCCGGCCGCCCACTCCATCAGGTGGTGGTCGAGGAACGGGGAACGCGCCTCCAGGGAGTTGGCCATGGTGGCGATGTCCACCTTCACCAGGAGGTCGCCGGGAAGGTACGTGTTGACGTCGACGTCCATGACACGACAGAGGTCGGAGGCGGCGCGGGAGGCGGCGAACGCCTCGTCGAACAGGTCGTAGCTGTCCACCTCCGCCAGCCGCGTACGCAGCTCATCCGAGTAGAGGGCCGTCTTCTGCTCGGGAGTGAAGTAGGACATGAGCCGCGCATAGCGCCGCGGCGTCGGGTGACCCAGCAGTTCCACCGCCCGACCCGCCCGTTGAAGCGCCGAGCGCGTGGCACAACGGGCCGAGAGTGCGGAGCCGACTCGGTCGAGCCGGCCGCTCAGGAACGAGAACGCGGGAATCCGGCCGACGTGTGACATGAGCAGATAGCGCAGGTAGCCGCCGAACAGCTCATCGCCGCCGTCTCCGTTGAGGATCACCGTCACCTGCTCGCTGCTCATCCGTGCGACGTAGAAGGTGGGTATCGCCGAAGAGTCCGCGAACGGCTCGTCATAGTGCCAGGACAGCGTCGGCAGCACGTCGAGCGCCGATGGGGTGACGACCATCTCGTGGTGGTCTGTGGCGTAGCGCCGGGCCAGCATGCGCGCGTATTGTCGTTCGTCGAACTCGTCCTCGTCGAAGCCGACGGTGAACGTCTTGATGCGCTCACCACTCTGCCTGGCCATCGCGGCGACGACAGCCGACGAGTCGAGCCCGCCGGAGAGGAAGGCCCCCAGCGGCCGCTCACTCACCATACGGACACGCGTCGCTTCGAGCAGATGATCGCGAAGCTGTTCGGCGGCCTCCTCTTCGGACGTGATCTCGCGCGGCGTGCAGTCGAGGCGCCAGTAACGACTCGTCACGGCGACGCCGTCCTGCCAGGAGAGCAGGTGGCCCGGCGGCAGTTTGTGAATCCCGCAGAGAATGGACCAAGGGGCGGGTACGTACTGATACGTCAGATAGTGGTGCAGCGCCACCAGGTCGACCTCATGACGCACCGCAGTATCCTGCATGAGCGCCTTGAGCTCCGAGCCGAACCACAGCGTCGCGCCGTCGGAGCGCCAGAACAGCGGCTTCTTGCCCACCCGGTCGCGAGCGAGGAGAAGCCGCCGCCTGGTCCGGTCCCAGATGGCGAACGCGAACATTCCACGGAGCCGGTGGACCAGATCATCACCGAATTCCTCATAAAGGTGAACAAGGCACTCGGCATCGCCGTTCGTGGCGAAACGGTGACCAAGGTTCCACAGTTCACCGCGCAATGCGGCGTAATTGTAGATCTCGCCGTTGAAGACCGCGACCACGGTTCGGTCCTCGTTGTAAACCGGCTGATCCCCACCGGCCACGTCGATGATTGCGAGGCGCCGCATGCCGAGTGTGGCGTGCTCGTCATCGTGGAAGCCCGCACCATCCGGCCCGCGGTGAGCGAGCACCTTGCACATGCGGCGGAGAAGACCGGAATCCGGATGACCCATTGACACGATTCCCGCAATCCCACACATCGGTGTTTTCAACCCCCAACTATGACCGCACAGCCGTCGCGCGCCAGACACACAGGCTATTTGCCATGCCGGTCGCCATCAATTCACACACCGGCACGACCACGCGCCGATGCTCGGCAATCTCGTGACCGCGCCGTTTAGAGACGGTTTAGTGCACGATGCAGCCTTGCCTGGTTTTCCGAGCCAGCCGGACGATATACAGCACGGTTGTACGGTTTGTAGCTATGGGGTCCTGTATTGACCGACCAGTCCCCGGACACATACAGCCCCCGAAAGAACCGCAAGAGATAATTTCCGGTCAACTGACCAAGTGTTGATCTTGAGCATGGAGTGGCCATTCGCAGGCAGGCGATATACCTGGGGCCAGGGAGCGGAGATTATTCAACACATCCCGGAGGACGACAGTGTCCATTTCCACACCGAGCGCGCAGTCAGGTCAGAACGCGCCGGCAGACGAGAGCGTCGGGTCCCCGGCGGGGGCCACGTCCCTCGGCCTCGTCGGGGATGTCGAGGCACATCTACGGTTGACGGAAGCGCCACCCGAGAAACGTCCTCTGAGCGGACCGGCGGCACTCCGACTGAAGCACACCGTCGATCGGCTGGTCGCCTTTGTCGCGCTGCTTGTCCTCGCTCCCGTTTTTGTGGCCCTCGCCGTCGCGGTGCGATTGAGCGGCCCAGGACCGGTGCTCTTCGTCCATGAGCGCATCGGGATCAACGGCAGGCCGTTCCGGATGTGGAAGTTCCGCTCGATGAGGGTCGGCGCCGATGATCAGCTCGCGGATCTGCTGCAGACGCACGGACGGGGCAGCGAACCGTTCTTCAAGGTGCCCGACGACCCCCGTGTGACCCGGATCGGCCATTGGTTGCGCCGCTGGTCCCTTGACGAGCTCCCCCAGCTTTGGAACGTGGCACTCGGCCAGATGTCGCTGGTCGGGCCCCGCCCTCAGGTCCACGCCGAGGTCGCGCTGTACACGAGCCGAGAGCGCGGCCGCCTCGACGTGCGACCAGGTCTTACCGGCCTGTGGCAGATCAGCGGCCGCTCGACCTTGCCGTGGCAGCACGCGATGGAGCTGGATCTCCGTTACGTAGCGGAATGGTCCCTGAGGCTGGATATATGGATCCTCCTCAAGACGCTCGGTGCGGTGGTCAATGGTAACGGCGCATTGTGAGTCGGAAGGCGCGCGTTCCGCCGAACGCACGCGCCGGTTCACGGTGATCCATGTCGTCGAATGCTGGGGCGGTGGCGTGAGCACCGCCGTAGCCGGCTATATCCGCGCAACACCCATGTTCGACCACTGGCTACTCACCGCCACACGCCATGGAGAGGACACCGGCGTGACAATCACCGGACAGGTGCGAGGCTGGCTGCGGCTGCCCGGTAGCCACCCGGCACGCATTCGCACGATCCATCACGCCTACAACCTGATCCGGCCCGATATCGTGCACGCCCATTCCTCATACGCCGGAATCTACGTTCGTGGCTGCCCGTCGATCCCGGCGGATCGTATCGTCTATTCGCCGCACTGTTATGCGTTCGAACGCGTCGATGTGGTTCCGCCCGTACGCGGAATGTTCCGTATCGCGGAATCCATCCTCGCGCGGCGAACGGGCGTGGTGGCAGCGGCAAGTCCACGGGAAGCCGCGCTCGCCCGGATGCTGCACCGACGGCAGCAGGTCGTGTGCGTACCACATGCCGTCCGGACCCAGCCGGTGATCCCGTCCGCGCGGCCATCCGAAAATGAGGTGGCCGCCGTCGCCGTAGGGCGGATCTGCCGGCAGAAAGACCCGGGTTTCCTCGCCGAGGCGAGCAGGGAGGCGCGCAGGCGCGGCTGGCCGATCCGCTGGGAGTGGATCGGCGACGGCGATCCCGCACATCGTCAGCGGCTCGAGTCCGCCGGCGTGCACGTCGCGGGATGGTTGCCGCGGGATGAGGTGTTGCGCAGGCTCGGCCGGGCGCACGTCTACGTGCACACGGCGCTCTGGGAGGTCGCGCCGACCATGGCGATGCTGGAGGCGGCCGCAGCCGGACTACCCATGGTCGCGCGGTCACTGCCGGATCTGGCCGCGCTCAGGTTTCCCGGACTCGTCCGCACCCCAGAGGCGCTCGCCGCCGCTGTGCGTCGCATGACCGATCCCGCGCACCGGGTCGAGCACGCGAACCGGTGCCGCGCGGCGCTTCACGAGCACACGCCGGAGGTCCAGGCGACGCGATTGGCCGCGGCCTATGTAGCGACCGCCCAACGAGTGAAGGAGAGAGTGTGACCGACCGGATTCGGGTCGCGGTGGCGGGAAAGGTACTGCGCCGCAACGTCGGCGGCAACACGACCTACGCGGAAAGCCTCTACCGAGGGCTGGAGCGGCTCGGTGTCGAGCACACAGTCCTCGTGCCCCCCGGGGATACGCTCCGCGGACCGGCGCGACAGCTCTGCCATGCGGCGGCCGAGGGATTCGTCTGGCCGCGTACGGTGGATCGCCGGCACGCCGATCTGCTGCATTTCCCCGCCGACACCGGAGCGCTGAGCGCCGGCCGGCTGCCGATCGTGGTGACGATCCACGGGGTTCCCCAGCATGTTCCGGGCATCCGGCGCACGCTCTGGGAACGCACCTGGCGAGCACGCGTAACCCGCCTGGCCCATGCCGCTGATGCCGTGGTCACCGTCTCCGCCAGCTCCGCGGGCGAGATCGAGCGCGCATTCGGAGTCCCCGAACATCGCCTGCACGTCATCCCGCACGGTGTCGACACCGATCGGTTCCATTCCGACTGTTCGGCGGACGACCGGCTCCTCGCGCAGTTGCGCCTACCGGAGCGGTTCGTTCTTTACCTCGGCAACCTCGACCCCCGCAAGAACATCCCGGCCCTCGTCGATGCGGTCGGCCGGCCGGAGATCGCCAGACTCGGGGTCCAACTGGTCGTCGCCGGCGGCCCCTTTCTCGGGTCAGAGCCCGTCGAGCGGCTCCTGGCGACCGCGCCGCACGTGCGATACCTGGGTCAGATCCCGACGGAACTGGTCGCCCCTCTGTTCCGCGCCGCCACCGTCTTCGCGCTCCCGTCGAGTCACGAGGGGTTCGGGCTGCCCGTCATCGAGGCGATGGCGTGCGGAACACCCGTGATCGCCTCCGACCGTGGCGCCCTGCCGGAAGTGGCCGGGGAGGCGGCCATCCTGTTGAGCGATCTCGATTCCGCGTCGATCGCCGCGGCGCTACGAGACGTCCTCACCGATGACGCCCTCGCCACAGAGCTGCGCACTCGCGGACTGGCCAACGCACAGCGGTTCGCCTGGGCCGAATCGGCGCGGCGTCATTTGGAGGTCTTCACGCGCCTGTTGTCGGGAACAGGTCGCCCGAGTCGCTCGGACGGCGAGGACACGGCCCCGGCAGCGCTGTCGCGTTCGTGAGGACGTGGCCCACGAGAACACCGAGAACTAGAACGCCAAGAACTTCGCATTTCACGAGGGTCCGACACGGGAGACTGCATGAGTGTAAGGGAACTGATCACCGCGATCCGGCGGCACCTGGCGCTGCTGGTGACCGTCATGTTGCTGGGGATCGGCGTCGCGCAGCTGGTCACGATGCTGCAACCGACGATGTACGAGTCGAAGGCATCGGTCTTCGTCTCGGTATCGCAGCAGGCGCAGAGGCTGGACCAGGCGTATCAGGGGACGCTCTTCAGCCAGCAGCAGGTCCGGTCGTACGCCGGCCTCGTGACGACGCCGAAGGTCACGGTTCCCGTGATCCGTGAGCTGCACCTGCAAATGCGGCCGGAAAGGCTCGCGAAACGGATCAAGGTCGACGTACCGATCGACACCGTGCTGCTGAACCTCGCCGTACGCGATTCCGATCCGGTGATGGCGGCGCGGATCGTGAACAGCGTCACGCACCACCTCATCGCCGCGGTGACGGAGGTGGAGGCACCGCTGCCGGGGCACCCCCCGACCGTACGGATCCAGGTGGTCAGGCCCGGTTCGCAGCCGAGCGCGCCGAGTAGCCCGAAGCCGGTGTTGAACACCCTCATCGGCATCGTGCTCGGGGCCCTCGCCGGCGCGCTGGCGGGAATGCTCAAAGAGGCCCTCGACACCCGGATCGACGTCACGTCCGACGCGGGCCTGGCGAGTGGTCTGCCGGTACTCGGCGAAATCGTCTACGAGCGCGCGGCGCGGAAGCGAGCCCTCGTCCACGACACCGACCCCCTCGGTCTCCGCGCCGAGGGATTCCGCAAGCTCCGAACCAACCTGCGCTTCATCAATGTCGACCGCCCCCCACGGACGATCGTCGTATCCAGTCCGCTCGAAGGCGACGGAAAGTCCAGCGTCGCCCTCAACCTGGCGTTCTCGCTCGCCGAGGACGGTGCCCGGGTCGTCATCGTCGATGCCGATCTGCGACGCCCGACCATCGCGAGCTCACTCGGTCTCATCGAGGAGATCGGGCTTACCAGCGTGTTGTCCGGTCAGGCCACCATGGCCGACGTCATGCAGCGCGCCGAGAGAAGATGTGCGATCGACGTGCTGGCCAGCGGCCCGGTACCGCCGAACCCGAGCGAGCTGCTGGGAACCCAGAAGATGCAGTTGCTCCTCGAGGAGCTACAGGCCGACGCGGACTACGTGATCATCGACTCGCCCCCGCTGCTCCCGGTCACGGATGCGGCGGTGATCGCCCCCGGCAGCGACGGCGTCCTTCTCGTCGTGCGCGCAGGACGGACCAAGCGCGATGAGCTGCGCGAGGCCGTCAAGAGCGTTGACGCGGTCAACGGAATCACCCTCGGGGTGATCGTCAATATGGCCACGAAGGGGAAGCACGACCGTTACCGCTACTACGGCGGCACCTCCGGCTATCGCCGGGATGAGAAAAAGCCGCGCCTCGAGGACGTAGGCCCGGTTTTGCCGGCAAACGGTGCGGCACCACCCAGGACCCCGGTCGGATGACTTCGGCCGGCAGACGCGACCTCAGAGTCGTCCGGTACCCGGAGTCAGCCGATGGAGAAGCGGGGATGCGCAGCCTCGGCCGGATGACCGGGCCGAGGCGACATCCCGTTCGTGAACGACCCGACGAAACCGCAGTCGCCGATAAGGCTGGAGACGTCTGTGCCAGTACGCGTTCATGCCGCGCTCCACGATCGCCCGACCGGGGCGGGACGCCGCTCGTCCACGCCGAGTCCGCTGCAGCTTCGCCGAGGTGCCTGGTGGCTGCATCCAGGCTGGACCGGCATCCTGAGCGTCCTACCCTGTTTGGCCATCACCTGCCTCATCCCCGCCGACGACTTCCGTCACTGGTGGCGCACGCCGAAATACTTCGGCACGGCCGATGCATTTCTCACCGCGCTGCTTCTCGGCGCTTTCGTCGTCGGAACGCTGGTACCGAACCTCGTCAAGCACCGTCGGCATGAATCCCGAAAGCCACACGTAATCGTCTCGCCCGGTCAGCAGAGAGTCCTGCTGTGGGCCGGACGCGTGTTCCTGGTACTCGCCTTGATCGGGTACGTGACGTGGGCGGTGGCCGCCGTGACACGTGGCTACGGGCAACAACAGCTGCACGCCGCACTCACCCTGGAGCAGGGCGCACTGCTCTCCGCCAGAACTGAATACCTCACCACCCTTCCGGGAATCACGACACTCACCCAGGTCGGCCCGCTCGCTCTTGTCTGCTTGCTGCTGGATCGGCGGATCAGCGGCCGACGGCACACACTCGAGCTGGTCGTCCTCGCGAGTTTCGGCCTGGCACGAGGCTTCTTCAATGCCGAGCGTATCGCTCTCATGGAGCTGGCCGTCCCCGTAATCGTGCTCGCCGCGACGGCACTGCCCAAGAGCCGACGGCGGCAGCGCTCAATCCTATGGGCGACGCTTCCGCTGCTTGGCCCACTTGTCCTGGCGGCCGTCTTCGGCGCGCTCGAGTACACCCGCAGCTGGAACGATTTCTACGCACGCCATAGTGACACCAATTTCATCGGGTTCGTGCTCCGACGGCTCGGCGGATACTACGCTACCGCCAGCAACAATTCAGCCATAGTCCTGGCCCACGATGCCACGAATTCGCTGATACCTCGCTACACCGGACAGTTCCTATGGAACTTCCCGATCGTGAGATCGTTCGTTCATATCGACAACAGTGCCACCAATGGCGCCGAGTACTCATCGTATCTGTATGCGAGATACGGGAACCTGGAGTTCAATAATTCCGGCGGAATCCTTCCGGTCATCATCGACTATGGCCTGGTCGGCGCGATCGCCTGGTGGGGTGCCATAGGGCTGCTTATCGGAATCTGCTACCGCACCATGCGTTCCGGCGAACTGCGTGGAATCATTCTCTACGCCGTCATCTACGTCGGCGTCCTCGAAATGGGAATGCTCTTCTATTGGGGACTTGGCCGCGCCTTTCCGGTGATCGCCGGCGGGTTGATTACGTGGATGCTGCTACATCGCGCACGCGCCAGGGAGGACTGATCATGCTCGCTCATGCCACCCGCCGCGGCGGATGGATCCTCACCGACCAGATCATCTCGAGTGCGACGAATTTCATGCTGATCATCCTGTCGGCACGACGTATGTCGGCCGCAGCCTTCGGCGAATTCGCCCTGCTCTATGGCTATTACGTAGTCTTTCATCAGCTAACCCAGACAACATTCACCGAGCCGCTAATGGTGCGTTTCCCGCGCGACCCCGACTCCGCACGCCGGGCACTGCGCGACAGCTCGGGAGCCGCGGCGGTATTCGGGCTGATCGGCGCCGTCGCGCTGCTCCCGTTGGCCGGCCCGATCCTGGGCGGCATCACCGCTCCGGTACTGCTATTGGCGGCTTTGCTGCCGGCACTCCTCGTTCAGAGCACCCTGCGAATGGGGTTCATCGCCGCCGGCCAGCCCCGCAAGGCCATCGTGAGTGATGCCGCCTGGGGGCTGAGCCAGTGCGTCGCCGTGTTCGGCGTGCTGTCGGTGACGACGAACATGACCTGGGTATTCCTGGTCTGGGGACTCAGCGGACTGGTCGCCACCGTGATCGCGATCGCCCAGGCTCGGGTCCTTCCGCGCGTCGCCTCCGCGTCCGCTTGGCTCCGTGAGTACGGCGATCTCGCGCGTCCGTACCTGGTCGAAGGCGTGGTGCTGACGATCTGCTCCTACGGGACATTGATCGTGGTCGGCAAGATCGCGGGGCTGGCAGCCGTCGGCGCGCTACGGGCTGCGGATACGGTCTTCGGACCGGCCGCCGTGGTGATCAACGCTGGCCGGGTGATCGCCATCACCGAACTGTCACGGCTGCTCGCCGTCCGGCCGGACCGAATCGGCCAGGGAACCCTCGTGGTCACGGTGGGACTCGGAACCGTCGGCGCCGCCTCGGGAGTGCTGGCGATGGTGTTGCCGGCGTCCATCGGTGCGTGGTTGTTCGGCAGGTCATGGCTGCTCATGGCTCCCCTACTGCCGGCGCAGACGGTCTACCGCATCGCGCAGGGCGCGGTGCTGGGGCCGGCGGGGGCCCTACGCGCCCTCCAGGCGATACGCCCACTCTTCATATTCAGGCTGGCCACGGCGGTCGCCCTTGTCGCCGCAGCTGCCATCGGCGCTGCTTTCGCCGGGGCTCAGGGAGCCGCGGCGGGTCTCGCCGGCACCATGACGCTGTCCTGCCTGTACGGGGCGGCGCTGTACGTAAGACATCGCCCTCAGGCGACCGCCCGACCACTCGGTCGGCGACACCGGCCGACAGTGCCCACCGAACAACTCGGCACAGTCGACTATCAGGGAGTTGACCAGCATCGTGCGCAGGCAAATCGCTCGCCAGACTCTCAAGATTTCCCGGAAACTGTTCAGGCGAACGCGCGTTCAGGACCTAGCGGTCACTAAACGCATCCAGAAAATGGTGTACAAGTTTGGCTGTTCCGCAAATGATGATGATGTCGCGACGGTGTACCGCGGGCTGAATCTGATCGGCCCGGCATACGATTTTTCAATCATTCACCAGCTGTTCGCCGGTTATTACGAAGAGGTCGAGGTCGCCCTCTTCGAGCGCCTGGCGACCCGCAGCAACGTGATCATCGATATCGGCGCCAACATCGGCCTCTATTCCTGTATCGGCGCAGCCAATCTTCCAGAGGGCGGTCACCTGATCGCATTCGAACCAGTGCCGGAAAACGTCACCTACCTGCACGGGAACATCGCCCGAAACGGCCTCGTGGACAAGGTTACCGTCGAAGCGGCGGCGGTCGGTGACAAGACCGGCTCCGTGACGATTTACCTAGCGCGGGGAATCGGCCATCATTCCATCGGCGCCGGTAACGCACTGGGCTGGTCCAGCTCGACGTCGGTCCCCTTGATCTCACTCGATTCGTACCTGGCGGACCATGAAATCGGTCCGCCGGACCTCATCAAGGTCGACGCGGAAGGCTACGACGGGTTCGTACTTCTCGGCGCCCAGAAAACACTGAGCCTCCACCCGACCCTGCTCATCGAATACAGTCCGCACGGACTGGAGAATTGCGGCTTCTCGCCGCATGAATTCCTCGACATCATCTTCGCCAATTATCACCACGTGTTCCTGGTCCATGAGATCAGGATGCGGGCCTGCACGAAGCAGGATGTCCTTCGTCTCGGCACGAAAGAGGGCCTCGGGGCGAACCTTCTGGCGACCAACGACGACAGCCATCTAGCAATCGCGAATATGATGCTCGACGAACACTCGAGTCGAGCTTAGGGCTGATCGGACTCAGAGGACGCCCGTCTCACCCCGTGATCTCGTAGACAGCGCACTGACCCGCCGCATAGCGCAGGTGCGCGAATCGTTCGAGGGCGGGAGCGGGTCGGTCAAAGCTCCTGTCGACGAAGAGCCAGCGCACACCGTACGTGTGGCGTAGTCGCCGAACCGCCTCGAGTGAGGGCTGGTGGAAGACGGCTTCGTTGTCAATCAGCCGCCGAGGGTCCCAGAAGGGCACTGACAGGTCGGAAATGTGCCGTCTCACCCCCTCCGCGTGCGCTCTCGCGCTAAAGCGCCAACTCTCCACCAGGACGCGTCGCTCCGTATACGCCGATACGCCGAAGCGCCGATCGTCGCAGCCGTGGCCGGAGACGCAGACGGCGTTGGTGGCGACCACATCGTCGGGACGCGAGTGATCCCGCAGCCAGCGCCCAGCCTCGAGCGTCCCTGCGCCGATCACGGCTGACACGGGGTCTCGGGGAATGCCATGCCAGAGTTGCCGGACGTAGAGCAGACTCCCGGGCAGGATGAGCCCGCCGACGAAGGCGAGCGCCACCACCGGCGACAGGGACCGCACGGCTGGACGCCGGCGTCCGGCGAGCACCAGAACCACCATGAACCCGATGCTGATCGCTATAAGCGCGAGGAAGGGGCCGAGCATACGCTGCGCTGCGTCGGCCACGGTCGGCTTGGTGTTCCCCCCCAGTCCGCGGATTGCCAAGACCGCAGCGGCCCCAGCGGCCGAGGCGCCGAGGAGCGTGATTCCCGAGCGTCGGCCGAGCCGCTTCGGAAGCACCGCCATAAGCCCGTAGGCAGACGCCAGCGACATGAAGGGCATCACGCCGCAGAGGAAGAACGACTGAGAGTTACCGGGAAAACGCAGAATGCTCGCGACGGCGATGCCCGTCACGCTGATTCCAAGAAGCAGGAGGATCGCCGGGTCACACAATGCCCTTCGCCGGAGGACCAGGCAAAGTGCGCCTGCCCAGACAAAGACCCGACCAACAATGCTCACCAGCGCCGCGACTGCCCGCAACGCCTGCGGAGGATCGGACGTCGAGGCGGCCGCATCGGCCACGGCACCGTACAACGACCCGGGGTGAAGGACCACACCATCAGAGGTCCCGCCGAACAGCACCAATTGCGCGATCAGCACGGAGGGGACCGTGGCCAGGAGCGCCACGAGTGCCGGTCGGTGCAGACGCCGTCTCGCGATGATCGTCCCGATCAGCACGATGAGAAGGCCCGCGATGAGCATCGGGAGGTAGGTGGCCTTCGCCCCCATCACCCCCATGAGCAAGGTGACGAACAGGATCCAAGGCCCCGCTCCAGACCCCGGCCGGCGAAGAAGGTCGATGAGCAGCAGAATGACAGGCGCGAACAGCATCGCCGCGAGCCCTTGCGTCGGGCTTCGCCACGGAACGTCAGCGCGTATCAGGAAGTCGACGCCCAAGGAGGGTCCCCAGGAGTACACGCTCGGTGCCCATACCAGACAGTTGATCGCCAGCGCGACCAACCCGGGCCACCACCGGTCGGTCAAGCGCCGTCCGGCCGCGAAGAGCAATACGAGCGACGTTGCCAGGACCGGCAGCATGAACAGCCGGTACAGCAGCGTCGCCGGCTCGATGCCGGTGACCCAACTGGTGGCCGCCATGTCCGCGTAGACGAACCAGTGATAGTAGAGCGGCTCACCGACCACGGACGGCACTTGCGGTGGCACATGGTGCTTGAGTTCACCAATGAGGCCCAGGTGATACGGCATGTCGATATAGGGCGCGGCATATCCCGGCCACGCCAGCCCGTGCTGACGATAGAACGCCGACCCGGTCGACAGTACGACGAACCCGACCAGAGCCGCGAGAGCCCAGGAATAGGCAGCCGGGACGTGCCCAATGGGACCCGTTCTTCGCCAGTGCCGCCGCAATGCCGGTACGGCGAGAAAAGCGGTGCCCGTGGCGACCGGCCACGCGAGCACGAACAAAGGATGCCCGGCCCACCGTGCGGCCACATAAATAAGCACGGTGATCGCTTGTCCGAGGACCGTACCGGCCGCTACCTCTTCGGCGACAAACCGTGATCCCCCTCGAAAAGCGCGCCACAACAGCACTCCCGGCACCGTGGATCCCAGCGCGATAAAGGCACCGAAAAACGCCGTTTCACGGAGGGGTACGCCATAATGCCGCAAAAGTGCGACAGCCACCACGGCCACGAGCGCGGTGGGGACCCAGCCCGATCGTAGCGCTTTCGCGGTCCATCGTATCGGGCGCCCAGTCCCGATCGGCATCGCCATCTGATCTACCGGCGGCGCCTGCGCCATGGCCCTCTCCTCGCTGGTTCACCGTAAAAAAAGAAGCGTAGCGACCAGCAACGTAGCAAGATTCGAACGATAGTCACACAAAAAATGAGGCAATGGAATTATCATTCTCGGTAATATTTGAACGCTGCCGCCACTGCGACAGTCCGGAGTAATCGGTACGGCCGACGCGACACTCCCATACCGGTGGATCACCATACTGCACCCACTGCCGCAGTGTAGCTCCATATAGTGAGTTCACAAGAAAGAGCGAAGATGACCCTCAAGAAATTACCATCGGCCCGGATGAATTGAACAACAGTGACATGGACTCGAAACCGAAATTCGCGGTCGTCGTGACGACGATCGGGCGCCCCGAGCTGCTGGACCACCTGCTGGCGTCCATCCACGCGCAGACGCTCAGTCCCAGCGAGGTGGTCGTCATCGACCAGAGCAGCGATGACGACACACGCAACGTGGTCGCCTCATGGACAGATCGGCTCCCGGTGCGTCGCCTGACCTCGGCACGCGGCGCATCGGTCGGACGCAACGTAGGTGTCGCGGCCCTGGCGGACTACGATTTCGTCGGATTTCCGGACGACGACACCAGCTATCTACCCGATACGCTCGCGCAAGCCGCGGCGGTCCTCACGCGTTTTCCATCGGCCGGCGGGGTTTCCGGTCGCTCGGTGGGCACCCCGGATCGACCGGCTCAGCTCACCTCGTTCGGCGACCGGCCGGCGCCGCTGAACCATCGGACGGTGTGGACGAGCGCCATCGAGCACACGGTCTTCCTCAGACGCGACTTCCTGCGCGCCGTGGGGGGGTTCGACGAGGATCTCGGGGTCGGTGCCGCGTCACCCTGGCAATCGGGAGAGGGGACGGACCTGCTTCTTCGTGGCCTCAAGGCCGGCTGGACGATTCTGTTCGACCCTCAGATCATCATCGTCGAGTACAACCCCGACGCGCCATCACCGGGTGAGCGCGCCCACCACATCAAGGCCAGGCGCTATGCGCGCGGCACCGGACGCGTGTACCGGAGCCACCACGGCCTCGGCCTCCGGATCAGGGTGGTCTTCCGCCCTCTCGCGGCAGCGGCATTGAGCATCGCCCGCGGGCGCCGGGCCCTGACCGTGTGGTATCTCCAACGGGCCATAGGCCGCATCGAAGGATTGACGGGGCTCGTCCTGCCCGGGCCGAGAGACTAGAACTCTTTCTCAGCCGCGGGCGTAGCGGCGGAGCAATGGGTACGTGAGCGCGGACACCAGCAGACGGTCGCTACGAGGAAGGTGAGTGCGCCAGACATCGTCGAGACGAAGGGAGACGCGACCGGTCTGCGCACGCATCGGATTGCCTCCGATACTGTGCCCGGTGTCCAGCACGGCATGATCATCGGACAGGAATCTCATTGCCGGCTCATCGACCGACAGGCCCGCAAAAGATATCAGCTCACGGAGGAGCCCGACGGGGTCATCGATGAAGCGTTCGTAGGTGAGCATGTGGGTCGACACCCCCTTCCTGCCCAAAATCTCCAAAGCGAGGTTCTGAACGATCCAATTGAGGGAGGTATCCATCGGGGATGCCGTTCCAAGGGTTGCCCCACCGACGGAGTCCACCCGCAATACATGCTTTGTGCAAGAATATGCGACACCACGGCTGTCGCGAATTATGTGAACGAGTTTCAGGTCGATGTCGGCATACATACCAAGGCAACAGGCCAACGATGCCCGCTTACTCGAATCGACAACGACCCGCGCTCCACTTACTTCGAGTGCGGCCGCGTAGATCTTGGCATAGTAAGAGGCGTAGGCGGCGGCCTTCTGCTGGACGGCGTCGGAACGCTTGCCCTTGAGCAACGCCGGAAGAAAACGAACCCGGTCGATCGTTCCGCGAAGTCGCTCCATTTCATGCAGATCAAGCGCACCCCAGCCACCAAACGCCCGTTCGCCTATCTCCTTCCAGAAGACACAGGACGAGATCAGCTCTCCGCAGGTGCATAGATCACCATTTTTTAGCCCTGTTTCCCAAAGGTTGCTGACCTCCCCCAGAGAGACGACACCGGGCAACTGGCCGAGCAGGCGATGCAGGAGTGTGGTACCACTTCGAGAAACACCACCCACGAATATGACACGAGGCTGCATACCAATCCTTTCGCCGAGCGTGCCCTCACGAATATGAGTCAACGGACCGCCGGGTATGCCGCCTCGATGAGCGGCCGCCAGAAGTCCTCATTGTCCGCGTACCAGCGCACGACGGCTGCGAGACCATCGTCGAAATCGACCTCGGGTCGATAACCGAGCCCTCGGATCTTCGTCGTGTCGATCGAGTACCGGCGATCGTGCCCCGGACGGTCGGCGACGTACTCGACCATGTCCCAGCCCGCCCCCACCGCCTTGAGCAATCCGCCGACGAGTTCGAGGTTGGTGAGCTCGGTACCACCGCCGATGTTGTACGTCTCGCCCGCCGATCCCTTCTCCAGTACCAGCTGGATGCCACGGCAGTGATCTTCGACGTGTAGCCACTCGCGGACATTTTGACCATCGCCGTACAATGGGACCTTACGTCCATCGAATAGGCTCGTGATGAAAAGCGGAATGATCTTTTCAGGGTACTGCCACGGCCCGTAGTTGTTCGAGCAACGGGTGATTCTGACGTCCATCCCATAGGTGCGATGAAAGGCGCGGCAGAGCAGGTCAGCGCCCGCCTTTGAAGCGGAGTAGGGCGAGTTGGGCAGCAACGGCTCGGTCTCCGGCCAGGCTCCATCATCGATCGATCCGTACACCTCGTCGGTGGAGACCTGCACGAACGTCCGAACCCCATATTCGAGAGCCGCCTGAAGCAGCCGTTGCGTGCCCAGAACGTTCGTGACCACGAAGTCGCCGGCGTCGTCGATCGACCGGTCGACGTGCGACTCCGCGGCGAAATTGACGATCACATCATGGCCGGGAAGAACTTCCTTGAGAAGCGAGCCGTCGGCGATGTCACCACGGACGAAGGTGAACTGCGGATGGCCTGCCGCGGATGCGAGGTTGGCGAGGTTACCGGCGTAGGTGAGCCTGTCCAGCACCGTGACATCCGCACCCTCCCGGCCCGGGTAGACGCTACGGAGCAGTGCGCGAACATAGTGCGATCCGATGAATCCAGCACCACCGGTGACAAAGAACCTCATATGCGCAGTTGGACCTTACTGTGATCACCGACCATCAGGCGGTGGGCATTGGGTGCGTGAACGGCACGTGTCACCTCGACGTCCCTGCCGATCAGGGAGTACTCGATTCGCGGCACGCCCTGGATCGTCGAACCGCCGAGGACGATGGAGTACTCGATCTCGGCGTCTTCGATGACACAGTCGTCCGCGATGGACGTGAACGGACCAACGTAGGAGCGGACCACCTTGCTTCCGGCCCCGATGACGATCGGGCCCCGCAGTACCGAATCCTCGATCACCGCATCCGGATGGACCACGACCCTGCCGTCGATCTCCGATCGGCCCGCCACCACGCCGGCCAGGTCCGCCTCGACCTTCTCGAGCAGAATCCGGTTGCATTCCAGGATGTCCTGGAGACGACCGGTGTCCTTCCAGTAACCGGTGACGATGTGCGAGTGGACACGATGTCCCTGGTCGATCAGCCACTGGACCGCGTCCGTGATCTCCAGTTCACCGCGTGCCGAGGGCTCGATCGCGCGTACCGCCTCGTGTATCGCCGCCGAGAACGCGTACACGCCGACGATCGCCAGATCGCTTCTCGGCAGTGCGGGCTTCTCCTGCAGCCTGATGATGCGACCGTCCCGGCCGAGTTCGGCGACACCATACAACTGCGGCTCGGCGACCTTGCTCAGCAACAGCTGCGCCGTGTAACCATCGGCCCGGAACTCCTGAAGGAGGTTCGAGATGCCGCCGATGAGGAAGTTGTCGCCGAGGTACACGATGAAGTCGTCGTCGCCCAGGAAGTCCTTCGCGATGAGCACACAGTGCGCGAGCCCGAGCGGCGCCTGCTGCGGGATATAAGTGACGTCCAGCCCGAAGCGCGACCCATCACCGACCGCCGCGCGAACCTCGTTACCGGTATCACCGATGACAATCCCGACGTCGGTGATACCGGCCTCGCAGATCGCGTCCAAACCGTAGAACAGCACTGGCCTGTTGGCGACCGGGACAAGTTGCTTCGCCGACGTGTGAGTGAGGGGACGCAGGCGGGTGCCGCGTCCTCCGGCGAGCACCAGTGCCTTCATCGCGGAATCAGACCAGAAGCCGCCGGCGTCCGAGGCCGGGTGAGAGTTGCTCGCTGGTCGCAATACCGCCGACCGCGATCTGTCACAGCGGTGGTCAAGCGTCTTTCTGCTGCTTCCACGAGTAGTCCCCCCGAGTCCGCGTGTCATGCGAATGATCTCATGGGTGTCCACGCGACCCAGCGGACACGACTTCTTTTTGCAAACGTTTACCGATGGAGCATGAGGTCGATACTCGCGAGAACGCGCTAAGATCCGGCGACCGGCTTCCGAAATGTCCAGAAGCGCTGCACCGGATAGGCCACGACCGGGCTCCAAAGGGCGGTGACTATCTGCGCCACCGGCACCGGGAGCCGCGCGACCTCGACCAGTGACACGAGAGAGACGACCGATAGGAGAAGAACCGCCGCACAGGCGATGTAGAACCGAATCAACCCCGCTATCCACGGCCCGGTCGCGTGGAACACCACGGCGCGGTACGCCGGGTAGACGGCGAGCACCGTCAGGGCCTGCGCGCCGATCGCCACCAGGGGATATGGCACGACATCACGGAGCACCAGCCACCCACCGGAGAATATTGCGAAATGCAGCACTGCAGTGATCGCTCCAGCGAGGAGATACTTCACCTGCTGGCGGCCGACAAGCCCGAATATGGCGCTATTCGTGAGAATCCTGGACATTGACACCATGCGCTCTATCCCCCCGAAGACACACGCCATCGAGCGTGTCACGATGTTGCCAAAACACCCGCCAGCGCGATCACCTTTTTGATTCAAGCGAGGCCGCAACAATCCGGTCTTCTCGTCCACATCGTGCCACGGCGGTGTTTTCCTACCGGCCACACGAAGCAGGGAAAACAGGAAGGTCTATTAACGACCGCGGTTCGGTCAATTTCTCTACTGCGGGTAGTAGATACGGGCCGAAGCTGGAAATGCTGCACTCAGATTTCTGTTCCGGCTGTGACCAGTCCGTGAGGTGCCCATGTTCGTGTCCGTCGTAGTCCCGTGTTATCGGTCGGCACAGATGCTGCCGGAACTGGTCGCCCGGCTCTCTGCCGTCCTTCCCGGCGCGGCCATCGAGCATGAGATCGTGCTGGTCGTCGACGGCAGTCCGGACGACACATGGAACGTCGCCGCCGCTCTGGCGCGCCGGCACCGGGAAGTGCGGGCCATCCAGCTGGCACGCAACTACGGCCAGCACAACGCTCTGATCGCCGGCATACGCGCCGCCCGCCACGACGTCATCGTGACGATGGACGACGATCTGCAGCACCCGCCCGAGGAGGTACCTCGGCTGCTCGCCGCGCTGACCGACGAGGTCGATCTCGTTTACGCGCGCCCGCTGGAGGAGGAGCACGGACTGGCGCGCAGCCTCGCGTCGCAGCTGGTGAAGGTCTCCCTCGCCGGCCCGTTCGGCATCCACGGTGCCCGGCACATCGGTGCCTTCCGGGCGTTCCGCACGTTCCTCCGCAACGGTTTCCATGGCCTCACCGGCCCGCACGTCTCGATCGACGTGGCGCTCTCCTGGGCGACCACCCGGATCGCGTGCGTCGATGTGCGCATGGAGCAGCGCAGGTCCGGCCGCTCCGGCTACACCCTGCGCGCACTGCTGCGCCATGCCGTCAACATGCTCGTCGGGTACAGCACGACACCACTGCGGTTCGTCACCTACCTCGGCGTGGGAGTCGGCGCGCTCGGGCTTCTCCTCTGCGGCCTGGTGTTGTGCTGCTATTTCACCGGGGAGACCACCGTCGCGGGTTTCACCAGCCTCGCCTCCATGATCGCGCTGTTCTCAAGCGCGCAGTTGCTCGGCATCGGAGTGGTGGGTGAGTATCTCGGCCGGGTACACGCCGGCGGCATGGGCCGCCCCACGTACGTCATCCGCACCGAGGTCGGCCCGCCGGCGTCCGACGAGGCCGCCGACCTCCGATCCGACGTCCTCTCTCAGTAGGAGATGACGGCCTCGACAATGCGTCCCAGTTCGTCATCGCTCATCGCGGCGAACAGTGGAAGCCTCACGAGCCGGTCGGCGACGTCCTCGGTGACGGGACATCCACCCGGCGCCTCGCGTCCGTACCGCAGTCCCCCGGGCGTGGTGTGCAGCGGCTGATAGTGGAATGCCGCCCGTACCCCACGCTCGCCGAGATGGCGCAGAAACGCCTGGCGGTGGGCCAGGTCAGGCAGCAGTAGGTAGTACAGGTGAGCCGGGTGGTCTCGGTCGGCGGGTACGGTCGGCCGCCGCACCCCACGCTCGCCGGCCCAGTCGGCCACCCACTTGTCATAGGCCGCCCAGATGCGGTGCCGCCGGGCCTGGATGTCGTCGATCGCTTCGAGCTGTGCGACGAGGAAGGCGGCCAGCAGGTCGGACGGCAGGTAGCTCGAACCGATGTCGATCCACCGGTATTTGTCCACCATTCCGCGGAAGAACTGGGCGCGGTTGGTGCCCTTCTCCCGGATGATCTCAGCGCGTTCGACGAGTCCAGGGGCGTTCATGACGAGCGCACCGCCCTCCCCGCACTGCACGTTCTTCGTGGCGTGGAAGCTCTGTGTGGCCATCGCACCGAACGACCCCAGCGCTCGGCCGCGGTAGCGGGCACAGAGCCCGTGCGCGTTGTCCTCCACCACGGCCAGGCCGTACCGAGCGGCGACCGCCATGATGGCGTCCATCTCGCAGGCCACGCCGGCGTAGTGCATGACCACGATCGCGCGCGTCCGGTCCGTGATCGCCGCCTCGATCAGCCGCTCGTCCAGGTTGAGCGTGTCCGGACGGCAGTCGGCGAAGACCGGGACCGCGCCGCGCAGCGCGAAGGCGGTGGCGGTCGAGACGAAGGTGAACGACGGCATGATGACCTCGTCACCGGGGGCGATGCCGAGGAGCAGGGCGCTCATCTCCAGCGCGTGCGTGCATGAGGTCGTCAGCAGGACCGAGGATGCCCCGATGAGCTCGGCGATCAGCGTGTTCGCTCGTCTCGTGAACGGCCCGTCCCCCTCCAGAGCACCACCAGCCATGGCCCGCCCCAGATATTCCTCCTCCGCTCCGGCGACGTAGGGGCGATTGAACGGAATCACGGTAGTGTCCGGCAAAGTCGTTCATCCTTGTCTTGACCGGTTCTCCGCGAGCCCCGCCGAATTTCTCAGCAGGCCTCGCCGGATAAGGTGGACTGTGAAAATGCTGAGCACGGGCTTGAAACCATAGTCCGCCCAGCGACGCTGCACTCGGACGTTCCGGCTCTGGGTGGAGATGACCACGCTTTCGATTCCGCGCGACGCCGCCCGATCCTCCAATCCGGCGAGCAGGTGAGGGTAGAGGCCGGAGTTCTGGGCGCCTGAGATCACACCGCCGAGCGCGATCTCGGCGGCACCGCTCGCATCGCCGTAAGTGACGAACCCGAGCATCCCGGATTCGCGATCTCGGCTCTCGGCGTTTCGGAGAGCGACGACGCCGCTCGTGATCTCCCGGCCGGCCCATTCCTGGTAGCCCGCGAGCACCAGCGCCGGATCGAACAGCGGATTGGCGAGGTAGTGGTTGCCGTAATCACGGAAGGCACCGACGATCATGGTGTCCATCTCCGCCGCACTCACGGCGTGGACGATCTCGAGACCGCGCGGCAGCGGAGATGGACGTCGCCCCTGGCCCGTGGCCAGTTTCCAGCCGACGAGGTTGTCGGCGACGATGGCGGTCCGGTCGAGCTCGGTCAAGGCCGCGAACCATCTCATGCGATCGGTCGGATAGCGCAGGATCACGACATCCGCCGTGGAGGCACTGATCGCGTCGAGTACGTCCTCGAGCGTCGCCGCCGACGCCGCGGATACGGAGACCCGATCGACGGCGATACCGAACCGGGCCGAGTCGTACGGAGACGGCCCGGCGACAACGCCCGGCGCCGCGGCGACATCGTGCCAGCTCATGGGTTCCTCCGCCATATCACCCAGAAAATTCTGGTGACGCATGAATTCCATCGGCAGGTCTTCCACTTACAACGGTATCCAGAGCGGACGAGCGGCATTCAAGTCGACGTCGACCATCAGCATCGGCTTTCCTAAAATATTCTTTTGGAATTCGACCGCCACCGTCCTTGTCCGGTGGAATATCGCCCCGAGCGGGCGACACGGACAATCGGCGAGAAGCCGACGGCGACCGTCGGCGGGAAATCGTCGTCTATCATCACGACCATGACAGGGAAAGACGTCCGTGCAGACCGGTCTCGTACGCGTCGGAATCCCGTCGTCCCTTCTGGACGGGTTCATCGCCCTTGATGGTGCCGAGCGATGCCAGGCGATGAGGTCGCGGTCTCAGCGCGGGCCGATGCGGGCGGGGCGTCGGCCCCGCTGGACCGTGTGTGCCTGCTGATCGGCCAACTCGGCCTCGGCGGAACCGAGAAGCAGGTCGCCCTGCTCGCCGAGGGCCTGCGCGCACGGGGCGTCGACACGAGCGTGCTCGTGATGTTCGAGGGAGGTCCGCACGAAGACACCCTCCGCACCGCGGATGTCCCCGTCGTACACCTCGGGTTCCAGCGCCGCTCGGCGGGTTGGCGAATGCCGTCGGACAACGCGGCGGCGTTCCTCCGGTTGGTCGGCCGCCTGCGCCGGACACGGCCGGACGTGCTGCACGCGTTCCTCTTCCACAGCCACGTGACGGCCGCCGCGGCCGCACGGCCGGCCGGCGTCCCGGTGCTCGTGGCGGGCCGCCGAAGCCTAGGTGATTTCAAGCGGGGCCGCCCGCTGGTGTCGGCCTTGGACGCCGTGGCGACGCGCATGACCGACCATCTCATCGCGAATGCGCGGGCCGTCGCCGACGACGCGCTGCGCGACAGAGGCGTCACGGCGGAGAAGCTCACGATCGTGCGCAACGGCCTTCCCGGCTCCGCCTTCGAGCCGATGCCTCCGGCTCCCCTCGCCACCCGGCTTCCGGTCGTGCTGTGCGTGGCCAACCTCATCTCGTACAAGGGCCACCGGTACCTTCTCGAGGCCACAGCACGACTGCGGACGCGTGGGGTCCACTGCACACTCGCGCTGGCCGGCGACGGGCCCGAGCGGGCGGCGCTGCAGCGTCAGGCGACGCGGCTCGGCATCGACGCCCGCTTCCTGGGCACGCGAACCGACATCGGACGGTTGCTGGCGCGGTGCGACGTCGTGGCTCTCGCCTCACTTCAGGAAGGCATGAGCAACGCCGTCATGGAGGCCATGGCGGCGGGACGCCCGGTCGTCGCGACGGAGGTCGGAGGCACCGGCGAGTTGCTTCGCGGCCGCGGCGTACTGGTGCCACCGGCCGATCCCCAGGCGCTCGCGGACGGGATCGAACGGGTGCTCGGGAATCCGGCGTTCGCCGCCGAACTGGGCCTGAAGGCACGCGCGTGGAGCGAGGCGCACCTGAGCGACGACGTCATGGTCGACGAGCACGTGCGCATCTACCGCGAACTGCTCGGACGCGGGCGGCGGGACGGCGTCCAACCACGGCAGCGCACCACCGGCTCCGGGGAGTGAGAACCCCTCCCGAGGACGCACGTCGGAGCCGAACCGATCAACCGCCGACCGGACGTTCGAAGACGTACTCGTTGCACCCGAGGCCGCCTCCGCAGGTCGTCATGTGGCGCAGTTCGAAGCCCCGGGAGCGCAGGAACCCGAACACCTGCTCAGGTCCGGCCACCTCGAAGGGAAACCCACCGACCCAATCGACGAGGTCATGCCAGGCGGACATGCCCCGTGGCCGTACCCGCCGGTCCGACACGCCGGCGTCGGCGGAGGCCGCACGCATGAGCCGGCGCAGCGGCGCGTTCCGGACGAGGTAGGCGGCGCTCGCCGCGACGAGAAGCCGCCGGGCCAGCGAACCGGACCTGTTGTAGCGCCGCTTCACCCGCCACCACATCCGGCTTCGTGGCCCTTGGTCGTTGTACACCGAGATGTAGATGAGGCCGCCCGGTACGACCAGGCGGGACGTGGCGTCGATCGCACCCCACAGGTCGCCCGTATGGTGCAGGACGCCCCAGGCGTAGACGACGTCGAAGGTGCCCAGGCGCTCGACGAACCGCGCGTCGAGGATGGACCCCTGCTCGATGTCCCAGTCACTGCCCGGTGCGAACCGCCTGCGTAGTTCGGCGGCAGCCGCCACCGACTCCGGATCGAGGTCGAAAGCGCGAACCCGTGCCCCGAGCCGCTGGGCGGCCAGCGAGAAGAGCCCGCTGCCGCACCCCACGTCGAGAAAGGTGCGGCCCGTCAGGTCGGCGACCCCCAGAGGATCTCGGACGGCATGGACGGCGGCGGCGATCCTCGTGTCATCGACGAGTTCGATGAAGGAACGCCAGTTCTCGCCGAATCGGAACCGGTCGTCCCTCCGGGCATCGGCTCGGACGTCAGGCACGTGGCTCCGCCCCTTCTCGTGATGGTCCGATGATCGAGGTCGTCTCCCGTTTCCGCCGGAGCGCCCGAGCCGCGCCGGCCACCAGCGCCGTCGTGGTGAGCCCCCGGCTGGGCCGGGAGGCCAGGAGGCACCCCATCGAGACCCAGCAGGGCGCGCTGACGACCAGATTCGCCAACGGATTGGCCAGCAGGAGAATCACCCCGTACATGAGCACCACGGCCCGCAGCAGCGCCAGGTCGCCGACCTGTCGCCGCGCCAGGCCGAGCCAGAGCAGGACGACGAACGCGATCAACGTGATGACGCCCGCCTCGGCGGCCAGCCGCAGATATTCGTCATGGGTGGCGAGGTAGACGCCGAGGCCTGGGGAGCGTTGGGCATAGCCGGGGAACGTCGAAAGGCCGATCCCCCGCAGCGGATGCTCGGTGATCACGCGTACGGCGAACTCCGCCACTCTCTTGCGCAGACCGTTGCTGAGGCTCAGATCAGTGGTCGTCCGGCCACCCGCACCCAGGTTCTCGATATGCCGTCCCATCGGCCGGAGCATCCCGCCGGCCGCCGCCGCGGTCGTGGCCGTGGCGACGCCGGAGATCAGGATGATCTGGAAGAGCCGGGAGCAGCCCTGGAGCAGGACGATGGCGACGCCGACGGCCGCCGCCAGGGACGCGCTCCGCGAGTGCGTCTCGGAGAGCGCGATGCCGCAGACGGCCGCGGGCACGAACCATCTCGGATTACGGGCGTACCGCACCAGCCCCACGGCTGTGACGAACGGGATGGCGAGGAGAAAGCCGAGGTAGTTCGGGTTGCAACCGAGCCCTTCGAGACGCACGTTGTCGAAACCACCGCGGACGAGGACGTACGCCGCGGCGGCCGCACCGGACAGCGTGATCACGCGCGCGACCTGCCGGGGGTGTGGCGAGGTGACGACGCTGACGCCCAGCAGCGCCAGACCCGCCAGGATTCCCACGAGGTCGAAGAGCCGAGCGAGCTGCGCCTGAGGCATCCCGCCCAACGACCTCAGGAGATCGACGACCCGATACCGCTCCCCTGGCGGCGCCGGCACCGCCGCCGAGGGAAAGACGAAGCTCACGACCAGCAGGCCGGCGAGGAGCACCACCCAGAGATAGGTGTGCCGCATCGGCACGAAGCCGAGAAGGACCGATGCGGCGGCGATCGCCGCCGACACGGCGATGGCGCTGACGACGGCGAGTCGGCCGTCGGTGGACGTGCCCGCGCCGAGCATGCTCAAGGGAACCAGGAGAAGGACCAGCGTGGCCGGTCGGCAAAGGTCCCGGAGGCCCGCGGCCGAAGCGTGGCCCGTCCGCCCGTGCACCCTCGTTCCCCCCGACGTTCCTGATTCGCTCGACCGACCCGCACAGTGCGCACAGGTATAACTACGGACAGTAGCAGCACGTGATCCACCGGGCGACGCACGAAACGTGTTGCGACCGCGCCGGTACGAACGCGTCCGATGACGAGCGGAAGGAACGCCGCACCATGAACCCTTACGCGCCGTTGCGGGGGCCGAAAGCATGGCTGCCCAGGTACGGCGGGCGGCGCTGGCCGTTCGCCGTGCTCGACGTCCTCCTGGTGGGCCTGCTGGCCTCATGTCTCTTCGTCGAAACAAGTCTCGGCCGGATCGACGCGACCGCGCCCTATCCCCTCAAACCCACGTGGGGACTCGGGGAGGATTGGCTCCTGGTCACCCACGACGATCCACCGCAGCCGCAGGGAGAACGGCCGGAGGGCCACCCGATGACCGGCACCGGCGGGCGCCGCGTCGACACGGTGATGGAGCTTCACCTCCGCCACGACGGTGGCAGACCGCTGCTCGTCAGCCTGCCGTTGCGCACCACCGCCACGATCGCCGGTTACGGCGCCGCCTCTCTCGGCACGGCCTACGAGCGGGGCGGGCCGCGACTGTTGCTCCGCGGGGTCGAGAGCATCATCCACGCCAGCGTCGACCACTATGTCGAGGTCGGTCTCGGCGGCCTGGTCGCACTGGCCGACGCGGTCGGCGGGGTGCGAATCTGCGCGGACGAGCCGGCCCGGGCCGCCGCGCCGAAGACATCGGCGGACTGCTCTGACGTCTCCGGCGACCGGGCGCTGGACTATCTGCGCGGCGGCGCCCTCCCCCATGCCCGCCCGGGCCCGGCCGAACGCCGGCGGAGGCTCATCGCCGCAGTGATCGAAAAGGCGACGAGTCCGGACGCGGCGTTCGAACCGGCGCGGATCGTCGCGTTCGCCAGGACGGCCCTCTCCGTCGTCACCGTCGACAAGGGCAACCACCTGTACGACCTCGTCCGCCTCGCGCTGGCATTGTGCGATGGCGGCGTCACCGCGAAGACGGTGCCGACCGTGAACGGCGCCTGGCTACCCGGTATCGGCCGGATCGTCGGGTGGGACCCCAAGACGATGGCGGAACTCATCCCTTCGCTCGTCATCGACCGCCCGGAGCCCAAAGGCCTGGTCCCCGGCTGACCTCACGGCGCTCCGGCTGCGCGGCGCGGTGGCCCATGACTGTTACTCTAAGCGACGCCTCATTGCGCACCGTCAGCTTTCGACCGTTCGATCGCCCAGAGGAGAGACGGGGGTCTCCCATGAACACGACCGCAGTGGGCTCGCCCGAAACAGGCGCGCGCTCACGGACGCGCGACCTTCTCCATCGGCCGCTGACCTGGTTGATCGTCATCTGCGCGGGCTGGGCGATCGCCCGTCTCGTCGGCGTCGACAGGCTGCCGCTTCTGGCCGGGCTGCTCGTCCCGATCCTCACCTTCACGCCGTATGTCGCCGTCGTGTCGGTCGTCCTCGTCGTCCTCACTCTGGCGTTCCGTCGCTGGAAGGCCTTCGGTGTCGCCCTGGCGGTGTCGGCAGCGTTCGCCGCCGCCGTGCTCCCCCGCGCCTTCGGTAATGCCGCGCCCGTGACCGGAGGCCCGGTGCTGCGGGTTCTCACGGCCAATCTCCGTCTCGGGCAGGCGAACCCCCACGTCCTCGTCGATCTCGTGCGCCGCACGCACGCGGATCTACTGAGCATGCAGGAATTCACGCCCCAGGCCGGCGCCGCCTTCGACCGGGCGGGGCTGGGACGCCTTCTGCCCTACAAGATCACCACGCCGCTCGGGAACGCCCTGGGATCGGCCCTGTACGCCCGCTGGCCGCTCCGCCCTCGCCCGATGTTCCAGGTGGACCTCATCGGCCTCGCGATACCCCATGCGGAGGTGGACGTCCCCGGAGGACGTCGCGTGGAGGTGATGGCCGTGCACCTCGCGCACCCGATGAATCCGTCCGGAGTCGGGCAGTGGAATCGCGCCTTCGTCCTCCTCCCCACGGGACAGCGTCAGGGCCCCGTACGGATCCTCGCCGGTGATTTCAATGCCACGCTCGATCACACGTCGCTCCGGCGGCTGATCGGCGAGGGGTACGTCGACGCCGCGTACGAGACCGGAAGCGGCTTGATCCCGACCTTCCGGCAGTGGTGGGTGCCACCGATCACCCTCGACCACGTGCTCGCCGACGCGCGGTGCGGGGTGCGGCGGGTGAAGGTCTACGACCTGCCCGGCAGCGACCACCGCGCCGTGTTCGCGGAACTCCGGCTGCCGTGATCGCCGAGGACGCCACATGAGATCCGAGCGATTCCACCTGCTGTTCGTCTGCACGGCGAACATCTGCCGGTCTCCCATGGCCGCGGAGCTCACCCGGCTCAGGCTCGGGGCCGCGGCGCGATCCGGGGACATCCTCGTGAGCAGCGCCGGGACCCATGGGCACGATGGAGCCGAAATGGATCCGGACGCCGCTGCCGTACTCCACTCCTTGGGCGGCCAGACGGTCGGCTTCGCCGCGCGAACCGTCACCGTGCCGATGCTGTCCGCGGCCGATCTCGTACTCACCGCGGAGCGCCGGCACCGCGCGGCCGTGACGGCCCTCCGCCCCTCGGCGCACGCCAAGATGTTCACGATCCTGGAGTTCGCACGGCTCGTCCGCCGGATCAGCCCGGATCGGCTTGCCGGCGAGGACATCGCGCGCCGCGCACAGTCGCTCGTCCGGGAGGCGTCTCGCATGCGTGGCACGTCTCCGCCCGGTCCGCTGGACGAGGACATCGCCGATCCGTATCAGGGCCCGGCCGAGGATTACCGTGCCTGCGCGACGGCGATCCAAGGGGCACTCGTCCTGCCGCTCCGGCGCATCCTGTCCGGACCGTGACCGTGGTGGAACGCCGGCCGCGATCCCCGGCATCGCTCCGGTGGTCGTGGTTCCCATTTCCGTTTCTTTAGCAACGCCAGATTGTGCGCACGGCGAGTTGCGGCTACGTACTCTCCGTAATCGAATCGCGGCAGGGGGCGCATGGTGACTGACAATCGGATCAGAGTGATGCGGGTCATCACCCGGATGAACGTCGGTGGTCCGGCGCTTCAGGCGGTGGAGCTCATGCGGGGTCTCGACACCGGGCTCTTCGATCAGTGTCTCTACACGGGGGAGGTCGCACCGGGCGAGGCCGACCACCTGGACCTTCGCGCCCCCGACGTCACTCCGCACCGAAATCCCGCGCTCGGGCGTTCGATCCGGCCGGGAGACGACGCCCGCGCCATCGCCGCGCTCGTCACCGAGATGCGCCGGTTCCGGCCGCACATCGTCCACACCCATACCGCCAAGGCCGGGCTGCTGGGCCGGGCCGCCGCCGTGCTGACGCGTGTGCCCGCACGTGTGCACACGCACCACGGGCATCTGCTGCACGGCTACTTCTCTCCCGCCAAGACACGACTGGTGGTGGCCGCCGAGCGGGCCTCGGCGGCGATGACGGACCGGCTCGTCGCCGTCGGCGCCCGGGTCCGCGACGAGCTGATCGCCGCCGGGGTCGGCCGCCCGGAGCAGTACGTCGTGGTGCCGCCGGGCGCCTCACTCGGTCCGCTTCCGGGCCGCGCCGCGGCCCGGCTGGCGCTGGGGATTCCCGGCGACGGCCCGGTCGTCGCGTACGTGGGCCGACTGACGCGGATCAAGCGGCCGGACCGGCTGGTGGGCGTAGCCCACCAGGTGCGCCGCTCGCATCCCGAGGTCCGGTTCATCGTCTGCGGGGGCGGTGATGCCAGGCCGGAGGTCGAGGCCGCCGCCAAGACCTTCCAGGGCATGTTCACGCTGCTGGGCTGGCGTGCCGACATCGAGACGGTGTACGCGGCGGCCGACCTCGTGGTCCTCACGTCCGACAACGAGGGCATGCCGGTCTCGCTCATCGAGGCCGGGCTCGCCGGGCTGCCCTGCGTCGCGACCCGCGTGGGAAGTGTCGCCGAAGTGGTACGGCACGAGGAGACCGGGCTGCTCGCACACTGCGACACGCACGAGCTCACCCGTCACATCGTGCGGCTGCTCCGGGACGAACCGCTGCGCCGCAAGATGGGAGACGAGGCCCGCGCGTGGACGACGCAACGATTCGGCCCGCGAAGGCTGGTGTCCGACCTCACCGAGATCTACGCGTCGATCGCCGAGGCGCGGGGCTGGTGGCCGGGCTGCGCGAAAGAGGTGATCCGGTGAGGATCGTGGTCACCGGCGGCGCCGGCTTCATCGGCGGCAATCTGTGCCGGGAACTCACGGCGCGGCCGGGCGTCGACAAGGTCATCGCCCTCGACGATCTCAGCACCGGCCGTGGCGAGAACCTCGAAGGCTCCGGGGCAGAACTAATCGAGGGCAGCATCCTGGACCAAGGGCTGCTGGCCGAGGTCGTGGCCAGCGCGGACGCAGTCGTGCATCTCGCCGCCCGCCCATCGATCCCGCGTTCGCTGGCCGCGCCGGCGGCGAGCCACCACGCCAACGCCACCGGCACGCTCCTCCTCCTGGAGGCGTGCCGCCGGAACTCGGTGCACGTGGTCGCCGCCTCCTCGTCGTCGGTCTACGGGGCGGTGCCGGACCTGCCGAAGCACGAGGATCTGCCCACGCGTCCGCTCAGCCCCTACGGAGCGAGCAAGCTCGCCGCCGAGGCATACGTCCTGGCGTACGCCGCCAGCTTCGGGCTGCCCGTCCTAGCGCTGCGTTTCTTCAACGTCTACGGCCCTCTGCAGTCGGCCGGGCATGCCTACTCGGCCGTGATACCGAAGTTCATCGACGCCGCATTACGCGGCGAACCGCTGGTCGTCCACGGGGACGGCCTTCAGACCCGCGACTTCACATACGTCGGCACGGTCGTGGCGATGCTCGCCGACGCGGTACTCCGCCGGGTGACCAGCGCGCGGCCGGTGAACCTCGCGTTCGGTACCCGGGTGTCGATCCTCGAACTCACGGAGCGGCTGTCCGCCCTGCTGGAGCGACCGGTGGAACTGGTGCACGTCCCGCCACGTCCCGGAGACGTGCGCGACTCACAGGCCTCCGACGCGCGGCTGCGCCGTCTTTTTCCCGGCCTCGAAGCGGTCCCACTGGAGACCGGGCTCGAGCGGACGATCGCGTGGTTCCGTGACCGGACGGCCTCCCCGCGGGACCCGGCGATTCCCTGACTCCTGGCGCCGTAAGCGAGGCGTTCAGACAGAGGTGGTCCCGGGGCCGGAGGTCGGCTCGAGCCGGCGGCGTGGCGGCACGGGCACCCGGTCGAGATCCTGCGCGAGCACGATGTCGCCGCTGAACGCGGCGGCCGCCTCGTCGGCGAACCGCAGCTGATCCTCGGCAGAGTAGCGCTCGGAGAAGTGAGTGAGGACCAGGCGCCGCACCCCGCACTCCGCGGCGATCTCGCCTGCCTGCGCGGCGGTGAGATGCCCATATTCGGCCGCCAACCGGGCATCCACGCCGAGAAAGGTGGATTCGATGATCAGAAGGTCGACGCCGTCAGCGAGCTGCGTGATCGCGTCGCAGATCCGCGTGTCCATGATGAAGGCGGCCTTCTGCCCTGGGCGCGGCACACTGCACTCGGCCCGCGTGACCGTACGGCCGTCCGGAGCGGTCACCCGTCCAACGCGCTGCAGCTCTCCGACCAGCGGGCCGCCGAGCCCGTACTCGGTGAGCTTCTCGGGCAGCATGGTGAAGCCGTCCGGCTCTACGAGGCGGTAACCGTAGGCCTCGACGGGGTGCGAGAGCCGGCGCGCGGTCAGGGCGAACGGCGCGTCGGCGGTGTCGATCCAGGCCTCGTCACCGGTGATCGGTTGTTCGGCGACGACGTCCGTGTCGGCGAAGACCGCCGCGTGGCGAAGCCGCCGCCAATAGACGGCACCGCTCGCCGGGAACACCGCGCGTACGGGATGCCCGACCCCGTCGCGGGCGATCCGCTGGATCACTCCGGGCACGCCGAGACAGTGGTCGCCGTGGAAGTGCGTCAGGCAGATCCACCGAATGTCGTGCGCGCTCACGCCCGCGTTCAGCATCTGCCGCTGTGTGCCCTCGCCGGGATCGAACAGTATGCCGTGACCGTCCCAGCGCAGCAGGTAGCCGTTGTGGTTCCGGGCCCGGGTGGGCACGGCGCTGGCGGTGCCGAGAACGACGAGATCGCGCGTTGCCATGATCCCATCATGCTCCCGGTCGAGAGCACGTGGCCCGGATGGCGGCGGACCGGCTCCGCGGCCGGATCCGCCGATCCGACGGGAGCGTGTCGATCACCGGCATCACAGACCGTCACGATTAGCATGCAGAAGCTAACCATAAGTAATGCTCCAGTGAGGCGCGATGAACCAGCCACGGGACGATCGAGCGGCCGAATGGGACCTCGCCGTGATCGGACTCGGCTACGTCGGAATGCCGATCGTCCGTGAGGTGTCGCGGAGCGGGATGCGTGTCGTCGGGGTCGACGTCGACGAGCGCCTTGTCGACCGCTTGAACTCGGGTATCTCCCATGTCGACGACATCTCGGACGGGGAGGTCGCGGGGCTGGTCGCCCAGGGCTTCCGCGCCACGACCGACCAGGAGATGCCGGCTGGGGCCGGCACCGTGCTCATCTGCGTTCCCACGCCCCTCGACCGCGACCGGCGTCCCGACCTGAGCGCCGTGGTCGGAGCCGCGGAGATGATCGCCGGGCGACTGCGGCCGGGCACCCTCGTCGTCCTGGAATCGACGACCTGGCCGGGCACGACGGAGGAGGTCGTCCAGCCACTGCTGGAGAAGAGCGGGCTCACTGCGGGCACCGACTTCCACCTGGCCTACTCGCCGGAGCGCATCGACCCGGGCAATCCCGTCTTCGGCCTGCGCAACACGCCGAAGATCGTCGGTGGGCTTACGTCCGCCTGCCTCGACCGGGCGGTGTCCTTCTACGGCAAGTTCGTGGAGCAGATCGTGCCGGTCCGCGGCACCCGCGAGGCCGAGATGGCCAAGCTGCTGGAGAACACCTATCGCCAGGTCAACATCGGCCTGGTCAACGAGATCGCGATGTTCTGCGACGAGCTCGGGATCGACGTCTGGGAGACCATCACGGCGGCGGCCACCAAGCCGTTCGGCTACGAGGCGTTCCGGCCCGGTCCCGGTGTCGGGGGGCACTGCATCCCGATCGACCCGAGCTACCTGTCGCATCGCGTGCGGCGGCTCGGCTACCAGTTCCAGTTCGCCGAGCTCGCTCAGCAGATCAACGACCGGATGCCTGGTTACGTCGCCGATCGCGCCGCGCGGCTGCTGCACCGGCACGGGCGCTGTGTCAGCGAAGCGGGCGTCGCGCTGCTCGGCGTGGCCTACAAGCCGGACATCGCCGACGACCGCGAGTCGCCGGCCCGCCCGCTGGCCCGCAGGCTGCACGCCTCGGGAGCGAGGATCCGCTACGTCGACCCGCTCGTGGACGAGTGGTCGGTCGACGGGGTGGAGGTGACGCGCTGCGCGGACCTGGACGCCGCGCTCGAGGGCACCGACCTCGCCATCCTCCTGCAGCCGCACCGGGCCTTCGACCTGGACCTGATCACGGCCAAGGCCCGCCTGGTGTTGGACACACGCGGTGTGCTGCCGATCTCGGACAACGTCGAACGCCTCTGACCACCGCGTGGTCCTAGTGTCGTCCAGGATCGCTGTTCGCGTCCCCCGGCCGACGGGCACGCATCGAGCTGGTGTTCCTGCCCACCTACGGATCGTGGTTGAACTCGATCGAGGCCGAGTTCGCCGCCCTGCGCTACTTCACCTTGTCCGGCACCGACCACCGCACCCACACCGAACAAGGCGCGGCGATCGCCGCATACGCCTGCGGCGCAACGCCCGAGCCCACCGCAAACGCGACTCCGCCCCCGAATCGGCCATCCGGACCTGGACCGGTTACATGATCAACGTTGCATGACGCGGCACTAGCTCGATTGTGCGAACACCACGTCGACCCAGTAGTTGGTGGACTGATAGCTCCCCGTGGGGAACGTGTTCGTGGCACCGTAGGCATACACACCGTTCCCGCCAGAATCAGCGCTCGCCGGCGCGGTCAAAGGACCATTGATGTGCGCACTGG
>NZ_BAABHK010000026.1:0-105827 GCF_039542055.1 Actinoallomurus vinaceus
TTTCGGTGGTTATGGCGAAGGGGAAACACCCGGTCCCATTCCGAACCCGGAAGTTAAGCCCTTCAGCGCCGATGGTACTGCACTGGAGACGGTGTGGGAGAGTAGGACACCGCCGGACATTCACATAGATCAGGAAAGCCCGCCAGGCTACACGCCGGCGGGCTTTCCTGCGTTCTGGACCAATTTCGTGACGGCGGACAGAGGAGCCCTGACAGGTGATCGAGGAGTCCTCGATCGACGATGTGACGGATTGGCTGGCCCGGAATGCCGTGCCGTTGGAGGGCCTGGAAGCCGGCGCCCCCACGGCCGACCTTCAACCCCTCAAAGCCACCCTCCAGGGCGTACGCGTGGTCGGGCTGGGTGAGGCCACCCACGGCACGCGAGAGTTCTTTCAACTCAAGCACCGCCTGCTGGAGTTCCTGGTCACCGAAATGGGGTTCTCCGTCCTCGCGATGGAGGCGAGCGCGTCCGCGGGCCAGGCCGTCGACGCGTACGTCCGCCATGGGACCGGGAACGCCGCGGAGGTACTCACGGGCCTCGGCTTCTGGACGTGGCGCACCCAAGAGGTCCTCGCCATGCTCGAGTGGATGCGCGCCTACAACCACGGCCGCCCGGAGAAGGACAAGGTCGGTTTCGTCGGAATCGACCCCCAGCGATGCGGTGACTCCATCGCGGCCCTCGAGGCCTTTCTGCGCGAGACGGCGCCGGAGCGGATCGAGGACCTGCACGCCACGCTCGGCGTGCTCCGTACGGCCGCTCCCGGATCGCGACCCGATCCGGAGAGGCACCTCGTACGCGAGGCCGAGGACCTCCTGGAGTTCGTCCGCATCGAGGACCCCGACGCCACGGAGGCGATCCGGCACGCCGGGGTCGTGGTGAAGGCCGCAGACCTGGTGACGCGTCCCCGCCGGCATGAGGACCCCGAGCAGACGGTCTTCGCCGCGCGCGACCGGTACATGGCCGATGCGGTGGGGGAGCTGCTGGGCGACCCGTCCGCGCAGGTCGTGCTGTGGGCGCACAACGGCCACATCGCGAAGGGCCGTTACTCCGGCGGGGTGCCGGCGATGGGGAGCCACCTGCGCGCGCGGTACGGCGATGCGTACTACGCGCTGGGCCTGCTCTTCGGCCGGGGCGCCTTCCGGGCCCGCCGGGGATGGCCCGGCCGGTGGGCGAGGAGGGGAAGCCGGAAGCCGGCCGCCAACGCCGTCGATGCCGCTCCTCCCGCCACGCTCGAGGCTCGGCTCGCGGCGGCCCATTCCGGCGATCACCTCATCGACCTGCGCGTGACCGCCGACGCACCGGAGGCGGTCCGTGCGTGGGCACGGGACCGCCACCCGGCCCGGACGTTCGGTTCCTCCGTACCGCGCTGGACCTACCGGTTCGGCTTCGGCCGGACCGCGCCGTCCGAGGAATACGACGGTCTGGCCTATGTCCCGGTCTCGACATGCTCCCGGCCGCTTCCATCCATCTGAACCAGGCGCCGCCGTTCACCATCGCAGGGAAACACCGGCGTGCCGGTCCGCCGTAAGGATCGTGCCGGAGGGTGCCGGCCCAGCCGGTCAGCGGCCTGAGCCGCATCTCGCGAGCATGTTGATCATGCACTGTTATGATCTTGGACCGAATCGCCCCGTCGTCGAGTCGGCTCGCGCGTCAGTGCGGCCACTTCGTCAAAGGAGAGCACATGACGAACCACACTCTCCCCCGTGAGACCGACGCCGCGTCGAACCAGGCGGGTGCCGACCTCGACGCCTTGTTCATCACGGACGTCACCCTGGTGCATCAGCACGCCGAGAACCACGCCGGGTACGGTGTGCCGGCCAACGATGAGACCGTCTATGCCCCGGGTCTGGACGCGTTGTTCACCGGTGATGCCGCTCCGGCGTACGGGCACGGGAACTCCCACGCCACCTTCGGTCTTTCGGCCAACGACGAGACCGTCTACGACTCGGTCTCCTGAGCCCGGCGGATCAGAGGAGGACCACGGCCCGTACCGCGATGGACGAGGCCGTCCGTATGGTTGTTTCCGCAACGGAGTCACGATGCAGAAGGTCTTCTTCACGGGCACTCATCGCGTTCGGGCTCCCGAGGAGACCTTTGCGTCGATCCTGCCGCTGCTGATGGATTACGGCATCACCCGGCTCGCCGATGTCACCGGGCTGGACATCATCGGTATTCCGGTCGTCATGGCCGTACGCCCGCTGGCGACGACGCTGTCGGTGTCCCAGGGGAAGGGCGCGACGCTTCTGCTCGCGAAGATCTCCGGGGCCATGGAGGCCATCGAGCTCTGGCACGCGGAGAACGCCGTTCCGCCGGCGGAGGTCCTGGACACCCCCGGCTCGGCACTCGCCCTGCCGTACCGGATCGCCGAGCTGGCCGGGGCCGAGGGAAGTCTGCTCACCGAACGGACACGGCTGGACTGGATTCAGGCGCGTACGGTGGCCGAGCGCACACCCGTCCTGGTACCCCGGACGGCGGTCCGGATGGGACACCCTCCGGCCGGCTGGCGCGTCCCCGGCTTCATGGAGACCTCCAACGGCCTCGCGTCCGGCAACACCGTGGCCGAGGCGACGGTGCACGCGCTGTACGAGGTCGTCGAGCGCGACGCCGTGGACGGCCTGCGGCGCGTCCCCGCGCCGAGGCGCCGGTACATCGATCCGGTGAGCGTCTCCGAAGGCCACTGCGCGGAGCTGGTGGAGCGCGTCTCTCGCGCGGGCGCGTGGCTGGAACTGGAGCACGCCCCCAGCCGGATGGGCGTGCCTTGTGTGGTCGCCCACCTGTGGCATGAGGACTCACCGGCGTCGATCATGTTCGGCGCCGGCGCCCATGCGGACCCGGCCGTCGCCCTGTCGCGCGCCATCACCGAGGCCGTGCAGGCGCGGCTCACCCACATCACGGGCACCCGCGACGACCTGACGTCGGCGGCGTACCGTCCCGGCCATTTCCCGCGTCCGGTGACCCCTGGCCCCGTGGAGCCCTGGGAACGAGTGACAGGCGGGTTCCCCGACGCGTATTCCGCCACCGACACCGCGGAGGCGGACTGGCTGGCCGAACGGATCGGGGCGGTCACGGGCTCCTCGCCGCTCCGGGTCGTCCTCGCCGATCGGGACGAGTTCGCGGTGGTGAAGGTGCTCTGCCCGGGGATGCGGCAGGCGCCACCGCACCAGGGCGCCCGGGCCACCGACGTGAGAAACGAGAGCGCCGCGTGACCGTCCACGTCTTCTGCGGCCCGACGATCAGCGCCGAGCAGGTCGGGCGGATCATGCCCGAAGCCCGTACGCACCCGCCGGTGCGCCACGGCGACCTGCTCGCTCTCGACTGCCGGCCGGGAGACGTCGTCGTCATCATCGACGGGGTCTTCCACTCCACTCCTCCCGTCCGGCACAAGGAGATCATCCTGCTGCTCGCCTCGGGTGTGGCCGTGGTCGGCGCGTCGAGCATGGGAGCCCTGCGCGCCGCCGAGCTGTATCCGTACGGCATGCGGGGGGTCGGCCGGATCTTCGAGATGTACCGCGATGGCCGGATCGAGGCGGATGACGAGGTCGCCGTCGCGCACACGCCCGATGATCTCCGCCCGCTGTCCATCCCGCTGGTCGACGTCCGGGCGGACCTCGACGACGCCGTCGTCGCCGAGGTGATCACCCCGGTCGAGGCGGACCGGCTGCTCGCCGTCGCACGCGAACTGCACTATCCGGAGAGGACCGCACGCGCACTGGCGAAAGCCGTCGCCGGCGATCCGGTATTGCGGGAGGCTCTCGACCGGATGACGCGCCGGCGACAGCACCGTCCGGAGGCGACCGACGCCAAGCACGCGGACGCGGTCGAGGCACTGACCCTGGTGGCCGAGGGAATGATCAAGCCGCCCGACACGGGCGACTGGGCCGGCGGCTCATGGCGGACGACGCAGATCGACCAGTGGATCACCCGCTTCCGCATCCGCCGCCCGGACGCCGGGAGGATCCCACTGGCGGCGGAGCTGCAGCACCAGCAGCTGTACGACCCGGACTACCCGGCTCGCTGGCGCCACGTCACCTTCTCCTGGATCACCGGTGACCCACTCGATGCCGACCCCGCCGCGGTCGAGCGGCGTGCGATCGAGGTGGCCCGCGCCCACGGTCTGGATCGAGCGTCGCTGAGTCAGGAGCAGGCACTGTACTGGCTCACGCGAGCGGAGTTCGACGGCCTCAGCGAGGACGAACAGCTGTTGCGCGTTCTCGTCCGGTCCGCCCGTTTCGACGCGGCCGGGCACACCCGGCTCACCACTCCGGAGAAGACGGCGTTCCTGCTCGATCCCGAACTGGACAGTGCTGGGGCGGTGCGAGACGCCTGGCGGGTGAATGACGCCGTGGCGGCGACGGCTCCCCACCGTGCGGTGCATCGCCTCCGCCCGGACCTCGTGCGTGCCCATGTCGCCGCCCGGTGGAACCTGTCCGCCCCGGACCCCGGGGCGCTCGACGCCGCAGCCCGCGACCGTGGCTTCCTCGACGCGGCCGCGGCGGTGGAGGTCGCTCGCGCGTTCTACCTGCACGCCTCCGGCGCCGTCCCCCCGACTCTGGGCACCTCTGCGGCGCTCAGCGGCTGAGCGCCGACCTGGTCTCAGTCCTGGGGATGGCGAAGCGCGGCGACCGCGGTTCGCAGCTCCTCGACGCGCTGTTCGAGCGTCGCGACCGCCTTGGCGGCCCCCTCGTCCTGGGCCGCCAGCGGGGCGAGCGCGCCGAGTTGCTCCTCCACGGCCGCCACGCGCCGCTGGAGCTCCGCGGCGAGCTCTTCGGACGGCGCCGCCGCGAACTGCGTGCGCAGCAGCTCAGACTGCTCGCGCAGCTGCTGGTTCTTCCGGTAGAGCTCGACGAAGACCGAGACCTTCGTCCGCAGCACCCACGGGTCGAACGGCTTGGAGATGTAGTCGACGGCGCCCGCGGCGTACCCCCGGAACGCGTAGTCCGGGTCCGCGTCCGCGGCGGTCAGGAAGATGATCGGGACCTCGCGCGTCTTCCGGCGCCGTTTGATCGCTCGGGCGATCTCGAAGCCGTCCATCCCGGGCATGACGATATCGAGAAGGATCACCGCGAACTCGTTCGTCAGCAAGGCCCGTAGGGCCTCTTCCCCCGAACGCGCACGGATCATGTTCTGATCGAGTGAAGAGAGGATCGCTTCCAGCGCGACGAGGTTCTCCTCTCGGTCGTCGACCAGAAGAATGTTCGCCTTCTCGGCCACAGTCAAAGCCCTCCATCAGGTGCGTGGCCGGCTGAGCCACGCTCTCATGATGTCAAGAAGGTGGTCAGCGTCGACAGGCTTGGGCACATAGTCCGATGCGCCCGACTCGATGCTCTTCTCCCGATCGCCCTTCATGGCCTTGGCCGTCAGGGCGATGATCGGCAGGTCGGCGAACTGCGGCATCCGCCGGATGGCCTCGGTCGTGGCGTAGCCGTCGAGCTCGGGCATCATCACGTCCATGAGGACCAGGTCGACGTCCTCGTTGCGGTCGAGCGTGTCGATGCCCTCCCGACCGTTCTCGGCGTACAGCACCTCGATGCCGTACTGCTCGAGCACACAGGTCAGCGCGAAGATGTTGCGCACGTCGTCGTCGACGATGAGGATCTTACGACCGGACAGCACCTCGTCGTCGATCGGCGACGTCTCGAACGCGTCGTCCGGCCCGGGAGGATCGAACGCCACCGTCTCGACGGCCGGAGCCGGCTGCGGGCGGCGCTTCTCCTTCTCCCGTACGGGCGTGGAGGTGCCCTCGCGGCCCTCGAGGTAGCGGGCCGGCAGGAAGAAGGTGAACGTGCTGCCCTCGCCGGGACGGCTGGCCACGTGGATCTCCCCGCCGAGCAGCTGGGCGATGTCGCGGCTGATGGACAGCCCGAGGCCGGTGCCGCCGTACCGCCGGCTGGTCGTGCCGTCGGCCTGCTGGAAGGCCTCGAAGATCGCCCGCAGGTTGTGCTCGTCGATGCCGATACCGGTGTCGCTGACCGAGAACCCGAGGACGTCGGGCGTACGGGCCAGGACCGGGTCGGTGAACTCCACTCCCTCCGCCCGCCGGATGGTCAGCCGCACCTCGCCGGAGGAGGTGAACTTCACCGCGTTGGACAGGAGGTTGCGCAGCACCTGCTGGAGTCGCTGCTCGTCGGTGAAGAGGTGTTCGGGCAGGCCGGGCTCGGCGTACACGTCGAAGCTCAGGCCCTTGTCGACGGCCAGCGGCCGGAAGTTGGCGTCGACGAAGTCGACGACGTCGGCGAGTGCCACCTGCTGTGGCACGAGGTCCATCTTGCCCGCCTCGACCTTGGACAGGTCGAGGATGTCGTTGATCAGCCGGAGCAGGTCGCTGCCCGATTCGTAGATCGTCTTGATCAGCTCGACCTGCTTGGGCGTGAGGTTCTTGTCCGGGTTTCCGGCCAGCAGCTTGGCCAGCACCAGCAGGCTGTTGAGCGGCGTCCGCAGCTCGTGCGACATGTTGGTGAGGAACTCGGACTTATACCGCGAGGACTGGGCGAGCTGTTCGGCGCGCTCCTCCAGGGTGCGGCGGGCCTGCTCGATCTGGAAGTTCTGCATCTCGATCGCGCGGTTCTGCTTGGCCAGCAGCGCCGCCTTCTCTTCCAGCTCGGCGTTGGACCGGCGCAGCTCCTCCTGCTGGCGCTGGAGCTCGCTGGAACGGTCCTGTAGCTCGGCGGTGAGCCGCTGGGACTCGCCCAGCAGCGCCTCGGTCCGGGAGTTGGCGGTGATCGTGTTGATCGTCACACCGATCGTCTCGACGAACTGGTCGAAGAACGCCAGGTGGACCTCGCTGAACGGGCTGAACGAGGCCAGCTCGATCGCGCCGAGCACGCGGTTCTCGAACAGAATCGGCAGCACGATCAGGTTGACCGGCGAGGCCTGGCCCAGGCCCGTACCGATCTTGATGTAGCCGGGCGGCAGGTCGTGGATGAGGATCGGCTTGTGCTGCACGGCGGCCTGCCCGACGAGGCTGTCGCCGAAGTGGAACCGCACATTGTCGATCTTGTCCTGGCTGAGGCCGTACCCCGTCTTGAGCACGAGCTCGGGCTCGCTCTCCTCGGGCTCCTCCACCAGGTAGAACGCGCCGTACTGGGCGGAGGACAGCGGCGTGACCTCGCTCATGATCAGCCGGGCGACCTCCATGAGGTCGCGGTGGCCCTGCATCAGCCCGGCGATGCGGGCGAGGTTGGTCTTCAGCCAGTCCTGCTGCTGGTTGGCGCGGGTGGTCTCGCGGAGGTTCGCCACCATGAGGTTGACGTTGTCCTTGAGCTCGGCGACCTCGCCGCGGGCCTCGACCGAGACCGACCCGGTGAGGTCGCCGCGGGCGACCGCGCTCGCGACCGACGCGATCGCGCGGACCTGCGTGGTCAGGTTGCTGGCGAGCTCGTTGACGCTCTCGGTGAGGCGCTTCCACGTGCCGGACACGCCCTCGACCTCGGCCTGGCCGCCCAGACGGCCCTCGCTGCCCACCTCGCGGGCGACACGGGTGACCTCGCCGGCGAAGGCCGACAGCTGGTCCACCATCGTGTTGATCGTCGTCTTCAGCTCGAGGATCTCGCCCTGGGCGTCGACGTCGATCTTCTTGGTGAGGTCGCCATTGGCGACCGCCGTGGTGACCTGGGCGATGTTGCGGACCTGGCTGGTCAGGTTGTCCGCCATGGAGTTGACGTTGTCGGTGAGGTCCTTCCAGACCCCGCTGACCCCGCCGACCTTGGCGCGACCGCCGAGCCGCCCCTCCGTACCGACCTCACGGGCGACGCGGGTCACCTCGTCGGCGAACGAGGACAGCCGGTCGACCATGGTGTTGAGGGTGTCCTTGAGCTGGAGGATCTCGCCCTGGGCGTCAACGGTGATCTTCTTGGACAGGTCACCGCCGGCGACGGACGTGGCGACCTGGGCGATGTTCCGCACCTGGCTGGTCAGGTTGCCGGCCATGGAGTTGACGTTGTCGGTGAGGTCCTTCCAGACGCCGCTGACGCCGCTGACGCGGGCCTGGCCGCCGAGGCGGCCCTCGGTGCCCACCTCGCGGGCCACGCGGGTGACCTCGTTCGCGAAGGCCGACAGCTGGTCGACCATGGTGTTGAGGGTGTCCTTGAGCTGGAGGATCTCGCCTTGGGCGTCAACGGTGATCTTCTTGGACAGGTCACCGTTGGCCACCGACGTGGCGACCTGCGCGATGTTCCGCACCTGACCGGTGAGGTTCCCCGCCATGGAGTTGACGTTGTCGGTGAGGTCCTTCCAGACGCCGCTGACGCCGCTGACGCGGGCCTGGCCGCCCAGGCGGCCCTCGGTGCCCACCTCACGGGCCACCCGGGTCACCTCGTCCGCGAACGACGAGAGCTGGTCGACCATCGTGTTGACGGTCTCCTTGAGCTCCAGCAGCTCGCCCGTCGCCTCGACCGTCACCTTGCGCGTCAGGTCGCCGCGCGCGACCGCCGTGGTGACGAGGGCGATGTCGCGGACCTGCCCGGTCAGCCGGCTCGCCATCGCGTTGACGGCACCGGTGACGTCACGCCACCGGCCCGACATCTCCCGCGGCGTGGCCTGCCCGCCCAGGCGGCCCTCCGCGCCGACCTCCCGCGCCAGCTGCGTCACCTCGGCGGCGAACTCGTCCAGGTGCTCGACCATCCGGTTGACGCCCGAGCCCATGCGCAGCAGCTCGCCGCGCCAGGGACGGGTGCCGGTGTCGAGCTCGATGCGCTGACTCAGGTCGCCGTCGGCGACCGCGTCGACGACCCGCGCCATCGCGGTCGTGGACTGGACGAGCGTGTCGATCAGCGCGTTGGCGGAGGCGTTGCCCGTCGCCCACGACCCCTCGCCGTCGGCTCTCAGCCGCTCGTCGATCCGTCCCTCGTGGCGAACCTCACGCTGGACGCGTACGAGTTCGCCGGTCAGATGGGACGCGCGGTCCTGAACCTCGTTGAAGACACCGGCGATCTCAGCCAGTATGTCGTCACCCGAGGGATCGAGTCGCACGTCGAAGTCGCCGTCGCGCATCGCGCTGAGCGCGTCGAGCACCGACCGCAGATCGGTCTCCGCGTATCGGGCGCGGGTCGGCGCATGGGACGTGCTTCGAGGCATTGATTTCCTCCCTGCCTTCCCACGGGTATGTACAGTCCACCCAGGGGGTCTGCCACGATGGCAGCGTCCTGCATCCCCGAGACGAATCCAAGTGGCCGTGGAGAAGAACGCAAAGACGTACACGACCTTCCCGCCGGAGGTCGCCTCTGTCGCGGCCGCTCGGCGCTTCGTGGGGGAGACACTTCGTGGCTGGGGTGTGGATGACGTGGATGACGCCATGCTACTCACCAGCGAACTGGTTACGAACGCAATCGTCCATGCGGGGACCGAGGTCGAGGTCGTCTGTGAGCTCGTCGGCGGGCAGGTCAGGGTCGAGGTCCACGACCGGCATCAGGCCCGGCGCGTGCCCGTTCCCGGCGATCAGGTGAGCGGCCGCGGACTGCTGTTCCCCGAGACGCTCGCGATCTCGTGGGGTGTGACGTACGGCCAGGGCGGCAAGAACGTCTGGTTCACCGTGCCCGGCATCGGCGCCACGGAGCACCCGCCGCCGCCCCCGCCCCGCGAGGAGATCATCTCCGCGCCGCAGGCCGCCCGCCCCACCGTCGACCAGCTCGCCCAGCGCACCGCGCAGGCCGCCCAGGACATCCTCGGCGCGGACTGCGTCTACGTCCTGCTCGCCGACGACGACGCCGAGCTCAGCCTTCGGGCCACCGCGGGTGTACGGCCCGAGGGCGCCGCCCTGGAGATCGGCCTCGAGGGCGCCCCGGTCGGCGGCCGGGGGGTCTACGCCGACCTGGGCGGCAGCCCGTACAACCTCCCCGCCCTGCAGGCCGCCGGGATCCGGTCCCTCGTCACCGCGCCGTTCACGGTCGACGGGCGGGCGATCGGGCTGCTGATCGCCGCTTCCCGCGACCCGGGGCACTTCATCGAGGCCGACGTCGAGCGCCTCCAGGAGATCGCCGACCGGCAGGCGCCGTCGATGGAGCGCGCCCGCCTCATGGAGCTGGAGCGGGCCCGCCGGGGCTGGCTCGGGTTCCTCGCCGAGGCGAGCAGCATGCTGGCCGGCACCCTCGACCAGCAGATGACCATGGCGCTGGTCTCCCAGCTGATCGTGCCGCGCCTGGCCACCTGGTGCGCGGTGTTCACCGTCCGCGACACCGACCTGGCGTCCCCCGCGTACGCCTGGCACGCCGACGAGACCATGGTCGCCGATCTGCGCACCCTGCTCGAGCAGCTGCCGCCCGCACCACCGCCCGCCGAGCCCGGACCCTGGGAGGGGTTCACGCCCGCGCCGGCCGGCGACCTGCCCGAGACCGCGCACCGCGTCACCGGCGACGTCGCCCACGTCTTCCCGCTGCTCGCCCGCGGCCGCAAGATCGGCATGCTGGTCGTCGGCGGCCCGAAGGGCGCCCGCTTCACCCGCGACGCGCTCGAGCTGACCGAGGACCTCGCGGGCCGGGCCGCCCTCGCCATCGACAACGCCCGGCTGTACGAGGAGCAGGCGGACATGAGCCGCACGCTCCAGCGCAGCCTCCTCCCGCCCGACATCCCGACGGTCCCCGGCCTGGACGTCGCCGTCGTGTACGAACCGGCCGGGGAGCACAGCGAGGTCGGCGGCGACTTCTACGACGTCTTCAGCGTCGGCACCCGCTGGCGCTTCGCCATCGGTGACGTGTGCGGCACCGGCCCGGAGGCCGCGGCCGTCACCGGCCTCGCCCGCCAGGCGCTGCGCATCCTCGGCCGCGAGAACCACTCCATCCCCGAGGTCCTCGAACGCCTCAACGCGCTGATCCTGGACGAGGGCACCCGCGCTCGGTTCCTGACCCTGCTGCACGGCGAACTGGAGGATCTCGGCGAGGGCCGGTTTCGTGTGACGTACGCCACGGCCGGGCACCCGCCGCCGCTGTTCCTGAGCCCGAGCGGTCTCGTGAAGGCCGAGGAGGACTCCGACCTGATGCTCGGCGTCTTCCCCGACGCGACGTTCACCGTGCGGACAGAGATCCTCAAGCCCGGGCACCTCCTAATGGGGTTCACCGACGGGGTCACCGAGCGGCGGCGCGGCAAGCAGCTGCTCGGCGACGACGGCGGGCTGGAACGCATCCTCGAGGGCTGCGTCGACCTCAACGCCGGCGCCGTGGGGGCCAAGGTCATGCGAGCGGTCCGCGGCTTCTCCGTCGAGCCCTCCCACGACGACATGGCCTTGATCGTCCTGCGCGTCGAGGAGTGAGCCGGGTCGCGGCCCGTACGGCGTCTCAGCGCAGACCCTCCCGGATGGCGATCTCGACGGGGGAGTAGGCGCCGTCAGTGCGCTCCAGCTCATGCGGGACGGCGGGGTGCAGCGGCGGCTGCGCCATGAACCGGGGCCGGTGCCCGTGGTGCGGCTGTGCGGCGTGCACGAGGAACGGATGGCACAGGTAGACGTCGCCGGGCCGACCCGTCGCGTACGCGAGCGGACGGTGTGCGGAGGCCGCCTCCACCCGCGCGGCGACATCGAAGATCGAGACGCCGTCCTCGCCGTACGGCTCGAGGATCGGCGGCACGTCCAGGTGCGAGCCGACGCGGATCCGGGTCGGCGAGTCGGCCTCCCCGACCTCGCTGAACAGGAACAGCATCAGCAGCGCGCGGTCCTTCGACCGCACGTTCGCGTGCGCCCACGCGACGCCGTCGCCCGAGTAGCTCGCCTCGATGTGCCAGCCCGCGTCGTCCGGCTCCTCCTCGTGCGGGAACCGCAGCGGGAACGTGCCCAGCGACCGGCGCGGCACCCAGCGCCCCGGCCCGACCAGCCGGTCGAACACGTCGTGCAGGACCGGCGTGTTCGCCGCCTCGACGAACGGCTCGGCCGTCATGTCCCCGACCCGGTGCACCGGCTTCACCCACGTCGCGGGATCGTCGGGATCGAACCCGGTCTCCGCCCACAGCCGCGACGCACACTCCCGCGCCGTGCGGTCCGGGAACGCCTGCTCGATCTTCACGAACCCGTCCCGCACGAACCGCTCGACCATCGCGTCAGCCATGAGACGGCATTCTGGTCATGGCGGGATGGAAAGGCACCCGGTTTTCCGGGCGGCTGTCCCTACCGCGCCGGTGCCCTGGTGCCGCTGCAGACTGATGCTCGCCGGCCGTCGCTGACCGGGCGGGCCGGGGATCAGAGGTCGAAGAGGCGTTCCGTGTCCGCGTCGGCGAGATCGAGCAGCCGGCCGATGAAGTACACCGTTCCGAGCGCGAGGATCCGCTCGCCGAGCGAGGCGAGGTGGCTTCGGCTCAGCTCCGTGTCGTCGACGACGGTCCAATGCCCCGGCACCGCGTGCGTGAACCTCAGGTGCCGGTAGCTCGGCATCCGTACGTAGGTCACGGGCAGGTCGGCCAACTCGGCGGCGACGCCGGCGACGTCCTTGTGGTCCGGCAGGCAGGCGAGGACATGATCGATGCGGTCCCAGCGGCGGTACGCCTCGGCGAGGGCGGCCGCGGTGCCCGACCGGTCGATCGCCGAGTCGACGAGCAGCGTGGTGTCCGTACCGGCGACGTGATGCCAGGACAGGCGGCCGGGCAGGCGTACGGAGGAGAGGACCCGGTTCAACCGCTCCTGAGGCGGCCGAGGGCACCCGATCGCGTCGAGGAGGCGGTCGGCGGCGGCACAGCCCAGCTCGGCGTTCCGGCGTCCATGGCCGGTCGGCAGCAGGTCGGCCGGGACGCCGCTCGTGCCGATCACTTCCGGCTTCACGCGGCCGCCGGTACGGTCCGCGACGGTCGAGGCGATCGCCTCGGTCACCGCCGGGCGCTGCGGGAGTGAGATGACCGCCGACGTCGCGGCGGTCACGACGCCGGCCTTGTCCTTCGCGATCTCGGCGGGGGAGTCGCCGAGCACGCCGATGTGCTCGGCGAAGACCTCGGTGATCGCGAGGACATCCGGAGGGAACAGGCTCACCTCGTCCGAGATGCCGCCCATGCCCGCCTCCAGCACGATCACGTCGGCACCGGCCGCCCGCGCGTACAGCACGCCGGCCAGCGTGAACAGGCCGCTCGGCGACAGGTAGCCCTCTCCGCTCCGCCGCTCCGGCAGGGAGGCCGTCGCGTCACGGACGCGCCGGCCGAGCCGCGCCAGGACGTCGGCGGAGATCGCCGTGCCGTCGACGCGGATGCGCTCCCGGTCCTCGCGCAGCGCCGGGCTGGTGACCGTGACCACGCGGCATCCGGCGGCGGCGAGACATGCGGAGGCGTACGTCGCCGCCGTGCCCTTGCCCTTCGACCCCACGACCGTGAGCACCGGCACCCCGGCGGCGTCCAAGCCGAGCGCGCGGGCGAGCCGCCGCGCACGCCCGACGCTGCGCCGCGCTCCCGACCCACGCCGATCCCACTCCGCGTAGAAGGTCCCCGTCACGCCTAGACGATAGCCACGTGCGGCGAGCGGAGCGGTCGCCTGATCCCCGGTGGGCACTGTCACCACAGCGCACCGATCGCAGGGGATCATGGGTGGTCTCGGGCGGCGGGCGGGCGTTAGTAGGCTTCTTCCGTGAGTGCGACCAGGTATGAGGAGGCCGTCAAGGGCGTCAGGGCCCGGGGGGTCGAATGGGACATCGATCCGACACTGGACCGGATGCGTGATCTGGCGGATGTTCTCGGGTCGCCGCAGCGGGCGTACCCCGTCATCCACGTCACCGGGACGAACGGCAAGTCGAGCACGGCCCGGATGATCGAGGTGCTGTTGCGGGAGCGCGGGCTGCGGGTCGGCCTGTACACCAGCCCCGAGCTGCATTCGATGCGGGAGCGGATCACGATCGACGGCGCGCCGGTGAGCGAGCAGCGGTTCGCCGAGCTGTACGAGGACGTCCTGCCGTTTCTGGAGATGACGGACGCGAAGCACGACGTGAAGGTGTCGTTCTTCGAGACGTTGACCGCGATGGCGTACGCCGCGTTCGCGGACGCGCCGGTCGACGTCGCCGTCGTCGAGGTCGGCATGGGCGGCACCTGGGACGCCACGAACATCGCCGACGGGGCGGTGGCGGTGGTCACCCCGATCGGCCTCGACCACACCCGCTGGCTCGGCGCCACGGTGGCGGAGATCGCGGCGGAGAAGTCCGGGATCATCAAGCCGGAGTCGATCGCCATACTCGCCCAGCAGCCGGTCGAGGCGGCGGAGGTGCTGATGCGGCGCGCCACCGAGGTCGGCGCGACCGTCGCGCGCGAGGGGCTGGAGTTCGGCGTGCTGAACCGCGAGCTCGCGGTCGGTGGGCAGCTGGTCCGGCTGCAGGGGCTGCACGGCGTGTACGACGAGGTGTTCCTGCCGTTCTTCGGCGCGCATCAGGCCGGCAACGCGGCGTGCGCGCTGGCGGCCGTGGAGGCGTTCGCCCGCGGCCGCGCCACGGGCGAGTCGGAGACCGACAGCGACCAGCTCGATGCGGACCTGGTGCGCCAGGCGTTCGTGAACGCCACGTCCCCGGGACGGCTGGAGGTCGTACGCACCGGGCCGACCGTCCTGGTCGACGCCGCGCACAACCCGGCCGGCATGGCCGCGAGCGTCGCCGCGCTGACGGAGGAGTTCGGGTTCACCCGGCTGGTCGGCGTCCTGGCGATGATGGCGGACAAGGACGTGGCCGGCGTGCTCGAGGAGCTCGAGCCGGTGCTGGACGAGCTGATCGTCACCCGCAACTCCTCGGCCCGGTCGATGCCCGCGGGTGAGCTGGCGGAGCTGGCGCGCGACGTCTTCGGTGAGGACCGGGTGCACCTGGTGCCCCGGCTGGACGACGCCATCGACCAGGGCATCACGCTCGCCGACGAGTCGGGGGAGTTCGCCGGCGCCGGCGTGCTCATCACGGGGTCGGTCACGACCGCGGGCGACGCCCGCGTCCTCCTGAGGGCGGGCGAATGACCGGCCGTACGGGACCGGGCGCTGTCGTCCGGGTCGCGACCCACGCTGTGCCGGCAGGTGACGCATGAGGCGGCTGTGCGCGGTCATGCTCACCCTGCAGGCGGTGGTGACGTTGCTGGCGATCCCGGTGGCGATCTCGGTGGCGCACGCGGACGCGACCACGGCCGGGGCCGTGGGAGGCGTGTTGGCGGTCGCGGGGCTGCTGATCGCCGGCCTGCTGCGGTACCGGTGGGCCTACATCGCGGGCACTGTGCTCCAGGTTCTGGTCATAGCGACGGGTTTCGTGGTTCCGGTGATGTTCTTCCTCGGTGTCATATTCGGTGCCCTGTGGGTGGCGTCGATTTGGGTCGGTCGCCGGGTCGAAGGGGCGCACCCGCGCTAATCTCGCGGGTGGCCTTTTCTCATCGCCCCGTCTTTTCAATCCGGTTAAATGTCTAAGAAACCGACATTTAACGTAAAGCGTCCATTCGGATGGCTGGCGGGAGCGACGATCTCCTGAGGAGATTCCGGATGCCCACGCCCCCCGAGAAACGCGACGCCACGGGATTCGCCGTGCGGCTCGTCGTCATCGCCACGGCCGTCCCCGCCGCCGTCGTCACCCTGCCGGACACGGCCTCCTACGTGATGCCGCAGGCGGTTCGCGACCTCGGCCTGTCCGGCGGCGAGGCGGCCGGGTTCGTCCGCGCCTGCGGCCTGGCCCTGCCCGCCTTACTGCTCGTCACCCCGGCGGCGGCCGCGGTCGTCCGGCGCGTGCCCGCCTGGCTCCTGCTCTTCGCCGGGCTGGCCGTCCTGCTCGCCGCACAGGCGCTCTCGGTGCACGCCACGTCGATCGCCCTGATCGGCGCCGTACGCGTGGCGGAAGGGGCGGGCGGCGGGGTCGTCCTGCCCGCGACGCTCGCGCTCGCCCGGGAGCGGCGGGAGTGCCGGGCGGCGCCCGCCGTGTGGGCCGGCACCCTCGTGGCGTCGCTCCTGCTCGCCACGCCGCTCACGCTGGCCGCGACGGCCGCGCCGGAGCCGGACGGGGTGGAGTGGCGGGCGATCCTCCGTCCCTACTGGTGGCTGGGCGCGATCGCGCTGGTCGGCGCCGCGCTGCTCGGCCTGCTGCGGACGCGATCGGGGCGCAGACACGTCGCGTCGTCCCCGTCGCGCGGGGAGCGCGTCCAGCTGCTGCTGCCCGCCGTCCCGGCCGCGGGGTTCGCGTTCCTCGCCGTGGTCACGACCTATGACTGGTCGCCGGGCGCGCAGCTGCTCCTGGCGGCGTGCGGGATCGCCGGGCTGCTCGGCCTGGCCGTCGTCGGCTCGTGCGACGCGGTCACGGGCAGCCCGCTCGGATACGCCGTCGTCATGCTGGCCGCCGGGCTGCTGACCATGCCGGTGACCGGTCCGCTGGCCGGGCTGGTCGGCGGCCGGGCGGTGCCCCTGACGGCCTTCGCGGCGGGCGCGGCGGGCGCGCTGGTCGCCGCGCTGCCGACCGGCGTGCTCGGGCGGGGCGCCGGCCGCGGCGCGGTGCTGTGCGGGTACGGCCTCGTCATCGTCGCGATCTTCCTGTTGCTCACCATGGGCGCGACGGCGGACCAGTGGACGCTGCTGGCGCCCCTGTGCGCCCTGGGCGCGGGGACGGGCCTGGCGGTCGGGGCCGCGCTGGGCCACACCGACCTCGGCCCGGCCCTGTTCGGCCTGTCGCTGTGCTTTCCCGCGGTGCTCGGCGGCCATCTCGTCGTCGGGCCGCTGCAGGTCGCCAAGGTCGGCGCCGTCACGAAGGCCGGTGGGGGACCGATGGCGGCGCTGTACGCGCTCACCGCGGCGTACCGGCTGTGGCTCGTGGCGGCCGGCGTCCTCCTGGTGGTCCTCGCGGCCGTGACCGCGTGGGTGAGCCGGAGCCGCCCGCGGCCGTCGGCCGCCGGCCCCGCCGAATCGGACGGAGCCGCCCTGCCCGCCGGGTAAGATCGCACCGATATGCGGCGGCCCGGCCGTGGCGACCTGCGGTAACACGGTCAGGGCCCCGGTCGGCCGGCGACCTCTCGCCGTGGCCCGCGCCGACGATCGTAACCTGGCAACCAAGGAGAATCATCCGTGTCCGAACGCAGTCTTGTCCTCGTCAAGCCCGACGGCGTGCGCCGCGGCCTCGTCGGCGACGTCATCGCGCGCATCGAGCGCAAGGGCCTCAAGATCGTCGCCCTCGAGCTCCGCACGCTGGACCGCGAGGTCGCCGAGACGCACTACGAGGAGCACCGCGAGAGGCCGTTCTTCGGCTCGCTCGTCGAGTTCATCACCGGCGGCCCGCTCGTCGCCATGGTGGTCGAGGGGCCGCGCGCGGTCGAGGCGTTCCGGGCCCTGGCCGGCGCCACCGACCCGGTCGCCTCCGCCCCGGGAACCATCCGTGGCGATCACGCGTTGGAGATCCAGGAGAACATCGTCCACGGCTCCGACTCCGCCGCCTCGGCCGAGCGTGAGATCAAGCTGTTCTTCCCCGACCTTTTCTGACATTGGTCGCATAACCGCGCGGGCCCGACGACGTCGGCCCGCGCGTTTGTTTTCCCAGGTAACAAACCCCCAGGACAGCCCTGACCCGGATGACGACGCGCGGGGGTGGGTCTGCGTCAACCGGGATCTCTCGCGTTACCATGAGAATGCGTTCCGCACGCCCGCCAATCCGGAAGGGCTCCCTTTCTTCATGGGTAACAAGCTGTCGTTCCTGGGCCGTGACATGGCAGTCGATCTGGGTACGGCGAACACCCTGGTCTATGTGCGCGGTCGGGGCATCGTTCTGAACGAGCCGTCGGTCGTGGCGATCAACACCAACACGGGCAAGATCGTGGCGGTGGGCATCGAGGCCAAGCGGATGATCGGCCGTACTCCTGGCAACATCGTCGCGGTGCGTCCGCTCAAGGACGGTGTCATCGCCGACTTCGACGTCACCGAACGCATGCTGCGCTACTTCATCCAGAAGGTCCACAAACGCAGACATTTTGCCAAGCCGCGGATCGTGGTGGCCGTGCCCAGCGGCATCACCGGCGTTGAGCAGCGTGCGGTGAAGGAGGCCGGCTACCAGGCCGGCGCGCGGCGGGTGTACATCATCGAGGAGCCCATGGCCGCCGCGATCGGCGCGGGGCTGCCCGTCCACGAGCCGACCGGCAACATGGTCGTCGACATCGGCGGCGGCACGACCGAGGTGGCGATCATCTCGCTTGGCGGCATCGTGACCAGCCAGTCGATCCGGGTGGGCGGCGACGAGCTCGACCAGGCGATCATCTCCTACGCCAAGAAGGAGTACTCCCTGATGCTCGGGGAGCGCACCGCGGAGGAGATCAAGATGGCCATCGGCTCGGCCTATCCGTTCGACGACGAGCCGCACGCCGAGATCCGCGGGCGTGACCTCGTCAGCGGCCTGCCGAAGACCATCGTGATCTCCGCCGACGAGATCCGCCGCGCCATCGAGGAGCCGGTCAACACGGTCGTCGACGCGGTCAAGACGACGCTCGACAAGTGCCCGCCCGAGCTGTCCGGCGACATCATGGACCGTGGCATCGCCCTCACCGGCGGCGGCGCCCTGCTGAAGAACATCGACGAACGGCTCCGGGAAGAGACCGGCATGCCGATCCATATGGTCGACAACCCACTCGACTCGGTCGTCCTCGGATCCGGGAAGTGCGTCGAGGACTTCGAGGCGCTGCGCCAGGTCCTCGTGCCCGAACCACGACGTTAGGGAACCGGCCGGTGAACGACACCCGGCGAACCCGCGCCGTCCTCGGGATCCTGCTGCTGATCTCCCTGGCCATGATCACCATCGACTACCGCGGGGGCGATGACTCACCGCTGCGCGGGCTGCGCTCCTTCGGTGAGGCGATCTTCGGGCCGATCGAGGGCGCCGCGGCGGCCGTCGTCACCCCGGTCGGGCACGCGCTCGACACCATCCTCGGCAGCCCGGGCGCGCACCGGCGCATCAACCGGCTCGAACGCGAGAACCAACGTCTGCGCGAGCAACTGCGCGCCCAGCAGATCGACAAGACCCGTGCCGAGCAGCTGAACCGGCTGCTCGGCACCGCCGGTCTCGGCCGCTACCGGATCGTCGCCGCCCAGGTCATCTCGGCCGGTGAGGGCGTCGAGGAGACCGTCTCCATCGACGCGGGCAGCACGGACGGCGTCCGTACGGACATGTCGGTGATCACCGGGGACGGCCTGGTCGGGCGGATCACGCAGGTCGGGCCCGCGTCCTCGACCGTGCTGCTGGCCACCGACGCGGCGTCGGCGGTCGGCGGCCGCCTCGAGGGATCGGGCGAGATCGGCGTCGTCCGGGGCACCGGCCGGCGCAGCGGCTCGTCCCTGACCTTCGAACTCCTGGACTCCACCGTGGAGATCAAACCGGGCCAGCGGATCGTCTCCTTCGGCTCACAGGGCGACCGGCCGTACGTCCCCGGGGTGCCGATCGGCACCGTCACGAAGATCGAGCGGACGCCCGGCTCGCTCACCCGCACCGCCATCGTCCGCCCGTTCACGCACTTCACCGGCCTCGACGTCGTCGGCATCGTGGTCGCGCCGCCGAAGAAGAACCCCCGCGACGCGGTGCTGCCGCCCGTGCCGAAGACCTCGGCGCCGGCCCCGCCGCCCAAGGCGTCCAGCCCGCCGCCTTCGTCGCCGCCGGCCGCGCCGAGCGCCCAGTCATCCGCGTCCGCCGAGTCCACCGAGCCCACCGAATCACCGAGGTCGCGGAGGCCACGCAGGTCTCCCAGGCCGGGAGATTGATCCATGTCACGCAACGTCCTGGCCACGATCGTCATCACCGCCGCGCTGCTGCTCCAGGTGACGGTCGCCAACCGGCTGCCGCTGCCCGGTTCGGTCAGCCCTGACCTCGTGCTGCTGGCCGTCGTGGCGCTGGCGCTGGTCAACGGCTCGATGACGGGCCTGGTCACCGGGTTCTTCGCCGGGCTGACCACCGACATCGTGCCGCCCGCCGACCACACGATCGGGCGCTACGCGTTCGTCTACTGCCTGATCGGCTACATCTGTGGCCTGGCGGCCGACGAGATGGAGCGATCACCCGTGCTGCCGTTCCTCGCCGTGGCCGCCGGCGCGCTCGCCGGATCCGTCCTGTACGCCATGGTGGGCATGATGCTCGGCGACCCGCGCACCCGCTGGCCGGTCGTCTCGCACCTGCTGCCGATCCAGGTGCTGTACGACGTGATCGCCAGCCCGTTCGTCGTCTGGGTGGTGCTGCGCCTGACCAGGAGGGCCGAACACGAGCGCGGACCCGGTGGACTCGACGCGGTTCCCGGCTTCTACCGCGCACGCTAGGGAGGGAAATTGGGCCCGCGCTCGCACGTACGGCTCGTCGTGCTGCACGTGCTCGTCATGTCGCTGCTGCTGTCGCTCGGCGGGCGGCTCTGGTACCTGCAGGTGATGAACGGCGCGCACTACAAGAAGGTCGCCGCCGACAACCGCATCCGCGACATCGTCGTGCCCGCGGTCCGTGGCCAGATCCTCGACGACGTCGGGCGCCCGCTCGTACGCAACCGGACCGCGCTGGTCGTCTCCGTCGACCGGACGGCGCTCGCCCGCCAGGACGACGGCGGCAAGGAGACGCTGCGGCGCCTTGCGGCCCTGCTCGGCACGCCGTACGAGAAGATCGCGCTGAAGATCCGGCTGTGCGGTCCCGGGATCAAACGGCCCTGCTGGTCCGGCTCCCCGTACCAGCCCATTCCGATCGACGACCGCGTCGACTCCCGCAAGGCGCTGCAGATCATGGAGCGCCAGGAGGACTTCCCCGGCGTGACCGCCCAGCTCGAGCCGGTGCGCGACTATCCCCGCACCGCCGGGGCCACCGCCGCGCAGGCCCTCGGGTATCTCCAGCCGATCACCCAGGACGAGCTGAACAAGCGCAAGGGGCTGAAGGTCACCGGGTTCAGCGGCGTCGACCTGATCGGCCGCGACGGCCTGGAGGCGACCTACGACGGCGACCTGCGCGGTGCCCCGGGAGACCGGAAGGTCCTCGTCGACAGCCGCGGGCGCGTCACCGGCATCGCCTCCGAGCAGCCTCCGGTCGGCGGCGGCACCCTCGTCACCAGCATCGACGCCAAGGTGCAGGGCATCGTCGAGGCGGCCCTCGGCCGCGCGGTCAAGGACGCCCGCCACCGCGGCACGCCGGCCGACTCGGCGGCGAGCGTGGTCATGGACGTCCGCACCGGGCGCGTCATCGCCCTCGCCAGCCTCCCGACGTACGACCCCACCGTCTGGACGGGCGGCATCTCCCAGGACGAGTACGACGGGCTGCTCAGCAAGGCGCACGGCCAGCCGCTGATCTCCCGGGCCACGGACGGGCAGTTCGCGCCCGGATCGACGTTCAAGATCTCCTCGCTGCCGGCCGCCGTCAAGGACGGCTACTCCCTGCACGGCATCTACTCCTGCCCGTCGTCGTACATGGTCGGCGCCCGGGCGTTCAGCAACTTCGAGGGCGAGTCGGGCGGGGACATCAACCTGCACCAGGCGCTCGTCATGTCCTGCGACACGATCTTCTACCGGTTCGCCTACGAGGAATGGCAGCGCGACGGCGCCATGCATCCGGTGAAGAACCCCAAAGACCCGATGATGAAGATGGCCAAGGCGTACGGCTTCGGCAAGCGCACCGGCATCGACCTGCCCGGCGAGGCCTCCGGCCGCATCCCGGACCGCGGCTGGAAGCTCGGCTACTGGAACGACACCAAGAAGACCGACTGCAAGCGCGCCAAGACCGGCTATCCCGAGATCGCCAAGACCGACCCGTCGCGGGCGGCGTACCTCAAGGCGATCTCCTCGGAGAACTGCGTCGACGGGTACGTCTTCCGCGCCGGTGACGCCGCCAACTTCTCCGTTGGCCAGGGCGACGTCCTGGTCACGCCGCTACAGCTCGCCCGGGCGTACGCCGCTGTCGCCAACGGCGGCACGCTGTGGAGCCCGCGCGTCGGCAAGGCCGTCCTGGCGCCGGACGGCTCCGTCGCCCGCCGCATCGACCCGGCGAAGGCCGGGCGCCTGCCGGTCGATCCCAAGGTGCTCGCCTACATCCGGAGCGCGCTCACCGACGTGCCCAAGTCGGGTACCGCCGCCGGCGCCTTCACCGGCTTCCCCTTCGACAAGCTGGCCGTCGCTGGCAAGACGGGCACCGCCGAGGTGTACGGCAAGAAGGACACGTCCTGGTTCGCGTCGTTCGCCCCGGCGAAGAAGCCGCGCTACGTCGTCGTGGCCATGGTCACCCAGGCCGGCACCGGCGCCACCACGGCCGCACCGGCGGTCCGGCAGATCTGGGAGGGCATGTACGGCCTCGGGAAGGATCAGAGCCCCGCGCTACCCGACGGCAACATCCCGGACCGCCTGCCGGCCCTCGCGCCCGACGGCACGGTGGCGGCCCCACCGGGCTTCGCGGACACCGCGAAGACGGAGCGCAAGGCACCCGCGGCGGTCAAGACGCCCCCGAAGGGCAGGAAACCGGCGGCGGGCGACGAGCCCGTGGCGGGCCCGGCGCCGACGGCGGGCGGCACGGCATCGGCGACGGGCACGGCTCCGGCGAGAGGCAGGGACCCGGCGACAGGTGACGAGCCCGTGGCGGGAACGGCCTCCGCGACGGCGCACCACCGGAGACGCCGGTGATCCGGGGTGAGGTGGCGGCATGATCACTGAGTACGGCCCCGCGCTCGGCCGGCGGCGGTCCCTGCCGGCCCGGCTGCTGGCCTCGCCCGCGCGGCGTCTCGACTGGTTGCTGATCCTCGCCGTGCTCGCCCTGTCGCTGATCGGCTCCCTCCTGGTCTACTCCGCGACCCGGGCCGGCCGCGCCGGTGCCGGCGCCGAAGGCTTCCTGGCCAAGCACATCCTCAACCTGGCGATCGGGCTGGTCCTCGGCGGCGTCACGACGGCCCTGGACTACCGGCTGCTGCGCGCGTACGCGCCGATCGTCTACGCCGCCGCCTGCGTCGGCCTGGCCGTCGTGCTGACACCCCTCGGGGCCACGGTCAACGGCTCCCACTCCTGGATCGTGGTCGGCGGCGGGTTCCAGATCCAGCCGTCGGAGTTCGCGAAGGTCGGCATGGTCGTGCTGCTCGCGATGATCCTCGGCGAGCCGCGCGACGGAGAGGTCGGGCCGGGGCGGCGCGACATCCTGCTCGCCCTGGCGCTCGCGGCACTGCCCGCCGGCCTCGTCATGCTGCAGCCCGACCTCGGCACCACCCTGGTGTTCGGCACCGTGATCATCGGCGTGCTCGCGATGTCCGGCGCGCCCAAACGGTGGGTCGGCGGCCTCGTCGGCTCCGGAGCCGCGCTCGCCGTGGCCGTCTGGTGGTTCCACCTGCTGAAGCCGTACCAGCTGCACCGGTTCACCGCCTTCGCCGACCCGACGGCCGATCCGCAGGGCGCCGGGTACAACGCCCAGCAGGCCCGCATCGCCGTCGGTTCCGGCGGCGTCTTCGGCAACGGGCTGTTCCACGGCGAGCAGACCACCGGGCACTTCGTCCCGGAGCAGCACACCGACTTCATCTTCACGGTGGCGGGGGAGGAGCTCGGGTTCGTCGGCGCCGCGCTGATCATCGCCCTGCTGGGCGTGGTCCTGTGGCGCGGGCTGCGCATCGCTCGCGAGGCCGCCGACCTGTTCGGCGGGCTGGTCGCCACGGGCGTCGTCTGCTGGCTGGCGTTCCAGACGTTCGAGAACATCGGCATGACCGTCGGCATCATGCCGATCACCGGCCTGCCCCTGCCCTTCGTGTCGTACGGCGGATCGGCGGCCTTCGCCGACTTCATCGCCGTCGGCCTGCTCCAGACCGTCCACCTGCGCCACAACCCGTACGAGTGATCCGTCACTTTATGTAAACGAGTGGCTACATTCGAGAGTGACCACTAGCGTACGCTCTGTGGCGTACACGATTCGCCGCAGGTGGCACGCATGCGTCATGCATGGCGCATGTTACTGTCGAGACATGGCGAAGACGCTTCAGGTTCGCGATGTTCCCGATGACGTCCACGCGGCCATCACTCGCAAAGCCAAGGCTGCGGGCATGACGATCTCGCAGTACCTCCTTCGCCTGGTGACGGAGGACGCCGGGCACCTCAGTAACGCGGAGGTGATGAGGCGCGCCAGGAATCTTCCGTTCCGCAAGGAGCGGAGCATCGGCACGTCCGACATCCTCGCGGCGCTCGACGAAGGTCGCGGCGAACGATGACGGTCGTAGTCGATGCGTCAGCGATGGTCGAGGCCTTCGTCGGTGTCTTGAGCGGCCAGACCTGCCTTCTCATGGAAGAGATCGAGGAAAACGATGTCGCGGCACCTCATTTGATCGACTCGGAGGTCCTCCACGTGCTTCGTAAGCTCGAGCATCGCAAGGTCTTGAGCGATGAAGAGGCGGATCATGTCCGTGAGTTGTTCACCAGCCTGAAGATCACCCGGTATTCCGCGGATGGCCTTCTAAACCGCATCTGGGCGCTCAGGCACAATCTCACCTGCTACGACGCAACGTATGTGGCGCTGGCAGAGGTGCTCGACGTTCCGTTCTTGACCACTGACGCGAGGATCGCACGTGCCAGCGGGCATGGCGCGGACGTGCGCGTCTATGAGGTGGCCGCCGACCGGTAGGGTGAGGGGAATCCCATACGTGTTCCCGGAGGCTTTCCGTCATGGCCGTCGAGTCGCTCTTCGCCCGTCTGGAGCCCCTGCTCCCCAAGGTGCAAAAGCCGATTCAGTATGTCGGCGGGGAGCTGAACTCCACCGTCAAGGACTGGGACTCCGCCGATGTGCGCTGGGCGTTGATGTACCCCGACGCGTACGAGGTGGGGCAGCCCAACCAGGGCGTGCAGATCCTCTACGAGGTGCTGAACGAGCGTGAGGGCGTGCTGGCCGAGCGCACCTACAGCGTGTGGCCGGACCTCGAGGCGCTGATGCGCGAGCACGGCATCCCGCAGTTCACGGTGGACGCGCACCGGCCGGTCGGCGCGTTCGACGTGCTGGGGGTGAGCTTCTCCACCGAGCTCGGCTACACCAACATGCTCACCGCCCTGGACCTGGCCGGGATTCCGCTGCGGGCGACCGAGCGGTCCGACGAGCACCCGATCGTGATGGCCGGCGGCCACGCGGCGTTCAACCCCGAGCCGATCGCCGACTTCCTCGACGCGGCGGTGCTGGGCGACGGCGAGGAGATCGTCCTGGCGATCACCGAGGTGATCCGCGAGTGGAAGGGCGAGGGACGACCCGGCGGGCGCGACGAGCTGCTGATGCGGCTGGCGCGGTCCGGCGGCGTGTACGTCCCGAAGTTCTACGACGTGAGCTACCTGCCGGACGGCCGGATCCAGCGCGTCGCGCCCAACCGTCCGGGCGTGCCGTGGCGGGTGGCCAAGCACACGGTCATGGATCTCGACAACTGGCCGTACCCGAAGAAGCCCCTCGTCCCGCTGGCCGAGACGGTGCATGAGCGCTTCAGCGTCGAGATCTTCCGCGGCTGCACCCGCGGCTGCCGGTTCTGCCAGGCCGGGATGATCACCCGGCCGGTGCGCGAGCGCTCGATCACGACGATCGGTCAGATGGTCGAGACGGGGCTGAAGGAGTCCGGCTTCCAGGAGGTCGGCCTGCTCAGCCTGTCCAGCGCCGACCACTCCGAGATCGCCGACGTCGCCAAGGGGCTCGCCGACCGCTACGCGGGCACGAACACGTCGCTGTCACTGCCGTCGACCCGCGTCGACGCCTTCAACATCACCCTCGCCAACGAGTTCTCCCGCGGCGGGCGCCGGTCCGGACTGACGTTCGCCCCGGAGGGCGGGTCCGAGCGGATGCGCAAGGTCATCAACAAGATGGTCAGCGAGGACGACCTGATCCGCACGGTCACGACGGCGTACGAGAACGGCTGGCGGCAGGTCAAGCTCTACTTCATGTGCGGGCTGCCGACCGAGGAGGACGAGGACGTCCTCGCGATCGCCGACATGGCCCGGCGGGTCATCCAGGCGGGCCGGCAGGCCACCGGCCGCCGCGACATCCGCTGCACCGTGTCCATCGGCGGATTCGTGCCCAAGCCGCACACGCCGTTCCAGTGGGCCGCCCAGTGCGACCACGAGACCGTCGACCGCCGCCTGCGCGCGCTCAAGGACACCCTGCGCCGCGACAAGGAGTACGGCCGGGCGATCGGCCTGCGCTACCACGACGGCCAGCCGTCGATCATCGAGGGCCTGCTGTCGCGCGGTGACCGCCGCGCCGGAAAGATCATCCAGGCGGTCTGGGAGGACGGCGGCCGCTTCGACGGGTGGAGCGAGCACTTCTCGTACGACCGCTGGACGGCCTGCGCGGAGAAGGCGCTCGCCGACGAGCCGATCGACCTCGACTGGTACACCGTCCGGGAGCGCGACGAGGTCGAGGTGCTGCCCTGGGACCACCTCGACGCCGGTCTCGACCGCGAGTGGCTGTGGCAGGACTGGCAGGACTCCCTCGACGAGACCGAGGTCGAGGACTGCCGGTGGACGCCCTGCTACGACTGCGGCGTCTGCCCGACCATGGACACCGAGATCCAGATCGGCCCGACGGGCAAGAAGCTCCTCCCGCTCACCGTCGTCTGAGCCGCGAACGTACGGCGGGCCGGGACGTTCGGCGTCGCCGGTCGCCGCGTCCCGTCGACGGCGTGAGGTGGGATGCGGGAGGCGACGGGCCTGGAACGAAAAAAGATCCGGTGGGCCCAGGGGGCCCGCCGGATCCGGTGCGTGGTGGGTGTTCGGCGCCGTCGGCCACCGAACATGCTCGATGATCGATCATCCCACTGACGGCTCCAGGCGAGGGTCGACGCGGTCGGCGGTTCGGCGGAGCAGCGCCGCGAGGGCGGTGCGGACGACCGGCGTACGGGGCTCGACGGGCTCGTAGGGGATCTTCGGCGCGTCGGGAAGGGCCGACTGGGCGTGCGCGCGCATCGTCTCCTGCGACGCGATGAAGGTGACGACCTGCAGCGGAGTCATGTCTTCCTTTCTTGATCACTTGATCGATTCAGTTACCTCTTCGAGAGTACGTCCTGCTCGCTTCTTAATCAATTCAGAACTAGGGTTCGTCTCGTGGAACGCGTCACACTACAGACGATCGCCGATCGGGTCGGCGTCTCGCGTACGACTGTGTCCAACGCCTTCTCCAGGCCCGACCAGCTCAACGAGGAGTTGCGCCGGCGGATCCTGCAGGTGGCGAGCGAACTCGGCTATCCCGGCCCGCATCCGGCGGCGCGCACTCTGCGGCGCGGCCGGGCGGGCGTGATCGGAGTGATCTTCACCGAGGCCCTGTCGTACGCCTTCGCCGACTCCTACGCCGTCGGCTTCCTGCGTGGCCTGGCGAGCGTCGCGGAGCAGTCGGGCACCGGGGTCCACCTCATCGGGTGGCCGTCCCCGGACGCCGCCGAAGAGGTGATCGGCGACGCGGTGGTGGACGGGTTCTGTCTCTTCTCGCCCGAAGGGCACCCGCTCGTCGAGACGGTGCTGCGCCGCCGCCTCCCGGTGGTCACCGTGGACTACCCGTACGTCGAGGGCGTGCCGTTCGTGGGGATCGACGACCGGACCGCCGCGCGCCGGGCGGCCGAGCACGTCCTCGACCTCGGGCACCGGCGCGTCGCCGTGCTGGGCGTGCAGCCGGTCGCGGGGCGCACCAACCGCGACTGGCTCGACCTGGACCGGCCTGGGGACCTGCGGTTCGGGGCGGGCCGGGCCCGGCTGGCCGGCTATCGGGACGCCTGCGAGGCCGCCGGTCTGGCCTGGTCGGAGGTTGCCGTGGACCGGACGGCGAACGACCGGGAACTCGCCCGGCAGGCCGCCGCCCGCCTCCTCGACCGGGACCCGCGGCCGACGGCCGTCCTGGCCCCGACCGACGAGGTCGCCTTCGCCGTCCTCGACGTCGCGGCGCAACGGGGAATCGAGGTCCCACGGGACCTGTCGGTGATCGGTTTCGACGATGTGCCCGCCGCCGCGCCCGCCGGCCTGACCACCGTGCGCCAGCCGATCACCGAGAAGGGCACCACGGCGGGGCTCCTGCTCCTCCAGCCGTCCCGGAACGACACGGCCCCCTGCGTACTCATGGACACCGATCTCATCGTCCGCCGTACGACCGCGCCACCGCCCGGCGCCGGAGCGTGACGCAGATCCCCGCCGGTGCCCTACGCCGCCGGCGGAGACGCCTTGGACGACGCGAGAGGTCGACGCGGACCCGCCACTTGGGGGACGCCCTGGACGGGGCGAGAGGTTGACGCGGACCCGTCGGTAGGGGAGACGCCCTGAGCGACGCGAGAGGTTGGCGCGGACCCGTCGGTAGGGGAGACGCCCTGAGCGACCCGAGAGCGTGACGCGGGCCCGCCAGTGGGGGAGAAAGGCCCTGGACGGCGTGAGAGCGTGACGCGGGCCCTACCGGCCTCGTACGGCGTGTCCTACGGTGGCGTCTGCCCGCCGAACGGCGTCGGCCGCGTTCCGGGCGTACGGACGGTCGGCGTCACTCGCGAGAACGAAACGAGAACGGAAGAGCGTGCGTCGAACAGGCGTGAACGAAGGACCCGGGTGCCTCACCGTCCCCGCACTGATCATCGTCGTGCCCATCCGGCTGCTCTGGGAGCTGCTCGCCCTGATCGGGCGCGCCGTCGGCCGGTACGTCCTGCGGCCGATCGGATGGCTGGTGTACCAGGTCCTCCTGCGGCCGCTCGGATGGCTGATCCGCGTGCTGATCGTCATCCCGCTGCGGTGGGTGGGCACGGCGATCCTCGCGCCGCTCGGCCGGGCGATCTACCGCTACCTCCTGCGCCCGATCGGCCGGGGCCTGGCCTGGTGCCTGGCGATCGCCCTGGTGCCGTTCGCGTACGCCGCGCACTGGATCGGCCGGGCCATGGTCGCGCTGTGGCGCGCGGTACGGCCGGTACTGGCCGCCGTCGGCCGGGGGATCGCCTACGTCTGGCGGCTCGCCGGAATCGTGCTCTTCCACATCCTCGTGCGGCCGGTGCGGTGGGTCTGGCGGACGTTCGTCCGTCCGGTCCTGCGCGCCCTGGCCTGGGCGTGGCGGGTCACCGTGCTGACACCCGCCCGGTGGGTTCGTGTCAACGTCCTGAAACCCGCCGGAGCGGCCGTTCGTTCGGCATTCCGGGCACTGGGGCTGGATACGCGGCGCCCGTGACCCCGTACTCTTAGGAGACAGAGACTTCTGGATTGGCACGAGTAGGAAGGACCGAAACCCTGGCACCCATGCCGGAGGGCCCGGCGCCGGCCCCCGTGACCCAGCGCCTGCGCGTGCGGTACGCCAAGCGCGGCAGGATGCGGTTCACCAGCCACCGTGACATCTCCCGGGCCGTGGAACGCGCCGTACGGCGTGCCGGGATCCCGGTGGCATTCAGCGCCGGATTCTCTCCGCACCCGAAGATCTCCTACACGGGTGCGGCGGCAACCGGGGTCGCCAGTGAGGCGGAGTATCTCGAGATCGGGCTCACTGCCCACCGCGTTCCGGACCAGGTGCGGACCGCCCTCGACGCCGTGCTGCCCGACGGACTCGACATCGTCGAGATCGTCGAGGCGCGGGCCGGGGCTCTGGCGGACCGCCTGGAGGCCTCGCGGTGGCTCGTGCGTCTCGACGGCGTCGCCCCTGACGTCGCCGACGCGGCCGTCCGGGTGTTCCTGGCGGCCGATGAGATCGAGGTGGAACGCCTCACGAAGAAGGGACGCCGGCGCTTCGACGCCCGCGCCGCGGTTATCGCGTGCGAGCTCGACCGGCGTGCCATCGAGGACACGGATGTCGACTGTGCCATACTTCGAATGGTTGTTCGGCACATGACACCCGCTGTCCGACCGGACGACGTCCTCACCGGTCTTCGTCAGGTGGCCGACCTCGCGCCGCCGTCACCGCCCATGGTGACGCGGCTGGCGCAGGGGCCGCTCGACGAGTCCACCGGTGAGCTCACCGACCCGCTGGCCTCTGACCGGCAGACCGCACCGGCAGGCGACGACGCCGCCGCGACCGCGGACGCCGTACGGGCCGCCGTGCCGGACGCCGTCGGCGCTCAGTCGTAAACGGATCCGTGCGACGCATGGGTTCTCGGGGACGACCGGGCGCACCCCTGATGACTTTGTCGGCACGGCCCGCCAGGGCCACGCCGGCGACGACGACAAACGAAGAGCTCCTGTGCGGCGCACCCCTCGCGGGTCGCGCCCGGGAGCCTGACGGGAGACAGCCCGCATGCTTGACAAGGAGTTCGGTGACGCCACCGGCGGCACCGAGGACAACGGTATTGAAACCGGCGATCAGACCACGAGGACGTCCCGGCCGCGACGCGCGAGCCGACCGGCGGGACCTCCGCCGGAGCCGGAGGAGGACACCACTCCGCGCCCGGTGACCCGGCCCGCATCAACCCAGGCGACGACCCCGGCCGACGGCCCGGCGTCCGCCACGTCCCCGGCGACGGCGCCGGCGGGCGAGGGCGATGCCCCGGCGAGCGCCGGTGACGCCGCGAGCGCCGAGAAGGCCGCCAAGCCGACCCGCCGCCGCGCCACCCGCAAGGCCGCGCCTCCGCCCGAGCCGGAGCCGGCCGCCGCCGAGGCGCCCGCCGCCGCGCAGCCGGAGTCCCCGGCGACGCGGCCCGCCGCCGCGCAGCCGGAGCCGCCGGTGACCCGGCCCGCCGTTCCGCAGCCCGAGGCGTCGGCGCCCACGGGGCCGGTGACCCGGCCCGCGGGCCCGCCGCCGGTTCCTGAAGCGGCGTTCCAGCCGCCGATGGTCGTGTTCCAGCCGCCGCAGCTGCTGGAGGAGGCCGTCGAGCCGGCTCCGCGGACCCGCGCCGAGGCGCAGCCGAAGGCCGAGGCGAAGGCCAAGGCCAAGCCCGAGCTGAAGGAGAAGGCCGAGCCGGCCCCGGCGCCCGAGGAGCCGGAGGACGAGCAGGGCGACGAGGACGACGACACCGACCGGTCCAGCCGCCGGCGCCGCCGCCGCGGCGGCCGGGGACGCGGCAAGGCCCGCGACGGCCAGGAGACCGAGGAGACCACCGGCAAGGCCGAGGCCGAAGACGAGGCCGAGGGCGAGTCGCGGCAGGCCGACGAGGAGTCCGAGCAGGACTCCGCCGACGACGACCAGACCGAGGGCGGCAGCACCCGCCGCCGGCGCCGTCGTCGTCGCCGCAGCTCCGGCGCCGACGGCGACGAGCTCACGCCCGACGACCCGCCCAACACCGTCGTGCACGTCCGCGAGCCCCGCGTCGTCGAGGACGAGGTCCAGGCCGTCAAGGGCTCGACCCGCCTGGAGGCCAAGAAGCAGCGCCGCCGCGAGGGGCGCGAACAGGGCCGCCGCCGCCCGCCGATCGTCACCGAGTCGGAGTTCCTGGCCCGGCGCGAGTCGGTGGAGCGGGTCATGGTGATCCGCTCGGAGGGCGAGCGGACCCAGATCGGCGTGCTCGAGGACAAGGTGCTGGTCGAGCACTACGTCGACCGCTCCAGCCACCAGTCCTACATCGGCAACGTCTACCTCGGTAAGGTCCAGAACGTCCTGCCGTCGATGGAGGCGGCGTTCGTCGACATCGGCAAGGGCCGCAACGCCGTCCTGTACGCCGGCGAGGTCAACTGGGACCTCGCGGGCCTGGAGGGCCAGCCGCGCCGCATCGAGTCGGCCCTCAAGTCCGGCCAGTCGGTCCTGGTGCAGGTCACCAAGGACCCCGTCGGCCACAAGGGCGCCCGGCTGACCAGCCAGATCTCGCTGCCCGGCCGCTACCTCGTGTACGTCCCGGACGGCTCGATGACCGGCATCAGCCGCAAGCTGCCCGACAAGGAGCGCTCGCGGCTCAAGCAGATCCTCAAGAAGGTCATGCCCGAGAACGCCGGCGTGATCGTGCGCACGGCGGCGGAGGGCGCCACCGAGGAGGAGCTGTCCCGCGACGTCTCCCGGCTGGCCGCCCAGTGGGAGAACATCAAGCGCCAGTCGAAGACCGCGTCGGCGCCGGCGATGCTGTACGGCGAGCCGGACCTGACCATCCGCGTGGTCCGCGACATCTTCAACGAGGACTTCACCAAGCTCGTCGTCCAGGGCGACGACGCGTGGGACATGGTCCAGGAGTACGTCGGCTACGTCGCCCCGCACCTGGCGGACCGCCTGCAGAAGTGGACCGACGAGGACGACGTCTTCACCTCCTTCCGGGTCGACGAGCAGATCGCCAAGGCCCTCGAGCGCAAGGTGTGGCTGCCGAGCGGCGGTTCGCTGGTGATCGACCGCACCGAGGCGATGACCGTCGTCGACGTCAACACCGGCAAGTTCACCGGGCAGGGCGGCAACCTCGAGGAGACGGTCACCCGCAACAACCTCGAGGCCGCCGAGGAGATCGTGCACCAGCTGCGGCTGCGTGACGTCGGCGGCATCATCGTGGTCGACTTCATCGACATGGTGCTCGAGAGCAACCGCGAGCTGGTGCTGCGCCGTATGCTCGAGTGCCTGTCACGGGACCGCACCAAGCACCAGGTCGCCGAGGTGACCTCGCTCGGCCTCGTCCAGATGACCCGCAAGCGGGTCGGTGGCGGTCTGCTGGAGTCCTTCTCCGAGCCCTGCGAGTGCTGCAACGGCCGGGGGATCCACGTCACCCTGTCGCCGGTCGAGCCCAAGCCGGACAAGGCCGGCACCTCGAGCCGCCGGAAGAAGCGCAAGGGCGAGGTCGAGAAGGCCGTCGAGGACAAGCTGGCCCGTGCCGAGCGCCGGTCCGCCCGCGTCGAGGCCGCCAAGTCCGGTGCCGAGTCCGGGCCCGAGGAGGCCGTGAGCGCCGGGGCCGATGAGGCGACCGAGGCCGTCTCCGGTCCCGTGGAGTCCGAGCGGGCCGACGCCGGGACTCCGTCCGCAGAAGCCGCCGAACCGGCCGCCACGGGGGCCGAGGAGGCCGGGCACGAGGCGACCGAGGCCGAGCCCTCGGCCAACGGCCGCCGCCGGCGCACCCGCCGGTCCACGCGGGCCAGGTCCGAGGCGACCGCGGACTGACGCGCAGCGACGGGCCGCCGCCGATCGGCGGCGGCCCGTCGCTGCGCACGCCGTTCCGCCGTGCGGCCGTCCGCGCGGGAACCAGCAGGTGCGGGGCGATGAGCCGTCCGCGCGGGAAGCAGCGGGCGAAGGGCGATGCGCCGACCACGCGGCTCCCGCCGGACCCATGGCCGTTCGCGGTGGTCTGCCTGCGGCGGGCTCCCCACGCGGCCCCCGGCCGGACGCTTCCGGGAGCGGCCGGGACGCCTCCCGGGGGAGCGGCCGAGGGGCTCCGAGGCCGCCCCATCCGCCGGGTAGGCGCCGAAGGTCCGCCGGTTCGACCTCCGCCCGCAGGATCCGGTACTCTAGATATCCGGCGCTTTCCCGCGCCGTTGTTAGCGCGCCCGAGGCCCCCGGCATTCGGTGGGAGCGGGCTGCAGCTTCCGAGATGAGCTTGTTCGGTTAGTCGTGCCCGAGGCACGCAAAGGAAAGGTTCCGCGGTGTACGCGATCGTCCGTTGCGGCGGCAGGCAGGAGAAGGTGGCCGTCGACGATGTGCTCACCGTCGACAAGGTGGCCGGTGAGGTCGGCTCGACGGTGACGCTCCCGGCCGTGCTCGTCGTTGACGGCGACAACGTCGTCAGCGCGCCCGGCGAGGTGGCCAAGTACACGGTCACCGCCGAGATCCTTGGCGCGACCAAGGGCCCGAAGATCAACATCATGCACTACCGGAACAAGACCGGGTACAAGCGGCGCATGGGTCACCGCCAGCCGTACACCCAGGTCAAGGTCACCGGTATCAAGGCCGGAAAGTAGGTCGCAGACATGGCACACAAGAAGGGCGCCTCGTCCAGCCGTAACGGCCGTGACTCCAATGCCCAGCGGCTCGGCGTCAAGCGGTTCGGCGGCCAGCTCGTCAACGCCGGCGAGATCATCGTCCGGCAGCGCGGCACCCACTTCCACCCGGGTCCGGGTGTGGGCCGTGGCGGCGACGACACGCTGTTCGCGCTGGTCGCGGGTGCGGTCGAGTTCCGCCGCTACCGTGGCCGTCGCGCCGTGAGCATCGTCCCGCCGGCGGAGTAGGTCCGCCGACGCGACAGGGTTTTCCGGACGAGGGCGGGCCGTTGATCGGCCCGCCCTCGTCGTTTTTTCAATGAAGGGTGAGGGACATGCCGGACGAGACGCTCCCGTCGGCGCCGGTGCGGCGCGGTCATTCGGGGCCGCCGGGGGCGCAGTTCATCGACCGGGTGGTCCTGCACGTCCAGGCTGGCAACGGCGGGCACGGCTGCGCCTCCGTACACCGGGAGAAGTTCAAGCCGCTCGGCGGGCCGGACGGCGGCAACGGTGGGCGCGGCGGCGACGTCATCCTGGAGGTCGACCCCAGCACCGCGAGCCTGCTCGACTACCACCACCGGCCGAGCCGCAAGGCCACCGGCGGGAAGCAGGGGCAGGGGTCGAACAAGAACGGCGCCAACGGCGGCGACCTCGTGCTGCCCGTGCCGAACGGCACGGTCGTCAAGACCGCCGACGGCGAGGTGCTCGCGGACCTCGTCGGTGCCGGCACCCGGTTCGTCATCGCCCAGGGCGGCCACGGCGGCCTGGGCAACGCCGCCCTGGCGTCCGCCAAGCGCAAGGCGCCCGGGTTCGCGCTGCTCGGCGAGCCGGGCGACGAGCTCGACGTCGTACTGGAGCTGAAGACTGTCGCGGACGTCGCGCTGGTCGGGTTCCCCAGCGCGGGCAAGTCGTCGCTGATCGCGGCGATCTCGGCCGCCAAGCCGAAGATCGCCGACTATCCCTTCACCACGCTCACCCCCAACCTCGGAGTAGTCAGCGCGGGCGAGGTCGTCTACACCGTCGCCGACGTCCCGGGGCTGATCGAGGGCGCCAGTGAGGGCCGGGGTCTCGGCCTGCAGTTCCTGCGCCACATCGAGCGGGCCTCCACGCTCGTGCACGTCCTCGACTGCGCGACACTGGAGCCGGGCCGCGACCCGATCTCGGACTTCGAGGTGATCGAGGCCGAGCTCCGCGCGTACGACTCGCTGGGCGACGAGCCGCTGTCCGACCGCCCGCGCCTGGTCGTGCTCAACAAGGTCGACGTGCCCGATGGGCGGGACCTGGCCGAGCTGGTCCGCCCCGAGTTCGAGAAGCGCGGCCTGACGGTCTTCGAGGTGTCGGCCGCGACCCACGAGGGCCTGCGCGAGCTGAGCTTCGCGATGGCCGAGATGGTCGCGGCGCACCGCGCCGCGCAGCCGGTGGAGGAGGCCACCCGGCTCGTCATCCGGCCCGAGCCCGTCGGCGGCGCCGACTTCGAGGTGCGCCCGCTCGGCGACGACACCTACCTCGTCACGGGCGAGAAGCCGCTGCGCTGGCTCCGGCAGACCGACTTCACCAACGACGAGGCGGTCGGCTACCTCGCCGACCGGCTCGCCCGCCTCGGTGTCGAGCAGCGCCTCGCCGAGGCCGGCGCCGAATCGGGGGCCACCGTGTACATCGGCACCGAGGACGAGTCGATCGTCTTCGACTGGGAGCCCGAGGTGCTCGCCGGATCCGACAGCGGTCTCGGCCGTCGCGGCACCGACCGGCGCCTGGAGGGCCGGTGACGGTGAACCACCAAGGGGGACGGGGCCGTGCGTGAGGCTGTGGTACAGGCGCGGCGGATCGTCGTCAAGGCCGGGTCGTCCTCGCTGACGACCCCCGACGGCTCGATCGACTCCGCCCGGATCGACGCGCTCGTCGACGTGCTCGCCCGGTGGAGCCGGGCCGACGGCCGGCGCGAGGTCGTGTTCGTCTCCTCCGGCGCGATCGCCGCCGGGCTCGGGCCGCTCGGCCTGCCGGACCGCCCCCGCGACCTGGCGCTCCAGCAGGCCGCCGCGAGCGTGGGGCAGGGGCTCCTGGTCGCCCGGTACACCGCGTCGTTCGCGCGGTACGGCCTGGGCGTCGGGCAGGTCCTGCTGACCGCCGACGACATGATGCGCCGCTCGCACCACCGCAACGCTCAGCGCACCCTCGAACAGCTCCTCGCCTTCGGGTTCGTGCCGATCGTCAACGAGAACGACACCGTCGCCACCGATGAGATCCGCTTCGGGGACAATGACCGGCTCGCCGCCCTCGTCGCGCACCTCATCCGCGCGGACGCGTTGATCCTGCTGTCCGACGTGGACGCGCTCTACACCGGCGACCCGCGCGAGCCGGGCGCCCGGCGGATCGAGGACGTCCGTGAGCCGGCCGACCTGGACGGCGTACGCCTGGGCGGCTCCGGGCGCGTCGGCACCGGCGGCATGGTGACCAAGGTGGAGGCGGCCCGCATCGCCGGCGTCCCGGTCGTCCTGACCAACGCCGACTCGGCCGGGGCGGCCCTGGCGGGGGAGAACGTCGGAACGTACTTCCACCCCGCCGGCGTCCAGCCGTCCACCCGGAGGCTCTGGCTGGCGCATGCCACGACCGGGCAGGGACGGCTCCGCCTCGACCCGGGAGCGGTCGAGGCTGTGGTCCACCGCCGCAAGTCCCTGCTGCCCGCCGGCGTGACCGGCGTGGAGGGCGACTTCAGCGCGGGCGACCCCGTCGACATGTGCGACGACGAGGGCCGTGTCGTCGCCCGCGGACTGGTGAACTACGACGCGGCGGAGATCCCCGACCTGATGGGCAGGTCGACACGCTGGCTGGCGCGGGAGCTCGGCCCGGAGTACGAACGCGAGATCATCCACCGGGACGACCTCGTCGTCCTGGTCACCGAGGAAGCGGCGGCCCGGCGGCCCTGAGGCCGGTGCGGGGTCAGGAGGAGGAGAGATGGGCACCCAGGAGCAGGTTCTCGAGGTGGCGCGGCGCGCCCGGCAGGCCGCCGCCGAGCTGGCCCCGCTGCCGCGCGCCGTCAAGGACGCCGCGCTGCACGCCATCGCGGACGCCCTCGTGGCCCGCTCCGCGGAGATCGTCGAGGCCAACGCCGCCGACGTGGCCCGGGCCCGCGAGGACGGCACGTCCGAGTACATGATCGACCGGCTCAGCCTGACCACCGACCGGGTCGCCGCCATCGCCGCGGCCGTCCGTCACGTGGCGTCCCTGCCGGACCCGGTAGGGGAGTCGGTTCGCGGCTACACGCTGCCGAACGGCCTGGAGCTGCGGCAGGTGCGGGTCCCGCTCGGCGTGGTCGGCATCATCTACGAGGGCCGCCCGAACGTCACCGTCGACGCCGCCGCGCTCACGCTCAAGAGCGGCAACGCGGTGCTGCTCCGGGGCTCCTCCTCGGCGTACGAATCCAACACCGCGCTGGTCGAGGTGATGCGCTCGGCGCTCGCCGGCCTGCCGGCCGACGCGATCCAGCTGGTGCCCGGCCGCGACCGCGACTCGGTCAAGCACCTGATGCGGGCCCGCGGCCTGGTCGACGTGCTCATCCCCCGCGGCGGGGCCTCGCTGATCAACTCGGTGGTCGAGGAGTCGACGGTGCCGGTCATCGAGACGGGCACCGGCAACTGCCACGTGTACGTCGACGCGGACGCCGACCTGGACATGGCCGTGGGAATCCTGATCAACGCCAAGACGCAGCGCCCCTCGGTCTGCAACGCCGCCGAGACGGTCCTCGTGCACCGCGACATCGCCGAGGCCTTCCTGCCGCGCGCGCTGCGGGCGCTGGGCGAGAAGGGCGTGACCGTGCACGGCGACGCCGCGATCCGCGCGCACGCCGGCGAGGGGGCGACCGTCGTCGAGGCGACCGAGGAGGACTGGGGCACCGAGTACCTCTCCCTCGACCTCGCCGCCGCCGTCGTCGACTCGCTCGACGACGCCGTCGCGCACATCCGCCGGTACGGCTCGGCGCACACCGAGGCGATCGTCACGACCTCCCAGTCGGCCGCCCGGCGTTTCACGGCGCTCGTCGACTCCGCCGCCGTCATGGTCAACGCCTCGACGCGGTTCACCGACGGCGAGGAGTTCGGATTCGGCGCGGAGATCGGCATCTCCACCCAGAAACTGCACGCCCGCGGCCCGATGGGCCTGCCCGAGCTGACCTCGACGAAGTACGTCGTCACCGGCGACGGCCACCTCAAGGGCGCCTGAGCGTACGAGGTCGGTGGCCGTCGTCCGTGACGGCCACCGCGGCGAGCCGACGAGCGAGCGAGGTTGGGGGTGGGCCCCCGACAGGGGGCTGGAGACCAGCATGCGGCCGGCGAGGTACGAGCCGGCCGCGGAGCGAGTGAGGAGGTGAGCGCGGCAGTGACCCGATGGCGCTCAACCGCAGGCGATCAGCTGGAAGGTGTATCCGCGCTTCTTGAGCGCCTTGAGGATCTTCGGCAGGGCCGCCACGGTCTGGCTGCGGTTCCCGCCGCCGTCGTGCATGATGACGACGGAGCCGGGGCGTACATGGGTGAGGACACGATGGACGATCGCGGACGTGCCCGGCCGCGCCCAGTCCTGTGGGTCGACCGTCCATAGGACGACCTTCTTGTGCAGCGCTCGCGCCCGGGCGTAGACGCTGTGGTTCACCGCCCCGTACGGCGGGCGCAGGCACTTCGGAGTCCGGCCGATGGCCGCGTGGATCGCGTGGTCGGTCCGGATGACCTGGGACCGGAAGACGCTGGCCGAGACCCTGGTCAGGTCGGGATGGGACCAGGTGTGGTTCTGCACGCTCCCGCCCTGCGCGATCACCTTCCTGGTCAGGCTCGGGTGGCGGACGACGTTCTGGCCGATCTCGAAGAAGGTGGCCCGGGCGCCGTACCTGCTGAGGACCTTGAGCACCTTCGAGGTGTACGGCCCCGGTCCGTCGTCGAAGGTCAGGTAGACGACCTTGGCCTTGCGGGAGCCGACGCGGCTCGTCCCGCCGTGCGTCTCGGGGCGGCTTCCCGGCACGCCGCGCGTGCGGGGGGCCGGCGCGGTTGCGCCGAGTGCTGTGCCGGGCGTCGCCGCGCGGGGTGCGGCGTGCGCGGGTGTCGCGGAGAGGGCGGCGGCGAGCAGGGCGATCGCGGTTCCGAGCAGGGCGACGGGCCGGCGGAGTGCGGCCGGTCTTCCTCCGGGCATGGGGGGTTCCTCACTTCACGAGCAACGGGGCGAACCCGTGAAGTGTCCTGATCATGAGGACCGCTGAGCGAGGCGTTTTTCCGCTTTTTAACTAATCGCGCCGGATGTGGCCACCAGGGCGGTTCTCAGCGGCGACCGGAGTCCCCGGGTCGGCGCGTCGGACGCCCGTCGTCCCGCACGGCCCCGGTCGCGGCGTACAGCAGTTCGCGGACGGCCTCCTCGCGATCGGCCCGCCAGACGAGGCGCAGCGCGATGTCCGGCGTCTCCACCGGATGCCGTACGAGAACGCCCGAGGCGAGATCCTCGGCGACGGCGAACTCCGGCAGCACGGCCGCGCCGAGACCCCGGCGCACCCATCCGTGGATCACGGTGACCGAGGCGAGTTCGGTGCGCTCGCCGTCGACGCCGAGCACCCGGTCGGCGACCATGCGGAAGGAACAGCCGGGAGGCGTGACCAGCAGCCGCTCATCGGAGGTTCCGGGAGCGGTGACGAACGCCAGCGGCACGTCCTCCACGTCGAGGAAGTCCAGCCGCGTGGGCGCGTCGAATCCGAGGCCGCCCAGGGCCGGCCCGCTGTCCAGGAGCAGTCCGGCGTCGAGGGATCCCGCGTCGATGCCGGTGAGGATCTCGCGGCGGTTGAGCGGCGAGATCTCGACACCTAGGTCCGGGCGGCGGGCCGCGAGCCGGGCGACGATGCCGGGGAACAGCGTGGCGGCCAGCGTCTCCAGTGCCCCGAGCCGTACGACGGGCGGTCGGCCGGTCACCTCGCGGCGCGCCTGGTCCGCCTGGTCGAGGAGCCGCCGGGCCCAGACCGTCATGCGCCGTCCGGCGTCCGTCAGGCGCATGCCGTCCGGCGTCCGGTCGAACAGGGCGACGCCGAGCGACCGTTCCAGCGCGCGCACCTGCTCCGAGACCGAGGAGGGCGCGAGCTCGACCGCGGTCGCCGCGTCGGTGACCGTCCCTTCGGCGGCGACGGCGAGGAAGGTGCGCAACTGCCGGAGTTCCACGCTGACCTGGCCTTTCGGTTTCGCCGAACGAGGGGTTCGCCGTCGCCGGTGGAGGAGCGCGGCGGGCGACGTGAGGGTGGTCGCATCCCATTCTCCTGGAGTCGCAACGTGGTCTCGTCTTCCGAAACCGTCACGATGTCCCGGGCGAGCCGGTTGTTCGGCCTGTCGCTCGGCTATTTCATGGTCTTGCTGGACACCACCGTCCTGACCGTCGCCCTGCCCGACCTGCACGCCTCGCTCGGCGGCGGGGTCGCCGGGCTGCAGTGGGCGGTCACCGGCTACACGGTGACGTTCGCGGCGCTGTTGCTCACCGCCGGGGCGGTCGCGGACCGGTTCGGTGCGCACCGGGTGTTCGCCGCCGGTGTCGTCGCGTTCGGCGTGCTGTCGCTGCTCAGCGCGGCGGCGCAGACGCTGCCGGTCCTCGTCGTCCTGCGTGCGCTGCTCGGCGTGGCGGGCGCGCTGTGCCTGCCCAGCTCCCTCGCGATCATCGCCCGCCTGTACCCGGACCCGGCCGATCGCGGCCGCGCCCTCGGCGCGTGGGCGGCGATCACCGGGTGCGCGCTGGCGACCGGGCCGGTCGCGGGCGGGCTCCTGGTCTCGGTCGGGGGGTGGCGGGCGGTGTTCCTCGCCAACGTCCCGGTGGCGCTGCTGAGTCTGGTGCTGGTACGTGGCGTCCGCGTGCCGGCGACCGGGCGTGGCCTGGACTGGCGGGCGCAGCTCGTGGCGTGCGCGTTCCTGGCGGCGCTCACGGACGCCGTCATCGACCGCCGTGCGGTGTCGGCGATCGCGGCTGGCGTCCTGGCGGTGGTCATGTTCCTGGTGGAACGGCGCAGCGCGTCCCCGGCCGTGCCGGGCGCGGTGGTGGCCGAACCGGGCGTTCGCCGTGGTCTCGTCGCGGGTGCGGCGGTGAACTTCGCGCTGTCGGGCGGCCTGTTCGTGCTCACCCTGTCGCTGCAGCGTCACCTCGGGCCGGTGGCCACCGGCCTGGCGTTCCTGCCGCTGACGCTGCCGACCGCGTTCAATCCGCTGGTGACCGGTCGGCTGGTGGCGCGGTACGGGCCGCGTCCACCGGTGCTGGCCGGGCTGACGCTGCTGACCCTCGGCTGCCTCACCGCCGCCCCGGTGCCGTGGCTGGGCATGCTTCTGATCGGCTTCGGCGTGTCCTTCTCCCTGCCCGCCCTCGTCACGGGAGTCGTGCAGGCGGCGCCCGAGGGCGCGGCCGGTGTGGCGAGCGGCCTGCTGAACGCGGTACGCCAGGTCGGCGCCACGCTCGGCGTCGCCGTGATGGGCGGGCTCGCGGCCGGGACGGCGTTCGCTGCGGCGGCGGCCCTCTGCCTGGTGGCGGGCCTCATCCTGGCGATCGGCGGCCGCCGCTCCTGACGCGGAAGTCGTGGGTTCCTCTCCTGTCGATCCCTGGACCAGAGGGCCGGACACTTGCAGCTCACACAGCTGGGGCGGCACGGCCCTCAGGTGCCGGGGTGGCCAGATGTCAGTGTCGGGCCCGATGTTGGTGTGTTCGGGCACCGTCGGCGAGCGCATGGGGCAAGCAGCGACATGTGTCCCGGGGTAGACCGTGAAAGGGCCCGCGCTGTGGGTCGCGCGGGCCTGGTCGATGGCGTGACAGCGGTTTTGGTTGCTCGGCGCTGTGAGGCGGCTCGTGCTGCGGTGGCCGCCTCGCGGGCCGGGGTGGTGATCGGGTGCGGGGCTATCGGCAGTACTCCCCCTCGACGGCTTCGGGGAGGTAGGCGTATCCCCTAAATATTGAGGCGACGCTGCAGGAGACGGCGGAGGGATAGCCCTGGCGCGCACGGATGATGAACGACACGGTGATGCGGCCTTGCTGAGGGAGGTTGTCGGACGTCGTGCAGCGCCCAAGACCGGCGTATCCGTCCGTGCCGCGGATGCGTTCGACCGTGTCGCAGGTGTAGGCCGGCAGATCCTGGCGGACCTGCGCTGCAGCGGGCTGCACCGGGTGGGGGTTGGCGTGCTGCTGGCCGTCGATGGCCGGTGTTCCGTTGGCTGCGGGGGCGGCCAGCGTGAGCAGGCCGATGATGGGCAGGGCGCCGAGCGCCGTGACGATACCTCGCATGGGGGTTTCCTGTCTCGAATGTCTCGGGAGTGTCCGACCCCTACGAGCTATCACGCTAAGCAACTAAACAACTACCCATTGTCGGGCTGGTGTTTCGTCACCGCGGGCTTCGCCGGCGGCTGCCACCAGGACCGGCCGCTGTCCGGGCCTGGGCCACCGGGATCGATGGTGCTCGAACTCGTCAACCTCGCCTCCCAGGCCAAGAGGGTGGTGCCGTCGCTCGCCGAGAAGTGTGGCTCGTTCACGGCGACAAAACCACCCATGCCCGGGCGGGTCGACGGGCACGGGTCCGCCGAAGTGGCACGGTGAAGTTGAACAGCTCAGGCCGACGGTTCGGAGACGCCCTGCCAACCCGCAGCTCGCCGCGCGGGGCACTGACAGGGATCGTCGGTGAGAACGGATCCGCCAAGACCACCTTGCTGCGCCTGCCAGCCGGGCGCGAACGGCCCGATCGGGGAGCGACAGGCGAGTTCCTGCTGATCGCGGGGCTGAACGGGAGCGCCCTGCTCCGCGTCCTGACCGGAGAAGTCGCCTCCGACAGCGGGAGCGTCACCCACCGCAACAGGGTCGGCCATCTCCCACAAGAGCCGCCGAGGGTCCGGAAGCTGCTCCGACGGCGCCCCGTCGTCGGCTACGATCGCCGGCTGCGCCGGGGCCGACAGGCGCCCACCTCGTGATGCGGGCGACAACGGCATCCTGTGCCAAGGCCTGACCTTCTCCAAGCCCGCAGACATCTCCTCAGAGAGGAAACGATCCGTGATGCCGGCTGTTCCCACCGACCCGACCGTGGTGCATCCCATGCCTGAGCAGCCGCGTGTGGTGCTGCTGAAACCGCTGATCACTTCGCCGCTGATCGAGGTCGGGGAGTTCTCTTACTACGACGACCCTGATGATCCGACCGCCTTCGAGACCCGTAACGTGCTGTACCACTACGGGCCGGAAAAACTGGTCATCGGGAAGTTCTGCGCGCTGGCCGAAGGCGTGCGGTTCATCATGAACGGCGCCAACCACCGCATGGACGGCCCCTCGACATTCCCGTTCCCGATCATGGGCGGTTCCTGGGCCGAGCACTTCGACCTCATCACCGGCCTGCCCGGACGGGGCGACACCGTGGTCGGCAACGACGTCTGGCTCGGCTACCAGGCCGCGGTGATGCCCGGCGTCCGCATCGGCCACGGAGCGATCATCGCCTCCGGTTCCGTCGTCGTCGACGACGTCCCCGACTACGGCATCGTCGGCGGCAACCCGGCCCGGCTCATCCGCCGCCGCTACAGCGACGTGGACATCGACCGCCTCCTGGCCCTGGCCTGGTGGGACTGGCCGCTTCAGCACATCACCGAACACGTCCGCGCGATCATGTCCGGCAGTATCGACGACCTGGAGAACGCGGCACCCGCGTTCCCGGATCGGTGATCCACCCGCGTTCCCGCATCGGTCTCAGTTCGACGGCATCCTCAACACGTCGACCTCCACCGTGGCCGACGACATCTTACGGAAGGACCGACACATATGACCTTCACTCAGGCTGAACTCGACTATCTGGCCACGCAGCACATCGGGCGGCTGGCCACGGTCTCGCCCGACGGGCAGGTGCAGAACAACCCGACCAATTTCTACCTCGATGCCGGCACCGGCACGATCTTCATCGGCGGGGGCGCGATGGGCAGGTCGAAGAAGTTCCGGAACGTCCAGCAGGGCAGCACGGTCGCGTTCGTCGTGGACGACCTGGCGACGATCGATCCCTGGGCGCCCCGGGGCATCGAGATCCGAGGCGAGGCAATGGCGCTGACCGACCAGGAGCCACCCGTGCCCGGCATGTCTCGAGAGATGATCAGGATCACACCCACCAAGATCGTCTCGTGGAATCTCGATGGGCCGCGAGCGAGCCGTACGGTATGAAAACGTGAAGGCCGCGAGGCGATCGACGATCGCCCCGCGGCCTCTTCGTGATCAGTCGCGGCCTGCGGCCGGTTCGGTCAGTTGATCGTCAGGTCGGCGGACTTGTCGCCGGCGACGATCTTGTACAGGCCCGGGAGCACCGCGCGGGTGCCCGAGCCGTCGATGTCGCCCTGGGTCACGGCGAGGCGGGACCGGGGGAAGGACAGCGACACGGTGGTCGACTCGCCCGCCTTGAGCGGCACCCGGGTGAAGGCGACGAGGCGGTTCGGCGGGGCGATGATCCGGCTGACCGGCTGCTGGGCGAACACCGGCACCACGAAGTCGCCGTCCCGCGAACCGGTGTTGGCGACCTTCACCGACACCTTCACCGTGCTCCCGCCGGACACCGTCACGCCCTGCACCGCGTACGTCGTGTAGGACAGGCCGGCGCCGAAGGCGAACAGCGGGTCGTAGCCGGAGCTGGTGCCGCTGTTCGTGCCCGGCAGCTGCTGGTAGAACATCGGCTCGTCGCCGGTGGTCTTCGGCCAGGACACCGGGAGCCGTCCGCTCGGGTTGGCCTTGCCGAACAGCACGTTCGCCACGGCGGTGCCGCCCTCGCTGCCGGGCAGCCACGTCATGAGCAGCTGCTTGGCGTCGGCCGCCTTACCGAGTACCAGCGGCCGGTCGGCGACGACCACCACGATCACCGGCTTTCCGGTGGCCTGCAGGCGGTCGACGAGGTCCTGCTGGTCGGCGGCGAGCTCGGGCTGCTCCTGGTCGTTGACGCCCTCGGCGCCGGGCTTGTCGCCCACGACCACGATCGCCGCGTCGGCGTCCTTGGTCTGGTCGACCGCGTCGTCCGCCTTCGCGACGAGCTTGGCGTGGTCCCCGATGACGTTCTTGATGCCCTGGTAGACGGTCACACCCGGGTCGTTGACGCCGCTCGGGATGCCCTGCCACTGGATGGTCCAGCCGCCGTCCTGGTTCGGGATCGAGTCGGCGCTCGGGCCGGTCACGACGACCTTGCCGGTGCCGGTCGACAGGGGCAGTACGTTGCCGTCGTTCTTCAGCAGGGTCTGCGACTCGGTCGCGGCCCGGACGGCCAGGTCCTTGTCGGTGCCCAGCACGGCCGCGTCGGCCTTGGACGGGTCGACGTACGGGTGCTCGAACAGGCCGAGCTTGAACTTCAGGGCGAGGACCCGGGACACGGCCTGGTCGAGGCGGCGCTCGGTGACCTTGCCGGTCTTGACGTCGTCCAGCAGGCCCTGCACGAACCCGTCGACCTCACCGGGCGGCAGCATGCCCATGTCGACGCCCGCGTTGATCGCGATGGCCACCGCGCCCGCGTAGGTGTCGGTCAGATGGTACGACGTCCGCAGCGCGTCGACGTCGTTCCAGTCACTGACCACGACGCCCTTGAAGCCCCACTGGCGGCGCAGCAGGTCGGTGAGCAGGTAGTGCGACGCGTGCGCCGGGATGCCGTTGACCGACCCGGAGTTGACCATCACCGTGTCGGCGCCCGCGTCCACCGCCGCCTTGTACGACGGCAGGAACGTGTCCTGGAAGTAGCGCGGGTCGAGGTGGGCCTCGGAGCGGTCGTGGCCGGCGAACGGCTGGGAGTACCCGGCGAAGTGCTTCACCGTCGCGCTGACCTGTCCGGTCTTCTGCAGGCCCTGGATGTTGGCCGCGCCGAGCGCGCCGGCGAGGTAGGGGTCCTCGGAGTAGGTCTCGTAGTAGCGGCCCCACCGGGTGTCGCGCGCGATGTCCTGGACCGGCGCGAAGTCCCACTGCGGGCCGGTCGCCTTGACCGCGCGGGCCGTCGACTCGCCCATCGCCTGGGAGAGCTGCGGGTCCCACGTCGCGCCGACGCCGATCTGCTGGGGGAACTTGGTCGCGCCGAGCACGTTGTTGTGCCCGTGCACCGCGTCCACGCCGTACACGATCGGGATGTGCAGCCGCGAGTGGTCGATGGCGAACTTCTGGACCGTGTTCACCATCTCGGCCCAGTCCTTCGGCGTGTTGTTCACCGGGGTCTCGCCGCCCCCGGACAGCACCGAGCCGACCTTCAGGTCGCCGAGGACGTGCTGCATGCAGGACTCGGTCAGGGGGCCGCCGGACCACTGGCATCCGCCCTGCATGTTCACGACGGCGGGCTGGGCGAGCTGGCCGACCTTCTCCTCGATCGTCATGCGCTTGAGGAGGTCGGCGACACGGGTGGAGACGGAGGCGTGCGGGTCGAGGTAGGGCGACTGGGCGCTGCTGGCGCCGGTCGCGGTCAGGGCCAGGCCTGACACGGTGATCGCCATGGCCGTCCCGATACGGGCGGCCTTGATCCGGAGTCTCATGAAGCGTGCTCCAGGCGGGGTCAGGAGGGACGAAGCCCTGTGATCAAAGACCCAACACCAAGATCAAATCAAGACCTGAATTAAGATCTGGCCAAAGTGTGCCACGTGCGTTCACTAGTTAAACGATTTCCCAGGCGTTCATGACCAGCGCCAACGCCCCGAGGACCTCCGCCCGGTCGCCCAGCACACCGGGCACGATCGACACGAGCGCGGCGGCGCTGGAGACGGCCGAGCGCCGTACGGCCTCCAGCATCGGCTCCAGCAGGAGGTTCCCCGCCCGGGCCAGGTCGCCGCCGACCACGACCAGGCGGGGGTTGAGCAGGTTGCACAGGCTGGCCACGCCGGTGCCGACATACCGGCCGGCGTCGCCGACCGCCCGGCGGCACGGGGCGTCCCCGGACAGCGCCAGCTCCACGATCCGCGTCGTCGTCAGGCCGTCGCCGTGCGTCGGCCGCAGCAACTCGGCGAGGTAGCGGCCGCCGGCGTAGGTCTCCAGGCAGCCTCGGTTGCCGCAGCGGCACATGGGGCCGTCCTCGTTCAGCGTGATGTGCCCGATCTCGCCGGCCGTCCCGCCCGGCCCGTGGTACACCCGGCCGCCGATGACGATGCCCGCCCCGACCCCCGTGCTGATCTTGATGTAGGCGGCGTCGGCGTGGCCACGTGCGGCGCCCCACGTCACCTCGGCCAGCGCGCCGAGGTTGGCGTCGTTGTCCACGTGCACCGGGCGGCCGAAACGGCGCCGGGCCTCCTCGGCCGCCTCGATGCCCGCCCAGCCGGGCAGGATGGTGCTGGATCCGAGGGTGCCGCTGGCCGCGTCGATCGGCCCCGGCACGCCGAGCCCGATCCCCAGCACGTCGGCCCGCGCCGCGTCCACGGTGGTGAGCAGCTCGTCCACCAGGCGCTCGGCCGCCGCGAGCCCGTCGGCCGCCGACGCGCCGACGTCCAGGGGCATCGTCCGCTCGGCGACGACCTCGCGGGCGAGGTTGCCGATCGCCACGCGCAGGTGCGCGTGGCCGAAGTCCACGCCGACGGCCAGCCCGGCGGAGGGTGCCAGGGACACCGCACGGGCCCGGCGGCCGCCCGCCGACGTCGGCGTCGTGACCAGCATGCCGTCCGCCGACAGCTCCCGCACGATGTTGGAGACGGTGGCCCGCGACAGCCCCGTGCTGCGGGCGATCTCGGCCTGGGTGGGCGTCCCGGCGGCGCGCACCGCCTGGATCACCCGCCGCTGGTTCGCCTCTCGGAGCGACGACTGCGATCCCGGGGTCGCGGATGAGCCTGGCCTCGCCATGGAGTCCCCTCGAGTGTTCAAGAAGTGAACCCAAGGTTACGCGGAAACTCCGTGCCGGTAGGGCGTGTCCGGTGGGTCTTGTTCGTAGCGAGCGGTGTCCAGAGTGTGCCTCGCAAGGCGGAGGAGGGAGTCAGCCTGGTGTTGGCTGGCGACCGACGACAACGCGGCGAGGCGCGCTCTGGACACCGCGCAGCCGGACGGAGATCCACCGGACACGCCCTAGGGCCGAAGGCCAGGTGCGGCCCCGGCGGTGGGCTCAGTTCTGGCGGTTGTCGTCGTCGTCCCCGCCCCGGCCGAATCGGCCGAAGAGCCGCTCGCCCGCGTTGACGGCCCCTTCGGCGACCCCCTTGACCGCGCCGATGAACGGGTCCGCGCTGCGGTTCCACGACTCCCGGTAGGCGTTCGCGGCGTTCTTGATCTCTTCGGAGATCGAGGCGCTCGAGTCGTCCGCGCGCCGCTCGTAGTCGCCGCCGAGGATGCGGGCGTACTCGCCGTCGCGCGCCCACCGGTCGAGCTCGGCGAACCGGATCACGGCGTACGGGTGCGAGCGGTTCAGCAGGTTGAGGAACTTCAGCAGACCGTCGCGGACGTCACCGGCCGCGTCGTACTCCCGCGCCTGCTCCAGGAACGATTCGGCGTCCATCTCCGACAACCGCGCGCCGCCCGCGAGCTTCATCAGCGCCCGCTTGCCCGCCTCGACGTCCTGACCGGCCAGCAGGCCCGCACGATCCGCCGACAGCTCGGACTTGCGCTGCCATTCGTTCAGGCCCATGAGGATCGCGGCGATCGCGATGTTCCCGAGCGGCAGCCACGCGATCCGGGCGCCGAGGTTGGTGAGGATCATGGCCATCGTGCGGTACACCGCGTGGCCGGACAGCACGTGCCCGACCTCGTGCCCGATGACGAACCGCAGCTCCTCGTCGTCGAGGAGGTCGATCAGGCCGGTGTTGACGACGATGAACGGGTTGTCGACGCCGATCGTCATGGCGTTCGGCGCCGGGTCCTGCGTGATGTACAGCTCCGGCACGTCGGGAAGGTCGAGGATGTAGGCGCTGTCCCGCATCATGTCGTACAGATGGCGGTACTGGCTCTCGCTCGCGCGCACGGTGCCGCCGAGGAACATCAGGCGGATCGCGCGCTCGCTGAACAGCCCGGCGAGGCGCCGCAGCACCGTGTCGAAGCCGCTGAGCGACCGGAGGGCGACGAGCGCCGACCGGTCCGCTGGATGCTCATAGGCACGGGAACTGATCCCGGGGAAACGCGTGCGAGAACGGTCGGGTGTGTTGCTCGTCATAGTCGGCATGCTATGTCTGACGGGCCGCCGTGGCCCGGAGTTCCCCAGGCGCGATCCGGCCACCGGCCCGTACGGGACGGGCATCCCCCGCGGCGGCGCCCACGCGCGACGGATCTCCCATGGCGATGCGGGCGCGCTGTGGTTCCCGCACCGCGGCCCGGCGCGTCGCAGCCGGGCCGCGTGCGTACGTTCCGGACCGGCCTCGAGCGGTGTGCCCTTGCGCGGCGGGCCGAGGCGGGTTCTACTCCCACCATGGCGGAGGCGTACGGGCCGGTGCCCGCGGAGACGATGTCGCGCGACGAGCTAACCGCGGTGCGCCAACGCCGCCTGCGCGACCTGATCGACCGGCTGATCGCCGCGGACGGCCTGCAGGGCCGGCGGCTGCGGGAGGCCGGCGTCGCCGGCGGCCCGGACGTCGCGCTCGACGAGCTGCACCGCCTGCCCTTCACCACCAAGCAGGACCTGTGGGACTCCTATCCGTACGGGATGCTCGCCGTGCCGATGGAGGAGGTCGCCGCCGTACACGGCTCCAGCGGCACCGGAGGACGGCCGACCCTCGTCGCGTACACGCGCCGTGACCTGACGCTGTGGGCACAGATGTGCGCGCGGTCGCTGGCCTGCGCGGGGGCCGCACCCGGCAGCGTGGTCCACAACGCGTACGGGTACGGGCTGTTCACCGGCGGCATCGGCTTCCACCAGGGGGCGATCGCCCTGGGCGTCACCGTGGTCCCGATGTCGGGCGGTATGACCGAGCGCCAGCTCCGCCTGCTCGCCGACCTGCGGCCCGACATCCTGGCGTGCACGCCGTCCTATGCCGTACGGCTCGGGGAGGCGGCGCGCGAGGCGGGCGTCGAGCTGAACCTCAAGGCGGGCCTGTTCGGGGCCGAACCGTGGTCGGAGGGGCTCCGTTCGACCATCGAGGACCTGCTCGGCCTGGCGGCGCTGGACATCTACGGCCTGTCGGAGATCATTGGCCCGGGGGTGGCCACCGAGTGCCTCGAACGCTCCGGGCTGCACGTCAATGAGGACCATTTCCTCGTCGAGGCGGTGGACGCCTCGGGCGCGCCGGTCCCGGACGGCACGCCGGGGGAGTTGGTGTTCAGCACGCCGAAGGAGGCCATGCCGCTGCTGCGGTACCGCACCGGCGACGTCGCCTCCCTGTCCCACGATCCCTGCCCGTGCGGGCGCACGCTCGTCCGGATGAGCAAGGTGCTCGGCCGCCGTGACGACATGCTCGTGATCCGGGGCGTGAACGTCTTCCCACGGGAGATCGAGGCCGTCGTCCTGCGGCACGCCTCCCCGCATTACCAGGTCGTCGTCGACCGCCGGAAGGCGATGGCGCGGATCCTCGTCGCCTGCGAAGGGGCCGGGCCGGGCCTGGCGGACGCGCTGTCGGCCGATCTGGGCGTGTCGTGCGACGTGCGCGTTCTTCCGGCCGGGACCATTCCGCGCGTGGAGACCGGTAAGGCGGTCCGCGTCGTGACCTGGGAATCGGGCGAACCGCCGCTCCCCGGACTCGAATAATTCATCCGGGCCTGGCCGGTATTCGTCGTGGAGGGCGAACAATTAACTGTTAAAGTTCTTCATAAATAACAGATAAGTCAGTAAGGCGAGAACATGACGAGTGGGCAGGGCGGCGGGCCTGAGTTCCAGAACTCAGGATGGGGCACCCCGTCGCAACCGTACGGCGGAGCGCCGTACTACGGCGGGCCGATGCCGGGTGGTGGCGGTCCGCCGATGCCAGGGGGCGGCCCACCGCCGGGCGGACCCGGGCCGTGGCAGCCGTACGGGCCCGCCCCCATGCCGCCCAAGAAGAGCCGCGCCGGCCTGATCATCGCGCTGTCCACCGCGGGCGCCGTCGTCGTCTTCGGGGGGCTCGCTATCCTCATCGGGCTGTCGTCGTCCGGGGACAAACAGAACCCCAGCGCGGCCACGGCGGCCCCCTCGGCACCGTCCGCGTCGTCGAGCGTTCCGGCGGCCGCCCCGACGGACACCCCCCGTTCCCTCGACACCCCCGCGTCGGTCGGCGACTACAAGCGCATCACGGGCAGCGTCGCCGACCGGATGATCCAGAACATGCGCAAGTCGATGGGCAAGGGCACGGGCACCACCGCGACGGTCTACGCCAAGGCCAAGATCGCCATCTACCTCAAGAAGGGCGATACCCAGGAGCCCCTCGTCTTCGTCGGCATGTCGGGCGACGACATCCCCGAACTCGCCACGGAGCTGCACTCCCGTTCGTCCTCGGAGGAGGTCGACTCCATGTTCCTGGGTATGGGGGTCACGGACACCAGTGACTTCCCGGCAGGACCCCTCGGCGGCGTCCTGCGCTGCGGGAAGGGGACGACGGGGGCGAGCGCCGCGTGTGCCTGGGCCGACGGCTCGGTCGTGGGGATGGTGCTGACGCCGCTCGGTTCGGACACCGTCACCCTCGGGGCGACCACGCTCGCCCTGCGGAACGCCGCCGAGCACTGATCCCGCCCGCAAGGAGGGGCATGCGATCAGGACCGATCCAAACGCTCACTAAGGTCGGCGCATGAGCACCGCCCCGGAGCCCCGCCGTCTCGGAATCATGGGTGGCACGTTCGACCCGATCCACCACGGCCACCTGATCGCCGCGAGCGAGGTCGCCCACCTGTTCCGGCTGGACGAGGTCATCTTCGTGCCGACCGGTCAGCCCTGGATGAAGGAGGGCCGCAAGACCTCGCCCGCCGAGGATCGCTACCTGATGACGGTCATCGCGACCGCCTCGAATCCGCGGTTCTCGGTCAGCCGCGTCGACATCGAACGTCCCGGGCTCACGTACACGATCGACACCCTTCGGGAGATGCGCGAAATACACGGGCCTGACGTCGAGTTGTACTTCATCACGGGGGCCGACGCGCTCGCCCAGATGTTGACGTGGCGTGACACGGATGAGCTCTTCAGGCTGGCGCATTTCATAGGCTGTACCCGGCCCGGCCACCACCTCGCCGATCCCGGCCTTCCCGAGGGCGGTGTCAGCCTGGTGGAAGTGCCCGCGCTGGCGATCTCCTCGACCGAGTGCCGAGAGCGCGTACGGGCCGGAGAACCCGTCTGGTACCTCGTCCCAGACGGAATCGTGCAGTACATAAACAAACGGGGGCTTTATCGTGACGGTTGACGGTAACGCCCCACCAGGAGGAAAACGACCACACCGTGACCGCATCCGAGAGGGCCACCCAGCTGGTCCAGATCGCCGCCGAGGCCGCGGCCGAGAAGCTGGCTGACAACATCATCGCCTACGACGTGAGCGACCAACTGGTCATCACCGACGCGTTCGTCCTGTGCTCGGCCGCCAACGACCGCCAGGTGCGCTCCATCGTCGACGAGATCGAGAAGAGGCTGCGCGAGGACGCCGGCGCCAAGCCCATCCGCCGCGAGGGAGAGCGCGAAGGGCGCTGGGTGCTCCTCGACTACGCCGACATCATCGTGCACGTCCAGCACGAAGAGGACCGCGTCTACTACGCGCTCGAACGGCTGTGGAAGGACTGCCCCCAGGTCCCCCTGCCCGACGACATCAACGCCCACTCGGAGCAGCGCGTACGGGCCGGTGACGGTCAGTGACCGAATTGCGCAAGATCGTGCTGTGGCGGCACGGTCAGACCACCTGGAACGTCGAACGCCGTTTTCAAGGCTCCACCGACATCCCGCTCGACGACACCGGACGCGAACAGGCGGTCAGGGCCGCCCGGCTCCTCGCCGCACTGCGCCCGACCGCCATCATCGCCTCCCCGCTGCAGCGCGCCGCCGACACGGCCGACGCGCTCAGCGCGGTCACCGGCCTGTCCATCACCCTCGACCGCGACCTGATCGAACGCGGCGGAGGGGAATGGGAAGGCCTCACCAACGCCGAGATCCGGGCGAAGTACCCCGCCGAGCATGCCCTCTGGCAGCCGCCCGGCGGTGAGACCACCGAACAGGTCTCCAAACGGGTCACCGCCGCCATCGACCGTGGCCTGGCCGAGGTCCCCGCGGGCGGCCTGCTCGTCGTCGCCTCCCACGGCGCCGCGCTACGACTCGGCATGCTCCGCTGGCTCGGCTTCCCCGAAGAGCTCTGGAGCCGGTTCGGCGGGCTGTCCAACTGCTGCTGGTCCGTCCTCGAAGAGGGCCGCAGCGACTGGCGCCTCGTCGAACACAACGCCGGCACCCTCCCCGAACCGGTGCTGAGCGACGACCGTGCGGAGAGCGACGGCTGAGTCCCGGACCACCTCTGGGTTCAGGCGAATATCGAGGTCAGGACCGCTGCGGCTATTCGATTACAGGTCTGGTCGCGAAGTCCTATAGACTGGCGCAGCACCGAGCGGGGGAAACCCCGATCGGGAAGCGCGGGGCTATGGCGCAGTTGGTAGCGCGCCTCCATGGCATGGAGGAGGTCTGGGGTTCGAATCCCCATAGCTCCACTCGGGCCGAGGGCTGGTGTGGTCGGAAGCTTTCGCTTCCTCCCCACCGGCCCTCGTCATTTTTCCCGGGGGGAAACCCCCCGGAGCCCCCTACCTCGGGGGGCTGCCGCCCCCCACGCCCCCCTGGTGGTGGCCGTCTGTTTGTTGCTGTGGGGTTTCCGGCTTCTCTGATGTGGGGGCTTCGCCCCCTACACCCCCTGTTGGATGATCGGTCGGGCTGAGTGGGGCGGGTGGGTTGTGCTGGACTGGGCGGTATGGAGTATTCGCGGTTTCTTGACTTTCTTGAGGCTGACTTCGCTCGGCTGCGGGCCGTTGTGCCGGGTGGCCTGTCCGCAGTGGTGCCGAGTTGTCCTGGGTGGACCGTCGGCGATCTGACGCGCCATGTTGGCCAGGTGTACCTGCACAAGACCCTCGCGATGCGTGAGGGGGGCGAGAATCCGGGCGGTGAGCCTGAGTGGCCGCCGAAGGAGCTTGCGGACGAGGAGCCGCTTGCGCTGCTCGACCGGGCGTACGCGGGGCTGCGTCAGGAGTTCGACACCCGCAGGCCGGAGGATCCGGCCGGTTCCTGGTACGCCCCTGACCGGACCGTCGGCTTCTGGATCCGGCGGATGGCGCAGGAGACGGTCATCCACCGCATCGACGCGGAGCTCGGCACCGGGCAGCCGGTCGCGCCGGTCCCGGACGATCTTGCTGTTGACGGCATCGATGAGTTGCTCAAGGTCTTCGTGGCGTACAGCGTTGCCGAGTGGGGCGACTACTTCACCGACATCCTGGGTGGCTCGCCGGGTTGGACGTACGCGGTGCGGACCGACGGCGGGGCGTGGCGGGTGCGGACCGGTCCGGGGCTGTTCACGGTCGAGGACGGTGCCGGTGACGGCGCGGCCGACGTGACCGTGAGCGGTCCGCCAGCGGCCGTGCTGCGGTGGCTCTGGAACCGGGAGAGCGCCGACGAGCAGAGCCGCGTCACGGTCGAAGGTGCCCCCGAGGCGATCGAGGAGTTCCGGCGCTGCCTCGTCACGGCGACGCAGTGAGGCGGGTGCCGCCGGTGCCCGGCGCAGAGCACGCTTTCGTCTACGGCCGCGGCCGAAAGCGCCGACCTTACTACGTCAAGGGCGCAGGCCAGGCCGCCGATGAGTTCCGGCCGCGCAAGCGGCCGGTGCCCGGCGTCTCGTCTGGAGCCGAGTGACGTACTCCCGGTGACGTAGCCGGGTTTCCGGCCGCCTACCCTGCCGGGCGCAGGGGTGGTTCGTCTCGGTGTGCGACGACGCGCGCCGGAGCACGCGGAGAGCCTTTCCAGAGCAGACGAGCTCGAGGAGAGGCGCGATGAGAGACGAACCGGCGGCCCGGGCTGTGGCCGCCACGAAGGTGTACGGGGCCGGTGACGCTGCGGTGCGGGCGCTCGACGAGGTCACCGTGGCGTTCCCGGCTGGGCGGTTTACCGCGATCATGGGGCCGTCGGGGGCGGGCAAGTCCACGTTGATGCACTGCGTCGCCGGCCTGGACACCGTGACGTCCGGGCAGGTCTTCATCGGGGAGGTCGAACTCGGTGAGCTGACGGACCGGCAGCTCACGTGCCTGCGGCGGGAGCGCGTCGGGTTCGTGTTCCAGTCGTTCAACCTGGTCCCGGCCCTGAACGCCTGGGAGAACATCACCCTGCCCATGACCCTCGCGGGGGCGCGGCCGAACCGGGACTGGCTCGACAGCGTGATCGACACGGTCGGCATCCGGGACCGGCTCTCGCACCGGCCGGCCGAGTTGTCCGGCGGGCAGCAGCAGCGGGTGGCGGTGGCCCGGGCGCTCGCGGGACGCCCGCAGATCATCTTCGCCGACGAGCCGACCGGGAACCTGGACTCGCGGACCGGCGCGGAGATCCTCGCGTTCCTCCGTGAGGCAGTCACGGAGCTGGAGCAGACGGTCGTGATGGTCACGCACGACCCGGCCGCCGCCGCGTACGCCGACACGGCCGTCTTCCTCGCCGACGGCCGGATCGCCGGCCGGATCGAGGCGCCCACCGCCAGGACCGTGCTCGATCGCATGAGCGTCCTGGCCGACGGCGGCACCGTACGGGGGCGGCGATGACGCGCGTCGCGCTGAAGGCGCTGTGGGCGCGCAAGCGCCGTCTCGCCGGGTCGTTCGTCGCCGTCTTCCTGGGCGTGTCCTTCCTGACGGGGACGCTCGTGCTGGGCGACACCCTGAATCGCTCGATCGGCCGGTTCTTCGCGCAGGCGTACGCGGGCACGGACGTGTCGGTGCGGAACGCCACGAGCGTCAGCGACGGTCCCGGGGCGATACGGGGACCGGTCGACGCCTCCGTCGCCGACCGGGTGCGCGGCGTGCCGGGTGTGGCCGCCGCCGAACCGGTGATCCAGGGCATCGGCCAGCTCCTCGGCAGGGACGGCCGGCCGATCGAGGTGCTGGGGCCGCGGACGGCCGGCAACTGGCTGACCGACCCGCGGCTCAACCCGTACCACCTCGTCGAGGGACGCGCGCCGTACGCCCTGGACGAGGTCGTGGTGAACCGGGCCGTCGCCCGGCAGGGACGGCTGCGCGTCGGCGACGTGACCGCCGTCCTCACGCCGCGGCGGATACCGGTACGGATCGTCGGGCTGGCGAAGTTCGGCGACCAGGACGGGTTCGGCGGGACGTCGTTCACCGCCTTCACGCTGGAGGGCGCCCGCCGCTACGTGGCGGGATCGCCCGACCGCGTCACCAGTGTGTCGATCCGCGCGGCGGCGGGCGTGCCGCAGGCCGCGCTGGCCGAGCGCGTGCGGCGGGTGCTGCCGCCCGGAACCGAGGCGGTCACCGGCAGGGCGCTCGGCGACGAGGGCATGTCGGCCGTCGCGAAGGGCTTCTTGACGATGTTCCGGGCGTTCCTGCTCGTCTTCGCCGGGGTCGCGCTGCTGGTCGGCTCGCTCAGCATCCACAACACCTTCTCGATCACCGTGGCGCAGCGGGTCCGGGAGTCGGCGCTGCTGCGGGCACTGGGCGCGTCGCGGAGGCAGGTGCTCGGCTCGGTCGTCGTCGAGGCGCTGGCCGTCGGCCTGGTGGCCTCGCTGGCCGGCGTGCTGGGCGGTCTCGGCTTCGCCACGCTGCTGGGCGGCGTGTTCGCCGCGATGGGCGCGGCCCTGCCCGTGGGCGGGCTCGTGCTCACGCCGGGGACGGTCGCCGTCGCCGTGCCCGTCGGCCTGCTCGTCACGCTGCTGGCCGGCCTGGTCCCGGCGGTGCACGCCGCGCGGACGCCGCCGCTGGCCGCGCTCCGTGAGACGGCGGCCGAGCCGCCCGGCGTCCCCCGGGCCCGGGCGGTCGCCGGCGGGGCCCTTCTGGCGATCTGCGTCGCCCTCGTCCTCGCTTCGGTGGTCGCCGGCGACTCGATGCCGGTCGCGGGCGCGGCGGCACTGGTCGGTGTCGTCGGCATGGTGGTGTTCGGGCCGGTCGCGGCGCGGTACGCCGCCGCGCTGCTCGGCGTGCCGCTGCGCCGCCTCACCGGCACGCTCGCCCGCCGGAATGCCGTGCGCGCCCCGCGGCGCACCGCCGGGGCGGCGACCGCGCTGATGGTCGGGGTCGGGGTGGTCACGCTGGTGACCGTGCTGGCCGCCTCGTCGGAGGCGTCCGTCCGGAGCACCGTCGCCCGGTCGTTCGGCGGCGACCTCGTGATCTCCGCTACCGGCACCTCCTCCACCGCGGGGTTCAGCCCGCGGCTGGCCGACGACGTCGCGCGGCTTCCCCAGACGTCGGCCGCCGCCGGGGTGGGCGTCGGCGACCTCCGGATCGGAGGCAGGCCCGTACAGGTGCGGTACGCCGATCCGGCCGCGCTCGGCCGGGTGATCGACCTGGGTCCCGCAGCGCGGATCGGGCCGGGGCGGTTCGCGGTGGCCGAGGACGTCGCGGCGAAGCGGGGCTGGCACGCCGGGACGCCGGTGAACGTCCGGTTCGCCGACGGAACGTCGCGGGCCCTGACCGTCGGCGGGATCTACCCCTCGGGCGGTCCCATCGGCGGCTACCTGATCCCGCGCGCGGAGTGGACGCCCCACGACCGGCAGCCCCAGGACACGACGGTGCTCATCACGCTGCGGGGCGGTACGGACCTGGCGGCGGCGAAGCGCGCCGTCACGGACGCCGCGCGGCCGTACGGCGCGCCGTCGGTACGGGACCGGGCGGCCTACCTCGACGCGCAGGCGTCCGGGGTGCGGCAGCTGCTGACGCTGGTGTACGTCCTGCTGGCGCTGGCGATCGTCATCGCTCTCCTCGGCATCGCCAACACCCTCTCGCTGTCGGTGCACGAGCGCACCCGCGAGCTCGGGCTGCTGCGCGCCGTCGGCATGACCCGCGCGCAACTGCGCTCGATGGTCCGCTGGGAGTCGCTCATCATGGCGGTCTTCGGCACGGCGGGCGGGCTGGGGCTGGGGCTGCTGCTCGGCTGGGCCGTGGGCCGGGCGGCGAGCGACGGCGCCTTCGCCGCTCCGGTGGCACAACTGGCGATCATCGCGGTCGTCGGCGCGCTCGCCGGGGTGGTCGCGGCCGTCCGCCCGGCCCGGCGAGCGGCGCGGCTCGACGTCCTCGCCGCGATCGCGACGGCCTGACGTGACCCACCGCCGTCCGGCCGTGTGCCACCGCGCCGGCCGGACGGTGGTTGATCCCTGCCGCAGCCGGTGGCACGCCGAGTGATGATCACGACGTCGAAGATCGCCCTAGGCTGTTGCGCGCCCTCGGTCGCGAAAAGCGAAGGATGCGCTGATGAGCTTCGGTGACCCCAAGCCTTGGACCCTTGAGGAACTGCTGGAAGGGCCCCGCTCACGCGCGGCATGGCGGGAGCTCTGCCCGTTCCTGGAAGGCCTGAGCGCGGAGGAGCTGGCAGCCGTCACTCCGCGCCTGCGCGCCTGGCCGCCCGAGGTACGGACGATGCCGGACGCGTGGTGGGCGAGCACGCTGGCCGGTGACATCCGCCCGTATCATCGCCTGGCCGCGACCCGCAGGCTCGGCCGCCTGCACGACGTGGAGTGCGGACGCGCACCCGCCTTTCCGGAGGCCGACGCGGACTCCTACGCGGAGGAGAACGATCACGACCACCTGAACGGCGAGGCCTCCTTCTTCTACAGCGCCACCGCGGTGGCCGCCCTGCCCGGCCTGCGCCGCGTGGTGCTCGGCGCGACGGCCGAGTGGCACCACAACGGCGGCGACATCGTCGGCTGGAGCACGGTCGACGGGCCGCCGCTGATCACGTATCTGGACGGCGCCGACTACCACGACAACCCGTTCGCCATCGAGGTGTCACCGGACGGCGGGGTCGTCGCCACCTCGGTGGAGGGCCGGTGGTTCGCCTGGTCGGCGGCGACAGGGGAGCGGCTGTGGACGCTCGACTCCCGCAGGCCCTGGTCGGGCCAGATCGCACCCGGCTCTGAAATCGAGGAGGACGATCTCGACGAGGACGACGCGGACCTCGAGGAAGACGATCTCGACGAGGACGACGGCGAGGTCGAGCCGGACGGACGCGGCTCGACGCGCTTCTCCTTCAGCGGGGACGGCCGGCTGCTGGCCGCGGGGCGATACACGGGCGGACCGGTCGTCGTCCTGGACGTGCCCACCGGCAAGGTTCTGGCGGGCGGCCCGGACGACGCGATCGACGGGCGCGGGCCGGTCGCGCTCGACAGGTCCGGACGGCTCCTGGCCTACGTCCGAGATGGGGCGCGGGTGGTGGTCCGGGACGCGACGAGCGGCGGCGCGGTGCTCGCCGAGGCGGACACCGGGCTGGCCGACGTGATCGATCTCGCCATGGCCCCGGACGGCGGGCAACTGCTGGCCGTGGGCCCGGACGGCGACGACCTCCCTGCGGCCTGCCGCCTGACCTTCGACACCACGCCCGCCGGGGCGTCCCTTGAGCCGGTCACCGTGGCGCGCCCCGCTCAGGGGCCGGGCGGGAAGGATCTCGCGCCGCTGGGCGAGAGCTGGGCGTCATGGCGCGCGGCATGGACCGGTCGGGGCCCGCTCGCGCATCTTTCCGTCCAGCGTCGCGGTGGCGTTCTGTTCGACGGCGACGGGCGGGTGCTGTTGACCGAGCCGTCAATCCGCATTGTCTCGTTCACTCCGGACGGGCACGCGTTGGTCGGCGTGACCTCCCTGGAAGAGGACAACCTCGACCCCATCGATGTCTGGTTCCTTGACGCGTTGGAGTGACGGTGCCCGGCGAGGCGGAACCGGCGGGGTTTTCCTTGCTGCGCGCTGGAATTCGCCTGAGGTCTGGCACGTTCGTACGGACATTGACGTGTTGAGGAGGGCTTGTGGCCGATCAGAGTGAGCTTTACACGCTGGCCGAGGAGATTCCCGAGCTGGACCACCCCGTGCTCGTGTACCACCTGGACGGTTTCATGGACGCCGGGCGTGCCGGGCGGCTGGCCACCGAGCACCTGAAGACGCTCGGCGCGCGGCGGATCGCGACGTTCGACACCGACTCGCTGATCGACTACCGGTCCCGGCGGCCGCCGATGATCTTCGACACGGACCGCTGGACCGACTACGAGGCTCCCGAACTGGCCGTGTACGCGGGTGAGGACGCCGTCGGGGTGCCGTTCCTGGTGATGACCGGGCCGGAGCCGGACCGGGCGTGGGAGCGGTTCGCCGCGGCGGTGATCTCGCTCGGTGAGCGGCTCGACGTCCGGCTGGCGATCGGCGTGCACGGCATCCCCATGGCGGTGCCGCACACGCGGGAGACCGGCCTGACGCCGCACGGCAACCGGCCTGACCTGCTGGGGGAGCACCCGGCGTGGATCAACCGGGCCGAGGTGCCCGGAAGCGCGGCCGCGCTGATCGAGTACCGCATGGCGGAGGCCGGGCGCGACTCGGTCGGGTTCGCGGCGCACGTGCCGCACTACCTCGCCCAGGCGGCGTATCCGACGGCCGCGATCGCGCTGCTGAACGGCATCAACTCCGCCACCGGGCTGATGTTCCCCACCGCGGACCTCGACGAGGCCGCGGCGGAGGCGCGTCAGCAGATTGACGGCGAGGTCGCCGCCTCCGAGGACGTCGCGGAGGCGGTGCGCAACCTCGAGGTGCAGTACGACGAGATCATGGAGGCGGGCCGGAACAGCCTGCCGCTGGCCGGCTCGCCGGCGCGGATGCCGGACGGCGAGGAGATCGCCGCGGAGTTCGAGCGGTTCCTCGCCGAACAGAACGACCAGTAGACCCGGCGGATCCGGCGCAGCGCCTCTCGGGGGCCGCTGTGCCGGATCGTCGTTCACGGAGTACGGGCGGGGTCGGCCACGGTCGGCGTGCCGCCCTCTTTGTGCGCGCGGCGCACGTCCTCGATGAACTCCCGGGAGAACATCGCGGACAGCACCGCAACGCCGGCGCGGTTCACGCGGATCTCGCCGTGCCGGATCCGCCCGCTGAGGTGGATGCGGCGGCCCGGCGTCTCGACGGCGGCCCCCTCCGCGTCCTTGACCTTTCCGCGGCCGAGCCACTCCAGGTCCCAGTGGTCGATGACGGCGTTGTCGGGGACGAGCAGCTTGACCATCGCGTGGTCGAGGTCGACGCGCACCTCGATGTCGCCGTCCGGGATGTGGGGCGAGCGCAGGTCCAGGACGACGCTGCCGCGACGGGCGCGGACCTCGAAGTCGCGGCTGGTCGTCCAGTGGCCTAGGTGCTTGACGGTGTCGTAGTGGGCCTGGACGCGGACGCTGTCGGTGCTGGTGGCGTTCATCGCGGTTTTTCCTCCTCGGAAATCGGGCAACGCCGGGACGTTCGGACGCTCTCTTCTTGAGAGCTTCTCGATATAAGAGATAATACTCGATGGGAAGGTCCTGTCAACGACTGTCCCTGCCGGGAGGTCGTCCGGTCAGGCCACTACCACGGATGACGCCGAATGCGGAAGGGGCCGTGCATACCCGGTCCGTTCCGGGGAACCATCCGACCACCCGGAGCCCCGAGCGAAAAGGAAGCCCTGGATATGCACGTCACTGGGATCATCACCGCCATCATCATCGGCCTGATCATCGGTGCGCTCGGCCGTCTGGTCGTGCCCGGCCGTCAGCACATCCCGATGTGGCTCACGATCGTCATCGGCGTCGTCGCGGCGCTCATCGGCACCGCCATCGCGGGCGGTCTGGGTGTCGCCAGTACCAAGGGCGTCGACTGGATCGAGCTGATCATCCAGATCGGCCTGGCCGCCGTCGGCGTGACTCTCGCCGCGGGCATGTACGGCCGCCGGGGAGTGCGCTGACCGCCGACCCTCTCGCCACGGGCCGGCCGACGCCATGTCGGCCGGCCCGCGGCGTCCATGCACCGGCCCGACGACGTCTACGCGGCGGCTTCTGGCGGCGTCTACGCGGCGTGCCTCGCGGCGTCTACGCGGCGTGCCTCGCGATGGCTATGCGGCGGGCCCCGCGATGCGGCCGCGGAGGAGGTCGACGAGCGTCGCGTGCACGTCGGTGAGCGGGCGCGCGGGCTGTAGCGTGCGCCAGTCGAGCGCGACCGTCAGCACCATGCCGAAGACCGCCGACGCCGCCATGCCGACGTCCAGGTCGGCGCGGAGATCCCCGTGGGCGACGGCGGCGCGCAGCACGTCGGCGATCACCCCGACCGCGCGCTCCCGGATCAGCCGCGCCGTCGCCTGCCAGTCGCCGCCCGCCCGCCAGGTCTCGGCCAGCAGGAGCCGGGCGAACGCCTCGTACTCCCCGATGAAGGCGAGTTCCGCGCCGACCACGGCGTCGAGCGCCTCCAGCGGGGGACGGTCGTCGGCGGCGGCGCGCAGCGTCTCGGCGAGCCGGTCGATGCCGTACTCCAGCAGTTCGCCGAAGAGCGCGGCCTTGCCGGCGAAGTTGTAGTAGACGGTCCCCTTGGCGACTCCGGCCCGCTCGGCGATCTGGTCGACGGTCGTGGCGGAGTAGCCGTGCTCGGCGATGAGCTCGACGGCGGCGTCGTACAGGCGTTGCCGCGTGCGTTCCCGTCGGGTGGGCATGGTCTCCCTACAGCTTGAGCACGGGGTGCAGGCGCTTGAGCGTCCACACGCGTTCCCGTCGAACGGTGAGCATGGTCAGTGCCAGGCCGCCCACGAGGTAGGCCAGCAGCACCGCACAACACTCCCATACGGAGGTCAGCGGCCCGCCGCTGATCAGATGGCGGAGCGCGGTGACCACCCAGCCCATGGGCAGGATGGGGTGCAGGGCCTGGAAGAACCCCGGGCTGGTCTGGATCGGGTACGTCCCGGCCGACGAGGTCAGCTGGAGCATCAGGAGCACCAGCGCGATCACCCGTCCGACCGGCCCGAACTTGCCGTACACGAACTGCACCACCGCCATGAACGAGGCGGCGGTGAGGACGAGGAGGCCGATCATCCCGGCCCAGCGCACCGCCGTCAGCCCCAGGGCGAACTTCAGCACGAGCAGCAGCACCGCGACCTGGGCCGCGCCGACCAGGACGGCCGGGAACCAGCCGGCGAACGCCACCCGCCGGGCCGGTGCCGCCGCCGCCAGCGCCCGGGGGTTCAGCGGGCGCAGGATCATGTAGACGAACATCGCGCCGACCCACAGGGCGAGGGGGACGAAGAACGGCGCGAAGCCGGTGCCGTAGTCCGGGGCGGGGTTGGACTTGGCCGTGGCCAGGCGTACCGGGTCGCTCATCACGCCGGAGCGCTGGTTCCGCTCGTTCTTGGTGTAGTCGGGGACCTGCCCGGCCCCCTGGTTCAGGCCCTTGGCCAGCCGGTGCGCGCCGCTGGACGCCTGGCTCAGCCCGGACTCCAGCTGCTGGGCGCCGGTGTAGAGCCGGCCGAGCCCGGAGTCCAGCTGTGCTGCGCCGGACTGCAGCTTCCCGAGGCCCTGCGACAGCTTGACCTCTCCGGCGTAGGCGGTGCCGATGCCCTGGTGCAGGGTGGCCAGGCCGGTCGCGACCTGGTGCGCGCCGTTGTTCAGGCGGTGGATGTCACGCCGTGCCTGCTCGACCTTGCCGGCCAGGTGCGGCGCCTCCGCGGCGAGCCTGCGGGCGTCGCCGGCCAGCCGCCGCGCCTGGGCGGCGACCCGGCGCAGTTCCCCGGTGTGCGCCCGTACCTGGGCGTTGACCTCCTTGGCGGTGGTGAGCACCGTCGTGGCCGCCGAGCAGGCGGGTGCCGCCTCCGGATGCGTCTCGGCGAGCGTGCAGATCGTCTTGCGGGCGGCCGCCGCCTGGCGTACGGCCTGCGCGGTCTGGTTCGGGAGGGCGTCGAGGGCGGTGGCCGCGGCGTCCGCGCCCCTGGCCACGAGCAGGGCGGCGTTCCTGATGTCGTCGGGATGCCCCCGCAGGACCGGCAGAAGCTTGTCCGTGACCTGGTCGAACGTCGTGGTGAGCCGCTGGGTCCCCGACGCCACCTGCGCGCTGCCCGACTGCAGCTTCGCCGCGCCGGAGTCCAGCTTGGCGAGGCCGGCCACGAGCTGGTCGGCGCCGCTCTTGGCGGTGGCGAGTCCGCCGGTGAGCTGACCGGCGCCGCTCCTGGCCGTGCCGATGCCCTTCCGCAGCTGGGCGGCGCCGCTCTCGGCCTTGTCGATGCCCTGGGCCAGCTTGTCGGCGCCCTCCGCGGCCTGCTGGAGCTTGTCGTGCAACTGCCCGAACGAGACGAAGATCTGGTCGAAGTACCCGTGGACGGCGCTGGACGCGGCGGCCGCCTTGATCTCGTTGAAGGCGGCGCCCGCGATCGTGCTCGCGATGTAGCTGTTGGCGTCGTTGAGATGCACCTGGAGGGAGGCCGGCTGCGGCGCGTTCTGCTGGTCCTGGGGGGACGTGAGGCTTGAGCTGAAGCCGGCCGGGATCGTCAGGGACATGTAGTACCGGCCGTTCGCCACGCCGTCGGCGGCCGTACGGTCGTCGACCCGGTGCCAGTCGAAGACCTTGCGCCGCTCGAGCTCGTCGGCCAGCTCCTGCCCGGCGTTCACGGTCTTGCCGCCGACGGTGGCGGGCCTGTCGTCCACCACCAGGGCGACGGGCAGCCGCGAGATCTTGCCGTACGGGTCCCAGAACGACCACAGGTACAGCCCGGCGTACAGCAGGGGCAGCATCACCAGCGCGACGACCGCGATCCGGGTGAGCTTGGCCCGGGCGAAACGCCGCAGCTCCAGCCCGGACAGGGACACGGAGGGGAGTCTCACAGCACGACCTCCAGGTCGGCGAGGCCGGACGCGGGGGCGGCGTCGACGCAGCCGGCGACGATGGTCACGCCCGCCCGCTCCGTGAGGGCGCGCAGGGACTCCCACATCTCGCGCTGATGGTCGCCGCGCATCCCGCGGTCGATGTCGTCGAGGACGAGGAGCCGTGGCCGGTCCATGAGGGCGAGCGCCGCGCCGAGCAGATGCCGGTCGCGCGGGCCGAGATCCCCGGTCGGCGTGCCGGGGTCGAGCGCGAGTCCCACGGGGGCGAGCGCGGCGGCGACCTCCTCGTCCCGCCTGGCCGGCCGGCGGGGGAGGAGCCCGGCGCGCAGGTGCCTGCGCTCGAAGACGTGCTCGGTGACGGTGAGCGCGTCGTCGAGGTCGTTGACGCCTTCGGTCTCGCCGATCGCCGCGACGCGCTGGATCGTGGCCGCTGCCGCCTGCCCGGCGACCGTGACCTCCCCGGAGGTGGGGCGCATCCGGCCTGCCAGGGTGAGCAGCAGACAGGTGCGGCCGGTGCCGGCCTCCCCGGAGACCACCGCGAGCCCGCCCTCGGTCAGGGACAGGTCGACGTCGCGGTACACCCAGCCGCGGGGGCCCTTCAGCGACAGCCCGCAGGCGGTCACGAGAGGCGCGGGGGATCGCTGCTCGGCCGCCTCCGGCGAGCCGGAGGCCGGCGGCTCCGTCGCGGTGCGTTCGGGGTGAGCGTTGCCTGTCACGGTCGTCCCTGGTTGTTTTTGTACTGACTGGTCAGTTCAAAAATACCGTGGTACGGGAGAAGGCCAAGCGCGATCTGTGGTGACATGACTCACCTGTGGGACGTCGTCTGCCCTCCGGCCAGGACGCAAACCGGCGCCCCGGCCGCCGATGCCGCGCTCAGCACGTGTTCGCGGCCGTCGGCGCGTGAGGTGAACTACCGAGAGGCGTGCCCGGTCGTGCCTCCAGCCAGGCGGCGGCCTTCGCGGTGGCGGCGCGTAGCGTCCCTGGGCGCATCACGATGCCCTTGCAGTCGGCCGAGAGGACTAGGGCGCGTTTCAGAAGTGGATCAGCCAAGTGATCCACTTCTGGGATGATCTTGATGTGGGTCGAGGTGATCTGACTGCAGCACAGTGGGCGGTGCTGGAGCCGTTGTTGCCTGTCGGTAAGAAGCTGGGACGGCCACCGAGGTGGACAAAACGGCAGCTCATCGACGGGATCCGGTGGCGTACCCGGACCGGTGCGCCGTGGCGGGACGTGCCTGAACGGTACGGCAAATGGGAGACGGTGTACGGGCTGTTCCGCCGCTGGCAACGGGACGGAACTTGGGCACGGATTGTCACCGACCTGCAGGCCCGAGCGGACGCTGCGGGTCTGATCACCTGGGATGTCTCGGTGGACTCCACCGTTGCGCGCGCGCACCAGCACGCCGCTGGCGTGCGGAAAAAGGGGAGGAACAGAAGGAGCCACCGGGCGGGGTGCACCATGAACCCGCAGATCACGGGCTCGGCCGATCGCGCGGCGGGCTGACCACCAAGCTGCACCTGGCCGTCGAGCAAGGACAAAAGCCGCTATCGCTGCTGGTCACCGCCGGGCAGCACGGCGACTCACCGCAGTTCAAGCCCGTGTTGGAGGCCATCCGGGTTCCCCGGGCCGGAGGCGGCCGTCCCCGCACCTGCCCAGACCGGGTCCGAGCCGATAAGGCGTACTCTTCGCGCGCCAACCGTGCCTACCTGCGGGGGCGCGGTATCAATGCACCATCCCCGAGAAGAAGGACCAGGCCGCGCACCGGCTCAAGCGGCGCTCGCGTGGTGGGCGACCGCCCAAGTTCGACAAGGCCGACTACCGCGACCGTCATGCCGTGGAGTGCGCGATCAACCGGCTCAAGCGCAACCGAGCAGTCGCGACTCGCTATGACAAGCTCGCCGTTCGTTACGAGGCCACCCTCCACATCGCGGCGATCAACGAGTGGCTCTGACCGGCCGTTCGCAGGCATCATGGGGTCATGAGCACCTCGAGCGCAGAGTGGGTCGTCATCGCGGCCTACGAGAACCTGCCCGGCTGCCCGTCGCCGATAGCAGCGACCCGCGCTTGACTACGCGACCGCGGCATCGACTGGATGCCTCTGGGGCCTGAACAGATCCAGTATGGTCTGACCTGCGGCCCCGGCCCTGAAGGCCGCTGGCGAGGCTGGTACAGCATCAGCGTCGACGCGGATGCCCTCCGAAGGCTGGGTCTTCATCCCGATCAGCCCACTGCAAGGATCATCGGGCCATCACCACCCGCCTGGTGGCATGCAGCCGCAGAACGAGCCGCCAGATCAGGCTTTTGAAACACGCCCTAGCAGGGCCGATGCCGTGCACGGCTCCGGGATGCGGGCGGCGAACTCCAGGTCGGAAGTTCCCTTAGAAGGGCTGCACCCAACGCGATTTGGCTGAGCTGCCTTTGCCGGTTGTTGTGGCTGTTGGACCGGTCATCCCGGTGAGCAGTCCAGGGCCACGGGTGACTATTCCAGCCGGTCCGGCCGGGCGGGCGCGGTCCAGGAGCGTACCTGCTCGGCCAGGGCGGTGACATGCTCCGGGGGCGTGGTCTTGACGATGCCGTGTCCCAGGTTGAACACGAACGGCCCCCCGCTCAGGGCGCGCAGGATACGGTCTGTCTCGGCATGGAGCGAGGGTCCGCCGGCGACCAGAAGCTGGGGATCGAGGTTGCCCTGCACGCAGCGTCCCAGGCCGCGCTGTACCTTCTGCGCGGCCCATCCGAGGGGAACCGTGGCGTCCAGGCCGATGCAGTCCGCGCCGGTCGCCTCGGCGAAGCCGTCGTAGGCGAGCCCAGCACCCCGGGGGAAAGCGATGACGGGGACGTCCGGGTGCTTCACCTTGAGCGCTGCGACGATAGCGGCGACTGGCTTGACGCACCAGCGTTCGAAGAGGGCGTCCGGGAGTATCCCAGCCCAGGTGTCGAACAACTGGAGTGCCTCCGCGCCCGCCTCGATCTGGCGCTCAAGGAACTGGATGACAGCGGTCGTGAGCATGTCGATCAGGGGCTGGAACCCCTCGGGATCACTCAACGCCCACTGCTTGACGATGGAGTGCTCCGACCCGCCGCTGCGTCCTTCGACCATGTAGGTGGCAATGGTCCACGGCGCGCCGGCATAGCCGATCAGGGCCACCTCGGCAGGCAGTGCCCGAGTCAGCTGCCGTACCGTCTCGTAGATCGGGGCCAGCTTTTCGTGGAGGCGGGAGACACCGAGGAACTCCGCTATGTCCGCTGCCGAGCGGACGGGTGGCGTCAGGACCGGCCCTTCGCCCACCCGGTAGTCCAGGGTCTGGCCCAGCGCGGCGGCGACCTGCGGCAGGTCCGCGAAGACGATGGCGGCGTCGAGCGGGAAGCGGCGGATTGGCTGCAGGGTCACCTCGACGGCGTGCTCGGGTGAATTGCAAAGTCCCACCATGCCGCCGGCGGCCTCACGGACCCGGTGGTACTCGGGCAGGTATCGCCCGGCCTGCCGCATCAGCCATATCGGCGGCCGCTCGGTACGCTCTCCCGCGAGCGCGCGCAGGAGCAGCTTCTTAGGTCGGAGGCTGCCGGACGCCGGCCCCAGGCTGACTTCTTCCCGCGCAGCGATGTCCATCCTGTTCCGTCCTGTTGAACTGCCCCCAGGCTTCGGGGGAACCCGGTCAGCGCACTCCGCCCCGGTGAGGGAGCGTCGTTATCGTAGCGGTGCCCAGTCCGGGCGACCCGGCAGGTGCCAGATCCGCATCGGGTGCGGTCCCGGCGCGGTCAAGCCGCAGTGCAGCGTACGGTGGCCGGTCCCGTGCGGCGTACGAGGTGAGGGGCGGCCGAACGCGGGCAGGCGGTGCAGGTCAGGCGGGCGGCGGCGCGGCCAGGGTGTCGAGGACCTGCTGGCCGTACTTGGCGAGCTTGCTCTCGCCGACACCGCTGACGGAGGACAGCTCGGCGAGGGACGTCGGCGAGCGGGTGGCGATCTCGCGGAGCGTCGCGTCATGGAAGATGACGTACGCGGGGACGCCCTGCTCCTTGGCGGTGGCCGCGCGCCAGGCGCGCAGCTGCTCGAAGACGGGAAGGGCCTCCTCCGGCAGGTCGGCGGTGGCGGTGCGGGTCTTGGAGGCCTTGGCCGCCTTGGGCGCAGTACGCACGGGGTCGCGCCGCATGCGGATCTGCCGCTCGCCGCGGAGCACGGCCGCGCTCGCGTCGGTGAGCACGAGCGTGCCGTAGTCGCCCTCGACGGCCAGCAGGCCCTGGGCCAGGAGTTGGCGGACGACGCCGCGCCACTCCACGTCGCTCAGCTCGGTGCCGATCCCGAACACCGTCAGGGTGTCGTGGTCGTGCTGGATGATCTTCGGGGTCTTCTTGCCGAGCAGGATGTCGACGATGTGACCCGCGCCGAACTTCTGACGCCGCTCGCGCAGCAGCCGTACGACCGTCGACAGGACCTTCTGCGCGGCGACCGTGCCGTCCCACGACTCCGTCGGTGACAGGCAGGTGTCGCAGTTGCCGCACGCGGTGCCCTCCTGGCCGAAGTAGCCGAGGATCTGGACGCGACGGCACTCCACGGTCTCGCACAGCGCCAGCATCGCGTCGAGGTGGGAGGCGAGCCTGCGCCGGTGCGTGGCGTCTCCCTCGGACGTATCGATGAGCCGACGCTGCTGGACGACGTCCTGCAGGCCGTACGCGAGCCAGGCGGTGGAGGGCAGGCCGTCGCGTCCGGCGCGGCCGGTCTCCTGGTAGTAGCCCTCGAGAGACTTGGGCAGGTCGAGGTGGGCGACGAAGCGCACGTCGGGCTTGTCGATGCCCATGCCGAACGCGATGGTGGCGACCATCACCACGCCGTCCTCCCGCAGGAACCGCGCCTGGTTCGCCGCGCGAGTGGCCGGGTCGAGCCCCGCGTGGTACGGCAGCGCGGTGACGCCGTTCTCCACGAGGAAGGCGGCGATCTTCTCCACCGAGGCGCGGGACAGGCAGTAGACGATGCCGGCGTCGCCGGGGTGCTCGGTGCGCAGCAGATCCAGCAGCTGCCGTTTGGGCTCCTTCTTCGGCGCGATGCGGTACTGGATGTTGGGCCGGTCGAAGCTCGCGACGAAGTGGTGGGCGTCCTCCAGACGCAGCCGGGCCGCGATCTCCTGGTGCGTCGCCGGGGTGGCGGTGGCGGTCAGCGCGATGCGGGGCACGTCGGGGCGGCGCTCGTGCAGCACCGACAGCGCCAGGTAGTCCGGCCGGAAGTCGTGCCCCCACTGCGCCACGCAGTGCGCCTCGTCGATGGCGAACAGCGAGACGTCGGCGCCGTCCAGCAGCCGCAGCGTCGACTCCAGGCGCAGCCGCTCCGGCGCGAGGTAGAGCAGGTCCAGCTCGCCCGCCGAGAACGCCGCCTCCACCGCGCGCCGCTCGTCCGGGTCCTGGGTGGAGTTGAGGAACCAGGCCCGCACGCCGACGGCCCGCAACGCGTCGACCTGGTCCTGCATCAGCGCGATGAGGGGGGAGACCACGACGCCGACGCCCTTCCGGACGAGCGCCGGGATCTGGTAGCACAGCGACTTCCCGCCGCCGGTCGGCATGAGCACGAGCGCGTCGCCACCGGCGATGACATGCTCGATGATCTCCTGCTGGCCGTCCCGGAACTCCTCGTAGCCGAAGACACGCCGCAGGACCTCGGACGCCTCGCTCACCGGGAGGTCGGTTCGGGGGGAAGCCATTCCGCCACCCTATGAGGAACCACGCCGGCCCGGGCCCGGAAACCCGCGGGCTGTGGACGACCGAGGTGGAATGATCTCCCTATGGACGTTCCCGAGCTGGTGGAGACGTGGCAGCGCATCATCATCGGCGACCACAAGTCGTGGGTGCTGTTCGCCAACGGGACCTGCGTGATCCTGATGGAGCCCGCCGGAGATCTCGCCGCCCAGGCCACGGAGATCCTCCGGGAGTACGGCCCCGTGCATGGGGGCACCCCGGCCGGTGACTTCGGAACCATCACCCTCGACCCGGGACCGGGCTGGGTGGTGTACGGCCACCACAACGACGTCCTGACCTACGTCGCGCCTGAAGAGCTGTCCGGCGACGGCGAGCCCTCCGACCTGGAGATCGGGCTGTACGGGCGAGGCAAGCGGGACCAGGACGGGCACGAACTGCGCGTCGTCCACGTCGAGGACCGGCGCGCCGCCTAAGGCCCGCCCAGGCCCGCAAGGCGGCCGAAATCCGCGCACGCCGACCACTCGTCCCGTCGGGCGGCGAAGGCGGCCTAAGGCCGGCGCAGGCGCGCCGTCGCGGCCGTCAGCGCCGCGTCGGTCTCCTTGGCGAGGATGCCGACGAGCTCGCCGGCGGGCACCTCCCGGGCGAGCGTGTGCGCCTGGCCGGCCCAGAGGTTCACCAGGTCGAGGTCGCCCGCGGCGCGCGCGGCCTTCCGCAGCGGCGCGGTGACGTGGTGGATCTCGGGGTAGGCGACGGGCGCGTCGTCGCTGTGCTCGTCGAGGAAGCGGTTGCGGACGCCGCGTGCGAGGCGGCCGGTGAACGCCCGCGTCATCGCGGTCGGGACGGAAGAGGCCACGGCCTGCCGGTGCACGGGAACGGTACCGGCCTCCGGACAGCGCAGGAACGCGGTGCCGAGCTGCGCCGCCGACGCCCCGGCCGCCAGCACCGCCGCGACGCCGGCCCCGGTCGCGATGCCCCCGGTGGCCACCAGCGGGACGCCGACCGCGTGCCGTACGAGCTGCAGCAGGGACAGTAGGCCGATTCCATCGGCGCGGTCGCCGGGATCGTCGACGAAGGCGGCCCGGTGCCCTCCGGCCTCGGCGCCCTGGACGACGAGCGCGTCGGCGCCCGCTCCGACCGCATGGACGGCCTCGTCCTCCCGCGTGACCGTCACCCACACCTCGCTGCCGACCCCGTGCAGGCGCTCGATCACGTCGGGGGCAGGGCAGCCGAAGGTGAACGAGACGACGGCGACGGGTGTCTCCGTCAGGAGGTCGAGCTTGGGTCGCCAGTCGTCGTCCTCGAAGCGGGGCTCGCCGAGCGGCGCGCCGACACGTGCCGCCTCGTCGGCGAGCCCGGCGGAGTACCGCGCGACGGTCTCGGGCGCCGTCGGACGGCCGGGGACGAAGAGGTTGACGCCGATGGGGCGGCGGGTCAGCGCGTGCGTCTCGTCGAGGCGGGTCCGCAGGGCGTCGGCGGTGAGATAGCCGGCGGCGAGAAAGCCCAGCCCGCCCGCCTCACTGACCGCCGCGGTGAGCCGCGGGGTGGACGGGCCTCCGGCCAGCGGCGCCAGCACGATCGGCACGGGCAGTTCGCCGAGGATCATCCGTCCTCCTTGGGTTCGGTCAACGAACCATCGTACGGGAGTGGTCCCGGCGGCGAATATCCGACCGTCGTGCGGGTATCGGTGCGCCGTCCCCCGTTCGCTCGGCCCTGGGAAAGGCGCAGATGCTGTTCGTCGCGAAGCGGCGCCGTACGGAACATCAGGCCTCGCGGTCTCTCCTCACACGGCTCGTCCGGTGGCTGTGGGTCCTCGTGGCGCTCGCCGCGGCCGTGGTGTTCGCCGTCGCGCTCGCCCGGCTGACGCTGCGCCCGGTGCCGGGAGCCGGAAGTCAGGTCCACGACAACCCTCACCCGGGGGCCACCCTGCGGTTCTACCTGGACCGGCCGAGCGTCAAGGAGGCGGTCCTGGAGATCGGCGGCAACCTGGCGCTGCTGATGCCGCTCGGTGTGCTGCTGCCCGTCCTGTTCTCCGGTCTTCGCGGCCTGGTCCGCCTGACCCTGGCGGCGGCGGTGATCTCCTTGGGGATCGAGGCGGTCCAGGGTCTGCTGATCACGGGACGTACGTTCGACATCGACGATGTGATTCTCAACACGGCCGGCGCGGCCCTTGCCTATCTCCTGGTGGGCCGGAGGCTCGCGCGCTGGGCACATCCCGGTTGAGGGATTCCGGAAGGCGAGTTCGTTAGTGGCGTCCGCGAGGACGACACCTGCCTGCTGATCTTCCGTGCGCTGCCGGAGCCGGTGAGCGACGCGGGCCCCGGCGGGGAGCCGTTCCTCTCGAGCAGCGGGTCGTCCGAGGGCTGACCGGGGCGGCCCCGCGTCGATGATCGCGAGGCCGCCCGGCCGGATCAGTTCACCGTGAGCGTCTCGGCGACGGGAATCGGGCTGTTCGGGGTGCACGTGGCCGTGATGTTGCCGACGAGCACGACGTTCGCCTTGATCGAGACGTTGCCGCCCGAGATCTGGTCGGTTCCCGCCGCGGTCGGGGTCCAGTCACCCGCGACGTCGGCGGCGATGGCCTGGTTCGCGGGGATCGAGCCGCCGGACCCGGTGGCCTGGAAGGACGCGGTCTGCGCCCCGCTCACGTTGGCGGTCAGGGTGGCGCTCCAGGAGTTGATCGCCAGGGGCGACGACAGGCTCGTCGCGATGTGGGCCGTGAAGTGGGTCGAGGTGCCCACCGTCGTCGGGTTGGGCGACGCGGTGGCGGTCCCGTTGACCGTGATGTTCTGCGTCCCGAGGATCGAGTTGCAGGTGTACGAGCCGGTGAAGGTGGAGGCGCTCGCCGGCGCCTGTGCCGCGACGACGCCGAGGCCGCCGAGCGCGATGACCGTGGCGGCGGTGGCCGCGCGCCGGCCCAGGGACTTGCTCATGGGGGACTCCTTCCGGCCCGGCCGGTGCGGGGGAGGTCTGACCGGGCCTCTTACTTATCTGTAACAAGCCCGTAACACCCGTCAACTTACTAGTGAGTAAGTTTCACGTTTTGTGTGTGAAAGTGCGCAAGAAGAGGCCTCGTACCATCACATCGGTACGAGGCCTCTCGCCGGTGGCGCCCGCCTCGCGGGCGCGCTCACCGGTCTTCTGGCGACTGTCAGAGACTCAGCACCAGCAGTCGTCCCAGCAGTCGTCAAAGCCGCCCCACCAGCCGCCGCAGCCGCCCCACGAGCCACAGCCGGCCCAGTGGCTGAGGGTGACCGAGTGCTGAGGGGCGCTGCGCACCGTCTGGGCGCTCGCCGGCGTCGCGGCGCCCATCGTGAGGGCGGTCGCTCCCGCAAAGGCCAGGCCAGAGATGGCGAGCGCCGTCCGCTTCGGAATCCTCATTTGAAGCAACCTCCTTGGGTCGGACCGTGGCGTGCCATGATCGTCCACGCCAGGCAATTGGACTATTCGGGTCCGATCGCCACAAACAACACCACATGGTCAGTCGGCGAGAATCAACAGCATCGGCCGAGATATGCCGATAATTGACTCTCATTCGCCATAGCTCATGTCTTGACTTTAATGCACGAATATGGCCACTTTAGTCCCGAGGGTGCCGGGTCTCCGTGCGAGGTCGGCCGACGGTGTGTGCGCGTGTGACCAGGTCGGTGCCGGTCTGTGTCGCTGTGGCCCAAGGTGCGGCCGTCGGGCGCGCCAATGCGTTGCGAAGTTCTGGCCACCCGCCGTGGGGATATCGTCCGCCGCTCCTTCTCAGGGACTCGCTCGCTTCCGTGGTCCATTAATCAAGGGCATATTGCGGCATGAGGCGATTAATCGACCCGCAACGGACGGGAAAGGGTTCTGAGGGCCCGCACAATGGAATCCTCATGCGCCGGGTTTCGGCCGGCCATGGAAGGCCAACGGAGTTCCCGCCACGTCCCGATGCGGGGGCGGCCCGGCCGCCGCCGGCGTTCCGGAGCGGCCTGGAGACTGCCGGGACGCTTACCGGGGCCGCCGGTGCTCTGGAGCGGCCTCTGGGGCCGGCAGGATCGGCCGTCGCCGCTCCGACCGGCATCCGGGACCAACGGAGGGTGTCGAGGACCTTTCGCCCCTGGGGAGCCCCTCTCCGCCCGGATGTCCTGAAGGTGGGATCTGAGCCGGCCGCCTCGACGCCGGGAGGAGACGGTGATCATGAACGTGGTCCTCGTGGGAACGGACGGATCGGACAGCGCCACGGCCGCCGTGGTCTGGGCGGCCGAGGCGGCGAGCCGTCGCGGCCTGCCGCTGCGGATCCTGCACGCCGCCGCGCCATGGCTGTACGACACGCCGGTCGATCCCCGCTTCGCCACCGTACGGACGTGGCTGCTGTCGACGGGTGGCCAGGTCGTCGACGCGGCCGTGGCGGCCGCGCGGGAGCGCGACCCGGACGTGGCGGTGGAGGGCGAACTCGTGCCGGGGCCGGCGGCACGGGCGCTCCTGGGCCGCGAAGACGCGGCCGTGATCGTACTGGGCGGCCACGGGACCGGCCCCGCCGCGGGCCTCCTGCTGGGGTCCACGACACTCCAGGTCGTCTCGCACGCGCGGGTTCCGACCGTGGTGGTACGGGGACTGGAACCCGCGGTGCGGCGCGAAGTGGCGGTCGGGGTGGACACCGTGGCGGCCGGGGAACCCGCGATCGGCTTCGCGTTCGAGGAAGCGGCGCTGCGGGGGGCGCGGCTGCGGGTGGTGCACGTGTGGTCGCACCCGGCGTCGGCCGGTCCGGGCGACATGCAGCCCCTGGTGTACGACCCGCAGATCGTCGCCGGAGAGGAACTCCGGAGGCTCGAGGAGTCCCTCGTCGCCTGGCGGGAGAAGTTCCCCGCCGTTGACGCGGTCTCGGAGGTCGTGCACGGCCGCCCGGCGCGCGTGCTCGCGGGCGCCTCCGCCCAGGCGGATCTGCTGGTCGTGGGGACCCGCGGCAGGGGCGGCTTCACGGGGCTGCTGCTCGGCTCGGTCTCACACGCGCTGCTGCACCGGGCGCACTGCCCGCTGGCCGTCGTGCCGAACGTGCCCTGAGTCCCGCCGCTCCCCGAGCACGCCCCCGCCGTGACCACAGGAGGAGACATGATCGAACCCCCGGACACCCCGGAGCGCGGCGAGGTCCTGCAGCGGCTCGTCGAGGCCGCGGTGTGGGCGCCTTCGGCGCACGACACCCGGCCCTGGTGGTTCGACACCCACGGCGAGACGGTGACGCTGCACGCCGACACCGACCGCTGCCTGAACGTCGTGGATCCGCACGGCAGGGAGATGCTGATCAGCTGCGGCGCCGCGCTGTTCACGCTCCGGCTCGCCGTCCGCCGCCTCGGACGCCGGCCGGAGGTGCGCATGGCGTCCGACCCCGACCGGCCGGGACTGATCGCCGACGTGAGCCTGGGGCCGCCGCAGCCCGTCACCGACGAGGATCGGCAGCTGTACGAGCAGGTCGAACGGCGGCGTACGCACCGCGGCGGCTTCCGGGCCAGCGCGATGCCGGTCGGGCTCCTGCAGGCCCTGCGGGCGGACGCCTGCGCCGAGCACGTCTCGCTGCGCATCGTGGCCGACCCTCGCATGCGCGTCGCGCTCGCCGCGCTGTCCGACGCGGCCGAGCAGGTGCAGCGAATGGACCCGGCGTACGTCGCGGAGGTCGCCCGCTGGGCGCCTCCCCCGGGGAGCGAGCGGCCGGACGCCGTCCACGAGGAGGCCTGTCCACGAGACCCGGACGACACCGAGCCGCACGTCGCCGAGCGGGACTTCGCGCGCGGCCAGGGCTGGGGCATGACCGGCGGGGAACCACGGGAGGCCACCGGGGTCGTCGCCCTGCTGACGACCGCCGGGGACGGCCGTACCGACTGGCTCCGGGCCGGACAGGCCCTCCAGCGAGTGCTGCTGCGGGCCGCCGAGGACGACGTGTCGGCCGCGTTCCACACACAGGTGCTCGAGGTGCCGGAGTTGCGGGAGTTCATCCGAACGCGCTTCTGCGACGCGACGTACCCACAGATGATCATGCGCTTGGGGATGGCCGACGCCGAGTTCGCCGGTGCCCGGCGGCCCGCCGCCGCCGACATCGTGGCGGACGACCTGTGACCGGCGAACCGCTCGAACCCGTCCGGCAGGCCGGACCGGAACGTCCAGGCGGCGGGTGGTCAGGAGCGGCCGGTCCAGCGGGGTGCGGTGGCGGCCCACGCGTCCTCCCACAGCACCATCCGCCGGCGTTCGAGGCGGCGGTTGACGGCGGTGTACACGCCGGCGTGCAGGATCGTCAGCGAGGTGAGAGCCGCGAACACGGCCAGGGTCGTGTCGGTCAGCGTCTGCGCGTGCGTGCGGGGCCGGGCGGTCAGGTGGCCCGCCTGGTTGATCCAGACCCGGCGATGGGCGCCGGCGCGGTCGTCGCCGGAGGGCACGACCGTACCCGTGTGGACCTGGCCCGTCCGGTCCTGCCAGCGGAGCCGCGTCTCCTGGCCGATGCCGTTCCTGGAGGCCGCCGGGCCGGTCGCGGTGACCAGGGCGTCGACCTGGTGGCGGGTCCGTGCCTGATGGTGTTCGGCCCGCAGTCCGGCGCCGCCGACGAAGTGGATCATGAGGAGAGCGGAGATCACGCCCGTGACGAGGAACACCGCCGCCAGCGCGGCCACGAGCCGCGCATGGACACGGTCGACCGGGCGCCGCAGGGGGTTGCGGTCTGGGCGCAGGTAACGGACGCAGCCCAGCACCTGGATCGTGAGTGCACGCATGGGACACCTCCATCACGGCCACCTCTACCCGCAGGTTAGGCGTCCTTGCATGAAATTGGGGAGGGTCTCTGGTCCTGGCCTGAAGGTCCGAGAGTCCTTCCCCTCCGCGGGCTTTGGCCTCTCCTCGCGGAAGGCCCGGCGCGGTTGGCTTCAAGTAGGCCGGGAGAGCCGGTGTTCGCGCCGGCCCGCGGGTTCCCGACCCTGACGGGGGGAGGCCGCCGGGTGCGAGGGAACAGGGGCCCTCACACCCGGCGGAGAGCGGGGGGAAGATCCGATGAGATCCTTCGACGGCAGTTACGTCCTGGTGGGATTCGACGGCTCCGCGGGGGCCGAGCGCGCGCTGCGCCGGGCGGTCGAGGAGGCGCGGACCCGGAGGCTCTCGCTCACCGTCTGTCACGCCTGGCACTGGCCGTACCCGGTCCCGCCTTCGGGGCCGGAGGCGCTGGAGACGGTGCGGAAGATGGGAAGACACACTCTTGACCACGGCGTGTTCGTGGCCCGCCGGATCTGCCCCACGCTGACGGTGCGTCCGCGCTTCGCGGCCGGCCCGGCCTCGGCGATCCTCATCGAGGAGTCGGAGAACGCCGCTCTCGCGATCGTCGGCTCGCACGGGCGGGGCGGGTTCGCCGGGCTCGGCGCGGGCTCGACGGCCCTGCAGCTGGCCGCGTACGGGCACTGCCCGGTGATGGTGATACGCCGGGATCCGGGGGCCGGCAGCCCGGTCGTCGTGGGCGTGGACGGGTCCACGAGCGCGGAGGCCGCCCTGGCATTCGCGTACGAGGAGGCGGCGCTGCGCGGCCGGACCGTACGCGCGGTGTACGCGTGCTGGGAGGCGGAGGCGATCGCCTCCGCCGAGATGGGGATGTTGCGCGATCCCGAACAGCTCCGGATGCTCAGCGCCGCCCGGCTGGAGCGGACGGTGTCGCCGTGGCGGGAGAAGTACCCCTACGTCGAGACCGAGACGCGGATCGTGATGCGGACTCCGCGGCACGCCCTGCTGGAGGCGGCCGCCGACGCCGGCCTCCTCGTCGTGGGGGACCGCGGGCTCGGCGGGGTCACGGGGCTTCGCCTGGGGTCGGTGAGCCAGGCCGTGCTCTTCCACGCCCCCTGCTCGGTCGCGATCGTACGGCCGCGCAGATGACCGCGCGTCACGAGAGGGCTCACCCACCGGCAGCCACCAGGCACCGAGGCCGACCCGGTAGCCCCCACTAGGCGACGGGCTCGCCGATCCGGAGGTCGGACAGATCCGTGATGACCCGGTCCGCTCCGTACTCGGGCAGGATCAACGAGCGCCCGCCCCGGTCGACGCCGATGACGAGGCCGAAGCCGCCGTGCCGCGCGGCCTGGACCGCGGTGAGGCTCTCCTCGACGACGGCGGTCCGTGCGGGAGGGGTCCGCATCCGCCCTGCGGCAAGCCGGATCAGGCCGAGGTCCGACGCGGCCGGAAGGCACCATCCGGATGCGTCCAGCCCGTCCAGCCGGACGTCGAACAGGCCTGCCAGGCCCGCTCTCCTGAGCAGTTCGGCGGCGTACCGGGTCGCGGACACGGCCGCCGTATGGAGTCCGCGCAGGCGCACCGCGTGGAGCACCGTGACGGTCGAGGCGAAGGCCTCGACCCCGCGCCGCCGGACGGCCGTGAGGAAGAGCTCCTCATGGCGCGCGGTCAGGCCGCGCAGGGCGTCGTAGCACAGGGGGATCTCGCAGGTCGCCAGATACTGCCGTACGCCGTCCAGCCGGGTCCGGCCCTGCATGTACCGCCGGTAGTCGGTGACCGCGTCGAAGTACCGGCACTGCGTCTCGTACACGGCGGCGTGCGAGCGCAGGAACGGGTCGAGGACGGCCTTCCAGGCCGAGGCCGCGGCCTGGGAGGTGTCGACGAGGACGCCGTCCACGCCGAAGATCACCGCCGTGATGTCCCCGCTGAGTACGCACTCGTGGGATGTGGTCCGCATGGGCGTTGCCTTTCTCGTGCTCTCCTTCGGCACGCTTCACGACCGCCCATCCGCGACGCGTGATCGGCGTGATCATGGCGGCATCACGACGGTGAGCGGCCACGAGGACGTCTCACCGTCCAGGCTGCGGGCCGCCCGCGAGGTGAGGACGACGATGGCGACGTCGGTGCCCAGGGAGCGCCAGGCGGCGCGGACGGCCTCCGGCTCCTCGGCGGGCAGGACGATCGCTCCGGTGAGCCCGAAGCGCGTCACCTTGGCCCCTTCCCCGATGATCGCGATTTTGGCCATGTCATGCCTTTCTCTCTGGTTTTCCCTTAATCGCCGTGGTCACGCGTTCGGGGGGTGTGGGCCGTAACGGGACGCATCACCATGTTCCGGGCGTGCAGGGGGGCGGGGGAGGGGCTCCCGGCTCCGGAAAAGAGGACGTTGGGCCCACATAGCCGGGCAAAAGGTGGAAATGAAGTAGTGGGTCACGTACGGGACCCCCGTCCCGTCTGGCGGCGCTCGCCCTCGCCTCGCCGATCCGGAGACTTCGAGGCCGATCGAGCGGCACGCGGGAGGAACGGCATGGGCGCCGGGGGAACCGATCTCGGGGCACGGCGATGAGCGGCGCCGGCGTCCCGGCGGAGGCGGGGCCCGTCATCGCCTACGTCGACGGAACACCCTCCGGAGACGAGGCCGTGACCTGGGCGATCGAGGAGGCAGGCCGGCGGAACGCCGTCGTCCGGGTGCTGCCGCGGCGTGACCCGGACCGGCTGCTCGCCGAGGCCGCCGACGCCGCCCTGATCGTCGTCGGCTCGACCGGGTTCCTGGCCATGTCCGGCCTCGCCGCCGGCTCGACCGCGATGGAGGTGGCCGTACGCGCGGACGTTCCGGTGGTCGTCGTACGTCCCGGCCTGCCGGGCGACGTGCCCGGTCCGTCCGCCGGCCGCGTGGTCGTCGGCGTGGACGGCACCGGGCTGTCGGAGGCGGCGATCGGCTTCGCCGTCGCCGAGGCGGACGACCGCGGCTGCGGCCTCACCCTCGTCCACGCCGTGGAACGAGAAGAGGACCGGGACGCGGCCGAGGCCATGCTCGCGCGGGTCGCGGTCCCGCCGCGGGACGTCCGGGCGGTCGTCCGGGTCGGCATGGCGAGCGCGGTGCTGATCGAGGAGTCCGCCGGCGCGGAGCTCCTCGCGGTCGGCTCGCGGGGCCGCGCCGGTCTGAGCGGCATGCTCCTCGGCTCCGTCAGCCAGGCCGTCGTGCACCGGGCGCACTGCCCGGTTGCCGTGGTCCGCGCGCCCGTCGGATGATCCCGCCGCCGTCAGGGCGGTCGCGCCATCCGTACCGTCAAAGGCGTGGTCGGATGGCCGGCGACCTTGGCCGCCTGCGGCCAGAGACCCGGGTCGAACCCGGCGATATGACCGAAGTCATGACGCCCGGTCAAGCGAATCCCTCGAAGATCCCCTACTCTGCGGTGGGTGCGGCTTCCTCCCAGACGAAATCGTCCTGTCCGGCGTATCTATCTGACCACGGCGGTCAGCGTCGCCTCCGTGGGCCTGGTCGCCCTGGCCGGCGCCGAGGCGGGCGAGGGCGGCTCGCTCAAACCCTGGTGGATCGTGCTCAGCATCGTGATGAGCGTGATGGGCGCCGCGGTCCCCGGGTACGAGCAGATCCGCAAGGAACGCCTGCGCAAGGAGGCCGAGCAGGCGGCGATCGAGGCCGCCGTCGAGATGCGGGTCACGCTGAACGACGCGCTCGACCCGATCGTCCGGCAGCTCGGACGCGTCGCCACCGCCACGAACCGCCAGGAGCGGAGCAACCTGCGGGAGGCGACCGTCCCGATGATCCTGGACTCTGCGGCGCACCTCCTCGACGGCCAGCGCGTCCGCGCCTGCTGGTTCCGCCTGGACGATGGGAAACCGCGCAGGCTGGTGCCGACGCAGTACGCCGGGCGCGCGGACGAACCCGTGACGATCTTCGAGGAGGGCACGCCCGTGGGCGACTCGGCCTTCGCGATGATCCGGCACAACCAGCACGCCGTGGCGCTGGACGTGGAGACCGACCCGCCGCCGGGGTGGCACGGCTCGGCGCAGCACGGGTATCGGTCCTTCATCGCGGTGCCGGTGGTCGCCGGGCAGCGGGCGTTCGGGATGCTGACGGTGGACGCGATCGACGTCGCCGGGGTGACTGAGGCGGAGGTGCCGTTCGTACGGCTGCTGGCCGGCCTCCTCGCGGACGCGCTCGCCGTCGGCGCCCCAGAGGAGGGCCTGCTGCGCCTTGGCCGATAACACATTAGGTATTGATCCAAATTGACCTTTGCCGTGGCCCCACACACACTTGCGGATAGGGAGGGAGTTGGCTATGGCTGACGACATCGTCGTGCAGGACTCCGACGATCGGTCGGAGCGCATGATCCGCGACCCCAAGCGTTACTTCGAGGAGGCTCGGCAACGGGCCGAGCGAGAGCTGAAACGCGAGGTCGAGGGCCGGCCGCACCGGAACGGCCGCGTGGAGCACGGCTGACCGACCGAGATGAGCGACGCGGGCCCCATCCGGAGCCCGCGTCGTCATGTTGAAGCCGGAAACCGCTTCCGGTTCAGTCCGGGGACGGCGTGCTCCTCGAGCCGGGCGTCCGCCCGCGCGTTCAGCGATGGACCAGCTCCGTCATCTCCTCGTGTGCCTACCTAAGGTGCGGTTCCCGGCGCACGGGTTGAAACCTGCCCGGCGGGTAAGCGGACTCATATGAGCCTTCAGCGAGATCTCGAGGCGCGGGTCGACGGGGAGGTCCGGTTCGATGCGGGCTCACGCGCGGCGTACGCGCACGACTCGTCCAACTACCGGCAGCCGCCGATCGGGGTCGTGGTGCCCCACAGCGTCGAGGCCGCCGTCGAGGCGGTCCGGGTGTGCCGCGACCACGGGGCGCCGGTGCTCTCGCGGGGCGGGGGGACGAGCCTGGCGGGACAGTGCTGCAACGAAGGCGTGGTCATCGACTGGTCGAAGTACTGCAATCGGCTGGTCTGGCTGGACGAGACCCGGCGGCGGGCGCTGGTGGAGCCGGGCATCTGCCTGGACGACCTGAACGACCGCCTGAAGCCCCACGGCCTGCATGTCGGGCCGAAACCGTCCACCCACGACACGTGCACGATCGGCGGGATGATCGGCAACAACTCGTGCGGCGCCTCGGCTCAGGCGTACGGCAAGATGGCCGACTCGGTGATCCGCCTGGAGGTGCTCACCTACGACGGCGTGCGGATGTGGGTCGGGGAGACCTCCGACGAGGAGTACGAGAAGATCCTCGCCGACGGCGGCCGCCGCGCGGAGATCTACCGGGCGATGCGCGAGCTGCGCGACGAGAACATGGCCCTGATCCGCACCCGGTACCCCGACATCCCGCGCCGGGTGTCCGGCTACAACCTCGACTCCCTGCTCCCGGAGAAGGGCTTCAACGTGGCGCGGGCGCTCGTGGGCAGCGAGTCCACGCTGGTCACCGTGCTGCAGGCGGAGATCGAGCTGTTCCCGGTGGCGAAGTACCAGACGCTCGCCGTCATGGGGTATCCCGACATCTTCCGGGCGGGCGACGCGGTGACCAGGGTCGCGAGTCACCGGCCGCTGGCGCTCGAGGGACTGGACGAGACGCTGGTCGACGTCGCCCGCGCCGAGAACGTCGCGGGCAAGGACGCCCTCGAGGGACTGCCCGAGGGGTCGGGCTGGCTGATGGTCCGGTTCGGCGGCGACACACGGGAGGAGGCCGACTCTCGCGCCGAACGGATGATCAAGGAACTGCGGGGGACCGAGCACGACCCGCACGTGGTCTTCATGGACGACCCCGCCGAAGAGGAGCGCCTGTGGAGGATCCGCGAGGCGGGGCTCGGCGCGACCGCGTACCCGCCGGGCCATCCCGACACCCATGAGGGCTGGGAGGACGCCGCCGTCCCGCCGGACCGCCTCGGCGACTACCTGCGCGACTTCCGGAAGCTGCTGGACGAGTTCGACTACGGGCGGACCTCGCTGTACGGGCACTTCGGCCAGGGCTGCGTGCACACCCGCATCGCCTTCGACCTGGAGGACCCCGACGGGGTGGCCAAGTACCGCCGGTTCGCCGAGCAGGCCGCCCGCCTGGTGGCCTCCTACGGTGGGTCGCTGTCCGGCGAGCACGGCGACGGCCAGTCCCGGGCCGAACTCCTGCCGATCATGTTCGGGACCGAGATCGTCGAGCTGTTCGGCCGCTACAAGCAGATCTTCGACGCCGACGACCGGATGAACCCGGGCAAGGTCGCCGCCCCGCCCGGCGGGCGCGTGTACCGGCTCGACCAGAACCTCGACCACCTCGGCTACGACCCCGCCGAGCCCCGGACCCACTTCTCGTACCCGAAGGACCATCACCGGTTCACCCACGCCGCCGCCCGCTGCGTCGGCATCGGCAAGTGCCGGTCCTCCTCGGGCGGCGTGATGTGCCCGAGCTACCGGGTCACCCGCGAGGAGGAGCACTCCACCCGCGGCCGCGCACGCATCCTCATGGAGATGATGCGCGGCGACGTGATCACCGACGGCTGGCGGTCGGACGAGGTGCACGACGCCCTCGACCTGTGCCTGGCGTGCAAGGGCTGCCGCGGCGAGTGCCCCGTCAACGTGGACATGGCGACCTACAAGGCCGAGTTCCTGTCCCACCACTACCGGTGGCGGCCCCGGCCGCTCGCGCACTACTCGATGGGCTGGCTGCCGCTGTGGGCCCGGATGGCGTCGGCCGCGCCGCGCGCGGTGAACGCCCTGACGCACGCCAAGGGCCTGAACCGTGCCGTCAAGCGGGCCGGCGGCATCGACCGCCACCGCGACCTGCCCTCCTTCGCGTCCGAGCGCTTCACCGACTGGTTCGCCCGGCGGGGCTCGCAGGGGGACGGCGAACCGGTGGTGCTGTGGCCGGACACGTTCACGAACAACTTCCACCCGGACGCGGGCAAGGCCGCCGTACGAGTGCTGGAGGCGGCCGGGTTCCGCGTCGAGGTGCCGCCCGTCCCGCTGTGCTGCGGGCTGACCTGGATCTCCACCGGCCAGCTCGGCGTGGCCGCCCGCGTGCTGCGGCGCACCGTCCGCGCCCTCGCGCCACGGCTCCGCCGCGGTGTGCCCGTCATCGGCCTGGAGCCCAGCTGCTCGGCCGTCTTCCGCTCCGACGCGCCCGAACTGCTGTCCGGGGAGCCGGTGTCGGAGGACGTCGAGCGGCTCGCGAAGCAGACGCACTCGCTGTCGGAGTTCCTGCTGGACCGGGCCTCCGGGTTCGTCACGGCGCCGTCGCCCGGGACCGGGATCCACGCGATCGCCCAGCCGCACTGCCACCAACACGCCATCTGGGGGTTCGACGCCGACCGCGAGCTGCTGAAGCGCGTCGGTATCGAGGCGGAGGTCCTCGACGAGGGCTGCTGCGGCCTCGCCGGCAACTTCGGCTTCGAACGCGGGCACTACGACGTGTCGGTCGACGTCGGCGAGCTCGGCGTGCTGCCCGCCGTACGGAACGCCGCGGACGGCACCCGGATCCTCGCCGACGGGTTCTCCTGCCGGACCCAGATCGAGCAGCGGACCCCGGCCCGGCCGGTCCACCTCGCCGAACTCCTGGCGGAGGTGCTCACGTGATCGGGCTCTACGCGGCCGCGTACACGATCCCGACCGACGGCCCCGAGGCGGACGGCACGCTCGAGTGGACGTCGACGACGATGGTGCTCGTCGAGGCGCGGGCGAACGGCCGCCACGGCATCGGCTGGACGTACGGCCCGGCCGCGATCGCCGACGTGGTGACCTCGGAGCTGGCGCCGGTGGTGAGCGAGGACGTCCCGGCGTCGCACGAGGCGATGTGCCGGGCGGTCCGCGACGCCGGGCGGCCGGGGATCTGCTCGATGGCGATCTCCGCGGTCGACTGCGCGCTGTGGGACCTGCGGGCCCGGACGTTCGGGCTCCCGCTGCACCGGCTCCTCGGCGCCGTCCGCAGCGAGGTGCCGGTGTACGGCTCCGGCGGCTTCACCACCTATGACGCGGCCCGGACCCGGGAGCAGCTCGGGCGCTGGGCCGGGGATCTCGGCATCCCCCGCGTCAAGATCAAGATCGGTGAGGCGTGGGGGACCCGGGAGAGCCGCGACCTGCGGCGCCTTGAGCTCGCCCGCGAGATCCTCGGTGGCGGCGTGGAGCTGTACGCCGACGCCAACGGCGCGTACTCCGCCAAACAGGCGATCCGCGTCGCCCGGCAGGCCGCCGACGTCGACCTGCGGTGGTTCGAGGAGCCCGTCTCCTCGGACGACCTGCCCGGCCTGCGGGAGGTCCGTGCGGCCGTCGACTGCGAGGTGGCCGCCGGGGAGTACGGCTATGACCTGCCGTACTTCGCCAGGATCATCGACGCCGTCGACTGCCCGCAGGCCGACGTCACCCGGGTCGGCGGCATCACCGAGTTCCTCCGCGTCGCCGGCCTGGCCCGCGCGCACGGCAAGGACCTGTCCGCGCACTGCGCGCCGCACCTGCACGCGGCCGTCATGGCCGCGATCCCGAACGCCCGCCACATCGAGTGGTTCCACGACCAGGTACGGATCGAGTCGATGCTCTTCGACGGCGCGCTGTCGCCCAAGGGCGGCTCCATCCGCCCGCGCGACGACGCCGCCGGCCTCGGCCTGGAGTTCAAACGGGCCGACGCCGAGCGCTACCGCGTCCGCTGAGCCGGAACCCGGTCAGGGAAGCCGAGTCATGCGTCCGGTCAGGTGGCGGACGGCAGGGCGACGACGGTGCGGATGCGCCGCGCCACCTCGTCGACCTCCTCCACCGGCAGGATCGGCTCGGAGTCGTGGCCGCCGCGCTCGGCGTCGGTCCACACCCAGCACCACCACAACCGGCCCCCGCGGGACTCGATCGTGACGGACTGGCTGAGCGGCGCTGCCGGCTCGAAGAGGTGGGCGACGCCGTCGCCGAGGTCGGGCGCCGGTGCGTCGCCGCGCACCGACAGGGTCAGGGGCCCGGTGATCGTGGCGTGCAGCCCGAGCCCGGTCACCTCGTCGGCGAGCGTGCGGAGCGCGTGTTCGAGCGCTTCGCGGTGGGGAGTGGGGCGTGCGCCCATCGCTGTTCCCTTCCGGAATCGCCGGTCTTCGAACAGGCCGTCGACACCTGCTGTTTCAGCTGGTCAATGAGACTGTTTCGGCAAGTCCAGCCCTTTGTTGGAAATGATGCATGCTGATCGGTGAGGGCGGTAGCGGGCGAGTGCGATACGCACTACTCTCCGAATATGGACGGTCACGGCCTCCCTGAGGCACTTCGATCGATCATGGGCCGGCGCGGCTGGTCACAACTGGATCTGGCCCGCGAGCTGGGCGTATCTCAGAGCTGGGTGTCCCAGGCGTCGCGCGGGATTCGCGACCCGGGAATCGGACGAACGGAACGACTTCTGAGCCGCGTAGGTTGGGAGGTACGCATATCGCCCATTTCGGAGGACGATCCCGTGAGGCGCAGAGAGTTCGTCGTGACGGCCGCATCAATCACATTCGTCCCCTCCCCGAAGGTCGGCCCCTATCAGGACCCGGGTTACGTCCGGCACCTCGCCGAACGGCTCGCGCACGACCGTTACCAGCAGGGCGGCACCCCGGTCGTCGCCACGGCGCTGCGGCATCTCCGGAAGGTCGGCCCGGCGGTCAACGGCTCCGACCGTGCGCTCCAGGAGGCCTCCTCCGACCTGGCCGGTGAGGCCGCACGCGTCCTCTACGACTCACGGCGCTACCCGGCGGCCGAGCGGACCGGCGTGTTCGCCCTCGAACTGGCCCGCCGCTCCGGCAGCGTCCGCGCCCAGGCCGACGCGTACAGCACGCTCAGCCGCGTCAACATCGACCAGCGGCGCGGCGACCGCGGCGCGATGTACGCGCGGCGGGGCCTGCGGCTCGGCGACCTGCCGCCGGCGCGCGAGGCGTGGCTGCGGCTGCGCCTCGGCCGCTCGCTCGCCCTACTGCCCGGGCGGGAACGCACGGCACGAGAGGTCCTCGAGGAGGCCCTGACCGTCCAGGGGCTGCCCGCGTACGAGACGGCCGACATGCTGGGGAACGTCGGGGTGGCGCTGCTCGGCATGCGGGAGTACGACGTCGCCCGGGCCACCATCGCCGAGGCCGTGCGCCTCAGCGGCCAGTGCTCCGCTCTCCTCGCCGTCGCCTACCAGGCGTGGGAGGTCGAGGCGGCGCTGCGGTCGGACGACCCGTCCCTGGCGGCCGTCCGGATGACCACGCTGGCCCGGATCGCGCCACTCGTGTCGTCCGCGCGGGTCACCACCCACATCGAGAGCGTCTACCGGATGTCCGGCCGCTGGGCCGGCGTGCCGGAGATGCGCGACGCCCGCGACCAGCTCCACTCCGTCATGCGAGGGTGAGCGGGGCCGGACACCCCCTAGGTCAGCCGATCATCCTCGGCGACCCCGTTCAGCTGGTCGCGCAGCTCATCGGCCACTGACGTGCCGAGCACCTCGGCGACCCGGTCCTGAGCCGATCGCCACAACACGAACGCCTGTTCATACCGTCGGCGTCCCTCTTCGGTGAGTGTGACGTTCACGCTGCGTCGATCTGCGAGGTCTTTGTCCAGCCGGACCAGGCCATCGCGCTGCAACGGGCGCAACGAGTGACCAAGCCCCGAGCGATCCAGCACGAGCGCACGGGCCAGCTCGTTGATGGTGACCGGCTCGCCATCGGCAAGTTCGCTCAGAATGGCGTACTGGGTCGACCGGAGACCCGTGGGCGCCAACACGTCGTCATACAGCGCCGTCAGGCGCCGTGACGCCTTGCGCAGCGTCGTGGCGTAGCACGCCCGCGTCGCCGAAACCGGTGGCCGCACCGTCCGCATGTTCACTGACCCACACCTGATCCTTCACTGCCCCGCAGGAGCTGCGTGCACCTGCGCGGGGGGCAACAACGAGCGCCGCACCCGTTATTTCTAAATTTGAGGGCATGTGCCCTTAATCATAACGGGCATATGCCCCTATCTGGGTGCGTTGCACCGGTCGGTGGCTCCAGCCACCCCACCTCGGAAGGGACCTCGTCATGGCACGCCACATCCTCATCACCGGCGCCACCGGCAAGACCGGCGCATCCGCCGCGGCCACGCTCCTCGCGCACGGCCACCACGTACGCGCGCTGGTTCACCGCACCGATGAGCGCTCCGACCGGCTCGCCGCCGCCGGCGCCGAGGTCGTCGTCGGAGACCTCCTGGACCTCGACGCCGTGACCCGGGCCGCCAAGGGCATCGACGCGATCTACCTCACCTATCCGATCGCCCCGGGCCTGATCGAGGCCACCGCCACGCTGTTGCAGGCGGCCGAAGAGAACGGCGTCGGCGCGATCGTCAACATGTCGCAGATCTCGGCCCGGCGCGACGCCGCCAGCAACGCCGCCCGCCAACACTGGATCGCCGAACGCCTTCTGGACCACTTCAGCGGGACGGTGACCCACATCCGGCCCACGTTCTTCGCCGAATGGCTGATCAACTTCTGGGACGAGACGACCGGCGAACTCCGACTGCCCTTCGCCGACGCACGCCACGCCCCTATCGCCGCCGAAGACCAGGGACGAGTGATCGCCGCGATTCTGGAGGATCCCCAGCCGCACGCCGGAAAGATCTATCCGCTCTACGGCCCGGTCGAGCTCGACCACCACCAGATCGCCGAAGCGATGACCCACACCCTGGGCCGACAGGTCACCTATGTGCCGATCGAGATCGAGGAGTTCCGGTCCGAACTCGAACAGCGCGGCCTGGACCCCCACTTCGTCCAGCACCTGATCAACGTCGCGGTCGATTACCGCAACGGGATCTTCGCCGGTACCAACGACACCGTCCGCACCCTCACCGGCGTCGAGCCACTCACCGTCGAGGCCTTCATCGAACGTAACAAGCAGTACTACGACGGCCGGGAACGCTGGAACAACCGCTGACCGGCCATCCCGGTCCCGGCCGGCCCGGGAGTCACCAGAAACACTCATCGCCGTCAAGCGAGGGTCGGCGGGCTCGGCGCGCCCGCCTCAGTCCGGGCGGCAGCCGTGCTGCCTGCATGAACGCGCCGGTCCGCTGAGCGGGACGAGTCGCTTGGCCGCAGCCTTCCGTCTGGGCAGGGTACCGCCCAATATCACGTACTTAGTACGTAACCCCGACGAGGAGGTCTGCGGATGCACGCGACCGGGCTGGGCCCACCCAGCCATCGTTCCGTGGCTGCGGGACTGGTCGGGCGGGCGATCGCCCTGCCACCGTTGACAGCGTTCATCGCCCGGCGGGTTCTTCGCGGGCTCGCCGTTCTGTTCGTGTTGTCGATCGTCGCCTTCGGGCTCGTCCGGCTGCTCCCCGGGAATCCGGCCGACGTTCTGGCCGGCCCGTACTCCGACGCGGCGACGCGGGCACGGCTGGCCCAGGATCTCGGGCTCAACCGTCCGCTGACCGAGCAGTACCTGCTGTGGCTCGGCAGGCTCCTTCACGGGGACTTCGGGGTCTCGGTCTACAACGGACTGCCGGTGCTCCAGCTCATCAAGCAGCGACTCCCGAACACCCTGGAGCTGGCCTTGGCCGCGACGGTCGTGTCGATCCTGTGGGGTGTGCCCGCCGGCACGATCGCGGCCCTCCGCCAGGGCCGGACCTTCGACCGGTTGGCCCGCGGCGCCGCCTTCCTGGGACTGGCGACTCCGGTGTTCGTCTTCGGTGTCTGTCTGGTCCTGGTGGCCTCGATCGCCGTGCCGAGCTGGCCGAGCGTTGGATTCGTCCCGTTCTCGGACCAGCCGGCGCGGAACCTGCAGAGCACGGTCCTGCCGGCGCTCGCACTGGGGCTTCCCCTCGGCGCGACGCTGTGCCGGTTCATGCGCACCTCGATGATCGAGGTCTACGAACAGGACTACCTCCGCACCGCGCTGGCGACCGGGGCGACGCGTCTGCAGGCGACACTCCGGCACGGTCTGCGGAACGCGTCGGGCCCCGTGGTCACGGTGGCCGGACTGCAGCTGGCCGGCCTGGTCGGCAACTCCATCCTGATCGAGAACGTCTTCGCCATCCCGGGCATCGGCCAGCTCACGGTGAACTCGCTGATGCAGAAGGACTACTCGGTGACGCAGGCCTGCATCCTGCTGCTCGGACTCGTGTACATCGTGATGAACCTCGTGGTCGACCTGATCCACCCGCTGATCGATCCCAGAGTAGGTGAATCGCGATGAGCGAGTCGCCGGTGTTGTCCGACGCGCCCGCGGACACGAACGAATCCCCCGAGAACGCGTCCGCCGCTCGCGCCCGGCGGCGGGGCGCCCGAATCAGCGCCGGAGTCGCCGTCGGTCTCGGCCTCCTCGTGCTGATGTTCGCCCTCGCGTACGTGGCGCCCCTGATCCGGCCGTTCTCCCCGAGTGAGGTCGCCGGGAAGCCCTTCGCCGCCCCCAACGGGACCAACTGGCTGGGCACGGACGACCTGGGCCGGGACTACTTCGTCCGGCTGTGCGTCGCCGGGCGCACGTCGCTGTCGATCGCGCTGGCGGGTTCGGTGCTGGCGCTGGTGGCCGGTTCGGCCGTCGGGTTCGCGGCGGGTGTCGGCGGTCGTTGGCTCGATGCGCTGCTGATGGGCGGCGTCGACCTTCTGCTGTCGTTCCCGTCGCTCCTGCTCGGGCTGGCGGCGGTGACGGTCTTCTCGTCCTCGATGACGACCCTGATCGCGGTGCTGTCGATCGTGTCGCTTCCGCACTTCGCGCGGATCGTCCGGGCGCGGTGCCTCGAACTCCGCGAGCTGGAATTCGTTCTGTCCGCGCGGATCTCCGGTGTGCGGTCCTCCACGATCGTCGTGAAGCACCTGTTGCCGAACGTCTTTCCCCTGATGATGGTCCAGCTCGCGAACTCGGCGGCCATCGTCATCCTGCTGGAGTCGGCGCTGAGCTACCTCGGCCTCGGCGTTCAGCCGCCGACGCCGAGCTGGGGACGGATGATCGCCGAATCCCAGAACTACCTGACGGACTCCCCGTGGCTGGTCCTCGGCGCCGGCGGGGCCCTGCTGTTGTCCTCGATCGGCTGGGGACTCATCGGCGAAGGCTTCGCGACCTCACGCCGCTCTGTCGTCTGACCGGCGCGCCCCGCACGGCGCCGGCGACCAATCGCTCCTCTCCCCACCAGGGCCGCAGAGAAAGAAGCAGCACCATGACCTCACGCATGCCGGTCAGCAGACTGGCGCTCACCGTGGCGGCGATCGCCGCCACGTCGATCACATTGGCGGGCTGCGGGGGCAGCGGCCAGACGCAGTCCGGTACCGGAGGCGGCGCGCCCCATCGCGGCGGCGTTCTCACCGTCGGCGACGAGAGCCAGCCGCTGAGCGGGCTCGATCCCATCCTGGCCCAGGCGTTCGACGCGAAGCGCTTCGCCGCACAGTTCTACGAGGGCCTTCTCTCACTCGGGCCCGACGGCAGCACCCTGAAGCCGGCACTGGCGACCTCGTGGAAGCAGACGTCGCCGACCACCTACGAGTTCACGCTGCGCCAGGGCGTCACGTTCCACGACGGCAGCCCGCTGAAGGCGAGCGACGTCGTGTTCAGCCTCAAGAGGATCGTCGACCCGGCGGTGCACTCGCCGTACGGACCGCTCTACAAGTTCAAGGACGTGACCGCTCCGAGCGACGACAAGGTCGTGGTGAAGCTGGTCGATCCGCAGTCCTCGCTGCTGCACCTGCTCGCCCAGCCGTGGAGCGCCGGCATCGTCAGCGAGCGGTGGGTCCGGTCGCATTCGGCCAACGACCTCAAGACGCAGGAGGACGGGACGGGCCCGTACAAGCTCGCGGAGTTCCGGGAAGGCTCCCTGATCAAGACCGTTCGATTCGACGGCTACTGGGACAGGCCGAAGCCGTACATCAACGAGGTCGACTACCGGGTCATCCCTGATGAGGCGACCCGCGTGCAGGCCCTGCAGTCCGGGACCGTGGACACCATTCAGGTCGTCCTTCCCAAGAACGCGTCCGTGCTGAAGCGCAGGTTCACGGTAAGCGACGGATACGACGTCGGCGCCTACTGGCTGGGCCTGAACACGGTGAGCGGTCCGCTGGCGAACGAGAAGGTGCGCCAGGCGATCAGTCTCGGCATCGACCGGAAGCAGTTGATCACCGTCGGATCGCAGGGGGCCGGCGTCGCCTCGGGGATCATCCCGCCGGGAGACCCGGTCATGGCGGGCCAGGCGGGAGACCTGCCGGGCACCCAGTACGACCCGAACCAGGCGAAGCAGCTTCTCGCCGCGTCGGGAGCGGGAGCCGTGAAGCTCAAGCTGGCGATCCGGTCGAACCGGCCGGACAAGCTCGCGACCGCGCAGCTCATCAAGGAACAGCTGTCGAAGATCGGCGTGGAGGTGGACATCACGCAGGTCCCCTTCGAGCAGCTGACCAGCAACCTGCTGTCCGGCAACTGGAACGCCGACATGATCCAGCTGACGTCCGCGCTCAACGCCGCCCCCGGCCAGTACCTGAGCCTGTGGTTCGAGAAGGGGTCGAAGACGACGAAGGTCAACGACCCGGAGCTGTGGAAGCAGATGTCGAACGCCGTCCACCAGACGGGCAGCGACCAGGAACGGCGTCAGACGTACGCGGACATCAACCGGTACGTCGCGCAGCGGGTGTACATGCTCGTCCCGTATGCCGCGCCCCCGGTGTACGACGTGTGGTCCAAGAAGCTCGCGGGGTTCAAGACCGAACCGTCGAGCACCCGGATGTTCCTGAAAGACGCATGGATCGGGTGACGGAGACGATGAAGGTCGCAGCCGCAGACGGCTCCGGAGAGACGCAGAAGGACGACGCGCGGCGCGGCGAAGCCGTGCTGAGGTGCCGCGATTTCAACGTTCGCTACGGCTCGGCGCCGGACAGCGTCCGCGCCGTCGACCTGACGGTACGAGCCGGGGAGATCGTCGGCCTGATCGGCGAGAGCGGGAGCGGGAAGACCTCCGTCGCCATGGCATGCCTCGGGCTGCTGCCCAAGCAGGCGCACGTGTCCGCTGAGACGTTCGAGGTGTGCGGCACCGACCTGGTGGCCGCCGACGGCAAGGCGCTCACGCGACTGCGCGGCAGCGAGGTCGCGATGGTGTTCCAGGACGCCATGGGAGCACTGGACCCGAGCATGCGGGTCGGCCGGCAGATCGGCGAGGTGGTGGCGCGGCACCGTGGTCTCAAGGGCAAGGCACGGCAGAACGCGGTGCTCGAGCTGCTGCGCAGGGTGCGAGTGCCGGAACCGGAGCACCGGGCCCGGCAGTACCCGCATCAGCTCTCGGGCGGGTTGCGGCAGCGCGTGGCGATGGCGCTCGCGCTGGCCGGCGAGCCACGCCTGCTGCTGGCCGACGAACCGACGACGGCACTCGACGTCACCGTGCAGGCGGAGATCCTGCGCCTGCTGCGGACGGTCCGCGACGAGTTCGGCGTCGGGATCCTGCTGATCTCGCATGACATCGGCGTCATCGCGCAGACCGCGGACCGGGTGGCGGTCATGCGGGACGGCGAGATCGTCGAGAGCGGCGCCGTGGAGGACGTGCTCCTGCGTCCGACCTCGGACTACACCGGGATGCTGCTCGGCTCGGTGCCCAAACTGGGCGACCGCGCCGGGCGCCGGCCTGCGGGAGGAGGAACCGATCCGGCCGGCGCCCCGCTCTTCGCGGTGGACGGGTTGAGCCGCAGTTTCCGGGCACGAGGCCGTGTCGTGCACGCGGTCCGGGACGTCTCGTTGCGGGTCGGCCGGGGAGAGGTGCTCGGCGTCGTCGGCGAGTCCGGCTCCGGCAAGAGCACCCTCGCCAAGATGCTGGTCGCGCTGGACCAGCCCAGCGCGGGCCGGCTGGAGATGAACGGAGCCGACTACGGCAGGCTGCGGGGCAAGCGGCTGAAGGCCTTCCGGCGTGCCGTGCAGATGGTGTTCCAGCACCCGGCGGGCTCGCTGAACCCGAAGCTTCGCGTGGTCACATCGGTGCGCGAGCCGCTGGCCGCCGGCGGCGTGACCGGCGGCGAGGCACGGCGGCGGATCGACGAGGTGCTGGCGGAGGTCGGCCTGCCGCCGGAGACCGCGGGCCGGCTGCCCCACGAGTTCTCCGGCGGGCAGAAGCAGCGCATCGCCATCGCCCGCGCGATCGCCGCCCGGCCGCAGGTCGTGGTCCTGGACGAGCCGACCTCGGCGCTGGACGTCTCCGTACAGGCACAGGTACTGGATCTGCTCCTCAAGGTCCAGCAGGCGGAGGAGCTGACCTACGTCTTCATCTCCCACGACCTCGCGGTCGTACAGGCCGTCTCGGACCGGGTGATGGTGATGTACGCGGGCCGGGTCGTGGAGATCGCGGAGGCGGAGGCGCTGTTCGCCTCGCCGGCGCACTGGTACACCAGGGCGCTGCTCGAGGCCGTTCCGTCCCCCGATCCGCGCGACCGGCCCGAATCGGGCGCGGCGAGCCCACCGGACACGGGTGATCGGCCGGAGGAAGCCCGGGGGTGCGCGTTCGCCGCTCGATGTCCCCGGGCCGAATCTCGATGCCGGGCGGAGGCCCCGGCACTGTCCACGCTGAGTGCGGGGCATGCGGTGGCGTGCCACTTCCCCGCGGATCGAGAGGGGCCGGAATGACGTCGCCGCTGGACGCCGTGGCTCAGGCGGACCTCGTACGGCGGGGCGAGGCGTCACCGAGAGAGCTGGTCACGGCCGCGATCGAGCGCATCGAGGCGACGAACCCGCAGATCAACGCCATCACGCATCGGCGGTACGACCAGGCGCTCGCCGAGGCGGACACCGTACGCGGGGACGCCCCGTTCGCGGGTGTGCCCACTCTGGTGAAGGCGCTCAACGACAGCAAGGGAGACCCGGCGAACTACGGATCCGTGTGGGTGGCCAGGCACGGCCGCGTCGCGCGGGAGGACGCCGTCATCAACCGGCGGCTCAGGGAGGCCGGGTTCGTCGTCGTCGGCCAGACCTCGACACCGGAGTTCGGCCTGGTCTCGGTCAGCGAGAGCCGTGTCCACGGTGTCACGCGGAATCCGTGGCGCACCGACCTGACCTCCGGCGGTTCGTCGGGCGGTGCGTCGGCCGCGGTCGCCGCGGGAATGGTGCCCGTGGCGCAGGGCGGCGACGGCGGCGGGTCGATCCGGATGCCGGCCGCGTTCTGTCACCTGGTCGGATTGAAACCGAGCGTCGGGCGCATCAGCGCGGGCCCGGGCAGGCCCGACCGATGGGGGCACAGTGGTCCGGCGGTGGTCACGCGGACCGTGCGCGACACGGCGGCGGTGCTCGACGCGCTGAGCGGCGGTGCGCCCGGAGACCGGGGCGGCCCCGCGCCCCTTCCGCCGGGTGGCCTGGCCTCGATGGTCGGTCGCGATCCGGGGCGGCTCCGGATCGGGGTTCTCGCCCACGCGCCCGACCACGCCCCACAGGTCGTGGAGCCGGTGCGGGAGGCCGTCCTGGACACCGCCCGGATCCTCGAGCGGCTCGGGCACAAGGTCGAGGACGCCTACCCCGAGCCGATGTTCGATCCGATGTGCCTGAAAGCCTTCTTCGACGCGCTGAGCGTCACCGCCGTCCAGACCATCGAGGCGCTGATCGCGGAACTCGGCGAGCCGCCCGGCCCCGACGACCTCGATGCCGTCACCCGGTTCTGGGTACGGCGGGGGCGGGAGATCACCGGGCTGGAACTCGCCGACGCCCTTGCCTGGCAGGGCCGGCTGCGCGCCGACATGGCGAACTGGTGGCAGGACTTCGACCTGCTGCTGAGCCCGGTGTTCGCCACGCCGCCCAAGCCGGTGGGATGGCCGTGGGAGGAAGCCGACGGCCTCCAGAAGTCGGTAAACGTGCTCACGTTCACCGCGCCGTTCAACACGACCGGGCAGCCCGCGATCGCGGTGCCCGCGGCACTCACCGAGTCCGGCGAGCCCATCGGAATCCAGCTGGCCGCGGCGTACGGGCGTGAGGACCTGCTGGTCTCCGTGGCGGCGCAACTGGAGGCCGAACGCCCCTGGGCGGAGCTTCGCCCGCCGGTCTTCGCGGAGGAGATGCCGGAGCGCCGTCGATGACTCACGAGCAGAAGAGGTACGGCATGACCGAGAATCGCAGGCAGCACTCGCCGACCCCGACCGTGTTCACAGGTGCCCGGCTGGTGGACGGAACCGGCGCCGCCCCCGCCGAGTCGACGGCCGTGGTGGTGGAGGGCGGCAGATTCACCTACGTCGGGCCGGAGGGTTCACGGCCGCGGATCGACGGCGCGACGGTCGTCGATCTCGACGGGCGCACGCTGCTGCCGGGGTTCTTCGACTGCCATGTGCACTTCCTCATGGACAGCAACGCCGACTTCACCGGAAGGTTGGTGACCAACCGGCCGACGGTGACCGTTTTCGAACGGGCACAGCGCATGCGGGACACGTTGCACGCGGGAGTCACGACGGCGCGCGACCTCGGCGGCATCGACGCCGGCTACCGGGACGCGGTGGCGCTCGGCCTGATCGAGGGTCCCCGGCTGCACGTCGCCTTGCGGTTGATGAGCCACACCGGCGGCCACGCCGACTTCCGGCTGCCCAGCGGGTACGACCCGTCGGCCCTTGTGGGGCCGTTCAGCGAGCTCGCCGACGACCCCGACCAGGTCCGGTTGGCGACGAGGCGGCTGCTCAGCGAGGGCGCCGACGTCATCAAGGTCTGCGCGACCGGTGGTGTGAACAGCCCGAGCGACCAGCCCGAGGACGAGGGCCTGACCGTCGAGGAGATCAGGGCGGTCGTGGAGGAGACGCGCCGGCACCGCGGCCGGCCGGTCGCCGCGCACGCACAGGGCACGCAGGGCATCAAGAACGCCCTGCTGGGCGGCGTGTCCAGCATCGAACACGGCTATCTCATGGACGATGAGTGCATCGACCTCATGCTGGAGACGGGTGCGTTCGTGGTCCCGACCCTGTCGACCTTCCACATCGATCGGGGGCTCTACACGGCAGCGGCCTATGAGCAGAAGATGCGCATGGCCGAAGCCGCCGTGGACCGGCTGGGTGAGGCGGTCCGGCGTGGGGTGAAGGTGGCGCTCGGCACCGACTCGGGCGTCTTCGCGCACGGCCAGAACCTCCGGGAACTCGCTCATATGGTCGAGCTGGGGCTGTCCCCGCTGGAGGCCATCCGCGCCGGGACGCTGAACGCCGCCCAGCTGCTGGGCCTGGACGAGACGCTCGGCACCGTCGAGGTGGGCAAGATCGCCGACCTCGTGGTGTGCGACGGTGATCCGGTCGCCGACATCGACATGCTCGGCGACCCGGCGAACGTGGTGCTGGTGATGCAAGAGGGCCGGCTCGTCAAGCGCGCACTCGCCGAGGCCGCCCGGTAGCGAAGACCCGATCGAGGCCGGCGGCGAACGCGTCCCGTCGCCGGCCGCTCGATCACCGCCGAGACGGAAACACCGACGTACCGTACGCTTTGACCAGCGTACGAAGGGATTTCATGTCTCGGGGGCAAAGAGGGCGCGACCGCTCACTGACGCGCGACCGCATCATCGACGTCGCCCTGCGCATCGCGGACAACGAAGCAGACCTCGACCGGCTGACCGTGCGCCGGCTCGCAGGCGAGCTGAATGCCGGCACGATGACGCTGTACGGGTACTTCCGAAACAAGGACGAGATCCTCGACGCGATGGGGGACCGGGTGCTGGGCGGGATGTACCTGCCCGACGAACCCGACGCCGGGCCGGCAGAGGCGTTGCACACCGTCGCGCACGCGTTCTTTCGAATGATGCGCGAACATCCCAGCGTCGTCCGGCTGCTCACCACGCGCATCACCGACAGCCGGCGTGCCTTGGGCGGCGCGATGGAGGCAGTGCTTCAGCGGCTGGTGGACGCGGGGATTCCCGGCCCGCTGGCGGTGCGGTGCTACGGGTTCCTGATCACCTACACGATCGGTTTCGCCGGCTATCAGGTCCCACGCCGCTGGGGCCGCGAGGACGCGGCCGACGGCGCCGAGGCACGCTCGCGGCGGAGGCATTTCTACCACGGGCTCCCCACCGAGGATTTCCCGCAGGTGGTGAGCCTGGTCGACGAGATCGTGGAGCTGCCGTCCGACGAGCAGTTCGAATCCGGCCTGGCGGCCTATGTCGACGGCATGCTCCACATGCTGACCCGCGCGGGAGTCGAGGTCTGAAACGAGACGAGTTGGGCCAAAGGGCAAGCCTCATGGCGGCTCGTCAAGGACTGCGGCTACGCGGCCGCGGCCGTGGTGCGGCGGAGAGCGCTGAGGTCGCCTCGAACGACGTCGGTATAGGGGATCGTGAAGTCCCCGTTCGGCATGGTGCTGGTGAAGCGTGCGCCCATCACTCGAGCCGGGAGGTACGGGGCGGCGGGTCCGTGCCGGTCGGGGTGCCGGCCGTGTCCGGTACGGCTGTCGTCGGCGGTGTAGGTGACCGGGACACCCCATGAGGCCGGTGGGTCGTCTCGTCCGAGGATGACCCAGTGGTCGGTGGGGACGTGCGCCGTCAGATCGGGGACGCCTCCGGTGTGGCAGTCCAACGCGGGCAGTACGAAGTGGCGGAGGCTGTGCGGCCGGTACCACATGAGCAGTGGGTTGGCCGATTTCGCCTCGGTGTTGTCGAAGCAGCACACGATGATCGCGTGTCCGGGATAGCGAGCGGCATAGAAGTCGAACAGTGGCCTGTTGGGCCGGATCCGCCGGTGCTCGGGCACTTGTTCCAGCGCCCGAGGGATCAGGGTGGGGTCGGTGGCCAGGACCACGGTGTAGATGTCATGGTCGAAGATCTGGACGGGCGGTGGTCCGCCGGCCGCCGCCACACAGCCCTCTGGCATCGGCCCCCGGCCGCGGGTCGGGGGAGCGAGGGCGTCGACCATGTCGCGCAGGACGCGCGGGCAGTGGCGGGTGTCGACGAAGTTCGCCGGGGTCATGCCGGTGGCGGGCACGTGCAGGAGCATCGCGTTCGGTCCGCTCGCCAGGTTGACGGCGGTGTTCTGATAGCCCAGCACATGGACCCGGCCGTGCTCGGGGTGCCTGGCCTGACCGTGATACAGGACCGTGCCCGAGAACCGTGACGCCGCCGTCGACACGCACATCCGACATCCTCCAATGCTGAGATCACCTGGAACCGGTGGAAAAGGGGCCACGTATCAGACGTCTTAGTGAGTGTTTGGGACGTTATTGTTCCGTCCCGTTGCACTTGGCGCACGTCCCGGTGATCTGACGTATTTGCCGGTTGTCCCGTCACATACGACGCATGACCGCAGCTCGACCCTTAGGCGGCCAGCTTCTCGAGGCCGGTCCGAACCCAGCTGAGGCCCAGTTCGTCGGCTAGGTTCCGAGCGGTCGCGACGAGTGTGGCACGCTCAGGATCATCCTCGGGCAGCTCGCCGGCGAGCAACAGTTGGGCCGCAGCGATCTGCGGACGCATGCCGGCTGCAGAACGCAGGTGCAGCGAGCGTCGCAGCATGCGCAGCCCCTCTTCGCGATCGCCGTCGTCGATCACGTGCCAGGCCGAGTGGCGGAGCACGATGGACTCGAGGATCAAGTCACCTTCCTGGTGGGAGGCCTGTAGAGCCTTGGCGTAGTGCGCCTTCGCGGCAGCACTGTCTTCGCGGACGTTGTCGAGGAGCGCACCCCAGTGGAACTCGGCCCATCCGTGCGTCTTCGGGTGGGCGGCGGCGAAACGGTACCCGGCCTCTGCGGTCTCGTAGTCGTCTGGCAGCGGGTCCAACTGGAAGAGCAGACGGGTGTAGGCGAGCCGTGCGGTGAGAAGGCGAGCCTGCGGCGATTCCGGATCGAGGGCCGCTATCGCGTCGGCCGCGGCTTCGATGCCGTCGACCCGGAACAAGAACCGCTCGTAGAGGATCTCGGCCTTCAGTTCGAGCGCTTCGGTGCTCTTCTCTTCGGCCAGCAGCGCAGCGGCGTGATCCCAGTCACCGAGTACGTGGAGGCGGCGGGCCGCGCCAAGGCTAGTGTAGGTGCCATTATCCGTCATGCTGCCGACATTAAGAGTCGGGCATGTAGGTGGTCAAGTGGATTACAGCGACTACATGGAGAATGTGGCCCGTGGTTGTCGGCGTCTGTTGGCACGGCGTCATCGGGTGGTGGCCGCCTTGCGGCGGGCGCGGTGGTTGGCGACGGTCGTCCGGCTGGCGCAGGCGTTGGAGCAGAAGCGGCGGCTGCGGTTGCGGGAGTCGTCGACGTAGAAGCGATTGCAACCGTCCGCCTGGCAGCGGCCCACGGTCACCGCCGGGTCTCCGCAGATCGCGTGTGCGAGGGCTGCGGCGCAGCTGCGGCCGAGCCAGGCGACGGGCTCCTCCCCGTCGCGGGCGAAGTGCAGGTGCTGCTGGCCCTCCCCGTCGTGCTCACTGACATGGATCGCGGGCGGGAAGCGTTCCAGGAGCAGGTTGACGGGGGCGATCGGTCCGGTGTCCGCGACGGCTGCGACCGCCTCGCGCAGGGGCCGGAGGAGATCTCCCAGCTCGTCGGTGTCCGGTTCGGCTATGTGGTGCTGGCGGAAGAACTCTCGCCGCAGCTCGCTGGGCTCGTCACCGTTGACCAGTTCGACGGCTAGCCGGGTCAGATTACCAATGTAGGCAACGTAACGCATTTGACCACCTACCTCCTTGGTTTTGATAGTAAGCAGCATGAGCATGAACACCGACGACACTATGACGTCTAAGGTCCGGTGAAAATGATCGCCGACATCGACCTGGGCCAAGGCCTGCGGCTGCGTACCTTGACTGCACATGACGTCGACCTCGTGGTCGAGGCCACCGGCACCGAGACGGCTCGGGCCCTCTGGGGGCCACGCCCGGCCGGACCCTACACACCTCGGGACGCGCGCGCGGCGCTGAACGCCTGGGATCCAGCCGCAGGATGCCAGGCGTCCTACGGGATCCTCAAGCACGACCGCCTGCTCGGCGCCCTGGGACTGATGATCGACGGCCCGCAAAGCGCCGAACTCGCCTACTGGGTGCGACCGGAAAGCCGTCGCCAAGGCCTGGCCCTGCGCGGTATCAACGCGCTGACCCGCTGGACGCACGACGAACTGGGCCTCGACCGGATCTGGCTTGAGATCAACCCCGCCAACACCCCCTCGCTAGGTCTGGCCGACCGCGCCGGCTACCGGTACGAACAACGCCTCCCACACCACTGCCGTGCCTGGACCACGCCCGAACCCGACCACGACACCTGGCACGACTGCATGATCTGGGCACACACCAGCCTCATGACATCATCAGCCACCTGAGCCCGAGCAGGCCTCCCACGGCAGCGGGCGCCGATGATCACGCCGGCCGACCGGCCCCGTGCGACGTGAAAGGGGGCCGGGTGCATGAACGCACCCGGCCCCCTCACAGACCGACTTGACCGGTTAGAACCGGTAGGACAGCAGGTACTTCGCCGTCGGGGTGCCGACGCCGGTGATGTCGTCGTAGCCGCGGACCGCAGGCAGTGCGTCACCCTTGGGGATGCCGTAGTTGCCGGTGGTGCGCAGCACGTAGACCAGCGGGGTCTTCTTGGCGTACGGGTCGGTGTAGTTGGTCCGTACGAAGGCCACCGGGTTCTTGCCGAGCGGGTGGTCGGTCACGTCGTGGTACAGGCCCTTGCCCGCCCGCAGGTAGATCGCCGGGTTGGCGAAGCCGAGCGGCGCGCCGCCCTGGCGCTGCTGGGCGAGCGCCTGCAGGCCGGCGATGACCGGGCAGGCGAGGCTGGTGCCGCCGACGCGGCTCTCGGCGTAGCCGAACGTTCCGTCCGGCAGCTGCGCCCAGATCGGGTAGCGGATGCCGGTCGTCGAGTCGGCGACGGCCGAGATGTCCGGGATGACGCGCATCGGCTTCGCAGCCTTCGAACCGTCCGGCAGCGTCCTGCTCAGCGACGACGGGACGACGGCCCGCTGGTAGCCGGGCTGGGTGAACCGGTCGCTGGTGCCGCCACCAGAACCGCCGGCGTAGTTGTCCGGGTAGTGGCCGGGAGGCGCCGGGTCCCACGTCTTGCCGTCCTTGGACAGCGAGTCGGTGGTGAAGTTCCAACCGGTCTCGAACTTGTAGCGGTTGTGCCCGTCCACGGCGAGGCTCGTGCCGCCGACCGCGGTCACCCACGGGTCGGAGGCCGGCATGTCCGTCTGGCGCTTCGTGGAGCCGGAGGCGCCGTACCGAGCCTGGCACGGCGTGTTCGGCACCTCGTAGCCGCAGTCACCGGTGGAGAAGTAGAAGCCGATGCCCTCGATGGCACCCTGCTTGTAGATCGTCTCCTCCGCCTGGACCATGGTGTCGTCGTAGTGCTCCGACAGGTCGCCCCAGGAGTTGCTCACGATGTCGGCCAGGTGGTTGTCGACGATCTTCAGAAGAGCATCGTCCAGGCCGGTGTCGTAGCAGTTCTGCGCGCCGACGTAGACGACCTTGGCCTTGGGCGCCACCGCGTGCACGGCGGTGACGTCCAGGGCCTCCTCGCCGTACCATCCGGCCGCACCGCACTCGTCCGTCTTGTCGAAGGTGGCGGGCAAGGCCTCCTGGTACTGGCCCTTGGCGAACGGGCGCTCACCGTACTTCTTGGCGTAGATGTTCGAGACCTCGAGCATCTTCGGCGCGGCGTAGGCGTCGACGATGGCGACCGTCGAGCCCTTGCCGGTGAGGCCGCTCGCCGTGGCGCCGTACGCCCCGCGCAGCTGCTTGGGCAGCAGGCCGCACATCGCGCGCGGCTGGTGCTTGCCGTATGCCTTGGGCTGCGCGGTGGCCACCTTCTGTCCGTAGTACTGCGCGCACGGCTGGGCGACCCAGTAGTTCGGCTCGGGCGGCGGCAGCGAGTCGCCGTGGACCCGGACGTGCTTGGCGCTGTCCAGGCCAGTGATCGTGAGCACGGCCGAGGAGACCGAGGTGGGGACGGTCGCCTCGCCGGCGGGCGCCCGGACGACCGCGCCCTGGGCGGCGTAGTTGCGGAAGTCGGTGCCGAAAGCCTTCTTTGCCTGGGCGACCTGCCCGGTGACGTGGATGTAGTGGCTGTTGACGGCGTCGACCCGCAGATGCGAGGAGGTCAGCCAGGACTTCACGGCGTTCACCTGCTCGGCCGTGGGGCCGAAGCGGGCGTTGAAGTCGGCGGGGCTGAGGAACTTGCGGTACTGCGGGCTGCCCGGCGTGGAGACCGCCTGGGCGTAGGCGTCGAGGCCCTTCGGGTCCTTTCCGGCCAGCCAGATCCTCGCGTCGAGCTGCTGCTCGTCGCTGGTCTTGCCGCGGTCGGCGGAGGCACGCGCCCAGGTGGGCTTGGTGCCGGCGACCGGTTTGCGGTCGTTCGCCTGCGCCGTGGTCGTGGCCGCCAGGCCCGCCGCGATGAGCGGCAGTGCCAGGGCCGCGGCCGTCAGCGCGCGACGACGTCGTCCGTCTCGGGACATCCACCAGTCCTTTCGTGAGCGGCGGAATGATCGCCGCGACGCGAGGATTTCGGTGGGGCTCCCGTGAATCAAGAGACGTTATGAAATAGATGCAAGAATCGGGAACTGAGGGCCACATGTGGACACCGAGCAGGGCTCTTGCGTGTCGCGTCACGAGGGCGAATAGTGGATTGCGGCGATGCCTCAGGGCAGGGGAGACCACCTCATGGTCCTACTCGGTCGTACGCCCCCGGCCGCGCCGGCGCGGTCCCGGCCCCGTACGAAGGGGCACCTGGTCGTCTCGTGGCTCACGTCGACCGATCACAAGGTGATCGGTCAGCTCTACCTGGCGACATCGTTCGGCTTCTTCCTGGCCGCGGGTCTGATGGCCATGCTCATGCGCGCCGAGTTGACCAAGCCGGGCCTGCAGCTGGTGAGCAGGGAGCAGTTCAACGTGTTGTTCACGATGCACGGGACGATCATGCTGCTGCTCTTCGCGACGCCGCTGTTCGCCGGCTTCGCGAACGTCATCATGCCGCTGCAGATCGGATCGCCGGACGTCGCGTTCCCGCGTATGAACATGTTGAGCTACTGGCTGTTCCTGCTCGGCGGGCTGATCGTGCTCGCCTCGGCGTTCGCGCCCAGCGGCGCGGCGAGCTTTGGCTGGACCGCCTACGCGCCGCTGAACAGCGTGGTCAGATCGCCCGGAATCGGCGGGGATCTGTGGATCATGGGGCTGGTGCTGTCCGGCCTCGGCACCATCCTGACCGCGGTCAACTTCATCACGACGATCATCGGAATGCGGGCGCCGGGCATGACGATGTTCCGGATGCCGATCTTCACGTGGAACGTCCTGTTCACCAGCGTGCTCGTGCTGATGGCCTTTCCGATCCTGGCCGCCGCGCTGCTCGTCCTCGAGGCCGACCGGAAGCTCGGCGCGCACGTGTTCGACGCCCAGTACGGCGGGGCCATGACCTGGCAGCACCTGTTCTGGTTCTTCGGCCATCCCGAGGTCTACATCATCGCGCTGCCGTTCTTCGGGATCATCACCGAGGTGATCCCGGTGTTCAGCCGCAAGCCGCTGTTCGGGTACATCGGCATGGTCGGTGCCACCATCGCGATCACCGGGCTGTCGATGGCCGTTTGGGCGCACCATATGTTCGCCACCGGCCAGGTACTGCTGCCCTTCTTCTCCTTCGTGACGTTCCTGATAGCGATTCCGACCGGGGTGAAGTTCTTCAACTGGGTCGGCACCATGTGGCGGGGGCACCTGTCCTTCGAGTCACCGATGCTGTGGGCCATCGGGTTCCTCGTGACCTTCCTGTTCGGGGGCCTGACCGGCGTCATCCTCGCCTCGCCGCCGCTGGACTTCCAGGTCACCGACTCGTACTTCGTGGTGGCGCACTTCCACTACGTGGTCTTCGGGACCGTCGTCTTCGCCATGTTCGCCGGGTTCTTCTTCTGGTGGCCGAAGATGACCGGGAAGATGCTCAACGACCGGCTCGGAAAGATCCAGTTCTGGATGCTGTTCATCGGCTTCCACACGACGTTCCTGGTCCAGCACTGGCTCGGGGCCGAGGGGATGCAGCGGCGGGTCGCCGACTACGCCCGGGAGTTCGCCACGCTCAACTTCATCTCCAGCATGGGCGCGTTCCTGCTGGGGGCCTCCACGCTGGTGTTCTTCTGGAACGTGTTCATCACCGCGCGGAAGGCGCCGCGCGTCGGAGTCGATGATCCCTGGGGTTTCGGCAACTCCCTCGAGTGGGCGACCTCATGCCCGCCGCCGCGCCACAACTTCACCTCGATCCCGCGGATCCGCTCCGAGCGCCCCGCCTTCGACCTGCACTACCCGCGTCTGCCATCGCCACCGGCCGAGGAGCTCCCGGCCGGTGAGGAACGCTGAGAGCAGCCCCTCGGGCCCGGCGCCCGCCGCCCAGAGCCGTACGCCGAGGCCGGCGCCCCTCATCGCGGGCGGGCCGGGCCGGCGAGCGGTTCGGAGGTCAGCGGGCGAAGCCGCCCATGCGCCGTACGCTGAGGCCGGCGACGCGCACGGCGCCCCGGGGCCACAGCCGGGCGGCCAGCCACGCCGCGCGGGACGAGGCGGGGGCCACGATGAGGGCGTCGTTCCGGTCGACGCCTCGCAGCACGTCACGGGCCAGCGCGGGGGCGGGGTAGAGCCTGCGCTGCACGCGCTGTGCCGCCCGCCGGGCGTTCGTCGCGGCCTCGGTCGCGGGCAGGTCCGGGTTGGCGTTGTCGAGCAGGGGCGTGTCCACGAAGCCGGGACAGATCGCGCTGACCCGTACGCCCCGGCTCGCCGCCTCAGCGCGGAGCGCGAGGCTCATCCCGACGACCGCGTGCTTGGTGGCGGTGTAGGGCAGCATCAGCGGCGCGGGCACCAGGCCGGCCATCGACGCGGTGTTCACGATGTGCCCGTGCCCCTGCTCCAGCATGATCGGGTACGCCGCGTGCACGCCGTGGACGACGCCTCGCAGGTTGACGTCGATGGTGCGGTTCCAGTGGTCGAGGGTCAGCTCCTCGGCCAGCCCGCCGACCGCGATGCCGGCGTTGTTGAACACCAGGTCCAGCCGGCCGTGCTCCTCCCGGACCGACCGGTACAGCGCGGCGACCGCGTCGGCGTCCGTCACGTCGAGGGCGGCGGCCGTGACCTTCGCGTGCGCGGACAGCCGGTCCGCGACCTTCTTCGCGCCGTCGGCGTCGATGTCGGCGACGGTCACGGTGTCGCCGCGCGCCGCGAGGGCGGTCGCGATGGCGCGGCCGATGCCGGAGGCTCCGCCGGTGACGATGGCGATCCGGGAGGTCATGCGAGGACTCCTCATACGGGTCTAGGGGGTGGCCGGTGGATCTTGTTCGTAGCGAGCGGCGTCCAGAGTGCGCCTCGCAAGGCGGAGGAGGGAGGCAGCCTGGTTTTGGCTGCCGACCGACGACAACGCGGCGAGGC
>NZ_BAABHK010000027.1:0-102559 GCF_039542055.1 Actinoallomurus vinaceus
GACGGGTGGTACTGGTCCGACGGGGCCCACTGGTGACGTCGGCGCGACCGGCGCGACTGGAGCCAGCGGTGCCACAGGTCCTACTGGTCCCACGGGTCCGACGGGTGGTACTGGTCCGACGGGGCCCGCCGGTGACGTCGGCGCGACCGGCGCGACGGGTTCTACGGGTCCGACCGGTCCAACTGGTGCCGCCGGTGCCACCGGTGCGACGGGGCCGTCCGTGTGCGTCGGTACGGCGGCGGCTCAGGGGCAGACGAAGGCGGTCGTGGCCGTTCGTAACGGGAAGGTGTTCGGTCAGACGGTCAACGAGGCGACGAGTCCGCCTACGCCCACGCCGCTTACCAACTTCACCTCGAGCTTCGGCGCCGTGACGGTGGCTTGTGCAGCGGTCTCGATCCAGGGCAACGCGAACGTGTTCGTCACCATCCGAACAGACACCAATCAGCTGCTAGAGGTCGGATGCACGCTGAACAACTTCCCGACCAGTTGTGGCGGCACGGTGGTCAACCTCGGGGTGATCCCCATGGGCGTTCAGGAGCAGGCGGATTTCCTCCGTCGGCTCAAGGCACGACTGGCGGCCATTCCAGGTCCGGTCAAACCACCGTCCGTCGGACATCGAGGTGCCCAGGGCGATAAACACCCGACGGTCGACCAGCGGGCTGCTCCTAAGAAAGACGGGCATCATCCATATCGTCCACATCGATAACCGTCTCGTCTTTGGCCTGGATTCCGCATCCAGGCCAAAGACGCGCGGCGGCCGTCAGGCCGTGTTCAGGGTCAGCGGCGGGTCTCGTCGTCGACGTACTCGAAGGCCGGTTTCGGGTGCATCAGGAAGTCATGGTGGGAGATGTTCCACGCGTACGCGCCGGCGAGGGCGAAGGCCACGACGTCGCCGAGGGCGATCCGATCCACGGGGACCTGCCGGGCGAACACGTCCTTCGGCGTGCACAGCTGCCCGACCAATGTCACCGCGCCGCTCGCGACCGGCCCGTCGCCCGCGGGCAGCCCCCCGAGCGCGATCGGCCCACCAGCCGCCGGTCTGCCGCTTACGCCCAGCCCACCGGCCACGCCCAGCCCGTCGAGTGCGAGCCGCCCGCCGAGTGCGACCGGCTCACCGCCCGCCGCCGGTCCGCCGCCTACGCCCGGCCCACCGGCGGCACCCGGTCCGCCGCCCGCGAGCCGCCTACCGCCCGATACCGGCCCGCCCTCCCTCGGTAGCATCGTGAACGGCTGGTCGTGGCCCTTCGTCACCGGCGTGCGCAGGTGGTGAGTGCCGCCGCGCAGTACCGCGTACCACTCCCCGTGCGAGCGCTTGAGGTCGAGCACGTCCGTGACGTACCACCCGCAGTAGGCGGTCAGCGCCCGGCCCGGTTCGATCCGGAGCGTCTCCTCGGGGCGTCGCAGGGACGCGAGGCCGGCGCCGTACGCCGCCCAGTCGAAGCGGGCGTCGGGGTTCCGGTAGTCGACGGCCATGCCGCCGCCCAGGTTGACCTCCTTCGGGCCGTCCATCCAGGTCCGGGCCCAGCCGAGGATCTGGGCGGCGACCTCCAGCAGGGGCCCGGCGTCCAGCCCGGACGCCAGGTGCGCGTGCAGGCCGCGCAGGCGCAGCCAGGGCGCGTGCTCCAGGATGTCCAGGCAGGCGGCGAGCGCCTCGGGGTCCATGCCGAACGGGCCGCTCATCCGTAGCGCCGCCCCGCTGATCGCGACCGGCAGGTTGACGCGCAGCAGCACCTCCGCCTCCGCGCGCAGGGCGGCGAGGCGCCGCAGCTCGTTCGGGCTCTCGACGTGGATCCGGTCGACCCCCGGACCGACCGCGGTTACGAGTTCGTCGTCCGTCTTGCCCGGTCCGCCGAACGCCAGGCGCGCGCCGGGCAGGGCCGCCCGTACGTGGGCGAGTTCGCCGCCGGAGGAGACCTCGACGCCGTTCACGTACGGGGCGAGCGCGGTGAGGACGCGCGCGTCGGGGTTGGCCTTCGCGGCGTAGAAGATCTCGACGGGGACCGCCGCGCGCACGGACGCGGCGTGGGATCGCAGCGCGGCGAGGTCGTACACATAGGCGGGCAGCCTCGTTGACAGGGCGCGCTCGCCGACCGCCTCCGGCAGCGCCGGGCCGGTCATGCCGGCTCCTCGGCGAGCGGACTCGGCGACGGTCGTGCCGGTTCCCCGGGTTCCGCGGCGGTCATGTCGGGTCCTCGGACGGCGGGTTCCGCAGCGGTCACGTCGGGTCCTCGGCGAGCGGGTTCGGCGGTGGTCATGTCCGGTCCTCGGCGAGCGGGCTCCGCGGCGGTCATGTCCGGTCCTACGCGAGCGGGTTCCGCGGTGGTCATGCGAGGGTCTCGGCGAGCGGGTTGGGCACCGGGACGTAGGCCGCCTGCCGGTCGGGGTCGCGGGCCCACCGGGTACGCAGGTTCGCCTTCGCGGGCAGCGGGACGCCGGCCAGCAGCGCTCGCAGGCGGGCCGCGCCGTCCGTCCCCGGCGGCGTCTCGTCGGCGCAGCGGGCGACGTGCCGCCGCACCACCCGCCACAGCGCGGGTTCCAGCGACGGGCACAGGTCCGCGAGGGCGGCCGCCACCTCGGCCAGGTGGTTGACGAACAGGCAGTACACGACGCGGTTCCAGCCGCGCTCGGCGTCGTAGGTCAGGGCGGCGGCCACGGGGCCGGGCAGGTCGGCGAGGAACGCCGCCCACGGCCCGGGCACGAGCTTGGTCCCCTCCAGGTCCCGGAAGACCGCCCGGATCGGCATGCCGTCGCCGTCGACCGCGACGAGGACGTTCTGCAGGTGAGGTTCGAGGACGACGCCGTGCCTCAGGTAGGCGTGCAGGACCGGGGGGACCACGTGCCCAACGTAGGCGTCCCACCAGGCCAGCAGCCGGTCCGGCGAGGCGTCGCCGCCGAGCAGCCGGGAAACGGCGGCGGGGCTGTCGCCGTCCGGGTCGGCGATGGCGGCGGCCAGCAGCGGCGTGCCCGGCAGGCCGCGCACGCCCTCCCGGACGATCACGCCGAGACCTTCCCGCAGGCGGGTGCCGCCGACGGACACCGTCCGGTAGCCGGGCTCGGTGAGCAGCTCGCAGGGCAGCCCGTCGAACACCGGCCGCAGCGCCCGCGTCAGCGCCACCGCGCCGGACAGCTCGTACCAGGCGTTCTTGCGCACGCAGTTGGTGATGCGGACGTCGAGGCTGAACTTCAGGAAGGCGTCCGGGACGTACACCGTCCGTACGGACGACGTCGGGGCCGCCTCCGGGCCGTACGGGCCGAGGTCGACGATCGCGTCGGACTCCGGCCGGAGCAGGGCGAGCTGCCAGGGGTGCGCCGGCAGGACGCGGTAGCCGGCCCGGACCGGCGGGCCCAGCCGGTCCAGGAGCGAGACGTCCCCCTCCTCCAGGACGGCGTCCTCCCGTACGGCGAGCCAGTGCAGCGGGAACCGGGCCCCGGTCTCGGGGGCATACGCCGGCCAGTCGGCGCCCTGCCGCGACTTGGGGGAGGGATGGAAGCGGTGCCCCGCGACCAGGGATTGCTCCGACCGCAGGAAGGGGTCGGCGTCGCCCGGCATCCGATGCCGGGTGATCAGTTCCATGGCGTCGTGGCTGGTCGCCACCTGCGCGGCGAACTCCGGGTTCGCCGTCCCCGTCGTCAGCTCCAGCTCTCCGGCGATCAGGTCGGTCAGCCGCCGCCAGTCCACGGGCGCCCAGTCGTCGCGCCGCTCCTCGATCGGGCCGGCCAGGCGGGGGCTCATCAGCGGGGGCCGGCGCAGGCGGGCGCGCAGGGTGACGCCGACGCGGGGCAGCCGGGCGGTGAGGTGTGCCTCGCCGACCCTCACCTGCTGCTCGGGCGCGCACAGCTCGCGGACCGCGCAGTTGAGCAGGGCGAGGGCGGTGGCCTCGTCCGCGTCGATCCGCCGGATCGCCGCATCGGACGAGTCGGGGGCCGTGGCCTCGTCCGCGTCGACTCGCCGGATCGCCGCATCGGACGCGTCGGGCGAGACCGGGGCGGTGGCCTCGCCCCCATCGACCCGCCGGGCCGCCGGATCGGACGGGCGGGCAGAGGCGGGGGGCGGGGCGAGCGGTGTCACGTGGCCGACCTTTTCGCGTTGAGGTAGTTCGGCCCGGGCGGGCCGTAGTGCTTGTTGATGTCCTGGGCGCCGGTGCGGTCCTTGGCGACGAGGGTCCCAGCGGTGATCATCGCCTTGACGGGCAGCCGGTCCGCGTCGAGCGTGCGCGCCCGCAGGAAGCCGGTGTCGTCGTACGCGTCGAGTGCCGCGCCGAGCCGGTCGCGGACGAGGCCGAGGCCGGTCTCCAGGTCGAGGAGGCCGCGCTCGGCGAGGCCGAAGGCGAGCGCCCCGGCGCACAGGTGCACGGTGATCGTGACGAAGACGCGGGCCAGGGCCTCCGGATCGGAGGTGAGCAGGCGCGGGTCGGCGAACTCCTTCGGGCCGGGGGCGTGGCCCAGCGCGCGGGCGAGCCGGTCCAGGTCGACGAGCGCACCGTCGTTGTCCTTGATGATCAGATGCGGCGGGTCGCCGGGCACGATCGAGACGTTCTGCTGGTGGGCCTCCAGCGCGATGCCGTACCGCGTCGCGAGGAGAACGTTCCAGTCGAACAGGACGCCGAGGTAGGCCCCGAAGAGGCCGGCGACGTCGTCGGCCAGCTCCTCGATGACGTACGGGCCGTCCGGCGTCCGGGCGAGCAGGGCCGCGACCGGGACGCCGTCGGCGGGCAGCCGCCGCACCAGGTATCCGCGCAGCGGGTCGTCGTCCGCGTGGCCGTACGTCTGCTCGTCGGCGAGCAGGATCGGAGCCTTCTCCCGTTCGGCCACGGCGCGCAGCACGCGCTCGACGAGCGCGCCGTCGGACAGCGTGCCGGGCATGATCACCCGCCGGTTGCGCAGGCCGAGTGTGCTGGTCGGCAGCGGGAGCTTCAGGTGTTCGCGGGCGTCCACCGCCACGGTGCGCATCGACAGCGTCGGGCGCACCGTGACGGCCGGCCCCGGCACCGTGGGCACCAGGCGGGCGGCCAGCGGATGGACGGGGAACACGTCGTGTCCCGCGGGCAGGCCCAGGTCGCCGGCGTCGGGCCACCACGCGGGCCGGTCGCCGTGCCGCTCCGAGCGGGCCACGGCGGTCCACGCGAGCCGGAACGACGGCCCGAACTCCGGCGCGTACGCCAGCAGGTCGCGCTCGTCCAGGCCGAGACGGCACCGGGCGGTCGGGTAGACCGGGTGGTCCAGGGCCGCGGCGAGGGCGTCGTACCGGGTGATCCCGGCCGGGCGCGTGCGCACCGCCTCATGCAGGCGCAGGGCCCGCAGCGTCTCCCGGCACTCGCGCTCGAACGCCGCGACGTCGTCGCGCGGATCGGCCAGCGCCCGTACGACGCCGAGCACCTCCTCCAGCCCGACGGCGTCGTCCACGACGCGCTCGGCGAGGAACCCGGGGTACCGCCCCCACCGGCCCGGATCCCCCGGCGCCGCCGCGCTCAGCGCGACGGCCCGGCCGCCGGGCAGGATCAGCCGGTCGCCGTCGACGCGGCGGGCGAGCCCGCCGTAGTCCTCGCGCAGCAGCGCGTCCAGCACGCGCGCGGCGAGGTACCCCTCCTGGGGAGAACGTCCCGCTGCGACGACAGTGCTCGGCGCGGACGGGTGGCTCATGCGTCGATCTCCCAGCGATGCCGCGCGCGGAACCGCCGGATCGCGGCGTCGACGCGGGCGGCGTCCGGGCCGACGGCGCGGATCGTACCGAGATAGTCGCGGTTGGTGCGGCTCCGCTCGATCACGTCACCGGCCGCGCGGACCGGCCAGTAGGCCACCCGCACGCCGTCATCCTCGAACTCCTGCCGTCCGGGCGCTGTGGTGAGCGTGCCGGACCGGTCCGCGATCACCGAGTCGACCGCCGCGTGCCCGGTGGCGGCCGGCGGCTCGGGCACCGGTTCGCCCAGGTGAGCGCGGAGCACCCACGCGAAGACCGGCGCGCCGAGCAGCTCGCCGAGCAGGAAGTCACAGTGGTCGCCGATGATCCGGTAGTTGACCTCGACGATCCGCGCCCGGCCCTCATGGACGACGTACTCGGTGTGGCAGGCGCCGAAGCCGACCCCGAGCCGCCGGAGCGCGTCCAGGACCTGGCCGGCGTACGGCGGCGGCGCCCAGTCGAGGCGTTCCTCGATGAAGTGCGGGGGCGGCGACAGCGTCGTGCGGAACCCGCCGAGGACCCGGCCGTTCAGCGTCTCCAGGGTGTGCAGGTCGCCGGGGAGGTACTCCTCGGCGACGAGCGCGCCCGGCCGCCGGTCCCAGATCTCGCGGCAGCGCGCGGCGAGCTCGGCCGCGTCCCGGACGAGGAAGACGTCCTCGCTGGCGACGCCCTCGCGTGGCTTGACCACCAGCGGGTACGGGGCGTCGGCGAGGGCGGGGGACTCCTGGCCGGGCAGCAGCTCGACGGCGAAGACGCCACCGAGCGCGCGGCGCATGAGCGCCTTGTTCTTGGTGCGGAGCGCGGCGCGCCAGTCCTTGCCCGGCAGCCCGAAGTACTCGGCGGCGAGGGCGGTGGGCGCCTGCAGGTGGTCGCTGTTGGAGAAGATCGCGGCGGGAGCCTCGCGCCGGGAGACCGCGTCGATGATCGCGCGGAAGTCGGTGACGTCGCACCGCACGGTCTCCTCCGGCCAGGGCCGGTCCGTGAGCAGGGTGACGTCGAGGCCGAGCGAGGCCGCCGCGGGCAGGAAGCCGTGGGCGACGGAGTCGGTACGCTTGCCCGCCACGATGTAGAGCCGCACGAGTCTCCCGAACGGTGAGGTTAGGCTTACCTAAGTCGATCGAGTGACCATAGTGGCGCGGCCGGCCCGCGGGCGCAACCAGCCGCACCCGTGCGTGTCGGCCTTATGTACGCTCGCTGTCGATGACTCCTGTGCTGCGTGTGGAAGACGTGCGCTTCGTCCGGGATCACCGGGCGCTGCTCGACGACGTGTCGCTCACCGTCCACGAGGGCGAGCACTGGGCCCTCCTCGGCGCCAACGGCGCCGGGAAGTCCACGCTGCTCAGCCTCGTCGGCGCCTACCAGCATCCGACGAGCGGGCAGGTCGAGATCCTCGGCCACCGGCTCGGCCGGATCGACGTCCGCGAGCTGCGCGCCTGGATCGGTCACGTCAACCCGCATCATCCGCTCCGGTCCGCGCGTACGGTCCAGGAGGTCGTCCTGACCGGTGCGACCGGGTCGATCGAGCTGGTGCCGCACTGGAAGCCCACGCCGGAGCAGTTCGACCGCGCCGAGGAGCTGATCGACCTGCTCGGCCTGACCGCCCGCCGCGACGCCCGCTGGCCGACGCTCTCGCACGGCGAACGCGGGCGCACCCTGATCGCGCGGGCCCTCATGCCCCGGCCGAGCCTGCTGCTCCTCGACGAACCGGCCACCGGCCTCGACGTCGCCGCCCGCGAGCAGCTCCTGCCCTCCATCGACCAGCTCCGGCGCGCGCAGCCGTCGCTGACCAGCGTCCTCGTCACGCACCACCTCGAGGAGCTGCCCGCCAGCACCACCCACGCGATCCTCCTGCGGCAGGGGCGCGTGCTGGCCTCCGGACCCGCCGACGACGTGCTGACCACCGACCTGATCAGCGCGTGCTTCGACCACCCCATCACCATCGACAGGTCCGGCGGTCGCTGGACCGCGAGGGCCGTGTGATGAGCCTGCTCACCCGGTGGCCCGGCCCCGAGGTCCTCGGTGCCGAGCTGATCCGCCGCTACGAGGAACCGCACCGCCGCTACCACACCGCCGAGCACCTCGCCGAGGTCCTCGACCGGATCGACGAGCTGGCCGGCGAGGCCGACGACGCCGACGCCGTACGCCTCGCGGCGTGGTTCCACGACGCGGTCTACCAGCCCCTGCACGCCGACAACGAGGAGCGCAGCGCCGTCCTCGCCGAGCGCATGCTCGCCGACACCGACCTGCCGCCCGAGACCGTGGCGGAGGTCGCCCGGCTGGTCCGGATGACCGCGGCGCACGACCCGGAGCCCGGGGACCGCAACGGCGCCGTCCTCAACGACGCCGACCTGGCGATCCTGGCCGCCGACCCGGAGCGTTACGCCGCGTACGCCGCGGCCGTGCGCGAGGAGTACGCCGCGATCCCGGACGAGGCGTTCCGGCAGGGCCGCGCCGACGTGCTGCGCGGCCTGCTCGACGCGCCCGCGCTGTTCCGTACGGCACCGGGCCGCGAGCGGTGGGAGACCGCCGCCCGCCACAACCTCGAGACCGAGCTCATGCTGCTGGGCCGCGCCTGACCTGCGACTTCCGGCGGCGCAGCCCCGACCCGATGAGCCGGGTCACCAGCTCCTGGGAGCCGACCGGCGTCGCGCCCAGGCCGATCGCCGCGTCGTACACCTCCGCCGGCACGTCGTAGTGATCCCGGTCGAACGCCCGGCGCGGCACGCCCAGCCGGTCGGCGAACGCGTGCAGTTCCTCGTACGACACGTCGCTGACCATGTGCGACCAGAGGCGACCGCGCGCGGGCCAGAGGGGGCGATCGATGTAGACGGACACCGGACTAGAGTGCCAGAGGACCTTCTTCCTGCCAGAAAGCTGCCCATGGACGCACGTGCTTACATCGACGCGAACGCGAGCGGGTTCTTCGACGCGCTGAAGGAGTGGCTGGCGATCCCGTCGATCTCCGGCGACCCGGAGCGGGTCGACGACGTACGGCGCTCCGCCGAGTGGCTGTCCGAGCACCTGCGCGACACCGGCTTCCCGACCGTGGAGATCTGGGAGACCGGGGGGCTGCCGGCGGTGTTCGCCGAGTGGCCGGCCGAGGACGCCGGCGCGCCCACGGTCGTCGTGTACGGGCACCATGACGTGCAGCCGGTCGAGCCCCTCGAGGAGTGGGAGACCTCGCCGTTCTCCCCGGTGGAGAAGGGCGAGCAGCTGATCGGCCGGGGCTCGTCCGACGACAAGGGCCAGGTCTTCTTCCACACGCTCGGGCTCAAGGCGAACCTCGCGGCGAGCGGCCGTACCGCCCCGCCCGTCACGATCAAGATGCTGATCGAGGGCGAGGAGGAGTCCGGCTCTCCGCACTTCGCCGACCTGCTGCGCGCCAAGAAGGACCGCCTGGCCTGCGACGCGATCGTCATCAGCGACACCACGATGTGGTCCGCCGAGGTCCCGTCGATGTGCACCGGCATGCGCGGCCTCACCGAGGCGGAGGTCTCGCTGTACGGCCCGTCGATCGACCTGCACTCCGGCTCCTTCGGCGGCGCGGTGCCCAACCCGCTGCACGCCATGACCACGCTGCTCGCCGGCCTGCACGACGAGAACAACAGGGTCACCCTCGACGGCTTCTACGACGGCCTCGTGGAGCTCACCGAGGAGGAGCGGGCGCTGTTCGCCAAGCTCCCCTTCGACGAGCGGGAGTGGCTCGCGACGGCGGGCGGGTCCGGCGCCGCGTACGGCGAGGAGGGCTTCACCACCCTGGAGCGCATCTGGGCCCGGCCGACCGCCGAGATCAACGGCATGTGGGGCGGCCACACCGGCCCCGGCGGCAAGACGATCGTGCCGCGCGAGGCGCACGCCAAGCTGTCGTTCCGGCTCGTCGCCGGGCAGGACCCGTCGCGAGTGCACGAGGCGGTCCGCAAGTACGTCGCAGAGCACACCCCGCCGGGCATCCGCGCGGAGGTCCGCATCCCGGGCCCGGGCGTGCGGCCGTGCTTCTCGCCGATCGACTCGCCCGGCGTGCTGGCGGCCAAGCGGGCGATGGAGAAGGCGTTCGGCACGGAGGTGCTGTTCACCCGCGAGGGCGGCAGCGGCCCGGAGGCCGACCTCGCCGACATCCTGGAGGCGCCGCTCGTGTTCGTCGCCGTCGGGCTGGACGACGACCGCATCCACGCGCCCAACGAGAAGGTCGAGATGCCGCTGCTGCTCAAGGGCGCGGAGGCCGCCGCGTACCTCTGGGACGAGTTCGCCGTCAGCCTCTGAGAGAGGGCCCCGCCGTGACCGAATCGCTGGAAGCACTCGACTGGCTGGCGCTCTCCCGCAGCACGCTCGACCGCGTGGGGGAGCGCCGCCGCGACGAGGAATGGCTGGCCACCGCGTGGGCCGACGCGCGGACCCGCGTCGTGGTCGTCGAGCGGGGCACCGCGCTGGTCCGGCCGGGACCGGCCCTGGTCCTCCTCGGCCCGGCAGAGGCCCCGGCCGGGGAGCGGTACCTGCTCGGGGCCGACGCGGACGGGGTCGTCTACTTCGCCGTCTCGGCGACCCTGCCCGCGATCGAGGGCACCGAGCCCGCCGACCTGCGGCGGGTGGGGGCCGCGCTCAGCGATCGGGACGCCGGGCTGCTCACCCAGGCCGTCGCCCTGCAGAACTGGCACGCCACGCACACGCACTGCCCGCGCTGCGGGGCGCTCACGACACTCGCCTCGGCGGGCCACACCCGGATCTGCACGGTCGACGGATCCGAGCACTTCCCTCGTACGGACCCGGCCGTGATCATGCTGGTCCACGACGGCGAGCGGATCCTGCTCGCCAGCGGCACCCGGTGGCCGGCGGACCGCGTGTCGATCCTCGCCGGGTTCGTCGAGCCCGGCGAGTCGCTGGAGCAGGCGGTCGCCCGCGAGGTCCACGAGGAGGTCGGCGTCACCGTGCGCGACTGCCGCTACCTCGGCAGCCAGCCCTGGCCACTGCCCCGCAGCCTCATGCTCGGCTTCGTCGCGGTGGCCGACGCCGGGCAGGAGATCCGCATCGACGAAGACGAGATCAGCGGCGCCCGCTGGTACACCCGCGAGGAGCTCAAGGCGGCGACGGAGTCGAAGGAGATCCGGCTGCCCGGACGGGTCTCCATCGCCCGTCAGCTCATCGAGCGCTGGTACGGCGGACGGCTCCCCGGCGACTGGTGACCCGCAAGCCGAAAGGTTGAGATCGTGAACCATCAGCACGACGCCGCGCCCGGGGCGACGGACTGGATCACCACGCCCGTCACCGCGGAGCTCCTTCGCGGCGCGCTCGAGGTGGAGCGCACCGAGCACGGCCTACTGCCGCACCGGCTGCCCGCGCGGGCCCGCGCGCAGGGCGCAGACGGGCAGCTGGCCATGGTGGAGGCCCAGCCCTCCGGCGTACGGCTGGTGTTCCGCACCCGGGCCACCGCCATCGAGCTGGACACGCTCCGCACCAAGAACGCCTACGAGGGCGCCCCGCCCCGTCCGGACGGCGTCTACGATCTGCTCGTCGACGGCCGCCTGGCCGGCCGGGCCGGTACGACCGGCGGCAACGTCCTGATGATCGACATGACCACCGGGTCCGCGGAGACCCGGCCGGGCCCGGTCGGCACCGTCCGGTTCACCGATCTGCCCGAGCGGGTGAAGGACGTCGAGATCTGGCTGCCGTACAACGAGATCACCGAGCTGGTGGCCCTGCGCACGGACGCCCCCGTCGAGGCCGCGCCGCCCGGGCAGCGCAGGGTGTGGCTGCACCACGGCAGTTCGATCAGCCACGGCTCCGACGCCGAGAGCCCCACCATGACCTGGCCGGCGCTGGCCGCCTCCCTCGGCGACGCGGAACTGATCAACCTGGGTTTCGGCGGCAGCGCCCTGCTCGACCCCTTCACCGCCCGCGCCCTGCGCGACACCCCCGCGGACCTGATCAGTGTCAAGATCGGCATCAACCTGGTCAACACCGACCTGATGCGCCTCCGCGCGTTCATCCCGGCCGTGCACGGCTTCCTCGACACCATCCGCGAAGGCCACCCCACCACGCCTCTGCTCGTGGTCTCGCCGATCCTCTGCCCCATCCACGAGGACACCCCCGGCCCCACCGCTCCGGATTTCAGCAAGCTCAGCGAGGGGAGACTGGCGTTCCGGGCCGCGGGCGACCCCGCGGAGATCGTCGCCGGAAAACTGACCCTGGGCGTCATCCGCGAGGAGCTCTCCCGCATCGTGAAGCAGCGGGCGGCCGACGACCCTCGTCTGCACTACCTCGACGGCCGTGAACTCTACGGCGAGGCGGACTTCGCCGAGCTGCCGCTGCCCGACCAGCTCCACCCGGACGCCGCCACCCACCGCCGCATCGGCGAACGCTTCGCCGCCCTGGCCTTCGGCGCCGGCGGCCCCTTCGCCGCCCAGCGTGCCTGAACCGTACGCGTCCTGCTCTGCCTGGCCGCACCTGGTGCCCCTCGTGCCTGGTGACCGCCTCGGCCAACGTGGACGGGTGCACCGGCTTCTCGGCCGATCTCGCGCGCGCCGAGTTCGGCACCCTGACCACTTCCAGGGAGCCGGGACGGGGTGATCGGAAATGCGGGAGACACGGCCCGGGCGGCTCTGCCAGCCTGGAGAGATGATCATGAAGGGGGCCTCGTGAGCGACGACGAGAAGTCCCGCCTCGGCGAGTTCAGCGCCCGGCTGGAGAGCGACGACATCGACGTCGTCTGCGGGACTCTGGACGATTACCAGTCGGCGCAGGCGGACACCAGGTGGGGTGTGGACAACCCCTACTGGCCGCTGGCCAATGAGGTGCGCTTCGCCGCCCGAGACCTCCTTGGGCAACCTCCGTCCGGCCGCAGCCACGCGAGCGCTCTCACCGTGATGTTGCATCTCGCCGAGGAGGAGGACGCGGACTTGATCGCCGACGCCCTCGAAGGGGCCCCGGATGCCGAGGTGCGGGAGATGGCGCTTCTCGCGGCCGGCACCGCCCTCGCGGAGGGCGAGGAGCCGAACCGGCGGCTGCTGGCGCTGATCAGCGCCATGGTGCTGGACGAGGGCCTCGATGTGCGGGATCGCAAGGACGCCGTGCACGCCCTGGACGATCTCGATCTCCCGCAGGTCGAGGACCTCATCGTCCGTCTCAGTGAGTCGTCCGAACTGGAACTCCAGGTGTGCGCGGCGGGTTGTCTCGCGACGCCCCTGCGGCTCCGCGTCCACCGCGACCGCGTCAGGCGGCTCGCGGAGTCCTGGCCGGAGGACGCGGGTTGGGGGGCCGAGCACATTCGCGAAGCGGTCGAGGGCTTCCACAGCACCTACTGGAAAGACGCCGAGCTGGACGATCCGGTACTCCAGGAGGCCCATGACGAGCTGAGGTTCCCGCTCAGCGACGAGGGATGCCTGCGAGCATTCGCCACCCTGCTCCGCAGCGAGGACCCGGTCGCCGTGGGCATCGCGCTCGACCATTACGAGTCCTCGGAGGGGCTGCGTCGTGTCCTGGAGGACGAGGAACGTGCCGAGGCCTACCTGCCCGAGGTGCTGGCCCGCGCTCGTGAGGTGCTCCGGCGGCCGATGTCTCCCGCCGAAGTGAGCGCCCTGAACATGATCGGGGCGCGGCACGCCGAGCCCGGCGATGCCGACGTCCTGCTGGACGTTCTCACGCGCACGGACTCGGACGCGGTGCGCAAGGAGGCCATCTGGATGGCCTACGGCGTGCTCGACGAGGCCGAGGTGAAGGACAAGAGGCTCGTCGCCGCCCTGGGTGACCTGATCTTCGACCCGTCCGTCGGCTTCTACATCACGAAGGAGACGGCGATCCGTGTCCTGGCCGACAGCCTCGGCGCGGACGCGGACGACATTCTCCTCCGGGCGCTCCGCGAGGGTGAGCCGAAGGTGCAGGCCCACGCGTCCTATTTCCTGGTCAGGACGGGAGGCCTGGATCGGCACCGCGCCATCCTGGAGGAGGTCGCGGAGAGCTGGGGCGACCGGCCTCCCCAGTACCCCTGGGGCGAGGACCCCATTGAGCTGATCTTCGGCAAGCCGCACAGCGTTCACTGGGAAGAACACCGGCTGGCGGACCCGGACCTGTATCGCGCCCACAAAAGGCTGAGGGCTCCCACGGTGGACGAGTCATATCACCAGGCGCTTCGCGCGCTACTCGAAAGCGACGACCAGGCGGCCGTGGGCATCGCCCTCGACCACTGGTGGAGTCCCGACGGCGCCGTGAAGCGGGGCGGCGAAGAAGCACGTGAACCGGAGAGGGCACTCGTCCTGGACCGCATCCGGGAGGTGCTGCGGCAGCCTCCCTCACCGGCCGAGCTCAGCCGCGTGTACGGGCCCGAGGCCAAGCACCTCACCGCACTGTCGGCGCTGGACGTCGTGGCAGCGGAAGAGCCGTCCCTGCTCGCCGAGGTCGTGGCGGCCGCCACAAGCGATCTCGTTCGAGAGCGGGCTCTCGATGCGGTGGAAGCGGTGTTCAAGGACGCGGAGGAGGCTGACCTACGACTCGTCGAGGCGCTTGAGAGTGTCGCCTGCGACGAGAACATGCCGTTGAACGACCGCGTCAGGGCACTGGAACTGCTGGACGAGTCTCCGGGGACCAACTCCGTGGACGCGCTCGTCCGGGCGACGCGTTGCCCCGAGGTAGAGGTTCAAGCGGCTGCGGCGTGGGGGCTGATGTGGGAAGAGGTCATCGAGGACCATCGCGCCATGCTTGAGGAGCTGAGCGCGACCTGGCCCGTGGAAGACGCCCCGTGGGAGGTCACGCGGGTGCGGGACATGCTCAACGCCGCTAAGAAGTGAGGCGGGCCGCGCGTCCGCGACCGGCACGTGCATTGTGGCGTGCGAGGCGGGCTCTCGCCCCCATCGCGAAGACGACCCGGCCGGGACGGCTCTCGTGGACGAAGTCGCGGTTCATGGCCGCACCCGGTCCGAGACGATGTCGAACTCGAGGAGCCGGAAGGGATTAGCGACGTCGTAGTGCTCGGCGCGAAGCGGATCGTCAACGACCGTCAACGGTCGGATCAGCGACTCCTTCACCCCGAACACCGCGTCGGAGTCCAAGTACGGGCTGCCCTCGACGAAGACGTGGGTGGTGAGCGAAGCGTGCCCGTCGGCTTCGGCGATGGTGTGGATGTGCGCCGGACGGTTGGGGTGCCTCTCGGTGGCGCCGAGTAGTCGGCCGACCGGCCCGTCGTGGGATCGGGTAGTAGCGGGGAACAACGGTCCGCAACCAGAAACGGCCGTGCTCGTCCGTGACGAACAGTCCCCGGAGGTTGCGCTCGGGCTGGACCTCGGGTTGCTGGACGTCGTAGTAGCCGGCTCCGTTGGCCTGCCACACGTCGACCCGTGCTCCGGGCAGCGGTGTCCCGTCGGACGATCGGACCTGCCCGGCGAACACACAGGGCTCACCGTTGTGGTCGAGTGAGATGTTCGCGCCCAGCTCACGCGGCGGGGACTCGACCATGTGGAACGGGCCGAGGACGGTGGTGTCGGTCGCGGGCGCGGATTTCCGGTTGTTGATCGCGTCGACCAGCATCGACACCCCGAGCACGTCGGACAGCAGGACGAACTCCTGGCGGGTGGCGTCGCACATGTGCCCGGTGGCGGTGAGGAAGTCGATCGCCTGTTGCCACTCCGCCTCGGTGGGCTCGACATCCCTCACGAACGCGTGCAGGTGCTCGACGAGGCTCGTCATCACCCGCTTCAGGCGCGGGTTCGGAGTGCCGGCGAAGCTCTCGGCGACGATCTCCGCTGCGTCGTCCTCGGAGAAACCAGTGTGCTGCCCAGTCATTGAGGCTCCTCGATGCTCGTGACGGCGCGGTGAGGCCCGCGCGGTCGAGGCGCCTACTCCTATGAGGAGATGACCTTGGGAGCGGTGTCCGTCGCAACCCCGATCCTCGGCCTGGACGGTCGAGTCCGCGCCGCACTCGGCATCGTGGCGCACGCTCGGGCCGCTGTCGACCGGCTCGCCTCCGCCGTACGTGCCGCGGCACTGGGCATCGCCCGCTGGGCCAACTGAGCCAGGTGGGCCACCGGGTTCAGACGAGACGGCGCATCTCGTTCATGGAGAAGCAGCGCAACGTCTCGGTCTCGGCGTAACCGCGGCCCGCGACGAAGACCGCGAACTTGGCGGCGACCTCGTCTTCGGGTGCCTCGATGAGGACGACCTGGTCGTACCGCCCCATGCTCAGGTAGGCGCCCAGGACCTTCCCGCCCATCTCCTCGAAGGTCTTGGTGACCTCGGTGACCCGGTCGGGCAGCGTCGCCACCTCGCGGCGTCCCATGTCCGTCCACTTACAGAGCAGCATGTACGTAGCCATGACGATGATCCCCCGATCAATGCGCTCATCAGGTCACATTCCCGCCCCCGATGCCGTCAACCCAGGGCTCGTGCGGCGGTCCTGGCCCTGGTGGCCGGGCCGCACGGCCAGTGGGCCCGATTCTTCGTCCGCTACTTGTTGTTCAGCCGGGCGATGAGCTCCTCGTAGTGCTGATTTTCGAGGACTTCTTCCCCGGAGGGGAGCATCACGAGGGCCATCAGGATAATGATAGGGAGAATAATTATCCAGATTGTCAAGGGCCACAAGAGAGTCGAAGTCTCCACACCGCCCGGCATCGGCGCATTGGCGTTCAATGCCACGCTGGTGGCGGCCATACCGGTGTAATGCATGCCGCACACGGCCAATCCCATGATCGGCACCGCGGCGGCCATGGCCAATTTGCGTCGGATATTTTTGGTTATCCACAGCGCCGCGGTCGCCGCTCCAACTGCGATCACCACGGACAGCACCACAAGCGGGACGTTGTATCTGGTCGACCCCTGCATCCGCATCGCTGCCATGCCCGTATAGTGCATTGCCGCGACGCCGCCTCCGGTGATCAGGCCGGCCAAGAGCAGCGTTCGCGGGCCGGACGCGCCGTAGCCGACCAGGAATACGCCGACTCCAACGATCGCAACGGCAATGAGGAGGCTCGCGACCGTCAATAGGACGTCCCACCTGACCGGCGAACCATGAACCGTGACCCCGAGCATTCCAGTGAAATGCATGCCCCATATTCCGGTGCCGCCGATCGACACCGCTGACAAGGCCAGCCAGAAGTTACGGGAAGTGCGGGTGCCGACCCGGGCTTGAGTGGTGCAGACCAGGCCCAGCCCGCAGCCGAGGCATGAGATCAGATAAGCGATCAGGGGTATGTACGTCCCGTTCTCCATGTGCCCCAAAGCCGAGCCGCCTCCAATGCGATCGCCGATAGTCAGGCACTGGACACCGCACGTAGCGGCGTGCATGACTGACTACATTCGGTTAGCGTTTTCGGTCACCAAGACATCTGCTCGACGGATGACCAAAAATGCGACCACACCTCAACACATGATCGAGGTTGATCACAAGAGCAGAGGCTGATCGGCATCGGAATTGACAATCCGTGTGGCGTGGGAGTCGGCAGGTATGTGGCCATGACGATCCCCCGATCGATGCACTTGCAAGATCGCGTTCCCGCACGTCACGCCCATCAACCCGTAGGTCTGGGGCAGGCGATCCCTGGTCGCCGCCCGATCGTTCCCGGGCCTGCGGGGGGTTCGGCCCTTCACAGAAGAACGTCCGTGGTCACCCCTTGACGATGCAACGGACATGGGCGTAAACACATAGAAACACAGACGAAACGGCGGTGAACCAACACGTGATCGTCACACTGACGCTCAACCCGAGCCTGGACCGCACGATCGAGGTGGACCGCCTCGTCACGGGTGCGGTGATCCGTGCCACCTCCGTGCGGCTCGACCCGGGCGGCAAGGGGGTCAACGTCTCCCGCACGCTGCTGGCGAACGACGTGCCGACGGTCGCGGTGGTGACGGCCGGTGGGGCGGACGGGGACCAGCTCGTCCACCTGCTGGAAACCGACGGCATACCGCTCCGTGCGGTGCCGGCGGCCGGCCGGACCCGGTCGAACGTGACGATCGTCGAGCCCGACGGCGTCGTCACCAAGCTGAACGAACCGGGCGAGCCCCTGTCCCGGGCGGAGCTGGACGCCGTCGCCGACATGGTGCTCGCCGCGACAGAAGGCGCGAGCTGGGTGGTGACGTGCGGCAGCCTGCCGCCGGGCGTGCCCACCGAGATCTACGCCCGGTTGTGTGAGTTCTTCACCGCCGCCGGGGTACGGGTCGCCGTCGACACCAGCGGGCCCGCCCTCCTCGCGGCACTGGAGGCGAAGCCCGTTCTCGTGAAACCCAACCGCGAGGAGCTGGCCGAGGCCGTCGGGCGCCCGGTCGGCAGCCTGGGCGACGTCATCGAGGCGGCGGAGGAGCTGCGCGATCGCGGCGCCCGGACCGTGCTCGCGAGCCTCGGCGCGGACGGCGCCGTGCTCGTCGAAGAGGAAGGAGTGACGATCGGCGAGGCGCCGGTCGCCGCGCCGCGGAGCACCGTGGGCGCGGGCGACGCGCTGCTCGCCGGATTCCTGGCCGCCGGAGCTCGGGGGGCCCCGGCGCTCGCCGAAGGGCTGGCGTGGGGGGCCGCCGCCGTGTGCCTGCCCGCCAGCCGGATGCCGCGCCCCGAGGACATCCGGCGCGACATCGTCCGCATCCATACGCGTCCGGACCTCGGCCGGTCGCTCATCGCCTGAACATGCAGATCTCGATTCATTAGTGCCGCGTCAACGAACGTTGGTGATTAGACCATGTTGTTGATCCTCGCCTGGGGCGAGCGACTCCCCACCGGGTGGTGGGGCGGGCCGCGGCCGGCCATGGGACCCGTTGACGGTGCCGTGATGGGGGCGTCGTCTTGGGTCACGCCGGGCTGGTTCGGTACCGGGGAGGTGCCGTCCGGCTCGACGGTGCGTGATCACCACCGGGAAGGGGTTCTTGTTGGTGGTGATGGTGCCGCCCGGTCCACGTCGGGCGATGTTAGCGCCGCCGACCAAGTCGCGGTGCCCACTGAAACCACAATGCATGCACCTGAACTGGCGGCCCCGGGGTTTGGGAACCCGCCGGTCGCAGGCTGGGCAGGTCGAGGAGGTCCCACGCTCGTCCACGAGGACGACGCGGATCCCGGCCTGTTCGGCCTTGTCCTTCAGATAGCGGAGCATCTGGCCGATCCGCCAGTCCTGAACGCGTTTGTTGTGCCGTCGCCCGACCTTCAACGTCAGCACCCCGCGCGGGTCACCGACTACCAGGGTCCCGATCCGGCGCTGGGCAGCCCAGGTGACCACGGTCTTGGCGGCCTCATGCTGCGCCTGCTTGACGCGCCGTTTGTGGCGGGTTTCGAGTTTCCGCTGGCGGGCGCGGTATTTACGCCACCGTCGCGACCCGGCCTGCCCCGGCTTGGGTGCCCGTTTGGCGACCGTGCGTCGGCGGTGTTTGGTGTCTTTGAGGTGCAGATGGGTCTCGGCGCGGATCGCGCGGCCCGATACGACCAGGCCTTCTCCGTCGGGTCCGGCCACCGCGAACGGATGGATCACTCCCGGATCCACTCCGGCCATCCGACTCGAGTCGGGTTCACATCCGGGCGGGTAGGTAGCGACGGGGATTTCGGCGGTCATCTCGACGAACAGCCTGCGGCCTTCGTTGAGGAGGGTGACCGACCGGATCTGCTCGGCGGGGTAGGGCACCTCCCGGTCAAGTCGCACCCACAGGGGCGGATGCCCTCGTGCGGTCGCCAGCCGCACCCGCTGATCCTCGATGACGAAGCAGCCGTACCGGAACCGCACGGGGACCAGACGGCGTTTGCGCCGGGGGAACCTCGCGGTGGCATCACCATTCTTGCGGCGTTTGGCGGCGGCGAACCATGCGTCGCTGTAGCGGCGCAGCACCCCTTCGGCGCATTGGGAGTTCAGCTCCCCGAACACGCCCGGCCCGGCCTTGTGGAGTTCGCGGCACAACTGCTGGAAGTTCGTGATGCCATACAGGCCGCGCTGACGCCGCCACCGGTTCATGTCCAGCACACACGCCCACGCGTCCCCGGCTGCCAGGAGCAGTCCGAAGCACCGCCGCCGCTGGCCGGCTGTGACACGCAGGCCCACCCGGGCGGTGCGCAGCACCACCCGGGGAGCATCCGGATCAACACGTCGAGGCACGGAGCGATTACAGCACGTGCCTACGACAGAACAGCACCGCCACTGATCCATGGCTATCCGGCCCGACCGCCCCAGGCCGCTTACACGACCAAGGTTTGCTCGACACGGCACTAGTAGGAGGCCCTTATGGCCACTGCGTACACCCCCACCGTCACCGGAACCGGCATCAAGGCCCAGATCCAGCGCCTGGGCGGCTACCTGGCCGGCATGGTGATGCCCAACATCGGGGCCTTCATCGCCTGGGGCCTCATCACCGCCCTGTTCATCCCGACCGGCTGGCTGCCGGACAAGCAGTTCGCCGCCCTCGTCGACCCGATCATCACGCTGCTCCTGCCGGTGCTCATCGGCTACACCGGCGGCCGGATGGTCCACGGCCAGCGCGGGGCCGTCGTCGGCGCGGTCGCCACCGTCGGCGTCGTCGTCGGCGCCAAGATCCCGATGTTCCTCGGCGCGATGATCCTCGGCCCGCTCGCGGCGTACGTGCTGAAGAAGGTCGACCAATTCACGGCCGACCGGACCAAGGCCGGCTTCGAGATGCTGGTGGATAACTTCACCGCAGGCATCATCGGCGGTGCCCTGGCCGTCTTCGGCGTCTGGGGCGTCGCTCCCATCGTCCGCCAGGTGACGTCGGCGGCGGGCCACGGCGTCGAGTGGCTGATCCACCATCATCTGCTGCCGTTCGCCTCGGTGCTGATCGAACCGGCCAAGGTGCTGTTCCTCAACAACGCGGTCAACCACGGCGTGCTCGGACCGCTCGGCGTCGCCGAGGCCGTGAACCACGGCAAGTCGATCCTGTTCATGCTGGAGTCCAACCCCGGACCCGGCCTGGGCGTCCTGCTGGCCTACCTGCTGTTCGGACCCAAGGCGCTGCGGCCCAGCGTGCCCGCCGCGATCGTCATCCAGTTCCTCGGCGGCATCCACGAGATCTACTTCCCGTACGTGCTCATGAAGCCGCGGCTCATCCTCGCCTCCATCGCCGGCGGCGCCGCGGGCATCGGAACCTTCATGATCACTGGCGCCGGTCTGGTCGCCACCCCGTCGCCGGGCAGCATCTTCGCGTACGCGGCCGAGACTCCGAAGGGCGGCTGGTTCGGCGTCTTCGCGGGTGTGATCGTCGCCGCGGCCGTGTCCTTCGCCGTCGGCTCGGCTCTGCTGGGCTTCGGCCGGCTCGCGGAGTCCGCGGAGGAGACCGCCGAAGATGGGACTGCCGCCGCGCCCGACGAGTCGGCCCCGGAGAGCACGGCCGGTGACGTCGAGCGGCCCGCCGCCCGCCCCGAACCCCAGGAAGCGTGAGGAAGATGAACGGTAAGGACGTCAAGAAGCTCGTCGTGGCCTGCGACGCGGGCATGGGCAGCAGCGTCATGCTGGCCAGCCAGCTGCGCAAGGAACTGCGGAAGTCCGCGGTCACCGTGGAGCACACCCCGGTCAACTCCATCCCCGGCGACGCGGACGTCGTGGTCTGTCACGCCGGGCTGGGCGCGCGGGCCAAGGCCTCGGCCCCGGACACCCCGATCATCACCTTCCAGGTGTTCCTGGGCGACCCGGCGGTGACCCGCCTGGTGACCGCGATCAAGAATGGGAGCGAGATCAATGCCTGACCTGCTCGATCGCGCCGCGATACGCCTGGATGCGGTCGCGGCCGACCGGGACGATGCGATCCGCCAATGCGGACACGCACTCGAGGGCGTGGGGGCGGTCGACGCCTCGTACATCGACGCGATGGTCGAACGGGAGCGTTCGGTCCCGACCTACGTGGGGGAGGGCGTGGCCATCCCGCACGGCACGCTCGCCGGCAAGGACGCCGTACGCCACGACGCGATCTGCGTGCTGCGCTTCCCCGACGGAGTCGACTGGGACGGGCACCTGGTGAAGCTGTGCGTCGGGATCGCCGCCAAAGGTGATGGGCACGTCCGGCTGCTCTCAGAGCTGGCCCAGATCCTGCTCGATCCGGACAGCGCCCGCGCGCTGCGAGAGAGCGCGAATGTCGATGAGGTGATCCGGCTGCTGCAGCCGGCCGCACAGGAGGTTCCCCAGTGAAGGTCGCCCGATTCCACGCCCCCGGAGACATCCGCCTGGAGGAGGCGCCCGAGCCGACTCCCGGTCCGGGCGAGGTCAAGGTCCGGGTGCGGAACTGTTCCACCTGCGGCACCGACGTCAAGATCTCCAAGTACGGCCACCACCACATCCGCCCGCCTCGCGTCATGGGCCACGAGATCGCCGGCGAGATCGCCGAGGTCGGCGACGGCGTGACCGGATGGCGGCCCGGGGACCGGGTGCAGGTGATCGCCGCGATCCCCTGCGGGCACTGCGAGGAGTGCCGCCGCGGGCACATGACCGTGTGCCCGAACCAGGAGTCGATGGGCTACCACTACGACGGCGGCTTCGCCGAGTACACCATCGTGCCCGCCAAGGTTCTGGCCGTCGACGGCCTGAACCGCATCCCCGACGGTGTCGGCTTCGCCGAGGCCTCCGTCGCCGAGCCGCTCGCCTGCGTCCTCAACGGCCAGGAACTGGCCCGGGTGGGGGAGGGCGATGACGTGGTGGTGATCGGCGCCGGGCCGATCGGCTGCCTGCACGTCCGCCTGGCCCGCTCCCGCGGCGCCGCACGGATCTTCCTGGCCGACCTCAACGCCGAACGCCTGGCCATGTCTGCCGAACGGGTGCACCCCGACGCGGCGCTGACCGGCACCGACGTCGTCGACCAGGTGCTGAAGCTGACGAACGGCCGGGGCGCCGACGTGGTCATCACCGCCGCGGCCTCCGGCGCAGCCCAGGAACAGGCCCTGCAGATGACCGCGCGCCAGGGCCGGATCAGTTTCTTCGGCGGGCTGCCCAAGGACAACCCGATCATCGCCCTCGACTCCAACCTCGTGCACTACCGCGAGCTGACGATCGTGGGCGCCAACGGATCCAGCCCCGCCCACAACGCCCGCGCCCTGGACCTCATCGCCACCGGCGCCGTGCCCGTCACCGACCTGATCACCCACCACCTCCCCCTGACCGACGTGCTGAAGGGCATCGACATCGTGTCCCAAGGCACCGCGATCAAGGTCACCATCGAGCCCTGACGAGGAGCAGACATGTCGACGCGTACCGTGGCCATCGCCTCCAGCACCGGCCTGCACGCGAGGCCGGCGGCGCTGTTCGTCAAGGCCGCCGCCGACCAGGACGTGCCCGTGCGCATCCGCGTCGGGGACGGCCCGGCCGTACCGGCCGCCAGCATGCTCGCCGTGCTGTCCCTCGGCGCCGGGCACGGCACCGAGGTCACCCTCGAGGCCGACGGGCCGGGTGCCGACGCGGCCCTCGACTCGCTCGCGGCCCTGCTCGCCCGCGACCTGGACGCCGAGGAAGCGGCCGATGCCTGACCTCGACGCCCCGCCGCGAGTCCTGCACGGGATCGGGGTCGGGCCCGGCCTGGCCGCCGGCCCGGTGGCGCGGATGGCGTCCCCGCCGGCGCTGCCGGACCCGCGCCCCGTCACCGATCCTGACGGTGAACTCGCCGACGCCGTACGGGCGCTGGAGGCCACCGAGGCCGACCTGCGGGCCCGCGCGGACGCGGCCACCGGCGAGGCCCGCGACATCCTGTCCGCGCAGGCGATGATCGCCGCGGATCCGACCCTGCGGGAGGGCGTGGCCGAGCGCGTACGGAGCGGGGACGACGCCCCGCACGCGCTGCGGACCACCTTCGACCGGCACCGGGAGATCCTCGCCGCGCTCGGCGGGTACCTCGGCGAACGCGCGGCCGACCTCGACGACATCGCCCACCGGGCGATCGCCGCCGCGCTCGGCCGGCCGATGCCGGGCCTGCCTGCCCCCGGGCACCCGTTCGTCCTGATCGCCGACGACCTCGCGCCCGCCGACACGGTCGGCCTCGACCCGGAGACCGTGCTCGCCCTGGTCACCGAGCGCGGTGGGCCGACCAGCCACACCGCGATCCTCGCTCGGGCGCTCGGCCTGCCCGCCGTCGTGGGCTGCGCCGGGATCCTGGACGTCCCGGACGGCACGCTGGTGACGGTCGACGGCACCTCCGGGCGGGTCGGCGCGGGTGTCGGCGAGGAGGAGGCGGCCGCCGTACGCGCGCGGGCGGCCGACGAGCGGAGCAGGCTCGCCGCCGGGCGCGGTCCCGGGCGCACGGCGGACGGGCATTCCGTCGACCTCATGGTCAACATCGGGTCCGCCGCCGATCTCCGGGGAGTGGACCTCGACGGGGTCACCGGGGTGGGCCTGTTCCGCACCGAGTTCCTCTTCCTGGACCGCAAGGACGCGCCCGGCCTGGATGAACAGGTCGCCGCGTACGCCGAGGTGTTCTCCCTCTTCCCGGAGGGCACCGTCGTCGTACGGACCCTGGACGCCGGCGCGGACAAGCCGCTGCCCTTCCTCGGCCTCCCGGAGGAGCCGAATCCGGCGCTCGGCGTGCGCGGCCTGCGGGTGGCCCGGGACCGGCCGCACATCCTCGAGACCCAGCTGGAGGCGATCGCGCGGGCCGCCGAGCGTGCGACCGCGGACGTGTGGGTCATGGCCCCCATGGTGTCGACCCCCGTGGAGGCGGAGGACTTCGTCGCGCGGGCCCGGGCGTACGGTCTGCACACGGCCGGCGTGATGGTCGAGGTCCCGGCCGCCGCGCTGCGGGCCGAGCGTCTCCTTGAGGTCGCCGACTTCCTCAGTATCGGGACCAACGACCTCAGCCAGTACACCCTGGCCGCCGACCGGCAGTCGGGCGCCCTCGCCGACCTGCTCGACCCGTGGCAACCGGCCCTGTTGCAGCTCATCGGGGCCTGTGCGGCCGCGGGCGGGCGCGGCGGCAGGCCGGTCGGGGTGTGCGGTGAGGCCGCCGCCGATCCCGCCCTCGCGCCGGTGCTGGTCGGCCTGGGCGTCACGAAACTGTCGATGAGCCCGCGCAGCGTGCCCGCCGTACGCGCCCGTCTCGCCGCGCACGAGCGTGCCGAATGCGAGGAACTGGCCCGGCTCGCGCTCGACGCCGCCGACGCGGCCGCGGCCCGTGCGGCCGTGCTCTCCGCAGGCCCCTGACGCCGTATCGAAAGAATGCCCTCCGCCGTCGCGGAGGGCATTCTTTTTGTGTCTGGCCGCCATTCCTTAGGGCGGCTTAAATTAGCGGACCAGAAAGACGTGTCCTCAAAATTCGTTATGCGGCTCTTAAGTGGCAGCTAAAGTAGTGTCGCCCATTTTTGACTATAAAGGAGGTGTCAGTAGAACTCATCGAGGAGGAATTCGATGAACCGAGTACGTGCGGGCCTGGTGGCACTCGCGGGAGTCGCGATGGTCGGGACCGGAGTGCTTCTTCCGGCCGGGCCGGCGAGCGCGAAGACGGTCACGGTGACGGGCGATCTGCTCGACACCTGCCCCGACTCCGGCGTGACCGTCCCCTACAAGGCCGACCGATGCAAGTTCGTCCCGGAGAGCCAGGAGTCGTTCCAGTCGGACTTCCACGTCCCGCAGAACGACGAATACGCCTGGAACTGCACGACCGCCGCGCAGGACCACCAGTACCAGATCACCGACGTCGTCGACGAGTCGAACACCTTCGGGATCAGCGGCGGCCCCAAGTTCAAACTGGGGGACGCCATCGAGATCGGGGTGGAGGCCAGCTACGGCCACGTCTGGAACAAGGGCAACTGGACCTGGAACGGTGACACCCACCACGTCCAGCCCGGCAACGTCGGCTGGCTCGAGCTCTCCACGGAGATGCTGAAGGTCAACGGTCACTGGCAGATCAACTACGGGGACCGGGTGAAGACCTCGGACGACGGCGACGCGCACTACGAGTGGTACGTCGGCGGCTCGGTGACCGACGACAAGGACGCCGGCACGCACAACGTGACGTTCAAGGAACGCCCCATGACCGACGAGGAGAAGAACCGGGTCTGCGGCGACAACGGCCAGGGCCCGGGCGAGGGTTCGCCGGGCCTGCGCAGGGAGGTCGTGAACATGGTGATCACGCAGGACGCGGCAGGCAACGTGCGCAAGTGACCGCCGGGGGCCGGGCGGCCGCACCGCGGCCGCCCGGCCCCTTCGCGCGCTCGCGGAAATGGAGATCCAATGAGCATCCGCATGGCCGGAAAGCCGCGGTTGGTGACCATCTTCGTCATCGCCGTCGCGAACATCGCCACGCTCACCACGGCCGTCGTCGCCCTGCCGGCGACCGCGGCGCACGGGACCAGGACCCATCGCTCCGAACGGCACGCCGAATACGCGAAGAGTGCCAACATCGACGAGATCTCGCAGGTCATCGCCGATTATTCGCCCGGCACAAAGAAGGTTCAGCGAGAGGGTCGGTAGTACAGTTTCGTCATGGCGAAGGTATTAGTAGTTGAAGACGACGTCGATGTCCGGACCGCTCTCGTACACGACCTGACCGAACGCCGTCACTCCGTCCGCAGCGTCGGGGCCGCCTGGGAGGCGCTGCGCGATATCTCCGACCGGCCCCCCGACGCCGTTCTGCTGGATCTCGGACTGCCTGATCTCGACGGTTTCGAATTGCTCAAGATGCTGCGGGCGGTATCCGAGGTACCGGTCATCGTGGTGACGGCTCGTGACGACGATCAGGAAGTCGTCCGGTTGCTGAATGCCGGGGCGGACGATTATGTCGTCAAGCCGTTCACGATCGATCAGCTCGAGGCGCGGCTCGGCGCGGTTCTGCGGCGGGCGCGGGGTGGCGGCGAGTCCACGGTCATCGAGGTCGGCGGGCTGCGCATCGACGTCGTCCGGCGTGAGGTGAAACTCGATTCGCGGCCCATCGAGCTGACGCGGCGGGAGTTCGACCTGCTGGCGTTCCTGGCCTCGCGGGCCGGGGAGGTCGTCCCGCGCGCCGATCTGCGGTCCGAGGTGTGGCAGCAGCCGTACGGCGACGACCAGACCATCGACGTGCACCTGTCCTGGCTGCGCCGCAAGCTCGGCGAGACCGCGGCCGCCCCGCGCTACCTGCACACGGTGCGCGGGGTCGGGTTCAAGCTCGTGGACCCGACGTGAGGAGATCCCTCGCGCTGGTCGCGCTGGCGGTGACCTCGATGGTCGCGCTGGCCTTCCTGATCCCGTCCGCCCTGGTCGTACGCGACGCGGCGGCCGACCGCGCGGTCATCCGCGCCCAGCGCCGGGCCGGCGCGGTCCTCCCGGTCGTGGTCGCCTCCGGCGACCCGGCCGCGGTGAGCCGGGCGATCGCGGGCGCGTCCGCCGGCGGCCGGGACCGCATCGGCGTGACGATGCCCGGGGGAACGCGGATCGGGGAGCGGTCGGCGGTGCCCCCGGCGGTCATCGCGCGGGTCCGCGACCGGGGGCAGGCGCTGGAGACGAGCGCCGACGATCGGCGGGTGGTCCTGCAGCCCGTCCCGGCCGGGAACGCGGGCCTGGCCGTGGTGGAGGTCGATGTCGGCGCCGGCCGCCTCCCGCCCGGTGTCGTACCGGCCTGGATCGTGATGACCCTGGTCGCCGTCTTCCTGGTGGCGTGCTCGATCCTCGCGGCGGATCGGCTGGGCCGGAGAGTGGTCGGCTCCGCGCGGCGGCTGGCGGGCGCGGCGGCCCGGCTCGGCTCCGGTGACGTGACCGTCCGCATCCGCCCGGAAGGGCCGCCCGAACTGGAGGAGGCCGCGTACGCCTTCAACGCCATGGCGGATCAGATCGCGCAGCGGCTGACCGCCGAACGCCAGTTCGCGGCCGACCTGTCGCACCGCCTGCGCACGCCGCTGACCGCCCTCCGCCTCAACATCGACCGTCTCGGCCAGGGGCCGGAGATGCGGAAGGCGCGCCTCGCGATGACCCGTATGGAGCAGGAGATCGACATCGTCATCAAGACCGCGCAGCGCCCCGGCGGGGAGCACGCGACGACCACGTGCGACGCGACCGAGGTCGTACAGGACCGCGTCGCGTTCTGGTCGGTGCTGGCCGAGGACCAGGGCCGCCGCTGGCGGCTGCACGGGCTCGACCACCCGGTGCCGGTGCCGGTCGGCCGCGGTGAGCTCGCGGCCGCCCTGGACGCCGTGCTCGGGAACCTGTTCCACCACACGCCCGAGGGCGCGGAGTTCGCGGTGACGATGCGGACCGGTCCCGACCGGGTCGGCGTCCTGGTCTCCGACGCGGGGCCGGGGATCGCCGATCCCCAGCTCATGCTGCAGCGAGGCAGGTCCGGAGGCGGCTCCACGGGTCTGGGCCTGGACATCGTGCGCCGGCTGGCCGAGTCCACCGGCGGTGAGCTGCGCATCGACCGATCCGCCATGGGAGGCGCGCAGGTGGGCGTCTGGCTGCGCACGACCGTCGCGCAGCGGAGGCGCCGCAGGCGGAGCCGGGCGGCGCGGCTGCTTCCGGGCCGGTCGGCCGATCGCGCGCCGTCGTGAGCCCGGTCGGTACGACCACGCTCGTCGGCTGATCGTGGTCAGCTCCACGCCGTCTTGAGCACCGCCACCCTGTCGGCGATCGAGCAGCCGGGTGGCACCGCCAGGAAGGCGATGTTGCCGTTGACGTCCCGGGTGCGTCCCTGGATCGTGTCCTGGCAGGCCGCGTCCGCCCGGACCGCCGTGATTTGGAAGAAACGGCCGATGTCGCGCGTGCCGTCGCCGATCTGCTGGATCGACGAGCTCCACTGGCCGTCCCGGATCGGCACCGGGCCGTCGTCGGTCAGGTAGAACCGCCCGTCCGGGGCGTAGACGAAGATGCGCAGGACGTCTCCCCGGAGGTCGCCGACGCGTCCGTGGACCAGCAGTCCGGCCCGGCCGTTGACCTTGGCCTGATCCGGGGGAGAGGTGATCGTGACGGCCGGGGCGGCCGTCGTCGGCGGTAAGGGAGCGGACCGGGTCGGCGTGGGGCGGGGACGGACCGACGCCCGCGGTGGTCTCGGACCGGGCGTGCGACTCGCGGTGCCGGGCGTGGTGCTCGCCGGTGGCGGCGCCGGCCGGGCCACCACCGGCATGGCCTGGTGGGTCTCGCCCCCCGTCGCGTAGATCTCCTGGATGCCGCAGTAGGAGGTCACGACGGCACCCGAGGTGACGAGCAACCAGACCGCGGCGTACTTCCGTTTTCCGCCGAGTGGCCGGCTGCGACGTCTGTGGCCGGGCCGGGGGGAACGCGTCATCTTCGGCCTCCGCTTCCGCGTAGGCGCCACCGGTCGATGTCCGTTTGACTGTCTTCCGGTTGCTTTTACTTTTGTTTAACGCTCTTTGTGTTGGTTGTCAACGGCGTCGTCAGCCGTCGCAAGGCAACTGGTAATACGCGTCCCAAGCCGCGGAAGGTTCAGAAGTGTGCGGTCCGTGTCAGACGCGTACGACCTCCGGGCCCTCCGCGGCGAGGTCCGCGGCGAGCCCGGCGTCCAGGCCGGTGTCCGTGATCAGAACGCTGACCTCGGACAACCTGGCGAACCGCGCGAGGTAGTCGTTTCCGACCTTGGTGTGGTCGACGAGGACGACCGTGCGCAGCGCGGCCTTCATCATCGACTCCTTCATCGCGGCCTCGGCCGGGTCGGGCGTGGTCAGCCCGGCCTCCACGGAGCATCCGTTCGTGCCCATGAACGCCACGTCGACGCGAAGCCGGTCGAGCGGCCGCATCGCCCAGTCGTCGACCGTCGCCAGCGTACGGCCGCGGACGCGGCCGCCCAGCATGATCACGTTCAGGTTGGCGCGCGTCGCGAGGACGGTCGCCAGGGGCGGCGAGTTGACGATGACGGTCAGCTCGCGGTCGCTCGGCAGGACCTCGACCAGACGCCCGGTCGTCGAGCCCGCGTCGATGATGATCGATCCCTCGTCGGGCAGCTCCGCGAGAGCGGCCTTGGCGATGCGCTCCTTCTCGGCGGTCAGCACCGCGTCGCGGGCCGCGAGCGCCGGCTCGAAGCCGAGCCGCTCGATGGGGATCGCCCCGCCGTGGACGCGGCGCAGCGTGCCCGCCCGCTCGAGGACCGTCAGATCCCGCCGGATGGTCTCCATCGTGACGCCGAAGTCCTCCGCGAGCGTCACGACGTCGACCCGGCCGGCCTCACGGGTGCGGCGGAGAATCTCCTGCTGGCGTTCTTCGGCGTACATGATGTTGGTCCGCTGCCCGTTTCTACGTTGTTTTCCTTTTGGTATCGCCATCAATGTGTGCCGTCAAGCCGCGCTGGTCGGGCTCCAGGCGGTCTGGCGGCTTCCCTGACGGATCGCCCCCTCGCGGATCGCCCCTCCTGGGCGGCCTCCTCCGTGGCATAAGCATCCGTTAAGGCGTGCATAAGGGTAGGGCGACGGCCTGCTCGGTATAACGGATCGGCCGCCCCTCCCCGGCTGGCTGTCCAGGCACAACGACTTTGTTGACACCTTGTTTTAAGGCGGTTAGTGTCCGGGATGACTGATAGGAAGCCTTCCTGTTAGTTGCCTTCGGGGGAGGCTGCCACACTCCGCTCCGGACCGAAGGGAAGCACCGTGCCCCATCGCGTCGACCCCGCGCGTTCGCACCGGTCCATCACCCTGTCTCTCTGCGCGCTCCTCGTCCTCATCGCCGCGCTGATGAGCGGCCCGGCCCCCGCCAGGGCCGCGGGCGAGTCCGTGAACATCTGGCTCACCACCACCGACGACTCCGCCGGACGCCACGTCACCCGCGGCCTGCAGCAGCAGACGCCGGTCTCCTTCGGCACCGGCGGCAGCGCCAACCAGACCATCACCGTCGACGAGAACACGAAGTACCAGCGGTTCACCGGTGCCGGCGCGTCGTTCACCGACACGGCCGCCTGGCTCATGAACAGCAGCGGCGCGCTCAGCTCCGCCACCCGTACCCAGGTCATGCAGAAGCTCTTCGACCCGTCCGCCGGCATCGGGCTCAGTTTCCTGCGCAACCCGATGGGCGCCTCCGACCTGGCGCGCTACAGCTACTCCTACGACGACATGCCCGCCGGCCAGACCGACCCCACGCTCGCGCACTTCTCCATCGCCCACGACCTGGCCGACGTCGTGCCCCTCACCAAGCAGGCCCGGCAGCTCAACCCGAACCTCACGGTCATGGGCACGCCGTGGAGCGGCCCGGCCTGGATGAAGGACAACGGCGACTTCAACAACCCAGGCTGGCTGCAGTCTCAGTACTACGCGGCCTACGCCCAGTACTTCGTGAAGTACCTCCAGGCGTACGAGGCCCAGGGCGTGCACGTGGACCTCGTCTCCGCGCAGAACGAACCGACCTGCTGCAACGGCTACCCGTCGATGAGCTGGAACGGCTCGGGCCTGAACTACTTCACCAAGACGAACCTGCTGCCCGCGCTGCACGCGGCGGGTCTGTCCACCAAGGTGCTGGCCCTCGACTGGAACTGGGACGCCTACGGCGGCTACGGCGCCCCCGTGGTCGACGACTCCACCATCCGGAACGACTCCCTCTTCGGCGGGATCGCCTGGCACGGCTACGGCGGCGACGTCGGCGAGCAGACCACGGTGCACAACCAGTACCCCTCCGTGGACGCCTACGACACCGAGCACTCCGGCGGCACGTGGATCGGCGACCAGCAGAAGGAGGACATGCACAACATCGTCGACTACACCCGCAACTGGGGGAAGAGCGTCGTCAAGTGGTCCCTCGCCGTCGACCAGAACATGGGCCCGCACAACGGCGGCTGCGGCACCTGCACCGGCCTGATCACCGTGCACAACGGCGACTCCCGTAGCGGCCAGGTCGACTACACGATCGAGTACTACGACGTCGGCCACCTCACCAAGTTCGTCCGGCCCGGCGCGTACCGGATCGCCTCCACCGCGAACAGCGCCGTGCCCAACGTCGCCTGGAGCAACCCGGACGGCTCGAAGGCGCTGATCGCCTACAACGACAGCGGCGCCACCCAGTCCGTCAAGGTGAACTGGGGCGGCCAGTCCTTCGTCTACACGCTGCCCGCCCGGACCACCGCGACCTTCACCTGGAACGGCACCCAGAGCGGCGGCGGCAGCGCCACCGGCCAGATCACCGGCATCGGCGGCAAGTGCGTCGACGTCGCCGGCGCGAACAGCGCCAACGGCACCGCCGTCCAGCTGTACGACTGCAACGGCACCGCCGCGCAGCAGTGGACGGTCGGCACGGACGGCACGATCCAGGCCCTTGGCAAGTGCATGGACCTCACCTCGGCCGGTACGGCCAACGGCACCCAGGTCCAGCTCTACGACTGCAACGGGACCGGCGCCCAGCAGTGGACCCGCGGAAGCGGGTCGACCGTCGTCAACCCCGCATCGGGCCGGTGCCTGGACGCCACCGGCGTCAGCTCCGCGAACGGCACCCGGCTGCAGATCTGGGACTGCGCCGGCGGCTCCAACCAGCAGTGGACGCTCCCCGGTTCCTGAGCCCCCCTGACCCTCTCCGCATGGGCTCCCGGGCGACCGCCCGGGTGCCCGGTCCCGGGCGCCCGCCCGCGACCCCTCCGTTCGGCGATGGCCGAAGACCCCATCAGGAGGATCCCCGCATGTCCCGTCCCCGCCTGAAAGCACTGATAGCAGCTGCGATACCCGTCGCGGGCCTGCTGTTCGGCGCGAGCCCGGCATACGCCGCCTCGGCGAACCCCGGCCCCGGATTCCCCGCTCACTACGCCGCCCCGTACGTCGAGACCTGGGGTTCGACGTCCGCGATGGCGAACGCCCAGTCGGCCACCGGGCTGAAGTACTACACGCTCGCCTTCGTCATCGGCGGAGGCGGCTGCAACGCCACCTGGAACGGCGACACGGCCATCGACAACAGCGGCTGGCTGACCGCCATCAACAACCTGCGTGCCTCCGGCGGCGACGTCATCGCCTCCTTCGGCGGCGCTTCGGGCACCGAACTCGGCCAGGCGTGCGGCTCGGTGTCCACGCTGGAGGCGCAGTACAAGAAGGCCATCGACACGCTCAACCTGACGCGGATCGACCTCGACATCGAGGGCGCGGCGCTGGACGACACGGCCGCGAACGACCGCCGCAACCAGGCCCTCGCCGCACTCCAGCAGCAGTACGCGGCCGCGGGCAAGCACCTGGACGTCGACTACACCCTCCCGGTCGACCCCAGCGGCCTGCTGTCCGACTCGCTCAGCCTGCTCAACAACGCCAAGAGCCGCGGCGTCACCGTCAACGCCGTCAACATCATGACGATGGACTACGGCCCGTCCATGGACATGGGGCAGGCCGCGATCAACGCGGCGACCGCGCTGCACGGCCAGCTCGGTCAGATCTGGACGTCGAAGACCTCCGCCGAGCTGTGGGCGATGGAGGGCAACACCCCGATGATCGGGGTGAACGACTCCACGAACGAGGTCTTCACGACCGCGAACGCCTCCTCCCTGGAGAGCTTCGCCGCGAGCAACGGCATCCAGGAACTCGCCTACTGGGCGCTGGGCCGGGACAAGGCCTGCGCGAGCAACGGCACCCTGTCCGACACCTGCAGCGGAACCTCGCAGAGCGCCTACCAGTTCGCCCGCACCTTCAACGCCATCACCGGCGGCGGCACGCCCCCGCCCACCGGTTCCACCGGCCAGATCACCGGCTACGGCGGCAAGTGCGTGGACGTGGCCGGGGCGAACAGCGCGAACGGCACGGCGGTGCAGCTGTACGACTGCAACGGCACGACGGCGCAGCAGTGGACCGTCGGCTCGGACCAGACCCTGCAGGCGCTAGGTAAGTGCATGGACGTGACCGCCGCCGGCACCGCCAACGGCACCCAGGTGCAGCTGTACGACTGCAACGGCACGGGCGCGCAGAAGTGGCAGGCGGGCTCGAACGGTTCGCTGGTGAATACGAATTCGGGGCGTTGCCTGGACGCGACGGGTCCGAGCTCGGCCAACGGCACGCGGCTGCAGATCTGGGACTGCGCCGGCAGCGCCAACCAGAAGTGGACGCTCCCGAGCTGACCCGGCGCTCCATTCCACCTCTTCCACCATGAAAGGGAAAGCGATGTCCTCGTCATCCCGCCGACTCAGGCCGGGCCGGCTGCTGCTGGCAGCGCTGCTGGTCACCGGGCTGGGCGGTACCGCCGCCGTGGCCGCGGGCGGCTCCCACTCGACGGCCCTCACGGCCGCCGCAGCCGCCACCGCCACCTTCACCGACGACTTCGACGGCGCCGCCGGATCAGGCGTCGACGCGAGCAAGTGGCGCCCGGAGACCGGCGACAACGTCAACAACCACGAGCGGGAGTACTACACCAGCGGTACGCACAACGCCGCTCTGGACGGCCAGGGCCACCTGGTCATCACCGCCCGCAAGGACAACCCGGGCGGCTACAACTGCTGGTACGGGACCTGCCAGTACACCTCCGCCCGGCTGTCGACCGCGTCCACGTTCACCCAGGCGTACGGCCACTTCGAAACCCGGATGAAGATCCCGAAGGGACAGGGCATGTGGCCCGCCTTCTGGATGCTCGGCAACGACATCGGCAGCGTCGGCTGGCCGAACAGCGGCGAGATCGACATCATGGAGAACATCGGCAAGGAGCCGGGCACCGTGCACGGCACCATCCACGGGCCGGGCTACTCCGGTTCCGCCGGTATCGGCGCGGGCTACACCCTGCCGGGCGGGGCGAACTTCTACGACGACTTCCACACCTTCGCGGTGGACTGGTCGCCGAACCAGATCAAGTGGTCCGTCGACGGCAATGTGTACGAGACCCGCACCCCGGCCGACCTGAACGGCAACCGCTGGGTCTTCGACCACCCGTTCTACATCATCGTCAACCTCGCCGTCGGCGGCTACTGGCCCGGCGACCCGGACGGCAGCACGCCCTTCCCGGGGCAGCTCGTCGTCGACTACGTGCACGTCACGACGAGCTCCACCGGCGGCGGGACCACCGGTCAGATCACGGGCTACGGCGGCAAGTGCGTGGACGTCGCCGGGGCCAACAGTGCGAACGGTACGGCGGTGCAGCTGTACGACTGCAACGGCACGTCGGCGCAGCAGTGGACGGTGGGTTCGGACCAGACCCTGCAGGCCCTGGGCAAGTGCATGGACGTGACGGCGGCCGGTACGGCAAACGGCACGCAGGTGCAGCTCTACGACTGCAACGGCACGGCTGCGCAGAAGTGGCAGGCGGGCTCGAACGGATCGCTGGTCAACCCCAACTCCGGGCGCTGCCTGGACGCCACGGGCCCGAGCTCGGCCAACGGCACGCGGTTGCAGATCTGGGACTGCGCCGGCAGCGCCAACCAGAAGTGGACGCTCCCGAGCTGAGGCTCTCGAACTGAGATTCACCTCTCCACGCGGGGAGGACGGCACCGGGCGTGCCGTCCTCCTCGTACGGGTATGAGGGACCTTCGGGGGGGACGATTCAGGTGAAAGCGGCGCGCGCTTATCCGATCACCGCGCACACGACGGATGTGCGGATCGAGCAGGTGGAGATACCGGCCCCCGGCCCAGGCGAGGTCCTCGTCCAGATCACCGCGGCGGGCGTGACGCGGCTGGACCACTCCGTGGCGGCCGGCGGCCCGTCCGCGATGGGGCTGCTGCCGCTCACGCTGGGCAGTGAGGGCGCCGGCCTCGTCGTCGCCGACCCCGGTGGGCGCTGGGCGTCCGGCACGCGGGTGATGTTCTTCGCCGGTGACGGCGGCGTCACCGCCGACGGGACGATGGCCGAGTTCGCCGTGGTGCCCGCCCGGAACCTGGCCGCGATCCCGGTCAGTGTGTCCGACGAGGTGGCGGCGGCCGTCCCGATCGCGTACCTCACCGGCCTGCTCGCCCTGCGGGCGGGCGCCTTCGAGCCCGGCATGTGCGTCTTCGCGCCGGGCGTCGGCGGCAGCGTCGGCAACGCGACGGTCCAGCTGGCGCGCGCCCTCGGGGCGGCCGCCGTCGCGGGCGGCGTGGGGACAACGGCCAAGGCGGAGGCCATCCGGGCGGCGCCGTGGGCCCGGGGGATCCGGATCGTCGACCTGGAGCGCGACCGGCTACGGGACGGACTCGGCGACGGGTTCCCCGGCGGCGTCGACGTGGCCGTCGACGGCGTCGGCGGCCCGGTGACCGCGCAGATCGCGGCGGCGATGGCGCCGGGCGGTCACCTGGTCCTGGTCGGCTGCTCGGGCGGCCATAGCACCGAGCTGCCGCTCTGCGAGGTCATCGAACGCCGCACCACGCTGCACGGGTTCTCGCTGCGCGCCGCGACGTCCGCGCGGTCGAGGGCCGCTTGGACCGACATCACCGAACTGCTGGCGACCGGACGGATCAGCCCGGTCATCGACTCGATCTATCCGCTGGAGGCGGTGGGGGAGGCGCTGCGCCACCTGGTCGAGGACCGTCCCGTCGGAAAGGTCGTCATCACCGGCCTGTCCTCACCCCGGCGCTGAAGCCGCCGTCTCAGGCCGCAGCCCCGAGTGCGTACGGAGTCGGCGCCTGCTCCGCGTCAGCTCGCGGTCGTCACCGGGCGTTCGTCCGAATCGCCGAGCGAGGCCTCGGTCGCGGCGATCGTCCGGCTCAGCAGGCTCCGCGCGGCGGCGATCTCGGCGGAACGCCGGTCGAGGGCGTCCAGCTGTTCCCGGAGGGCGTTCAGGACGCCAGGGCACGGGGCGACGGCGGTCTCGGCGGTCGTGCAGGGGAGGACCTGACGGATCACGCGGGTCGGCAGGCCGGCCGCCAGGAGCGCCCGTATCCGCTCGACCGTCTCGACGGCCGTCTCGTCGTAGGCGCGGTAGCCGTTCGGCTCGCGCTCCGGCCGGAGCAGCCCGACCCGCTCGTAGTAGCGGAGCAGGCGTTCGCTCGTCCCGGTCCGCGCGGCCAGCTCCCCGATGAGCACGGTTCCGGTCCCTCCGGCTTGACCTTCCAACTGTGTCAGGGGGCAACAGTGGGCGCACCGGCCGCATTCCGGCGGCCGACGTCGCCAGGAGGCCGACATTGATCATCGACGCGCACAGTCATGTCCACGACCCGGTGGAGACGCACCTTCGTCTCCTGGACGACGCGGGGGCCGACCGTACGGTCCTGTTCCCCACCCGGCCGCACCCCGAGCGGGCCACCGACCTCGACTCGCTGCGCCAGGAGATGAGCGTGCTGGAGAGGGCCGTGAGCGGGCGCGGCACGGGCGACGACGGCCATGCCACCGCATGGCGGGAACTGGACGACGCGCTGGCCGCCCACCCGGATCGCTTCATCGGCTTCGGGTCCGTACCGCTGAGCCTGTCCGAGGATGAGGTGGCCGCGTTCGTCGAGCGGGAGATCGTGGGGCGCGGTCTGCGCGGAATCGGAGAGCTCACGCCGCCTCCCGGCCGGGCCGGCCGGGTGGAGCCGGTGCTCGCGGCGGCGCACGACCACGGCGACCTGCCCGTGGTCGTGCACGGGTTCGCCCCGACGACCGAGGAGGACCTGCGCACGCTGGCCACGCTGGCGGTACGCCACCCGTCCGTGCCGTTGGTCGTGAGCCAGCTCGGCGGCCTCAACTGGATGACGGCGATCGAGCTGGCGAAGGAGACGCCGAACCTCTATCTGGAGCTGTCCACCGCGTACATCGTCTTCGCGGTGAGACTGGCCGTCCGGGAGCTTCCGGAGCGCACGCTCTTCGGCTCGGACGCGCCGTACGGCGACCCGGTGCTCGCGCGTGCCACCGTCGAGCGCGTCACCGCGCCCGGGCAGGTGCGGGACCTGGTCCTCGGCGGAAACCTCGCCCGGCTGCTGAACCTCTGAGGATCAGCGACCGGCGATGGCGGCGAGGCGCTTCTTGACCTCCTTGGCCGAGGGGTTGGTCACCGCGGTGCCGTCGGGGAAGACGACGGTCGGAACCGTCTGGTTGCCGCCGTTGACGTTCATGACGAACTCCGCGGCCGCCGGGTCCCGCTCGATGTCCACCTCGACCATGTGGATGCCCTCACGGGCCAGCTGAGTCTTGAGCCGACGACAGAAGGCGCACCAGGTGGTGGTGTACATCGTCAGCTCACCCGTCACGGGCGCGGTCATGGCTCTCCTTGTCCTGGGCCGACGGCGATCAGCAGTGGCAACGCCCGGCCCCCGAACGGCATTCCCGAAGCGCCGGGTCGGCCACGGCCGGGTGCCGGGCCTGGGAGGATGGAAAGGAGTTAAAGGAGGGACGATGGAGGCCGAGCAGATCCTCGCCGGGCTCGACCCGGACCAGCGCGCGGTCGCCGAGGCGACCCGTGGACCGGTGTGCGTGCTGGCCGGTGCGGGCACCGGCAAGACCCGCGCGATCACCCACCGGATCGCGTACGGGGTGCTGACCGGTGTCATCACCCCGCAGCGGGTGCTGGCCGTGACCTTCACCACCCGCGCCGCCGGCGAGCTGCGCGGGCGGCTGCGGCAGCTCGGCGCGCCGGGCGTGCAGGCCCGTACGTTCCACTCGGCCGCGCTCAAGCAGCTCTCCTACTTTTGGCCGAAGGTGATCGGGGGGGAGCCGCCCACGCTCATCGAGTCGAAGTTCGGCCTGGTCATGGAGGCGGCGCGGGCCTTGCGCCTGTCCCTCGGCCGTACGGAGCTGCGCGACGCCGCGGCCGAGATCGAGTGGGCGAAGGTCACCCAGACGCGGCCGGAGGACTATCCGGCCTCGGCGGCCAAGGCCGGGCGCACTCCGCCGACCGACGCGCCCGACTTCGCCCGGCTGTACGAGGCGTACGAGGAGCTCCGACGCGAGCGCAACCTGCTCGACTTCGAGGGCATGCTGGAGCTGACCGCCGCGATGCTCACCGAGCATCAGGAGGTCGCGAACCAGGTGCGCGACCAGTACCGCTACTTCGTCGTCGACGAGTTCCAGGACGTCAACCCGCTGCAGAAGCTCCTGCTGGACGTCTGGCTGGGCGAGCGCGACGAGATCTGCGTCGTCGGGGATCCCAACCAGACGATCTACTCCTTCACCGGCGCCAGCCCCGCGTACCTCCTGCGGTTCACGGTCGAACACCCCGAGGCGAAGGTCGTCAAGCTGGTCCGCGACTACCGGTCGACGCCGCAGGTGGTGCACCTCGCCAACGGCGTGCTGGCGCAGGCGAGGGGAGAGGCGCGCAAGCACCGCCTGGAGCTGGTCGCGCAGCGGCCCGACGGTCCGGAGCCGACCTTCCACGAGTACGACGACGAGGTCGCCGAGGCGGAGGCCGTCGCCAAGCGGGCGCGGGCGCTCATCGAGGAGGGCGTGCCCGCCCGCGAGATCGCGGTGCTGTTCCGCATCAACGCCCAGTCCGAGCCGTACGAGCAGGCCTTCGCCGACGCCGGCGTCCCGTACGTCCTCAAGGGCGCGGAGCGGTTCTTCGAGCGCGCCGAGGTGCGCCAGGCGGTGGTGCTCCTGCGCGGCGCCGCCCGGTCCGCGAACGACGGCGAGCCCCTCGTACGGGCCGTGCGCGACGTGCTGGCCTCCGCCGGGCTCACCGACCGGCCGCCGGAGGGGCGCGGCGCGGCGCGGGAGCGCTGGGAGTCCCTCGCCGCGCTGGCTCAGCTCGCCGAGGACGTCGCCGCCGACCGGCCGGGCGCGGGCCTGCCGGAGTTCGTCGCCGAGCTGGAGGAGCGCGCGAACGCCCAGCACGCCCCGGCGCTGGAGGGCGTGACGCTCGCCACGCTGCACACCGCGAAGGGCCTGGAGTGGGACGCGGTGTTCCTCGCCGGCCTGGTCGAGGGCACGCTGCCGATCATCTACGCGGAGAAGAGCCCCGAGCAGATCGAGGAGGAACGCCGGCTGCTGTACGTCGGCGTGACGCGGGCGCGCGAGCACCTCGCCCTGTCCTGGGCGCTGGCCCGGTCGCCCGGCGGCCGCAAGGGACGCCGTCGGTCGCGGTTCCTCGACGGCCTCGCCCCGCAGAGCGCCGGACCGCCCCGCGTCGACCGGTCGAAGCGCCGCGCCCCGGCCACGGGGCCGCAGCCGTGCCGGGTCTGCGGACGCCCGCTGACCGCCGCGATCGAGCGTAAGCTCGGCCGCTGTGAGACCTGCCCGGCCGACTACGACGAGGACCTCCTCACCCGCATGAAGGAGTGGCGCCTGACGGCGTCCAAGGAGCAGAAGGTCCCCGCCTACGTCGTCTTCACCGACGCGACCCTGCAGGCCATCGCCGAGCGCGCCCCCGCGACCGAGGCGGACCTGGCCGCGATCCCCGGTGTCGGGGCAGTCAAGCTGGACCGGTACGGTTCGGCGGTACTCGCGCTGTGCCGGGGCGAGACGCCGGAAGCCTGAGGAGTAGGGAAGCCATGAACGCCGCGCTGAAGGAGCTGCTCGATCTGCTCGACCTCGAGCAGATCGAAGTCAACATCTTCCGCGGGCGCAGCCCGGAGGAGCGCCAGCAACGGGTGTTCGGCGGGCAGGTCGCCGGCCAGGCGCTGGTCGCCGCCGGCCGTACCGTCCCCGACGACCGTCACGTGCACTCGCTGCACGCCTACTTCATCCGGCCCGGCGACCCGAGCGTGCCGATCGTCTACACCGTCGAGCGGGTCCGCGACGGCCGGTCGTTCACCACCCGCCGCGTCTCCGCGATCCAGCACGGCAAGACCATCTTCACCCTGTCCGCGTCGTTCCAGATCGCCGAGGACGGCCCGTCGCACCAGGCGCAGATGCCGGAGGTGCCCGAGCCGGAGTCGCTCCCGACGTTCCAGGAGCGGATGGAGCGGCTGTTCGGCAAGCTCGACAACGAGTTCCTGCGCAAGCGGCCCGTCGACCTGCGGCACGTGACGCCGCTGACCTGGGAGGCCGCCCGCGACCCGGAGCTGACCGGCCCCGAGTCGCTGGTCTGGCTGCGCGTGAACGGCGAGCTGCCCGACGACCCGCTGCTGCACGTCTGCCTGATGACGTACGCCTCGGACATGACGCTGCTGGACACCGTGCTGCTCAACCACGGTCTCGCCTGGGGCGACCGCAGGACCATGGGCGCCAGCCTCGACCACGCGATGTGGTTCCACCGGCCGTTCCGCGCCGACCGGTGGCTGCTGTACGCCCAGGACACCCCGAACGCCTCCGGCGCCCGCGGCCTCGCCCGCGGCCAGGTCTTCACCCAGGACGGCGAACTCGTCGTCTCCGTCGTCCAAGAGGGCCTCGTCCGCGTCACCGACTCCTGAACCCGAAGACGGACCCCGCGAAGGATCAGAAGTACCCTCCGCCGTGGGTTACGCCCTTGCCCTTCCACGCCTGGATGCGGAAACACATCCCGCGCGGGTACGGCGGCACCACTCCATTGCGTATGACCGCCTCATAGACCTTGGTCGAGTGCGGCGGCAGCAGCCAGTCGCTCAGCACCTTGGGTTTCTTGGCGCAACTGACGATGCGCATCTTCACGTGGGGGCCGGAACGGTGCTGCAGGGAGATGTGGCCCTTGCAGCCGAGATCGGCTCTGACCCAGTGCACGTGGTACGGGGCGGTTGTCGCGTATGAGTTCTTGCGGAGTTTCAGAACGACGGATGCCTTGACGGGTTCGCCCTCGCGGCACCGCCGGGCCTGAGCGGTCGGGGCCGTCGCGGCTCCGGCGGGAGTCGCCACTGCGGTGGCAATGGCAGCGACCGCGATCGCGGCGGCCGTTGTCGTTCTCATCATCAGGAGGCCCTTTCCAGACGCGCCGGGACGCGCCGTTCGGATGACGCGATCGGGATCGGGAAATTCGCGCCGGGCCAAGACTCGGCTGAAAAGGCCATCACGTCAATAAGTCCTGCGGCTTAATCGCAGCCGCCCGACCTGGGACCTACGGACCAACGCGCGGTGCCGTGGGGTCGGGCCTGGTGCGCATGACCAGGCCCGCACCCGAGGACATTCGCCGTCACCCGGGACGGCGAGCTCGTCGTCTCAGTCGTCCAAGAGGGCCTCATCCGCGTCACCGACTCCTGAACCCGAAGATGGACCCGCGCAGGATCAGAAAGACGCCCCGCCGCGGGTTACGCCCTTGCCCTTCCACCCCTGAACCCGGAAACACGTCCCGCGCGAGAACAATGCGACTCTGTTATTGCGCTTTACGCCGGTATAAGTATGGGTCGAGTGCGGTGGCAGCATCCAGTCGCTCAGCACTTTGGGTTTCTTGGCGCAGCTGATGACGCGCAGCTTCACGTGGGGGCCGGAGCGGTGCTGCAGGGAGATCGCGCCCTTGCAACCCATATCGGCGTCGACATACGACACGTAGGACGGGGTGGTTTTCGCGTACGAGTTCTTGCTGAGCTGTAGGAAGACGGCCGCACGGACAGGCTCGCCGCTGCTGCATTGCTTGGCGTGTGCGGTAGGGGCCGCCGTCGCAGCTCCCGCCGGAGTCGCCGCCGTGGCGGCGGTGGCGGCGGCCGCGATCGCGACCGCCGTCGTGGTCCTCATCATCGGGAAATCCTTTCTTGGCGCTGGATACGCCGCTTTATCGTGTGACGAAACATGCAGAACGAGGGCAGTCGCGTGCCCTGCGGGGGATCAGTAATACGCCCTACCGCGAACCGTGCCCTTGCCCGGCTTCGCCTGGATACGGAAGCACGTTCCCAGCCTGAACGCCCGCGGGTGCCCGTTCTTCCGGACGGCGGCGGAGGTGACCGTCGACCGCGGCGGCACCTCCCAGTCACTGGTGAAGGGGTTCTTCCCGCAGGTGATGACGCGCATCCTCACGCGGGGACCGGAATGGGTCTGCAAGAAGAAATGCCCGACCAAGTGGCCCTTGCTGTCCCTGCCATCAGCGGTCTGCAAGGTGTATGTGCTGTAACTCGTCGAGACCTTCTTCTTCTCCAACTGCAGGAAGACGGCACCCTTGACGTAGCGTTTGGCCGTGGCCTGGGCGGCGGGAGCGGAGGTGGTGGGCGCCGCGCTCGCGGCGCCGGCCGGAATCGCCACCGTGGCGGCGATGGCAGCGGCGATCGCGGCCGCCGTCGTGGTCCTCGTCATCGGGAAACCCTCTCTTGGCGCTGAACGCGCCGTTCGGAATGGCGCGGTCATGATCGCGGAAATTCGCGACGGGCCAAGAGTCGACTGAAAAGGTCATTGCGTCAATGAGGCCTGCGGCTTAATCGCAGCCGCGTACCCAGGACCTGAGGACCAATGCGCGGCCCCGGGACCGTTTGCGTACGGCAGCGCCCGCGGCACCTTCGGCACGCCGGAGCGTGATCACCAGGCGTACGCCTCGGGCGCGGGCTTGGCACCATTGGGCGCGGGCGGCGGGAAGAGCTCGTCCAGCTTGGCGAGTGTGGCGTCGTCGAGCGTGATCTGCAGTGCGCGCAGCGAGCCGTCGAGCTGCTCGATCGTCCGCGGCCCGACGATCGGTCCGGTCACGCCGTCCTGCGCGAGCAGCCATGCCAGTCCGACGTGGGCCGGGTCCTCGCCGATCTCGGCGCACAACTTCTCGTACGCCTCGACCGACTCCCGCTGCTCGGCGAACGCGGCGGCCCAGAGCCCCGAGCCGCTGCGCGCGGCGGTGCCCTCACGCTGTTTGCGCAGGACGCCGCTGAGGACACCGCCGTGCAGCGGCGAGTACGGAATCACGCCGAGCCCGTACGCCCGTGCGGCGGGCAGCACCTCGAGTTCGGCCCAGCGGGCCATCAGGTTGTAGATGGACTGTTCGGCGATGAGCCCGAGGAAGTGCCGGGACCGCGCGGCCTCCTGTGCTTGGGCGATGTGCCAGCCGGCGAAGTTGGAGGAGCCGTAGTAGAGGACCTTTCCCTGCTGGTGAAGGACGCTGAAGGCCTCCCAGACCTCGTCCCACGGCGTGCTCCGGTCGATGTGGTGCATCTGGTATAGGTCGATGTGGTCGGTCTGCAGGCGCTTGAGCGAGGCGTCGACCGCGCGCCGGATGTTCAGCGCGGACAACCCGCGGTCGTTCGGCCCGTCCCCCATCGGAAGGAAGACCTTGGTGGCCAGGACGGTCTTGTCGCGCCGGCCGCCGCCCTGGGCGAACCACCGGCCGATGATCTGTTCGGTGAGGCCGTCGCCCTGCCGCACGCCGTACGAGTTGGCCGTGTCGAAGAAGTTGATGCCGTGCTCGTGCGCACGGTCCATGACCGCGTGACTGTCCTCTTCGGACGTCCGCGACCCGAAGTTCATGGTGCCGAGGACGAGCCGGGACACCGAGAGGCCGCTGCGGCCGAGGCGGGTGTACTCCACGTGTTCCAACCTTTCAGGAGGCGTCACTAGTCGCATCAACAAGGACGCGATGAAGCTACAACTTGCAACATCAGTGATGCAAGTCCGCGATGAACCGTGACGCTGCCGTATGCTTTCCGCATGAAGACACAGCGGCGGTCGACACCCGCCGGCGGCCGGCCGCTGCGCGCGGACGCCGAGCGGACGGTGACGGCGATCCTGGAGGCGGCCGAACGCACCCTGAGCCGCGATCCCGCGGCCACGATGGAACAGATCGCCGAGGCCGCCGGCGTCGCCCGCACCACCGTGCACCGGCGCTTCGCCACCCGCGAAGCACTCATCGACGCCCTGGCGGTGTGGGCCACCCAGCGGTTCGCCGCGGCGGTGGACGCCGCCCACCCGGACACGGCTCCGCCGCTGGTCGCCCTCTACCAGACGACCGCGAACGTCCTCGGTGTCAAGGTCGGCTGGGGATTCGCGATGAGCCAGGCCTCCTCGGCCAACCCGGAGGTGGCGCGCGTCCACGGCGATGTCCGGGAGACGTGCGAACGACTGTTCCGCCGCGCCCGGGAGGCCGGCGTCCTGCGCGCCGACGTCGACATCCCATGGACCCGCCGCGTCTACTACGCCCTCATCCACGAGGCCGCGCAGAACAGGGACGAGAAGGACACCGACGCCCTCGCGACGCTCGTCGTGGACACCCTGCTCCGCGGCGCGGGCACCCCACACCCCGACCGCCTGTGACCCCCGCCCCCAGGCGGGAGCCGACCACCAGGACGGCACCGCGGCCCAGCCCCATGCCGCGGCCCCGGGAGCGGGTCGAGACGCTCTGGGGCAGACCGAAGAGGCTGCATACCTGTCCGTGCCGATGCCGCCCAACGAGAGGCATGGAAGCCGTGGCCTCGGACGGCGGCGGTATCCGTCAGGGGGGCTGAGCGGCCGTGATCTGCGGAGGGGCGGGCGGGGCGGGACGGGGAGCGTGGCGTACGGTTGCTGTCTGATGCGGATCACGACGCGGAACGCGCGGTTTCAGCAGTGGGCGGCGTTGCTCACCAATCGGACGAAGCGGCAGCGGTCGGGGGAGTTCCTGGTGCAGGGCGTCCGGCCGATCACGCTCGCCGTCGAGCACGGGTGGCCGCTGCGCGCACTGGCGTACCCCTCAGGGGTGCGGCTGTCGGACTGGGCGCAGGGGATGCTGGACGAGGTGTCCGCCGAGCGCGTCGAGATGGCGCCGGCGCTGCTGGACGAGCTGGCCGGTAAGGACGACGCCGAACTGGTCGCCGTCGCGGCGCTGCCGCCGGACGACCTGGCGCGCATCAGGCCGGAGGGTCCCGTCGTCGTCTTCGACCGGGCCGCCGAGCCCGGCAACATCGGCACCGTCGTCCGTTCCGCCGACGCCTTCGGCGCTTCCGGAGTGATCGTGACCGGGCACGCGGCCGATCCGTACGACCCGAAGTCCGTGCGCGCCAGTACGGGCTCGCTGTTCGCCCTGCCGGTCGTACGGGCCCCCGCGCCCCGGCCGGTGGTCGACTGGGCGCGGGAGAGCGGGCTGCGCATCGTCGGGACGGACGAGACCGGCACCGTCGACGTCGGCGACCACGATCTGCGCGGTCCGGCGCTGCTCGTCATCGGCAGCGAGACCCGCGGCATGAGCGGCGCCTGGGCCGCGGCCTGCGACGACGTCGTCCGCATCCCGATCGTGGGGGCGGCGAGCTCGCTCAACGCCGCCTCCGCCGCGACGGTGTTCCTCTACGAGGCCGCCCGGCAACGCGGAGTGGCCGCCGCGGCGGCGCGAGAAAAAATAAGAAGTCGCAGGTAGAAAATACGTTGCCCCGATCCTGTGGGCGATCGTACGCTTCTCGCGAGCACTTGAACGGCTCCGCTCGGCGGAGCCCCGACGGATGAGTGGAGGTGGCAGTCCGGTGAGGAACACACTGATTTCTTCGACCTGGGCCGCCGCCTGCGCGCGTCCGACGATGGTGTCCCCCAGCGGTTCCACCGTTGTCGCCGCGTCCCTGCCGAGTCTTGAGTCGGTCCGCTATGCGTCCGTCGAATCCGGACGTGTGCGGCCTGGCGGCATGGATCTGCAGGCGTGGCATGTCCTTGGGATGTTCCCGGCTACCCAGACGAATGCCCAGGTCAAGGGCGCTGCCCGTAAGCGCGCCGCAGTGGGTCCGTACCCCTGGAGACCACCGGAGCAATAGCTCCGAGTGAGGCCTCCAGGCCGCGGATCCCAACCGGGAACCGCGGCCTTTTTGTTTGGCCAGAACCGTCCGAGCCAACGAGATCACTTCAAGAGAGGGGTGGAGACCTTGGAACTCGCGTTCACCGCGATCAGCGAGAACCTTGATCTTCCCTGCCGGACCGAGCCTGAGCTGTTCTTCGCCGAGTCGCCGCAGGACGTCGAGCTGGCCAAGGCGCTGTGCGCCGAGTGCCCGGTCCGGCGCACCTGCCTCGCCGGTGCCAAGGAGCGCCGGGAGCCCTGGGGCGTCTGGGGCGGGGAGCTGTTCGTACGTGGCGTCATCGTCCCCCGCAAGCGGCCGCGTGGTCGTCCGCGAAAGAACGCCGTGGTGGCGGCATGACGCTCCGACCGGAACCTCGCATCGATATGGAGAAAGAGCAGCAGATGAGCTTGCTCAGCATCGAACTGTCCCAGGAACGAATACGGGACGCCGAGCGTGAGTCCACGCGCCGCCGCGACGCCGCCCAGGTCCGCGCCATGCGCCGGGCCCGGCGCGACGAGGCGACCGCGGTCCGCCTCCGGCGTCTGCTGACCACGCGCTGACCGTCTCCCGAAGAGACCGACGCGCCTCCCGAGAAAAACGGGCCCCCGGCACCACACGGCCGGGGGCCCGTCGTCGTCCGGTGACACGGAGTGTGGCGTGGCTCTCGGACGGCGCGTTCGGCTTTCGCGCGCCTCCCGGATCAGGGATCCTGGGGGGAGAGCCGAGTGAGGGGGCGTGGGGGATGGTCAGCTGTTCATCGTGCGGAGCCACTGCCGAGGCGCCACTGGGGTGGATGACCGAGGTGACCGAGCGGGGCCCGCTCTACCTGTGTGATCGCTGCAGCCGGGACAACATCCGCTCGATCGAAGGCCGCCTGGACCCCGTCTACTGGTAGTCCAGGCCGGGCCGTTCAGCTCGCGATCTCTTCGTCGTCCTCGTCGTCGGTGAGGTCCGGGTCGTCGTCGGCGAAGCCGGGGACCCAGGTCAGCGCCTCGTCGCGGAACCTTCCCTCGGCCTCGAGCTGGCACAGCACGCCGGTGCCGGCGGCCACCACGCGGTGGATCAGGACGTACGACGGCGGCAGGTTGAGCTGGCGGACGACGTTGGTCGGGCGCAGGTCCGCGACGCGGGCGGCCTCCTGGCGCAGCCACTCCCGGCTGAACTTGAAGGTGTCCTCGATCAGCGGTTCGGCGATCGGGGCGATGAAGGCGTGCAGCGACTCCGGGTCGACCTCGACGCCCTCGCGGATGAAGTCCTCCTCACGGAGGGCCTCGACGATCTGGTCGACGTCGCCGATCGTGCCGATGCGCATGAGAACGCCGATCCGCCGGTGGAAGCCGCCGGGCAGCCGGTCGACGGCGCCGAAGTCGATGACGCCGAGCCGGCCGTCGTCGAGCAGCCGGAAGTTGCCGGGGTGCGGGTCGGCGTGCAGCAGGCCGCAGCGCGCCGGCCCGGAGAACAGGAACCGGCAGTACAGCAGGCCCGCGTGGTCGCGCTGCTCCTGCGTGCCGTCGCTGATGATCGCCGACAGCGGCGTGCCGTCGATCCACTCGGTGACGAGCACGTGGCCGGATTGGGCCACGACGTCGGGGATGAGGAAGTCGGGATCGTCGGCGTACGCCTCGGCGAAGGTCGCCTGCGAATCCGCCTCGATCGTGTAGTCGAGCTCCTCGGCGACCCGCCGTTTCAGCTCGGCCAGCATCGCCTTCACGTCCAGTCCCGGCGCGAGGACCGCGAACAGCTTGCCGAGCCGGGCGAGCTGGTTGAAGTCGCTGAGCAGCGCCTTGCCCGCTCCGGGGTACTGCACCTTGACGGCGACGGCGCGGCCGTCGTGCCAGACGGCCTTGTGCACCTGGCCGATGGAGGCCGCCGCGGCCGGCCGGTCGTCGAACTCGGCGAAGTCGTCGCGCCAGTCCGGTCCCAGGTTTTCGGCCAGCACCCGGTGCACCGTCGCGGCGGGCAGCGGCGGGGCGGCCTCCTGGAGCTTGGTCAGGGTGGCCCGGTAGGGGCTGGCGATCTCGGGCGGGAGCGCCGCCTCGAAGATCGACAGCATCTGGCCGAACTTCATCGCGCCGCCCTTGAGCTCGCCGAGCACCTTGAACAGCTGCTCGGCGGTGCGCTGCTGGATCTCGGTGGCGACCAGCTCGGCGGGGCGGCCGATCGTCCGCTTGCCGAACCCGAGGGCGGTCCGCCCGGCGAAGCCGATGGGGAGGGACGCCAGTTTGGCGGTCCGCGTCACAGCGCGGCGGGGGAGATCGCTCATTGAGTACCTGCTCTCAGCGCATCCGCGAGGCGGCCGTGCAATGCCGGTTCGCTCCGCACGTCACCCTATTCTCGGCGAGGCACGGCGTGGGTTCCACATCGCCCGGTGGGGCATCTCGCGCCGCTCGCCCGGCCGGTCGTACGCGAGGGGTGGTGACCAGCGCAAACGGGTAAGTGTGTGCTTTCTCACGTCGGCCGCGGCCGTACCCCGGCCCTCTCGAACGCCGCGCGCCCGGGGTCCACAGGGTACCGGCCGGGACACTCCGAGCCTGTGGAAAACCTGCGCAAAGCCTGTGGATGGCCCTGGGGATCTCCAAATTACGGGGTCTCTACCAGCGAAAACGTGACCCACCCCCTGTGGAGAAAACGAAGTTTTCGGTACGGTGCTTAGCGTGCCCCCCACTGGCGAGATCGAGGTGCGTCGCAGCGCCCGGCGCCGGCGGACCATTACTGCACGCCGCGACGGTGACAAGACCGTCGTGATGGTGCCCGCCGGGCTGAGCGCCGCAGAAGAGCGCGAATGGATCGACACCGTCCTCAAACGCCTGGCCGCTCGCGAGCGTCGCAGGCATCCGAACGACGACGCGCTCTTCGACCGCGCACGCGAGCTGTCGCGGCGCTACCTCGACGACCGGGCCGTCCCCGCCAGCGTCCGCTGGGTGACCAACCAGCGCAGCCGCTGGGGCTCGTGCACCCCGGACGACGGCACCATCCGGCTGTCGACGCAGCTGCGGGGGATGCCGGGCTGGGTCGTCGACTACGTCCTGCTGCACGAGCTCGTCCACCTGATCGTCCCCGGTCATGGCCCGCCGTTCTGGAAGCTGGTCAACCGCTATCCCCGGACCGAGCGGGCGCGCGGTTACCTCGAAGGGGTGGCTGCCGCGGCGGGACTGCCCCTGATGGACGGCGATCCGCCGCGCGACCGGATCGCCGAGGCCGGCGACGCCTCCCGGGACCTGGACGGAGACCTGATTCTGGACGAGGACACCGGCACGTGACGGGCAGCCGAGCGACGAGCCGCCGAGCGAGCGGTGGGGAACCAGCCGGCCGCGGAGCGAGTGAGAAGGCGAGCGCGACATGAGATTCGCCGCCGTCCTCGCCCGTACGGACGCCGCGGCGCCGCCCGGCACCGACCCCGACGAATACCGGCTCGCCCTGCTGGAGGACACCTACGAGGTGGTCGCCGGGCTGGAGTTCGTCACCCCCGTGCTCGCGCTGACCGCCCCCGATCCGGCGGCGGAGGCCGTGACCTGGCCGGGCACGCCCGTTCTCCACGTCGCCGGGCTCGAGGATCTGCTGCGCGCCCTGCACGATCTCGGCGCCGAGCAGGCCGCCGTCGTCACACCCGACGCGCCCGACCTGCCGGCCCTGCTTCTCGGCAAGCTGTTCCGCGCCCTCGGCAGCGGGCAGGTCGCCGTCTGCCCGGCGGCGGGCGGCGGACTGGTCGCGCTGGCGGCCCGGCTGCCGGCACCGTCCTGGCTCGCCGGAATCGGCCTGGACACCCCCGACGCCCCCGCCCGGCTGCGCACCGCCGCCGGCGTTCAGGGCGCCGTACGCTCCGCCCCGGGCTGGCACCGGCTGCGCGCACCCGCCGACGTCTCCCTCCTCGACCCCGGCCTGGAGGGCTGGGACAACACCCGGGCGCTACTCACAGGTCACTGACCCGGTCACGCGTAGCCCACTGACACTCGCAGGTCACTGACCCGGTCACGCGTAGCCCACTGACACTCGCAGGTCACTGACCGGGTTACGGCTTTATGTCCGGGACGTTACATTGACCGACTCTGCAAAGGATTGCAGAGTTTCATGCATCCGACCCACCCCAAGGAGTCGCGGTGCCGGTGACCATCCAGGACGTCGCCCGTGAGGCGGGAGTTTCGGTGTCCACCGTCTCCCGGGCCTTCACGGTTCCCGACCTGGTCAAGGACGAGACCCGGCAGCACGTGCTCCACACCGCGGAGCGGCTGGGCTACCGCCCGAACCGCGCCGCCCGGGGACTGATCACCGGCAAGACCGGAAACTTCGGCGTGATCGTTCCTGATCTGTCCAACCCGTTCTTCCCCACCGTGCTGAAGGGCGTCCAGGCCCGGGCCCGCGAAGCGGACTACGCCGTCTTCCTCGCGGACTGCGACGAGAACGCCACCGAGGAGATCGCCCTCGTTCAGGCCATGGCCAAACAGGTCGACGGCGTGATCCTCTGCTCGTCGCGGATGTCACCGAGCCAGCTCGAACGCGTGGTGGGGACGACGTCCCTCGTATTCATCAACCGCCAGGTGCGCGACCACCCGGCCGTGCTGATGGGCGCGGCCGGCGGAATGCGCCAGGCCATCGACCACCTCGCGGCGCTCGGGCACCGCCGGGTCGCGTTCCTGAACGGTCCGAAGGCGTCCTGGTCGAACCGGGAGCGCCGGCGCGGACTGCGCCACAGCGCCCGGTACGACATGGAGATCGTGGAGCTGGGGCCGTTCGCCCCGCGCTTCGAGGGCGGGCCGCACGCGGCCGACCTGGCGATCGCCGAGGGCGTCACCGCGATCATCGCCTTCAACGACCTGCTGGCGCTGGGGGTGATGTCCCGGCTGGCCGACCGGGGCGTCTCGGTGCCAGAGGAGATGAGCGTCGTCGGGTTCGACGACATTCCGATGGCGGGCATGGCCACCCCGCCGCTGACCACCGTCGCCATGCAGAACGAACGGGCCGGCCGCGCCGCCGTCGACCTGCTCGTGAACCTCCTGACCGTCTCCGGCGCCGAAGCGGGGGATCTCCGCCGGGAACTCGACTGCCAGCTGATCGTGCGGGCCTCGACCGGCGTTCCCGCCCGATCGTGACCGGAAGGAAAGATCCCTCATGCGCGCTAAGAAGTGGTGCCTCGCGACGGCGTTCGTCCTCGTGGCGGGCGCCTGCGGTTCGCCGAACTCGGGGGGCGGGGCCAAGGACGTCACCCCCGACAAGGTGCCCGACAACCCGAAGAACCCGGTGACCCTCAACATCATCGACGTCGCGGGCAACCTGCAGCTCACCCAGGGGATGATCGACGAGTTCGTCAAGGCGCACTCCAAGGTGATCAAGAAGGTCACCTACACGAAGGCCACGGCCCCGGAGCTGCCCGGCAAGATCAAGGCCCAGCAGAGCGCCGGTCAGGTGCAGATCGGCCTGGTCCTCACCGGCACCGACGGCCTGTCCGCCGGCATCGACCAGAACCTGTGGGTCAAGACCGACGACTACTCCAGTCGCATCGGCAACCCGAACTACCAGGCGCCGGCGGCCAAGATGCAGGAGCTGGCGCAGGGGCACGGCATGGAGCTCGTGTACAGCCCCGCCGGCCCGCTCATCGAGTACAACCCGCAGAAGGTCCCCAACCCGCCGACGACGACCCAGGAACTGCTCGCCTGGGCCAAGGCGCACCCGAAGAAGTTCCAGTACGCCCGGCCCGCCAACTCCGGCCCCGGCCGTACGTTCCTGATGGGCCTGCCGTACCTCCTCGGCGACAGCAACCCCAAGGACCCGAAGACGGGCTGGACCAAGACCTGGTCCTACCTCCAGGACCTCGGCAAGTACGTCGACTACTACCCGTCCAAGACGTCGGAGACGATGACCAACCTGGCCAACGGGTCGGCCGACATGATCGCCACCATGACCGGCTGGGACATCAACCCGCGGGCGCTCGGCCAGGTGCCGCCGGGCGTCAAGGTCACCTACCTGAAGGGCATGCACTGGGTGACCGACGCGCAGTACGCCGTCATCCCGCGCGGCGTGTCCGCCGACGTCGTCTCCGCCGACATCCAGCTGATCAAGTGGATGCTCACGCCGCAGCAGCAGGCCAAGGCGTACGACACCGGCTACTTCTACCCGGGCCCGGCGGTCAACGGTGTGACGGTCTCCATGGCTCCGCAGAAGTCGCAGCAGGTCATCCAGCAGTTCGGGCGCCCCGAGTACGACAGGTGGATCTCCCAGTTCCCCATGGAGACGTCGCTGCCCGCGGAGCAGCAGACCGCGGCCTTCGACCAGTGGGACCGGACCGTCGGCGGCGGAAAGGTGCACAAGTGAGCCCGGCGTCGACCCTGCGCGGCACCCGCGAGGAGCGGAAGTGAGCCAGACCAAGATCTCCGAGCTTCGGCTCGACCACGTGACCCGGGAGTTCGGGGGCGTGCGCGCGCTCGACGGGCTCGACCTGACCATCACCGGCGGCGAGTTCGTGGCCCTGCTCGGCCCCTCCGGCTGCGGCAAGTCGACCGCGCTGAACTGCCTGGCCGGGCTGCTGCCGCTCACCGGCGGCGCGATCTCGCTGGACGACCGCCGGATCGACGGCCTGCCGCCGGAGCAGCGCGGGTTCGGCATGGTGTTCCAGAACTACGCGCTGTTCCCGCACATGTCGGTGCGCGGCAACATCGGCTTCGGCCTGCGCATGGCCAAGGTCCCCAAGGCCGACGCGCGCCGCCGCGTCGAGGACGCGCTCAACCTCGTCCAGCTCACCGACCACGCCGACAAGTTCCCGGGGCAGCTGTCCGGCGGCCAGCAGCAACGCGTCGCGATCGCCCGCGCGATCGTCATGGAGCCGCCGCTCGTGCTGATGGACGAGCCCCTGTCGAACCTCGACGCCAAGCTGCGGCTGGAGATGCGCACCGAGATCAAGCGCATCCACCAGACGCTCGGCCTGACCACCGTCTACGTCACGCACGATCAAGAGGAAGCGCTTTCTCTGGCCGACCGGCTGGTCCTGCTCCGCGAGGGCAGGGTGCAGCAGATCGGCTCGCCCGAGCACGTCTACACCGAGCCGGCCAACCGGTTCGTCGCCGGCTTCATGGGCTACCGCAACGAGCTCGAGCTGCCGGTGAAGCAGGTCAACGAGAAGACCGTCGTGCTCGACGGTCTCGGGGACGGCGGGCTCACCGGCGTCCGGCGCGACGACCTCGGCGGGCGGGCGGTCGCCGCGATCCGGCCCGAGGACTTCACGGTCGGCACCGGCCCCAACGCCACCGAGGTCGCCGTCGAGGTCGTGGAGTACCAGGGCCGCGAGCAGGCCATCCAGGCCCGTACGGACGACGGCGTCGAGCTGCACCTGCGGGCCGGGACGCGCCTGGCGCCCGGCGACCGGGTGACGGTGTCGGTGCCGCCGGAGCGGGTGCTGGTGTTCGCCGCCGAGAGCCCGGCGGCACCCGAGGAGGTGGCGTAGGTGGCATCGTCGGCGGTGGTCCGGCCGCGGATCGCGCTGCGGCACCGGCTCGCCGAGCGCGGCGTCGACCGTACGCTGCTGCTCCTGCTGCCCGCGGTCGTCTTCGTCGTCGCGCTGTTCATCTACCCGTTCGTGTACGGGCTGCAGCTGTCGTTCCAGCCGCAGCCCGGCTCGGAGGCGGTGAGCAGGTACGGGTCCGGGCCGTTCGCCGACTACCGGAACTTCTTCGGGGACGCGTACCTGCGCGACACGATCTGGACGACCCTGAAGATCGGCCTGCCCGCGGCGCTGTTCAACGTCCTGGCCTCGGTGCCGATCGCGTACCGGATGCGCGGCAGGTTCCGTGGCAAGCGCACGGTCACGACGATCCTCGTCGTGCCGATCACGCTCGGCACGGTCCTCACCGCCGAGGGCCTGCTCGCCTTCATGGGGCCGACGGGGTGGCTCAACCGGATCCTCCTCGACATCGGGATCGTCGACCACCCGGTGCGGCTCACGCACAACTACTGGGGCGTCGTCTTCTCGCTCGTCATCACCGGCTTCCCGTTCGCCTTCCTGCTCACGCTGTCGTACCTGACCGGGATCGACCCGACGCTGGAACGCGCGGCGGCGACGCTGGGGGCGGGCTGGTGGCAGCGGTTCCGGACCATCACTCTGCCGCTGCTGGCGCCGGGCCTGGCCATCACGTTCTGCCTGTCGTTCGTGCTGGCCTTCTCGGTGTTCCCCTCGGCGATCATGGTCGGTGAGCCCGCGCGGCAGACGCGGGTGATCTCCATCGCCGCGTTCCACGCCGCCTTCGAGCAGTACGACTACTCCATGGCCTCGGCCATCGCGATGATCATGGGCGCCGTCGAGCTGATCGTGATCGGTCTCGTCCTCGGCTGGCGCGCCCGCCTGTACCGCGGAGCGACAGGAGGGAAGGGATGACCACTCTCACCGAAGCCCGGCCGCCCGTCACGGAGGAGAAGGCGCCGAGGCGGGTCGCGCTGCGGCCCGGGGCCTGGGTCGTCTGGGGCGCGGTCGTCTTCTTCCTGCTCATCCTGGTCGGCATCGTCGGCGCGGTCGTCGTGAACTCGTTCGGCAAGAAGTGGTTCGGCGGCTGGCTGCCGAAGGGCTGGACGACGCACTGGTACGGCGCGACGTGGAAGGAGTTCGACCTCGGCAGTGTCCTCACGGTGACGCTGGAGGTCGCGATCGCCGTGGTCGTGGTCTCGGTCATCGTCGGGGTCCCCGCCGCGTACGCGCTGGCCCGCCGGAACTTCCCCGGCAAGCGGGTGCTCATGGTGGCGTTCCTGCTGCCGATCCTCATCCCGCCGATCACGTACGGCGTGCCGCTGGCCACCGTGCTCTACAAGTTCCACCTGGCCGGGAAGCTGAGCGGCGTCATCCTGGCCAACCTCGTGCCGGCGGTGCCGTTCGTCATCCTCGTGATGACGCCGTTCATCGAGCAGATCGACCCGAAGATCGAGGCGGCGGCCCGCATGTGCGGCGCCAAGACCTGGGTGATCTTCACGCGGATCCTAGGCCCGCTGCTGATCCCCGGCATGCTCGCCGCGGCGATCCTCGTCCTCGTGCGGACGGTCGGCATGTTCGAGCTGACGTTCCTCACCGCCGGGGCCGACAGCCAGACCCTCGTCGTCGCGCTGTACTACTCGGTCTCGGCGGCGGGCATCCGCGCGCAGCAGGAGATCGACGCGATGGCGGTCATCTACACCCTGTCCATGCTCGTGCTGCTCGTCGTGGCACTGCGCTTCGTCAACCCCACCCAGCTGGTCACCCAGATCAAGGAGAGAGATTGAAGACCCTGCTGACCCCGGGCAAGGACACCGAGCTGATCGGCCTCGAGGTGGCCGACCTGGCCGAGGGCGAGACCCTGGAGCTGAACCGTGACGAGGAGATCGTCGCGGTGGTCGTCTCGGGCGTCGTCGATGTCGACGGGCTGGGCACGGCCGGCGGCCGGAGCGGTGTGTTCGAGGGGCCGGGCCACACGGTGTACGGCCCGCCGGGACACACGCTGACGTTCCGGGCGACCGGCGGGCCCGCGCAGATCGTCGTCGCGACCGCCCCGCTGGGCGACGGCACGCCCGGCCAGGCGCGGATCATCGGCCCGGACGACCAGCAGGTCGACGAGCGCGGTGAGGGCAACTGGTCCCGTACGGTCCGGACGGTCCTCGGCCCGGGCGACGACGCCGGGCGGCTGCTGTTCGGGGAGACGATCAACCCGCCGGGGAACTGGTCGAGCTACCCGCCGCACAAGCACGACACCCACGAGCCGCCCCGTGAGGTCAGGCTCGAGGAGGTCTACCTGTTCAAGTTCGACCCGGGGAACGGCTTCGGCGTGCAGATCCGCTACGACGGCGAGGGCGAGGAGTGCTTCACCGTCCGCGACGGCGACGTCGCCGCGATCCCGGCCGGCTACCACCCGGTGGTCGCCGCCCCCGGGTACTCGATGTGTTACCTGTGGTTCATGGCCGGCGAGGGCCGGCGGATGATCCCCTACCTCGACCCCGAGCACGCCTGGGTGCAGAACGGCTGACGAGATGAAGACTCGGCGTGAGGATGTCGCGGTGGCGCGGGCCGGTGCGGGCCCGCGGGAGCACGAGTCCGGCGAGGTGGCCGCGCCGGTGGGCTTCGAGGGGATCGTCCGCCCGGACGGGCGGGTCGGCACCCGGAACCACATCGGCATCCTCACGTCGGTGAACTGTTCCGCGACGGTCGCGAAGATGATCGCGAGCCGGTCGGCGGCCCTCGCGGAGGAGTTCCCGAACGTCGACGGCGTCGTGGCCCTCACCCACGGCACGGGCTGCGGGATGGCGGCCGACGGCGACGGCATCCGGCTGCTGCGGCGCACCCTGAACGGCTACGCCCGGCACCCGAACTTCGCCGCCCTGCTCGTGGTCGGGCTCGGCTGCGAGGTGGCCCAGCTCACCGGGTTCGACCTGCCCGAGGGCACGCCGACGATGACGATTCAGGAGATGGGCGGCACGGCGGCGACCGTACGGCACGGCGTCGAGGTGGTCCGCGAACTGCTGCCCGAGGCGGACCGGGTCGAGCGCACGCCGGTGCCCGTCGCGGAACTCGTGCTCGGCCTGGCCGACACCGGCACGGGCGGCCCCGCGAACCCGGCGCTCGGCGCGGCGGTCGACCTGCTCGTCCGGCACGGCGGCACCGCCGTCCTGGCCGGCACACCGCAGGTGCGCGGCGCCGAGCACCTCCTGGCGTGCCGCGCCGCCGCGCCGGCGGTGGCCGAACGGCTGGCCGGCCGGATCCACTGGTGGGAGAGGCACGTCGGCCTGCCGTCGCCGGACACGCCGGAGCGGGCGGTGGCCAAGGGCGGCACGTCGCCGCTGACCGCGGTCCACGAGTACGCCGAGCCCGTGACCGAGCGCGGGCTCGTCTTCATGGACACTCCCGGGCAGGCCGCCGTGTCCGCGACCGGGCAGATCGCGGGCGGCGCGACCGTCATGTGCGTCACGACCGGCGGCGGCCCGGCGGACGGCCGCCGGCCGGTGCCCGGCCTGAACCTGGCCGCGACGCGGGAGGCCTACCGCGCGATGGCCGAGGACATGGACCTTGACGTCTCGGCCGGGGAGGCCGCGATGATGGGCGAGCGGATCTTCCGGCTGGTGCTGGAGGTCGCCTCGGGCCGCCGGACGGCGGGCGAGGAGCTCGGCCCCGGCGACGAAGAGTTCGCGCCCTGGCAGATCGGGGCGGTCATGTGAGTACCGATCAACTGGAGGACACCATGCGGCTGTCACTGACGAGCCGGCCGCGGCAAGTGCCGTCGTCGGTGGGGATCGTGCACCTGGGAATCGGCGCGTTCCACCGGGCGCACCAGGCGGTCTACACCGAGGACGCCGGCGACGGCTGGGGGATCTGCGGCATCACCCAGCGCAGCGCGGCGGTCGTCGATCAGCTCGCCCCGCAGGACGGGCTGTACAGCGTGCTCGAACGCGGCCCCGAGGGCGTGTCGGCGAGGATCATCGGTTCGGTCCGGGAGGTGCTCACCGGCGACGCGACCGCCGACCGCATCGCCGACCCGGAGGTGCGGGTCGTCTCGCTGACCGTGACGGAGAAGGGCTACCGGCATGACCCGGCGACCGGGCGGCTCCGCCTCGACGACCCGGAGATCTGCCTGGACATCACCGGCCGCGAGCCGCGCACGGTCATCGGCCGGCTCGTCCGCGGCCTGGCCCGGCGGGACGCGCCGGTGACCATCCTGTGCTGCGACAACCTCACCTCCAACGGGGCGACGCTGCGCGGACTGGTCGAGGAGTACGCCGAGCGGGCGGGCGTGAAGATCACCTGTGACACGGCGTTCCCGGCCACGATGGTGGACCGGATCGTCCCCGCGACCACGGCCGAGGACCTGGACGAGGCCGAGCGCCTCCTCGGTGTCCGCGACCAGGGCGTGGTGGTGACCGAGCCGTTCACGCAGTGGGTGATCGAGGACTCCTTCGCGGCGGGCCGCCCCGCCTGGGAGAAGGCCGGAGCGATCTTCACCGAGGACGTCGCGCCGTACGAACTGATGAAGCTGCGGCTGCTCAACGGCACGCACTCGATGCTGGCCTACCTCGGCGCGCGGTTCGAGTACGTCTCCGACGCGGTCGGCGTGCTCGGCGACGCCCTGCGCCTCTACATGGACGAGGACGCGACCCCGACGCTCACCGTCCCGACCGGCTTCGACCTGGAGGAGTACAAGGCGTCGTTGCTGACGCGCTTCGCCAACCCGGCGCTGAAGCACCGTACGGCGCAGATCGCGATGGACGGCTCGCAGAAGCTCCCGCAGCGCCTGCTCGGCGTCGTCCGCGACCGCCTCGCGGCCGGGGCGGAGCCGCGCTGGGCGGCGCTGGCCGTCGCGGCCTGGATGCGGCACGTCTGGACCGCCAAGAACCTCGACGACCCGCTCGCCGACCACCTGCGCATGGCGGTCTCCCGCGCGGTACGGCCCTCCGAGGTCGTCGACGCCCTGTTGTCCATCACGGAGGTGTTCGGGCCGGACCTGCGCGAATCCGCGGTGTTCCGCGACCTGCTGGTCGAGCACCTGGCCTGGCTGACCTCCGGAGCGTCCCCCTACTGAGGTCGCCCGGGGCCGGTCACCCGACGCGCGTGATACCGCGGAAACCCTCCAAGGCCATGAGCAGTCGTCTTGTCTCGTCGCCGCCGGGCAGGTCGGCCACGCGCACCGGGTCACCGGAGGACAGCGGTGACAGGATCGTCCGCAGCTCGCGCGGCGAGAACGGCGTGCGGACCGTGTGCCCGTTGACGGCGCACCTGCCGCTGTCGTCCCACAGCACGGGGAACCGCGCGTCCCCGCGCACGACCGTGTCGTCGTGGACCGTACGGTGCGGGGCCGGTGCCGGGACGGGCTCGAACCCGCAGGCCGTCCAGCGGCGGAGCGACACCTCACCGACCCGGTCCGGGGGAACCGCCGGGACGGCGTGCCGCAGCGCCGGAGGGAGGCCCGGCGCGAGCCGGCCGGTGTCATCCGGGCCGGGAGCGGTCAGCGCGGCGTCCACCGGCGGCAGCCGGCGGGCGGCTCGCGCGCCGTCCCGGTCGCCCATGAGCGCCGCGTCGACGTCGACGAGGACGTCCTGCAGGTCGTAGTCGGCATGGTGCTCCTCACGGGGCACCCCGACGTTCACGCTGGTGGCGGGTCCGCTCCCGGCGCTCTCCCCGACGTGGTAGTAGCGCGACGGCCAGTACAGCAGGTCCCCGGGCTCGACCTCGGCCGCGAAGGACTCCGGAACGTACGGCTGGTAGTCCAGGACCGTGGTCACCGGCTCGGTCCACGGCCGGTCCGGCCAGAAACGCATGCGCTTCCGTCCCCGGAGCCCGAACATGAAGGTCGCGAAGCGGTCCTTGTGCACGCCGACCGGGCTGTGCTCGTACGTGCCGTGGAACAACGTGGTGATCGCCCCGGTCAGCGGCAGGCCGACCTGTTCCCACAGCCCCGCGTAGAACGCGCGCTCGCGCGCCCACAGTCCGGGATCGAAGGAGTGGAAGCCGTTGATGATCAGCGCGTAGCGGCGGCCGTCCAGCCGGGAGGTCAACCGCGCGTCGTATCCGTCGAAGGAACCGTCACCGTCGACCGGCAGGAGATCGCCGGGCTCCGGCTGCTGCAACCTCTCGACGGTGAACTGCGTCGTCGTATCGGAGGGCACCGACGCGCGTACGGCGGCGCGGAACACCTCTGCCTCGACGAAGGGCGCCGACACGACGGCCTTGAAGAGGACGGGCCGCCGGTCCCAGTACCGGGCGGCGAACGTCGCCCAGTCGAAGCCGTTCTCGATCGTCAGCATGAGCCCTCCAGCACCTCGATGCCGCGCAGGGCGGACAGCCTGTGAAGAAGCGGGAGGAGACCGTCGCCGCCGGCCGTCAGCTCACCGACGGTGACCGGCGTCCTCAGCCGGTCGAGGAGGCCGTCGGCCGATGTCCCGCGCACGGTGAACACGTGACCGTTCACCGCCCAGAGCGTGGCTCCTGGTTCGTCCGGCATGCGGACGACCTCGCCGGTGAGCCGGACCAGGTGATCCGGCGTCAGCGCGGCGGGCGTGCCCGGCTCGGGGACCGGTTCGAGCCCGCAGGCGCTGACCCGCCGCGCCCACTGGATGCGCAGGATGCGGTTCAGTTCGGGGTCGCCGGCCGCGCCGCTCAGCTCCTCGCCGACGGAGACCAGCGGCGCGATCGGCGGGACCGCGCCGTCGGAGCCGCGTGGCGGTGGGAACGGCAGGTACGGGACCCGCCCGCCGTCGGCGCGCCGCGCCTGCAGAAGGTCGGCGATCAGGCCGGTCACCGCCGCGGACGGCAGCCGCGGATCCATCGGGATCCGTAGATGGAGCGCGAGACAGCCGTTCTCGTGGCTCTCCCGGGACCGGAGGCCGGCCGGCCGATAGAGCAGGTCTCCCGGCCCGGCCCGCAGCGTGTCCCCGGGCCGGTCGCGCAGGTCGCCTGTCCGTACCTCCAGGCGTCCGCGGAGCACCCAGGTCAGAACCGCGTGCGTGGACGCGCCGGCGTCGTCACGGCCGTAGTCGTCGCCGATCGTCAGCTCCGCCACGACGGGCAGGACGGGGAACCCCACCCGCTGCCACAACGGCCGGATCAGATCGCGTACCCGGGACCAGAGGACGGCGTCCAGCATCAGCGGCTGCTCGACGCCGAGCAGGCCCGGTTCGCCGTCGAGGCGCTTCAGGTAGTGGTCCACCGTCGGGTCGTCCGGGCCGGGAAGCCGGTCGCCGGGAGCGCGGATCCGGCCGGCGGCGGTGAAGAACCGCACGTCCGGCAGCGCGCGGAACCTCGTGCCGGCGCGGAAGGGCGCGGCGGCGGCGACGACCACGTCGAAGGCGCGGTCCACGGCCACCGGGGGTTCCTCCTCCCGCCCGCGCAGGACGACGGGGGTCCTGTCCCAGTGACGGTCCGCGAGGGTGTCCCAGTCCACGGCGCTGTCATCGGTGGTCACGAGGCCCTGCCTTCCTGTGCCCGGGTACCGTCGGCGTGCGGGAACCGCCGCCGCAGGCGTGCCGCGTAACGGTTCAGCGGTTCCATGCCCATGCGCCTGCGGCGCTCGTCGACCTGTTCGTGGCGTTCGATGGGAAAGGGCACGAGCCTGCCCTCGACCGCGCGGAACTTGGTGCCGAAGAGCTGCGGCCGGCCGTCACGGACGCACAGCGCGTCCGTCACGTACGCGACCTGCCGCCAGGGCACGTCGCCGGCCGTCGCGGCACGGCGGATGAGGGCGAGGCAGTGCTCCTGGAAGTCGGGTGGCCCGTCGGCGTGCTGGACGAGACGGCAGGCCGCCGCGGCCGCGGAGCGCCCCACGAGCGTCTCGCCGGGCCAGCCGTACCGCGCCACGACGTCACGCAGCCAGGTCATGGCCGCGCCGGTGAGCGCGGACAACCGTTCGTCGAGCGCGGGATCGGTGAATCCCTCGTCGGCCCACCGGCTCCGCAACGACGCGTCGACACGGTCGAGCCGCAGCAACCGGCGGCGGATCTCCTCCGCGGCGCCTGAGGGCATGGCCGGTACGGTCGCCGAGGCCTTTAGGGGATCGAGCCGCAGCCGGACCTTCGCCCGATCCCAGGTGTAGGTGACCCGGCGGCCGGCCTGCCGCCAGTCGAATCCGACCTCGCCGGCGTCCGGTCCGGACAGGCGCAGCCGGACGCCGTACCGGGAGTCGGAGACGGTGTGTTCGACGACGTCGCCGAAGACGTGCTCGACGGCGTCCCGGAGGGCGACGCCGAGGCCGATGAGGTCGAGGTTCTCGCCACGGCGTACCGCTGCCGCCGGTGGCCAGAGCTCGTCGATCGTGGACTCCACCTCGTGGAAGGAGAACGGCGGCTCCATGACGAGCAACGGCCCGCCGTCGACCGCGCGAAAGAAGTAGGGGACGTCCAGCCGGGCCAGTTGCTCCAGTTCCCGATGGCCGAAGACGGTGGCGTCGAGATGTTCGCCGGCCAGCGACCAGGAGTTCAGCGCCTCGGCGTACATAGCGGTCTGTCTGGTGAGGACCCGGACGAAGCGCCCGCCGCAGGCGTCCGCGAGGAGCCGCTGGATCCGGTCGCGGTGCACGCACATCAGGGTCCAGGCGTCGAACATGCCGCGCAGGAACGCGGGCAGGTACCGGCCGTATCCGGTGTTCCCCGCCCGGTCGGCGACGACCGAACGCACCCGTGCCCGCGCGAACGCTTCACGGGGAAGGACCAGCCGCAGGCCGCCTCCGGGCGCCGGGAGGAAGCAGGCCGGTGGGCCGTCCACGCCGCACCAGCGGGCCACGTTCTCCAGCCCCGCATGGTGGGTGCCGTCGTGGAGGGTGTCCGGCACCAGGCCGGTGTCGTGCAGCCGCTCGACGGGCGCGAAGAAGACCTCCAGATCGACCGGGTAGAGCAGCGGCTCATCGTCGGTGGCGCGTGCACCGGCCAGGATGTTGCCCTCACCGAGGTCGCCGATCCCGAAGCCGAAGCAGGCCGAGGTCAGCGAACCGGCACGATGCCAGAAACGCGGCGCTTCGGCCGGATCCAGGAGCGTCCCTTCGAGCCGGAGGTCCTCGGACCGGCGGATCGTGCCCCACTGTGCGGGCGGTTCGATCCACTCCTGCCAGCAATGAGTAGGGTCGCCGTCGCCGTCGCCGTCGCCGTCGCCGTCGCCGTCGCCGTCGCTTCGGCAGCGCAGGACCGGCAGACGGATCTCCCCGGACGCGGCCGGTAGCTCGTTCAGCAGAGCGAACACCGATGCGGGCGGGCCTTCGGGGAAGCCTCCCTCGCCGGTCCGGCTCTGGGCCAGGAACAGCGCCTCGCCGCCCGTCGGCCGCGCTTTATAAGCGACGCGCCCGCCGCCCTCCATCTGCAGGCGGAGCACGCGCGCCCCTCCGTTGTGCGTCTCCGCGTCGTGCGCCTGCAACGCGGTGACCGGCGGCGCGAACTCCGGCTCGTCAAACCATGACCGGCGCAGATCCCGCTGGAGCCGGTCGCCGAACAGGTCCAGGAACGCCGCGAACCGCGCCCACCGCGCGGGAACGACGTCGGTCGCCCGCCCGGCCGCGCAGATCACGAACGCCTCGGAGACGACAGGGCCGAACAGTTCGGCGTTGGTCACGCTCAGCACGTCCGGCGCGATGACCGCGGCGAGGCGGCCGGCCGCCGCCCGGCACCAGGCGTCGATGCGGTCGAGCAGGTCGAGCAAGGGGGCGAACCGTGCCTCGCCGAAGGCGCACATGAGGAGCCGTGCGTCGGCGTCACCGGCCAGGTACCGGTCGATCGCGATGACGCCCTCGGGGTGCCTCCGGGCCACGGGAGGGAAGATGCCGCCCGCCGTGCCGGCGCGTACGGCGGCGATGACCTGTCGTACGGCGGGGGAGAGACCGAGTGTCTCCGGGTCGACACCCGGCTCCGTGGCCTCCGCCGACGCCACGGGCGGGCCGGCCGTCTCCCACAGGACGTCGGTCATTCTCGCGCAACCCTCTGGTGACGGGATCCGGTGAATCTGGTCATGACGCGGGCGTCGCGCCGCTGTTCCGCTGCGCGGGCAGCACCACGCCCGGCGCCATCAGGACGGCTCTCGAGCCGGATCAGATGCAGTAGATGCGGTGGCAGGAGCTGACCGCGGCGGACTCGCCGGCGGGAATGTCCTTCTCGAGGTCGCCGACGACGAGGTCGAGTGCTTGGCCGCTGCCGACGGTGTCGTGCTGCATGACGAAATCCCTTCAGGGCAGGTGGTCGTGCCGGCTCAGATGCAGTAGATGGTGCGGAAGCAGCTGCTGGTCACGGCGGAGTCGCGGGCGGGGATGTCCTTCTCCAGGTCGCCGACGATGAGGTCGAGTGCCTGGTCGCTGCCGGCGAGGATTGTGTCGTGCTGCATGACGAAACCTCCCTTGGACGATTCGCGGAGGCGTCCCGGTGGGGAGCAGCCGCAGCCGCCATCAGGGGTGTCCGGTGGCGGCCCTGCCGATGCTAGGTTTCGCCGTCCGTTGTGAACATGGCCCAAAAGTGGAATCCGGTCGCCGTCAAGGCGGTCTGCCGGCGCTCGTAACGTCGCGGGCGGGGGAGCGGGGGCATGGGTAAAAGAGATCGTCAAGTTTCTCGCCATACCCGTGGATGTGGGTTACGTTGGTTCTTGATCAACTTGACCGTTGGCCTGTTCTTCGGTGCACCTTCGGTGGCGAGATGACTACACTGCTGGCTTGCGATGACGGTCTGAACCTCGGCGATTTCCGCCGGATATTGCGCGTCCTGGACAGCGTGGTCGAAGCGACCACCGGCCCGGACCTCTGCGATCGTCTCGTGGACTCCCTGGCGCACCATTTCGACTGGCCGTACGCGTTTGTCGTCGAGCGGCCGGACCGCTCCGCAGCAGGCCACGGGGTATCGGGTGGTCGGCAACGCGACCGTTTCCCGCGTGCCTTCGTCGAGGAATTCATCGCCCGATGGCACACGAAGAACGCCTTCCCTCCACCTTCCGGCGACTCCGGTGCGGGGCTGGGAGGAGGCCGTGAAATGGTGAGAGTCCTCATCCCGGCGATCCCGATCGATCACGCGACGCTGACCATTGCGTTCGCGGACGGTCGATATGCGGGACTCCGGGAAAGGCTGATCTCATACCAACTCGGGCGATTGCTCATCCCATCGCTCCGGCAATACTTCTCGAACGATTCCCGCGCCGTGGGCCTGGAGTCCCTCACCCAGCGTGAACTGCAGATCGCCGACCTCGTCGCCACCGGGTTGACCAACCAGGAGATCGCCGAGCATCTCCACGTGACGGTGGACACCGTCAAGAAACACATAAGCCGCGCGCTCAGGAAGACGAGTTGCACGAGCCGGACGCAACTCGCCGTGCTCTGGCGATGATCCCACCCCGGGCCTGCCCCCGGCGCGGAGCGGGAGCCCCCGCCCGGCGAGGGCTCCCGTACCGGTCAGTCGTTGATGATCCAGGCGTCATCGTTGTGCATGAACTGCAGGTCGTCCGGCGTGTAGTCCGGACGGCCGTTGACGTCCACCATGCCCGGGCCGTAGAAGGTGCCGTAGCCGTTGTAGACGCCGGTCTTGCGGTTCCACGGGCTGCGCACGTAGTGCCAGTCGGAGTCCTTGGACAGGTCGACGGTCGCCGACGTGACGCTGCCGTCCTCCCCGCCCGTGACGAGGGTGGTGACCTGGACGGGAGCCGGCGTGCCCTCCTCGCGGCGGAGACGGACGACTGAGGAGATCTTGTATCCCTGGTCGTCCTTCTCGATGTCGTAGCAGGCCCAGTACTCCACCTCGCCGCCCGTGACGCCACGGTAGGTGGCTCCGCTGACCCAGCAGTTCTGGATGCCGAGCGCCGGCGCGTCCGACGCGAACGCCGGGGTCGCCATGCCCGACCCGGCGAGAGCCAGCGCGCCGATCGCCACCGCCGTCACGCGCCCTGCGATTGAAAGTCCCATTACGGGCCTCCTCGAAGAAGATCATCTTCGGACGGCGCCAGAGTAAGAGGCGCTTCTCAGAGGCTTCTCAGAGTCCGAACCAACGCCGCGCGGCGGTACGCAGGTCGTCCAACTCGGTGCCGTCAGGGTGGGGAGAGGCCGTGGCCCAGGCGACGTAACCGTCCGGCCGGAGCAGCAGCGCGGTGGCCGGCGGTTCCGGATCGTGCGGGCGCCCGGCGACGAGGTCGAGCCGGTCACCCCACGTGGACAGGGCCCGTACGAGGGCCGCGTCCTCCGTCAGGTCCAGCAGGATCGGCCGCGCGGCCCGGGCCTGCTCCGCCAGGCGGACCGTCCCCGTCTCGGTGCGCAGCGCCAGATCCGGCGCCCACCGCCCGACGAGGGGATGCGCGTCCCGTATCCCCATGTCGTACCGGATGTCCGCGCCCGCCATGAGGTCGGCGATGCGCTGCACGGTGTTCCGGTCACGGAGCAGCTCGGTGAACAGCTCGCGCAGCGCGGTCACCTCGCCGCCCGGGGCGATGAGCGCGGACTGGGCCTGCGTGTGCATGACCACGCGCTCGGCCACGGGCCGCCGCTCGGTCTCGTACGTGTCGAGCAGTCCGGGCGGGGCGTGCCCGAGAATTTCGGCAGCCAGCTTCCAGCCGAGGTTGACGGTGTCCTGCAGGCCGAGGTTGAGCCCGGGCCCGCCGATCGCGGAGTGCACGTGAGCGGCGTCGCCGACCAGGAAGACCCGCCGGTCGCGGAACCGCTCGGCCAGCCGCGTGTTGCCGCCCGTCAACCGCCGCAGCAGGTGGGGCCCGTCGCCGTTCGGCGGGCTGAGCGGCATGTCGACACCGAGGACCCGGCGGATGCTCTCCCGCATCTCCTCCAGGCTCATCGGCCGGTCGCCGTCTTCCGATCCGCCCCACTCCATGGTGGTGACCAGCGGCTCCCGGCCCGGGAACGGCGCGAAGGCGAACACGCCGCACTCGGTGCGGTGGTGCATGATCGCTGGAATGACCCCATAGCCGGGGACGTCGAGCGTCCCTGTCGCGGGATCCACCCAGGCGGCCGGCGGGTAGGCGTGCACGGTACGGGAGATGGTGTCGTCCCTGGTGATGCCCGGGAAGTCGATGCCGGACCGCTTTCGCGTCACACTGTGCCCGCCGTCCGCGCCGACGAGGTGGCGAGCCCTGATCCGGTAAGAGCCGTCCGGGCCCTCGACGGTGGCGGTGACCGCCTCATCGTCCTGTTCCAGGTCGATGAGCTCGTGACCGTGCCGGATCTCCACCCCGAGCTCGACGGCGCGCTCGGCCAGGACCTGGGTGATGCGGGCCTGCGGCACCGGCAGTATGAAGACCGGGTTGTCCTCCAGCATCGCCAGGTCCAGGCGTAGCGCGCCGAAGATGTACCCGGGGATCGGCCGCGGCGGCTCCTTGCTCCCGCTGAGCCGCTCGTACAGGCCCCGGCGGTCGAGCATGCGCACGACCTGGCCGACCAGGCCGTTGGCGCGTGGCTCCGCGCTCGGCTCCGGCAGTCGCTCCAGGACGATCGGGTGTACTCCGGCGAGACTGAGCTCGCAGGCCAGCATGAGCCCGTTGGGTCCGGCGCCGGCGATGACGACATCGTTGATCATTGGGTGTTCCTCCTGGTGAGGGGCGGTAAGAAGGCATGACGGGGTGGCCCGGCGGCTTCCGGAGCGCGCGGGGCTGGTGCGAGGGCTGGGATCAGGGGACGGGCAGTCCGGCCCAGAGCCGGTCGAGCGCGTCGTTCAGGAGAACGTCGACCGGGACCGTCGGGTCGTCGGAGCGCAGCCAGTGGTCCATGGCGGCCGTGGTGGCCGCGCCGGTCGCGGCGGCGACGAGGGTGGGATAGAGGTCCCGGGTCGCGTCCGTGCCGGTGCGCTCGGCGATCGCCCCGGCCAGCTCCCGTTGGACGATCAGGTTGGCCTTGAGGAACTCGCCCTGCACGTCCGGCTCGGTGAGCATGAGGCGGATTCCCTTGACCCACTGGTCGAGGAACTCCCGGCTGCGCGGTGCCCGGTCGGCTCCCGGCGCGGGCGCGAAGCGTGCCCGCAGCGCGTGGGTGATCGCCTCGGGCAGGGGCTCGTCGGCCGGGCGGGCGCGCAGGTCGTCCGCGACGTGCAGCATGCGGTCCAGGTGCCACGCGACGAACGCCTCGGCCTTGCTGGAGAAGTAGTTGCGGAAGGTGCGGACGGACACGTTCGCCTCCGCGGCGATGTCCTCCACCGTCACGCCGTCCCAGCCACGCTCGACGCTCAGGCGGATCGTCGCCCAGCTCAGTGCCGCGCGCGTCTCCTGCTTCTTTCGCTCCCGTAGCCCGAGGGGAGCCCCGTCACCGGCGGTCATGGGATCACCGTACCCGATCTTGCCGTGCTGGAAAAGATGCCGAGTCGGCAAGTTTTCCGTTCCGGCAACATAAGAGGTATTGAAACGTGTTCTAGTTCTGCTTAGGCTCGCGTCGTGATCCTGGACCGTTTTCGCCTGACCGACCGGGCCGCGATCGTCACGGGTGCCGGGCGCGGGATCGGGGCCGCGACCGCGGTCGCCCTCGCCCAGGCCGGTGCCGACGTGCTCATCTCGGCCCGCAGCGAGGACCAGCTCCGCGAGGTCGCGCGCGAGATCGAGGACGCGGGGCGGCGGGCCGTGGTCGTCCCCGGCGACCTGACCGACCTGACGGCCGCCGCCGGGCTGGCCGCCGCGGCGGTGGACGCCTTCGGCCGGATCGACGTGGTGGTCAACAACGTCGGCGGCACGATGCCCCGCGCCTTCCTCGACACGACGGACGCGTTCCTGGCCGAGGCCTTCCACTTCAACGTCGGGATCGCGCACGCCCTGACCCGCGCGGCCGTGCCGCACATGACCGAGGGCTCGGTCGTCAACATCTCCTCCGTGATGGGCCGCATCACCGGCCGCGGCTTCCTGGCCTACGGCACGACCAAGGCGGCCCTCGCGCACTACACCCGGCTGGCGGCGCTCGACCTCGCGCCGCGTGTCCGCGTCAACGCCATCGCCGCCGGCTCGGTCGCCACCTCCGCCCTGGAGATCGTGACGAGCGACGACGGCCTGCGGACGACCATGGAGAACAACACCCCGCTGCGGCGCATCGGCGACCCGGAGGAGATCGCCGCGACCGTGCTCTATCTCGCCTCGCCCGCGGGCGCGTTCGTCACCGGGCGCGTCCTCGAGGTCGACGGCGGCACCGACCAGCCGACCCTGGATCTCGGCCTCCCCGACCTGTGACCTGAGGAGTACGTGGATGACCTGTCGCGTGGTGCTGTGGGGCACCGGGAACGTCGGCCGCAACGCCCTGATCGGCATCACCGCGCGTCCCGACCTCGAACTCGCCGGCGTGTGGGTCTCCAACCCGGCAAAGGTCGGCCGCGACGCCGGGGAGCTCGCCGGCCTCGAGCCGCTCGGTGTCACCGCCACGAACGACGCCGACGCCGTCCTCGCGCTCCGCCCCGACTGTGTCGTCTACACCTCCATGGCCGACGTACGGCTCGCCGAGGCCCTCGACGACCTGCAGCGCATGCTCCGCGCGGGCGTGAACGTCGTCTCCAGCAGCCCGGTCTTCCTGCAGTTCCCCGACGAGGCGATGGGCTCGCCGATCCGGCAGGCCGCCCTCGACGGCGGCGCGTCGATCTGGGTGAACGGCGTCGACCCCGGCTTCGCCAACGACTGGCTCCCGCTGACCGTCACGAGCATCAGCGAGCGCATCACCGAGGTCCGCTGCCTGGAGATCCTCAACTACGCGACGTACGACCAGGCCACGGTGCTGTTCGACATCATGGGCTTCGGCGGTCCGATGGACGACCCGCCGATGCTGCTCCAGCCGGGCGTGTTGTCCCTCGCCTGGGGCAGCGTCGTACGCCAGCTCGCCGCCGGGCTCGACGTCGAGCTGGACGGCCTGGAGGAGTGGCACACGCGCCTGCCCGCTCCGGAGGCGTTCGACGTCGACGCGGGCCGGATCGAGAAGGGCACCGCCGCCGCGCTGCGCTTCGAGGTCCGCGGCATGCGCGGGGGCCGTCCGGTCATCGTGCTGGAGCACGTCACCCGCCTGCGCGACGACCTCGCCCCCGACTGGCCGCAGCCGGCTGGCAAGGGCTGTTACCGCGTCGAGGTGCGCGGCGAGCCGAACTACACCGTCGACCTCCAGCTCCTCGGCACGGACGGCGACCACAACACCGCCGGTCTGAAGGCCACCGCCATGCGCCTGGTGAACGCCGTCCCCACCGTCGTCGAGGCCCGTCCGGGCCTGCTGACCGCCCTCGACCTGCCTCTCATCACCGGCAGAGGGCTGGTGGTCTGAGACACCGTATTCGTCGCTTCTGGATCGATTAACATCACGGAAACACACTTAAAACAACGACGAAACGGTCGGCTTCCGTCATCACTCTGGAAAGCCTGGATAATGGCCGGATGTCCACGTCACCGACCGAGAGTCCGGGGCCGGTTCCCACGCCCACGGAGTCCGCGACACCGACCCCGACTCCGACCGGTACGCCCTCACCCACCGGATCGCCCACGACTCCGCCCACGACTCCGCCCACGACTCCGCCCACGACTCCGCCCACGACTCCGCCCACGACTCCGCCACCGAGCACGACTCCGCCCGCGAGTCCGTCGCCGTCCCCGACCGGATCGCCCACTCCGTCACCCACCTCCACCCCGACGCCGTCACCCACGCGGCCGGCGCCGCCGACGTACGGCCCACCGGCTCCGATTCCGTCCCCGAGCGCCCCGCCGACCCGTCCGGCGCCGCCGATGTCTCCCCCGCCCGGCCCGCGGCCGTCCGGGCCGGACATGGGCATCCATTCCGCTGACCTGAAGCGGCAGGCCGGAAAGATCGCCAAGGAGGGTACCGACCTGGCGACCGACCTCCTCGGCCTCGTACGGGCCCTGGAGGGCGTGGGGAACTTCTGGGGCGACGATGACGCCGGCCGGACCTTCTACGAGGGGGCCGACGGCAAGCCGGGATACCGCGTCCGTCACGACGCCGCGCTGACCGACGCGCTCGCCGTCATGACGGCCTACGAGGAGATCGCCGGGCGTCTGACGCAGATGGCCGACAACGTCGACGCCGGTGAGTGGAACATCATCATCTCCCTCCCCAAGGTGCCGAAATGACCGTCGAAGAGATCCTGTGGTGGATCGGCGGCGTCGAAATGCCGAAAGGGGATTCCGGAAAGGCGCGGCAGGCCGCTGCCATCTGGGGGCAGATCGCCGATCGTCTCGAGGCGAGCATCAGAACCAGCGATCCGATGGCCTCGGACATCTGGTCGCACAATTCCGGACGCGGAATCGACGAGTTCACGAAATTCTGGACCAAGGAGTTCGCGCCGTATCCGCACGAGCTCGCCGCGTACTGCCGCCGCGTCCAGGCGGTGTGCAACGGCTATGCCGACGCCGTGGACAAGATGCGGCTCGTGCTCACCATCCTGGCCATCCAGACCTACATCAACATCCTGTTCACGATCGCCTACGGGTGGATCACCGGGTGGATGGGCACGCTGGCAGAGCTGGCGGTCATCCGCGACCGGGCGGCGATTCAGGCGATGGCGCAGCGGACGCTGTTCCAGAAGATCATGATCAAGCTCCTCGAGTACCTGTTCGACAGCATCGGTTACGCGGCGGGACAGCAACTGCTGCAGTTGGGTGTCTTCGGCGTGGCGGACCTTTTCACGGACTACGACGACGACGCCAAGAAGATCATCGGGTACGACCCGTACTCCCTGAAGGACAACGGCGTGCAGTTCGTGCAGGCCGTGGGTGCGAACTTCGCCTTCGACGGCGCCGCCGACCTGACCGCCGGCGCCGTCGGCAAGACCCCGCTGGGACGGTTCACGTCGAGCGGCGCGGGGCGCAGGCTGCTGGGGTTCGGCGCCCGGATGGTCGGCTCGAACGTCTACACGGTGGTCAACAACATGGAAGTGGGCAAGTCGCCGGATCAGTGGCTGCCGACGTGGCAGCAGGAGGTGGACAAGCTCATCATCCACGGCACCCGCATCGCGAAGAACCCCGCGAAGGGACCGATCGGATCCGGCGGGACCGGGCCGTGAGCCGTCCGGCGGATCGGAGCGATGGCGAGCCCGACGCGGGGCCGGACCAGGTCCGTCCCGTCCCCCGGCTGCTTGGCGGTGCCGCCCTGGCCGGCGGCATCGCCCTGCTGGCGGCGGCGGTGTGGTTCGGCGTCTGGACGGTACGCACGACGGCCGGTCCGTGGGGGAGTCCCGGCAGGGCGGGGACGCTGACCATCGCGCGGTGCGGGACCTCGCACCCGTCCGGTGGGGACCGGCCCACGATGACGTGCGCGGGGACGTTCGTCCCCGATGCCGGTGGATCTCCCGTCCCCGGCGTGTCGCTGCGGCTGGACTCGGTGCGCGGCTGGGCGGCCGGCGAACGGATCCCAGTGCGGCTGCGGCCGAACGCGCGAACGGCCTACCGCCTCGGAGGCCACGACTGGATCTCGAACGCGTTCGCCTTCCTCGTGCTGATCTTCTTCGCGGTGGTGGCGATCCACGTCGGCCGTGGATCGTTCCACCGCTCCGGAGCCGTCAGCGAGCGTCGGGAGGGGCGTTCATCCGCGTGAAGTCCGCCATGATCTCGTCCACGGGGAAGTCCGGCATCAGCGACTGAACCTGCCGGGCCTGCTCCTCCTTGAGGATGTCGGAGGCGTTGTTGACCATCTCCACGATCCGCTCGGCGAGCGTCTCAAGGTCGAGCCGTTTGGCTCGCGGATCGAACCGCAGTCCCCGTATGTGGCCGGGCGGTCCCACGGTCATGCTGATGAGTCCGTCCTCGCTCTCCACCTGAACCGAGAGGTCCTGCAGGGCCTCCTGGGTGCGGGACGCGTCACGGACACGTGACCGCAGGTCACGCATCGTTTCCTCGAACAGCTGCCGCTCGAACTCCATGTGAAGATTCTATGGATATTAGGCATCATGCCCGAAATGCGTAACCGCTAATTAACCTGCGCGGCCCGGCCGGCCGAATATCCCGATGCCGGGAGCGCCTGCGGGGGCCCTGCCCGACGCGGTTCGATGAGCGATCATGGAAGCGTACGTGTCGGGCGGGGACGGGATACGGGGATGACATCGGTTCTGGTCGTCGGCGGGGGCATCGGCGGACTGGCGACGGCACTCGCGCTCGACAAGGCCGGGTTCGAGGTCACCGTGTACGAGGCGCACCCGCACGCCGACGCGGACATCGGCGCGTTCCTCACGCTCGCGAGCAACGGCATGATCGCGCTCGCCCAGGTCGACGCGGCCCGCCCGGTGGCGGAGGCCGGGTTCTCGCTCACCACGTTGCGCCTGGTCGACGACGCGGGAGCCGAGGTCGCCGTCCGGCCGATGGGGGAGCACGACGACCCGCTGACCCGGTACCGCTGCCTGCGCCGCGCGGAGCTCTGCACGGCGCTTCGGTCGGAGACGTCGCGCAGGGGGATCGAGATCCGGCACGGGAAGCGGCTCGTCGCCGCGGCCGAGGACGCGACCGGCGTCCAGGCGCGGTTCGGCGACGGCGACACCGCCCGGTGCGACCTGCTGGTCGGCGCGGACGGGCTGAACTCCACCGTACGGAGGCTGATCGACCCCGCGGCGGATCCGCGGCGCTACGCCGGCCAGCGCGTCTTCTACGGGTACGCGGCCGCGGCGCCGCCCTCGGCCCGGCCGGAGACGTTCGAGATGGTCCGGGGCGGCGCCGCCGCGTTCGGCTACGCCGTGTCGCCGGAGGGGGAGACCTACTGGTTCGCCCGCGTCGCCGATGACGAACTGTCCGCCGAGGAGATCGAGGCGGGCACGGCCGAGCGCTGGAAGCGCGAGCTCGTTCCGCTGCTGCGGCGCGACGCCACCCCCGCCGCGGACATCGTCGCCGCGACCGGCGACCGCCTCATGGTGACCAACGCGTACGACCTCCCGGCGGTCGGGCGGTGGCACACCCGCAGGATGCTGATCATCGGGGATGCCGCGCACGCCGCGTCCCCGGCGACGGGCCAGGGCGCGTCGATGGCGCTCGAGGACGCGGTCGTACTCGCCAAGGCGCTGCGCGACGCGAACACAACGGCGCTCGAGACGTACGAACGACTGCGCCGGCCGCGGACCGACGCGAACATCGCGACCAGCGCCCGCATGACCAGCGCCCGGACGCCGCAGCGCGCCGGGGAGGACCCGCCTCAGGGGTCTCGCCCGCCCGCGGCCCGCGGCGGCGACGACCTGATGCGCCTGCTCGAGTGGAACGCCACGCTTCCCGTCTGAGCGGAACGCCCTAGTCGCCGTTCCGGCGCTGGACGCCGAGGTAGGCGCGGAACATCGGGTGCACCTGGAAGCGCTGCACTGCGGCGAGGTTGAGGTGTTGCACCTGGTGGACGCCGATGAACGCCCCCCGGCCGCCGTCCGCGGGGTCGGCGTCCCCGACGGGCTGGGCGGTGAGAAAACCCGTCTGCCAGAGGATCTCGATCAGGCCGTCCGGGTCGCAGAACGGCAGCCAGGAGGACGTGCGGCTCGTCGGGATCTCGCCGAGGACCAGCTCCAGGCACAGCAGCTGCAGCTCCTCCCGCTCGAAGGCGTGGTCCCGCCCGCGGAACACCTCGAACACACCGAGCAGGCCGGGGTACTGGAAGCGGTACTCCGCGGCGATGTCCTTCGTGCGCTCCTCGGAGTAGCCGCGCTCGGCCCACCGGATCGCCTCGTAGGGCAGCGGCAGCGTCGGCGTACGGTCCCGGGCGACTTCGAGCACCGTCGTGCAGAACTCGATGATCTCGCGCGGGCGGTAGAGGGTGCGGTCCACCACATAGCGGAACGAGCCGTCGACCGGCCCTCCAGGGACGGGCGCGAACACCGCGTTCCAGCACGTCAGGTCGTCGGCACGGTCGAGGACCTGCGCGTCGTAGCCCATCTCCCGCGCGGAGTAGCGGATGCGCTTGGCGATGAGCTCGAGGAGGGAGTCCTCGCTCCACCGGATCGTCTCGAGCAGGTCGCGGTACTTCTGCGCGTCCTCGTACAGGGCCGGGATGTCGTCGTACAGCTCCCGCCGCAGGGAGATGTACACCGACAGGTTCTTGTGCAGCGCGTTGACGGTGACGCAGGCCTGGAACAGCCCGGCCACGAACGCCTTGGCGTCCTCGGAGGAGTCCCAGCCGCGGTCCAGCTCGTCGACCACGATGGTGACGCGCTGCTTGTCGAGGACCTTCTTCAGCCCGGGCAGCAGCGAGTGGATCTCCTCGAGCTTGTAGAGCCGGTCCAGCTCCCGGGTCTTCGCTCCGGCCTCGATGGGGCCGAGCTTGATGTTCTCCAGCCGTTTCAGGTACGAGACGAGGACGGACAGCCGGCCCATCTGGACGTTGGCGTGGTTGTTGCGGATGTATCCGTTGATCTCCGCGCCCGCCCCCTTCGTCAGCCGCATGCCCTTCCGGGCGATCTCCTTCATGACCAGGACGTAGAGGAGGTACTTCCAGGCGGCGGCGTACGCGCCGTGCTTGGCCCACGACCCGGCGTTCTCGGCCGCCATCGTCGAGCCGAGCAGCTCGTACGAGTAGTCCTCCGGGGACAGCTCGATGACCCGGTTGCCGGCGGTGCGCTCGCGCTTGGCGACCACCTGGAAGATGGCGCTCTTCCCCGACCCGCGGTTGCCGAGGAGCACCGTCTTGGCGCCGGAGTGGACGCGGTGGTAAGCGGCGGATTCGACGAAGCACTTCTCCAGGCCGCGCCCGATGTCGCGCTCGGCGGAGGGCGCGCCGAAGTCGAGGCCGTCGAGGATCTTGGGGGACAGGACCAGTCGCGGCATGGCTCCACCCTCGCCCGAAAAGCCGGGTATGACCAGGGTCACAGCTCATCCGACGGCGAGGGCGGCCATGACCATTCACGTCCTGCCCCTGGCGATCACCATGATGGCGGGGCCCCAGATCATCTCGGCGATCATCTTCGTGACCGCCGAGAGGCCGATCCGGCTGTCGCTGGCGTTCCTGGCCGGGGTGCTGGCGGCGACGGTGGCCGGAGTGGTCATCACGCGAGGGATCGCCGAACTGCTGGGATCCGCGATCTCGATGGGCGACTCGCAGCACAAGGGCGCGGCCGGCCGGACCATCGAACTGGTCCTCGTCGCGCTCCTGCTCCTGCTGGCGCTGAAGAACTACCGGGGACGCGCGACCGCCGAGCCGCCGCGCTGGCTCACGACGCTGCTGACGGCGACGCCCCTGCGGGCCCTGGCGACCGGGCTGCTCGTGATCCTCGCGATGCCCTCCGACATCATCGTCCTGCTGACCGTCGGGGTCGATCTGAAGCGGAGCAACGCGGGCCTGGTCGGCGCGGCGCCGTTCGTGGCGGCCACCCTTCTGATCGCCGCGCTGCCGCTGCTGGCCTATCTCGCCTTCCGCCGCCGCGCGGAGCACGCCATGCCGAAGGTCCGCGACTGGCTGGACTCCCACAGCTGGCTGGTCAACGTGATCGCCTGCCTCGTCTTCGTCGTGCTGATCCTCAGCTGATGGCCTGCCGGCGGGCGTGGGCGACGAGGCGGCGCAGGACGTCGTCGGTCTGGTCAGGGAGGGCGTCGAGCGGGAACCAGCGCAGGTCGTCGGACTCCTCGCTGATCCGCTCCCGGGCGCCGGCCGGGGCGACGGCGACGTACTGCACGTCGAGGTGGTACGACCCGCCGTGGCACCAGACCCGGTGCCGGTCGAGGTGCACCGGGCCGGGCAGCACGCGCAGGCCGTCGATGCCCGACTCCTCGGTCGCCTCACGCAGGGCCGCGCCGGAGAGGGCGGTGTCCTGCGGTTCGCAGTGGCCGCCCAGCTGCAGCCACAAACCGGCCTTCGGGTGGAGCGTGAGCAGCACCCGCTCCCCGGGCGCGTCGAGGACGATCGTGCTGGCCGTCAGGTGGCCGGGGACGCACTCGCGCCACATGGCGTTCTCGTGCGCCGACAGGTGCGCGAGGAAGTCCGCGCGCAGCAGATCCTGCTCGGCGTCGGGCGCGTCCCAGTCCGACAGCGCGCGTACGGCGTCGGCGTGCAGTGTCATCGTCACCTCACCGGCGCGGCCGCGCGCCATTGTCGGGTACGGCCCGGGGCCGGGCCTGATCCACGGGAGGACACGCCGGAGCCGGCGCCGTCCGGTCTGCGGGCGGGGTCAGCCGCGCGGACCCGGGGAGTCGTCGCCTTCGCCGGAGTCGCCGCGCCCGGAGGCGTCGTCGTCCTGGGTGAACTGGGAGATGTCGAAGTCGGCGCTCTTGCCCTCGATGAACGCCTGGGGGTCGTCCAGGTCGTCGGCGGTGGGCATCAGGTCCGGGTGCGCCCATACGGCGTCGCGCCCGTCGTTGCCGCGCGCCTCGCCCAGGGCCCGCCACAGGGCGGCCGCCTCCCGCAGCCGCCGGGGCCGCAGCTCCAGGCCGACGAGCGTCGCGAACGTGCGCTCGGCCGGGCCACCGGTGGCGCGGCGGCGGCGCACCGCCTCGCCGAGCTTGTCGGCGGACGGCAGCCGGCCAGCCGCGGCGGCCGTGACGACGGTGTCGACCCAGCCCTCGACCAGGGCCAGCGCGGTCTCCAGGCGGGACAGCGCGGCCTTCTGCTGCGGAGTCTCCTCCGGCGTGAGCGCGAGCTCGCCGCCGAGCGCCTCCTGCAGGGCCTCGGGGTTGGTCAGGTCGGCCCCGGAGATGGCCTCCTCGATCTTGGACAGGTCCACGGTGATGCCGCGCGCGTAGTCCTCGACCGCGCCGAGCAGGTGGGCGCGCAGCCACGGGACGTGCCCGAACAGCCGCTGGTGGGCCGCCTCGCGCAACGCCAGGTAGACGCGCACCTCGTCGGCGCTCACCTCCAGGCCCTCGCCGAACGCCGCCACCCCGGCCGGCAGCAGCGCGCCGACGCCCTCGGGGGCCAGCGGCAGCCCGACGTCCGCGGAGCCGACGACCTCCAGGGCCAGCCCGCCGAGCGCCTGCCCGGCCTGGCCGCCGACCATCGCGCCGGACATCTGCCGCATCATGCCGACGAGAGGGCCGGCCACGGCCTTCATCTCCTCGGGCATCGCGTCGCCCATCGAGTCGACCATCCGCGCGGCGATCGGGTCGCAGACCTTCGACCACACCGGCAGGGTGTTCTCGATCCACTCCGACCGGCTCCACGCCTGCGGGTTGCGGATGCCCGCGGGGAGGGTGGTCGCCTCGTCCAGCCAGAGGTCGGCCAGCCGCAGCGCCTCGACGACCACGCGCCGCTCGGAGTCGACCACCGAGGGGTCGCCGCGCTCGACGACCGCGTGCCGGGCGACGTCCTTGGCCAGGTCCCAGTTCAGCGGGCCGCTGCTCGCGGACTGGCCGGACAGCATGTCGGCGAACTGGTGGAGCATGGCGGCGAAATCCTGCATGCCGCCCGCGCCGAAGGGGCCTTCGTTCTCGGGCTTGTTCTCATCGCCGGGATCTCCCGGGCGGTTGAACCCGAAGGGGATGTCGCTCACAGGCTCGACCTCAGGCAGGATGAATGGGTCACAACCTTCACGTTAGCCGGTCGATGGCCGGGGGCGTGCCTAAGGAGGACTCACTCGACTTGAGTACACGAGAGGTTCGCCCACGGCGTAGTACGGGGCCGGTCGTCGCCGTCACGGGGGCGGCCGACGGCATCGGACGTGCCCTGGTCGCCCGGCTGGCGGACTCGGGGGACATCAAGAAGGTCGTCGGGCTCGACGACCACCGGGGAGACGTGTCCGGCATCACGTGGCGCGTGGTCGACATCCGCGATCCCCAGCTCACCAACCGGATCTCCGACGTCGACGTGATCGTCCACCTCGACATGGACCTGTCCCCGGACACCGATCACCGCGAGCGCCGCGCGTACAACGTCCGCGGCGCGCAGACGGTGATCACCGCCGCGGCGGCCGTCCGGGTCCGCCGGGTGATCGTTGTGACCAGCGCCATGGTGTACGGCGCGCAGGCCGACAACGCGGTGCCGCTTCCGGAGGACTCCCCGCTCGCCGCCGAGCCCGATGACGGGATCATCGGCGACCTCCTGGAGATCGAGGAGCTCGCGGCGATGGCGCCCGTGGCGCACCCCGGCATGACCGTCACGGTCCTGCGGCCCGCCGCGCTGGTCGGTCCCGGCATCGACACCGTCGTGACCCGGCACTTCGAGGCCCCGCGCCTGCTCACCGTGAAGGGGACCGCCCAGCGCTGGCAGTTCTGCCACGTCGACGACCTGGTCAGCGCGCTCGAGCTCGCGATCACCGGGGAGATCGGCGGCCGCCTCGCGGTCGGCTCCGACGGCTGGCTCGAACAGGACGACGTCGAGCAGATCACCGGGCGGCGCCGTTTCGAGCTCCCGGCGGCGATCACCTTCGGCACCGCGCAGCGGCTGCACCGCATCGGCGTCACCCCGGCGCCGGCCACCGACCTGCACTACGTCGTCTACCCCTGGGTGGCCGACTGCACGACGCTGCGGGCGGCGGGCTGGAAACCGGCGTACGACAACGCCGAGGCGCTGACGGCGCTGCTGGAGGAGGTCGCCGGACGGCACGCGGTGGTCGGGCGCCGGCTGGCCCGGAAGGAGGCCACGATGGCCACGGCCGCGGGCGCGACGGTCGCCGTCATCGGCACCGCCGCGATCGTACGGCGCGCCCGCCGCAAGCGCCGGAGCTAGGACCCTCGCGAGATCTCTCAGCCGTCGCAGCTGCCATGGGCGGCGGCTGAAAGGCCTCGCGGATGCGGCCGCCACGGCGCATTCTGGCTCGTAGTTTCGGCCCGCCGGCCCCACGGGCGACTCCGGGCCAGCGGGTACCGTTCGTCGCGTGGACGTCATCCGGCTCGCCGAACTCCGTGATACCCCGCTGTCCGTCGACGAGGTCCTCGCCGCCGTCGCCGACCCGGGCGCGGGCGGCACGGCGCTGTTCGTCGGCACCGTGCGCGACGAGGACCATCGGCGCGCGGTGGCCGGGCTGTCGTACTCCGCGCATCCGAGCGCTGTCGAAGCGCTGGGCACGGTGCTGGAGAAGGTCGCCGCGGAGTTCCCCGTGCGCGCGATCGCCGCGGTGCACCGGATCGGCGACCTGGAGATCGGCGATCTCGCCGTCGTCGTGGCCGCCGCCTGCCCGCACCGCGCCGAGGCGTTCGCGGCCTGCCGGATGGCCATCGACGACCTCAAGGCCCAGGTTCCCGTCTGGAAGCATCAGCTCTTCACGGACGGGGGCGACGAATGGGTCGGGGTGGAATGACCTGCGACGGAGCGCGCGGGTTACCCTGGGTACAACGCTTCGTACCGAGGTGACGCGCATGTCCATTCTGGCGTGGTGGGCCATCCCGGTGGCCGTGGCCCTGCTCACGGGGGCCGTGCTGACCCTGCGGGGGCGCCGGCCGCCCGTGCGGAGGTCCTTCGAGGAGATCGAGCACTTCCAGCGGTTCCGCGACGCCATGGAGCGGCCGCGCGGCAGGACCGGGCGACGGAGGCCACGCTCGACCGCGTAGGCTTCCGGCATGTCCCGCCGTGCTGCCACTCTGGTCGTCGCGAGCCTTTTCATCCTCTTGCTGGGGCTGGCCGCGGCGTTCATGCCCGTCCCGTACGTCGCGCTCCGTCCCGGGCCGACCTCGGACACGCTGGGCAAACTCGGCAAGGCGCCGCTGATCCAGATCACGGGCGCCAAGACCTACCCGACCGAGGGGCACCTCAACTTCGTCACGGTGGCCTATCAGGGCGGTCCCGGCAACCGCATCGACCTGTTCACCGCGCTGCGCGGCTGGCTCGACCCGGACGTCGCCGTCGTCCCCGAGGAGACGATCTTCCCGAAGAACGTCTCCACCAAGAAGGTCGAGCAGGAGAACACCCAGGAGATGACGAACTCCCAGGAGTCCGCCACCGCCGCCGCGATGCACGAGCTGCACCTGCCGACGACCACCTCCGTCCTGGTCGACTCCGTGCAGAAGGGACTTCCTGCGGACGGCCGGCTCCGGCCGGGCGACCAGATCACCGCGATCGACGGCGCGAAGATCAAGGACATCGCCGGGGTCACCTCGGCCGTCGGCGCCCGCAAGCCCGGCCAGACCGTGACGTTCACCGTCAAACGGGACGGCAAGGAGTCCCAGGTGCCCGTTACGACGGTCGTCTCACCGGACAAGACCGGCGACAAGGCGGGCAAGGCCATCGTCGGGGTCATCCTGAAGGAGAAGTACCAGTTCCCCGTCACCGTGAAGATCAGCGTCGGTGACGTCGGCGGCCCCAGCGCCGGGCTGATGTTCTCGCTCGGCATCTACGACAAGCTGACGCCCGAGGACATCACCGGCGGCAAGTTCATCGCCGGCACCGGGACGATCACGCCGGAGGGCCAGGTCGGGCCGATCGGCGGGATCCAGCAGAAGATGGTCGCCGCCCGCAACGCCGGGGCCACGATCTTCCTCACGCCCACGCAGAACTGCGCGGACGCCGTCGCCGCCAAGCCCAAGGGCCTGCGTCTGGTCAAGGTCGACACCATGGACGGCGCCCTGCAGGCCCTGACCGCCCTGCGGACCGGCCAGGGGAACATCCCCGCCTGCCCGGCCAAGTAGGCGGGCGCGCCCCTCCCAGTTCTAGATCAGGGTCGAGGCCAGGGTGTCCGCCAGGCCGGGGACGAGCTCCGGACCGGTCAGCACCTCGTCGTCGCTGTCGTGCCCGCGCAGCCGCATGGCCGAGTGACGGGAGCCGTCCCGCAGCACGCCCACCACGAGCCGTACGTCCTCGCGGCCGGGATGCTGGGCGGCCCAGGTCACCGGATCGTCGTCCGGGACCTCGTCCTCGGCGCCCTCCGGCAGCAGGATGCGCTCGAGGATCAGCACACAGCCGGCGACCTGTTCCGGCCACTCGATGCCGTGGAGGACGTCCTCTATCGGCCGATCGACGGGCAGGTCGGGCTGTTCGAGGGCGGCGATGCCGTCGGGCTCGTCCGGGACGCCGAGCTGCCGGGCGAGGTCCGGCTCGGTCCGGTTCAGCTCGGGGGCCTCCACCAGGGCGTACAGCCGGGGCGGGGCGTCCCAGCCGGCGGTGGCGGCGTGCCGTTCGAGATCGCGCACGACCTCTTCCAGTCGGGTCATCCGCCCATTTTTTCACCCTCGCCGGCCTCCTTTCGGCCACAGGCGTACGGCCGGGCGCGGGAACCCGGGCGGTTCTCGGTAAGTTGCCCTCAGAGACACCCGGCGAGGGGAGTGGCCGTGACCTTCCGAAGCCCTGGCTTTGGCGGCCGGATCCGCGTGGGACGATCACGGCTGCTGCTGCGCGTGATCGTGATCCTCGCGATCCTCGTCGCGCTCTTCTTCGCGTTCACCGCGATCTGGACCGACGTGCTGTGGTATCGCTCCGTCGGCTTCTCCTCGGTGTACACCAAGCAGCTCACGACGCGCGTCACGCTGTTCCTGTGCGCCGGTGTCCTGATGATCCTCATCCTGGGCGTCAACATCGTCATCGCCTACCGGGCGCGCCCCCCGTACCGGCCCGTGTCGGTGGAGCAGCAGGGGCTCGACCGGTACCGCGCGGCGCTCGACCCCCACCGCCGGCTGATCGTCGCCGCGGTGCTGACGCTGGCCGGCCTGCTCGCCGGGTCGTCGGCGGCCGGCCAGTGGCGCACCTGGCTGGCGTTCCTGAACCGCCGGCCGTTCCACATCAAGGACCCGCAGTTCCACAAGGACATCTCGTTCTTCGTCTTCACCTATCCGCTGCTGCGGCTGGTGCTCGGCTTCCTGTTCGCCACGGTGATCCTGGCGTTCGTCGCGGCGCTGATCGTGCACTACCTGTACGGCGGGCTGCGGCTCCAAGGACCGGGGGAGCGGGTCGGCACGGCGGCGCGCGCCCACCTGTCCGTGCTGTTCGGCGTCTTCGTGCTCCTGAAGGCCGTCGCGTACTGGTTCGACCGGTGGGGCCTGGCCGACTCCCAGCGCGGGGTCGTCACCGGCCCGTCGTACACCGACGTCAACGCCGTGCTGCCCGCCAAGACGATCCTCGCGGTGATCGCGCTGATCTGCGCGCTGATGTTCTTCGCCACCCTCGTCCGCCGCGGCGCCATGCTGCCCGGCATGGCGTTCGGCCTGCTCGTGCTGTCGGCCATCCTCATCGGCGGCGTCTACCCGCTGCTGATCCAGACCTTCCAGGTCAAGCCGAACGAGGTCGACAAGGAGTCGAAGTACATCGGCCGCAACATCACCGCCACCCGCCAGGCGTACGACGTGGCGAAGACCCAGGTCACCGACTACGTGCCGAACACCAAGCTGTCGCCGGAACAGGCGAAGCAGGAGACCTCGACCCTGCCCAACGTGCGGCTCCTCGACCCCGCCGTCGTCTCGCCGACCTACCAGCAGCTGCAGCAGATCAAGGGCTTCTACAAGTTCCCCAACCCGCTCGACATCGACCGCTACCCGGCCGACGGCGGCGCCCTGCGCGACACCGTCGTCGCCGTACGGGAGATCGAGGGACCGCCGTCCGGGCAGGTCAACTGGATCAACAGCCACCTCGTCTACACGCACGGGTACGGCTTCGTCGCCGCGCCCGGCAACCAGGTCGACGTCCAGGGCGCGCCGGTCTTCACCGAGAAGGACATCCCGCCGACCGGGACGCTGAACATCACCCAGCCGCGCGTCTACTTCGGCGAGCGCTCGCCCGGCTACTCCATTGTCGGCGGCACCAGGCAGCGGGAGCTGGACTACCCCAACGACAAGAGCCCCACCGGGCAGACCAACAGCTCCTACGACGGCAAGGGCGGCGTCCCGATCGGCTCGCTGTTCAACCGGACGCTGTACGCCCTGCGGTTCAAGGAGAAGAACCTCCTGCTGTCCGGCGCGATCAACGCCGATTCGCGCATCCTGTACGACCGCACGCCCCGCGAGCGCGTGCAGAAGGCCGCGCCGTGGCTGAAGGTCGACGGCAACCCCTACCCCGCGGTCGTCGGCGGGAAGATCGTCTGGATCGTCGACGGCTACACCACCGCCTCGGAGTACCCCTACTCGGAGCGCACCAGCCTCGACGACGCGACCCGGGACACCAACACCCAGAGCCGCGTGTCCGTCGCGGCCCAGGCCGGAGACCGCATCAACTACATGCGCAACTCGGTGAAGGCCACCGTCGACGCGTACGACGGCACGGTGACGCTCTACGCCTGGGACTCGGCCGACCCGGTGCTCCAGACCTGGATGAAGGCCTTCCCCGGCACCGTACGGCCGCGGTCGGAGATCCCGGCGGACATGCTGACGCACCTGCGGTACCCGGAGGACCTGTTCAAGGTCCAGCGCCGCATCCTCGCCCGCTACCACGTCGAGAACCCGCAGGCGTTCTACGGCGGCGGCGACTTCTGGCAGATCCCTAACGACCCGACGGGCGAGGGAACCGTCGAGCCGCCGTACTACCTGAGCGTCAAGATGCCCGGGGAGAACGCCCCCGGCTTCTCGCTGACCTCGACGTTCACGCCGAAGGGCAAGGTCACCAACCTCACCGCGTTCATGGCCGTCGACAGCGTGCCGACGAGCCCGTCGTACGGGCAGATCCGCATCCTCCAGGTGCCCCGCAGCCAGGTGACCCCCGGCCCGGAGCAGGTGCAGAACACCTTCGAGAACAACCCGACCGTGTCGCAGCAGCTGACCCTGCTGCGCGGGCCCGGCTCGAAGACGGTGAGCGGCAACCTCCTGACGCTGCCGTTCGGCGGCGGCTTCCTGTACGTCGAACCCATCTACCTGCAGGCCAACGCCGGAGCCGGCGCCTACCCGCTGCTGAAACGGGTCCTCGTCTCGTACGGCAACGACATCGGCTTCGGCGCGACGCTCCAGGACGCGCTGAGCCAGGTGCTCGGCGGCGGCGCGGCGGCTCCGACCGGCGGCCCGCCGCTGCAGTCCAGCGCGGACATCCGCGCGGCGATCGAGGCGGCCAACCGGGCGTACGCCGACGCGCAGACCGCCCTGACCAAGAGCGACTGGGCGGCGTACGGCGAGGCGCAGAAACGGCTCAAGGCGGCGCTGGACGAGCTGGCCAGGCTGCAGAAGCAGAGCAGCGCCAGACCGGCGCCGACGACACCACCCGCCACGCCGAAGCCGACGGGGACGGCCACCCCGCCCGCGGCGCCCAAGCCGACCCCGACCCGGTGAGACGGACCCGGTGAACGGAGGGCGACCGACCGCGGAACGGTATCGATTTGCACGTGGCCCACAGGACCCATACAGTTAAGCCATCGCCGCGGGGTGGAGCAGCTCGGTAGCTCGCTGGGCTCATAACCCAGAGGTCGCAGGTTCAAATCCTGCCCCCGCTACCAGGTCAAGGGGCCCGGAGGATCATCCTCCGGGCCCCTTGCTCATTCGGCCACCGGCCCCCTTCTTCCTTGATCCGCTTGCGCCTTCACCGGCCGGGCCGGAGGCTGGAGGCATGCTCTCTCGCCTGCGCCCGCTCACCGACGTCTCGCCCGCCGCGTGGATCGAAGAGGGGACCGGCGACTTCGACTCCGGCGTGCACGCCCTGCTCCCCGGAGGGTTCGAGGCGTACGCGCGGCTGCCGCATCCCGTGGAGTCCGCGGACGGGCGGCCGCTGCGCTGGAGCGAGGTGGCGGAGCGGTCGGGGCGCGCCGTCGGCTCCCGGACGCGGTTCACGGACATCGCCGGCCCGGAGGACGGGGAGCCGTGGGCGGGGTCGTTCCCCGCGGAGCTGTTGCCGGTCCTCTGCGAGATCCTGGCGGCGCACACCACGACTCCGCGGCAGTGCTACTTCGGCCTGTGGGACGGCTGGGGCTGGCTCGACGCGGACGGCCCGAAGGTCCATTTGCCCGGGCGTGACTACGTGCTGTTCGAGGGCCCGCTCGACGCCGCCACGGAGATGGGCGACCGTGGCGAGGGCTACTTCTTCCCGCAGTCCCCGAACCTGTTCTGGCCGGCGGACCGGGCGTGGTGCGTGGCGACCGACGTCGATCTGGACGCCACCTATGTGGGCGGGTCCGCCCGCCTGGTCGAGGACCTGACGGGCGGCTCACGCCTCGAGGCGCTACCGGCCGAGCTGTCCGATCCGCTCGGCTGACGGCGTCACTTCTTCTTGCAGGCCGCGATGTAGACGGTCTTGCTCTGGTCGCGGACGTTCTTGGACGGCGGCGTGTAGCCGGCCGGGAAGACGACCGTCCCGGCGGCCACGCCGGTGTAGTGGTGCCTCTTCACGCAGCGGCGCGCGGCGTTCTGGCTGACGCTGCTCTTGCCGTAGGCCTTTTTCACGCCGCTCGTCTTGTACCGGGCCTTTTCCTTGAAGAGGACGACCTGGATGGCCAGCCCCGCCACCTTCTTGGTGCACTTGATGTCGGCGGTCACGTTCACCATGGAGCGGTTCTTCGCGTCCGCGTGGTGCGAGTAGTGGGGGTTGTGCGTCGTGATCTTGCAGGTGATCACGTCGGCCCGCTGCCCGGGTCCGGCCGCACGCGTGGCGGTGATGGTCACGGTGGAGTCGGTCGTCGAGGCGTCGGCGGCGGCACTCATGGTCCCGACCAACGCCGTGGCGAGACCGCCGGCGGCGAGGGCGCGCAGGGCAAGCTTCATGAACCATTCCTTTGCTTGAGGGGCGACGAAAGCGCTCATATTAGGGTTTCACTCAGCTGCTTTTCTGTGACTTTTGAGGTTCTGTTGGGAATCGGCATCAGTGGGCCGGCCGATCGGCGCTCGGCATGTGCGCGTATTCGTAGGCGGCGCCCGCGCTGTTCCGCTCGAAGGGCCCCGTCCGCCGTACGACCGGACCACCGTCACCCCGGTCGCGGGCGGCCGCCGTTCATCAGGGCGTCCGTGCAGGCCGGACCGTCAGGGACGCGGTCACGCCAGGCGGTGGCGGGCTATCGATTTGCACGCGGCCCACAGGACCCATACAGTTAAGCCATCGCCGCGGGGTGGAGCAGCTCGGTAGCTCGCTGGGCTCATAACCCAGAGGTCGCAGGTTCAAATCCTGCCCCCGCTACCAATGAGAGGCCCGGAGATTATTCTTCTCCGGGCCTCTTTTTTGTGCTGGGACCATTCCCCGCGATTAGGCCTATGGTCCCTGACCGCAGGCGGTGAATTAGGGGCCGTGGACTCTCGCGGCGCCGGTCGCGGCGTGGAAGTGTCGAAAGTGGATGCTTCCTCACCCCGCGGCGGGTGAGCGGAACGCTCATCCGCCGTCCCGACGGTGCCTGCCCCCGCGGCGCCGTCCCGTGACGCCGCCCGCCCGACCGGCGGGCCGGCCGTCACTCCGAACCCCGGCATCCGGAACCGACCGGTGCCGGGGTTCGTCGTATCCGCCGGCACCTGTGCGCCGATCTTCCCGTCTGTGACCGCGCCGAAGGAGGGCGGATGCCGGACCGTGACAAGTCGAGAGTCGACCTCGACGGCGTGCCCGAGACGCTGCTGTGGAACCTCTACCAGCGCGCGACCGAGGCCAGGCGGCCGGACGCGGTCCTCCGCGATCCCAAGGCGGTCGAGCTCGTCGACTCCCTGGACTATCCCTTCGCGGACCGCTTCGGCGCGGGGAGCTTCGGGCAGTGGCAGGCGCTGCGCGCCCTCCGCTTCGACCAGGAGGTCCGGCGCTTCCTGACCGAACACCCCGGCGGGCAGGTGGTCGCGCTCGGCGAGGGGCTGGAGACGCAGTTCTGGCGGGTCGACGACGGCCGGGTCCGCTGGCTCACCGTCGACCTTCCCGAGACCGTCGAGCTGCGCACGCGCCTGTTCCCCGACGATCCGCCCCGCCGCCGGACCCTCGCCGGCTCGGCGCTGGACGACGAGTGGACGGCGCAGGTGGAGCCCGCCGAAGGACTGCTCCTGTCCGCCCAGGGTCTCCTGATGTACTTCCAGCCCGACGAGGTCCACCGGCTCATCGCCGGATGCGCGGAGCGGTTCCCCGGCGCCACGATGGTGTTCGACGGTGTGCCGCCGTGGTTCAGCCGGCGCACGCTCAGCGGGCGGATGACGAACGCGCAGGGCTACCAGGCGCCCCCGATGCCGTGGGCCGTGGACGCGGCCGAGAAGGCCAGGCTCCGGGCCCTCCCGAACATCGCCGAGGTCCGCGACCTCCGCCCGCCGCGCGGCCGTGGACCGCTGTACGGCGCCGTGTTCCCCGTGCTGAACCGCCTCCGCCCGGTCCGTGAACTCGGCGTCACCGGCCTGCCCATCATGACCGCCCGCTTCGCCGCCTCGACGTGACGGCGCTCGAGCGTCCGGCCCGTGGGTAGGACCCGGACGTGGGCACGATAGAGATTCGCCGGGTCTACGAGGCGGAGGACGTGAAGGGGGCGGTCTTCCTGGTGGACCGGCTCTGGCCGCGCGGGGTGCGCAAGAGCGACCTCGAGCTCGACGGCTGGCTGCGCGACGTCGCGCCCTCGGACGACCTGCGCCGCTGGTTCGGGCACCGGCCCGAGCGCTTCGCGGAGTTCACCGAGCGCTACCGCCGTGAGCTCGACGAGCACCCCGACGCCGTACGCCCGCTGCTGGAGGCCGCCCGGCAGGGGCCGGTGACCCTCCTGTACGCCGCGCGCGACCCCGACCACAACCAGGCGGTCGTCCTCCGCGACCACCTTCTGGATCGGCTCAGCCGGTGACCCGGCCGATGATATTTTTCGATCATCTCCCAGCATTTCGCTGAAAGGGCGGTGAGCCGATGTCCGCGGAACCGACCGGCGAGGACCCGGACGAGGCCCTGGTGGCGGCGATCCTCGAGGCCGAACACGAGGCGCGGCTGGCCGAACTCATCCGCTCGCCGGAACAGGTCGAGGCGCTGATCGAGCAGGATGCGCTGCGGCTCGACTTCGACCTGGTGCTGGACCTCAGCGGAGGGCTCGCCGCGCTCGGCTCTCACGACACCGCGCAGCTCGTCGCCGTGAGCGCGTTCGCCGACGGCGACGTCAAGATCATGGCCGCCGGGAAGCTGGCACTCGGCTGGATCGAGCTCTCGCGGGGCAGGCACCGCAAGGCCCTGGAGGAGGTCGACGGCGCGGTCGCGCTGGCGAATCCCGATCTCGACGTGGTCGCGGAGGCCGCCTACCTGCGTGGTGTGATCCTGGAGTCCCGGGGGAAGCGCGCGCAGGCGGCCGCGGAGTACGAGAAGGCGATCGGCTGGTCGCGGCCCAGGAGCGCGGGCCAGGCGGCGCTGTCCCTGGCGGAGATGCTGGCCGAGGCCGGCGACGACGAGCAGGCGGTCGAGGTGCTGGGCATCGCGTTCGAGAGCGGGGTGGCGCACGTCGTGCCCCAGGCGGCCCTCCAGCTGGCGCTCATCCGCGACCGTCTGGGCGACGTCGAGGGCTCGATACCGCTGTACCGGGAGGCGATGGAGTCCGGCGTCCCGTCGGCGGCGCCCCGCGCCGCGTTCCACCTCGGGGAGATCCTCCTCGGCGCGGGGGACGTGGAGGGCGCCCGGGACGCCTTCGAGACGGCCTACGCCACCGGAGACCCGGAGTTCACCCCGAAGGCCGCGGTCAACCTCGGGACCATCTACATGGAGGCGGGCCGGGTGCGCGAGGCGTACGCGTGCTTCGAGACGGCCACCGGCTCGCCGGACCGGAACGTCGCGGCGCTCGGACACTGCTACGTCGGCGTGGTCCTCGCCGACACCGACGCGGCCGCCGCGGAGCGCCACCTGCGCGCGGCGATGAAGCAGGGCGACCGTCAGGTCAAGGAGATGGCGTCGAACGTGCTGCGGCAGCTGCGGCGACGCTGAGCCGCGCGACCTCAGGGCGTCCCGTGACCGCTGGGCCCTGGCCAATGTGCCGTCTCCCACGCCGACGACACGCCGGCGGGGATGCCCGGGTCTCCGGCACCCCCGCCGTACGCGCACCGGGTCAGGCGTGGGCGCCGACCGGGGAGCCGTTGACGGTGACGTCGGTGAAGACGAGCCCTTGGACGTTCTCCACGATGTCGGTGTCCGTGGCCTTGTCGAACCGGCAGTGCGCGAGCGTGACGTCCTTGATCGGGGCGTCGGGGTAGCCGCGCATGTCCAGCACGTACTTCGTGGTGCCGACGTGCAGGTTCTCGACGTGGATCTCGCTCACCGACGGGTTGTACGGGTGACCGGGCCCCTCGTCGTAGTAGAAGTCGATCTGGATCGCGGCGACGGCCAGCTGACCGACCTCGACGTCCTTCATGTGGACGTCGTGGATGTAGCCGCCGCGCATGGAGTTGGTCTTCAGACGCAGGCAGCTGTTGAGGTTGGGACTGGTCATCCGCAGGTTCCGGGCGAAGACGGAGCTGACGCCGCCGGTCATCTCGCTGCCGATGGTCACGCCGCCGTGGCCGTCCCGGAGCTCGCAGTCCTCGACGAGGATGTTCCGGCTGGGCACGTTGACGCGGCGGCCGTCGGCGTTGCGGCCCGCCTTGATGGCGATGCAGTCGTCGCCGGTGTCGAAGGTGCTGCCGGTGATGACGACGTCGGTGCAGGACTCCGGGTCGCAGCCGTCGTTGTTCGGGCCGTGGCTGTCGACCGTGACGTCGCGGACGAGGACGGTCCGCGACAGGACCGGGTGGATCTCCCACATGGGGGAGTTCACGATCGTGACGCCCTCGACGAGGACGTTGACGCAGCGGTACGGCTGGATCATGTTCGGGCGCAGGTAGTGCCCCGCGCCGAGAACGCGGTCGGCCACGGGGACGCCCTGGTCCGCCCACTGCTGCAGCAGCGTCCAGTCGGGGCCCTGCTGCGGGTCGCCGGGCTTCCAGCCGTAGTTCGCGCTGCCGGACCACGGCCACCAGGCGGTTTTGCTTGCCTGCCCGTCGAGCGTTCCCTTCCCGGTGATCGCGATGTTCCGGGCCTCGTACGCGTAGATGAACGGCGAGTAGTTGTAGCACTCGATGCCCTGCCAGCGCGTGTACACGGGCGGGTACTTCGCCGGGTCGGTGCTGAACGCGATCGTCGCGCCCTCCTCGACGTGCAGGTCGACGTGGCTGCGCAGCCGGATCGGCCCGGTCAGGTAGCGGCCGGGCGGGACGACGACGTGGCCGCCGCCGCGCCGGGCACAGGCCTTGATCGCCGCGTCGAACGCCCGCGTGCAGTCGGTGGTCCCGTCGCCCTTCGCCCCGAAGTCGGTGACCCGGAACCGGTGGTGCGGGAAGCGCGGTGCCCGTACCCGCCGCCGGATCCTGTCGGCCGTACGCCAGGGGTCCGGGTCGGCGAGGGCGGGCCCGCCGAGGGCGGAGGCCAGCAGCCCGCCGCCGACGACGGCGCCGCTCACTTCGAGGAAGCGCCGCCTGGGCCATGGTCCGGTCATTGTTCCTCCTGGAATGTGGTCATCGGATGGTCACGTCGGCGGGGCGGCCCTGCGACGTCAGCGTGAGGACGACTCCGCCGAACGGCCCGGGGGCGAAGGTCCAGCCGTCGCCCGCGGCGCGCAGCGCTGTGGTGTCCGCCGCGCGGGGCAGCGTGCGGCCGTCCACGGTGACCGAGCGCGGAGGCTGCCGCAGCGGCACGACGACCTGCGCCCGGCCGGTCGTCGCCGGTACCCGGAACCGGGCCGTACCGCCGGCGCCGGGGGCGTACAGCCATCCGGTGAGGCCGGGCTTGGACAGTTCGTCGGTCCGCCAGCCGCCGAGGACGCGGGAGTTGAAGCCGATCGTCGCGCCCGCCCGCAGGTACAGCGGGAACTCGTCCAGGCTCGTCTGCCGTGTGATCGTGCGCCCGCCGTCGACGACCTCGCCGCTGTACAGGTCGACCCAGCGCCCGGCCGGCAGGTACACCTCCACCGGCGTGGGCCGGCCCGCCGCGCCGTCCGCGTCGGCCCGGTCGGCGGTCACCGGGGCGGCCAGCAGGTCCGGGCCGACCATGAACTCCTGGTCCTGGGCCCAGGCGGCCTGGTCGCCGGGGTACTGGAAGCCGACGGCCCGCAGGATCGGCACGCCGGTGCGCGCGGCGTTCCGTGCCAGCCCGTACAGGTACGGGAAGAGCTCGTAGTGCAGCACGACCGCGTCGCGGAACCGCCGGACCGTGTCCGCGTCGTACTTCCACGGCGTCGCGTTCAGTCCCGCCCCGCCGACCTCGAACACCGGGCTGACCGCGCTGAACTGCGCCCAGCGGGTGAACAGCGACGGCGTCGGGCTGTTCGTCGCGTCCGCGGGCGACTGCGGGTCGATGCCGCCCGTGTCGGAGCCCCAGGCGAAGTGCCCGGTCAGCGACTCGCTCGTGCCGTACCGGACCGAGGTGCGCAGCCCCGCGAACGTCTCGAACACGTCGCTGCCCCACATGCCGTGCGTGTGCTGCGCGGTGCCGGGAACCCCGGCCCGTACGAGCGTCTCGAAGTCGTTGCCATGCGCTCGCCGCATCGCCTCGGTGACAGCCGACTGGTACAGGTCCGGATAGCGCAGGTACAGGCCCGCGCCCGAGCCGCCGGCGAACTGCGTCGTCTCCAGGCGATATTCCTCGGCGCGGTCCTCCTTGGCCATGTCGACGCCCATCCGGAAGATGCGGGTGAGCTGCTCGACGTAGCGTTCGCGCGCGGCCGGGTTCGTGAAGTCGATGTAGTTGGTGCCGGGCACGAGCCAGCCGTTCTTCGCCCAGATGTCGTTGAGACCGGCGCACGTGCCGCCGCCCTGGGACGAGGACGGAGCGCTGACGACGTGGGAGGTGACCCACAGCCCGAACCGCACGCCCTGCGCGTGGATCGTGTCGATCATCTTCTGCGGGTCGGGGAAGAACGTCGGGTCGAACTCCCCGGTGTTGGTGCAGGCGCTGCCGTTGATCCGGTGGGTGTTCCCGGCCGGCTGGCGCTCCCACGGGTTGTCGATCCAGATGGTGCCGAGCGGGATGTCCAGCTTCTTCATCTGCGCCACGTCGTCCAGCACCTGCGCCTGGTCGGCGTTGACGTCACGCCACTTCATCAGCGCGAACTGGCTCGCCGGTGGCATGCCCGGCAGCCCCACCGTGCGGTAGTACGCGCCCGTCACCGCGGCCGGTGATCCGGTGTAGACGTCGTAGGTCAGCTCGGCGTCCTTCACGCAGATCTGCACGCGGTCGGGCTGCGCGGTGGCCGCGACCGGGCAGGGGTACGGATCGGCCGCACCGGTCGGCGGCTTCGGCGTCTTGGCACAGGTCGGACCGTCGCTCTGCTGGGTGGCGCCGGGGAACGCGAACCGGCCCACGTGGTCCGTGGCGGCCCGCAGCCCGTACCCGCCCGAGCTGAGGTAGAAGGTGCTCGCGGCCTGCTCCTGGTTCTGGCAGTAGTCGCCGGCCTCGTTGCCCTCCTTGCCGGGGCTCCAGCCGCGGATGTGCCCGCGCAGGTCCACGTACGCGGCCGAGCTGCCGCCGAGGTAGTGCTCGTCGCCGCGCGCCGTCAGCGCCTCGAACACGGCCGTGACGTCGCTCGACGGGGCGAACGACCAGCGCACCCGCACGCCCTGCGAGGTCCGCGTGACGGTGACGGTCGCGGTCCGCCCGGGCTCGTCCGTCGCGACGGTGTACGCCGTGCCGCCGCGTACGGGGCGCCGGGCCACGAGGTCGGTGAGCCGGTGGTACGTCGCGCCCTCCTGGGAGGTGGCCGAGCCGCCGACCTGGTAGGACAGCCGCCCGCCCGGGCCTTCGGGCGTTCCGCCCGCCTCCCCGGTGACCGCTCGTCCGTGGTCGAGGAAGGTCAGCGAGAACGGCGCGGCGGTGACCCGCCAGGAGGCCGGGGATTCGGCGGCCCGCGCGCCCGGCGGGGCGAACGCGAGCGGGAGAAGGAGACCGAGAAGCGGCACGATCGCGCGGCGGCGGAGCCGGGCGGTCGTTCGGCGGTGGATCACGAGGAGCTTCCTCCTGGGGCGGCGAAGGCGGGGCCGGAGGTCTGGGTCAGCGGATGGGGCCGGCGGTCGGGGTCGGCAGGCGAGGCCGACGGTCGGCGTGAGCGGGCGGGGTCGGCGATCGGGGTCGGCGATCGGGGTGACCGGGCGAGGCCTGTGGTCGAGGCGGGCGGGCGGGGCTGGAGGCCGAGGCCGGCGGGCGGGCGGAGGCCCCCCTCGGATGGTCGGTGGTCACGCCCGCGTCTTCCCGAACGGGCGGTGTCGTCGTACTGTTCGTCCTGAGGGAAGGAAAACCTTTTCCCGCTCGTCCGTCAACCGGGAGGGGACGCGAATCGTGACCGACGCAGCAGCGAGCCGCCGAAACGGCCGGGACCGCGGCACGCCCCACGCGGGGCCGAACCGCCGGGCGTTCCTGGGCGGCGCCGCCCTGGCCGGGGCGGCCGCGCTCGCCCCTCTGCGCGGGCCGGCGGCCCTCGCCGCAACGGCCACCGGCCCGTACGATCCGACGCCCGACTCGCTCAACAAGCACCCGGTCGCGCCGTGGTACCGCGACGCCAAGTTCGGGATCTTCATCCACTGGGGCGTCTACTCGGTGCCCGCCTGGGGCGACACCGTCGACTACCACGCCGCCGAGTGGTACTTCTACGCGATGCGCATCAGCGCGGCGGGCAAGGACAGCACCTATCAGCACCACCTGAGCACGTACGGGCCGAGCGTCGCCTACGACGACTTCATCCCCCGCTTCAGCGCGAAACGCTACGACCCGCACGCGTGGATCCGGCTGTTCGAACGGGCCGGGGCGCGCTACTTCGTGCTGACGTCGAAGCACCACGACGGATTCCAGCTGTTCCCCAACGCGGTCTCGCGCCGCAACTCCGCCGTGCTCGGGCCCCGCCGCGACCTGGTCGGCGAACTGTTCGCCGCCGCCCGCCACTCGCGGCTGCGCCGGGGCCTCTACTACTCCCTCGGCGAGTTCTACAACCCGGCGCTCGGCACGCCACCCTGGGACCCGTACACCCGCGCCCCCGTCCCGTACACCGGCTACGTCCCGGTCGAGGACTACGTCGCCGACTACGAGCACGTCCACCTGCGGACCCTCATCGACCGCTACGACCCCGACCTGCTGTGGGCCGATGGCCAGAACTGGCACGAGGACCTCGGCGCGGGCTCGATCTTCTGCCCCAAGGACCTCGACTGGCGCAGCGGCGAGGTCCTCGCGTACTACTACAACCGCGCCGTCGAGCGTCGCCGCGACGTCATGGTCAACGACCGGTTCCGGGCCGGCCACGCCGACTTCGCCGTCTCCGAGGGCGACAAGTCGAGCTACAAACTGCGGTCCACGCCCTGGGAGGCGTGCCTCACCATGGGCCGCTCGTGGGGGTACGACACGCACGAGGATCCGGCCCGGATCAAGTCCGAGCCCGCCCTCGTCCAGCTGCTCGTCGACATCGTCGCCAAGAACGGCAACCTGCTGCTCAACATCGGCCCCCGCCACGACGGCACCATCGGCGACTGGCAGCGCGAACGTCTCATCGCCATCGGCGACTGGCTCCGGGTCAACGGATCGGCGATCTACGGGACGACGCCGTGGCAGCGAGCCCAGGACGGCGACGTGCGCTACACCGTCTCTCCCGGGGCGTTCAACATCATCCCGCTGCGCTGGCCCGGCGCCACCCTGACCGTGCCCGGTGACCTGCCGATCGCCGACGGCGCACGGATGCGGCTCCTCGGCCACCACGGCGGGCCGCTCGACTGGACCCGCCAGGACGGCGCGATCGTGATCACGCTGCCGTCGCGCGCTCCGGGGCGAGGCCCCGACTACCCGTGCGTGATCGCCGTCGACTGAGCCCGCGGAGACCACGCTCACCGCGGGCGGGCTCACCGGGGGTGCGCTCGGCCGGGGTGGGCTCGCTGAGGGCGCGCTCAGCCGGGATGGGCTCACCGGGGCCCTGCTCACCCGGGGCGTGCGGACCGGGTGTGGGCTCGGCGGGGGTGGGCTCACCGGGGCCGCCAGCCGCCCAGCACGTTCGCCGGGTCGCTCCACCAGGCCGCCTCGGCGTCGGTCAGCCGCCGTGAGCACGGCAGGCGGGCGCCGGTGTCGAGCGGCCTCCCGGCGAGGTCGGTGCTGCCGTACTCCCAGAAGCGCACGTCCGGTGCCTTGTCGCAACCGGCGTTGTTCAGCTGCCATCCGTCGGGCCGGACGTGCGCGTCCATCGCCGTTCGTACGAAGACCACCTGGCTGGCCGGGTACACCGTCGGGTCCACCCGCCCGAGGTACACCGACGCGTCCGGCGCCTCCGGCCCGCGCGTGAGGCGGTCGTCGACGAACACGTAGCCGGGGTGCGCGGCGTCGTTCCGTGCCTGGGTGACGTAGCCGCCGTGCAGGGATCGCAGCTCGGTGCGCCGGACGAACACCGAACCGGTGCCCCACACGAAGTCCACGTCCCCCGCGATCAGGCTGTCGGTCACGAACCCGCGCCCCTGCAGGCGGAGGGTGTCCTGGAAGCTCTCCAGGGTCACCCGCCGCAACGTGATCCGGTCCGCGTTCCCCCGGAACGCCTCCGCCTGCGATCCGCCGTACGGCGTGGTGTTGCGCAGCGTGATGTCCCGCAGCCGGAAGTCGTCCGCCTCCACGCCGAACAGCGACCGCCAGCAGTTGAACGTGTCGTGACCCGGCAGCACCTGACGCGGGCAGACGTCCGCCGGATCGGTCGACCCGGCCAGCGCGGTGTCCCCGTTGAGCCGGTTGTTGTTGTCGTACTCGATGACCGTCCGGTCCCGGCCCGCGCCGCGTACGGTCAGGTGCGGGCGGTCGGCACGGACATAGTCGATCTCCTGGTACGTGCCGGGGCGGACGTCGATCAGCACCGGCCGCGTGTTGCCCTCCGGCACGAAGTCGATCGCGCCCTGCACCGTGCAGAAGTCGCCCCTGCCGTTCGCGGCGACCGTCAGCCGCCGCGACCCGGTACGCGGTGGGGCGGCCCGGGTCCGGAACCGCCACGTCGCCGGGTCCTGGATGCCGGGGAACCCGGGGAACACCTCGGGATCGACCGTGACGTAGTACGTCCGGCCGTAGTCGAGGCGATGGTGCAGCCGGATGGTCGCGGTGTTCCCGTCCACGAGCACCGGGTGGTACGCGAAGGAGTGGAGGACGCCGGTGTCGGAGACCGCGTCGCCGATCGTGCGGTGGTACGAGCGCGGGTCGGCCAGGTCGATCGCGTCCGCGACGGTGCCGTCCGCACGGTGCACCTCGATGCGCCCGGAGGCGCCCGTCTGCAGCGGCCGGTCCGCGGTGAGCCGCAGGGGAGTGTCCACGCACAGCCCGCGGCGGCGACCATCGGGTGAGAGCCGCCCGGACGCGGCGGGAGCGGCGGGAGCGCCGGTCCGGGCGACGTATCCGGCCTCGGCGGAGGCAGAACCGATGGGAACGAAGTGCCCGACGGCACCGGGAGCACCGCCGGGGCGTCCGCCAGCGGAGGCGGCGCCGATCGGGGTGACGCGTGGCGCGAATGCGGCTGTGGGAGGAGCGCCGGCGGCAGTGGGGCTGACGCGTGAGGTGGAGCCGGCGGCCGGGGTAACGCCGACGGGGCGGAAGTGTCCGTCGGTGGAGGCGGTGCCGATCAGGGCGACGCGCGGCGTGTACTCGGCGGCGGGGGGAGCGCCGGCGGCAGTGGGGGTGACGTGTGAGGTGGAGCCGGCGGCGGTGGGGGTGCCGAGCAGCCCGGCGATGAGAAGGACGGCCAGGGCGAGCGGCCGGCGGAGGGAGGCGGCGGGTCGTCTCATCGCGTCCGCCACCCCGTGGTCGCCGCGATCAGCGGGATGAGGCGATCGGCGGCCTTCCGGTGCCCCTGGACGTTCGGATGGCCGCCGTTGTAGTCACCGTCCGCCGCCGACAGCCAGCCGGTGGTGTCGACGTAGACGACGCGCGGATCGCCCATCGAGCGGACCGCCGAGGCGATGTCGTCGGCGTGGTAGCCGCCGAACGGCCGCATCGCGAAGATCCAGGCACGCGGGTACGCGGTGCGGATCCGCCGCAGGTAGGCCAGATAGCCGGGTTCGAAGTCGGCGCTGGAGTACGGGGTGTCGTTGGTGCCCTCGTTGACGACGACCGCTCCCGGCCGGAAGCGGTCGTCGGCGGGGGAGCCGGCGAAGTTCCACCCGAACGACTCCGCGGCCGTCCCGACGTTGCCGTGGCCCGGCTGGATGATGCCCTGCTTGCCGAACCCGACCTGGTCGAAGTCGGCGTGGAACGCCCGCCCGGTCAGGTTGGCGTAGTCGACCGTGCCGTCGGCGCAGTCCACCCCGGTGTGATCGCACAGCGCCGCCACGCCCTCGGTGATCGAGTCGCCGTAGAACTCCATGCGCGGCCCGCGCGGGCGAGGAGTGGGCAGCACCCGGGCGCGCGGCCCGAGCCGGAATCCCGTGAGCACGATGCCGGACTGCAGCGGCAGGATCCACCGGTTCTCGTACTCGTCGACGTCCTTGACCGCGATCGTCACCGTGTGCCGGCGGCCCGGCAGCGCGGCCGGCGTGAAGTCGATCTCGTCGCGGTCGACCTTGTACAGCGTGCGGGGACCGCCGTCGATCGCCACGTAGATCTGCGACGGCACGGTGATCGTCGAGGCGTCGAACAGGCCGGTGAGCGTGTACCCGGTGAACCGGAAGGTCAGCTCGGACCCGGAGTTGACGGTGATCGCCGCACCGCGTACGTGACCCCAGTGCCCCATGTACCGCAGCCGCGGATCGCCGGGCCGTACGACCGAGTCCGCCGTCGCGGGGGCGGGCACGGCGGCGAGAGCAGCGGCGCCCAGGAGCGCCACCGAGACGATCTTCAGGGGTATGGGCATCGGGCCTCCTACCGGAAGAGCAGCCGTAGATCGATCGCGTCGGCCATCGCCTGGTATCCGGCGTCGCCGGGGTGCAGGTGGTCGCCGCTGTCGTACGCCGGAAGGAAGCGCGTCGGGTCCGCCGGATCCCGGGTGACGGCGTCGAAGTCGACGACGCCGTCGAACGCGCGGGACGTGCGGATCCAGGCGTTCACCGCCTGCCGCTTCTGTTCCGCCTCGGGGCTGTCGTACTTCGAGCCGCCGATCGGCGTCAGCGTGCAGCCGATGATCCGCAGGCCGTGCGCGTGGGCGCGGGCGATGAGGTTCGTCATCCCCGCGATGAGGTCGCCCGCCGTGACCGGTTCGCCGGACACCGGACCGGCGTTGTGGCCGATGTCATTGATGCCTTCGAGGAAGAGCACGTCCCGTACGCCGGTCTGGCCGAGGACGTCGCGGTCGAACCGGGCCTGCGCGCTCACCCCGGAGCCGCCCGCGTCGGTGAGGACCCGGTTGCCGGAGATGCCCTCGTTCAGCACGGACAGTCCCCGGCCCTGGAGCCGGCGCGCCAGGTCGTCGGGGTAGCGACGGTTCGCGTCGACGGTGGACCGGGCGCCGTCGGTGATCGAGTCGCCGAAGGTCACGACGGCCCGCGTGCCCGGTGCGGCGCGGACGTCGAGCCCGCCGAGCAGGTACCAGGAGGAGGCTTTCGAGGTGAACGCGCCGCCGTCCGCGTCGGCCGCGTGATCACCGGCCGCGAGGTACGACGTCGCCATGGCGAGAGGGTGCCGGGTCGCCGCGCCGGTCGATCGGGGGAGGTACAGGCTCACCGCCAGGTCCTGGCCGGCCGGCGACGCCAGCGGCACCGGGTCGCTGAGCACCTCCGAGCCCGCCGGCAGGACCACCGTCCGGGCCCCGCCGAACGTGACCGGGCGCTCGGTGTCCGCGACGAGCGTCGCGCCGGTGGCACGCACCCCGATCGTCGCCCCGCCGACGACGAGACCGTCCGCTCCGAAGGCGTTCGTAAGGCGGATCCGCACCTGGTCGCCGCCCATGGTGGTGTGGACGACCTCGCGCAGGGTCTGATCGCCGAACCCGCTCCCCGTGCCGGTGACGGGCGCCGCGCTCCACCCGCCCACCCAGGTTCGCGGGACGCCGACGGCCGGCTGCGACCGGGCCGCCAGGGCCCGCGGCGCCCCGCCGACGGCCGTTGGAGCGACCATCGTCGTGGGGACGATCACGGCCGCCGAACCGACAGCGGCCACCGCCCACCGGGTGAGCCGTCGCCGGGACACCGACCGTACGGACGACCGTCGAACCGTCGGCCGCGGGGACGACCGCCGGGTCGCCGATCGAAGGGATGTCCACCGAGCCGCCGATCGGACCATGTCCGCCTCCCGTCGCCTCGTGACCTTCTCCGGCCGCGATGGCGGGTGCGCCGACGACGACCGCCGTGCCGGCGCCGGGGGAGGCCAGCGGAAAACCTTTTCCGAAAATCACACGGCAGTCCAGGGACGTCAAGACCGTTTTCAGCGCCTTTCTCGGTGGATCCGATGCGCCGCGAGGCGCATTCGTGTGGTGCAATGCCGCCATGGGCAGGGCGCAGACCGGCACGGGGGCGCGGCCGCCCCGGGCGACGATCATCGACGTGGCACGGGAGGCCGGCGTTTCTCCCGCGACCGTCTCGCGTGTCCTCACCGGTTCCAAACCGGTGTCGGCAGGGCCGGAGCAGCGGGTCCGCGCGGCCGTCGCCCGGCTCGGCTACCGGCCGAATCCGGCCGCGCAGGGACTGCTGCGCGGCACGACCTCCGCGGTCGGCGTGGTCGTCCCCGACCTGAGTAACCCGTACTTCGCGGAGGTGCTCAAGGGGGTGACCAACGCCGCCCAGCACGCGGACTTCCGCACGCTCGTCGCCGACACCGGCGAGAAGGCCGCGACCGAACGCGACGCCGCACTCGAACTCTCCCGGTGGGCCGACGGCGTCGTCCTGTGCTCACCGCGGATGAGCCAATGGGAGCTCACCGAGCTCGCGGCGGCCGTGCCCCGGCTCGTCTGCGTCAACCGGCTCAGCCGCGGCACGTCGATTCCCGCGGTCGCGGTGGACTTCGAGGCGGGCGTCGCGTCGATCTGCCACCACCTGCGCGAGCTCGGTCATCGCCGCGTCGCGTACCTGCGCGGCCCCGCGCGCGCCTGGTCCGAGCGCGCCCGGCAGCGTGGGCTCCGAGCGGCCGCCGGGCCGGATCTGGAGATCGTGCAGATCCCCTGCGGCTCGAGCAGTGTCGACGGGCACCGCGCCGCCGACGCGGCCCTCGCGACCCGGGCCACGGCCGTCATGGCCTTCAGCGACTACGTCGCCCTCGGCGCCCTCGCTCGGTTCGACGAGCTCGGCGTCTCCGTTCCCGACGAGGTATCGCTGACCGGGTTCGACGACATCTCGCTGAGCCGCCTGGTCTCTCCCCGCCTCACCACGGTCACGGTGAACAAGCAGGATCTCGGCCGTCGGGCCTGGGAGCTGTTCGTCGAGACCGGTGCCGACGGCGAGGACGGCCCGGTGGTCATGGTCACGCCGGAGCTGGTCGTACGCGCCTCGACCGCAGCACCTGCCGACATGGCCGGCTCTCTGCCGAAGACCGCGGTCGACCGGTGACGGGTTCGGCCTGAGCGCGGCGCTCCGTACCGCCGTGAAAGACGGCGAAAGATCTCTGGCGTGAGTCGTGGCCCGGGCGTACGGTGACGCGGTCCGGAAAAGCATTTCCCGTTGAGGGAGCGTCATGCGGAGATCACTGATACCGGCCACCGGCCTGGCGGCCGCGGGCCTGGTCGTCCTCACCCTGACGCCGGCGACCGCGGCGACCTCGGCCGCGCCGTCTCGCGGTACGAGCGCGGCGGCTTTCGGGGCGGACGCGGCGGCTGTCGGAGATGTCGCCACGCGGGCGGTCGCGGTGGCGTCGGGCGACAGCCGTACCGTCAGCGAACCGGTCCGGCCGGCGACCTGCGTCGCGCTGCCCGCCGGGCTGACCGCCTCCAGCCGGAAATTCACCGGCTCCCAGGAGGCGAGTCCGCCCGACACCGACCGCGTCCAGGCCGCGCTCACCCAGTGCGCGGGCACCGGCAAGGCGGTGGAGCTGACGGCGAGCGGTACGAACACGGCGTTCCTCACCGGACCCCTCACCATCGGCGGCGGCGTGACCCTGCTCATCGACAGCGGAGTCACGCTGTACGGCTCGCTGAACCCGGCCGGATACCAGGTGTCGGGCAAGCCGACATGCGGGACCGTCGCCGACGACAGCGGTGGATGCAAGCCGCTGATCACCGTGAGCGGGGCGCACGCCGGGCTGATGGGCGTCCGCGACTCGTCCGGGCACCAGGGCACCGTCGACGCACGCGGCGACCTGCCCCTGTACGGCCAGAGCGCCAGCTGGTGGGACATCGCCCTCCAGGCCAAGAACAGCGGAAAGAAGCAGAACAACCCGCGCATGGTGCAGGCCTCCGGCGACGACTTCACGGTGTACGACGTCAACCTGATCAACTCACCGAATTTCCACATCGCCTACAAGGGCAACGGATTCACCGTCTGGGGCGTCCGCATCAAGACACCCGCCACCGCCAAGAACACCGACGGCATCGATCCGAGCGGCAGCAATGTCACGATCAACGACTCGTACATCGAGGCAGGTGACGACGGGATCGCGATCAAAGCGGGATCGTCATCGGCCACGAACATGACGATCGAGAACAGCCATTTCTACGGCACCCACGGAATATCGATCGGCAGCGAGACAAACGCGGGCGCGAGCAACATCCTCTTCCGGAACAACACGGTGAGCGGAAAGGACAGCGCCGGCAACGTCAGCACGAGCAACAACGGAATCCGCATCAAGAGCGACTCCAGCCGAGGCGGCAAGGTCAGCCGGGTGACGTATCAGAACACCTGCCTGACGGGTGTGAAGGAGCCGTTGGTGTTCGACCCGTACTACTCGAGCAGCACCGGCTCGCTGATCCCGTCCTTCACCGACGTCCTCGTCGACGGCGCCAGAGCGGTGAGCTCCCCGTCGGGGACCGTGTCGACGCTCGACGGGTACAGCGCGTCCTACCCGCTCGGCCTCACCCTGCGGAACGTCCAGTTCGACGTGACGAAGACGACCGCGCAGTACGCCGCGATCGGCGTCTACAACACCGACCTCGCCCCGTCCGGGACAGGCGTGACCGTCACCTCGGTCAGCGGCGGTGGCTCGGTGCCCACGTGCACCTTCCCGGCGTTCCCCAAGCTCTGACCGTCACGAAGTGCTCGCCGGGCGGGACGGGCGGCGATCGCGGGTCGCCCGTCCACGGCCGGAAGCACCGCCCGTCGACGCCTCGCGGCACACGTGCTCGGTGCCACGGAGCCGGGCGCCGTCGCGGCCCGGGCGCGGGAGCGCGATGGTCCCGTCGACGCGGTGGTTGAGGACGTGACCGGGGCGTTCGCCCGCTGGATGGCTTGATTTGACGGTGTTTCCAAGCGGCCGTAATGTTCTCCTCGCCCCCAGGGAAGCGGGACGCCGGAAGGCGGTCGGCCCGGGGGAACCCACACTGAGGTCGCTCGATCTGGACAGTGTCTGGATCGGGTTAACATGGTGTGGACGCCCTGAGACGGGATGCGGAACACCGCTGGAAGCGGTGGTCGGCCCGTAGGGAACTTCTGGATGTGGTCGCTGCGACCGGTTTCGGCCGGTCGAGGTGATTGCTGTCCGGAGGGGCTGGTCTGGTCTCCGGTTGTCGGTCCAAGATCTTCGGATCTGGGGGTTGACAAACAGGACCGGGCCGGTAAGATAGAAGGGTTGCCCCAGACGGGGTCCGGCGAGAGTCGGGACCCGGACGGTGTGTGTCCGTTTCTTGAGAACTCAACAGTGTGCTAAAAGCCA
>NZ_BAABHK010000028.1:0-101500 GCF_039542055.1 Actinoallomurus vinaceus
TCGGTACCTTCCTCCAGTACAAGGCGCTGCGGGCCGGGGTGCCGTTTCTGGAGGTGGATCCGGCTTACACCTCTCAGCGGTGTCCCGTGCCTTGGTGCGGGCACACCCGGCGGGCCAACCGGCCCGACCGGGATACCTTCTGTTGTCGTCGGTGCGGGTTCGCCGGCCCCGCCGACGTCATCGCCGTCACCAACATCCGGGAACGGGCGTGCGTGGCGTGGGCATTCGTCAGCATGCCCGTCCCCAACCCTCGACACCAGAGGGGGAAGGGAGATGCGACCCCGGCACGACAGCCAGCCGCGACGGGGAGCGCAACAAGGCGTGAACGCCCGAGCCCCAAGCCCGGCCGTTCACGGCCAAGAAGCTGACGCTGCCCGTGAACTGGGACGAGAACCGCAACGGCTGGGCGGCCCTGCTGAGCCGCTGGGGTATGAGCGGCGAGGCCAAGAAGACCGGCGGTGACCCGGAGGAGCCGGTCGCGACGCTCAGTCTGTCCGGCGACCGGGAACTGCAGTGGTGCGTCTATCCGCAGAACCTGAACGGCTCCGTGACCAACTGGGGTCATGAGCTGCCGCTGGGGACGTGGTGGCACGTCGCCGTCGTGAACGACGGAAGCCACACGACGATGTACGTCGACGGCTGTCCGGTCGTCCGCAATCCGTCGACGAAGGCGACCGGCATCGCGACGGTCGGCCTGCAGTGGCTGCTGGGCGGTTACGAGTACGGAGGGAAGATCGACCAGATCCTGCACGGCTGGGTCGGTGACGTGCGCGTCGTCGACCGGGCCCTGCCGGTCGGCCGGTTCATGCCGGCCGGCACGGGCCGGTAGCGCGACCGCGAAGCCTCACCCCGACCCGCGTGAAAACGGGTCGGGGTGCCACGAGCGGATCAGGCCGCGAGGCGTACGGGCTCGGGCTCCAGGTCGCGCTCGGCCGCCACCGCGAAGAGACGGCGGGTCGGCACGAAGCGGGCGCTGGCCGCGATGAGCAGGGCGAGGACGATCGCCAGGCCGAGCCCGACCCGCAGCGACGCGGCGTCGGCGAGGAACCCGATGACCACCGGGCCGAGCACCAGCCCGCCGTAGCCCATCGCGCCGACCTGGCCGACCGCCGCGGCGGACCGGCCGGGCACCACCGAGCCGGCCACCGAGATCATCGTCGGGATGACGGTGCAGACGGCCAGCCCGGCCAGCCCGAAGCCGACGAGCGCGACCGGCGTCACCGGGGCGAGGACCACGATCGTGATGGCGGCCGCCGTGCCCAGACCCGCGTACGTCAGCATCCGGCGGGTGCCCAGCCGGGCGCGGATCCGGTCGCCGACGAGCCGGCCGGCGAGCATGGCGGCCTCGAACAGCGGGTAGGCGAGGGCGGCGACCGACTGGGTCGTGCCGAGCTCGCGGTTGAGGTACAGCCCGCTCCAGTCCGCGATCGTGCCCTCCATCATGAAGGCGACGAAGGCCAGCACGCCGATGAGGTACACCACGAGCGGCAGCCGCGTACGGCCCTTGCCGCCGGCGGCGGACGTGGTGTCGGGGATGTAGGTGCGGCCGAGGACGATCGTCAGGGGGAGGGCGAGGATCGCGCCGCCGACGAGGGTCTCGGCGAAGGACAGCCCGGCCGAGGCGCTGAGGGAGCCGATGAGCCCGCCGGAGATGCCGCCCGCGCACCATCCGGCGTGCATGCCGTTCATGATGGGCCGTTCGTAGGACCGTTCCACGGCGCTGGCCTGGGCGTTCATGCCGATGTCGGTGAGCCCGAAGGCCATCCCGAACAGCGCGACCGCGACGAACAGCAGCGCCCGGGTGGGCGCCAGCCCGACCAGCGCCAGGCTGACCGCCGTCAGTGGCGCGGCGACCTTCAGGACCGCCCCGCCGCCCAGCCGTGCCATGACGCCTCGCAGGCCCTGCATCGCGATGATGGCGCCGATCCCCCAGACCAGGATGGCCACGCCGACATCGCCCTCCCTCATCCCGAACTTGTCCGCGAGGGCCGGCGTCCGTGACACCCAGACTCCGCAGAGCATGCCGGCCAGGGCGAACGTCAGCACGGTGCCCAGGCGGGCCCGGACGAGGACGCGAGACGTCATGATTTCACCTCATTCTGTGTGCCGTGTTGCGCACGGAAGGACCGGCGCCCAAGATCGGGCGCCGGCTTGGTCGATCGTCGTGGTGGCCGCTACAGCAGGGCGAGCAGCCGTTCGCGCAGCGTCTCCAGCTGCGCCTCGTCATAAAGGTCGGGGTCGTGCATCACGACCTCCCAGAGCCCCTCGGCCGCCAGCCGCGCGACCTGGGCGGCGACCGGATCCGGGTCGTCGCCGGGGTCCCCGTGCCAGCGGTGCATCGCCTCGCGGAGCTGCGTGAGCAGCGCCGGGTCGGCGGCCGCCGCGCTGACCGTCGCCCATCGTCGCAGGAGGCGCGAGTGGTCGCGGTCCATGACGACGGCGAGGTTCGCCTCGACGAAGGCGCGGGTGTACGACCCGGGCCCTCCGGTCTCGTACGAGGCGATCAGCGCGTCGAACTCCTCGATCAGCCGCTCCACCAGGCCCCTGATCAGGGCCTCTTTGTTGGGGAAGTGGTAGAGCAGCCCGCCCTTGCTGACCTGGGCGCGCTCGGCGACCGCGGACAGCGTGAGCGCCTGGGTGCCCTGCTCACAGAGCAGGGCCTCGGCGGCATCGAGGAGGGCATCTCGTTTCATGACATCTCTACTATACCGTCCGGACGGTACAGTTATTCCCAATACGGACAGAACGTGCGATGAACGCCGCAATGTCCCGGGCGGCGTCGTCGTTCAGCAGCGCGTGCCGAAACAGCATGCGGTACCAGAGCAGGCCGTACACCACGTCCTGCAGCAGCCCGAGATCCTCGTCGGCGGAGATCTCGCCGCGGGCCACGGCGCGCTCCAGCATCGTGTGCAGCGCCGCGCGCCGGCCGGCGAGGAAGCGGTCGCGGAACCCCTCGGCGAACTCCGGATCGAGCAGCGACTGGGCCAGCAGGCCCACCAGGATCGGCCGCGCCTGCTCCTGCATCCCGAACGTGCGGCGGAGGAAGACGCCCAGGTCGGCTTCGAGCGTGCCCTCGTCGGGGACCGGAATGCCCTCCGAGGCCAGGTTCAGCAGGGCGTCGAGCGCGACGTCCGCCTTGGACCGCCACCAGCGGTAGATCGTCTGCTTGCCGACACCGGCCCGCGCCGCGATCCCCTCCATGGTCAGTCCGCCGTAGCCCCGCTCGAGGAGCTCGTCGTGCGTCGCCTTGAGGATCGCGAGCCGGGCCGCCTCGCTGCGGGGGCGTCCGGGGCGTCGGGTGTCGTCGCTCATGGGCCAACTTTACAAGACGTTGCGTCTCGGAATATATTTCGAGACGAAGCGTCTAGAAATTTGGAGACATCATGCGCGTTGTCGTGCTGGGCGGTACGTCGGGCATCGGGCTGGCGATCGCCGAGAGCTGTGCCGCGAACGGTGACGAGGTGCTCGTGACCGGACGCGACCCGAAGAAACTGGAGGCGGCCGCGGACAAGGTCGCCGTGGCCGAGGCCGTGGACGGCCGGTCCGAGGAGGACGTGCGCGCGTTCTTCGCCCGGCACGGCCGGTTCGACCACCTGGTCCTCGCGCTGAGCGGCGCGAGCGGCGGCGGAGCGCTGCGCGAGGTGAAGATGGACGACCTGCGCGCCGGCTTCGAGGGTAAGTTCTTCCCCCACCTGCTGGCCGCGCAGGTGGCCCTCGACACGATCGCCGAGGACGGGTCGATCACCTTCATCACCGCCGCCAGCGCCCAGGGGGCCATGCCCGGCACCGCTGGCCTCGCGGCCGTCAACGGCGCGCTGGAGCGGGCCGTACCGCCCCTGGCCGCCGAGCTGGCGCCGATCCGGGTCAACGCGGTCTCGCCGGGCGTGATCGACACGCCGTGGTGGTCCTTCCTCCCGGAGGAGCAGCGCCGCGAGCAGTTCGCCGCCTTCGCCGAGCAGACCCCCGTCGGCCGGGTCGGCCGTCCCGAGGACATCGCCGACGCGGTCCGCTACCTCATGGGTGCCGGCTTCGTCACCGGCACCGTGCTCAAGTGCGAGGGCGGCCTCACCCTCTGATCCGCCATGGCCGGTCCGCGCCGCCGTCGTGGCCCTCCTGCGGCGGCGCGGATAGGCTGAGCCCGCGATGGTGTATCTGGATCACGCGGCGACGACGCCGATGCTGCCCGAGGCGATCGAGGCGATGACCGCGGAGCTCGCGCGCATCGGCAATCCGTCGTCGCTGCACGCCTCCGGCCGCGCCGCCCGCCGCGTCGTCGAGGAGTCGCGGGAGATCATCGCCGAGGCGATGGGGACCCGGCCCAGCGAGGTGATCTTCACCAGCGGCGGCACCGAGGCCGACAACCTCGCCCTCAAGGGCATCTTCTGGACCCGCCGGAGCGCCGACCCGGCCCGGACCCGCGTCCTCGTCAGCGCCATCGAGCACCACGCGGTGCTCGACTCCGCCCAGTGGCTGGCCGACCAGGAGGGCGCGACCGTCGAGCACCTGCCCGTCGACCCGGACGGCCGCGTCCAGCCCGACACCCTCCGGGCCGCCGTCGACCGCGACCCCGCCACGGTCGCGGTCATCAGCGTCATGTGGGCCAACAACGAGATCGGCACGATCCAGCCGATCGCCGAGCTCGCCGCGATCGCCCGCGAGCACGGCATCCCGTTCCACACCGACGCCGTCCAGGCCGTCGCGCAGCTCCCCGTCACCTTCGCCGCGGACGCCATGACCATCACCGGGCACAAGATCGGCGGACCGGTCGGCGCCGGTGCCCTGCTGCTCGCCAAGGGCCTCGACCCCGTCCCCGTCCTGCACGGCGGCGGCCAGGAACGGGACGTACGATCCGGCACCCTCGACACCGCCGCGATCGTCGGCTTCGCCGCCGCGATGCGCGTCGCCGTGGCCCGCCGCACCGCCGAGGCCGAACGCCTCGCACGGCTCCGCGACGACCTCATCGACCGCGTCCGTACGGCCGTGCCCGACGTCGTGCTCAACGGCGACCCGAAGGACCGGCTCCCCGGCAACGCGCACCTGTCCTTCCCCGGCTGCGAGGGCGACGCGCTGCTGATGCTGCTCGACGCGCGGGGCGTCGAGTGCTCGACCGGCTCGGCGTGCTCCGCCGGCGTCGCCGAACCCAGCCACGTCCTCCTCGCCATGGGCGCCGACCTCGCGCGGGCCCGCGGCTCCCTGAGGTTCTCCCTCGGCCACACGACCACCCAGTCCGACATCGACGCCGTCGCCGAGGCCATCGCCCCCGTCGTCGAACGCGCCCGCCGCGCCGGCACCACCTGACCGCCCGGCCGGCACCGCCGTAAGCCGGACCTTGCCACTGCCGTGAGGCCGGCGACGCCACCGTGATCCGGGCCTGGCCGCTTCGGTCGACCCGGGTACCTCAGCCCGCAGGAGCGGGCAGAAGAACTCGACGCACTCGCCGCTTCGTGCAGGCAGCCGGAGATGGCCGGTTCCGAGTGGAGCCTTACGGCTGGTACGGCTCCAGGACCTCCCACGCCGGGTCCGGCTGCGACGAGACCTTCGCCCGGCCCTCCGGCCAGGCGGCCGCGAGCTGGTCCAGCTCGGCGACCGCGCCGGACTCCGGGTCGACGTACAGGTGGAACATCCGCCGCCCGTCGCCGCTCTCGTGCGCGGCCAGGACGGCCCGCTCGCCCATCGCCTCGATCGACTTCTCGAACTCCCGCAGCGCCGCCGACGACGGCTCGACCGGAAGCCGATCGGGGTTGGCGTGCGCGTACGGCAGCGCCACCGCGACGTACAGGTCGCACAGCGGATGGTCCTGCCGGTGCAGCGGGAAGCGCACCGCCACCCTGGCGGCGTGTCCCAGCGGCGTACGGCCCTCGCCGGTCAGCCACGCCGGCTCGGAGAACGGCGCCGCGACCTGCTGGACGACCGCGGACAGCATCGACGGCGGCAGCGCGTCCATCGGCTCACCGGTGACGGCCGCGACGTCGCCGATCCAGCGCGCCACGTCGTCCTCGCCCAGCGCCCAGTCCAGCACGCGGTACGTGAAGGCGAGCTGCGTCTCCTCGGGCAGGAACAGGAAGTCCGGGTGGTAGGCCGTGACGTCGACGCGCGCCCGGCGCGCGTCCGCCCGCAGCCCCATCTTCACGTAGGTGAGGTCGAACTCGTGGTCCTCGAGCTGAAGCTTGCCGTCCAGCATGTCCGGATCGGCGGCCCGCGCGGGACGGTACTCCCAGGCGTCGTCGGTCGCGGCCCGATACCAGCGCTCGGCGATGCCGCGCAGCTCGCCCACGCCGCCGCCGCTCACCGTCAGGCTCGGCCCCGGACCGATCTCCCACTCGAGGTCGGGGTGCATCGCCTCGACGTGCTCGGTGATCTGCTCGGCGACGTCCTCGGGCACGTCGCCGTCCAGCCGTTCCCGAGCCTCCGGCCACCACTCCCAGAACCGGGCGATGGCGGCGTTGGGCGACGGATTACCTGGAGAGCGTCGGAAGATTCCCATGGTGCGGCCAATCGTACGACCGACGGTCACCGTTCCAGACTACGCACGCCCGTTTCCCCGCCGAGATCTGCGGAGCAGGAGTATGCGGCCGTCACTCATCGTGATCGGATCGGTACGGAGTGACTTGACAGGTGCATCTCCAATGCGCGAACCTATGACCACTAGCCGACCTCATCGGGGTCTGGAAGTGAAGCCGGGAACCCCCGCACAGCCGGGAGCCCGGCTTCGCGCGTTTCTAGGACCGGCTCGCCACCTCGATCACATTGGTGTGAGGTGCGTACCACCTCGACCAGTTGTCCTTGCCCTCGACGAGGTCGCGGCGCCAGGCCGCCGCTGCGGCGTCGGCCATCCATAGGCCGGGAGCCGTCGACGCCGGCGCTTGGTCGACCGGGAGGGCGAGGTCCAGAAAGCCGCCGTCGCGCAGTCGGCCGATGGTGCGGGCGTCGGCGGCTCGGAGCTTCGCGTCCTCGCGTTGTTCCAGCAAGATGCCGCCCGCCTCCTCCTTCGCCGCCAGGTGGGGAAGGAATTCCCAGAGGATCTTGGCGCGGATGCGCTCTCGCGACTTGGGGTCGGCGTATCCCGATGTCCAGCCCACCGCGAAACGCGTCCCGCGCAGACTCGCCAGCAGCGCGGCGAGCTCATGCTTGCGATGCCGGTCTTTGATGCGCGACAGATGCAGCCGCCGATGTCCCTTGGAGTCCACGTCCTCTTCTCGCACGAGGGTGCGGAGCAGGGCTTCGCAATGTGCGAGGTGGTCGGTCTCGATGATCGCCGCCGCGACGAGGTAGAGGCCGGTTCGCGCGAGCGTCGGCTCGGCGTCGGCCTCGTCCAGGTATGCAAAGGATCCCACGCGGCGAACCGTAGACGATTCGAACACTCTATGTGTGTGGATCGCTACAGATCGGAGTCGTGATTCGCTGTTCGTCCCGGTATGTCGCTCGGGACGGTCGCGCGGGAGGCGGGCCGGAGCGCGTACCCTCGGTTGGGTCATGACTCTTCGCGTACTCGCCGCCATGTCGGGCGGTGTCGACTCCGCCGTGGCCGCCGCCCGTGCCGCCGAGGCAGGGCACGATGTGACCGGCGTGCACCTGGCGCTCTCGTCCAACCCGCAGTCGTACCGCACCGGCGCGCGGGGGTGTTGCACGCTCGAGGACGCCCGCGACGCGCGCCGGGCCGCCGACGTGATCGGCATTCCGTTCTATGTGTGGGACATGGCCGAGCGGTTCGACCGGGACGTCGTCCAGGACTTCGTCGCCGAGTACGCCGCGGGCCGTACGCCCAATCCGTGCCTGCGCTGCAACGAGAAGATCAAGTTCCAGGCGCTGCTGGACAAGGCCCTCGCGCTCGGGTTCGACGCGGTCTGCACCGGTCACCACGCGCGGCTGGCCGACGGGGTGCTGCGGCGGAGCGTCGACCTCGGCAAGGACCAGTCGTACGTCCTGGCGGTGTGCACCCGCGAGCAGCTGGCGCACGCGATGTTCCCGCTCGGTGACATCACCAAGGCGGAGGTGCGCCGGGAGGCCGAGCAGCGCGGGCTGGCGGTGGCCGACAAGCCCGACAGCCACGACATCTGCTTCATCGCCGATGGCGACACGCAGCGCTTCCTGGCCGATCGGCTCGGCGCGGAGAAGGGGCGGATCGTCGACACGTCGGGAGAGGTCCTCGGCGAGCACGATGGCGCCTTCGCGTACACGATCGGCCAGCGGAAGGGGCTGCGGCTCGGCCGCCCGGCGCCCGACGGCCGGCCGCGCTACGTCCTCGACATCTCGCCGGTGGACAACACGGTGACGGTCGGGCCCCGTGAGGCCCTGGACGTCCACGAGATCCACGGCGAGCGGCCGGTCTGGCTGGCCGAGCCGCTGACCGCGCCGTACGACTGCGAGGTCCAGCTGCGGGCGCACGGCGAGGTGCACGCCTGCACCGCGGTCCTCGACGGCGACGTGCTGCGGATCTCGCTTCGCGCGCCGGCGCGCGGCGTGGCCAAGGGGCAGGCGGCGGTGCTGTACGACGGCGACCGCGTGCTCGGTTCGGCGACCATCGCCGCCGCTCTCGCGGCGACCGCCCTGCCGAACACCGCCTGACGATCCCGGCCGCCCGTACCCGACGGCGGCGATCACTTCCCCGCGGCCGACCGGAGGTTCTCGGCCTGGTGGCGTAGCCGGTCGCGGGAGCCGTCCGCCAGGTCCGTGCACAGGCGACGTACGCCCACGGCCGGGCCGGCGTCGGCGCTCACGTGGAGCTCTCGGTCCGGGCGGACCGGACGATGCGTTCCAGCGCCGCGGCGTGGGCGGCGAACGCCGCGCGCCCGTGGTCGCTGAGCCGGACGAGGGTCCGTCGCGTGGTGCCGGAGCGTTCCTTGCGGACCGTGACGTAGCCGGCGTTCTCCAGGGCCGTGATCTGCTTGGACAGGGCCGAGTCGCTCGTGCCGATCGTCTCGCGGAGGAACCGGAACTCCACCCACTCGGCCGGGGCCAGCAGGGCCACGATCGACAGCCTCGCCGGAACGTGGATGAACTCGTCGAAGCCGTCCTCCATCACGGCTCCCGGCGGAGCGTCGCCTTCATCGCCCGATTCAACCACGGCGTCGTCACGGCCCACGTCAGTGCCATGCCGACCGCCCCGATGGTGGAGGGGACCGGAAGGTGCGCCAGGGCGGCGACGATGCGCAGCGCGACGAAGACCGCGATCATGGCGCCGATCATCAGCAGCACCAGCAGCCCGGACTTGTTCGTGTAGCTGGATCGGCGCAGGCGAGCGCGGCGTGACCGGTTGGAGATCACGCCGAGCGCGCACAGGAGCGCGATGCCGGCGGCCTGGTAGGGCAGGGAGTCGGAGACGTAGTCGGGGATGGCGCACGCGGCGCACAGCAGGAGGGTCGCGCTGACGAGGTACCACCGGGGTACGGGGCCGAGGGCGGCCTCGGTGGTCTGGTCCTCGCGGTCGCGGATCTCGCGGAGGGCATCCTCGGGAGTCATCGGCTTCCTCTCGTCGACTTACTTTCCTCTCAGGAAAGTAGCACCTACTTTCCTGAGAGGAAAGTCGGACCTGGGCGAATCACCGGCCGGCCGTCCGCGTAGGGTCGGGAGAATGAGATTCGGTGTCTCGACCTTCGTGACCGATGAGGGCATCGGACCGGCCGAACTCGGCCGGGCGCTGGAAGAACGCGGGTTCGCGTCGCTGTACGTCGCCGAGCACACCCACATCCCGGTGAGCCGCGAGAGCCCGTACCCGGGCGGCGGCGACCTGCCGCGCGTCTACTACCGGACCCTCGACCCGATCGTCGTGCTCACGGCCGCGGCCGTCGTGACCGAGCGGCTCACCCTGGGCACCGGCATCGCGCTCATCCCGCAGCGCGACCCCATCATCTTCGCCAAGGAGATCGCCTCGCTCGACCTGGTGTCCGGCGGGCGGGCGGCGGTCGGGATCGGCGGCGGCTGGAACCGCGAGGAGATGCGCGACCACGGCACCGACCCGAAGACCCGGATGGCCCTCATGCGCGAGCGCGTCCTCGCCATGAAGGAGATCTGGGCGAAGGACGAGGCGGAGTTCCACGGCGAGTACGTCGACTTCGACCCGACGTTCTCCTGGCCCAAGCCCGTACGGACCCCGCCGATCCTGGTCGGTGGCTGGGGGCCGAAGACGTTCGACCGCGTCCTGGAGTACGGCGACGGCTGGATGCCGATCGCCGACGAGGCCGACCGGCTCGCCGACGGCGTCAAGGACCTGCGCGAGCGCGCCGGCCGCCACGTCCCGGTCACCGTCTATGCCTCTCCCGCCAGGCGCGAGGTCATCGACAAGCTCATCGCCGCGGACGTGGACGAGATCCTGCTGTTCCTGCCGACCAAACCCGCCGACGAGACCCTGCGCCGCCTCGACACGATGGCCGAGCTCATCGCCGACTAGGCGACCCGCCGGCCCTGCTCCGTCAACGGTCTTCGGTCGCCTTCCACAAGGCGGTGAGCAATGCCCGGCGGCGGGAGTCCACGGGTTCGGCGTCCCGGAGCTGGTTCATGCTGTACGAGAAGCCGATGCCGTTCCGCGGCCAGGCGGCGTGCACGGAGCCGCCGGCGCCGTCGTGGCCGAACGCGTCGGGTGCCGGGCCGAGGAGCCGCAACGGGGTCTGGAGCTGGAGACCGACCCCGTAGGCCATCGGGTCCTTGCTGAACGGATCGGTGCCTTCGGCGAGCGGCGACCGTCCCTGCTCCAAGGCGGCGGAACCGAGGAGGGCGACTCCGTCGAGCACGCCACCACAGGCCAGGCAGCCGTACAGCCGTGCGATGGAACGGGCGGTGCCGATGGCTCCGGCGCCCGGGATCTCGGCCTCGTGGAAGGCGCGCGAGTTCCAGGGGATGTGGTCCGTGGGGAAGATCGGCGGATTGCGCCAGATCCGGTGGAACAACGCGTCATCGGCCAGCTGCCGGGGATCGGCGGCCGGACCCGCGCCCCAGCCGGGCGCGTACTCGAGAGTGCTGACCCGGTCTTCGTACGCGGCGGGCAGCCCGATCCAGAGGTCCAGCCCGAGCGGGGCGGCGACCTCGTCGGCGAAGAAGCGTCCCACCGTCCGGCCGTCGACCCGGCGGACCAGCTCGCCGGCGAGCCAGCCGTAGGTCAGGGCGTGGTAGACGAGACCCGCCCGGGGATCCGGATCGGGCGCCTGGGCGGCGAGCAGGCCGGCGAGGTTCCGCGGGTCGGTGAGGTCGGCCTCGACCAGCGGCGACCGGATCCCGGGCAGTCGTGCCCGGTGCGAGACGACGTCGCGGACGCGTATGGCGCCCTTGCCGCCGGCGGCGAATTCCGGCCAGTGATCGGCGACCGGGGCGTCGAGTTCGAGCAGGCCCCGGTCGATGAGAATCAGCAGGCAGACGGCGACCAGGCCCTTGGTTCCGGAGAAGACCAGCTGCAGTGTGTCCTGCCGCCAGGGCCGGCCTGTGGCGCGGTCGGCGAGTCCGCCCCACAGGTCGACGACCGGCCGTCCGTCACGGACGGCGGCGAAGGCCGCGCCGACCTCGCCGCGGTCGGTGAAGTTGCGCTCGAACTCCTCCGCCACCTCCTCGAAGCCGGGTGCCACGAATCCCTCGATGTTCGTCATGACGGCAAGCCTGCGAGCTCGCGGGCGGCGGCACGAGGGGCCGGAAGGACATCCGGTGAAAAGATCAGGCCACGGTCCGGCCGCATCGCGTGGTCCGGAAAACGGCTCTCGGCTCTACGGCCTTCCGGCTGACGCGGGTCGGCGGTCGTGGTCAAGCGATCCGGACGATGCTCTTCCCACGGGTCTCGCCGTCGGCGAGTCGCTGGATGGCGGTTTCGAGGTCGGCCGGTTCGTATTCGGTGGTGATGTCGATGTGGACCCGGCCGTCGGCGACGAGCCGGAGTGCCTGGCGGGCGCTGTCGGCGAGGCGGTCGGGATGCGTTTCGCTGAGCAGGTTGCTGTTGTAGGTCAGCAGGGATTTGCCCTGCATGAGCAGGTCGTTGACGGAGACCTGGACGGGTTCGAAGGTGGCGATGTTCCCGTAGACGACCAGCCGGCCGTGGGGGGCGAGCCGTTCCAGGTTGGCGTGGCGGGCGGGGCCGCCGATGGGGTCGAGGATCACGTCGAATCGCTCGTCGGCCAGGGCATCGGGGAACTCATGGCGCGTCAGCACCCGGTCGTAGCCGAATCGGGCAGCGTACTCGGCTTGGCCGTCATTGCCGACCACACCGGTGATCTTGGCAGCTCCGGCGTTCTTGGCGAACTGCGCGGCGAGGGTGCCCACGCCGCCCGCGGCGGCGTGGATCAGCACGCTCTCGCCGGGCCGTACCCGGGTGACGGTGTTGATGAGGTCGTAGGCGGCGGGGGTGATCCAGCCGAAGCCCGCGGCGACCCGCGGATCCACGCCGGTCGCGTCCAGGGTGAGGGCGGCGGGTGCGATGACCACGTCGGCGTAGGCGCCGGAGCCGGTCAGCGCGGTGACCTTTTGGCCGACGCGGGCCGGGTCGACGCCGTCGCCCACCGCGATGATGCGCCCGGCGGCCTCGAAACCGGGGACGAACGGGCGTGGCACGGGGAAGTGGCCGCTCCGTACCAGCACGTCGCCGTACTGGATCCCGGCGTAGGCGACCGCGATGGCGACCTCGCCGGCGCCGGGGGCGGGCTCATCGAGGTCGGTGAGGCGGAACTGGTCGTCGGTGTCGAGTATGACGGCCTTCATGATGACAACCTCCTGAGTTGACTCAGTATGCTGATATCGGTACGAGTGAACGCTAGTGAGTATCAGCATGCTGAGTCAACTCAGCTGGCTGTGAAAGTTGGATGATGTGATGACGGACGTCCCGGTCGAGGAGTACCTGTGCACCCGGATCCGGCGCGCCGAGCAGGCACTGATGGGGCACCACGAGGCGGTGCTGCGCGGCTATGGGCTCACCATGACGCAGTACACGGTGCTGCTGACGCTCTCGCGTGAGGGCGGCATGTCCGGTGCCCAGCTGGCCCGTGCCTGTGGCGTCACTCAGCAGACCATGGCCACCGTGCTCACCGGCCTGCAGAACAAGGGCCTCATCGTCCGTGAGCCCTCCCCGGTGCACGCCAAGGTCATGATCGCCGCACCGACCGAGCAAGGGCAGCGGTTGCTGGACCGCGCCTACCAGGAGGTGATCGTCCTGGAGCGTGCGCTCACCGACGCGTTCACCCCTGCCGAGCACGCGTCCTTCTGCGACCTCCTGGACCGCGCGACCACCATCCTGGCCCGGCAGACCCCCAAGCCCGAATAACAGCCTCACCCGATCGCCCGGCGGAACCGGTCGCCGAGATCGGTGAGACGCTCGACCGGCTCGTTGGCGAACACGAGCCGCAGGTACCGGCTCCCGCTCGGACCCCAGCCGTCCATCGGCGTGGCCGCGACCTTCGCCCGGTCGAACAGGCGCGTGGACAGCTCCGCCGGGGTCAGGCCGAGCGGGCCGGTGTCGATGAGCAGCGACCAGCCGCCGTGCGGCGGGACGACCGGGTACGCGGCGAGCTCCCGCAGCACCGTGTCGCAGCGCCGCCGCCACTCGGCCGTGGCGGCGGCCACGTCGGCGTCGGCGTCGGGCGCGTCGAGCGCGACGGCCACGGCGTCCTGCGCCAGGCCGACCTGGCACACGACGTTGGTCAGGCCCACGAGCCGTACGTCGGCGAGGATCTCGGCCGGGCCGACGACCCACCCGACGCGCCAGCCGATCATCCGCAGTTCCTTCGAGGCAGAGCCCACGGTGATGGTCCGGCCGGCCAACCTCTCATGCGATGCCGGGTGGCTCGGCGGCCGGCCGTCGAACCGGATGCGCTCCATCGCCGCGTCGTAGATCAGCCATGCGCCGTGACGCTCGCACGCGTCGGCGAGGGCCGCCCAGTGCCGGTCGTCGAGCACGAGACCGGTCGGCATGGCGGGGCCCATCATGAGGACCGCCGCCGTACGGGGGCCGACGGCGGCGGCGAGCCGCTCGGGGTCCACGGTCCAGCCCTCCGCCGTCGCCTCCGTCGGCACGAAGCGCGGCACCCCGCCCGCCAGCCGTACCCGGTTGACCAGGCCGGCGTAGATCGGGTCGCACAGGACGACCTCCTGCCCCGGCTCGACCGTCGCGAGGAGCGTGTTGAGGACGCCGTTGAGACCTCCGGCCACGCTCACGCACTCGGTCGCGGCGTCGTATGAGCGCCCGGCGATCCGGCCGACGTGGGCCGTGGCCGCCTCCCGGAGCGGCCGGTGCCCCTGGAACGGCAGGTAACTGTTGGCAGCGTCGTCGTCGACGGCCGACCGGGTCGCGGCGAGCGCGACGGCAGGCGGCCGGATGTCGGTGTCGAGGTTCTCCAGCCGCAGGAAGTCGGGGTCGGCGGCGGCGTCGGCGGCGTCGCCGACCACGTCGACCCCGATGCCGGGAATGTCGCGCAGGCGGGTCACGGTCATGGTGCCCTCGATTCGCTATGCCGGTATGGATGTACCACTATGCTGATACGCATGGACGTTGGGCAAGTCGTCGGAGGCAACCTGCGGAGGCTGCGAACCGCGGCCGGCATCTCGCTGGCCGACCTCGCGGCGGCGGGCGGGATCAGCAAGACCACCCTGCACGGCATCGAGCTGGGGCAGGCCAACCCCACCCTGGGCACCCTCTGGGCGCTGGCGACGGCGCTGAAGGTCCCGCTCGGCGAACTGCTGGAGGAGCCCGCCTCGGCCGTGGAGGTCGTACGGTCGGCGGACGACCGGCCGCGCGTCGAAGGCGACGCGGTCGGCGCCCGCCTCCTCCACCGCATCCGGATCCGCGGCACCGTCGAGGTGTACGACATCGAGGTGGCGGCCACGGCGCAGCACTCGGACGCCCACCTGCCCGGCGTGGAGGAGTGCCTCGTCGTCACGGAGGGCCGGGTCGCCCTGGGACCCGCGGACGCGGCGACGGAGCTGGAGGCGGGCGACTCCATCCGCTTCGACGCCGCCCGCCCGCACGTCTACGAGGGACTCGAGGAGCGCAACCGCGCCGTCCTCCTGATGCTCCACCCGGAGCCCTGACGGTCGCGACTCCGGACTGCCGGTCCGGTGTCAGGCGGTCCGTCGCCGCGCGTAGACCTCGATCTCGATCTTCATGCGGGGGTCGGCGAGGCCGCACATCAGCATCGTGGCGGCCGGACGGATCTCGCCGAAATGGCGGCGCAGCACGGGCCAGCACGGCTCGAAGTCCGCGCGGTCCGGCAGCAGGTACCGCACGCGTACCACGTCGCCGAAGTCAAACTTCGCCTCGGCCAGTGCGGCCCCGATGTTGCGCAGGCACTGCTCGGCCTGCTCGACGACGTCCTCGGAGATGGTCATGGTCGCGTAGTCGAACCCCGTCGTACCGGACACGTGAAGCCAGTCGCCGTCGACCACGGCTCGGGCGTAACCGATCTGCTCCTCGAAGGTGGAACCGCTCAGGATCGCGCGTCGCTCTGTCATGCGCCGGACCCTAGGGTGACCAGCGGTGATATGTCTAATACTTGTGGCTTCATCAGCTGATATCACTAGGCGTATGGAGCGTCCTGAACTTCCCCTCCAGCAGTTGTACGCGTTCGCGGTGCTCGCCGAAGAACTCCATTTCGGTCACGCGGCCGAGCGGCTGGGCATCGCGCAGCCTCCGCTCAGTCAGCAGATCCGCCGTCTGGAGGACAAGATCGGCCATCCGTTGTTCGACCGTGGCCCGGGGCGCGTCACGCTCACCCCCGCGGGGCAGGCGCTGCTGCCCTCGGCCCGGCAGGCGATCGCGGAACTGACGGATGGCCTGGCGGCGGCCCGGGCCGCCGGCAAAGGCGAGGTGGGGCGGATCCGGCTCGGTTTCGCTGCCTCGCTGGCGCTGACCGTCCTTCCGGAGCTGCTGCGTACCCATCGGGAGCGCTTCCCCGGCGTCCGCATGGACATCCGAGAGATGACCATGGCACCGCAGATCGACGCGCTGCGAGAGAAGACCATCGACGCGGGTCTCCTGCGCGAGCCGCCGATCGATGAGCCGGGACTGCGGTTCCGGACCGTCCTGACCGAAGGCTTCGTGGCGGTGCTGCCGACAGGGCACCCACTGGCGACCCGGCGCTCCGTCCGCCTCTCCGACCTGGCGGAATCGCCTTTCGTGCTCCTGCCGCGTGAGACCGGCCCGCGGTTTCACGACCAGATCATCGGACTGTGCCAGGCGGCGGGCTTCACACCTCGGGTGGTGCAGCGCGCGGTGGAGTGGCAGACCGTCTGCGCCCTGGTCGGCGCGGGTCTCGGTGTCTCCCTGGCTCCGGCGAGCATCCGCCGGATCGGCCTGGGCGGTGTCGCCTACCGCCGGCTCGAGCCGGCCACGGCCCGTACGAGAGTCGCCGTCGCATGGCGTGAGGGCGACGGCGATCCTCTCGTCGCACGGTTGCTGGAGACCGTCGGCGAGGCCTCGGCGGACCGGCCATAGCCCCGCGCCGGTCCACGGTCACCGGAGAGCAGGAAGGCGACCCGAGGGCCTCGGCGAGCGCAACCGTGCCGTCCTCCTGATGCTCCACCCCGAACCCTGGCCCGGCTGAGCAGTTCAGGGTCGCCGGCGGTGAAATGAGTCCAGCCCGCCTGCCCGGACCGTCTCTGGATCCGCGTTTATTTGATGTGGAATCTACGCCGGCCGGCTAGCGGCTCTAGGCCGGATCGCCACCAGGGTAGCCACGTGGACGGCTGCCGCAGTACCAGTTGTGCGAATGAAAGCGGGTCGAAGAACGCGTCGCGGCGGAGAACTTTTCCGGAATCCGTGATCCATATCTTGTCGACGGCGGGAATTCGTGCCGGTACGCGACCGACGGTGGCGTTCAGCCGATGTTCGATGAACAGGATGTCCTCGTGGCCGGTCCAGCTCAGCACGTCACTGCGGAGATCGGGCAGGAACGCGAGGAGCCGTCCGGCCTCCTCCCACCATTGATGCCGACCTTTGACGCATGGCAGTAGCGGCTGGTTGAGTTCGACGTCCTCGGTGAGAAGGCCATCCCAGGCATGTGGCTCGGGTCTGTCCCAGCTTGCGGCGAAACTCGCGACGACCTTCTCGTGGACGCTGTGCCAGTCGGCCACTACAGCGCTCCGAGTTGTTGCATCGCGGCGGCGATGTCGAGGTAGGTCTCCTTGCGGTGTACCAGCCTTCCGGTCATGCTGATCACGTCGACTCCGCTGAACCGGATCGGCTTCTCGGTCGGGTGGAGGGTGAGGCCGTCGAGCGGGAGCGGTGCGGCCAGCGTCGCGGTGATCGAGCACTGGTGCACGAAGAAACCGTCTCCGACACTGAGCCTTTCCGTGGCGAAATGAATGTCCGGCCAGAGTGTCAGCAGCCCCGCGAATACCTCACGGACTTTAGCGTGCCCGGCGACCTCGGATGAGCCCAGCAGATGCAGGCGAAACACGGTGTCCCGGGTATGCATCGCCATGATTTCGTCCAAGATATGAGAATTCCACGCCTGGCCGTAGTCGTCGACGACTTGCAAAAGGTCGTTATCGATGACGGTCATGAGTTCCTCCTAGGGAAATCGACTCGCCGCCGTGCACCGCGAAGCATCGGGCTTGACCGGGCCGGTCTCGAGCGAGTCGGAGCCCATCGGGGAACCCGAGTGCGCCTCTGGTGGCGATCGCCCACTCGCGGGTCCCTACTGGTGCCACCGCTCAACCTCCCGGCATTTATTGCAATCGTTGCAAGAGATTCGCCGATACAGTAACAGCCGAAACAGCCTGTTGCAATCATTGCAAGAAGGGGTGGTATGGACCCGCGGAGACAGCGCACCGCCGAAGCCCTGCTGCGCGCCGCTGAGGAGATCTTCAGCAAGCGTGGCGTGGAAGAGGTGACCGTCGAGGAGATCGCCCGAAAGGCCGGGGTGGCCGTCGGCTCGATCTACAACCATTTCGGATCGAAGTCGGGTCTGCACGCAGCCGTCATCGAGCAGGCTCTCGACGTCGATCGCGACTACATGGACCGCGCCTACAAGAGAGAGCGCACGCCGACCGAGCAGTTGTACGCCGCCGCCGATGAATACCTGGAGTTCTATCTGGCCCATCCGGAGTACTTCCGGATGCTGGCCTTCCCCGGCGAGCCGGGACAATATGCGGCCGGGCGCGAGGTCGCCGAACGCCTGGCCCGCTCGGTTGACGAGCAGAACCGGCGGATGGTCGAGGCTCTTCGCCGTGGGATGGACGCGGGCGTGATACGAGCCATCGATCCGGCGGAGGCGGCCACCGTCTTGTGGGCGGCCTGGAACGGAGTGATCAGCCTCGGCTGGCGGCCCGACAGTCTGCGCCGCACCGAACCCGAACTTCGCAAGCTGCTGCACACCGCCACCGGCATCATCGCCAACGGGCTCCTGGCCCGCTGATGGCCTCCCACCCGGGCGGACACCGAGAAGGCGTCCGCCGAACTCCCACTCGTGGATCTCTCGTTGCACGGTTGCTGGAGACGGTCGGCGAGGCCTTGGCGGACCGGCCATAGTGCCGCGCCGGTTCCCGGCCGCCTGAGGGCTGGGAGGCGATCCCGAGTGGTCGTTCACGAAGTAGGTCGCCGGTCCGTCGGCGTCGTCGTCACCGGGCGGCCGGCGTCGCGAAGCGAGCCCACACGACCTTGCCGCCGTCGGCGGCGGAGCGGTGGCCCCAGGCGGCGGACAGCGCGGCGACGATGAACAGGCCGCGACCGGTCTCGGCGACGAAGTCGGGTTGCCGAAGTTGCGGCCGTCCGGGGGCGTCGTCCCAGACTTGAAGCTCCAGGGCCGTCGCGTTCCACCGCCACTCGATGAGGGCGTGGATCGCGCCGGCCCCGGCGCGCAGCGAGTTCGTCACCAGCTCCGTGACGACCGTCTGCAGATCGTCGGCTAGGGCGGCCAGGTCCCAGCAGGCCAGCACCTTCGCCGACCATTCCCGTGCCTCGCCCGCGGCGGTCGGTCCCGCGGGCAGCTGCCGGAAGGCGAAGATCCGTTCGTCCTCGGGGGATACCCGGTCGGTCATGGCGTCGCCCGTCTTCCTCGGAGATCGTGCGCATTGTGTGGTCGTTCTGTAACAATGACCTCACTCTGAGTAATGCGGAAGATTCGAGCCGACTTCTGAACCCCCCGGAGGCAGCGATGACCGCGGCCGAGAACCTCGATCCGGACGAGTCCCTCTGGAACGCCATCGCCTTTCACCTGCGCTACGAGCGCCAGAAGCGCGGTATGTCGCAGACCGAGGTAGGCGCGATCATCGGCGTCAACAAACATGGGGTTTCAAACGCCGAAGCGGGCCGCAACAAGCTGACCCGCATCCAGGCCGACCGCCTCGACAAGTCCTGGGACACCGGCGGCCTCTTCGTACGGCTCCGCCGCTTCGCCCGCCTCAGCCACAACCCCGACTGGCCTGCTCAGGTCGACCGCTACAAACGCGAGGCGGACCAGGTCAAGATCTTTCATAACGGCTACGTCCCGATTCCTTTCCAAACGGAGGACTACGCCCGGGGACTGCTGGCAGCCGGTCATGCGGCCGGGCTGGTCGAGGACGTCGAGTCGGCCGTCGTGCGGCGGATGAACCACCAGGCGGCGGTCCTCGAGCGCCGCCCGCGACCGCCGCTGATCTGGGCTGTCCTGGACGAGTCGGCATTACGGCCGATGGGTGAGTCGGCGGTCATGAAGGCGCAGTTCGAGCACATCGTCGAGTGCAGCCGACTGCCGCACGTGTCACTGCGCGTCGTCCCGCTGGCGGCCGCTCCGCATGTCGGGATCGATGGCTGGTTCTGGTTTTTCGAACTGCCGGGACGACGTCTCGCCGCCTTCGCGGGGACGACGCTCGACGTGGGTCGGGTGATCGACGACCCGGCGGAAGCGACCAGCGTGGCGATCCGATTCGACCGGATTGCCGCACGGGCGTTGAATGAGGACCAGACTCGCGATCTCTTGATGGGGATGGCTGAACACTCATGACCGTATGGCGCAAGAGCAGCTACACCACCGGCAGTGGCGGGACCACCGAGTGCGTCGAGGTGGCGCAGGTCTTCGGCGTGGGCGATGAGCCCGAGCCGAATGAGCTTGTGGCATGGACGGCTGAGCACTCATGACCGCTCAGATCTCTGTAGCGATGCGCCAGGCCTGAACGACCTCGTGGACGACGGTTCGGGGTGATCGGCCAATCGTCGGCGTTGGCTCACTCATGCCCGCTCCCGCGTTCTGGAACGAATCGGCGGTACCGCTGGTCTGATCGGTCGTAATCCATGCCGGTTCGGCGTCGATCGTCCAATGCGGGGAGCGAGCATGACAGAGCCAGACCAGGCACTGGACCAAGAGCCCACCGAGCCGGCAGCCGCTCCCGCCGGGGCAGGAGGACCGCATCGGCCGGGGCGCAGGTTCGGCCGGGTCCGTCCTCGTCGCCGTCTCGAGATCACGCTGCCCAGCGCGGACGAGATCGCTGCGCTGCCGGCGAAGGACCGGTTAGAGCTGGCTCTGCAGCGCCGTCAACACCGGCAGCAGAGCGTCAACAGCATCGGCATCCTGTTCGGCGTGGTGTTCACCGCTGCAGGCCTGATCGCCACCGCCCTGACCCTGCGAAGCAGTCAGGAAGGTCAGGTCACCGACCGGTACACCAAGGCCGTCGAACAGCTGGGCTCCGACAGTCCGGAGGTCCGCCTCGGTGCGATCTTCGCGCTGCAGCGGCTTGCCGGTGACTCAGGCCGTGACCACAATACGATCATGGACGTGCTGGCCGCCTACGTGCGCGTCCACGCCCCCAGGGCCAACGCCCGGACACCCGGCGAACCGGACGCTGACGTTCAGGCCGCCCTCACCGTCCTGGTCGGAAACGATCGGATGCGCGAGCCCTATTCGCTCGACCTCCATGGCATCCGGATACCGGGCGCGGAGCTCGCGAGCGCCGCTTCGAACAGCGCTGGGAGGGACACTTACTTCCACGGCCCCTACCTCACCGCTACCGAGCTGCGGCGTGAGGGCTGGCACGTCGCGGACCTACGCGGCGCGAACCTGGAGGGCGCGGACCTGAGCCGTGCGGTACTGGGAGCGGCCGACCTGGGCAGCAGCAACCTCCGCCAGGCGGTCTTGCGCAACGCCCACCTCTACGGCGCGCGACTGCACGGTGCCGACCTGACCGGCGCGCGACTGAATGGAGCGGACCTGCGCAGCGCCGACCTGACCGGCGCGCAACTGAACGGAGCGGACCTGCGCAGCGCTGACCTGACCCGCGTGCGGGGGATGACACCGGATCAGATCCGCCGCAGCGCTGTGACCGACAGCGGCACCCGATTCTGACTGCCTCAACGTCGTCATCCGAGGTGGCGGCCTTCGCTCATCGGTTCGGGGTGAGGTCGGTCAGTCGTCGGCTTTGGTGAGTGAGCGGATCGAGGGGCGCAGGATCTCGACGATCTGATCCGGGTCGGCGTCGGCGAGGTGGTCGAGCTTGATCAGGTGCCGGCCGACGGCGACGCCGATGAGCACGGCGCTGACCAGCTCTGCGCGCAGGCCGGCCTGCTCGTCCGGGATGGCCGCACTGATCCGGTCCGTGTGGTCGCGGGACGTCTCCCGGACTTCGTGGGCCGCCTCGGGGTGCGTGAGCATCGACCGTAGGACGGCCAGCGACTCGACGGGTTCGTTGGCCAATGAGTCGCGTAGACGGTCGAGTAGTTGCTCGGCGACCTCGTCGGCCGTACCGCCGGGCAGGGGAGGGTTTCCGCCCTCGGTCGCCCGCGCGAAGAGGCGTTCCTTGCTGCGGAAGTAGTGCATGACCAGGCCGGGGTCCACGTCGGCGGCCGTCGCCACCGCGCGGATGGTGGTCCGGTCGTATCCGGTCTCGGCGAACAACCGGCGGGCCTGCGCCAGGATCCGGGCCTCGGTGTTGCGCCGCTGCTCGGCCCGGGACGGCCGCGCCGAGGGATCGCTCACACGGCTCATTCTACGGGTGTTGACTGGGTCGGAATTTCGTTCTACATTCGTTGAATAAGTCATTGAACACGCGTTGAACGGGAGGTCCGCGATGGAAGGTCCGCTGGAGGTTCTCGAACGTCGGCGGCGTCTGCTGGTCGAGGGGGACATAGAGGCGTTCGCCGACCTCTTCGCGGTGGACGGCGTGATCGAGATGCCGTTCGCCGTCGACGGCATCCCCGCTCGGCTGGAAGGCCGGGAGGCCATCCGGGAGTTCTCGGCCCGGGCCGCCACGATGCCGTTCGAGATCATCGACCTGCGCACCGTGCAGTTCCACCAGACCGCGGATCCCGAGGTGGTGATCGTCGAGATCGAGAGCGTCGCGCGGGTGACGACGACCGGGGAGACCTTCGAGGCCCCCTGCATCCAGGTCTTCCGGATCCGCGACGGCCGGATCCTGCTGTTCCGCGACTACGTCGGTGCCCATTCGGTACCGGATCTCGCCGCCTCCTGAACCGAACGACTCCTGGGCCGGCCGGAGTCAGACGGTGAGGACGACCTTCCCGCGCGGGTGGCCGTGGGCCAAGTGGTCGACGGCGGCGGATGCTTCGGAGAACGGGAAGGTGCGGTCGATGACCGGAGTGAGCTTGCCGTCGTCGGCGAGGTCCTTGAGTGCCAGCAGGTCCTTGCGCCGGGCGATGGCCACGAAGGTGCCGAGTTTTCGGCGGAGGAGCGGGGACATCAGGTGGGCTCGGATCTGGCGGCCCATGCCGAGCAGGCGGCCGCCGCCTTCGCCGCCGACGATGACCAGGGTGCCGTGCGGTGTGAGAGTACGGCGCAGGAGCGAAAGCGGCCGGTTGCCTGCGGCGTCGATGATGACGTCGTAGTGGCCGGTGATCTCTTCACGGGTGTAGTCGATGACGTGGTCGCCGCCCAGGGAACGGACGAGATCGGCGCCCGTGGGGCCGCAGACGCCGGTGACCTGGGCGCCGTAACCGACCCCGAGTTGGACGGCGAAGGTGCCCACGCCGCCGGAGGCGCCGATGACGAGGACCTTCTGGCCCTCTCGTACACGGGCCTTGTCGCGTAGGGCCTGCAGGGCAGTGACCCCGGAGACGGGCATGGCGGCGGCCTGTTCGAAGGTGAGGTTGTCCGGCTTTGGAGCGAGGCGGTCGGCTTTGGCGCGGGTGTACTCGGCGAAGGAACCGCTACCGGTGCCGAAGACCTCGTCGCCTGGCTTGAGGTCGGTCACGTTTGCGCCGACAGCGTGGACACGCCCGGCGACGTCCAAGCCCGGGACGGGATTCCGGGGTTTGCGGAGTCCGATGCCGAGGCGGATCGCGTACGGCGTGCCCGTCACCATGTGCCAGACGTCCGGCCCGACACCGGCCGCCCGCACCTGCACCAGGACTTCGTCGTCGAGGGGTACGGGCCGGTCGATCTCCCGTAACTCCAGAATGTCGGCGCGACCATAGCCGTCACGGACGATGGCCTCCATAGCGGTTCTCCCTCGTCGCCGGGATATCGAACTTCACGCAGTCGGCTCCGTGAACACTCGGACGTTCCGTCCCATTGAAAACGGCCCACCGACCCGCGATCAAGACACGACCGGCGTCGAAATACGGGACCAGGGCTCGGGCAGGCTAAAGGCCCAGGAGTTCGGGGTCGGCCGCCCGGGCTCGCCACTCGCGGGCCGGGTCGGCGATGAGCCGGCGGGTGCGGAGATCGAGCAGCCCGCTCACGTGGCCGATCTCGGCGGCCAGGGTGCCGTCCGCATGCCTCATCAGATGCCGGACGCGGTACGTCTTGCCGTCCCCCCACTCCCAGTCGCAGGACACGTCGACCTGGTCTCCGCCGCGGAGTTCACGGTGATACCGGATGACCGTCTCCAGGTTGACCGGTCCGAGCCCGTCGGCCAGGAGTTTCTCGACGGAGACACCGGCGGCCTGGACACACTGGAACCGGGCGTGGTCGCCGTACTTGACGTAGAAGCCGCCGCCCAGATGCAGTTGCGAGTCCACCTCATAAACGCGGACGTCCAGCCGTACGCTGAACGGCTCAGTGCTATGCGTCGGTGTCATCAGAGGGCTCCTGCTCTGCCAGCCATTGCCGCGAACGTTCGGTCAGATAGCGACGGCCGTCCGCGTGGACCTCGAGCCAGTCGCCCCGGGCCCAGCCGCCCGCCGCCTGAGGAGAGAAGCCGTGCTTGCGGAACAACGCACTCGCCTCGGCTCTCGTCAGGCCTCGCGTGCCCCATTCGGAGATGAGAGAGCGGTACCGGCTCTCCTCCGGGGCCTGGGCGGGGTCGGCCGAGATCGCATCGGCCAGCGCGGCGTACCCGGCGCTGATCTGGCGTAGCGCCGCGGCCACCTGGTCCCGTTGCGACGGGAATGACGGCTCCATGTCTCATAGGTTAGCAATCGGTACCGATCGCTATGCATTAAGAGCGTTCGCGCTCTCCCGACCGCGCGGCTCGTGGAGGCCGCAAGGGCTTTAGGCTCTTGGTGTGCCTGATCTTCCGTGGACCATCGGGGCCGCCGCCGGTGTCGGCTCCCACCCCGGGGACGATCCCGCCGAGGCGCTGCGGGTCGTCCTCGGCGAGCTCCCCGACCTGCCGTACCTTCCCGAGCTGCCGGACCGGGGGCCCGGCGCGGACATGGTCGGACGCGCCGCCGGGCTGCTCGTCGAGCTCGCCGTCGCGCTGCAGCCCTCCGGGTGGAGGTTCGCCGACCGGCCGGGCCGGGACGCCTCCCGTGCCCGGAGCATGCTCGCCCGGGACCTCGACACGCTCGAGGAGCAGGCGGGGGAGTACGAGGGCCCGCTCAAGATCCAGATCGCCGGGCCCTGGACGATGGCCGCCTCGATCGAGCTCAGGCACGGCGACCGCGCGCTCCGCGACGCGGGGGCCGTACGCGACCTGATCGCCTCGCTGGCCGAGGGCGTCGCCGCGCACGTCGCCGACGTACGCCGACGGCTGCCGCGCGCCACGATCCTCCTGCAGCTCGACGAGCCCGGCCTGCCCGGAGTTCTGGCCGGGACGGTGCCGACCGCGAGCGGCTTCTCCCGGCTCCCTGCCGTCGAGGCCCCACTGGCCGAGGACGGCCTGCGGCGCGTGATCGAGGCGACCGACGCCTTCCCGATCGTGCACTGCTGCGCTCCGCGCGCCCCGTACGGTCTGCTGCGGGCGGCCGGAGCGAAGGCGATCTCCGTCGACGCCGCACTGCTGCGCGGCCAGGACGAGGACGCCATCGGCGAGGCCGTCGAGGCGGGCACCGGCTTCCTGCTCGGCGTCGTCCCCGGTACCGACACCCGCCTGCCGGCGCCGAAGCAGTCGCTGACCCGCGTTCAGGAGCTGTGGCGGCGTCTCGGTTTCTCCCCGAAGGTCCTCGCCGAGGGCGTGGTGGTCACGCCCGCCTGCGGCCTGGCCGGCGCCACTCCCGTCTACGTACGCGCGGCGCTGAAGCACTGCCGCGAGGCGGCGCGGGTCCTGGCCGAGACCGCCGAGGACTGATCAGAACCTTCTGGCTCGTCCGAGTCGTCGAAGGTTCGGGATCACATTCACAGCGGGAAGGGTCAGCTGCCATGGCGCGGTCGCGAGCGGAACGGCATGCCCAGGACAGGCCTGCCGGCAGGCGGAAGAAGAGCAGCTCCGCCGCCGGGCGGAAGAAGAGCCGGCCCGCCACCGGCCGGAAGACGAGCCACGCCACCGGGCGGAAGAGCAAGCCCGCCGGCGGGCGAAAGAGCAGGGCCACCAGCGGGCGGAAGAGGAGCGGTTCCCCTACCGGAGGAAGGAAGAGCAGGCGCGGCGCGGCGGGATCTCCGCTCAGCGTGCTGCTCACCGCGCTCGGCGTGCTCGCCGCGCTCGGTGTCCTCGCTCTCGCGGGGTGGCTGCTGACCTTTCCTCTCAACGACGCCCGCTTCACGTCCGGGCTGTCCGGGACGCGGGGGACTTTCACGGCCGCGCGCTGTCACACCACCGGCACGGGCGGCACGCGCGTCTGCACCGGGACGTTCGTGCCGGCGAAGGGCGGATTCGTCGACCGGACCGCTCAGATCCGCAACGCTCGGATCCAGGTCGGCAGGCCTGTCGACCTGCGCCGCAGACCCGATGGCGGCTATGTGCAGCCCGGCCCGATGAGCGCGGGGAAGGATCTCGCGCTCGCCTTCGGGATCGTCAGTCTCGCCGCGTTCCTCCTCGTCGTGCTCTGTGCGGCGCCGAAGCGCGTCTCGGCCGGCGGCTGGAAGCGGATGCGAAAGAATCCCCCGCCCTGGGGGACGCTGCTGACCATCCTCGTCCCGCTGTTCGGAGCCTCCCTGGCCCTGACAGTGCTGTGCGCCTCCGTGGGCTTCCTGCTCTCGCTCGCCTGAACCACCACCCCGAAGCGGTCACTCGGCGGCGGTGCCCACCACTCGGTGTGGGGTGATGCGGATGACGACGCGAATGACCTCTGGCGGGAGTTCGAGGTACTCCTCGCCGGCACCGGGGCCCTCGTACCGCTCGGCGAGTTCGACCGCCAGGCGCCGGCCGACGTCCTCGGTGATCGTGGCGGTGCCGCGTGCCTCGACGTACAGCAGCGGGTCGTTCCGGTCGATGACGGTCAGGCTGGCGCGGGGGTCGCGACGCAGGTTGGTCTCCTTGCGTCGCCCGGCGGCTGTGGAGATGAGCAGGTCATCGCCGTCCCGGCCGACCCAGACCACCGAGGTCTGCGGGCCGCCGTCGGGGTTGATGGTCCCCAGGATCGCCGGATTCGGGTCGTCGATGAGTTTGCGCACCGTCTCGTTCAGCATGGTCACGGAGCCAACCGTAAGGTGTCCGCGTGGTCAGCGATCGATCTGCCGATGCCACCGGATCTCGCCGTCCTGCTGTTCGTCGGTGGGGGTGAGTCCCGCGGCGGTGGCGACGGCGGCGGACGCCCGGTGTTCAGGATGGATGTGGGCGACGACGCCGTCCACGGGGCGTTCTCCGAGCCAGGCGACGAGTCCTTGGGCCGCTTCGGTGGCGATGCCCCGTCCTTGCCAGGGGGTCCCCACCACCCAGGCGATCTCGGCGACGAGCCCGTCGCCGGTAGGGCCGATCGTCGCCTGGACCGTTCCCGTCAGGCACCCTTCCTTGCGGAGGCGGATCACCCAGTTGAGCCAGCGGACGGCGGGGTCGGGAGACCCGGCGACCATGCGCCGATAGCGCGAGCGAAGGGCCTCCAGGGTGTCCGGGGTGCCGCCGATGAAGGCGTGCAGGGCCGGATCGGACAACACCTCGGCCATCTCATCGGCGTGTTCGACGAGCAGCGGCAGGAGGTCCAGCCGCCGGGTCGCGATGGCCTCGGCGCCGATGGCGTTCACGCGGCCACGTCGGGGGCGGCGGTCGCCGAGTCCGCCGGATTCGGGTCGTCGATGGGCGTGCGCGCCGTCTCGTTCAGCGTGGTCATGGAGCCAACGGTAGGGGGCGCAGGCGCAACCGGATCCGTAACGGCCGCGTCCAAGAAGTCGATTCTGTGGTGGCTCGTCCAGGCATCGATGCTGGGGGCATTCGTGACGGGACTCGAACCGGTGGCCGCGGCCGCCGCCAAGGCGGTGGCGCAGCGGGCGGGGCGCGAGTGGCTGGCGACACGGGCGGCGCGATCCGACCGCGACAAGGACCTGACCGAGCTGATCAGGGTGTCGCTGCCTGACCGGTTCGTCCGGCGCAAGCTGGAACGCCAGCTCGCGGACATCGCCGACTCCGTCGAGAAACGTCTCTCGGCGCTCATCGAGCAGGAGTACGGCGGGCTCGAGGAGAACGATCGCGCGGCCGTGCTGCTCGACGTGAAAGCGGCCATCGAGCGGGTGGACCTCTCCGACGATGTGATCTTCAGCGAAGACGCCGACCCGGTGAAGCTGGCCCGGCGCGTACGCGGACTGGTTCCCGCACCGGCCGGGCAGCACGGCGAGCCGGCCTCCCGGCTGTACGACGTGATGCTCGACGAATGCTGCGACTGCCTGGTGCGGATCCTGCTGGGCCTGCCGGAGTTCGCGCCCCGCGCACTGGCGGAGACGCTGTCCCGGACCTCCGGTCTGGGGGAGCAGATCTCCCTGGTCCTGGAGAGGCTGCCGGCCCGTACGATCGACGCACCCGCGGGCACCCAGAACGACGCCGAGTTCGAGCGACGCTATCTGGAGCACGTCGCCCGGAGCATGGACGCGATCGAGCTGTTCGGCCTGCGGGTGGACAACTACCGTCCGCGCGCCACGCTCAGCGTGGCCTACATCAGTCTCACCGTGACGGCCGAGGACCGCCGCGGCGCCGACCTCGAACCGTTGAAGGTGGCGGCGCTGACCGGCGACCAGGGCCGCGAGCCGTCCACGGTGCGGGTCGAGACGATGCTCGCGCACTCGTCCCGTACGCTTCTGCGCGGCCAGGCAGGCTCGGGAAAGAGCACCCTGCTGGGCTGGATCACGGTGATGGCGGCACGCGGAGCCTTCACCGGTGACCTCTCCGACTGGAACGGGCGGGTGCCCTTCCTGATCAAGCTCCGCAGCTGTGCCGAGAGCGGCCTTCCACGGCCGGAGGACTTCGTCAGCGGTCCCCTCCAGGGGCTGATGCCGCCGGGATGGGTGCACCGGGTGCTCGACACGGGCCGCGGGATCATCCTGGTCGACGGCGTCGACGAGGTCCCCCAGGGCAGGCGTGACGAGGTTCGGCGCTGGCTGCGCGAGTTGCTCGACGTCTATCCGAGCGCACGGGCCGTCGTCACCTCCCGACCGGCGGCGGCCGACACACGCTGGCTGTCCGCCGAGGGCTTCCGGCCGGTGATGCTGGAGCCGATGACGCCGGACGACCTGCGAGAGCTCGTACGGCAGTGGCACGCGGCGGTACGCCACGCGGGAAGCCTCCCGTGCGCCCCCGAGGAACTGCCGGGATACGAGGGGACCCTGCTGGCCCGGCTGGAGAGCGGCCCGCACCTGAGAGCACTGGCGACGACACCTCTGCTCGCCGCCATGCTGTGCGCCCTCAACCTCGACCGGGTCACGCACCTGCCGCGCGATCGCATGGGCCTGTACCGGGCCGTCCTGGACATGCTGCTCGAACGTCGCGACGTCGAGCGAGGCGTCCGGAGCCACCCCGGCATCGAACTCGAACGCGACCAGAAGGAACGGCTGCTCCAAGAACTCGCCTGGCGGCTCACCGTCCTCGGCCGCGCCGAGATGTCGAAGGCGACCGCGCTGAAGCGCATCGCCGCCAGGGCGGCGGCGATGCCACGCGTCAACGCGACGGCGGAGGCGCTCCTCGACTACCTGCTGCACCGCAGCGGCGTCATCCGCGAACCGGTGCCGGGCCGGATCGACTTCGTGCACCGTACGGTCCAGGAGTACCTGGCCGCCCGGCAGGCCGCCGACGACGCCGACGTCGAGACGCTGGTGGACAAGGCGCACCTCGACCAGTGGCGGGACACCGTCGTGATGGCCGCCGGGCACGCCAACGCGCCCCTTCGCGAACAACTCCTCACCGGGCTGCTCGACCGCGCCGACGCGGAGCCGAGGAACGCGCACCGGCTGCGCATGCTGGTGGCGGCGTGCCTGGAGACGGTGCCGGACCTGCCCGGCGGTTCCCGTGACCGCGTCGAACGCTGCGTCTCGGCGTTGATCCCGCCGAGGAACGCCGCCGACGCCCGCCGCCTCGCCGCGGCGGGCGAGGAGATCCTGCGCCGCCTGCCCGAGTCGCCGGCAGGCCTTTCGGAGAAGCAGGCGGCCGCCACCGTGCAGGCCGCCTGGTTGATCAACGGTCCGCAAGCGATGGACCTGCTGGCCCGCTACGCGACCGATCCGAGAACCGAGGTCCAGAATGAGCTGATCACCGCCTGGGACTACTTCGAGCCGCACGCGTACGCCGAACGGGTCCTCGCCGACGCTCCGCTCCGTGATGGTCGGCTTTACGTCTGGAATCCGGATCTGCTTTCGGCTGTCCACGCGCTCCACCGCCTCACCGAGCTCCAAGTCCATCTGCCCGGAGACGAACTGGAACGCCTGGTGGGAGTCCCGGCGCTGAAATGGCTGGTCGCGAACCATATCCGCCCAGAGACCTTGCCCCTACTCACGGGCCATCCGGACCTGGAAGAGCTGACGCTGCAAATCGACGGTGTGCTTCGGGATCTCTCGGCCTTCCACACGCTGCCGAATCTGAGGGAACTCAGCCTCTACGCTGATCGGTTCGCCGCCGATCTCGGGTTCATGCGCCGGATTCCACAGTTGAGGTCACTGACATTGACGGGCATGGAGGATATCGGCGACCTGTCCCCTCTGGCTGAGTGCGGACGACTACGCCAACTTGACCTGTACGGCTGCCGAAGAGTCACCGGAATCGACGCGCTGCGTCCTCTTAGTGGGCTCCGTGGTCTCGCGCTGCGCGGCGCGCCGTTCGATCGTGAAGCGATCATCGCCTTGGTGGACGCCTTCCCGGACCTTGAGACGATCGAGGTCGATGGCGGTGAGTGGTGCGCGGACCTGAACATCCTGGGTGCCTTGCGGCTCACCGCATTGCACCTCTGGGAGGCCGAGACATTGACGTCTCTCGAGCCGATCGCGCGCTTCCCCGCGCTGACCGCACTCACGCTCACGCATGCCTCGGTCACCGACCTGGAGCCGCTCGCCAGGCTTTCCAGGCTCTGGAGCCTCGACTTGAGAGGCTGCCGGAGGGTGGCCGACCTGGAGCCCCTGCGCGACCATCCCATGCTTCGAGTTCTGTACCTCTGTGACGTCACCGAGGGACTGGACCTGTCTCCCCTCAGGGGGATCCGCGGTCTCACGGTCCGCCTCTCGGTCGGCCAACCGGTGCGGGGACTCGACCGGCTGCATCGCACCGCCCGGGTCGACTGGCGTGCCTGAGCCAAGCGGCGGGGAACCGGGCGCGCGGTCAGACGGTGACCCGCGACCGCCGCGCCGGGTCCATACTGCGGCCGGGGTGCTCGTCGCCGTCGGAGTGATCGTCCTTGCTGGCCGGCTGGTGCTCTTCCCGATCGACGGCTTTCGGTACGAGGCGGGGCTCGCCGGGACGCCCGGGAGGTTCACCGCCGCGCAGTGCCACACGTACGGGTCCGGGCGCGGCAGCAGGCGGGTGTGCACGGGGACGTTCGCGCCGGCGAACGGAGGGCCTGCCGACCCCGCCGCCCGGATCACCAACGCACGGGTCCACGTCGGCAGGCCCACGACGCTGCGCCGCAAGCCGGACGGCGGATACGCCCAGCCCGGCGCGGCCAACGCCGCGCTCGACCTGGCCGGTGTCTCCGGGATCGTGAGCCTCGCCGCGCTGGCGCTGCTGGTGCTGTGCGTCATGCCGAGGCGGGTCCGGATCGAGGCCGACGTGCCGCTCCGCTCGAACCCGCGACCGTGGGGGACGCTGATACCCGTACTGCTCGGGGTGTTCGCCGGTTTCCTCGCCCTGGCGGCGTTGTGCGGGGTCGCCGCCGTCCTGCTCGCGCTCGGCCAGGCGTTCTTCGGTTAGCGCGGGCCGCCGGGGCCCGGTGCCTCCGTCCGATTCGCCACGCCATGCATGATCAAGGATCATGTGACGCCCATGCACCAAGATCTTCATTGCTGAGGTACTGATGGCCGACGACGCCGACGTCGCGGGGCGGTCCGAGGAGCAGGCGGCCGAGGACACGCCTCCGGAACAGCAGATCATGGTGGGCGGCCTGGTCGGCGTCGTCGGGCTGGCGTACCGGACCGCGGCACGGCACCTGGTTCTTCTGCTGGTTCCGTCCGCCGTCGTGCTCGTACCCGTCGGCCTCGTCACCAGCGGCCTGCTCATCGCCGTCGTCGGCCGGAACGGTCTCATCGCGAACGACGGTCTCGCTCCGCTGTCGACGCCGTACGGGCTCATCGTCGCGGCGATCGCCGCGGTGGTGCTGGGGATCGCCGGTTACCTCCTGGCGCTGGCGGCGACGGTCGTCATGTCGGCCGGGCTCTTGCTGGGGCGGCCGGTCGGCGCCGCGAAGGCACTGGCGGCGGCGGTACGACGCCCGGTGACGCTGTCGGCGCTCGGCGGGGTCGCGATCGTGGGCACCGTGCTGACCTTCGCGTTCGGCCTCGGCGTGGCGATCGTGACGAAGCAGCTCTGGTTCGGGGCCGGAACGTTCGTGTTCCTGCTGGTGTCCGGGCTGTGGCAGGCGCTCGCACTGCCCATCTCCACGCTGGAGGGACGGGGCGCACGGTGGTCGATCGGCCGGGCCCATTCCGTGTCGCAGGGGCGAAGGACGCGGACCGTCCTCGCGGTTCTGCTGGGCGTGGTGCTGGGGCCGATCCTCCTCCTCGCGGGCCTGCGCTGGGCGTTGTCTCCGCTGGACGGCTTCGCCCACGTCGTGATCGGTGACATCGTTCTCGGCTTCGTCGGTCTGCTCGTCGTGCCGTTCCAGGCCGGAACGGTCGCCGTCGCGGCGCTGAACCAGGAGTACCCCGTCACGCCGGCCCCTCCGTCGCCCGCCGCTCCCCAGGACAGGCCCGGCATCCCGCTGGATCTCGCTCGGATCCGCGAACGGCTGTCCTCCGCTGCTGCCTCCGGTCGTCTTCGCCCGCGTCGGGCGGCACTCCTCCTGCCGCTCCTGGCGCTGCCCGGCCTGCTGTACGGCGGGTACGTATGGTTCAACCCCCTCGGTCTGTCCGTCGACCACGTGTTGCAGCCGAGCTTCAACCGCACGCCGGTGACGCTGCATCTGCTGGGCGGTGAGCGGCCGATGGAGATCACCGGAGGGGGCCTGACCACACGGGTGTGCGGTGATCGTCTCTGCCGCCGTAACCGCCTCTACGACTACCGGGATGGCGGGTCCGGTTGGAGCGGAGAGACCGGTTCCGTGTCCCTGCCGGACGGCACGGTGGCCACCGCCGCCTGGCGTACCGCGTCGTCTACGAGGGTGCTGCGGCTGTTCCCGTGCGGCCCGGACGGATGCGGTGGCAACGGGCCGATCGACACGGCCCCGATCGTCGAGCGGAACGGTCACGACGGCGCGAGCGCGGCGATGACCACCACCGGCGACGGCATCGTGATCGCCGCGATGCACGACGGCAACAGCGGTGGCGGGCCGGAGGTGCGGCTCATCCACTGCGCCGACATCCGCTGCCAGAAACCCCGGGCGGTCACCGTGGACCGCCTCGGCTGGCGGACTTACAGCCGCCAGAGCAGTCCGCTCGCCGTCGCCGTTCGGCGGGACGGCCGACCGGTGGTGGCCGTGGCAGATGGGGAATCCAGCACCGTCACCGTGATCAGCTGTGACGGGCCGGAGTGCCGTCACCCCCGGCTGACCCGGCCGGTGCCCCCACCGGCGCATTCGCCGGGTGTGAGCGACATCTTCGACGACCGTCTCCTGGACGGGGTCAAGCTCGTCATACCCCGGGATGATCGGCCCGTGCTGGCCTACACCGACCCGGGGACCGGAGCGGCGCGGCTGGTGCGGTGCCGTACCCCCGACTGCGCGACCGCCGATGGCACGGCGCTCACCGGCCCCGGGCTGTGGCACACCCGGCCCGCCGTCGAGCTGGACGGCGACAGGCCGCTCGTGGCGACCTACGACCTCCGGCGCAAGGCGGCCGTGCTCATCGACTGCCAGGACCTCGGGTGCACCCATCGCCGCAGCGTGGTGCTGGGCACGCTCAAGAACGGGCCCGGCTATCTCGATCTGGCGGTCGGCGGGGACCGGCGCCCCCGTGTGCTCTGGGGCGACCAGTCCCCCGGCCTGTTCAGTCATGGGGGGCCCTTGCACCTCACGACCTGTGGACGTCCCCGGTGCGGTGGATAGTCCTCTGGCGACCCTTATCGGCGATCCGAGGTGACGGGTCACGCTTCGCCGAACCGCCCGAGACGGGGCGAGCCCGAGCCGTCGTCACCGGGCGAGCCGCAGGTCAGAAGTGTCGGCACCACGCGAGACACTATGGGCAGTGGCACTCGCACGGCAGGGAGAGACTCGTGGCGACAGGTGTACCCGACGCGGTCCAGCAGCGTCATTCGGAGCTGGCTCAGGAGCTCGACGAGGCCAACTACCGCTACTACGTCCTCGACTCCCCGACGATCAGCGACGCGGATTACGACCGGCTGATGCTGGAGATCCGGGCGCTGGAGGAGGAGCACCCGGAGCTGGTCACGCCGGACTCGCCGACGCAGAAGGTCGGCGCGCCGATCACGACCGACTTCGCGACGGTCGAGCACATCGAGCGGATGCAGAGTCTCGACAACGCGTTCAGCACCGACGACCTGTCGGCGTGGCTGACGCGCGCGGAGAAGGAGGTCGGCTCGGTCGCCAACTTCCTGTGCGAGCTGAAGATCGACGGGTTGGCGGTCAACCTGACGTACGAGAACGGCCGGCTCGTACGGGGCGCGACGCGCGGTGACGGGCGTACGGGGGAGGACGTCACCAACAACATCCGCACGATCGACGCCGTGCCGCACCAGCTGCGGGGGGACGACGTGCCGGAGCTGCTGGAGGTGCGCGGCGAGGTCTACCTCCCGGTCGAGGCGTTCGAGAAGCTCAACGAGAGGCTGGTCGAGACGGGCGAGCGGGAGCCGTTCGCCAACCCGCGTAACGCCGCCGCGGGGTCGCTGCGCCAGAAGGACCCGCGGGTGACCGCGCACCGTCCGCTCAGCATGATCGTGCACGGCTTCGGCACCTGGCGGGGAGGCCGGCGCCCGGAGAGCCAGTCGGACGCGTACGAGACCATGCGGTCGTTCGGGCTGCCGGTCAGCGACCGCTACCGGGTCGTCGAGAGCCTGGCGGACGTCCACGCCTACATCGAGCACTACGGCGAGCACCGGCACGAGCCGGCGTACGAGATCGACGGGGTCGTGGTCAAGGTCGATCAGTTCGCGTTGCAGCGGCGGCTCGGTTCGACGAGCCGGTGGCCGCGGTGGGCGATCGCCTACAAGTACGCGCCGGAGGAGGTCAACACCAAGCTGCTCGACATCAGGGTGGGGGTCGGCCGCACCGGTCGCGTCACGCCGTACGGCGTGATGGAGCCGATCCAGGTGGCGGGCTCCACGGTCGCGTACGCCACGCTGCACAACGCCGACGAGGTCAAGCGCAAGGGCGTGCTGATCGGCGACACGGTCGTGCTGCGCAAGGCGGGCGACGTGATCCCGGAGATCGTCGGGCCGGTGTCCGGCCTGCGCGACGGCACCGAGCGGGAGTTCGTGATGCCGAGCCACTGCCCGGAGTGCGGCACCGAGCTGCGGGCGCAGAAAGAGGGCGACGTCGACATCCGCTGCCCCAACGCGAAGAAGTGCCCGGCGCAGCTGCGGGAGCGGCTCTACTTCGTGGCCGGCCGCAACGCCCTGGACATCGAGGCGCTCGGGTACGTCGCGGCGACCGCGCTGACCCAGCCGCTGGAGCCGGACGATCCGCCGGTCAAGAACGAGGGCGACCTGTTCCACCTGACCGTCGAGCAGCTGCTGCCGATCAAGTCGGTGGTCCGCGAGCAGCGCACCGGCCTGCCGAAGATCGACCCCAAGACGGGGGAGGAGAAGGTCGTCACCTTCTTCGCGAACAAGGCCGGGGATCCGAAGAAGACGGTCGAGAAGCTCTTCGAGGAGCTGGAGAAGGCCAAGAAGCAGCCGCTGTGGCGGGTGCTGGTGGCGCTGTCGATCCGGCACGTCGGGCCGACGGCCGCGCAGGCGCTCGCGCGGGAGTTCCGGTCGCTTGACCGCATCGCGTCCGCGTCGGAGGAGGAGCTGACGGCGGTCGAGGACGTCGGCCCGACGATCGCCGCGTCCGTCAACGAGTGGTTCACCGTCGACTGGCACCAGGAGATCATCGAGAAGTGGCGCGCGGCCGGCGTGCGGATGGAGGACGAGGGCGCGGAGGACGGGCCCCGGCCGCTCGAGGGCGTCACCGTCGTCATCACCGGGTCCCTCGACGGCTTCAGCCGTGACTCCGCGACCGAGGCCGTGCAGAACCTCGGCGGCAAGGTGTCCAGCTCGGTGTCGAAGAAGACCGGGTTCGTGGTCCACGGCGAGAGCCCGGGGTCGAAGTACGACAAGGCGGTCAAGCTCGGTGTTCCGCTGCTGGACGAGGCGGGGTTCCGGGTGCTCCTGGAGAAGGGGCCGGATGCGGCCACTGAGGTCGCGGTGGTCGGAGAGGAGTGATCTCCCGGGAGTAGTGGTCAGGCTGACCTGCGAGGCGATACTGTACGGTATCGATTGATTACCGAGGGGTGGTTCTTCGCTCGAGTGCAGGCGTAACGCAACGTGCGCAATCGGTTCCGCGAAGTTGCTCGGACGTCGTAGTCTCCCCTCAGTACTACATGTGTCCGTCCAAACACCATCGCCTCCCCCCAAAGCGCAAGGTTTGGGTGTAACCCCCCGAGGACGTGATGAAGGACCCGAACAACACGCGGGACACGGTCCCCCGGCGTGGCTCCCCGCTGTGGAGCTACGTCGTCTGTGTCACGGTGGTCGGCGTCGCGGCCCTTGCCACCTCGCTCGCCTTCCTCAGCGTCGGTGACCTCAAGATCCTGGTCGGCGGCCCCCTCTTCTGGATCCTGGCCTTCCTGATCGTGTGCGGCGAGCTCAAGCCGATCATCACGCCGGGCTCCACCGAGACCACCGGCGCGACGGTCTCCACCGCCTTCACCTTCGCCACCGTGATCTACGCCGGCCTGCCCACGGCGCTGCTGCTGCAGGCCATCGCGACGGTGGCGACCGGGATGCTGCGCCGGCGCGCCCTGTACCGCACCGCCTTCAACGTCGGGCAGTACACCCTGAGCTTCGTCGCGTCGGGCCTGGTGCTGCTGATGTTCGGCATCACGGCGTCGCCCACGCGGCCCTGGACGCCCCACGCCCTCGACCTGCCGATCACGCTGCTCGCGGGCGTGGCGTACTTCGTCGTCAACCTGGCCCTGGTCAACGCCGCGATCGGGCTGCACGAGCGCACCTCCGTCCTGAAGGCCATGCGCTGGAACCTCGGCCTGCAGCTCCTCGTGCACAGCGCGCTGCTGGGGCTCGCGCCGCTGGTGGTCCTGGCGATGAGCTGGTCGGCGGCGTTCGTGCCACTGTTCGTCCTGCCGTTCATCGCGGTGTACATCAACGCCTCGGTCTCGGTGAGCCGCGAGCACCAGGCCCTGCACGACGGCCTGACCGGCCTGCCGAACCGCAAGCTTCTGATCATGCGCACGGAGGAAGCGCTTGCTCAGGCCCGCCACCACGCCGAGCGCGCCCTCACGGCGCGCGGCCGCGACGGCGAGCCGCCGCGCCGCGTTGGCCTCTTCCTGCTGGACCTGGACCGGTTCAAGGAGGTCAACGACACGCTCGGCCACCCCACGGGCGACCGCCTGCTGCAACTCGTCGCGCACCGGCTCACCCACAGCGTGCGGCCCGGCGACCTGGTCGCACGGCTCGGCGGCGACGAGTTCGCGGTCCTGCTGCCGACCGTGCGCGACGCGCGCGGCGCCCGCGAGGTCGCGGCCCGGCTCCGCGCGGCGCTGAACGAACCGGTGCGCCTCGACGGGATGTCGTTCGATCTGGAGGCGAGCGTCGGTATCGCCCTCCACCCCGACCACGCGCCCGACTTCGAGCTGCTGCTGCAGCGCGCCGACGTCGCGATGTACGTGGCGAAGGAAAATCGCACCGGGGTAGAGATCTATTCACCCGACCGCGATCGGAACTCCCCGGAGCGCCTCGGCCGGCAGGGACAGCTGCGGCGCGCCATCGACCGCCGCGAGCTCGAGCTGTTCTTCCAGCCGAAACTCTTCCTCGGGAACGGCCACCCCGTCGGCATGGAGGCGCTGCTGCGCTGGCGGCACCCGCAGAAGGGCCTGCTCACGCCGGAGCAGTTCCTGCCGATCGCCGAGCAGACCTACCTCATGCGCGGCATCACCGACTTCGTCGTCGACGCCGCGCTCACCCAGGTCGCGCGCTGGTGGAAGGCCGGGCTCCGCGTCCAGGTCGCCATCAACGCCTCCAGCCGCGACCTGCTCGACTCGGCGCTCACCGAGATGATCGCGTCGGGGCTGCTCCGGCACGAGGTGCCGCCGCAGGCCCTCCAGCTGGAGATCACCGAGCGGATCCTGATGAACGAGCCCGCCTACGCCGCCGACACCGTCCAGGCACTGGCCGGCCTCGGCATCCCGCTCAGCCTCGACGACTTCGGCACCGGCTACTCCTCCCTCGTACGGCTGAAGAGCCTGCCGGTCGAGGAGATCAAGATCGACGCCTCCTTCGTGAGCAGGCTCCGCGAGGCGGGCGACGACGCGGTGATCGTCCGGTCGATCATCGATCTGGCCCGCACGCTCGGCCTGCGCTCGGTCGCCGAGGGCGTCGAGAACGCCGAGACCGAGCACCTCCTGCGCAACCTCGGCTGCGACGCCGCCCAGGGGTACCACTTCCAGCCGCCGATGACCGCCGGCGAGGCGACCGCGTGGCTGCGCGAGCACGTCTCCGAACTCCAGGCCCCGGAGGGCGCCGCCCTCTGACGGGGCGCATCCCGGCCGGTGCATTTCAGGGTCAGGGGCGTCAACGAAGCCGCCCTCTGACGACCCGCCCGGGCCGGTACGACCGCAATGCGTGGGCTGCCACAGCGCTCCTGCCTGCGTTGACCCATGCCGCGGCACCGTGGTAGATCATTCGGTGTGCCGCGTGAAGGCGCCAGGTGGACGGCGTCGGCATGGAGGCACCGTGATCAAGGAGACCGCCGTGCGTCCACATCTTCCGTCCCACTGAGCGACGCCCGGGGCCCTCGCCGGTCCCGTAGCCCGGGCCCCTCTCCGGTCCCGCACCGCGGTCACAAGCCAGATCCTTCATCGCCGCTCGGCCGACTGCACGGTCGGTTCGAGGGCGTGTTCCGTGTGCTCTCCTTGATCGAAGGTCGATTCCGTGACGTCTGTCCAGTCCATCCCGCCCTCACCGGAGCCGTACGTACACCCGATCAACCAGCCGATCGTGGCGGAGTTCCGCGCGAACCACGGGGTCGTCGGCGGCCCCTTCTCCGGCGGGGACCTGCTCCTGCTGACCACGGTCGGAGCGCGGTCGGGGCGCCCGGTGACCAGCCCGCTGGCCTACTTCCGTGACCGGAACCGGTTGCTGGTCGTGGGCTCGGCCGGCGGATCACCCCGTCACCCCGCCTGGTACCACAATCTGCGCGCGCACCCGGCGGCCCGCGTGGAGATCGCGGACCGGACACTCACCGTCCACGCCCACATCACCGCGGGGGCCGAACGCGACGCGCTGTTCGCGATGATCATCGCTCGGGCCCCCGGATACGCCGACTACCAGTCCCGCGTCGAACGGCCGATACCCGTCGTCGCGCTCGTACCGGCCGAAGCCGGGGACCCGCGATGACCGGCCGGGAGCAGGCTCCGGCGGGCGGCCCGGCCGACCGGGCACGGGCTCTCGGCGGGCAGCTCATCGAGATCCACCAGTGGCTGCGCGCCGAACTGGCGCGGATCCGCGAGGAGATCGGCGCCTACGCCGAGGGTGACATGCCACGGTCGCCCAGGATGCTCCGGGCGCACTGCACGGCCTTCTGCGCGGCGCTGACCCGGCATCACACCAGCGAGGACGCCACGGCGTTCCCGGCCCTGGCCGCGCAGTTCCCCGAACTGGTTCCGGTGCTGGACGACCTTCGGCGGGATCACCTGCTGGTCGCGGACATCCTCCGCAGGCTGCAACGGCTCCTCACCACCCTGACAGCGGACAACGTCGAGAACGTGCGGCGGGAGCTCGACGGCCTGACCGCCATCCTCGAATCCCACTTCCAGTGGGAGGAGAGACGACTGGTGAACGCCGTTGACGCGCTCCAGGTGCCGGAGGGCGGCGACGAGCTGTTCGGCCTGCCCGTGCCGACGGAGCCGACGTCCTGGGAGCGTCCAGGGTGACCTGCTCGATCAGGGCTGCGTAAACCGCTCGTTAACCGGTCGTTGCCGGTTCACGCGGCCCTCTAGGATGGCTGAGAACCCATCGATCGCAGAAACGGTTTCGACATGCTTAACGAGCACGCCGCCCATGGCTCCGCAGCCGCGGGCCAGGCCCGCGGCGGCGGAGCCATCACCCGCGAGGATGTCGCCCACCTCGCCCGGCTGTCCCGGCTGGCGCTGCGTGAGGACGAGCTCGACCATCTCGCCACCCAGCTCGATGACATCATCTCCGCGGTCGCGCGAGTCCAGGAGGTCGCGGCGGAGGACATCCCGCCGACCTCGCACGCGCTCCCGCTGACCAACGTCTTCCGCGCCGACGAGGTGCGGCCCTGCCTCACGCCCGACCAGGCGCTGTCCGGCGCGCCCGCCGCCGACGAGCAGCGGTTCAAGGTCCCGCGGATTCTCGACGAGGAGGCGTGAGCATGAGCATCATCAAGAAGACCGCGGCCGAGCTGGCCGAGCTGATCTCCTCCGGCGAGGCGTCGGCGGTCGAGGTCGCCCAGGCGCACCTGGACCGCATCGCCGCCGTCGACGACTCCGTCAAGGCGTTCGTGCACGTCGACCCGGACGTCGCCCTCGCGCAGGCCCGCGCGGTCGACGACCGCAAGGCGGCGGGGGAGACGCTCGGCCCGCTGGCCGGCGTCCCGATCGCGCACAAGGACGTCTTCACCACGGCCGACATGCCGACGACCTGCTCCTCCAAGATCCTGGAGGGCTGGCGCCCGCCGTACGACGCGACCGTCACGCGGCGGCTGCGCGAGGCGGGGATGGTCATCCTTGGCAAGACCAACATGGACGAGTTCGCGATGGGCTCCTCGACGGAGAACAGCGCGTTCGGCCCGACGCACAACCCCTGGGACCTGAACACGATCCCCGGCGGTTCCTCCGGCGGCTCCTCCGCGGCGGTCGCCGCGTACGAGGCGCCTCTCGCCACCGGCACCGACACCGGCGGCTCGATCCGCCAGCCCGCCGCGGTCACCGGCCTCGTCGGCATGAAGCCGACCTACGGCGGGTCGTCGCGGTACGGGTTGATCGCGTTCGCGTCCTCGCTCGACACACCGGGCCCGCTGGCCCGTACGGTCCTGGACGCCGCGCTGCTGCACGAGGCGTTCTCCGGGCACGACCCGATGGACTCCACCTCGATCGACCAGGCGGTGCCGCCCGTCGTCGAGGCGGCGCGCCGCGGCGACGTCGCCGGGCTGCGGATCGGCGTGGTCAAGGAGTTCGGCGGCGAGGGCTACCAGCCGGGCGTCCTGGCCCGCTTCCACGAGGCCGTCGAGCTGCTGGAGTCGCTGGGCGCCAAGGTCGTCGAGGTCTCCTGCCCGCACTTCACGTACGCGCTGCCGGCCTACTACCTGATCGCGCCGTCGGAGTGCTCGTCGAACCTGGCCCGGTTCGACGGCATGCGCTACGGCCTGCGCGTCGGTGACGACGGCACCCGCTCGGCCGAGGAGGTCATGGCGCTGACCCGCGCCGAGGGCTTCGGTGACGAGGTCAAGCGCCGGATCATGCTCGGCACCTACGCCCTGTCCAGCGGCTACTACGACGCCTACTACGGCAAGGCGCAGCAGGTCCGCACGCTGATCGCGCGCGACTTCGACGCGGCGTTCGAACAGGTCGACGTGCTGGTCTCGCCGACGACGCCGACGACGGCGTTCCCGATCGGCGAGCGCGCCGACGACCCGATGGCGATGTACCTCGCCGACCTGTGCACGATCCCGTCCAACCTCGCCGGCAACGCCGCCATCTCGGTGCCCTGCGGCCTGGCGGACGAGGACTCCCTGCCGGTCGGCCTGCAGATCATGGCACCGGTCCTCGCCGACGACCGCGTCTACCGCGTCGGCGCCGCCATCGAGCGGGCCCTGCAGGACCGCTGGGGCGGCCCGCTCCTGGCCAAGGCCCCAGAACTCTGACCGGGCCCGAAGGGACTGAACTACCGATGAGCATGGAAACGCTCGTGCCGTACGACGAGGCGCTGGCCAGGTACGAGCCGGTGCTGGGCATCGAGACCCACATCGAGCTGGGCACGACGACGAAGATGTTCTGCGGGTGCTCGACCGAGTTCGGCGCGGAGCCCAACACCCAGGTCTGCCCGGTCTGCCTGGGCATGCCGGGTTCGCTGCCGGTGACGAACCGCAGCGCGATCGAGGGCATCATCAAGATCGGTCTTGCGCTGAACTGCTCGATCGTCGAGTGGTGCCGCTTCGCCCGGAAGAACTACTTCTATCCGGACATGCCGAAGAACTTCCAGATCTCGCAGTACGACGAGCCGCTGTGCATTGACGGCTACCTCGACGTCGAGGTCGACGGCGAGACGTACCGCATCGAGATCGAGCGGGTCCACATGGAGGAGGACACCGGCAAGTCGCTCCACGTGGGCGGCGCGACCGGCCGCATCCATGGGGCCGACTTCTCGCTGGTCGACTACAACCGGGCCGGCATCCCGCTCGTCGAGATCGTCACCAAGCCGATCGTCGCGACGGGCGACAAGGCGCCGCTGGTCGCGCGGGCGTACGCCACCGAGCTGCGCGAGCTCGTACGCGCGGTCGGTGTCTCGGACGTACGCATGGAGCAGGGCTCGATGCGCTGCGACGTCAACGTCTCGCTGATGCCCAAGGGCGCGTCGGAGTGGGGCACCCGCACCGAGACCAAGAACGTCAACTCCCTTCGCTCGGTCGAGCGCGCCGTCCGGTACGAGATCGAGCGGCAGGCGGGTGTCCTCGACGCGGGCGGCCGGGTGATCCAGGAGACCCGTCACTTCCAGGAGGCCGCCGGCACGACGACGAGCGGGCGCAGCAAGGAAGAGGCGCAGGACTACCGCTACTTCCCCGAGCCCGACCTGGTGCCGATGGCCCCGCCGCGCGAGTGGGTGGAGCAGCTGCGCGCCGGGCTGCCCGAGCTGCCCGCCGCACGCCGCCGCCGGGTGCAGCAGGAGTGGGGCGTCGCCGACAAGGAACTGCAGGACATCGTCAACGCCGGTGCGCTGGACCTGATCGAGGAGACGGTCCGGCAGGGAGCCGAGCCCGCCGCCGCCCGCAAGTGGTGGATGAACGAACTGTCCCGGCGGGCCACCGAGCAGAGCGTCGAGCTGTCCGACCTGCCCGTCACCCCGGCCGACGTCGTACGAGTCAGCGCACTGGTCGCCGAGGGCACCATCAACGACAAGCTGGCCCGGCAGGTGTTCGACGGCGTGCTCGCCGGCGAGGGCACGCCGGACGAGGTCGTCGAGAAGCGCGGCCTGAAGGTCGTCAGCGACGAGGGCCAGCTGGGCTCGGTCATCGACGAGGTCATCGCCGCCAACCCGGACGTCGCGGAGAAGATCCGCGGCGGCAAGGTCGCGGCGGCCGGTGCGCTCGTCGGTGCCGTGATGAAGGCGACCCGTGGCCAGGCCGATGCCGGCCGCGCCCGCGAGCTGATCATCGAGAAGCTCACGAGCTGACGGCGACGGCGGCTCCGGGACCCGTACGGGCCTCGGAGCCGCCGCCGTCTCAGCAGGTCACCCTTGCCGCGCGGCGTCACGTGCCCGGGAGGGCGACGAACGCCGCGGCGGCTTCGGTGGCGGTCAGGCGACCCGGACGACGAAGGACACCGAGGCGGTCCCGCCGTTGTAGTGCACCGTCGCGGAGACGGTCGCGACCCCGGAGCCGACGGTGCGGATGGTGCGGTCGCGGTCGACGCGGACGACCTGCGGACGGTCGCTGCGATAGCTCACCGTCAGCCCCGCCGGCAGGGGGACGCTCGCGCCGCGGGTGATGTAGCCGTACCGGCTCTCATCCCGCGTCGACACGGTCAGCTGCGGATCCACGATGGCGCCCTGGGCGAATGTCACGCGCTGGACGATGCCCTGGGCGGCGTCCCCGGGCTGCGCCGGCTTGGCGGTGACGACCGCCGGTGTGGGGCGGAGCGTGCCGCCGATCCGTACGGACGCCCGCGCGGCGACGTCGGCGTCCCCGCTGGACGTGCCGAGCCGCAGCTCGTACGTGCCCCGGTCGACCACGTAGCGGTTCGACGCCTCGTCGAAGAACGCGAGCTTGGACACCGGGATCGTCAGGCGCACCCGCTCGGTCCGGTGCGGGCCGACGGTGACCTTCTGGAACGCCTCCAGCCGCTTGAGCGGACGTTCCTTGGCCGCCGGCTCGAACGGCGTGCTCACGTACAGCTGCGGCACGGTGGTGCCCCTGGTGTCACCGTGGTTGGTGACGTCCGCGGTCACGTGGAGGGTGCCGTTCGCGTCGGCCGACCGCTCGGCCCGCAGGTGGGAGTAGGAGAACCGGGTGTAGCTCAGGCCGTACCCGAACGGGTAGGTCACGTCGCCGGTGAAGTACATGTACGTCCGGCCCTTGCTCGTCGGTGTCGGCCGGATCGCGTAGTCACCGATCGCCGGGAGCTGGTTCACGTCGCCGTACCAGCTGAACGGCAGCCGCCCGCTCGGGTCGGTGTCGCCGAGGAGCACGGAGGCCAGCGCGGAGCCCTGACGCTGACCGTTGTAGGAGCTCCACAGCAGGGCCGGTACCCGCGACTGGAAGTCGCCGAGGTCGACCTGGCCCATCGTCTCCAGGTAGACGACGGTGCGGGGGTTGGCCGCGGCGACCTGGCTGATCATCGAGGACTGCGCGCCCGGCAGGGCGAGGGTCTTGCGGTCTGAGTCCTCGTTGGCGGTCTTCGCGTCGGTGCCCGCGACGACGATGACCACGTCGTGGTCCTTCGCCGCGGCCACGGAGGCGGCGTCGACGGTGTCCAGCGTCGTGCCGGTGACGCCCGGGTAGTAGTCGACGGTCGCGGCCGGGTTGATCTTCTGGACGGCCGCCTTGACACCCTGGAAGGCGTTGACCTCCTTGGCGACGCCCGGAGCGCCCTGGTTGCTGGAGTAGCCGCCGAGGTACAGCGACGACGGGTCGGCGTACGCCCCGATGACCGCGACCTTGTAGGCGCCCGACGAGGGGACCTTCAGCGGCAGCAGGCCGTCCTTGGTGCCGGCGACGGCGGAGTTCTTGAGCAGCACGAGGCTCTGCTCGGCGGCCTGCCGGGCGAGGTCGAGGCGCTCAGGCGTCTCGGTCACGGCGTTGTTGGCGTCGGAGTTGGTCCAGGTACCCGGCGCCAGGCGGGCGCGGGCCTCGCGCACCCACGGCACCTGGTCCTCACGGTCGAACTCGCCGGTCTGGAACCGGGCGGTGAACAGCCGGACCAGGGAGACGTCGACGTCGTTCTCGTTGAAGACGCCGGTCTGCGTGGTGATGTGCTTCGCGATCGCGCCGGGGACGGTGTTCCCGTAGTTGTACGCGTCGTGGTAGCCCTGGTTGCAGTCCAGATCCTCGCCCGCGGTGATGGCGTACGCGGTGCGGCCGTACTGGTCCAGCGGCGCGGACGCGCCCGGCGGCTGCCAGTGGTGGCCGGCCTGGATCTCGTAGACCGCGTCGCAGTCGGAGGTGAAGTAACCGCCGAAGCCGAAGGTCTGCCGGGCCAGCGTGTCCATCAGGTGGACGTTCGCGGCGGCGGGGACGCCGTTGACCCGGTTGTACGAGCTCATGATCGAGCCGGGATTGGACCGCTGGATGATGTCGCGGAACTGCGCGGTGTAGTACTCCCGCAGCGTGCGCTCGTCCATGTCGGACGAGCCGGTACGGCGGTTGTACTCGCTGTTGTTGGCGGCGAAGTGCTTCAGCGTGGCGAGCGCCTTGACGTACCCGTCCGCCGACTTCGGCAGCCTGCCGCTCTCGTCCTGCCCCTGCAGACCGTTGACGTACTGCGACGCGAGGGCGGCCGTGAGCGTGGGGTCCTCGCTCCACGTCTCGTCGTTGCGGCCCCAACGCGGGTCCCGGGCGAGGTTGACGGTAGGGGAGTAGAAGTCCAGGTCCTGCGTGTTGTTCGGCGCGACCTCCCGCGCCTCGTTCCCGATCTCGGTGGCCGCCTGGTGGACCAGGTCGGGGTTCCAGGTGCTGCCCATCGCCAGGTCGACCGGATAGGACGTGGTGTTGGTGAGGATCGGCGGGTTGGCGTTGGTGTTGGTCTGCAGGCGGGCCACGCCGTGTGCCGCTTCGTTCCACCAGCCCCAGGCGGCGACGCCCAGCCGGGGGATCGCCGGGGCCTGGCTGCTGTTCATCTGCTGGGCCTTCTCGGCGAGCGTGAGGCGGCCGACGAGGTCCGCGGCGCGCTCGGCCGGGGAGTATCCAGGATCAAGGTAGATCGGAGCGGTCGCGGGTCGCGCCTCGCGTACCGACGCGCCGGCCGTGCCGGTGGCGACGGCGCAGCACAGGGCCGCTGCGGCCCCGATCAGCGCGAATGGTCTTCTGTGCACGGTGGAACTCCCAGGGGACGCCGGGGCCGGAGGGCCTACGCTAGGAAAGCGTTTTCATCGACGTCAACCGGCTTTCACGTCCTTAACCGGTCACGGCCGGCCCGCGGGCTGCGGTGGCTTCGAGCGCCCGGTCGTCCGGGCGGCACCTGGGCGGGTCGTACGATCTGTCCCCATGGGCAGGGGAGGCGCACAGTGAAGGTCTGGGTCCCGGACAAGGAGATCGCCGAGGCGGTCGCTCACGTTGCGGGTGCGGTCGTCGACGTCTATCCCGGCGGGGACGATCTGCCGGGCGACCCCGGTGAGGTGGAGTTCTACGTTCCGCCGTTCACTCCGACCCCGCAGAGCCGCGCCGTCCTCGCCCGGATGACGAACCTGAAGATCCTCCAGTTGCAGGTGGCGGGCGTCGACACCTTCCTGCCGCACGTACCGCCCGGCGTGGTGCTGTGCAACGGCCGGGGCATCCATGACGCGAGCACCGCCGAGTGGGTGGTCGGCGGCATCATCGCGGCCCAGCGGGATTTCCCGCGCTTCGTCGACGCGCAGCGCGACGGCCGCTGGGACTGGCACATGACCGACGCGCTGGCCGACCGCTCCGTGCTGATCGTCGGGTACGGGTCCGTGGGCGCGGCGATCGAGCGCCGCCTGCTGCCGTTCGAGACCGAGGTCGTACGGGTGGCGAGGACGGCGCGCGACGGCGTCCATCCGGTCGGCGCCCTCCCGGACCTGCTGCCCCAGGCCGACGTCGTGGTCCTGATCGTGCCATCCACCCCGGAGACGACCGGCATGGTCGACGCCGGCTTCCTCGCGCGGATGAAGGACGGCGCCCTGCTCGTCAACGCCGCTCGCGGCTCGGTGGTCGACACGGGCGCGCTGGTCGCGGAGCTGTCCCGGCGGCGGCTGCGCGCGGTGCTGGACGTGACCGACCCCGAGCCGCTGCCCGCCGGTCACCCGCTCTGGTCCGCGCCCGGTGTCTTCATCACCCCGCACGTCGGAGGGTCGACGCCGGCGTCCCGGCGGCGTTCCATCGCCCTGGTGCGCGCGCAGCTCGAGCGCGCCGCCCGGGGCGAGCCCCTGCGAAACGTCATCACCGGCGCGTACTGAACGGGTAAAGGCTTTCCCCAGGTCCTTGGGCCACGGAGGGAGGCGGGCCGACCCCGATTTGACCGGCCGGGCGGATCGTGTCGACAAAGCGCTATCAAGCGCTCGTGTGCGATTACGCAACGTGGCGAGTTGTCGCCGGGTGGACGCCCAGCCTCAATCGCTCCGTGACCTACGGACCGTACATTGACCAACAAGGCTGACCAGAGTGAGCGCCGCACGCGGGTGCTGCCGGCGACCCCGGCACGCGCGCCCGGCGTGAGCTTTCCGGTGACGACCTGATTCCGGCCGTCACCCGTACCGGATGACACGGCATTCGACAGGCAGGTATACGCCGCACCTGAGACGGCCATGGGCCGTCGCCCCGGAAAGTCATGCATTCGGCACCCGGCGCGCGTTGTGCTCCGGGACAATTTGATCAAGATCAGAGAGCGAGAAAGTGATGACCGGCGAGCGGACGAAGCGGCGACGCTGGGGGATACCGGCGACCGTGCGGCCGTTCGGCCCGGTCGCCGTGCTCGCCGTCCTGCACGCGGTCGCCTTCCTGACGGGCCGGGGCACCGACGGCGGCGGCGCCTGGCTCAGCGCCTGGGCGGCGGCGATCGCCGCGAGTTCACTGCTGTTCGCCGTACGGCGGGCGCCGCAGACCCCCGCCGGGAAGGTCGACCGCGACACCTGGCGCTGGTTCGGGCTGGCGGCGCTGGCCTGGTCGGCCGGTGCGGCGATCAGCGCGATCTCCCGGCTCGTCCTCAGCCGGTCGGCGGTGGCGGTCTCACCGGCCGACCTGTTCTTCCTCATCGCCCTGGGCGCCATGACGGCCGGGTTCGTCGCGCCGATCGGCCCGCCGCGCAGCGCCCGCCCGTGGCTGCGCTACCTCGCCGACACGTACGTCTGCGCCTGCGCCCTGTTCGTCGTCGGCTGGGTGGCGATCTTCGATCGGCTGTACCGCATGTCGGGAGAGGGCTGGGTGCAGTTCGTCATCGAGCTGCGCTATCCGCTGCTCGACGCCCTGCTGGTCTGCGGGCTCCTGCCGATGGCGGTCGGGGCCCTGCGCGGGCGCCGCCGGTCCGCGATGGTCGCCTACTGCGCGCTGGTCGTCCTGACCGCGGCGGACGTCATGTACTTCATGGACCGGCTCAACGGCGGCGACGCGTACGGCTCCGCGGCCGACCTCGCGCGCCTGGCCGGCCTGCTGCTCCTCGGCGCCGCCCCGTGGACGACGCTGCGCGGCGGCGCGAGCGACGCGCCCCGGCGCCGCCTCGTGGGGCCCGGCCTCGCGCCGGCCGCGACGGCCGCCGCCGCGGCGATCTTCGTGGCCGGGCACTCGCTCACCGGCGCGCACGGCCTGCGGCCGATCGTCCCGATCATCGCCGGGTCGGCCGTCCTCGTCGTCCTCGCCCGGCTCGGGGAGCTGGTCCACGACAACGACCGGCTCCGGCGCGCCGTGAAGACCAGCGAGAAGCACTTCCGGGCGCTCACCGAGAGCATCAACGACGTCGTGGTGATCTGCGGGCTCGACGGCGTCATCGAGTACGTCAGCGAGGGCGCGCAGCCCTCGTACCACTACACGGCCGAGGACCTGCTCGGCCGCTCGGTGCGCGACGTCATCCACCCGGAGGACCTGCCGAGGGTGCTGGTGGCGGTCCGCCGGCTGCTCCGCGCCACCGGGAACGACGTCGTCCGCATCGCCTGCCGGGTCCGCGCCGCCGACGGCACCTGGCTGCCGACGGAGTCGACGATCTGCCGGTACGGCTCGTCCGGCGACAGGTCCGCGGACCGGCTCCTCGTGACCGTCCGGGACTTCAGCGAGCAGGCCGCCCTGCAGCGCCAGGTCACCCACCTGACCTTCCACGACGGGCTGACCGGCCTGCCGAACCGCGCCTACTTCGAAGAACGCGCCCGCGAGGTCGTCGAATGCGGCCAGGGCACCGTCGCGGTGATCTTCGTGGACCTCGACGGCTTCACCGCCGTGAACGACTCCATCGGCCACGCGGGCGGCGACCAGGTGCTGGCCCAGGCCGCCCGCCGCCTGCGCGCGGGCGTCCTGGCCGACGACACCGTCGCACGCTGGGGGAGCGACGAGTTCGCCGTGCTGGTGCAGAGCGCCACCGAGGTGCAGACGGTCGTCGACCTCGGCGAGCGCCTCGTCCGCGTGCTCGCGGGCGAGCCGTACCGCGTCGGCGACCGCAGCATCGTGCTCACCGCCAGCGTCGGCATCGCCTTCACCGAGACCGGCGTCGGCGGTCCCGAGCTCATCCGCAACGCCGACGTCGCGCTGTCCCGGGCCAAGGACCTCGGCGGCGGCCGGGTCGAGGTGTTCGCCGCCAAGATGCACGCCGACGTCGTCCGCCGGCTCGAGCTCAGCGGCGAGCTGCAGCGCGCGCTCACCGAGCAGCAGTTCACCGTGGAGTTCCAGCCGGTCGTCGAGCTCGCCACCTCCCGCGTCACCGGCGTCGAAGCGCTTGTACGGTGGTGGCGGGACGGCGTCTTCGTGCCCCCGGAGGAGTTCATCGGCACCGCGGAGGAGTCGGGCCTGATGATCCCGCTCGGCAACTGGGTGCTGCGCGAGGCCTGCTGCGAGGTGGCACGCTGGCGCGCCTCCGCCTGGGACATCGGGCTGTCGATCAACCTGCGGCCCCGGGAGATCGCCGCGCCCCGGTTCGTCGAGTCGGTGAAGGCCGCGCTGGACGACAGCGGGCTGTCCCCGGAGATGCTCACCCTGGAGGTCGAGGAGGAGGTCCTCGTCGACGGCGGTGACGAGCTCATCGCGCGGCTGTCCGCGCTGCGCGACCTCGGCGTGCGGCTGGCCATCGACGACTTCGGCACCGGCTACGCCTCACTGGCCTACCTGCGGCAGCTGCCGGTCGACGTCATCAAGATCGACCCCTCGTTCGTCGCCGGCCTCGGCCGCGACGAGACCCTCTCCCTGCTGACCCGCACGATCGTCCGGGTCGGCCGCGACCTCGGGCTGTGCGTCGTCGCCGAGGGCATCGAGCGCCCCGAGCAGCTCGAGCTCCTCAAGGAGATGGGCTGCCCCCGCGGCCAGGGCTTCCTCGTCGCCCGCCCGATGGCGCCGCGCGGGATCGAGGCCCTCGTCCGCACCAACCCGCGCGGCGAGGCGTCCATCCCACTCCACGGCTCGGCCCAGTCCGCCGGCTGAGGTTGACGACGGACGGGAGGCTGGAAGGCGACCTCCGGGTTGGCTGGCGAGGGTGAGGCTGCGACAGCAAGAACCGTTCCTATTCAGTGTGCAGGTGTGGGTTCCTGTTCACTGGCACGTCCCGAACGGTGGTGGGCGTGCTGGTCGCCTGCGTTCGCCGCATGGTCCGGGGGCGCGCATCGGGTGCGTGGTCCGGGAACCGGGGGGCAGGGTTCCTCACGTCCTGGGACACCTGATGTGGCCTGGACGGTCCAATGCCCCTGCTCATCGCTCTGGTGAGTAGGGGGCGGTGCCGTCCGTCGCCGGATCGGGTGCCCCAAGGCGCGTCGTCCGATTGCGATGCTGGCGGCATCGTGACGGGTGATCGTGCGGTTGGGGGTGGTCATGGGTTGCTGCCAGTGCTGGGCGCCCCATTTGGAGGTGTAGGCCGGGTCCACGGCCACGATCGCCACACCGTGACTGCTGGCCATCGACACCAGCCGGGCCTTCAGCCTGGCGGTGGGGAACCGGGAGATCAGCTGCCGGAACCGCTTGCGGCGGCCGTGTTTCTCGCGGGTCTTTTCTTGCTCGAAGTTCAGGTCTTCAATCGCGATCGCTGTGACATCGCAGTCCTTGGTCCAGTGCAACAGTCTCGTGATTGCGTGACGGATCTGGGCGTCTCGGTGATCGGCCGACCCGGAGAGGTCGAAGAAGAACCGGCGGGGCGCGCCGATCGGGTTGCCGTGGATGTCGAGCCGCCAGGCGGCGAGGTGATCGTTGTTGGTGTCCACGCCGACGACTCCCTTCGCTAGGGCAGCCTGCAGCGGGATCGTGGTGACGGGTGGGCGTTGCCAGGACGCGGTGACGTACCAGCGGCGCCGGTCGGGGTCGTGGTGGATGCGGTAGGCCACGGCCCGATTTCCTGTGATCCGGTCAGCCCATTCGGTGCCCCGGTGTGCGAAGGTCACTGGGGCTGCCAAGACGTATCGGCCGTGGGGGGCGTTCGCCAGATGCCCGAGTGGCGCGGGCAGTTTGATGGAGACCTGTCCGTCGGGGGTGATGCGGATGGTCTCGTTGCCGAACTGTTTCCCGCTTTCTCCATCAGCGGTCAAGAACCAGCGCGCCGCCTCCCATTTCGCTCGCCATTGCTCCTTGGTCAGTCCAGCTTCCTCCAGGTGGTGGCGGGTGCCTGCCAGCCGCTTGCCGCCGCGCACGATGCGGACCCGCCCAGCCTGCCAGTCCGCCAGCACCGCCGCGTGCCGGACCTGCAACGAGGCCAGACGGCGGGATTTGGCGTGCCACTCCTCCGCAGACTGGTACCCACCCGGAGCGCGTTTGGTCCCGAGCTGCCCAACGGGCAGGGACAGCCGATGCGAAACCGTGGCGATGCCGGCCTCCAGACTTCGGATGTAGGCGAGCTGGTTACGACGTGCTAACGCCCACTGATCATGCGTCGCCTTCGTGATCGACCCGGCCCACCGCGACGACGACTCAGCGGTCAATCCACGTTTGCGCGCTGCCCACCTGCCACTGTCGTGGCCTGGGCCGTCGGCGCACCGGGCCTTCAGATCACGTGAGGCCAGCGTCCCCAGATGCGCACCCACCGCCCGCAACACCATCCCATCGCGGTCGGTGAGGTGCTTGAGGCGAGCACGGATCGCAACACCGGACGGCCTCATGGCCACGAACGGCGCGGCGAACCGACGGCCAGGGCCAGGGTTACCGGCCAGGGACCGAACGGAACGCGACGCTGAACGCACGTTCGAAGGTTAGCGACATCCCAGCTATAGCGGCAACTCACTGTAATGATTCAAATTCAAGCTGTTAGTTGGAACCTGGCTGGCGTCAAAGACCGCACATTCCCGATATCGCCCGTACTCTCCCGTACCCCCAATTCGCCCTGGACGGCCAGGCGTACGCGGTCGTCGGCTCCGAGCGGGGCAGTACTACTACAGCAAGCTGTTCGACCGGACCGGCGCGACCGTCGTCAAGGGCGGGCTGAGGTACTACGAGATCCAGTTCGGCCACCGCGTCTACTTCGTCAAGGCCGACGACGTGGACCTCAAACCGGCCAGGTAACGGCCGCACCGGGGTTCCCGCGCGCCCGCTGCGCGGGAACCCCGGGCGGTCCTGCTCTCTGCACGGCGGTCGGCCATGACGGGGGCCGCCTCACGGCCGGCCACCCGGTGCGCGGGAATGGCGACGGCAGGTGGCCCGGTCAGCAGGCGGAACGCGCTCGGCGGGCGGCCGCCGCGCGTACGGCCGACGCCGCGGCGTCCGTGCAGAGGCAGCAGGCCTCCGTGAAGACGCGTACGGCCTCGCGGTCGTCGCCGGTGCGCCAGACGACCGCGAGCTCGCTGGGGGACAGGCCGCCGACCGGCCGGTACACGAGGTCGTCCCGCCGGTAGATCTCGGCGTTGCCGGCGGCGAGGAGCACCACGCCGAGGCCCGAGGCGACCGCCTCGAAGGTCTCGTCGGCGGTCTCCGCGACCGCGGCGATCCGCGCCGGCGCCTCACGGTGGTCCTCGGCGAGCCAGAACGTGCGGAGGGCCCCGGCTTCGGGCGGGAGGGCGACGAACGGCTCGCCGGTGAGTTCGGCGAACGGCACGACCTCCAGCGCGGTCAGCCGGTGACCGGACGGCAGCGCCACCCACCGATCCTCACGCGAGATCACCTTCCAGGAGAAGCCGCCGTCGGGGACCGGCAGCCAGGCGATCGCGACGTCGACGTCGCCGTTCGCCAGCCCGGCCGTCGGATCGGCCCAGGAGACCTGGCGGAACCGGAGCCGCCCGCCCGGCAGCAGCCGGTCCATCGCGTCCGTCACGGCCGGGATGAGCCCGCGGCCGATGCTGGTCTGGAAGCCGACCGTCAGGACGGCGTCCTCCGCGGAGGCGGCGTCGGCCACCGCGCGCCGTGCCTGTTCCCACTCCTCGATGAGCCGCCGGGCATGGGGCAGGAGGGCGCTGCCGGCCGGGGTCAGCGCGACCGTGCGCCGGTCGCGGACGAAGAGCGGGGTCCGGAGCTCCACCTCGAGCCGGCGGATCTGCTTGCTCAGCGCCGGCTGGGAGATGAAGAGCCGGTCGGTCGCGGCCCGGGTGAAGCTGAGCTCCTCCGCGACGGCCACGAAGTACCGCAGGTCCCGCAGGTGGACGTCCATAGCCGAAGGTTATGACAACAGGTCTTGGACGGACCCGGGCCCGCTGCCCGACGCTTCCGTACGGAGGAGGCGTGGCGCGGATGTCACGCCGTCGACGGAAGGAGACAGCACGTGGAACTCGGGGTCACGGGACTGAACGCCAAGGCGACGCTCGGCCCGGCGGAGACCGTACGGCTGGCGCGGCGTGCCGAGGAGCTCGGGTACCGCTCGTGGTGGGCGGGGGAGCACGTCGTGCTGCCGAGCCCGCGGACGCCGGACGCGCCGATGGAGCCGACGGACCCGATCCTCGACCCGCTGGTGCACCTGTCCTATGTCGCCGCCGTCACCGAGCGCCTGGAACTCGGCACCGGCATCGTGATCCTGCCGCAGCGCAACCCGGTCGTGCTCGCCAAGCAGGTCGCCAGCCTGGACGTGCTCAGCGGCGGCCGGCTGCACCTCGGCGTCGGGGCCGGTTATCTCGAACCGGAGATGACCGCGGTGGGCGTGCCGTTCGCCGAGCGCGGCGCCCGGGCCGACGAATACCTGGACGCGATGCGGGCGCTGTGGACCCAGGAGGCACCGTCCTACCAGGGCCGCTACGTCGCCTTCGACCGCGTCGACGCCCATCCACGGCCCGTGCGGGCCGGCGGGCCGCGGATCGTGATCGGCGGTCACAGCCCGGCGGCCTTCCGGCGGGCGGTCGCCCGTGGAGACGCCTGGTTCGGCAACGGTGACGGGCCCGACGACCTGGTCCGCCACCTGGCCGGGCTGGAGAAGGCGGCGGCCGAGGTGGAGCGCCCGGCCCGGCTGGGACGCCTGGAGATCGACTTCCTGCCACTTTCTCCGGTGGACGCCTCGGACGCCCGTCGCTACGCGGAACTCGGCGTCGACCGGCTCATCGTCTACCCGCTGCCGCTGGAGGACCCCGCCGACGTCGAGAGGTTCCTCGAGCGGCACGCCGACCTGCCCCGCTGAGATGACCATCGACAGGAGTGACATGCGCGCATTGATCCACGACCCCGGCGCACCGGCAGGGCTGCGCCTGGGTGACGTTCCCGCACCCGTCCCGCGCGACGACCAGGCCCTGATCCAGGTCCACGCCGCCTCGCTGAACTTCGTCGACGTCGCGTTCATGGCCGAGCGGGCACGGCCGGGCGCCGTCCTCGGGATGGACGCCGCCGGGATCGTCGTCAAGGCGGCGGCCGACGGATCGGGTCCGCCGCCCGGCGCACGGGTGGTGGGCTTCGGGTGGGCGGCGGGTGCCTGGGCCGAGTACCGCGCCGCCGACACCAAGGAGCTGGCCGTCGTTCCCGACTCCGTCGATCTCGGGGCGGCGAGCGCGCTCCCGGCGGCGGGCGTCACCGCCCTGCGCGCGCTGCGGAGGCTCGGCCCGGTGATCGGCCGGCGGGTCCTCGTCACGGGAGCGTCCGGCGGGGTCGGGCGCTTCGCCGTCCAGCTCGCCGTCCGCGCGGGCGCGTACGTCGTCGCGGCCGTGGGGAGCCCGAGCCGCGCCGAGGGCCTCCGCGAGCTCGGGGCCGACGAGGTCGTCGTCGACCTGCGGGACGTCACCGCGCCCGTCTTCGGCGTCCTCGACAACGTGGGCGGGGCGGTGCTGGCCGAGGCGTTCGGGCTGCTGGAGGACGGCGGGTGCGCGCAGAGCATCGGCATGGCCTCCCGCGAACCGACGACCATCGACTTCGAGACGGAACGGCTGGCCGGCGTGCGCAAGCGCCTGGAGCCGTTCATCGTCGGCCGGGCGGGGATCGACCCGGCGTTCGGCCCGGATCTCACCTACCTGGTCGATCTTCTCGAACGAAAGGCGCTGGATCCGCAGATCGGCTGGCGCGGACCGTGGGAGCGCGCTCCGGAGGCGGCCGAGGCACTCCTCGCCCGCCGCGTATCGGGCAAGGCCGTACTCGACATCGGACGATAACGGCAGCTCGTACTTATCAGTCCGAACTGGACAGTTCAGACTGAAGGATTTACCGTGGAGGCATGGACAAGATCACCACAGAGGTGTCCGAGTCCGCCGTTCGTGCGGCCCACGAGGTGCGCGTGGTGGTGGGCCGCCTGCGGCGGCGGTTCCGGGAGACGTACGACACGGAGGGGCTGACGCCGTCGCAGACCTCCGTGCTCAGCAGGCTGGACAAGGAGGGGCCGGCGTCCGCGAGTGCTCTCGCCGCCGCCGAGCGGGTCCGGCCCCAGTCGATGGCCGCCACCCTCTCCGTGCTGGAGGAGCGCGGTCTGATCCAGCGTCGGCCCGACCCCCACGACGGCCGCCGGCAGCTGGTCTCGGTGAACGAGGCGGGCCACGCGTTCCTGGAGGACAAGCGGCGGGCGGGCGAGGAATGGCTGGCCCGGGCCCTGCAGGAGCGCTACACCGAAGAGGAACGCCGGACCGTCATCGAGGCGCTGGCCCTGCTGGACCGGCTCACGCGCTCATGACCTTGAAGGCCATCCGCTCGCGACGCACCGAAAGCCCCCCGCGAGACGCCTTCGACCGCAGGCTCCTCGCTCCGATGATCCTGGGCGCGGTGCTGAACCCGATCAACTCGACGCTCGTCTCGGTGTCCCTGGTCCCGATCGGCGCCGCGTTCGGGGCTCCGCCGTCCCAGACGGCCTGGCTGGTCTCCGGGCTGTACCTCGCCACCTCGATCGGGCAGCCCGTGGTCGGGCGGCTGATCGACCTGTACGGGCCGCGCCGCCTCTTCCTCGCCGGAACCCTCCTCGTGGGGATCGCCGGTCTGGTCGGGCTCCTCGCCCCGAACCTGGGCGTGCTGGTCGTCGCGCGGGTGCTGCTCGGATTCGGCACGTGCGCCGGCTACCCGGCCGCGATGTACCTCATCCGCAGTGAGGCCGAGCGCACCGGCAGGGACAGTCCGGCCGCAGTGCTGACCGCGATCGCGATCAGCACGCAGACCGTCGCCGTCATCGGCCCCTCCCTGGGCGGGCTGCTGATCGCGGTCGGCGGCTGGCGTGCCACCCTCGCAGTCAACATCCCGCTGGCGGCCGCCGGCCTGATCATCGGCCGGCTCCGGCTGCCGAAGACGCCCCTTCCCGAACGCGCCGCGTCCGAACGGCCGGCGGCCCGGCTGGACCTGCCGGGCATGGCCCTGTTCGCCGCGATGCTCGTCGCGGTGCTGCTGTTCCTGATGAGCCCGGGGTCCGCTCACTGGTACCTTCCGGTGCTCGCCGTCGCGGCCGGAGCCGGCTTCGCGCTCCGGGAGTCCCGCGCGGTGGAGCCGTTCATCGACCTGGGCGTGTTCGGCGGCAACCTGCCCCTGCTGCTCACCTACGCTCGTGCGCTCCTCGCCTATGTCGTGTCGTACTCCTTCCTGTACGGCTACACCGAGTGGCTGGAGGAGGGGCGCGGGCTGTCCGCCTCCCAGGCCGGGCTCGCGCAGCTGCCGTTGTTCCTGACCGGGATCCTCGTCGCCGCCGCGACCGGCCGCCGCGCGGAGATCCGGGGCAAGCTCATCGTCGGCGCCGTCGGCCAGGTCACCGCCTGCGCCATGCTCCTGCTGCTCCACCCGGGCAGCCCGGTGTGGCTGCTGGTCGCCGTCGCCCTCGTCTGCGGCATCCCCCAGGGGCTGAACGGCCTCGCCCTGCAGAACGCGGTGTACTACCAGGCCGACCCGGCGCGGATCGGCTCGTCCGCCGGGCTCCTGCGCACCTTCTCCTACCTCGGCGCGATGATCTCCTCCGCGGCCGGCGGCGCCTTCTTCGCCCACCGGGCCGACACGGGAGGCCTGCACCGTCTCGCCTGGTTCCTGCTCGCCGTGGCAGGTGTGTTCCTGGCGATCACCGTCGCCGACCGCTCACTGCGCCGGATCCGCGGGTCGGACCAGCGCGTGACCCCTCACCAGAGAAATGGAGCCGACAGATGAAGAACACCGCTCTGCTCGTCATGGACGTCCAGGAGGGCATCGTCCCCCGCGTACCGGACGCGGACTACCTGCCGCGGCTCGCCCGCGCGGTCGGCGGCGCCCGCGACGCCGGCGTTCCCGTCATCCACGTCGTCATCGGCTTCCGCCCCGGCCATCCGGAGAAGAGCGACCGCAACAAGGCCTTCGCGGCCCTGCCGCCGGGCGCGTTCACGCCGGACGACCCCGGCGCGGCCGTCCACGCCGACGTCGCGCCCCGGCCCGGCGAGAGCATCGTCACGAAGAAGCGGGTCAGCGCATTCGCGGGCAGCGACCTGGAGCTGGTCCTGCGGTCCGGTGAGATCGACCATCTCGTGCTGACCGGCATCGCCACCAGCGGTGTCGTCCTGTCCACCCTGCGCCAGGCCGCCGACCTGGACTACCGCCTCACCGTCCTGGCCGACGGCTGCGCCGACGTGGACCCTGAGGTCCACCGGGTCCTCACCGAGAAGGTGTTCCCCCGGCAGGCGGACGTCGTCACCGTCGACGAGTGGGTGAAGTCCCTCGCCTGACCGTCCGTCACGTCGACCGCACCCGCCGCGGCGGGTGCGGTCGACGGTGCTCGTACCGGTGCATTCGTCTCGGATGGTGAGACATGCCGTCCAAGGATTTGACGCGAGCCGCGAAACCCACCATGGTTGACACCATGAACCGCAACCTGATTCTCGTACTTGGTCGGCGCGCAAGCTGACCGAGTAGATCGCTTGCGCGCTCCCCTCGACCGCCGTCCGGCGCGAGGGGTTTTTTGTTGGCCATAACCCCGGCCCCGCGCACCGCGTCCCGGACGGCATCGCCCGCCTGGCACGCCAAGGGGCAGAGCCCAGCGCTCAAGAGCAACAAGGATGAAGCAGATGACCGAACGGATGACCGGATCCCAGGCGCTCATCAGAGCCCTGGAGGAGGTCGGCGTCGACACCGTGTTCGGGATCCCGGGCGGGGCCATCCTCCCGGCCTACGACCCTCTCTTCGACTCGCAGAAGATCCGCCACATCCTTGTCCGGCACGAGCAGGGCGCGGGCCACGCCGCTCAGGGGTACGCGCAGGCGACGGGCAAGGTGGGCGTGTGCATGGCGACCAGCGGTCCCGGCGCGACCAACCTCGTCACCCCGATCGCCGACGCCTACATGGACTCGGTGCCGATCGTCGCGATCACCGGCCAGGTCGCGAGCGGCGCGATCGGCACGGACGCCTTCCAGGAGGCGGACATCTCCGGCATCACGATGCCGATCACCAAGCACAACTTCCTCGTCACCGACCCCGCCGACATCGGCCGTACGATCGCCGAGGCGTTCCACATCGCCTCGACCGGCCGCCCGGGCCCGGTCCTCGTGGACATCTCCAAGGACGCGCTGCAGAACCAGACCGACTTCTTCTGGCCGCAGCCGATGCAGCTGCCCGGCTACCGCCCGGTGACGCGGCCGCACGCCAAGCAGGTGCGCGAGGCCGCCCGCCTCCTCACCGAGGCCAAGCGGCCGGTGCTGTACGTCGGCGGGGGCGTGCTCAAGGCGCGCGCCGCCGCGGAGCTGCGCACGCTGGCCGAACTGACCGGCGCGCCCGTGGTGACCACCCTGATGGCCAAGGGCGCGCTCCCCGACAGCCACCCGCTGCACATGGGCATGCCCGGCATGCACGGCAGCGTCGGCGCCGTCGGCGCGCTGCAGCGCGCCGACCTGCTGATCGCGCTGGGCGCGCGGTTCGACGACCGGGTCACCGGCCGCCTCGACAGCTTCGCCACCGGCGCCAAGGTCGTGCACGCCGACATCGACCCGGCCGAGATCTCCAAGAACCGCCACGCCGACGTCCCGATCGTCGGCGACTGCCGCGACGTCCTCACCGACCTGATCAACGCGGTGCGCACCGAGCACGCCGCCGGGCGCAAGGGCGACTACGAGGCCTGGTGGCGCCAGCTGAACTCCTGGCGTGACACCTACCCGCTGGGCTACGACCGGCCGGAGGACGGGAGCCTGGCCCCGCAGTACGCCATCGAGCGCATCGGCAAGATCGTCGGCCCGGACGCGCTGTACGTCGCCGGGGTGGGCCAGCACCAGATGTGGACCGCCCAGTTCATCGGCTACGAGAACCCCGGATCGTTCATCAACTCCGGCGGCCTCGGCACGATGGGGTACGCCGTGCCGGCCGCGATGGGCGCGAAGCAGGGCCGGCCCGACACGGCCGTCTGGGCGATCGACGGCGACGGCTGCTTCCAGATGACCAACCAGGAGCTGGCCACCTGCGCCATCGAGGGCATCCCGATCAAGGTCGCCGTCATCAACAACGGCAACCTCGGCATGATCCGGCAGTGGCAGACCCTCTTCTACGAGGGGCGCTATTCCAACAGCGACCTGCAGTCCCGCCGGATCCCCGACTTCGTAAAACTGGCGGAGGCGTACGGCTGCGCGGGGCTGCGCTGCGACAACGCCGCCGACGTGGACGCCACGATCGCCAAGGCCATGGAGATCAACGACGTCCCGGTCGTCATCGACTTCATCGTGCACCAGGACGCGATGGTCTGGCCGATGGTCGCGGCCGGCACCAACAACGACGAGATCAAGATCGCCCGCGACATGGCGCCCGACTGGGAGAACACGGACTGAGATGAGCAGGCACACGCTTTCCGTCCTGGTGGAGAACAAACCGGGCATCCTCGCCCGGGTCGCCGCACTGTTCTCCCGGCGCGGATTCAACATCGACTCGCTCGCGGTCGGGACGACGGAGCACCCGGACATCTCCCGGATGACGATCGTCGTCAACGTCGAGGACCTTCCGCTGGAGCAGGTCACCAAGCAGCTGAACAAGCTGGTCAACGTCATCAAGATCGTCGAACTGGACCCGTCGGCGTCGGTGCAGCGCGAGCTGATACTGATCAAGGTCCGGGCCGACGCGGAGACCCGCTCCCAGGTTCTGGAGACCGTCCAGCTCTTCCGCGCGAAGGTCGTCGACGTGGCCACGGACGCGGTCACGGTCGAGGCGACCGGAAGCAGGGACAAGCTGGAGGCCCTGATCAGGGTCCTGGAGCCGTTCGGTATCAAGGAACTGGTGCAGTCGGGCATGGTGGCCGTCGGCCGCGGCGCCCGCTCCATCACAGACCGCTCGTTGCGCGCCATCGAGCGCAGCGCGTGAAACTCAGAGAGGCAAAGGCAAGTGGCTGAGATCTTCTACGACAACGACGCCGACCTGAGCGTCATCCAGGACCGCCACGTGGCGGTGCTCGGATACGGCAGCCAGGGGCACGCGCACGCCCTCTCGCTGCGCGACTCCGGGGTCGACGTTCGCGTCGGCCTGCCGAAGGAGTCCAAGAGCCGCGAGAAGGCCGAGAACGACGGCCTGCGCGTCGTCACGCCGGAGGAGGCCTGTGAGGAGGCCGACCTCACGATGGTGCTGATCCCGGACCACCTGCAGCGGGAGGTCTACCGGACGGCGGTCGCGCCGTCCCTGGTCGAGGGCGACGCCCTGTTCTTCGGCCACGGCCTCAACATCCGCTACGGCCTCATCGAGCCGCCGGCGGGCGTCGACGTGGCCATGGTCGCCCCCAAGGGCCCGGGCCACCTCGTCCGCCGCCAGTACACCGAGGGCCGCGGCGTGCCGGTGCTCGTCGCCGTCGAGAACGACGCCACCGGCAACGCCTGGCCGCTCACCCTCTCGTACGCCAAGGCCATCGGCGGCACCCGCCCGGGCGCGCTGAAGACCACCTTCACGGAGGAGACCGAAACCGACCTGTTCGGCGAGCAGGCCGTGCTCTGCGGCGGCGTCTCCGAGCTCATCAAGGCGGGCTTCCAGACCCTCGTCGAGGCCGGCTACCAGCCCGAGGCCGCCTACTTCGAGTGCCTGCACGAGATGAAGCTCATCGTCGACCTCATGTACGAGGGCGGCCTGTCGAAGATGCGCTGGTCGGTCTCTGACACCGCGGAGTTCGGCGACTACACCCGCGGCCCGCGCATCATCACCGACCAGACCCGCGAGGAGATGCGCAAGATCCTCAAGGAGATCCAGGACGGCACCTTCACCAAGGAGCTCGTCGAGGAGTTCGACGCCGGCCGGCCGAACTTCCTCAAGCGCCGCGAGGAGGAGCAGAACTCCCCGATCGAGCAGACCGGCGCCAAGCTCCGCCCGATGATGTCCTGGCTGCAGGACTGACCCGGCGGTTCGACGACTCGCCCCGGCACGTGCGCTCGCACGGCCGGGGCGACGTCTTTTCCGGGGCCTGAAATTCGGCAACCGCGGGGACCTTGTCCACGGTGCTTAACACTCCGTAAAACAATGCTTCGAACCCGGCTTTGGGCCGCGCCTCAATCGGAATTCGGCACCGACCGGCTGCGGGAAGGAGGATACTCAAGGCGGCGGAATGGGTGGTTTCGACTCCGTTGAGCCGCATGGGGCGGAGTCGTACCGTGAGGCGCGAGAGCGGGACGGGCTCATGCGTAAGACAGGCTTAGGAGCGCCACGGACCGAACCGCGGGCACACCGCGACGGCCGGGCCGACATCGACCCCACACAATTCGTTCAACTCCTGGCGACCGACTTCGGCGGGATCTACCAGGTCTACCTGGCCGCGTCGGAGGAGCGCCTGAAGATGCTCCGACTGGCGATGAGCCTGCTGGCCGCGCCGTTCGGCGCGGTGGTCGCCCTGGCGAGCGCCAAGGTGCTCGACCCGGCCGCGCTGACCGCCTGGCATCGCATCCCCCCGTACGTCTTCGCCCTGACGGCGATCTTCGGGGCGATGGGCGTCCTGCCGTACCTCCGCCTCATCGAGGCGACCTCCCGGCACCTGCGGACGGCCCGCGCGGTGAACAACTTCCGGCTGCTCTACGTCGAGGAGCTGCGCGACCACTTCCGCGAGGTGGGCTGGGCGCCCAACCTCCCGATCGACCCGGCCTACCCGGAGTCCTTCGCGCCGACGTCCGGCCCCGGCGTCACCGCGATCGGGCTCGCAATCGTCGACGCGGCCTACATCTCGATCGGGCTGCTCGGGCTCTCGGGCGCCCGGCCGACCCCGATCGTGGTGACCGTCTGGATCGGGGTCACCGCCACGCTCCTTTTCCTCGTCTACCACATACGGCTCGGCGCGGCCCGGCGCCGCAGCGAGCCGGCCAACCCCTACGGCTTCCCCTCCGTGGAGTCGTGAGGATGGAACGCTGGCTCACGTGCGGGGAGGCGTGGATCGGCCTCATGCGGCACGTGTGGACGACGGGCGAGGTGGGCCTCGACGACCGGGGACCGGTCATCGAGGCGTCGTCGCGGCTGTTCGAGATCGCGGCCCTCGGCTGGGACGACCCGATCATCCAGACGTACGGCGACGCGGAGGCCGTCGCCCGGTACACGGCGAAGTTCACCCGGACGGACGTCGTGCCGCCGTTCAAGTACAGCTACGGCGCGCGGCTGCGCGACCTGCGCGGCGTCGACCAGCTCGACTGGGTGATCGAACTGTTGCGGGCGCGCCCGTGGACCAAGAGCGGCTGGATCTCGCTGACGGTCCCGGGCGAGCGCCAGGACGCCGTGCCCTGCCTCGCCGCCCTGGCCTTCCGGCTCAGATCCCGCCGGATGGCGATGACCGCGACGTTCCGCTCCCAGAACGCGTACACGAGCTATTTGAACTACATCCCGCTGCGCGCGGTGCAGTTGGAGGTGGCCGAGGCGGTGGGCGTTCCGGCGGGGACGATGCGGGTCTTCGTGGACGTGCCCCACGTGTACATCGCCGACACCGGCGCGGTCACCGGCGTCCTGGCCGGGACCGCGACGCGCAGCGCGGCCTGACCGCGCGCAGGTCAGCACCGGTCGTCCGGTGGGGGAGCGCCGTGGAAGCGTGCCGTGATCCAGGCGTTCAGGTCCGACGCGGCCGAGGGCACGACGTTGTGGTACGCGTGCGGGTAGACCCGGTAGGCGACGACGCTTCCACGACCGCACATCCGGCGCACGGCGGCCTTCGTCACGTCGGCCGGGATGATCGGATCACGCCCGCCCTGCATGACCAGTACGGGCACGTTCCGGGGCAGCGCGCTGACGCCGTCGCGCACGAGGCCGGTCGACCAGGGCGGCGTCGTACGCGGATCCCTGGCGAAGACGGCCCGTGCGGACAGGCCGGAATAGGCCTCGATCACGTCGTCGCCGCAGCCGTCCTCGATGACGCTCAGACCGGCCCTCCCGGCCGGTGTCGTGATCGAGTCCAGCCGCGCGGACGGGTCGGCCGCGCTGTAGCCGGCCGCCATCATGACCAGGTAGCCGGTCCCGTAGTCCAGCTGCGTGACGTGGCGGGCCAAGGTGGTCAGGTCGATGGGCGGTGCCGCCGCCGCGACCCCGAGGAGCCGTAGATCGGGCGCGTACGACGCTGCGAGCCCGCCGGCGAACAGCGCCGCGTGCGCACCCTGCGAGTGGCCGAAGACGACGACGGACCGGCCGATGCGGGCGCCGGGCAGATGCGCGGCGGCACGGACGGCGTCCAGCACGGACCGGCCCTCGCTCGGCCCGACGAGGTACGGGTGAGGGCCCGGCGTGCCGAGCCCCTCGTAGTCGGTGGAGACGATGGCGTCGCCCGCGGCGAGCAGCGCGGGGCCGTCCTCGATCCCGCCCAGCGCCTGCGGATCGGTGGAAGGCGCGCAGGAGTCTCCCAGCCCCGTCGTGCCGTGCGCCCACGCGACGACCGGGCGACCGCCCGCAGGCGGCACGGCGGCCGGGACGAACACCGATCCGGAGACCGCGATGTCCCGGCCCGCGGTGCTGCGCGAGTGGTAGAGGATCCGCCAGCCGTGCGCCCCCGCCGGGGCGGCGATGGGCTCGCTGCGGATCAGGGTGCCGGGTGCCCGTTGCGGCAACGGCTCGGGCGGGCGATAGAACGCCCAGGTAGGACGCGGATGCGGGCTGGCCTCACCCGCGTCGGGGTCCGCGGCGTTCTTGCCGGTGGCCGCCGAGCAGGCGGTGAGCAGGACCATCCCCGCGGCGGCGAGCATCGTGTGCTTCATACGGCAGGACGCTAGGAGCCGCGGATCGGCCTGTCCTCGTGCTCGCGGCCGATCCCGGCCTCGTTCATTCGACGATGGGGACGCTCCGCCCGGGAGGACGGATCCCGGCGGCGTTCGGGTCGTCGATTGGATGAGACGCGGTTCGCCCCGTGGGATGAGGACGCCGCGGGGCGGGCTCTTTACCGTCGGTGCCATGAGGGTGATCCGATGTGAGGGCCTGACCAAGCGGTACGGGTCGACGGTCGCCGTCGACGGCCTGGATCTCGCCGTCGACGCCGGTCAGGTGTTCGGATTCCTGGGGCCGAACGGATCGGGCAAGACCACGACGATGCGCATGCTGCTCGGCCTGATCGCGCCGACGGCCGGGCGGGCCTGGGTCAACGAGCGTCGGCTGCCGGACCCGGACGGGCTGAGCCGGGTCGGCGCGATGATCGAGGAGCCGGCGTTCTACCCGTGGATGACCGGGCGCCGCAACCTGAAGGTGCTGGCGCTGCACGGGCCGCCTCCGGCGCGTCCCGACGCCGTGGGCGCGGCTCTGGAGCGGGTCGGCCTGTCCGCCGTGGCGGGCCGGAAGGTGAAGGCCTACTCGCAGGGCATGCGGCAGCGGCTGGGCCTCGCGGCGGCGCTGCTGCGCGACCCCGCCCTGCTCGTTCTGGACGAGCCGACGAACGGCATGGACCCTGCGGGCATCCGGGAGTTCCGCGCGCTGCTGCGGGCCCTCGCCGACGACGGCATGACGGTGTTCGTCTCGAGCCACCTGCTGGCCGAGGTGGAGCAGGTGTGCGACCGGGTCGCCGTCATGAACCGAGGCCGTCTGGTCGAGCAGGGGCGGGTCGCCGGGCTGGCCGCCGCGCGGCAACGGGTGCGGGTCGTGCTCGACGCGGCCGACCGGGACGCCGCCCGCGGCCTCCTCGCCGGCCGGCCGGTGCGCACGGACGGCCCCCGGACGTTGCTGGTCGAGGGGGCCGACGGGCGCGAGATCAACGCGATCCTGGGGCGCGCGGGGGTGTGGGCGAGGCAGATCCGCGTCGAGCATCCCGGCCTCGAGGAGGCGTTCCTGCGACTGACCGTCACCGAGGAGGAGACCGATGCGACTGCTCCGCGCTGAACTGCGAAAGCTGGACCGGCCGCTGCTGTACGGAGTGACGTTCGCGTCGGCGCTGTTCTGCGTGCTCCTGGCCGTGACCGGTGCCTCCAACGCTCGCCAGGGCGCTCAGGAGGCCGTGCCGATACCGTCCTGCGCGACGATGGGCGTGCAGGAGGGCCCTCCCTGTACGGCCGCGCAGAAGCGCATGCGGGTCCGGATCACCGTCCTCCGTATGCGCCATCTCGCGATCGCGACGCATACGGCCGCGCAGCTGAACCCGGCGGCCGCGGGCGCCGAGACCGCGGGCCTCATGGCGTCCCTGCCCGGGGTGCTGGCGCTCTCCCTGCTGGCCGGAGGACACATCGGCGGCGAGTGGTCCGGCCGGACCCTGAAGAGTGTGCTCACCGCGTGCGGCCACCGATGGCGGGTGCTCGCCGCGAAGCTCGTGAGCCTGTGGCTGGCCGGTGCCGCGCTGATCGGCGCGTGCTGGGCGGCGCTCGCCGTGGCCGGCCCCGTTCTGGTCCGGGCCTATCGGCTGCCGGATCCACATGAGACGGTTGCCGAGGCGGTCAGGTGGTCGGGCGCACAGGCCGGACGGGCGTTGCTGGTTCTGGCCGTGTTCTCCGCGGTCTCCCTGCTCGCCGCCGTCGTCACCCGGAGCACGATCGGCACGACGGCGACCACCGCCGGGACCTTCATCGTGATGCTGGCGCTGGCCGCACTGCCCGGCACCGGCCGGTGGACGCCCGCCACCTGGGTGCAGGGCTGGATGGGATTCGCGGCCGGACAGGGTTCGATCACCGCGTTGCCGGACAACTTCTGGTCCCGGTTCATCACCGCCGGAGGAGCAGAGCCCGGCCGGCTCTTCGGCCTCACCGGGCTGGCCGCGACCTTCCTGGCCTGCGCGACGGTGGCCGTCGTCCTCTTCCGCAGTGCGGACGTGACCTGATGCCGTCGTCCTACAGTCGGCTCATGCTGCGTGACCTCGCGACGGCCGGAAGGGTCGACGCGCTCGTCGCGGCCGGGCTGTTCGCGTGGGCCGCGCCGGACGTGCCGTGGTGGTGGAGGCCGGCCTCGCACGTTCCCGCCACCCCGGTCGTCCTCGGTTACCTGGCCCTGGCACTCGCCGGGTCCGTCCCCTTCGTGTGGCGGCGGCGTTTCCCGGTGCTCGTCCTCGCGGCCACGGCCGGTGCGCTCGTGATCCGGGCAGCGCTGGCCCGGGACCTGATCGCGGCGTTCGCGGCCGTTCTCGTCGCCGCGTACGGCGTCGGCGCGTACGCCACCGGAGCCCGGAGATACGCGCGCTGGCTCGGCTGGCTCAGCCTGCTCGTCGGGGCCGTCATCGGCGTCACGCTCAACCTGCACCGTCTGGCAGGGGTGCCGTTCGCGCTGCTCGGCGCGGCGTTCCTCGTCGGCGACGCGGCCACGGCACGGCGCGCCGAGGCCGCCGCCGGAGTGGAGGCGGCGCATCTGGCCGAACGCACCCGGATCGCCCGCGAGCTGCACGATGTGCTCGTCCACCAGCTCTCGGCGATCACCGTGCAGGCCGGTGCCGCCCGGTTGAACGGCTCCGCGCCGGCCGAGGTGCTCGCCACGGTCGAGCGGCTGTCCCGCGAGGCGCTGAACGAGCTGAACCATCTGCTCGGCACCCTGCGGCGTGATGACGGGCCGGGCGCGCGAGACGCGTTCCGGCGGCCGGTTCCGTCCCTGACCGAGATCGACACGCTGCTGGCCACCGCGCGTGACGCCGGTGTTCCGGCGGATCTGGCGGTGACCGGAAAGGTCCGGGACCTCAGCCCCGGGCTGCAGCTCTCGGCATACCGCATCGTCCAGGAGTCACTCACGAACGTGGCGCGGCACGCGCCCGGCGCCGCGACCCGCGTGACGCTGCGCTATCTCGACGACCACCTCGCCCTGGAGATCGTCAACGGCCCGCCGGGGCGGGCGCCTAAGGGCGGTCGCCCGGCCGCGGGCGGCCGCGGGCTCCTGGGCATGCGGGAGCGGGCGGAGTCGTTCGGCGGCGGTCTGCGCGCCTCCGCCACCAGCGGAGGGTTCATGGTCACGGCCGCGCTGCCGTACGACGCCTGGAACAGTGGATCATGACGTCGGACGGCCTGATCACCGTGCTGGTCGCCGACGACCAGGCGCTCGTCCGCGCCGGCCTGGTCGCGCTGGTCGGCGGGCAGCCGGACCTCACCGTGGTGGCCGAGGCGGCGAACGGCGCGGAAGCGGTGGCGCGTACCCGGGAGACCGCTCCGGACATCGTCCTGATGGACATCAGGATGCCGGTGATGGACGGACTGGAGGCGACCCGCCGGATCGTCGGCGACGCGACCGGGCGAGGACCCCGCGTCGTCGTCCTGACCACCTTTGACCTGGACGAGTACATCTACGACGCACTGTGCGCCGGCGCCTGCGGATTCCTCCTCAAGCACGCGCCGCCGGAAGAGCTCCTCCTGGGCGTCCGCGCCGCCGCCCATGGCGGTGCGTTGCTCTCGCCGACGGTGACGAGGCCGCTGATCGAGGCGTTCACCGGCCGGCGACGGATGCCGATCCGGCCGCCGGCCGCGCTCGCCCGGCTGACCGCCCGGGAACGTGAGGTCTTCGACCTGGTGGCCGGTGGCAGAAGCAACACGGAGATCGCCCGGGCGCTGTGCATCGCCGAGACGACCGTCAAGACCCATCTCGGCCATGCGCTGGAGAAGCTCGGGCTGCGCGATCGCGTGCACGCCGTGGTGTACGCGTATGAGAACGGTTTGATCCGGCCCGGCGAAGGGCGCTGAGCGCGGGGCAGCGGGCCGTGGCACCGGAGTGGCTCAGACGGCGTACGGGGGGCTCGGCGACGCGAGGGCCCGGTGATGCGGGGGCCGGGTGATGCGGGGACCGGTGATATGAGGTCCGGTCAGGCCGTGACGGCCGGCCGGGAGGTGCTCTCCGGCCGGCGGCCCGCGAAACAGGTCAGCGGCGGACGACGGCGGCGTCCATCTCGGCGAGGAACTCCTCGCTCTCGTCGTCGGCGACGTGCGCGAACACCGGGACGTCACTGGACGGCAGCTTCTCCATCGTCGCCTGGAGCAGATCGTTGGCGAGCTGCGGGTCGGCGCCCTCGGAGATCACGACGTGCAGCATGATGCCCTCCACGCCGCTCGGCATCCGGACGTCGGAGATCCACACGCGCTCGACCGCGGGGTACTCCGGCAGCCGCTCGGCGATGCCGTCCTTCAGGTGCGGCACCAACTCGTGCTCGCTTGCGCGGAACGCCACCTCGACGTCCTCGTCGACGCCCATGCCCTGCGTGACGAGGTAGCCCTGCACGTCGCTGAACGGGATCAGGGCGGCGTCGTCGCTCTCCGGGTCGATCACCAGCGCCTGGACCTCGCCGCTGCGGGCGATCTCCAGCAGCAGGGCGGCGTCGGCCTGCTGGAACTCCTCGCTCTCGGACTTCTCGCTGTACGCACCCGGGCTGGTGAACGCGGCGAGCGCGACGGTCTCGTCCTCGAGCTGTCCCACGAGGACGGAGCCGTCCGGGTTGGTCACGATGAGGACCCCGCCGTCGACGAGCGCGCCCAGGATCTCCTCAGGTTCACCGCGCTTGGCGAGCACGTCCGCCAGCTTCGGGTTTCCATTTGCCATGCGCCAGACACTAGTGCGTGCGGGACACCGGATGGGCCGAACCCGGCCAAGGCAGTCCCTATTCACCGGATCTCATTGGCGAATACATCGGGCATTACTAAAGTCGCGGAGGGCGAGGGTCACGCCGGATCAACGTCCCCGTACCGTGCAAGCCGTACGTAGGGGGTCGTGCCCGTGAGTAGGCCTGTGGTCCTCATCGCCGAAGAGCTCTCGCCCGCCGGTCTGGCGCTCCTGGAGCCCGACTTCGAGATCCGCCGCGTCGACGGCACCGATCGCGCCGCGCTCGTCACCGCGGTGGCCGGCGCGGACGCCCTGATCGTCCGCAGCGCGACCACGGTCGACGCCGCCGTGCTGGCCGCCGCACCCGGGCTTCGCGTCGTCGCCCGCGCCGGCGTCGGCCTCGACAACGTCGACGTCGAGGCGGCGACCCGGGCCGGCGTCATGGTCGTCAACGCGCCGACCTCGAACATCGTGACCGCGGCCGAGCACGCGATCGCACTGCTGCTGGCGACCGCCCGGAACATCCCGCAGGCGCACGCCGCACTTCAGCGCGGCGAGTGGCGGCGCTCCGCGTACACCGGGGTGGAACTGCACGACAAGACCGTCGGGATCCTCGGCCTCGGCCGCATCGGCGTGCTCGTCGCGCAGCGGCTCGCCGCCTTCGGCATGCGGGTCATCGCCTTCGACCCGTACGTCCAGGCGGCGCGCGCGGCGCAGCTCGGCGCGCGGCTCGTCCCGCTCGACGAGCTGCTGCGCACCAGCGACTTCATCACCGTTCACCTGCCGAAGACCCCCGAGACGCTCGGCCTCATCGGCGACCGGGAGCTGAGGCTCGTCAGGCCGTCCGTGCGGATCGTCAACGCCGCCCGTGGCGGCATCGTCGACGAGGACGCCCTCGACCTGGCGCTCAAGGAGAGACGCGTCGCGGGGGCGGCCGTCGACGTGTTCCGCACCGAGCCGTGCACCGACAGCCCGCTCTTCCAGCACGACAACGTCGTGGTCACCCCGCACCTCGGCGCGAGCACCCACGAGGCACAGGAGAAGGCGGGCACCCAGGTCGCGCGTTCGGTCCGGCTGGCGCTCGCGGGCGAGTTCGTGCCGGACGCGGTGAACGTCCAGGGCGGGGTCGTCGCCGAGGACGTCAAGCCCGCGCTGCCGCTCGCGGAGAAGCTCGGGCGGATCTTCACCGCGCTCGCCGGCGGCCTGCCCGTACGCCTCGAGGTGGAGGCGCGCGGCGAGATCACCCGGCACGACGTGAAGGTGCTGGAGCTGGCCGCGCTGAAGGGCGCGTTCACGGACGTGGTCGAAGAGGCGGTGACGTACGTCAACGCGCCCCTGCTGTCGCGCGCCCGGGGCGTCGAGGTGACCCTGACCACGAGCGAGGACAGCCCCGACTGGCGCAACCTCCTGACGGTCCGCGGCACGATGGCCGACGGCGCGACCGTGTCGGTGTCCGGGACGCTGACCGGGCCACGGCACGTCGAGCGGCTCGTCGAGGTGAACGGCTACGCCATGGAGATCGCGCCGGCCGCGCACATGGGCTTCTTCACCTACACCGACCGGCCCGGGATGGTCGGCGTGGTGGGCCGGTTGCTCGGCGACGCGGGCGTCAACATCGCCGGGATGCAGGTGGGCCGGCACGAGAAGGGCGGGCGGGCCCTGATCGCGCTGACCGTCGACTCCGCGCTCACACCGGATCTCGTCGACGCGATCACCGAAGAGATCGGCGCCGAGCAGGGCCGCCGCGTCGACCTCGACCATGAGTCCCGGCCGGTCTGAAAGGAAGATTCAAGGAAGATTTTTCGTCGGGAGAAGACCCGGAGAAAGACGAGGTCGCGGGCGACGGCTCGGTAAAGCGTCTTGGCATGTGAGATTCCTGGCCGAGAGGCGAGACAGAATGGGACTCGGCGGGTAGCGTCGAAAAGGTCATGCGGCGCTTGGTACTCATTCTTCGCTGCCGCGGCGGGGCCTGATCTTGGGCAGGCCGGCGACCCGCCGCGGAGTCCGCCGCTGGCCGTGAGTCCCATTTGATCCGTCCGCCCTTGACACCTTTCACGGAGACGAATCCCATGGACGCCACTTCCGCCTGGACCCCCGCCGACGAGGCCGCCGAAGAGGCCGCCCGAGCCGTTCAGACCGCGCTGGACCGCCGCGACAACGGCGGCGCCGCCGGCCGTTAGCCGTTCGCCGTACGGGCGCCCGCGGCCACACCCCCGCGAGCGCCCCTACGCCTGTGCTCTACATCCCCGCACCGGCCCGGTCCGCGTCGCTCATGACGGGGGCGTGCGAGATCTCGTTCGGTCAGGTGGCCTGGACGCCGAGGGCGAGGGCGCCGATCAGTGCGGCGTCGTCGACGAAGCGCGCGGCCTCGACCGGGGGCGGGAAGGGCGCCGCGCGGGTGATCGCGGCGCGGAGAGCGGGCAGGAACACCTCGGCCATCCCGCCGCCGACGACGACGCGTTCGGGATCGAGGAAGACCGTCAGGTTGGCGACCGCCATCCCCACCGCCGCGCCGGCGTCGTCGAGCAGCGCCGCCACCGCGGGCTCGCCCCGCCGGGCGAACAGCTCCTCGGCGGTGACCCGCTCGCCGAGCAGCGCGGACCCGCGTGCGGCCAGTCCGCTTCCGGAGGTGTACTCCTCGAGCGGCGCGCGCCCGTCCGCGTAGCCCGGCTCGGCGGGGTCGCGCAGCAGGTAGCCGATCTCGCCGGCCGCGCCGTGCGTGCCGGGGACGACCTTGCCGCCGACCACGATGGCCGCGCCGGTGCCGGTGCCCAGGTTGACGTAGAGACCCACGTCGGTCCCCCTGAGGCGGCCCCAGCGCAGTTCGGCGACGGCGGCCGCGTTGACGTCGTTGTCGACGTGGACCGCGGGCACGCCCAGTCCGTCCTCGAGCAGGGCGGGCAGCGGGAGGTCCTCCCAGCCGGGGACGTTGGGCGCGAGGCGCACCCTGCCGTCGCGGACCACCCCGAACGTGGACACGCCGGCCGCGACGAGGCGGCCGGGCGTGCCGGCGACGAGGTCGTGCGCCGCGTCCAGCACGCGGCGCACCACCTCCTTGGCGCCGTCGGCGGCGCGTGTCGCCAGGCGTGTGCGTTGTACCGGTTCTCCGGTGACGCTCGCCGTCGCGAGCGCCACCTTGGTCCCCCCGAAGTCGATCCCGAGCACGAACTCGCCGACCGACGTACCGTCCATCGTCATGCGGAGGCCTGCCCGGGATGCTCGGCGAAGGCCTCGTGGATCTCCTCGTGACCGAACGGCCAGGCATGCTCGGCGCGGGCCCAGGCCAGGTAGGCGATGGCGCCGGCGGCGAGCCAGGCCACCGAGAGCAGGATCGGCTTGAGCCCGGCCGCCTGGTAGATGTAGATCCAGCCGGCGAGGGCCACGATGCTGGGCAGCGGGTACAGCCACATCTTGTACGGGCGGGGCAGGTTCGGCTGGCGGATCCGCAGCACGGTGACGGCGGCGATCTGGGCCACCGACTGCACGAGCACGAACACCGCGGTGAGCATGCTGATCACGTCGGTGAGGGTGAACAGTGAGCCGATCGCCGTGACGACGCCCATCGCGTACAGGCCGACGGTGGGGAAGTGCAGGCGCGGGTGCAGCCGCCCGAACCACGGGAGGAAGACCTTGTCGCGCGCCGCGTTGTAGGGCACGCGCGAGCCTCCGAGCAGTCCGGCGAAGACCGAGGCGAACGCCGTGATGATGATCCCCACCGTGAACACCTGGGCGACGCCCTTGCCCCAGGTGCGTTCCAGCACCAGGGAGGCCACGGAGCTGGAGTCCTTCGCCTCCTGCCAGGGCACGACGCCGAGGACGCCCATCTGGAGCAGGAAGTACAGCCCCATGATGCCGAGAATGGCGTAGATGATCGAGCGGGGGATCACCCGTCCCGGGTCGCGCACCTCTGCACCGAGGTACGCGCTGGTGTTGTAGCCGAGGTAGTCGTAGATCGCGATGACCAGGCCCGCGCCCAGGCCGCTGAAGAACTTCGAGCTCGAGTCGTGCGGGAAGCCGAAGGCCAGGTCGGAGTGGAAGTGGGTGAACGCCGCGACGATCACGCCGAGCACGGAGACCAGCATGACGACGAAGAAGATCGAGGTGATCTTGCCGATGTCGCCGATCTTCCGGTACAGCGCGAGGACGACCAGGCCGACGACGCCGACCGCGACCACGTGGCCGAGGGTCGACAGGCCCTTGCCGTGGACGAGCGCGGGCCAGAGGTACCCGGCGTACTGCACCAGCCCGATGACCCCGGTCGACATGATCAGCGGGATGAACAGCACCGCCGACCAGACGAACAGGAACGGCATCAGGCGGCCGGTCCGGTATTGGAACGCCTCACGGAGGTAGAGGTACGTGCCGCCGGCGCCGGGCATCGCGGCGCCGAGTTCGGCCCACACGAGGCCGTCCGCGACGGCGATGATCGCGCCGATCACCCAGCCGAACATGGCCTGCGGGCCCTGCAAGGCGCTGATCATGGCGGGGATCGTGACGAACGGCCCGATGCCGCACATCTGTGTCATGTTGACGGTGGTGGCCTGGAACAACCCGAGGCGTCGCTCGAACCCCGGAGACGCGGGAGACGTCATGCTCCCCACTCCCTTTCGTGGCGCTTTGTCGGCCTTCTGCCTGGTCAGCGGCGTTTGGGGAGAATGTAAGAGAGCCTCCCTAACAAATCAAGTCCTCGGTCGCATGTGACACTCTGTTGTGCAGCGTACGGCGAGAGGATGAACGTGCCTAGCGGCGGGGAGACGGCCAACACCACGAGCGTGTTGCGCATCATGAACGAGCGTGCGGTGTACGAGCGGATCCGGCTGCTCGGGCCGGTGTCACGACCGCAGCTCGCCGAGGCGACGGGGCTGTCCAAGCCCACGATCTCGCTGGCCCTGGCCGACCTGGAACGGGCCGGGCTGGTCCGTCCGGTCGGCCACCGGACCGGCAACGCCGGGCGGGCGGCGTTGCTCTATGAGATCCGGCCGGAGGCCGGCTGGGTCATCGGCCTCGACGTCGGCCGCCAGTGGGTGCGCGCCGCCCTGGTCGACCTCGGCGGCGAGATCGCCGTACGGGAGGACGTCCCCGCGCGGTCCGGGGACGCGGCCGAGCTGATCCGCCAGCTCAGCGAGATCGTCGACGGCCTCGCCGCGGCGGCCGGCGGGGAGATCACCAACATCGTGCTCGGCACGCCCGGCGTGCACGACGTCGAGAACGAACGTCTCCATCTCGCGCCGAACATCCCCGGCTGGAACACCCCGGGCGTCACCGCGAAGCTCGCCGAGCGGCTGCCCGCGCCGTTCGCCATCGAGAACGACATCGCCCTGGCCGCGCTCGGCGAGCAGGGCTACGGGCTCGGCGCCGGGCTGCGGCACTTCGTCTACGTGTCGATCGGCACCGGCATCGGCATGGGGATCATCATCGACGGCCGCCTGTACCGCGGCGCGCGCGGCGCGGCCGGAGAGATCGCGTTCCTGCCGGCAGGGGAGGCCGACCCGCTCGCGCACGCGCCGGACTCCCGGCGGCACGGCATGCTCGAGGCGGTCGCCTCGGCGACCGGGGTGGTCGCCACGGCCCGGCGGCTCGGCATGACCGGCGAGATCACCGCCAAGCGGGTGTTCGACGAGGCGCGCGACGGTGACCGGGTGGCGGTCCAGGCGGTGGCGCGGGAGGCCGACCACGTCGCCCACGCGCTGGCCGGCGTGACCGCGCTGTTCGACCCCGAGCTGATCGTCCTCGGCGGCGGCATCGGCGGTCACGGCGCCGACGTCCTGCTCGGCGAGGTGCGCGACCGGCTCGAGACCATGACGCCGCTCGGGCCGCCGCGCGTCGAGGTGTCCCCGCTCGGGGACGACGCGGTCGTCCTGGGCGCGCTGGCCACGGGCCTGGCGACCGCACGCGCCCTGGTGTTCGACCGGGCCATCGCCGGAGCCGGCGACGTCCCCGCGCCGGGCGTCTTCCCGGGGCCGTACGGCGCGCCGGGGACCGGCGGTGCGGGGGCACAACGCGGCGTATCAGGGACCGGCGGTGGGACGGCACCGCGCAGCGCATCAGGGACCGGCGGTGTGGCGGGACCCGGCGGCGCACGGCGGACCGACGGCGCTCCGGGGATCGGCGGTGCTCAGAGAATCGGCGGCGCCCGCGGGGCCGGCAGCGCTCCCGGGACCGGCGAAACTTCCGGGTCCGGCGGCATTCAGAGGCCCGGCGGCATCCAGGAGGCGGGCGGAAATCGCCCATAATTTGAGACGACTTCTCATGGGATGAGACGACCCGCTAAGGTACATGCATGGATTCCCGCAGCATCCGCCTGGCCGTCGTTCCGGGCGACGGCATCGGCCCCGAGGTCGTCGCCGAGGGCCTCAAGGTCCTCGACGCGCTGGGCCTCAAGATCGAGCAGACGGCGTACGACCTGGGCGCGACCCGCTGGCACAAGACCGGCGAGACGCTTCCGGACTCCGTGCTGGAGGAGATCCGCGGGCACGACGCCATCCTGCTGGGAGCCGTCGGCGACCCGACCGTGCCCAGCGGCGTGCTGGAGCGCGGCCTGCTGCTGCGGCTGCGGTTCGAGCTCGACCACTTCGTCAACCTGCGCCCGGTGCGGCTCTACCCGGGCGTGACGACGGCGCTCGCCGACACCCGGCCCGAGGACATCGACATGCTGGTCGTGCGGGAGGGCACCGAGGGCCTGTACGCCGGTGCGGGCGGGGTGCTCCGCAAGGGCACGCCGTACGAGGTCGCGACGCAGGAGAGCCTCAACACCGCGTTCGGCGTCGAGCGCGTCGTGCGCTACGCCTTCGAGCAGGCGGCCCGCCGCCCGCGTAAGAAGCTCACCCTCGTCCACAAGAACAACGTCCTGGTCTACGCGGGCGACCTGTGGTCGCGCACGGTCGACGCCGTGGCGAAGGAGTACCCGGACATCGAGGTCGACTACTCCCACGTCGACGCCGCCACGATGTTCTTCGTGACGCAGCCGGAGCGCTACGACGTGATCGTCACCGACAACCTCTTCGGCGACATCATCACCGACCTGGGCGCGGCGGTGGCCGGCGGCATCGGCCTGGCCGCCAGCGGCAACATCAACCCCACGGGCGCGGCGCCGAGCATGTTCGAGCCGGTCCACGGCAGCGCCCCCGACATCGCGGGTCAGGGCAAGGCCGACCCGACCGCGACGATCCTGTCCGTCGCGCTGCTCCTCGACCACCTCGGCCTGACCGCCGAGGCCCGCAAGGTGGAGCAGGCCGTCGCCGACGACCTCATCGAGCGCCAGGGCGCCTGGGCCGCGCGGTCCACCCGCGAGGCGGGCGACGACATCGCCGAGCGAGTATCCGGCTAGGGCGCGCCTTTCCCCAGGGAAACCCTCCGGGCGCGCCCCACGGCGCGCCCGTTTTGGGCTGCCGTGAGCAAAGGAGACTTGAAGGCGACAAAAGGCGACAATGTGTACGGAGCGGCGATGAGGCCGTACCGCGAGAGGACGTCAGATGACCATCGAGTTCGACATCCGGCTCTCCGACCACCGCACGCCGGCGGACGAGCGCGAACGACTGCTGGAGAACCCGGGCTTCGGCCAGACCTTCACGGACCACATGATCACCATCCGGTGGGACGCGGAGCACGGCTGGCATGACGCACGCCTCGAGGCGTACGCCCCGTTGACGCTCGATCCGGCGACCGCGGTCTTCCACTATGCCCAGGAGCTGTTCGAGGGCCTGAAGGCGTACCGCCGGGCCGATGGGTCGATCGTCGCCTTCCGTCCGTACGCCAACGCCGCGCGCTTCAACACCTCCTGCGAGCGCATGGCGATGCCCCCGCTCCCGGAGGAGACGTTCGTCCGGTCCCTGGAACTGCTGGTCGACGCCGACCGCGACTGGGTGCCGACCCAGGAGGGGCACAGCCTCTACCTGCGTCCCTTCATCATCGCGACCCAGCGCGGCCTCGGTGTGAACAGCCCGTCCTCGTCGTACCTGTTCATCGTCATCGCCTCGCCGTCCGGGTCGTACTTCACCGGCGGGATCAAGCCGGTCTCGGTCTGGCTGTCGGAGGAGTACACCCGGGCCGCCCCCGGCGGCACCGGCGCGGCCAAGTGCGGCGGCAACTACGCCGCCGCGTTCGTCGCCCAGGCCCAGGCCGTCCAGGAGGGCTGCGACCAGGTCGTGTGGCTCGACGCGAACGAGCACCGCTGGGTCGAGGAGATGGGCGGCATGAACCTCTTCTTCGTGTACGGCTCCGGCGCGGACGCCCGCGTCATGACGCCCGCCCTCACCGGCACGCTGCTCCCCGGTATCACCCGTGACGCCCTGCTCAAGCTCGCCCCCGACCTCGGCGTCCCGGCCTCGGAGGGGCGCATCTCCACGGATCAGTGGCGGGAGGGCAACGCCTCCGGTGAGCTCACCGAGGTCTTCGCCTGCGGCACCGCCGCCGTGATCACGCCGGTCGGCCGGGTCAAGAGCGCCAAGGACGAGTGGCTCGTCGGCTCCGGGGAGCCCGGCCCGGTCACGATGCGCCTGCGTGAGGAGCTCGTCGGCATCCAGTACGGCGACCGCCCCGACCCGTACGGCTGGATCCACAAGATCGCCTGACGCGCGGATGACGTGGGGCGCTGTTCGCGACGAGCAGCGCCCTCGGTCACGCCCGCTCCATGGTCATCCGCTCCTCGATCAGGCGATCAGCCGGGCGGTGTCGAGGGTGAGCTCCCAGGGGGCCGGGAGATCCAGCGGCTCGCCGAGCTTCACGTCCACCTCGTGCACGTAGCCGTCCTTGCCGGGGTGGCTGAGCAGCCGGGCCTTGCCCGCGAAGGCGTCGACCACCAGGTACAGCGGGACGCCGCCGCGTGCGCAGGTCCGCGGCTTGATCTCGTGGTCGTCGCGGACGCTGCTCTTGGAGACGACCTCGACGACGAGATACGTGGCGTTGCCGAAGACGTGGTCGTCGCCCCACTTGGGCGGATCCTGCGGCACGACGAGCAGATCGGGACGGTACCGGTCGACCTGCGGACCGAGGAAGAGCGCGACATCCTGCCAGATCTGCCATGCGCGTTCAGTGACGAACGGCATCAGTTGGAGCAGCAGCTGAAAGATGACCTCAGCGTGATCAATGGTAGATCCTTCGCTAACCACGATCCGGCCGTCGATGATCTCGACCTTGCGGTCCGGCCAGCGCTCGCTGAGCTCCTGGTAGCGGCGCTCGACGTCGCTGCGTTCGTCGGTCTCCACGTCGGTCGGCTTCTCCAGCACGATGGACATGGTCCCATCATCCTCTCCCGTCGTCTAGAACGTAAAGTACGCGTTAAGTGACGGACGGTAGCCGATAATGGGATCTGTGTGCAGGCGAATCGGCCGATCGTCAGTTCGATTTGCGACTGCAGGTCTCGCTCTCCGGGCTGGTGAGCGGCGTGCGTCTCGGATCGTGAGATGGATGTGTCCATCGGTGCGGTGGTGTGGCAGACTCGGTGCCATCATGCGTATCAGCCTGGTGATTATCGGCTGGCGCGCCGGCACCTAAACGATCACACATCGCCGGCGCGCAGACCTCTCACGTCCTGTGAGGGGTCATTTTGTTTTCCGGCGGCGCCGCACATTCCAGACACGAAGAGGACAGCACCATGCGTGATGACGGCTTCCACGTCTACGACACGACGTTGCGCGACGGGGCCCAGCAGGAGGGCCTCAACCTCACCGTGGCGGACAAGCTGATCATCGCGCGCCGCCTCGACGAGCTGGGGGTCGGCTTCATCGAAGGCGGCTGGCCCGGCGCCAATCCCAAGGACACCGAATTCTTCCGGCTGGCTCGGACCGAGCTCGACCTGAAGAACGCGCAGCTCACCGCGTTCGGCGCGACCCGCCGAGCCGGTGCGAAGGCCGCGGACGACCCTCTTGTGGCCGCGTTGCGCGAATCCGGCGCGCCGGTCGTGACTCTTGTCGCCAAGAGTCACGACCGGCACGTCGAGCTGGCCCTCCGCACGACACTCGAGGAGAACCTCGCGATGATCCGCGACACGGTCTCCCACCTGCGCGCGGAGGGCCAGAGGGTCTTCCTCGACGCCGAGCACTTCTTCGACGGTTACCGCTCGAACCCGAAGTACGCCCTCGAGGTCGTACGGACCGCGGCCGAGGCGGGCGCCGACGTCATCGCGCTGTGCGACACCAACGGCGGGATGCTGCCCGACGAGCTGGCCGACGTCGTCGCCGAGGTCGCGGCCTCAGGCGCGCGCCTGGGCATCCACTGCCACGACGACAGCGGCTGCGCGGTGGCCAACACCCTCGCCGCCGTCAAGGCCGGGGTGACGCACGTGCAGGGCTGCGCCAACGGGTACGGCGAGCGCAGCGGCAACGCGAACCTCTTCACGGTCGTCGGCAACCTTCAGCTCAAGCGCGGCTACGAGCTCGGCGTCGAGCTGCGGGAGATGACGCGCATCGCGCACGCCGTCTCGGAGGTGACGAACGTCGCGCCGAGCTCCCAGCAGCCCTACGTCGGCATGTCGGCGTTCGCCCACAAGGCGGGCCTGCACGCCTCGGCCGTAAAGGTCGACCCGATGCTCTACCAGCACATCGACCCGGCGCTGGTCGGCAACGACATGCGCATGCTGATCTCCAGCATGGCCGGCCGGGCGTCGGTGGAGCTGAAGGGCCGGGAGCTCGGGTACGAGCTGAGCGGCGACAAGGCCCGTCAGGTCGTGGACCGGGTCAAGGAGCTGGAGTCGGCCGGGTACACCTTCGAGGCGGCGGACGCGTCGTTCGAGCTGCTCCTGCGCGAGGAGCTCGACGGCGAGGGCCCCCACTACTTCGACGTGGAGTCCTGGCGCACGATCGTCGAGCGCCGGCCCGACGGCACGATGGTCAGCGAGGCGACGGTCAAGCTGCACGCCAAGGGGGAGCGGATCGTCGCCACCGGCGAGGGCAACGGCCCGGTCAACGCCCTGGACCGTGCCCTGCGGCTGGCCCTGGAACGGATCTACCCCGAGCTGTCGGGCCTGGAGCTCGTCGACTACAAGGTCCGGATCCTGGAGGGCACCCATGGCACCGACGCGCGGACCCGGGTGCTCATCGAGTCGAGCGACGCCACCGGCGAGTGGGGCACGGTCGGCGTCGAGGACAACGTCATCGCCGCCTCGTGGGACGCGCTCGCTCAGTCGGTGACCTACTGCCTGCTGCGCGCGGGCTACGACCCGTCCTGACGCCCGACCGGGCGGGTCACTCCTTCGGGGTGGCCCGCTCGACCACCTCGAACGACCAGAGCTCGGCGCCGCTTGCCGCCGGACCGCCGTGCCCGTGTCCATGTCCGTGCCCGTGGCCCGCGTCGGCCGCGGCCTTGGCGTGTCCCTCCGCGAACGCCCGGCTCTCCGTCCAGCGCTGGAAGTCCTCTTCGCTCCGCCAGCGCGTGTAGACGAGGTAGCGGTCCGTGCCCTCGACCGGGCGCAGCAGCTCGAACCCCTCGAAGCCGTCGGCCTCCTCGACCAGCCCGGCGCGCCCGGCGAACCGGCGCTCCAGCTCGTCCTTCATCGGCTCCGGCACGGTCAGCACGTTGATCTTCACCACGCTCATGAGCAAATCCTCTCGCGGCGCGCCCGCCGGGCCGCACCGGGGGCGCTCTGGCGCGCCGCGTGTCGCCCCGTATGTCCTGCGGAGTGCGGGTGCGAATGAATGGGAACGTTCTAATGCACGTGCAAATGAACAGACAAAATGGACGTGCAGATCGGCGGTATGTCGGGATTTCACCGAATATGATGCCGTGTCATGATCACAAAGGGCTGTTCGCTCTCGGCGATGAAACCGTTCGGAATCTAATTCTGTTTACTAAGATCGCCGCAGGTGGGGACGTGGTTCCGGGTTTCGCGCCCAGGTGAAGAGGCCTGTGAGGCGCAGGAAACTTTCGCGAGGTTGGAGAATCGGTGGCGGACGAAGGTCATTAAGCGCCACACTTCTCCCGTACGGCCAAGGTCGTCGCCGTGGAAAAGGCGACGGCCCCCTGCGCGAACAGGAGGCCGTCAGCAATCGCAATGTCCCGACCATAAGGAGGACAAGACACCGATGACTCTACGTGCCTTCGGGCGAAGTGACCAGAGGAACGACGGGATGAGGACAGGTGAATCCGCGGCTCCGCGCGGATCGCATCTCTCCGTGCGTACGGGCCTGATCGCGCTGTGCGCCGTCGTCATCGCCGTGCTGGCCGGCACGCTCACCTTCCTCGGTGACCACCGGCTCGCCTCGTCGGTGGCGGCCGGAGGAGTCGCCTGCGTCAGCGCCTTCGTGTTCTTCGACAAGATCATCGGCGATTGAGAGGTCGCATGCCCCCCAAGCGACGTACGTCGAGCTCGCTCCGGTACGACCGCGACGCCGAGCTCCGGCTGATCGCCGAGGCCAGCCACTGGCTGTCCGACGCCAGCCGGACCAGACGCCCTGAGGCGGTCCGGTCGATCACCGCGATGCTGGACCGGCAGCAACGGCTCGCCGCCTGCCGTGCCCTCAACCGGCCGCTCGAGCCCTGACCCTCACCACATCGACGAGTGCCCGCGCGGATTCCGACCGCGCGGGCACTCGTACGTTCCGAACCAATCCGGCCCGCCGGTCGTCGGAACGGATAGGCGAGGGAAGAAAGGGCGTCATGGCGACGGGCATGGCGGGCGAACGGGACGACAGGGATGTTCCCGCGCATCTGCGGGTGACCGACGAGATCCCGGTCGGCACCCCGTGGCGCCCGGAAGACACCCCTCCGGCGACCCGTTCCCCGGAGGCAACAGCCTCCCCAGGGGCACCGCCTTCCAGCGAGGCGATGCCTTCCGCGGACGCTGACACGCCCGCCACGGCCGGATCCGCCACGACAGCGGACTCCCCGACCGAGGCCGGCGCGTACTCTCCCGCCGACACTCCGGCCGAGGCGGGGGCATCGGCGTCTGCGGGTCGGCCGACGGTGACCGGGGCGTCGTTGCCGACCGGCGTGCCGACGCCGACCGACGCGCCGTCGGCGGAGGTCGACGTGCCGAACGAGATGGAGGCGCCTGTGGACCGGACGGCCGCGGCCGGGGAGTCGACGCCGGCCGATCCACCTCCTGGGCCTTTCCTGGAGGCCGACTCGCCGTCCGTGGCCGGGCCTGCGACGGCCGGCGCGCCGGGGGAGGCGCGCACCGCGCGGCCCGTACCGGCGACGGACGTGCAGGTCGTCCCGCCGCCAGAGCCGCCGCGACCGTACGTCCCGCCGGTGACCGTGGAGGAGGGCATCCCCATGCCGCCGGGCGGCCCGTACCGGCCGGTGGCGTCCCCCGCGGCGGGGAGGAGACCGCTCACCCGCGCGCTCCGCGTGGGCGTCATCCTCGCGGGCGCTGTTCTCATGGGCGTCGGGTTCCTGCTGGTGTTCGGCGTGTTCGCCGGTGGTGCCAAGCATCCCGCCCCGTGCGGGGGCAAGCCGTGCGCGCCACGGCCATCCGGCCAGGCCGCCCCTCCCGGAGCGCAGATCGCGTACCGCACGGTCGAGCGTGACAGGGGCTACTTCGAGGGCACCGTCACGATCGCCAACCACGGAGACCAGCCGATGCGGTCCTGGACGCTGTCCTTCCGGTATCCGGGGGCCCAAATCCACAACACCTGGGACGCGGTCCTCCAGCGGAAGGGTGAGGACGCGATCCTCACCGGTACGGCGACGGCACGGCCGATCGCCCCCGGGGCGACGCTCGAGGTCCGGTTCGGTGGCTCCGGATCGCCGTCGATGCCGACCGACTGCCGGCTCAACGGAGCGCCCTGCGCGTTCGTCGCCCGCTGAGCCGCGGCCGAGGGTCGATAGCGTCTCTGACTGGCTATACGTTCCTGAGGAATCCTCAGGAACGGTGCCCGGCTGGAGGCCGGGTACGTGCCAGTCGTCTTCGTGCCCTGGTGCCGTTGGACAAGCCGTCGGCCCGCGTGGCACGTCCCTCCGGACGCCGTCGGTCCAGCGTGCACGGCTATCGGACCGAGGAGGGTGCCCCGCGTCGCCTGGGCACGGGGCGTGCTGATGACAGAACAGTACCATAGGATCACGAAGAGTGACTAAAGAAAGGCGATAGCCTCGTAACGTGCGTATCGCGAGGTTCACCAAAGACGGCGGCCTGTCCTTCGGCGTGGTCGAGGACGATGAGACCATCGCCACCATCGCCGCCCACCCGTTCGGTGAGATCCAGCTCACCGGGGAGCGTCACCAGCTGGCCGACGTGCGGTTGACGGCGCCGATCCTGCCGAGCAAGGTCGTCGCGATCGGCAAGAACTACGCCGAGCACGCCCGCGAGATGGGCGGCGAACCACCGGCCGAGCCCGTCATGTTCATGAAGCCGTCCACGGCCGTGATCGGCCACCGCGAGACCATCGCCTACCCGAGCCTGTCCGAGCGCGTCGACTTCGAGGGCGAGTTGGCCATCGTCATCGGCCGGCTGTGCCGCGACGTTCCGGCGTCCCGCGTGTCCGATGTCATCCTCGGCTACACCTGCGCCAACGACGTCACCGCGCGCGACCTTCAGCAGCGCGATGGACAGTGGACGCGGGCCAAGGGCTTCGACACCTTCTGCCCGCTCGGCCCGTGGATCGAGACGGAGCTCGACCCGTCCGACCTGGCCATCACCACCATGGTGAACGGCGAGATCCGCCAGTCGTCCCGTACGAAGCAACTGCTGCACGGCATCCCGACGCTGGTCGAGTACGTCAGCCAGGTCATGACCCTGCTGCCCGGCGACGTCATCCTCACCGGCACGCCGGAGGGCGTCGGCCCGCTGCAGGTCGACGACGAGGTGGCCGTGACGATCGAGAACATCGGCACGCTCAGCAATACAGTGGTGTCCCGTGACTGACCCTTCTTCCCCGGAGCGCGCCTCCGGCACCATCAGAGCCCGGTTCGCGCCGTCGCCCACCGGCATGTTCCACGTCGGGGGAGCGCGTTCGGCGCTGTTCAACTGGGTCTTCGCCAAGCAGGCGGGCGGATCGCTGGTCCTGCGCATCGAGGACACCGACGCCTCGCGCAACCGCCCGGAGTGGACCGAGGGCATCATCCGCGCCCTCGCCTGGCTCGGCATCGACGAGAACGAGTACGAAGGGCCGTACTTCCAGTCGGCCAACGCCGACCAGCACCGCGAGGCCGTCGAGCGGCTGCGCGCCGCCGGCCGCGCGTACTTCTGCGACTGCACGCGCGACGACGTGATCGCGCGGACCGGTGACTCCCACCGCGGCTACGACGGCTTCTGCCGCGACCGCGGCCTGGAGCCGGGCCCCGGGCGCGCGCTGCGCTTCCGCACTCCGGACGAGGGCACGACGATCGTCGTCGACCTGATCCGCGGCAAGCCCGCGTTCGAGAACGCCACGATCGAGGACTTCGTCATCGCGCGGGCGGACGGCTCGGTGCTGTTCATGCTCGCCAACGTCGTCGACGACATGATCCAGGGCATCACCCACGTCGTCCGCGGCGACGAGCACCTGTCGAACACGCCGAAGCAGCAGCTGCTGTGGGAGGCCCTCGGCGCGCAGCCGCCCACGTGGGCGCACGTTCCGGTCATCGTGAACGAGAAGCGGCAGAAGCTGTCCAAACGCCGCGACAAGGTCGCGCTGGAGGACTACCAGGCCGAGGGCTTCCTCGCCGAGGCCATGCGCAACTACCTCATGCTGCTGGGCTGGGCACCCTCCGGCGACCGCGAGATCGTCCCCTGGAGCGTGGTCGAGGAGGAGTTCCGGCTGGAGGACGTCAACACCTCCCCGGCGTTCTTCGACGTCAAGAAGCTGCGCGCGTTCAACGGCGAGTACATCCGGGCGCTGGCGGTCGAGGACTTCACCGAGCGGTGCGCGCCCTGGCTGGGGGAGCCGCACGCCCCGTGGTCGTCCGAGCAGTACGACCCGGAGGTGTTCGCGAAGCTCGCGCCGCTGGCCCAGACGCGCGTCGCGGTGCTGTCGGAGATCACGGCGATGGTCGACTTCGCGTTCCTCGACGAGCCGGTGATCGACGAGGCCTCCTGGAACAAGGCGATGAAGGAGCCCGCCGCGGACATCCTCCGGGGCGCGCTGGAGGCGTTCCAGGACGCGGAGTGGACGGCCGAGGAGCTCAAGGCGCGGGCCGAGGAGATCGGCGCCCGGCACGGGCTGAAGCTCGGCAAGGCACAGGCCCCGATCCGCGTGGCCGTCACGGGCCGTACGGTCGGCCTGCCGCTCTTCGAGTCGCTGCAGATCATCGGCCGTGACCGTACGATCGCCCGCATCCGTACGGCGCTCGACCGGCTGACGGCGGAGTAGCCCGGCGCCGACGGGGCATGGACGGTCTCGGCATGACCGTTCACGCCCCGGCCCGGCCGAGGAGTGCCATGAGCGACAGGCCGCGGGCGCGGATGTCGCGGACTGCCGGCCGGTGAAGAACGTACAGATCTGCCTCGACCTCGCCGGGCACCCAGCCTGTTCCCGCCCGGTGCCGGCCGACGCTACGTGCGGGCCGCCAGGGAGCGCACCGCGAGGGCGATCAGCAGCGCCGGGACGATCAGATACGCCGTGCGCAGGCTGACCGTGTCGGAGAGCCGGGCGAGCAGGAACGGCGCGCCGCCGATCGCCAGGCCCGAGGCCATCGCGGCCCGTGCCGCCGCCTTGTCCGGAGCGTGCGGCCACGCGGCCACCGTACGGCTCACGGTGGTCGGGTAGAGCAGTGCGACGCCCAGACCCGCCACGGCGAGCCCGGCGCCGGACAGCGGCAGCGAGGGAGCCGCCCAGAACAGCGCGAAGCCGCCGGCCGCGACGGCCACGCAGGTCAGCATCAGCGGCCGGTGCCCGCGCAACCTGCGGGTGACCGGCACCGCGAAGGAGCGTCCGGCGGCCATGCCGACCAGGAACAGGGAGGCGACCGCCGGAGCCAGCCCCGCCGACGCGTGATGCCAGTCGCCGACCGCCGACGCGGCCCAGAACACCATGCAGAACTCCACGCTCACCGCGAGCAGCACCTCGATCCACGGCCCGATCAGCGCGGCCCTCGAACCGGTCGGCGCGTCATCGTGAGGCTCGGAGGCGTCTGGCATTGGAACGTGCCAAGCGAGGAGCGCGACGACCGCGAGCAGCACCAGCGGAGCCGCCAGGTAACCGGCCCGCCAGCCGAGACCGCCCGCCAGCGCACCGGCCACCGCCAGCGGCGCCAGCACGGACGCCGCACTCGCCAGGCCGTTCGCCTCACCGACCGCGGCCGCCGGAGCGTGCGGGTGCAGCGCGCCCAGCAGCGCCGGGATCAGCTGAATGAGCAGCGCCCCGCCGATCCCGAGGAGCAGCGCGCCGGCCAGCGTCAGGATCCGCACGGGCGTGGCCAGCAGCAGACCACCCGCGATCATCCCGCCGATCGAGGCGCGCAGCGTCACCGCCCGCCCGACGCGGCCCACCAGCGGAGCGCCCACGAGACCGATCACGAGCAGCCCCGCCGCGAACAGCGTGGGATAGAAGGCCACCTGTCCCCGGTCGACCCCCAGGTCCTTCTGCAGCGGCGCCAGCACCGCCCCCATGCCGTTGAGCAGGAACCCCAGACAGCTCAGCACCGTGTACAGCACCCAGGTCGAGGTACCGCGCGTCAACCCGCCTGTTCGATCCACATCCGGGAGCGTAACCGTGCTGTACGTTCCGGAACAGAAGCGGGTATCTCCCCCTGCAGAGCGGAGCGGCCGCCCCGCCTCGGCGGATCTAGTTCGCGAGCACCCGCGAACGTCCGCTAAACTTTCCGAGGCGCTGGAGATCGGAAGATCCGCAGGCCAGTGGGGTATGGTGTAATCGGCAGCACGACTGATTCTGGTTCAGTTAGTCTAGGTTCGAGTCCTGGTACCCCAGCAAGTCGCTGACCTGGGCGGGAGTCTCACAGAGACCCCCGCTTTTGTCGTATTCAGGGCCGCCTGGGCACGTATTGGGAACAGCGGGCCGTGATCGGGCTCATAGCGCTCTAATGCCGCCGTTGCGTCGGCTGTCGTAGCAGTACGGTCTCGTCGGCAGCTCGCGTCGGCCGTACGCTACGCCCCCGTGGACATGGCTTACAGCGAGCTCCCCGATGACGTCGAGATCGTCGCGAATGAGCAGGGGCGGTTCGAGCCGAGGAGCGCGGAGCGAGACGTTCGCATCGGGGTTCCCAGGACAACACCGGAATCGGCCCGTGTGGCATGCCTGACGTACCTCAACGTACGAGCGGCCATGGATCGTGCCGGCGCCGCCCTGCGCGGCGCCGGCACGTACCCGCCATCGCAGTACACCCGAGAGCAGTACGAGCGAGCATGTGACGAGCTTGGCCTGATGAGGTTGCCTGACAGCGTTTGCCGGAGTTCGGGCGATGTTCGGTTCGAGCCGCCTGAGCACGACGCGGAGACGATCGTCATCGGCTCACTGGCCCAGCGGCGGCGATGGGGGCTCCTGGCCGAGGAACGCCGGCAGCGCCAGGACTTCGAGAAGGATCTCGTCCGTCTGCCTGGGTTCTACTCCCACGGATTGACCCGCGAGCAGTACGAGAAGGCATGCGCGTGGATCGGCGCCGATCCTGCCCCCGAGAGACGGATCACGGCTCTCAAGGCCGCGTGCTACGAGCAGGAGGAGATCGGTGACATGGTCGAACTCCCGCTGATCCTCGCGAAGTGGCGCGCCACTGGCATGTACAAAGAGCGTCGCGAGAGCGCGCCGTGAGCCGCGGCACAGGAGAATTCCCATCAAAAATCCCACAGCTCTGCTGGCCGCCGCGTCCCTGGGGATCGTCGTACTGGGGGCGACGGCCTGCCGTGAGGATCACACCGCCGCAGGCTCACCGACTCCGTCCGCGTCGCCGACGGCGAGTGGGAGCGCCAGTGCCAGTGCCGTGACGCCCTCGCCATTCGTTACGTCCCCCAAGGCACGCCCATCGAAGCCGGATCCCACGGTGACCGGCTCCAACGTGATCATGATCGATCCGCAGGGGAAGAAGTACACCCGCCGGACGATGGTGCAGATGGCGGCCGGAATGGCCGCAACGCAGGGGAACCTCCCCTCCAATTTCTGTGCGATCTCGTACCGGCAGGGCGTTCAGGAGGGGGGTAGGTTTCCGGCGGGCCGGCAGGCTTTCATGGAGGCGTGTCAGGAGGGCGTGCGGCTGGCCCGGCGTCACTGAGCACCACTATGGCGGCGGGGTGATCGCCGATGCGAGGCCCCCAAGGACGAGGGAGAGGTCAGCGCATGAGCGAGAATCAGGGCCGCACGCCGTTGCGCTACGGCCAGACGGGCCTGCGAGGAAAGCTCGCCCGGGTCCTCGTTGAGGAACCCACCGATGAAATCGATTGGCCCGCCGATCTAACGCCCGGGATCGAAACGGTCGTCATCATTGATGATGAACCAAACCCACATCACACGCTGCGGGTTCACCCGCCGGACGACCCCACGCGCATAGCCCTGGTCGTGTTCGACCAGTTGGCGCTCTGCGAGGATTCGTCGGAGGCGTGAGGACGATGGACCCGCGACGTATCGAGCTCAACCGTCGCCACAGCCGGGAGATGGGGTTGCTGTTCGCGGCATTCCTCGACGCCCATCCGGATGTCGAATCCGAGGTCACCGGAGCCCAGATGACCGCGGACCAGGAGGCCGCGTGGACGGCCTACAGTGCCGAACTTCTCGGTCGGCATCAGGCCGAGCGATCCGCACTCGCGGCCGAAATCGAAGCCGAGCAGCGACGGCACGGCGGCCTGTGACACGTGATCGTCGACACCCGGAGGAGCCGGTTACAGGGCAGGGGCGTCGGCGCGTTCTCCCGTTGCCGACGCGTGTGAGAGTCGGCCGCTGAGCTGCGGGCCAGAGGCTGCCATCGGCCCACTGTCGGAGGGGTTCGGCAGGATCGGCGCGATTCCGGGAGAGACGTCCCGCACCGCGAAACGTCCCGGTTCCCATCACGACGGAGGTCCCGTGCCGTACCCGAAGCTTCCCGCGCCCGCACCCGGCGAAGTGCTGCTCATCTGCACCTGCTACGAGGAGGACAAGGCCCGGTGGGGCGAGGTCCTCGGCGCCCTCCGCGGGCGCCAGGACGGCGACGCGGTCGTCCTCGACGACGGCGGGGTGCGGCTCCGCCTCGCGGAGGACCCCGGGTGGGACTACCTCCAGGGTGGGAACCTCCCCGCGCTCGTCCCCGAGGGCAGTGCGGCACCGCCGATCGCCGCCGTCGTCGACATCCCCGTCGTGTACGGCGGCGCTGCCGTGCTGCTGGTGGATCTGCGGGAGATCCCCGGGCGCGGAGTTCGGGTTCCGGGGGACGATCTCGGCCGCGTCCTGGCGGCACTGCTGGGCGGGTCCCTTCGCTTCGACGAACTCGTGCACGGTATGGACCGGTTCGGTGTGTACCAGGGCGATGGCTGGGCCCCGGCGATCCCCACGCCGACGACGGTCGTCCGCGCCTCGTTTCCGCGGCTGCCTGCCACCGAGATGACGTTGCTGGTCCGCACCGACTTCACCGACGACCGGGCCTGGCGTGCGCTCGTGGACGCCCTTGGAGAGCCGGACGAGGACGGTGGGTTCTCGGCGGGTGAGGGGCTCTCCGACCGCGTCGAACTGTCCGCCGTCGTCGTCGACGATCGTGAGTTCGAACATCTGCAGCCGGGGCAGGTCCCCGCTCTGGTGCCGCCCGGCGAGCACACCACCATGGTGGCGCTCGCGGACGCCGCGACCATGGCGGACCCGGCCCACCCAGTGCTCGTGGTGGACCTGTACGACACCCCTGGCCAGGTGACCCGGATCCCCCTCGCCGAAGCCGGATCGATGGCCGCCAACCTGGAGATCTCCAACATGGACTTCGCCGACTTCGTGTAGGCCGACGCGGGGCGCGGATCGCCGAACACCTAGGACGTCAGGCCTCCTCATCGGAGAGCAGACCGTGCGCGGCCGGGTCCCAGGGGAAACGCTCGATGATCGCTCCCTGCGCGTCCAGGACGAGGGCTTCGGACGGCCATGGCTGACCGTGCGAAGCCCAGGGGATGAGGTCCAGGGCGTATCCGTTCGGCTGTACGGCCAGCTCATGCCGTCGGCCGTCTTGGAAACCGAGCCGGACGGTGGCCGCTTCCGCCCGGTAGATATGCACGCCCACGAACCAGCGACCCATGTGCGAGGTCTCCTCGACCACGAGATGCATCGGAGGCACTCCCGGCACAGGGATCTGGGGGCTGTCGCTTTCCATGCTTCCGCCCTCTTTGCCGCCTCCGGGCGGGAGCCGGCGGAGGTAGATGCACGTGCCGCCGGCCTCGTTGGGGGCCTCCCACCATTCGATGACGTCTCCGTCCGGGGCTCGCAGCCGCGCCATCAGGGCGGCCTGGTCGACGCGTACACGGGAGATGGGGTCGGATGTGTGAGGGGCGAACCCCTCCCGGAACGTACGGACGACGCTGTCGGGGACCGGGTGGGGAGGCTCTGGAATCGTCATGGGCCGAGCTTGGCGTCAGCCGATCACGATCACCATCGGGGACTTCCCCCACGCGACCCTGAGATGAGGCGCGATGGGATACCGCCGAGAGTCTTCGGGGCTCTGACCCCGAAAGTCCTCGGCGATCATGCGGCGGTGGGACGATGCATCACGATCATCGAAAGGTCCCCGAGGAGGACGTGTTGCCGAGGACGCTGCCGGTTACCGAATGCATGCTGGTGGTTCGTACCGACTTCTCCGACCAGGGCGCCTGGGAGGCCGTCCGGGCGGCGATCGGAGAGCCCGGCGAGGACGGCTACCTCGAGGACTACATGTACGGCGTGGAGTTCGTCGACGACGTGGGCTATCGCGACATATCGGGCGAGGAGCTTCTCCGGCTGATCCCGGAGGGCTATGACGCCTCGATCCTCGCCGTGGTCGACGAGACCACGATCAGATCACCGGAGATGCCCCTCGTCCTCGTCGATCTCAACGAGCTGAATGAGGAGTACGGCCGCGCGATGCGCGTCATCCCGGCCGAGCTGCCGTCGATCGAGGTGAACCTGCACATCGGCAACATGGACTTCTTCGAGTTCGCCGACAACGCGGACGAGGACGGCGTCTTCCGCGGCTTCCCCGAGTGACGCGCAGGCCGTGAGGTCCCCGGCGGCCGGCCGCTGAGAAGGGGGTCGGATTACCTCGGCGCGTACGGCCCGGTCGGCGACAACGGGAACGGCCGCATGACCGGTGGTCATGCGGCCGTCGGTTCACTCACCCGAAGGCGTGCTCCGCGAGCCGATCAGTTCCCGGAGCGGGAGATCAGCTGCCTCCAGGTGGCCGGGCCCACGATCCCGTCGACCGTCAGGCCCACCCGTTCCTGGAACCGCCGGGTCGCGGTGTCGGTGCCGGCGCCGAAGACGCCGTCGACCTGGGTGGGGGACTTCAGGTCGCCGTGTTTGACCAGCTCGGTCTGGGCCGCCTGGTCGCCCTCGCGGACGGTCGAGCCGATCGTCTGCCCGTCGGTCAGCTTCTGCCAGGTCGCAGGGCCGACGACTCCGTCGACGGTCAGGCCCGCGACGTCCTGGAACCCCCGTACGACGCTGTCCGTGGCCGGTCCGAAGACCCCGTCGGCCGCGAGCGTGCGCCACTGGTCCCGCGCGCCCCGCAGCAGGTACTGCAGTGCGGTGACGTCCGGCCCAGTGCTGCCCTGCCGAAGGACCGGCCAGGATGCCTGAACGGCCATGCGATCCACCTCCCCATGGTGGGTTCCCTCGCGGAATGCGAGGACATAGGTGGAGACGGGCTCCTGACCAGAAGAGTTCCGGCTGGTCAAGGTATCGTCGCCGTTCGGCCACCAGGCCCTGTCTCCTCCGGCACGGCACCCGCTGCACGGCCCCTTTCTCCTCCGGCAGGAGGCCTGCTGGACGGTCCCTGTCTCTTCCGGCTGGGCGCCCGTCGTACGGATCTCTGTTCTCCTCCGGGCGCCTGCCGTACGGGCTCCCTGTCTCCTCCGGCTGGGCGCCTGCCGTACGGCCCCTGTCTCTTCCAGCAGGGCGGCCGCCGTACGGACCCCTGAACCGGGTGATCGGTTCACGTGTGGTCCGTGTTCGGCCAGACATATCCATTAACGGCCGATTGAGCGTAGAAACAGCGTGTTGCCCCGCCTTTACGCTCATGAGGAGACGAATGCACAGGAGAATCGCGGTGACCGCCGTCTCATTCGCGGTGCTGGCCGGCGGCCTCGCCGTCGGCGGGACCGCCGAAGCGGGCATCCAGGGATCCGGCGTCAGCGCCGACGTCGTCGCGCAATGTCACGCCCACCAGGTCTCCCACCCCAAGCACTGGACGTGCGTGACGCCCGGCTCGTACTGCCCGAAGGCCGCGCACGGCTACTACGGGTACGCGGTGAAGAAGCCTCACAAGAGGTACCGGTGCGTCCGGTACTCGAACGGCCGGTGGCGCTGGAAGCGCGCCTCCTGAGGTCCGGCACATCCGTGGTCTCCGCGCCGAACGCCCCGCTCCGGTGGGGCGTTCGGCGGGATGACGACCGGCCCGCCGGCTCCCCGGCGCGCGGGGATTCTGTCATTGCGGCGTGCCAAGATCACCCGTATGTCGTTGCGAACCCTCATCTCCGTCCATCTGGGGGAGCCCTCGCCGGAATCCGGCTCCGCGTCAAAGGCCGGCTCCGCGTCGGAGGCCGGCGTGGAGCCGGCGCCGCCTGGGGAGGTCGCCGCGGCCGAGGACGCGCTGATCGCGAGGCTCGACGGCACGACGCGTAAGTCCTTTGAAGTGATCCGGGCCGGGCTCTACAACGCGCCGCCGAGCGGGGACGACTGGGAGCGGCTGGCGGACTCGGCGTACGCCGGGTTCGCGCGGACCGTGCTCGAGATCGCCGCCGTACGGGCTGCCGCGATCCAGGCCGGCGATATCCCGTACGCCGCGGACAAGGCGTTCGCGGCCGACGAGGTGGCGGTGCTCGGCCGGGCGGTCCGCGTCGCCCTGCTCCGCGACGAGACCTGGCTGCCCGAGCTGCTCGACCGGCTGCTGCCGGCCGTCGCGGTCGCCCCGACACCGGCCCGTACGCTCCCGTCGCAGGCACTGGTGTTCGAGGTCGCCCGGTCGGCGCAGGAGTTCCCGACGCCAGAGGCGGCGGCCGCGCTGCGAGCCGTGCGCGGGATCGTCCGCCACGCCGGGGTGCCGAAGCAGCTCGACCGGAACCTCAAGCGGATCGACGCCGCGCTCGCCGACCGCACCGAGGTCGCCTTCCGGCTGCCCGATCTCGGGTTCGGGCCGGACGGCGTGTACCGCAGCGTGGTCGGGGAGCACGAGGCGCGGATCACGATCGGCGAGGACGCGACGCTGACCTGGCATCGCCTCGACGGGCAGGGCCTGCGCGGCGTCCCCGCAGCGGTCCGGCGCGACCACCCGGCGCGGCTCAAGGAGCTGCGGGAGCTCGTCAAGCGCGCCCGCGCGCACCTCACGACGCTCACCCGGGCCCTGGAAGGCGCGCTGCTCGCCGAGCCCGGGCAGACCTACGGCCGGTGGCGCGCTGAACAGGCCGCGCACCCGCTCGGGCGACCCCTCACCGAACGCCTGATCTGGGAGGTCGAGGTCGCGCCCGGCGAGTGGCGCGCCGGTCTTCCGGTCGAGGACGGCCGGCGCTTCATCGACGCCGCGGGCGAGCCGTGGGCCGCGGTGGGGGAGGACGCCGCGATCCGGCTGTGGCATCCCGTCCGCGCCACTCCCGGCGAGATCCGGGCGTGGCGTGACCAGCTGACCGAGCGCCACCTGCGTCAGCCGTTCAAGCAGGCGTTCCGGGAGATCTACGTGCTGACTCCGGCCGAGCGGGAGACCCGGGTCTATTCCAACCGGTTCGCCGCGCACATCCTGCGGTACCGGCGGCTCTACGGGCTCTTCAAGGCGCGCAGCTGGCAGGCGGGGATGCTCGGCCCCTGGGACGGCGGATACGAAGGCGAGGCGACGCGTGTGCTCCCCGGACGGCGCTGGCGGGGGCGCCTCTTCGTGGAGTACGTCGATCCGGCCTGGCAGGACGAGCTCGCCTCGACCGACCAGGTCCGGTTCGAGCGGCGTACGGACGACGGCTGGCGCGAGGCGGCGCTGGAGGACGTGCCGCCGACCGTGTTCAGCGAGGTCATGCGCGACGTTGACCTGTTCGTCGGGGTGACGTCGATCGCCGCCGACCCGGAGTGGACCGACCGGGGGGAGGACCGGTACCGCGACTACTGGCACCGGGCCGGCTTCGGGGATCTCAGCGCCTCCGCCGAGGTGCGCCGCGACGCGCTCGCCCGGCTCCTGCCCCGCACCAGGATCGCCGACCGCGTCGAGCTGAGCGGGCGGTTCCTGCGCGTACGGGGCTCCCGGCGCACGTACAAGATCCATCTCGGCTCGGCCAACATCCTCATGGAGCCGGACGACGCCTACCTGTGCATCGTCCCCTCGTCCCGCGGTGCCGCGGGGGACGGGCTGTTCCTCCCCTTCGAGGACGAGCGGCTGTCGTTGATCCTCAGCAAGGCGTTCCTGCTGGCCGACGACGCGGACATCACCGACCCGGACATCCTCCGGCAGATCGAGCGGAGCGCGTGATGGCGAGCGTGACGGTCCGGGACGAGACCGCGACGGGGCGGCGACTCGACGAGATGTCCCTGCCCGACCTGCCGGACCTCGTCACGGTGCGCGACCTGATCCGGACGCGGGTGCGCGAGGAGGTGGCCCGGCACAACGCGCGGCCGTCGCGCCACTTCCGCGGCCTCGTACGGCCCGACGACGCGGAGGCGGAGCTGAACGGCTACCTCCTGCGCGAGGCGAGGCGCATCGACGCGGAACGGCAGGCCGACCTCGCCGAGCGGGCCTTCGGCCGGAACGGCTTCATCCTGCTCGTCGGCGACCGCCAGGCCGACGAGCTCGATGAGGTCGTCGAGCTCGGCGCGGGCACGGAGGTCGTCTTCATCAGGCTCGTCCCGCTGGTCGGTGGCTGATCCCGCTCCGTCCGCCGAGCGTGGTTTGGCGTCGTTGTGATCACCCGGTACAGTTGAGGAGTCGGCAGGCGGGGACGAGGTTCGGCCCCGGCGAGTCGGCAGGGTCCTCCGGTGAGACCGGAAGCGACCCGCTTCTCATGTAGGGCTCGGGTAGATCGATACCCGGTTCGTACAAGGGGAGAACGTCCGCTAAGCTGGGCGTCGCCCGCGAGGGAGACCGAGCGAGCGAGACACTGAGGTCCCGTCGTCTAGTGGCCTAGGACGCCGCCCTCTCAAGGCGGTAACGCCGGTTCAAATCCGGTCGGGACTACAGCAGGTCGAAGGCCTGATCACCACACGGTGGTCAGGCCTTCGTCGTTCTTCAGGCCCTCCACCGGCCGGCACCGGAGTGGCCCGCAAGGATCAGCGGCCGGTCTCAGGACCGGCGGATCAGGATCAGCGGCTGGTCTCAGGACCGGCCGATCAGGATCGGCGGTCAGTCTGCGCGTGGCCGCCCGGCCGCCGCGCGGTCGTACGAGGGCCGCCGGAGTACCGCCCCCCGATCAGCGGGCGGTCGCCAGCGCGGCGGCCAGCGCCGCTTCTACGAGCAGGTAGAAGACGGTTGGAAAGAAGCCGGCCGGTCGCTCGGCCGCGAACGAGATGATCCGGCCGGCCGCCATGCCCGCGAGGGCCAGCGCCACGGCGGTGACCAGTCCGGCCCGCAGCCCGTCGTCCAGGAGGGCGAGCACGAGCGTCAGCGCGACCGCGACGCCGTACCCGCCGTACACCGCGCGCACCTCGTTGCGGCCATCCGCCGAGCGCACCAGGGTGCCGAACGGGGCCAGGAGCGCGGCCGGCGCGATCAGGCCGTAGACCCCCATCCCGCCGAAGAGAACGGCGACCACGCCGATGATCACCTCGTCCATCCCGTCCTCCCGCGTCACGCCGTGCGGCTCGTACGGGCCGTACCCCAGCATGGCCGGTGACGGCGCGTCGATGACCTGCCGGGTAATCGACACGACGTCCACGCGGGCCGGGCCAGCCCCACGCGGAAGTGAGCGGAGCGAGCACCTCATCGCGCCCATGCGGCCGGGCGTGCCTGCTACGCGGCGGTGAGCAGGGCGAGCACCTCGTCTCGTGACATCGTCGCGCCGCGTTCCCGGGCGGTCGCGGCGGCATCCGCGCCGATGAGGTCCCGTGCCCCGTCGGCCACCCGGGCGACGTCGGGATCTCCCGCCAGGGAGAGACCGCGCAGCGCGGCCCCGGCCCCGAGAAGAAGGGCGGCCTGCTCGCCGTCGCCCTGGAGCACGGTCGCTCCGGCCAGGGCCTCGGCGGCGTGGGCCAGGAGCCGGAAGTCCCCCTGTCCGAGACCGATGGCGATCGCCTGACGGAACCAGGCCTCGGCCTGGACGGCGTCGCCCTCCGCCTCGGCGACCCGGCCGAGCCCGATCAGCGCCGATCCCCGGGTCCAGAGGACGGCGAACTTCTCCGTCGCGCATCGGCTCAGCGCGGCCTCATAGTGGCGGCGTGCCTCCGCCAGGTCGCCGCGCAACCGGGCGACCTCTCCCAGCCCGACGAGGGTGTCGGCGATCTTCTCCGCTCCGCCCGCCCGGCGGGCCAGCGCATGCGCGCGCTCGTAGGCCTGGTGGGCGCCGTCGACGTCGCCGCGGCGGATCCGCATCTCGGCGATCAACTGCAGGCAGTCCGCCATGTCCTCGGCGGAGTCGAGCTGCCGGAGATACTCGAGGGACTCGTCGATCAGCGCCTGCGCCCTCTTCCAGTCACCGCGCCACACGGCGACCCGGCCTCGCTCCTGCAGCATCGCCGACAGCCCCCAGCGGTCACCGAACGCGCGAAATCCAGTCTCTCCCCGGGAGAACTCGGCGTCGGCGCCGGTGAGGTCGCCGGCGAGCAGCCGGCGGTAGGCGTAACCGAAATGGCGAAGGGCGACGGACCACGGATCCCGGCCCATCCGCGCCTCCTGCAAGTCGACGTTGGCCTCGGAGGGACCGGCGTTCAGCGCCCAGAGCAGGGTGGACATCGGCCGTAGCGTCGGCCGGCCCGAGCCCAGATCCGCCATGATCGAATCGATGCGGCGCCGGTAGCCGTCGAGAGCAGGGTCGTCGCCGCCGCCGTGCAGGGCGAGCATGACGCACAGCGCGTACTCCTCGTCCATTCCCGCCGGCGGCTCGGGGCCGATCAGGGCGAGCAGTTCGGTGGCGGTCGCGGCGCCCTCGCTGCGCAGCCCGCGCAGCCACCAGTAGGCCGCCATCGCCGCGAGCATCCGCAACGCCCGGGGGTGGTCCGTGTCGACGAGCACGCGGAGCGCCGCCAGGAGGTTGCCGCGTTCGGCGTTCAGCCGGGCCAGCCATTCCAGCTGCTCGGCCCGGCGCAGGTGGGGCTCGGCGGTCTCGGCCAGCTCGAGGAAGTATGCGGCGTGCGCGGCACGGGCCGTCTCCGTCTCGCCGGCTTCGGCCAGCCGCTCGGCGCAGAACTCACGGATGGTGTCGAGCATTCGGTACCGCCCGCCGTCGCCCTCGACGAGGGACTTGTCGGCGAGGTCGGTGAGCAGGTCGTCGGCCTCCTCCTCGGAGAGGCCGCAGACCCGTGCCGCCGCGCCCGGCGTGGCACCGCCCGCGAACACGGTCACCCGCCGGGCGACCAGGCGTTCGTCCTCGCCGAGCAGATCCCAGCTCCACTGCACGACGGCGCGCAGGGTGCGGTGGCGAGGGGCCTTCGTCCGATCACCCCGCGACAGCAGCCGGAACCGGTCGTACGGGCCGGGTCCGTCCGGCGTCCCGAGGCGCGCGGCGACCTCCTCGACGGTGAGCGTGCGCAGCCGCGCCGCCGCCAGCTCGATCGCCAGCGGCAGTCCGTCGAGCGCGTCGCAGACGCGCACCATGGTGGCGACGGCCGGGGCGTCGAGCTCCAGGCCCGGGCGTACGGCGGCCGCCCGGTCGGCGAACAGCCGCACCGCCGGATAGCCGAGCGCGTCGGCCGGATCCGCGCCGGGCGGCGGGACGGCGAGCGGGGTGAGGGGGCACAGCGCCTCACCGGTGATGCCGAGGGCCTCCCGGCTGGTCGCCAGCACCCGCAGGCCGGGACAGGCGCCGAGCAGCCGGTGTACGAGCCCGGCCGCCTCGTCGATCACGTGCTCGCAGTTGTCCAGGATCAGCAGAAGGTCCCGGTCGGCGAGGGCCTCGACGAGCCGTCCGGCCGGGTCGGGGTGCGAGCCCGGCACGGCGGGCATCCGGCCGGCCTCCCGGATCCCGAGCGCGTCGATGACCGTCTGGGCCACCGTGCCGACCCCGTCCTTGGGGCGGCTCTCGATCACGGCGAGGTCGACGAAGCGGACCTCGCCCGGCAGGCGGCCGCCCGCCTCGATCGCCAGGCGGGTCTTGCCGGTGCCGCCCGGCCCGATGAGCGTGACGAGGCGTTCGGCCGTGAGCAGCCCGCCGACGCGGGCGAGTTCCTCCTGGCGCCCGACGAAGCTGGTGAGCTGGGCGGCCAGCGCGCTCCGGGCCACCGGCGAAGGGGCCGATTCGCGCTCCCGCGGAGGGGCGGCGGTCAGGGCGGGATCGGCCCGGAGGATGGCGAGGTGGATCTGGACCAGCTCCGGCGAGGGATCGGCGCCCAGCTCGTCGGCGAGCGTACGCCGCGCGTCCTCGAACACCGCGAGCGCCTCGGCCTGCCGGCCGCCCCCGTACAGGGCGCGCATGAGCTGGCCGCGCAGGCGCTCCCGGAGGGGATGGGCCGCCACGAGGTGCTGGAGTTCGGTCACCAGGTCGCGGTGGTCCCCCAGCGCGAGCCGCGCCTCAGCGTGGTCTTCGAAGGCGTCCAACCGCAGCTCTTCGAGCCGGGCGGCCTGCGCCTCGGCGTACGACGCGGCGGTCACGTCGGCCAGCGCGGGGCCGCGCCAGAGATCGAGGCCTTCGCGCAGCAGGGCGGCGGCGCCGGCGTGGTCACCGGCCACGAGGGCGCGTCGGCCGTCCCGGGCGAGCCGTTCGAAACGGAGGGCGTCCACGTCGTCCGGGTCGATCGCCAGCCGGTACCCCGCCGGGTGGAACTCCACCAGGTCGCCGGATCCGTCGGCGGCCCGGAGGCCACGCCGCAGCCGCGACACCTGGGACTGCAGGGCGTTCGCGGCCCCGGCCGGGGGATCCTCGCCGTACAGGGCGTCGATGAGGCGCTCGGCGGTCACCACTCTGCCCGCGTCGAGCAGCAGCAGGGCGAGCAGCGCGCGTACGCGCGGGCCGCCGACCGCGACCGCGGCGCCCTCGGAGGCGCGGACCTCCAGAGGACCCAAGATGCCGAATCGCATGCCCCGATTGTCGCGGATCACCGCGGTGGCGCAGGGCGTCCATGAAGGCCATTGACGATAATCAACGTTGACCAACATCGATGAGCGTCGTCAGCATCCGGGTATGGCCTCTGACCTGACCCGTCTTTTCGCGGACGCGCCCCGCGACTTCCCCACGTCTCCGCTCTACGGTCGGCTCGGTACGGTCGTCGCGGCGGACGAGCGGCTCCTGGCGATCGCCGCGCAGGCCCCTGCCGGTCGGCTCCCCACGAACCTGCTGTTCGCGGCGGTGCACTGTCTGCTGCTCCGGGACCCGTCGCACGACCTGGCGGCCTGGTATCCCTCGACCGGGTCCGCGCAGCCGCCGGACGGCGATCCGGGCCCGGCGTTCACCGACTTCTGCCTCGCCCGGCGGCCGGAGCTCGTCGCCCTGATGCGGCGCCGCATGGTCCAGACGAACGTCGTCAAGCGGGCGACGGTCCTGCGGCTCGGCCTCGCCGCGGTCGCCCGCGCGACCGACGAGCCCGTGACGCTGATCGAGATCGGGTGCAGCGCGGGCCTGCTGCTGCGGTTCGACGACTATCGCTACGACCTCGGCGGCCGGACCTGGGGGCCGCCGGCCTCACCGGTCGAGATCCGCACCCGATGGGAGGGCACCGGGCCGGCGCCGGACCTCGGGCCCCTCCCGGCCGTCGCCGATCGCGTCGGCGTGGATCTGCATCCCATCGACGTCACCGACCCGGACGAGCGGCTGTGGCTGCGCTCCCTGATCTGGCCGGAGAACCGGGAACAGGCGGACCTGCAGGCCGCGGCCCTGGAAGCGGCCGCCGCCGACCCGCCGCGGACGATCGCGGGTGACGCCGTGGAGGTGCTCCCGCGCCTGGTCGCGGACGTGCCCCCGGGCACGCCGGTCGTCGTCTTCCACGCCGCCACGCGCATCCACGTCCCGGAGGATCGCCGCGACCGCTTCGACGAGGCCATCGCGGCCGTGGGCCGGACGCACGCGCTGTTCCACCTGTCCCTCGAAGCCTCGCGGGAGCTGGGGCCGGTCGCCTTCGCGGCACGCCTGCGGCAGGGGGACGCCGCCGAACGGATGCTGGCGATCACCGACGGGCACGTGGAGTGGATCACCGATCCCGGCTCCACGCCGCGGTGATACACGTCCGTACGACGGAGACGCGCCGGCGAGCGGTGGCGTGGAGGAACCGCGACGTGGACGCACGGCGGAGTCCTGCGTACGAGCGGTGATGTGACCGGTAACGCGTTGGGGCTGCGGTGGTCAGGTGATGGAGAACGCGGCCCAGACGGCCTTGCCGCCGCCCAGCAGAGGGGTCCAGCCCCAGGCCCGGCTGATGGCGTCGATGATATGCAGGCCCCGCCCGGTCTCGGTGACGTAGTCGGGCTCCCGCATGGCCGGGGCGCGGTCCGCCGGGTCGGTCACCATGCAGACCAGGTGACAGCGGTAGCGGATCAGCACGAGCCGGAGGGCCTCTTCGACGCCGGCACCGCAGCGCAGCCCATGGCGGACCGCGTTCGTCACGAGTTCGGAGACGACGATGGACGCGTCGTCGTAGAACTGGCCCAGGCTCCACTCCGTCAGCGTGGTCTTCGTGACGTCCCGCGCGATCTTCGGCGACTCCGCCTCGGCGGGCAGGTTCCGGGCGGCCACCCACGGGCGGTCGGGAACCTGGTGCGGGGCGTTGTCGAGACGTGTCAGCCAGTCATCCCAACCCCGGTGGGCGAGGGGGATGCCGGTGGTCTCACGCAGGGGGGACATGGTCATTGGCGAACCCTGGGGAAGTCGTGTTCGTCGCGGGGCGCCCGGTGCGCCGCTTCCGCTATCTTGCTCCTCAAGTCGTGCATATGCAAGCACGGCTGCACACTCAAATGCACGTGCATCTGAGCGTGCAGCGTGTGGGGGGAGCGGCGCCCGGCCGGCGCCACCTGGTGCGACCGGGCATTCTCGACAGAGGCTTGGAGGGGCGAGGATGTATCAGGCCTACAACGGAATGTCGGCGACCTGCTTGAAGGAGGTCAGCTGGCTCAAGAGCCGGGCCAGCAACCCGAGCGGCAACTGTGTCGAGCTGGCGCAGCTGCCCGATGGCGCCATCGCCGTACGGAACTCACGCTTCCCGGACGGCCCGGCGCTGCTCTACACGCGTGCCGAGATCGATGCCTTCATCCAGGGGGCCAAGGACGGAGACTTCGACCACATGCTCCTTTGACCGTCCGCATGCACGTTTGACGTGACCGCTTTGCAATCGGCGCCCCCGGTGGGACACTGGGCGGATTCCGGTGTCCTGAGGGGAGTGCAGTGATCGGTTCTCAGCCTGACGGCGAGACTGCCGTGAGCAGCCTGTTCGGTCATCATCGTGGTGGTCCGACGGTGCTGCGTATTGTGCTGGGGGCGCAGTTGCGGCGGTTGCG
>NZ_BAABHK010000029.1:0-98009 GCF_039542055.1 Actinoallomurus vinaceus
ATCCAGGCCGGCCGCCGGCACCTGCTCGTTGGTTTCTTCAGCGTCGGTCACAGTGATCCTTTCCGGCCAGAGCGTCAGCTCCAGCCTGCCGGATCACCAGCCCGCCCACGATCTTTCAGACAGTCCCGACCAAGCGCCGGGCGGCCTCGGAGCTTGGTGGTCAGGCCTTGCCCTGCAGCCGCCAGATCTGGTTCTTCTTGGTGCTGAGGGCGCTCGCCGGGTCGCAGGTCCACTGGTGGATCAGTGCTCGGGGCGCGGTGGAGACGTCGGAGACGTCGACGCATTTGCCGCTGTGGACGGCGACCAGCTGGTAGTCCTGGCTGTTGCCGAGCGCGCTGACGGGGTTGAGGGTGAACATCTGGTTGGTTGCGCCGTTGCAGGTGTACTGGATGACGGCGGCGCCGTCGGCGGTGGATGCGTCCTTGACGTCCAGGCACTTGCCGCTGAGCTCATCGACCACCGTGTAGGTGTTCGCCCGGCCGGTGACCGGCTTGAGATCGAACATCTGCTGGTAGCCGCCCTCGCAGTAGTACTGCTGGTATTGGGTGAGGTTGGCGGTGCTGAGGTTGGTGTCGTCCAGGCACAGGCCGCTGTTCTCGCTCACGGCGACTGTGGAGATCGTGGTGTTGGACGGCGGGAGCAAGGTGACGGTGTAGCCGTCCTTGGCGTTGCTGAACGGGATGCTGACGGATGCGGCGTTGTTGGTGACCGCGAGGGTGGTGTCGGAGATGGTGGTGGGGCCGGTGACGGCGGCGCCGTTGTTGTAGGGGATGCGCTGGACGACGGCGCGGACCTGGCCGTTCGCGACGACCGAGGTGGTGTTCAGGCCGGTGAGGTTGACGGTGACGTTGCCGGTGTTGCCGTTGCTGCCGAGCAGGATCTTGGCGTTGCCCGCGGTGTTGTCCTTGGTGGCCAGCCCGTCGGTGCCGGTGCCCGGGATGAGGTTGACGATGTTGCCGGTCTGTGAGCCGTAGTAGCGGTACATGAACCACTCGCCGAGCGGCAGGTACTGGCTGCCGATCTTGGTGAGCAGGTTCGCTTCGTCGTCGTGCAGGTTGGTGCCCGATGCCCAGTTGCCGCGCAGGCCGTCGGCGCCGGCGCGTTCGAGGCGGCCGATGTACCATGCACCGCCGCCGGGGTTCTGCTGGGACAGCGCGGCGTACTCGTTGATCTGGTACGGACGGGTGTTCGACAGACCCGCTGCGGAAAGGGTGGAGTTGGCGCTGGCAGCGCCCGGGACGGGATCGGCGGGTTCGTCGTGCCAGCTGTAGATGTCCGGGGCGACGTTGTTCGCCTTGACGTAGTTCAGATAGGTCGTCCACCAGGTGTTGGAGGAGGTGGGCTGGCCCGCCATGCTCGGGCCGACGATGAACTGGCCGGGGAACGCCGCCCGGACACGGGCGTAGAAGCGCGACCACATTTGCAGGTACTGCGCCTGCGAGGCGCCCCAGAAGCCACTGCCGTCGGGCTCGTTCCACAGATCCCACTCGACCGTCATGTTGTTTGCTTTGACGTCATTGATGAGCTGGGTGACGAAGTTGTCGAACAGCGTCCAGTTGCCGTTGTCGCCGGGCCAGCCCTGACTGGTGGTGCCGTCGGCGCCCCACAGGTCGTGCGGCAGCAGCACGAACGTGCCCCCGAGGGCGACGGTGCGCTTGTACTGGGCGAGGGTGGCGTTCCAGCGGGTCTGGTAGTCCGCGAGGCTGGTGGCGTAGCCGCCGCTGTTCAGCTGTGCGCCTCCGGCCCGCATGAAGTGCCACCTGATGTCCTTGAAGAAGTGGTCCTGCGGCAGCGCCCCGTCCGGGGTCATCCCGTAGATCATGCCCGAGGCGTGGTAAGTGGGGGCGCCTCCGGCGGTGGCGAAGTCGACGGTGATGCTGGTGTCGGCGGCGTGCGACCGACCGGCGGGCAGGAGGATGCCCGTCAGCGAGGCCAGCAGGACGGCGATGGCGGACAGGGCCCGGTGCCTGCGGCCGCCATAACGTGCGGGGCGTTCGGGCCGGCTGTCGGTTCGGAATCCTGAGAACACATGTGGCGAGTGCATGCGGCTTTCCCAGTGGTCGGGTGGAGCCCGGGCGTTCGGACGCCCGGGAGTCGGGGGCGAGCGCTGGTCGGATGGGCTGGGCGGCGGGCGGCCGGCGGAATGTGCCGGAACCGCTGCCAGGCGTTCGCGCCGTCAGCGCCGCCGCCTTGTAAGGCCGGCGGGACCGCGAGGTGATGCCCAGGGGCCGGAAGCTGCGCAGGTAGGTGTAGTGGCCGTCGACCGTGTCCGAGACCGCGACGGCGACCCGGGCCTGGGTGTAGTCGGTGGCCGATTCCTTGTGCATCCACATCACGTACTTGCCAGTGGTGCTGTTGTAGATGACCTTCGGCCGCTCGATGTTGGCAGACGCCAGCTCGGCGGCGCTGTTCTGGTGAGGACGTTGTTGCGCCACTCTCAGGTCTTCAGGTCGGTCGACCGGTAGACCGAGACGTACTTGAAGGAGTTGTCGGCATTGCGGTTCTCGCCGAACCAGTAGTAGTACGAACCAACCTTGATCACGCCGCCGCCGTGGGCGTGGACCACGGCGCCGGTGGTGTCGGTGAACTGAGTCGCGTTGGTCACGGTGACGGAAGCGGCCTGCGCGGGCGCACCGGTGGGCAGCAGCCCGAGCACGCCCATGAGTACGGCCGACAGGATCAAACCGGCACGGCGGAGCATGGCGTTCCTTCATGGAAAGCGCGGCGGAGAGGCAGGGTCGGCGTTGGGCCGGGGGGCGGGATCCACCTGGGGACTTCGAAAAATGTCGGAAGGTGTTCGTTTCTGTGGAGCACGGTAAGGCGCGACGGGGGCCTCGTCAACGCTTCGAACCGTTCCGGTCTTGAACTCGGAGCGCTGACATCTTCCACAGAGACATCCCATGTCGTGCTGCAACGCTAGGGCCGCTTCATCGGGCGCTAGCCGACTTTCTGGAGGAAAATGGGTCACAAGTCTAGACAGACGCAACGCCGGTGTTGGTTAATCCATCCAATGTCTCTGAGGCGGAGAGGGACGGGAAGCAGGGCTCCCATGGGCTCGCGGCACCACCTGCCGAGTCGCCCTGCCGCCTAGTCGAGGGTCGCCGGCTCCGGGCGGCTTCCGACAATCGAACAGGAGGAACCACGTTGCCGGAATCCATCTCCCGAAGATCGGTTCTCGTCGGCATGGCGGTCATCACGGTGGCCGCCGCGGTCGACCCCGTCGCGGTGGCGACGCCCGCGTACGCCGGGACGACCGACCCCTTGCCGCTTCCTCCCTTGCGGATCCCGAAGACCGACATGGGCGTCGAGCAGCAGCCGGATTCCAAGATCCAGTGGCTGCAGGACGCCAAGTTGGGCATGTTCATCCACTGGGGTGTGTACGCGGGCCCGGCGAAGGGCGAGTGGTGGATGCACAACGCTCCGATCACGCCGAGCGACTACCGGAAGTACGTCACCGACGCCACCAGTGAGCAGTTCACGGCGGATGCCTACGACCCGGCGGCCTGGGCGCAGTTGGCCAAGGACTTCGGGGCGAAGTACGTGACGCTGACCACGCGTCACCACGACGGGTTCGCGCTGTGGCCGCTCAACCACCCCAACAGCTGGAACTCCGGCCAGGCGCCCCTGAACCGCGACTTCGTCAAGGACTACGTCGCCGCCGTGCGGACGGCCGGGCTGAAGGTCGGTCTGTACTACTCGCCGATCAACTGGCGCTACCCCGGCTACTACGACGTCTATGGCACCAACTGCGCCCCGAACCCCTGGAACTACACCACCGATCCGGCGCACAAGGAGAACGCGCGGATCATGAAGACCGAGGTGTACGAGTCCGTCAAGGAACTGGTCACCCGGTACGGTGTGATCGACGACCTGTGGTGGGACGGCGGCTGGATCGCCGAGCAGGGCAGCGACGCCGACGGCGCGTTCTTCTGGGAGCCCGGCCAGTACCGCGCCCCCACCAATCAGTGGCCGGTGGACTCCACGTACGGCGAGACCGACGCGGCGGGCAACCCGCTGGGGCTGATGGGCATGGTGCGCAAGCATCAGCCGGACATCGTGGCCACCTCCCGCTCCGGCTGGATGGGCGACTACGCCAGCGACGAGGGCGGTTCGGTACCCACCGGGACGATCCGCACCGGCAAGCTCGTCGAGAAGGTCTTCACCGTCTGCGGCACCTGGGGCTACAACTCCAGCGCCACCGTCATGAGCTACGGCACCGCCATGAACATCCTGGTCAACTGCTGGGTGCGGAACATGACCGCGATGGTCAACGTCGGCCCCGACCGGCACGGCACCGTCTCCGACGCCCAGGCCAACCTGCTGCGGCGAATCGGCACCTTCATGACCGCCTGCGGCCAGTCGATCTACGGCACCCGCGGCGGCCCATGGAACCCGGTGGACGGCCAGTACGGGTACACGTACAAGGACAACACCTTCTACATCCACCTGCTGCCCGGCTACAGCGGCACCGGCTTCACCACCCCGCCGGTCGGCGACGCCCAGGTCACCCGCGTGTTCGACGTACGCTCGGGAAACAGCCTTTCGTACACCGTCGGCGGCGACGGCCGGGTCACGATCACCGGCATCGACCGCACCACCCACCCCGAGGACAGCGTCGTCGGGGTCACGCTCGACCGGAGCGTGCAGCCGGCCGACATCGCCGCCGGCAAGACGGCGTCGGCCGACAGCGTGGAGAGCTCCAAGGGCAACTACGCCGCCAACGCCGTGGACGGGGCCACCTCCACCCGCTGGTCCGCGAACGACGGCAACACCGGCCACTGGCTCAAGGTCGACCTCGGCTCGGCCCGCTCCCTGACCGGCGCCCGCATCGCCTGGGAGAAGGACAGCACGAACTACCGCTACAAGATCGAGGGCTCAACGGACAACACCACCTGGACCACGCTGGCCGACCTGACCGCCACCACCAGCACCAGCCAGGTTCAGGTCGCCCTCTTCAGCGCCCAGGCACGGTACGTGCGCGTCACCGTCACCGGGCTCCCGGCCGGTGTGTGGGCGTCCATCCGCAACCTGGAGATCTACGACCGGCCCTTCACCGCGGAGCTGGGTACCTACAAGCTGGTCAACCGCAACAGCGGCAAAGTGATGGACGTCGCCAACGGTTCCACCGCCGACGGCGCCACGATCATCCAATGGCCCTGGAACGGCGGCACCAACCAGCAGTGGAAGCTGGTGCCGAACGCCGACGGCTCCTACCGGCTCGTCAACGTCCGAAGCGGCAAGGTCCTGGAGAGCCCCGGCGGCTCCACCCAGGGCGCGAACCTCGACCAGTGGACCGACAACGGCGGCGACAACCAGTGGTGGAAGCTCGTCCCCTCGACCACGAGTGGCTACTACCGGATCGTCAACGTCCGCAACGGCTGGTGCGCCGACGTCGCCAACGCCTCCACCGCCGACGGCGCCAACGTCATTCAGTGGCCCACGACCGGCGGCGCCAACCAGGACTGGCAGATCCTCGCCCTCTGAACGGAGGCACGCAGGGGGGCCGTGCCGCACGCTCTGCAAAGGTGCCCCTCCCACGCGGGAACCTGGTCGACTCGACACCGTCGGTTCCGTTGCGGGAGGGGCACGCGGCTCACCTACACGCCGGCGGCCACCAGCTCGCGATCACCGTGGATCACGCAGGCTAGCGCTGCAGCGTCAGCAGACCCGGACGCCACGGCAGTTGGTCGTAGGGGCCGCTGGCGCTGGGGGACTTGCCCTGGTAGAGGAGCTGCAGGTTGCAGGGATCGATGGTCATGGTCTGGTCAGGGTTGCTGCGGACCAGGTCACCATGGCTGATGTCGTTGGTCCAGGTGGCCCCGCTGTTGGCCTTGCCCGCGAACGGGTTGCTTTCGCTGCCGGCCTGCGGGGTCCACGAACCGCTCAGGCTGGAGGCCGTGAACGAGCGGAAGTACCGCCCATTCGCCCCCATCGCCTCAACGATCATCAGGTACTGGTTCTGACCCTGGACCTTGTAGACCTGAACCGCCTCGAACAGGTTGGCCGTCGAGTCGCTCATCACCGTCGTGTACGACGAGCCGAAGCTACCCGGGAAGTTCCCGATCGGCATGCTCGCCCGATAGATCTTGCCGTTGTCACCGGCGAAGAACAGGTACATGTTCGAACCGTCACCGATCAGAGTCTGGTCGATCGGGCCGGTGCCGGAGCCCGAGATGCTGCCGGTGAACAGCGCCTGCGGCGAGGACCAGCCGTTGGGGTTGGTGGGGTCGCTCGACGTCCGGTAGATGAAGGGCCACGCACCCCACTGGTACGCCAGGACCCAGATGTTCTTGGGCGCGAAGTAGAACAGCGTAGGCGCCACCGTGGCCTGACTCATCCCGGTCTGGCCGGCCGAAGCCATGTCAGACCAGTTCGTGAAGGGACTGAAGGCCATCGAACCGTACGACGATCCCGACACGTTCGACGCATAGACCAGGTGCTTGCCGTTGTAGACGACGTTGCTGAAGTCCTTGAGCGAGACCCACCCGTGCTGCGGCGTCGCCAACTGATTCGTTGACGTCCAGTGGTACGTCGACGGAAGAGAGCACGTGCCGGTCGGGGTCGGCGTCGGGGTCGTGCCCGACAGGCCGGTCCACTTCTGGCCGGAACCGCCGTTGCACGTCCAGATATCCACCGCGGTGCCGTTGGCCGTACCGGCGCCCGTGACGTCCAGGCACAGCCCGGACTCCACGCCGACCACCGTGCCGTCGGAGTTCACGCGCCACTGCTGGTTGGCACCACCGTTGCAGGTCCAGATCTCCACCCGGGTACCGGCGGCGGTCGCGTGGTTCGGCACATCCAGGCACTTGCTGCCGTACACGGTCAGCTGGCCGCTGGAGGTCGAGGTCCACTGCTGGTTCGCGCCGCCCCAGCAGTCATAGATCTGCAGGAAGGTACCGTCGGTCTGGCTCTGGCCCGGCACATCCAGACACCGGCCGGCACCGACGCCGCGCAGGGCACCGGTGACGTCGGCCCGAGCCGGGTCGGCCACCAGGGTGACTGCGAGGGCGACCGCGCCCGCGGCCACCATGACCAGCGCCGCCGTCAGCGCGCGGCGCCCCTTACTGATACGTGCTCTGTACATGGGAACCTCCTCCTCCCGGGTCAACTGCGGGACCACTGCTGGTTGCTGCCACCCCAGCAGGAGTACAGCTGGATCTGGGTGCCGTTGCCGGTGCCCTGGCCAGAGGCGTCCAGGCACAGTCCGGATTGGACGCCGACGATGGTTCCGTCGGAGTTGACGCGCCATTTCTGGTTGTCGCCGCCGTGGCAGGAGTAGATCTGTACCTTGACGCCGTTGCCGGTGCCGGCGGCGTCCAGGCACTTGTCGCCGTAGACCTTGAGCTCGTTGGCGGAGGTGTAGATCCACTGCTGGTTGCTGTTGCCGTTGCAGTCCCACAGCTGCACCTGGATGCCATCGGTCGTGCTGGCGTTGGGCACGTCCAGGCAGCGGCCGGAGGCGACGCCCTTGATCTGTCCGCTGCCGTCGGGCGGCGTGGGAGTCGGCGTGGAGGATGACCCGGCGTTGAGGGCGCCCAGAACAGAGGTGTAGGCAGGTTTCTTGTTGCCGTTGCCGTCGAAGAGGAGCGGGGTGTCGCCGGACCGCCAGGAGTCGCTGTCCCGTACGCCCCAGACCGTGAAGCCGACGCAACGCGAGACGGCCAGGCAGTCGTTGGTCACGTTGGCGTAGGTCGTGGCCGAGGCGCCCTGGATGTCCAGCTCGGTGATGGCCACGTCGACGCCCAGGGCGGCGAAGTTCTGCAAGGTGGTGCGGAAGTTGCTCTTGTAGGGGTCGCCGCTGTTGAAGTGAGACTGGAAGCCGACGCAGTCGATCGGGACGCCGCGGGACTTGAAGTCCTTGACCATGGTGTAGACACCCTGGGTCTTGGCGGCGCTCCAGTCCTCGATGTTGTAGTCGTTGTAGCAGAGCTTGACGTTCGGGTCGGCCGCCCGTGCGGTACGGAAGGCCACCTCGATCCAGTCGTTGCCGGTCCGCTGCAGGTTGGAATCGCGCCGGCCCCCGGAGCCGCCGTCGGCGAAGGCCTCGTTCACCACGTCCCAGTACGCGAGCTTGCCCTTGTAGTGGGCCATCACGCCATTGATGTGATTGATCATCGCCTGGCGCAGCGCGCTCCCGCTCAGGCTCTGCATCCAGCCCGGCTGCTGGGAGTGCCAGGCCAGGGTGTGGCCGCGGACCTGCATTCCGTGCTGCACCGCCCAGTTGTAGACCTGGTCGCCGGCGGTGAAGTTGAACCGGCCCTGCTGCGGCTCGGTGGCGTCGATCTTCATCTCGTTCTCGGGCGTCACCATGGTGAACTCACGGCCCGCGATCGTGGTGTACGCCGAGTCGCCGAGCTTGCCCGCGGAGATGGCAGTGCCGAAGTACCGCCCGCTCTGCGCGGCAGCCGCGCCGAGCGTACTCGCCGCGGCATTCGAAGGAACCGCCACCGCCAGCGCAACGGTCGTCGCCCCGGCGACGCCGAGGGCGAGGGCGACCAGAGCCCGACGGAAGCGGCCGACGGATCGCCGGATTCCGGGCGAGGGTCTTTCTTTGGTGCTCACTCCTGAGCCTCCATTACTGAAGCACGGGAAATGTCGGAAACGCGGGGACACCCCCGCGGAATCGACGCCGCGTCCCATCGCCGGGAACGCACACCACCAAGGCGTCGCCAGATGGTGGGCCTTGCCACGCCTGGCACGCCCAACCGCCTCGGGGACTCAGTGTGAGTAACGCCCGGAAAACGTGTCAAGACTTTCGAAAATATTTCGGATGCTCATCGTGGTCTGCCTACGTCACCTACCTATTCCAGTGGGCGAGTGCGCTGTCGAAAACTTTCGACGACCCCTTACTGAGCGTGGATCGCCTATGAAAGCTTTCATGACGGCGCTTCACCGGCCAGGTGTATCTACGCGGATAACACCAGATGAGCCGAAGTCAGCCCCGTCGCGTTCGCACGATGTGCATCGGGCGCTTGACATACCTCCCCGGCTCATATTTGCTCCGCCCCACCACCACCTTCGACCGACCCGCTGAAGAAAGGAGCTCGATCGACCGTCCGGATCGTCAGTGATGACATTCCGCCTACCGTGCCCGAGGTCGCGTCCGGCGCTTCGATCAGCGTGAGCGCCGGTGGCGACAACGGCGACGCGGTCGTCGCAACCAGTACCAGCGAGGTGCGGACCCGACCCTGGCCGGCGTGCCGCCCGGCAACGGCTTCAACGGCGGGACCATCTACTATCCCGACCGACACCAGCCTGGGGCACCTGGGGCACCTGGGGCACTTCAGGATCGCCAGGTCGGCATGCCCGCTGATCAGCGAGGACTCCTGCACCACCCGGGCGAAGTCGTACAAGGTCGCAGCCCTCGACACGATGAACAAGATGCGCGAGATCGCCCGCCTGTCCGACTGACCGGGCCCGTCAGCCTCCGGCCCGCCGGGCGGAGAACTCCAGGCGCACGTAGTCGACCACCGGCTCGGGCAGTTCCGCCGCGACCGCGCGCACGAATGCCCGGTGCTCGGAGGGCGGCAGCCGGTCCAGGTGCGCGCCGAGCACCACGGTGGCGAGGTAGGTCTCGAACTGCCCGCCCGGTTCGAGGCGGGCCGGGTCCGGTACGAGGGCGGCCCGGACGTCCGTGAAGCCGGCCCGTTCGAGGCGTCGCCGCGTCTCCTCGGGGTCGGCGAAGTGCCACGTCTCGGACGTCTCCCCGGTCACCTTCTCCACCGCGGCCCGCACCCGCGCGACGTTCCCCCGTCCGCCGCAGTCGGCGACGAACGGCGCGCCGGGCCGCAGCGCCCGCGCGATGTTGGCGAACAGCACGTCGTGGTCGTGGATCCAGTGGAACGTCGCCACGCTGAACGCGGCGTCGGCCGGCTCGGTGATCGGCAACGGCCGCGTCAGGTCGGCCTGGACGACGTCGGCCCGGTCGAGGCGGTCCGCGAGCTTGGACCGGAGCCGGTCGAGCATCCGCGCCGACCCGTCGACCGCGATGACACGCCCCCGGGGGAGCCGGTCGAGCAGTTCGGCCGTGTCGCGGCCGGTGCCGCAGCCGGCCTCCAGCACCGTCTCATCGCCCGTGAGCGCCAGCCGGTCCAGAGTGCGCCGCCCCCACCGCAGATGCGGCAGTGGCAGCGCGTCGTACACCGTGGCGTCCCATTCCCTGATCATCACGATCACCCCTCCCGGTGTCACCATACGGGGTGTCTCATCAAGTAAGAAGGATTGTCTCGATATGTGGTCAGGAGGGTCGGTCCTCGACGAGTCGCAGGGCCTGGGTGGGGCAGTAGCGGACGGCGCGCTCGACGTCGGGCCGCAGGTCGGCCGGGGGAGTCTCGGTCAGCAGCTCGACCGTGCCCTTTCTCGGCACCGCGAAGACGTCGGGGGCCTCCAGCTCGCACATCGCGTGGCCCTGGCACAGGTCCCGATCGACCTCGATCCGCATCATGAGGACCTCCCGTGCGGTCCGTCGGCCGACTGCGCGTGGACACTTGTCCAGACGCTAGTCCGGGTCGGCGTCCCAGGCAACGCGCAGGCGTCGCAGCCCCTCACCGATCAGGTCAGTGGGGATGGCGCCGTAACCCAGCGCGATCCCCGGGGCGGTCGACGGGTCCTTGGCGACCTCGGCCAGCGTCCGCGCCTCGACTCCGGCGGACCGGGCGCGTTCGAGTACGGGCGCGGGGTCGCCCGCCGTGAAGGCGCTCACGTGCAGACCCGCGGCGGAGGGCACGAGCTCCAGCCGGTCCGCGAAATCCCGGCGGAGCGTCGTCGTGATGAGCTCGTGCCGCCGCTCGTACTCCTGCCGCGTCCGGCGTACGTGCCGGGCGAGCAGCCCCTCGTCGATGAAGCGGGCGAGCGCGGCCTGGGTCGGAACCGGCGCGTGCCAGTCCGTGACGTACTTGGCCGCGCACAGTGCCGCGTGCAGCGAGGCCGGCGCCACGAGGAACCCCACCCGCAGCCTCGGCACCAGCACCTTGGAGAACGAGCCGACGTAGAGCACGCGTCCCCTGTGGTCCAGGTTCTGCAGTGGTTCGATCGGCCGGCCGCCGAACCGGAACTCGCTGTCGTAGTCGTCCTCGATGACGGCGGCGTCGTGCCGGTCCGCCCAGGCCAGCAGCGCGGTACGCCGGGCGAGGGACATCGGCATGCCCAGGGGGAACTGGTGCGACGGCGTGACGTACACGGCGCGGGCGTCGTGGGGGAGGGCGTCCACGCGCAGCCCTTCCGCGTCGACCGGGACGCCGGTGACGCGCAGGCCCAGGGACTGGAACAGCATTCGGGCCGGGGCGTACCCGGGCGCCTCCACGGCGACGTGGTCGCCGGGGTCGAGCAGCACCCGCGCGATGAGGTCGAGCGCCTGCTGGATGCCGCTGGTGACGATGATGTCGCCCGCGGAGGCGCGGACGGCGCGGGAGACGCCGATGTACCGGGCGACGGCCGCGCGCAGGTCCGGATGCCCCGCCGGGTCGCCGTACACCGGTTCCGCCGGGCGGCGCAGCTCGCGGGCGGTCAGGCGGCGCCACGCCTCGTACGGGAACAGCCGGTGGTCCGGCAGCCCGACCCGGAAGTCGAACCGCGGTCGCTGGTCCAGCCAGTCGGGCCAGGGGGAGATCGAACGCCAGACGGGCCGCGGGCGGAGCGGCGACTCGGCCGGGGCGCTCCGTGACGCCGGCCCGCCCTCGTGGACGAAGGTGCCGGCGCCCACCCGGCTCTCCAGGAACCCCTCGGCGGTCAACCGCTCGTAGGCGACACTCACCGTGTTGCGGGCGACGTCGAGCCGCCGGGCCAGCTCCCGGGTCGGGGGCAGCGCCTCGCCCACCCGCAGCCGGCCGTCGAGGATCGCCTCCCGGAGCTGCCGGTAGATCTGACCGGCCAGGTCTCGTCGGTCGGTGAGGCTGACGTGGAACTCCATATTGGCCCAATGCTATCGGCCGGTTTTGGAACTGGTGTTGAGCCTCTCCTGGTCCCTACGCTCATTCGTCATGGACATCCGTCACCTCGACCGGCGTGCCCAGGCGTTCGCCGCAGAGATCATCGCCCAGGTCCGCCCGGAGCGGCTCAGCGTGCCCACTCCGTGCCCGGACTGGACGCTGTACGGCCTGCTCCGCCACATCGTCAGCCAGAACGAGGGCTTCGCCGCCGCCGCACGGGGGGAGGAGACGCACCTGTCCCAGTGGCGGAACGGGCGGATCGACGGCGACCCGCGCGGCGCCTACGAGCGATCCGCGGCGCTCGTCGACGAGGCGTTCGGCGCGGAGGGCGTTCTTGAGGCGAAGTTCAGCCTGCCGGAGGTCCGTGACGGCGGCCGGTTCCCGGCGGCCGTCGCCATCGGATTCCACCTCGTCGACACCGTCGTCCACGCGTGGGACGTCGCGGCGTCGATCGGTGCCGCGTGGCGGCCCGACGAGGAACTCGTCGCCGCGTCGCTCGCCATCGCGCTCAAGGTGCCGGACACGCCGGCCGACCGCGGCCCGGGGCTGGCCTTCGAGCCGGCGATCGACGCCTCTTCGGAGACTCCGGACCGGGACCGCCTGCTCGCGCTGCTCGGCCGTTCGCCCGACTGGCGGCCTCCCGCCTAGGGGTGTCCGGATCGGGACACGTTAGGTACGGACCGGGATGTGACTTGCGAATACGAACAGTAGTGGATTGACTACTTTTCGTGTTCTCTTTGCTGTTGGGCTGCGCCGCACCGGGCGAGTCCGCATGAACGACGACCTCGCCCGCGCACTGCAGGAGTTCCGTAAGGTCCTCGCGCTGCCGACCGTGGGACGCTCCAACCGGAGCGGGGACCTCGCGGAGCTCCGGCGGCTGATCGAGAGCTACCCCGACGAGGCGCGCACGATCCTGTCGGAGGTCACGGGCGACTCGCCGGGCCCGTGACCGGGGTCAGGGCTTGCGGAAAGGCTCCTAGGCCGCGGCGGCCCTGCGGAACTCCGCGCGCCAGCGGCGCACCGGCGGGTCCTCGTCGTCGTACAGGTCCTCGATCCGTACGACGGGCAGGGGGAACGACTCGACCTCGGTGCGCGTCAGCGGCCAGGGCATCCGGCCGGGGTCGTCGGCCTCTTCCCGGGCGCGGGCGATGACGAGGAGTGTTCCGCCGGGGGCGACCAGGTCGGCGGTGTTGGCGATGGCGCGCTCGCGCGCCTCCGCGCGGAGCACCTGGACCGTGTAGCTCTCCACGACGAGGTCGAACGCCCGCCGCCACTCCGGCGGCGGGACGAGCAGATCCGCCGCCCGGTAGTGCACGCGGGAGCCGGGGAACCGGTCGCGCGCGTGCGCGACCGCGCTCTCGGCGACGTCGAACGCGGTCACGTCGTAGCCCAGCCCGGCCAGGTGCTCGGCGTCGTCGCCCAGCCCACAGCCGACGACCAGGGCGCGGCCGGAGCCCGGCCGCACCCATCCCCGCAGCAGCGGATTGGGCTCCAGGTCGGCCCAGGGCACGATCGCCTCCCCGCGCTGGGCGGCCGCGTACAGCCGCTCGAACCAGCCGGTGGGGTCGCCCTCGGCGATCGACTCGGCGGCCAACCGCCGCGCGTACGCGCGCTGTCCGTCCTCGCTCATCGTCGTGTCCATCTCAGGACTTCGGGCAGGCGGGGAAGAGCGCGCGGGTGCCGGCGGGGGCGCCGGTCGGGTCGGTGAACCGGCACCCGAAGTCCGGGCGCGCGACCTGCGCGGGATCGGTGACCGGGTCGCCGGCCGGCCGGGGGCCGCCGTGCACCCAGCGGGCCAGGTCGTCCCAGGCCTGCCCGGCCTCGGCCGGGGAGAACTCGCAGTGCTGCGCGGTGCGGATCGCGCGCTGTACCACCAGGCCCGACCGGTGGGTCCGGGCGACCTCCGAGCCGTAGATCTCCTCCATGGAGAACGGCACGAACATGTCGCCCAGGCCGTGCAGGGTGACGACCTTGGCGGTCGGCAGCCCGAAGATCCGCGGGATCTCGGAGAGGCGCGCGGAGTGGCGGTCGGCCGGGTCGGCGGGGCGCACCCGCTGCACGGTGGCGTTCACGTCCACCGGAGCGTTCGGGGTGTAGCGCGTACCGGCGTTGGTGGCGACCTGTGAGGGGTTCTGCGCCAGGCCGGTGCCGGTCGCGGGGGCGCCCAGGCTGAACAGGAAGTCCTTCCAGAGGGGGAAGGCCGCCTCGGCGCCGGGCCGGGGTCCGCCCGAGCGGTTCACGACGATCTCGCGGAGCTGCTTGCCGCGGTCGTTGGTGGTGTCCGGTCCGCCCGGCTTCAGCCCGCCGAGCCCGAGCGCCTGCTGGATCCTGGGCACGGCGTTCGTCAGGTAGTCGGCCGGCGGGGGATAGGCGCGTACGCCGGCCAGGTCCTGGGCCACCAGGTTGTAGTCGAGGAAGAAGTCGAAGAGCCGGTTGTCGCCGAGCACCCCGCACATCGGCAGCGCGCCGGAGTAGAAGTGCGGGTACTGCTCGATCGATCGCCCGATGACGTGGCCGCCCATGGACACGCCCGTGATGTAGGTGCGCTTCGGCCGGTGCTCGAGTCGGCCGAACAGGTCCGCCAGGTCACGCGTGCCGACGACCCCGGTGCGTACGTCGTAGCCGTTGTCGGCGTACGAGGACGCGGCCCAGGCGTAGCCCTCGCCGACCAGCTTCTCGCGCAGCCCGAAGTTGGGCGGGTCGACGGTCAGCGTCGTGGTCTGGCCGCGGTACCCGTGCGCCCACATGACCAGCTCGCCGTTCCAGTTCGGCGGGACCTCGATGTCGTACGCGGCGTGGTGGAACACGCCCTGGCGCACGGTCGTCGGCCGGCCGCCGACCGTCAGCGGGGCGAGCGCCGGATTGCTGATGGTGTACGGCGGCAGCGGCTGGTCGTCGGGGACTGCGGTCGCGCCCGCGGGCGGCGCGGTGCCGAGCGAGAGGGCTACGGCGGCGCCGGTGACGAGACAGGCGAACCGGCGAAGACGCATGGGCGATCTCCTCGCAGAGCCGTCGTGACCTGTGGGGTGCGGTCACGGAGGACGGCCGGCGCGCCATCGTCGGCTGGCGTTCGCCGGTCGGAATCCGCACCTTAGAGGCGCGGACGTCCGACGGCAAGATCATTCTGCTCTGCGGCCGCAGGCGGTCGTGGTCATCGTGCGGCGATGTCGCCGGCGACCTCCTGGACGCGGTCCCGGCGGACGTACCAGTTCCGGTTACGGTCGCCGATGTCGTCCGGGTCCGTGTCGTCGCCCGGTCCCGCGGACTCCCCGCGCACCCGTCGGAGCTCGACGGCGAGGCGGTCGCGCATCCGCGCCAGGGCCGTGATCTCCTCGTCGAGGGCGGCGAGCTTACGCGTGATGGCCGCGACGCTCTCCGGGCAGGCACCGTCGCCCGCGCTGGGCTGGTCGAGGCACGGCGAGAAGGCCCGTACCTCGTCCGCGGTGAAACCGGCCGCGAGCAGCCGCCGGATGTTGCGCACGCGGAGCACGGCCGACTCGTCATAGTCCCGGTAGCCGTTGGGCGACCGGCGCGCGTGAAGCAGGCCGTGCTCCTCGTAGTAGCGCAGTGCCCGCACCGTCGTCCCCGCGGCCCGTGCCAGCTTTCCGATCCGCATGCCCGGCACGGTAGACCCTGCCGTCGGGGCGGGGTCAATCAGGAGACGTTGATGCCGCCGTCCACGGTGAGCACCGCGCCGGTGAGATAGGCGGCCTCGGGTCGTGCCGCGTTCACGATCCACCACGCGATCTCTTCCGGCCGGGCGAGACGCCCGAGCGGGATGAGCCGGAGGAGCTCGTCCCGCGACGCAGCGAGCCGCTCCGGGCTGAATCCGGCGTGGATCATCACCGGGGTCTCGGTCACGCCGGGCGCGACCGAGACGACCCGGACGCCCCGCGATGCCAGTTCCACGGACCAGGTACGTGTGAGGAAGTCCAGGGCGACCTTGGTGGCGCCGTAGACGGAGTTGTTCGGCCAGCCCCGGTGCCCCGGGAGGGAGGTGACGTTGACGATGACGCCCCCGCTCGCCTCCAGATGCGGCAGCGCCTCCTGGGCGAGGAACAGCGGGCCGAGAAGATTCGTGGCGAGCTGCCGATCGGCGATCTCACGGGCGATCTCGCCCAGCGGGGCGGGCCGGGTGATGCCGGCGTTGTTCACGAGCACGTCGATACGGCCGAACGCCTCCGTCGCCGCCGCCACGATCCGCTCAGGCGCGTCGGGCGCCGCGACGTCGGCCACGAAGGTGCGGATGCCCGGCCTCCCGTCGGCGGTCTCCTTGAGCCGATCCTCGGTGCGTCCGACGACCAGGACGTCGGCTCCTTCGTCGGCGAACTGCCAGGCCGTCACCCGGCCGATCCCGGTCCCGCCACCGGTGATGATCACAGCGCGGCCGTGCAGCGTGTCTGTCATGGCGTCCTTCCCGAACCATGTCGATGGAGTGGACGCGACGCTATGCCGTGACCCCGGCGTCAGGGTCAACCCGCGGGAGGCGTGATCAGCGCATCCCGCTGGCCATCATGACGATGAGGATGACCACGTGGGTGACGATCACGAACCCGATGATGAACATGAACAGGAACTTCGCGGGCCCGTGCTCGAAGACCTTGCCCTCCTTGAGGGGGCCGCGCTTCGCCTCGCGCTCGGCGATCCGCTCGGCGAACTTCTCCTCGTAGGACTTCTTACGGGGGGCGAGTTCTTCGCTGGTCATCATTGGTACCCCAATCGTTGGTGCACAATATAGTAGCCACAGCGGACGCCGGGAGATTCCATGGACGAACGTGACATAGCCGACCCCCTCGCGCTGGAGCACCAGGTGTGCTTCGCCCTGTCCGTCGCGGCGCGCGGCGTGGTCGCCGTCTACCGGCCGCTGCTCGAGCCCCTCGGTCTCACCCATCCGCAGTACCTCGTGATGCTCGCGCTCTGGCAGCACGCGCCGTTGTCGGTCAAGGACCTCAGCCGGCTGCTCCAGCTCGACCCCGGCACCCTGTCGCCGCTGCTCAAGCGCCTGGAGGCCGTGGGGTACGTCCGGCGCGGCCGCGACGGCCGGGACGAGCGGGTGCTGGCGGTCACCCTGACCGCCGAGGGCCGGGCCCTGCGCGCGGAGGCGGAGAAGATCCCGCCGGCCATCGTCGAGCGTCTCGGCATGGAGGTCGCCGAGCTGATGGACCTCCACCAGTCCCTGACCCGGGTCATCGGCGCGGCCCAGACCGCCATCGCCCGCGCCGACGCTCCTGAGGAGACGTCCGCCGGCTGAAATCTTTTCGCCTTTTGTGCCGAAAGCGATAAGCGCGGGATGAACCGGACAAGACTGCATAATCGGCGGAACGATCCAACGATTCGGTCCGCTGAGAAGGGGATCCATGAGCAGCCACGTCGTCATCGCGCCCGACAAGTTCAAGGGGTCGCTGACCGCTCCCGAAGTGGCCGCGCACGTCGCAGCCGGGCTGCGGCGCGTCCATCCGGAGATCCGCCTGACGGCCCTGCCGGTCGCGGACGGCGGTGACGGCACGGTGGACGCCGCCGTGGCCGCCGGATTCACCCGGCGGCAGGCCGTCGTCAGCGGGCCGACCGGTGAGCCCGTGACGGCGTCGTACGCCGTGCGCGACGAGACGGCCGTCGTCGAGCTGGCCGAGGCGTCCGGACTACGGGTGCTCCCCGGCGGTGTCCGCACGCCGCTCACCGCGTCCAGCCGTGGCACGGGCGAACTCATCGCCGCGGCGGTGGCGGACGGCGCACGGCGCGTCGTGCTCGGTCTCGGGGGGAGCGCCTGCACCGACGGCGGCGCGGGCATGGTCGCCGCCCTCGGCGTCCGCCTTCTCGACTCGCACGGCCGGGACCTGCCTCCCGGCGGCGCGGCACTGCGCGACCTGGACGCCGTCGACACCTCCGCCCTCGCCGACCGCCTGCGCGGGGCCACCGTCGTCGTGGCGAGCGACGTGGACAGCCCGCTGCTCGGGCACGACGGCGCGGCCCGGGTGTTCGCGCCGCAGAAGGGCGCCGACCCGGACCAGGTCGAGATCCTCGAGGCGGGGCTGGCCCGCCTCGACGCGATCGTCCGCCGGGACCTCGGCATGGTGGTGGCCGGGCACCTCGGGGCGGGGGCGGCCGGCGGGGTCGGGTTCGGCGCGCTGGCGTTCCTGTCCGCCCGGATCGAGCCGGGCATCGCCTACCTGCTGGACCTGCTCGGGTTCGCCGCGCACCTCGAAGGCGCGCGCCTCGTCGTCACCGGTGAGGGCTCCCTGGACGCCCAGAGCCTGCGCGGCAAGGCGCCGGTCGGCGTGGCGCGGGCGGCCGGGCGGGCCGGGGTGCCGGTCGTCGCCGTGTCCGGGCGGCGGGCGCTGACCGACGAGGAGCTCCGCGACGCGGGGTTCGCCGGTTCGTACGCGCTGACGGACCTCGAACCGGACCCGGCCCGGTGCATGGCGGAGGCGGGCTCGCTGCTCGAACGGCTCGCCGAGGAGATCGCCCGCACCCGCCTCAGTGAGCCGCTCAGCCCACATGCGACCTCGTGAGCCTTTGACGTCGGCGAGCGGCTCAGGTGGGCTGCTCGTGAGCCGTCCGACGCCGACGCGGTTCAGGTGCGCCGGTCGGTCGTCCGCGGCTGACGCTCTGAGCGAGCCGACGTCTGCGAGCAGATCGGGGGAGCGGCTCAGTCCGCCGGCTTGAGCGAGCCGACGCCGGCGAGCAGGCGCCCTCGGGTCTCCGGGCCGTCGGCGCGCCACTTCGCGACGTGCACGAGACCCGGCTCGACCAGGTCGAACCCGGCGAACAGCCGCTCGATCTCCGCACGGGAGCGGATCACGGCCGGGGCGCTGGCCTTGGCGTAGGCGTTCTCGATGCGCTCGCGCTGCTCCGGGGTGAGCCCCTCGTACGTGCCGGTCGACAGCGCCACGAAGCTGCCGGGCGGCAGGGCCTCCCGCAGCGTGGCCATCACGGCCTCGCCCTCCGGGACGAAGTGCAGGACGGCGATGGCGAGCAGTCCCACCGGCCGGTCGAAGTCGAGCAGCCGCTTGACGGCCGGATCGCCGAGGATCTCGCTCGGGCGGCGGACGTCGGCCTGCACGGTGGCGATCCGGTCGTCGGTGGCGCGGAACGCCTGGTTGTGCGCGAAGACGATCGGGTCGTTGTCGACGTAGACGACCCGTGCGGCCGGCTGGACCTCTCGCGCCACCTCGTGCACGTTCGGTGAGGTCGGGATGCCGGTTCCGAGGTCGAGGAACTGCTCGATCCCCTGGTCGGCGAGGAAGCGCACCGCGCGGACGAGGAAGTCGCGGTTGGCCCGTACGAGCCTGCGTTGTTCGGGGTGGGCGGCGATGACCTTCTCGGCCGCCTCACGGTCGGCGGCGAAGTTGTCCTTGCCGCCCAGCCAGTAGTCGTACATGCGGGCGGGGGACGGGGTGTGGACGTCGATGACGTCGGGGATCCGTTCCTCCATGATCGGTAAGCCTATGTGCCGAGCCGACAACCAGTCATGAGCCAGGTAAGACATGGCCACCTTGGGCCATGGGCGTAAAAGCCGCTGTGAGTAGTGAAATACCCGGATCATTCAGGACATCGACGACGACCGCGTCACACGGGCTCCCTGGTGAGGGCGGCGACGAGGGCCGGGAGGCTGCCGGTCGCGCGGGCGATCGTGAGGTGGTCGTGATAGTCGCGCGTCTCGACGACCAGGCCGTCGCGAACCCGCAGCACCTGGATGTTGGCCGCCGTGAGCACCTCGTCGCCCGCCGGGATGTCGTAGTCGAACTCCGCGATGACGACCTCCGGATCCGCGGTCTCGTGCACCACCACGTTGCGGACGCCGAACCTCAGGCCCATCCGGTCCGCCCCCGCGAAGCGCGCCCGGAGGGTCTCCCGGCCCCGGATGACGGTCGGCGCCGAGGGCCCGTCGGCGGGCGCCGGAGGCGCGAACGGCTGATGGACCACGGCTTCCTCGGCGTACAGGTCGGCCAGGTCGTTCCACCGTCCTTCCGCGATGCCACGGTTCAGGCGCTCGAAGACGGCGCGCGGCGTGAGCTGTTCGGGCATGCGAGACTCCTGCGAGATCGTACGGGAATAAGCGGAGTGACATCTCCGTTAAGGATTATCCGGAGTTTCTACTCCGATTGTCAATGAGGAGGGATCCGATGACGCCACCGAAGCGGGCGCCCGGACCGGGCGGCGGCCGGCCGCTGCGCGCGGACGCGCTCCGCAACCGCGCCCGGATCCTGGAGGCCGCCGAGGCCGTCTTCGCCGCCCACGGCACCTCCGTGTCCACCGAGGAGGTGGCCCGGCAGGCGGGCGTCGGCATCGGCACCGTGTTCCGCCACTTCCCGACCAAGGAGGCCCTGCTCGAAGCGGTCTTCGTCGCCCGGCTCGACCGGCTCGCCGCCGAGGCCGACGCGCTCATGGGCGCGGAGGACCCGGGCGAGGCGTTCTTCGCCTTCTTCACCCAGGTCGTCGGCCACGCCGCGACCAAGAACGCCTTCACCGCCGCACTGGCCGAGGCGGGCGTCGACGTCCGCGCGACCACGGCCGAGACAGGGGGCGAGCTGAAACGCGCGCTCGGCGCGCTGCTTCGCCGCGCCCAGGACGCCGGTGCCGTACGGCACGACATCGGCCTCCCTGAGGTCCTGGCCCTCCTCGTCGGCGCGTCAGGGGCGGCCGAGCGCGTCGCCGGTGACGCCGCGGTACGGGAGCGCACCCTCGGTGTCGTCCTCGACGGCCTGCGCGCGCCCCGCGAGTAGGGCGCGGAGGGGGCGCCCGCCGTCAGGGCTTGAGGGCCAGCTCGGCGAGGTGGCGGGCGATGCCGTTGACGTCGGTGTCCTGGACGTTGCTGAGTGCGACGACGGCGATGTCGTCGTCGGGCAGGTAGACGTTGCTGGCGTGGTACCCCTCCAGCAGGCCGGGGTGGTAGAGGTACCGGTGCCCGTTCAGCCGGTCGACGAGCCAGCCGAAGGCGTAGCCGCTGGAGGGCGAGTCGAGGCAGCCGCCGGACGGGCAGTCGGCCTGGGAGGTGAAGGCCAGCTTCACCGTCGCCGGCGGGGCGACCAGGTTCGCGCCGAACGACCGGTCCCAGCGGGCCAGGTCGTCGGCCGTGGTGTAGACGCCGCCCGCGGCGTTGGCCTGCGACCCGTTGATGTGGCCCGCCGGCTTGCCGACCGTGAGGTAGCCCTTGGCCCAGCCGTCCGGCGGGTCGGTCTCGCTGTAGCCGGTGTGCTGGAGTTGTAGCGGGGCCGTGATCTGTTGCTGGAGCACCTCGCCGTACGACCTGCCGGTCACCTTCTCGATGATCGCTCCGGCGAGGATGTAGCCCGAGTTGCTGTACTTCCAGCCCGTGCCGGGCTTGAAATCCAGCGGCTTGTTCACGAACCGGCTGATGATCTCCTTGGTCGTGGTCGGCTGGTCGAGCTTCGTGAAGAAGTCCGGCATCTCGGATATATCCGGGATTCCGGAGGTGTGGACGAGGATCTCGCGCACCGTGATCGGGCGCCACGCCGCCGGGCAGGACTTGATGTAGGTCGGGACCAGGTACGGGCAGACCTTGTCGTCGAGCTTCACCTTGCCCTGATCCTGCAGCTTCAGCACGAGCATGGCGGTGAACTGCTTGCTCACCGAGGCGATCCGGAAGATCGTGTCCGGGCGGTTCGGGGTGTTCTTGGCCTCGTCGGCCTTGCCCGCGGCGAAGCGGGCCAGTACCTGACCATGCCGGACCACCTCGGCCACGCCCGTGAATTTGCCCTTCTTCGCGAGGCCCTGAAGGTAGGCGTTCATCGCGGCCGCGGTGGGGTCGCCGGCGGGCACGGGCGACGTGGCGAGGGGGTTCGGGGTCGGGCTCGGCGCTGCCGAGGTCGCGGACGGGACACCGGCCGCGCTCGGCGGGTGAGCCGCACCTCCGCCGGAGTCGCTGCTGCACGCGGTCGCCGCCGCGAGGACGAGGGCCAGGGCGGCGCCGGATCCGGCCACGTGTAGACGTGCCATGGTCACTCCACGGCCTGTCGGTCGCACTTGTCGAACCTGCCAATGATCGCCAGGGGCATGGGAACCCCTGAAGGCTATCCGCAGCCGAGGGCAAGATCGCCCAACCCGCGTGCCGACGAATGAGCCTTGATTACCCAGGGTAGTGCTCGGTGCAGCACGGCCGTTTTCGGGGGGACCTTATGCGAGCTGTCACGGTGTCCGATTTCGGGGCGGAGCCGGAGCTGACCGACCAGCCGGTGCCCGAGCCGGGCCAGGACGAGGTACTCGTCCGGATGACCGCGGCCGGGCTGAACCCGTTCGACTGGAAGGTCATCGACGGCGCCGTCCCGGACGCGGTGTTCCCGCTGGTCGTCGGCACCGACGGGGCGGGCACCATCGAGCGGGCGGGGCCGGGCGTCACCGCCTTCCAGGCCGGCGACCCGGTGTTCGGGCAGTTCGGCGATCCACGGCGCGGCCGCGGATCGTACGCCGAACGGGCCGTCGCCCGCGTCGGCGCCCTCGCGCCTCCGCCACGGACGATCGCGTTGAGCGAGGCGGCGGCCGTGCCGACCGCCGGGACGACGGCGCTGAACCTCGTCGACCGGATCGGCGACGCGCACCGGCTCCTGATCACCGGGGCGACGGGAGGCGTGGGCACGTTCGCCACGCAGCTGGCCGCCGCGCGCGGGATCACGGTCGTCGCCACCGCGTCCGCCGACAAGGCCGACCTGATGCGGGCGCTGGGCGCGGCCGAGATCGTCGACTACCAGGCCGGTCCCGTCGCCGACCAGCTGACCTCGCAGGTCGACGCCGTGATCGACCTGGTCAGCGACACCGAAGGACTGCGCCGGCTGCTGCCGGCCGTCCGTCCCGGCGGCACGGTGCTCAGCCCGGTCTTCGCGGTCCCGGAGGAGGGCTTTCCCGCGGTGAACGCGGCCAACTTCCTCAACGAGGCGGGCACCGACCGGCTGGAACGCCTCGCCCAGGAGATCGACGCCGGCCACGTCCGCGTGCTCATCGGCGACACCGTGACCCTGCCCCAGTCGCCCGCCGCCCTCGCCCAGAGCAGGACCGGCCGCGCCCGCGGCAAGACCGTCATCGTCATCTGACCCGCCCGCGCGCCGACGCGCGCTGGGCGGTCGCCGGTACCCGGCTCGGCCGCGTACCGGCCGGCGTTCCACGACGACGCGCGTCCGGTGCGGGCCGCTGAGTGGGGCGACCGTCCGGGTCCGACGCGCACCGTGCGGTCGGATGCGCCGTGCCCGCCCGGCAGACTGGGCGCATGCGTGCGAGCCGCCTGGTCTCCCTCCTCCTGCTGCTGCAGTCGCGGGGCCGCATGACCGCCCAGGAACTGGCCGACGAGCTGGAGGTGTCCCTGCGCACCATCTACCGCGACGTCGAGTCCCTGTCGGCGGCGGGCGTGCCGGTGTACGCCGACCGCGGCCCGGCGGGCGGATACCGCCTGCTGGACGGCTACCGCACCCGTCTGACGGGGCTGACCACGGAGGAAGCCGAGTCGCTGTTCCTCACCGGCCTGCCCGGGCCCGCCGCCGAGCTCGGCCTCGGTACGGTCCTCGCGGCGGCCGAGCTGAAGCTCATGGCGGCGCTGCCCCCGCAGCTGGCCGAGCGCGCGGCACGGATCCGCGAGCGTTTCCACCTTGACGCGCCCGGGTGGTTCCACGGCGAAGAGCCCACGCCGTACCTCAACACGGTCGCCGACGCCGTGTGGAAACAGCGCCGGCTGCACATGCGCTACCGCCGCTGGAAGACGCCCACGGACATCACCCGCACCGTCGACCCGCTCGGCCTGGTTCTGAAGGCGGGCAACTGGTACCTCATCGGCCGGTCGGACGGCGACGAACGCACCTACCGCGTCGACCGGATCCTCGGGCTGCAGATGATTGAGGAGGAGTTCGAGCGGCCAGTGGACTTCGACCTCGCCGAGTTCTGGCGGTCCTACCTCGAGCGGTTCCGCAGCGGGATGTTCAGCGGTGAGGCGGTGGTCCGGTTCTCCCCGGACGGGATGCGGGCCCTTCGCCACCTGCTCACGCCGGAGGTGATCCGCGCGGCCCAGCGGAACGCCGGGCCGCCGGACGAGGACGGCTGGGTGCGCACCGTCATCCCCATCGAATCCATACGCCACGCCCACACCGAGCTGCTGAAGTTCGGCGCCGATGCCGAGGTCCTGGAGCCCCGGGAGCTGCGCGACCGCATCGTCGGGTCGGCGCACGCCATCCTCGCCCGCTACGGCGCCTGACGCGCCCGTGCAGACGGCTACGGCGACCGACGCGTCGGTGCACGACGGAAATGGCGACTGATGCGCGTGCGTACGAGGGTTACAGCGTCTGGCGCGCTTGTGTGCGAGGACTACGGCGACCGGCGCGCCGGCGCGCCGGTGTGCGATTCGGCTGAGAACTCCAGATCGCTCCCGCGCAGCCGCGGCTTCCCGTGGGGGCCGCCGCACCGCGCAGGCGAGGTCGAACGCGAGCTCCTTCGGAGGCGACCCGGCCAGGGCGCCGAGCACGGTCCTGGCCAGCGCGTGCGCCACGAGGTAGCGGTCCCGGTCCGCCCGGCGCAGGAACCGCGACCGGCGCTCCCGTTCGTCCGGGCCGAGCACGGCCGTCAGTGGTTCGGCGGCCGCGGACCGCGGCGCCCACCAGACGTGACACGTCCCGCCGGGGAGGTCCATGCCCTCGATGATCGCAGGGCCGGGCTCGCCCGGCGGGACGATCGTGGATCAGACCCCTTCGCCCGGCCGCCGGAAGGTGCGGGTGTCGTCGTTGGCGGGACCGCCGGCGACCCTGCGGTCCGACGGCTCGGCCGGCGGCACGGTGTGCTCGACCGGCCGGGGCGCCGCCTGCTCGACCGGTCGGGGCGCCGCCTGCTCGGGCGGTCGGGGCGCCGCCTGCTCAGGCGGGGTCACGGGCACCCTGCCCGTACGGCGGGGGAACGGCTGCGTCGCGTGGATCGGGTCGGGCCGGTCCTCGGGCACCGGCCGACGCTCCTCGACGGTCGGCGCCTCCTCGACGTACGCCTCGCGCTCGGCGAGACGGGCGTCCTTGACCCCGACGACCGCGAGGCGGCCCAGCGCCACCGCGGCGAAGAACACGGCCACCACGCCCAGTCCGGTCAGCAGCGCGATCTGCTCGACGACCTGCCGGGTCGTCCCGCCGACGGGCGGGCCGAGCCGGTCGGCGGCGGACCACAGCATGCTGAGCGGGCCACCGACCACGTACCAGGCGCCGCCGAGCGCGGCGATCCACGCCCCGGCGGCCGCCGTGGCCCGGTTGGCGCTGACCAGCAGGATCAGACCGCCGACCAGCAGCGCGCAGGCCGGCAGGATCTCCAGCCAGACACGCCCGGACGTGAACGACCACGCCTTGTCCGGCGCGAACGCGAAGTGGAAGTACGGACCGGCCAGTGCGGCCAGGCCGCCCCACAGGCCGAGCAGCACGAGGATCACACCGCTGAAGGCACCCCTGCTGCGAGGTACTCGAAGCATCCCGGTCATGGAAAATCAGCTCCTGAACTCTCGGGCGCCTACGGGTTACCCGGCAAGAAACCTTTCAAGCGCGTCCGTCGCCCGCGCTTTGCGGGGATGTGAGCCGGTATAACGTGCGGAGTCGTCGTCACGATGGGGGGACCGGTGACAGAGGAAGTCGGGGCCGTCCGACACGACCACGACCACGACCGTGAACTGCTGCGGCGGTACGAGCCGGTTCTCGCCTACACCCGGGGCGAGCGGTTCTTTCCCGTCGACGCCGAGGACTACATCGGCTGCTGCAGCCTGTGGCAGGGCGAGCAACGCCTCGTCGAGGCGGGCGAGCTCACGGCCGAACGCCTGGTCGCCGAGGCCGCCGAACGCCCGGACACCGGGCTGTCGCTGCTGCTCGTTCAGCGGCCCTTCGACCGGCGTGAGGTCCGCGCCCACCGCGCCCGCGCCAAGCCGCCCATCGCCCGCTCGGGCCGCCTGGCCGCCGTCGGCCTCATCGGGCGGGTCTTCGACGTGCTGCTGCGCGCCTCGCTGTTCCTGCGCGGCTCGGTGCCGGGCGGGGTCGCGGCGGCAGCCGCGGACCTGGGCGAACGCCACCTGAGCCGCGACGGGGCGACCTACTACGGCCGGGTCGTCCGTGAGGGCGGCTACATCGTGCTGCAGTACTGGTTCCTGTACGCGATGAACGACTGGCGGACGACGTTCGCCGGCGTCAACGACCACGAGGGCGACTGGGAGTCGGTCACCGTCTACCTCGCCGAGACGGAGGACGGCCCGCGGCCCGCCTGGGTCGCGGTCTCCGCGCACGACGAACGCGGCGACGACCTGCGCCGCCGCTGGGACGACCCCGACCTGCGGAAGGAAGGCGATCACCCGGTCGTCTTCGTCGGGGCGGGCTCGCATTCCGGCGCGTTCCTCCCCGGCCAGTACCTCGTCACCGTGAACCCGGCACGCCTCCGGCGCTACGTCCGCTGGGTGCAGCGGCTGATGGCACTGGCGTTCCCCTGGTCACGGGAGAAGCCGCACTACGGGGTCGGCATCCCCTTCATCGACTACGCGCTCGGCGACGGGGAGCGGATCGGCCCCGGCCGGGCCCGTACATGGCGGGCGGTGCCCATCTCCGACGAGACGCCGTGGGTCCGGGGGTTCCGCGGGCTGTGGGGGCGGGACACCCGGGACTGGGTCGGCGGTGAGCGAGCTCCGGCCGGGCCGCGGTACGAGCGCGACGGGCGCGTCCGGCCCCTGTGGGCCGACCCGTTGGGCTGGGCGGGGCTGCAGAAGATCCCGCCGACCCCCGAGGAGGAGCGACGGGACCTGCGGGCGCGCATCGCCGCCCTGGACGAGGAGATCAAGGCGGCCGACGTCGAGATCGAGCAGAGCCGTGAGGAACTGCGGCGGCTCCGTACGACGGCGCTGTCCCTGGCCGGGCACCGCAACACCCGCAACCTCGCCCGCCGGCGGGCGGCCGAGGTGGTCAAGGCCGAGGCCGCCCTGGGCCTGCTCGTCCGCGACCGTACCGAGCTGGCGGAGGAGCGCAGCGCCCACGAGGCGACGCTGGCCCGCCCGCCGGCGCCGGAGGCCGCGCAGGCGCACCTGCGCGAACCCCACCTGCCGTACACGCCGTTCCGCGGGCCGCGCACGAGACTCCTGCACGCGTGGGCGGCTCTCAGCACCCCGCTGTTCCTGCTGGCGCTCGTCGGCGTCTTCGTCATCCCGCACGAGCCCGTCACGATCCTCCTCACCGCCGTCGTGATGTTCTTCGTCACGATGGAGGCGTGGGTCAAGCGAAAGCTGCTCGCCTTCGCGACGGGCCTGCTCATGCTGGCCGGCGGCCTGACCGTCGCCGTGGGCCTGGGGCTGGCGGTGATCTACGGCGGCCGGTACGTCCTGCTGGCGCCCTTGGTCGTCGTCGCGGGGGTGCTGCTCGTGGTCAATCTCCGCGAGCTGTTCCACCGCTGAGGAACGCCTCGTCGAGCTGCTCGGTCAGTGGCCGGGCCGTCGACCGGTTGTCGAGGACGGTGTGCGGCACGACCGGTGGCTCGTCGGCCCGCACGGCGGCGAGGAACCGTTCGAACCGCTCCAGCTTGCCCGTGTCCCGGCCGAGCCCCCGGCTCAGCAGCCGCGCGCGGAGCGTCTCGGCGTCGGAGCGCACCCACACGAGGTGGACGGGCGGCCCGCCCAGCTCCTCGACCCAGGCCCGCCAGCGCCCGGCGTCGTGGACCTGTCCGGTGAACGGGCCGCTCAGCAGCACCGGGCAGCCGTGCGAGCGGATCTCCCGGGCCGTCGCCGTCATCCCGGCGTACTCGTGTCCCTTGATGTGCTCGTCGTACCAGGGCCCCTCGCGCTCGCCGTCCGAACGCCCGGAAGCCCGCAGCGTCGCCGCGACGAACGACCCGAACATCGTGTCCTTGTCCAGCAGAGCGGGCACCGGCCGCAGCCGCTCGAGCAGCAGCCGCGCCACCGTCGACTTCCCGCTCGCGGGCGGACCCGCCACGATCCACAGCTCCGCCGGTCGTGCCACATCGCGCATGCCCCCGATCATGCCTGGGCGGGCGCAGGGCGCCTACGTTGCCCGGGGTGTTCCCTCTGAGGCGGGGGTGCCGGCCGAGGCGGCGGCGTGGCAGGCGCCCCTGCCGTCGGCGCGGGCGACGACCCGGCCACGCTCGACGCGGACGGCGGTCTCGGTGGCGTCGCCCACGGCGGGGACGCCCGCCGCCGCGGCGATGACGCCCGTGGGGTCGTGTACGACCCGCAGGCCCGGCCACGCCGACGGCGGGAACGCCCGGCGGAGGTAACCGGACAGGTCGGCGACGACCAGCCGGGCCAGCGGCGCGAGCTCGCCGGGGTCGCCCGTGACCACCACGGCGGTGACCTCGGCGCCTGGGGGAGCGGCCCGTACGGCCTCCTCGGCGGCCTCGAGCCGGTGCAGGCCGAGGACCGCGATCACGCCGTCGCGGGCGAGCCGGACCGGCTCGCCGCGCACCGCGTCCACCGCGTCCGGGGGGTCCCAGGGGGCGTCGGCGGGCCGTGCCGGGGGGACGGGCGGCACCGGCGGCCATCCGCCGCCCAGGTCGAGGTCCGCGAGGCCTTCGCAGACGGTGACGAGGTCGAAGGGCTCGAGCAGGCCGGGCGCGGCGGCGGTCATCTGGCTCGCGCCGTGGAGGATCGTGAGGGCGGCCTCCGCGACCCGTACGAGCCGGGCGGGCGGTGCGCCGGGTGGGCGCAGCCGCTCCAGGGCCAGCCCCAGCAGGATCGCGTCGAGCCTCATCAGCTGCGCGAACGGCTCGCGGACCGTGTCGTCCGCGAGGACCTCCGGCAGCAGGTCGAGGCCGATGCGCCTCCGGTCCGCGTCGTCGGTGGCGAGGGGGAGCCGGGCGATCCAGGCCCGGGCGAGCGCGCCGAGCGCCTCGCGCGGGGTGCTGGCCGTCGCCGGGGCGGGTGGGGCGCCACGCTGTTCGGCGTCCTCGGCGAGGACGGAGAAGTACAGGGCCCGCTTGCCGGGAAAGTTGGAGTAGACCGCGCCCCGGGTCAGCCCGGCGCGCTCGGCGATGTGGTCGACCTTGGCGTCGCGGTAGCCGCGCTCGGCGAACTCCTCGCGCGCGGCGACCAGCACCTGGGCGCGGTTGCGCTCCTGGGCCTGCGCCCTCGTGAGCCGCACCATCGTTCCCCCGGTCGCCGGATTGCCGTACGTGGCGGTAGAAGATACCGTCGCCATCCAGATGATGAGATCATATGGTCTGGTCATCCGAAGCAGTCGCGGACCCTGAGGAGACGTTGCGAATGTCGCGCACCGGTGCGGGCGCGGACCCGCTGAAGTGCACCTTCTGCGGGAAAGGAGAGCGCCAGGTCCGTAGGCTCATCGCGGGCCCGGCCGGGGTGTACATCTGCGACGAGTGCGTCGCCATCTGCAACGACCTCATCGCGGACGACGACGGGGACGCCCGCGGTCCGGTCCGCAGGCAGCCGAGGCCCCGTGAGATCCACGCCTTCCTCGACCAGTACGTCGTGGGCCAGGAATCCGCCAAGAAGACCCTCGCCGTGGCCGTCCACAACCACTACAAGCGCCTCGGCGCGCGGACCGGGCGCCGGAAGGCCCGCGAGGAGACGGTCGAGCTCGGCAAGTCCAACGTGCTGCTCATCGGGCCGACCGGCTCCGGCAAGACCCACCTGGCGCAGACGCTCGCGCGGACCCTCGACGTGCCGTTCGCCGTCGCCGACGCCACCGCGCTCACCGAGGCCGGCTACGTGGGGGAGGACGTCGAGAACATCCTCCTCGCGCTGCTGCGCGCCGCCGACGGCGACGTCCGGCGGGCGGAGACCGGGATCGTCTACATCGACGAGATCGACAAGCTCGCCCGCAAGGCCGAGAACCCGTCGATCACCCGGGACGTCTCGGGGGAGGGCGTCCAGCAGGCGCTGCTGAAGATCCTCGAAGGCGCCGTCGCGAACGTCCCGCCGGAAGGCGGCCGCAAGCATCCGCACCAGGAGTTCATCCAGATCGACACCACGGACGTGCTGTTCATCTGCGGCGGCGCGTTCGCCGGCCTCGAGCGGATCGTCGAACGGCGGATCGGGCGCAGGGGCGCCGGGTTCGGCGCCGCGCTCCGCGCCGACGACGGCGTGGACGGCCTCTTCGCCCGGGTGACGCCCGGGGACCTGCGGGAGTTCGGGCTGATCCCGGAGTTCGTCGGCCGGCTCCCGGTGGTCTCGAGCGTCGAGCCCCTGGACCGGGCGGCCCTGACCCGCATCCTCACCGAGCCCCGCAACGCGCTGATCAAGCAGTACCGGAAGCTCTTCGCGATGGACGGGGTCGAGCTGGAGTTCACCGACGACGCCGTCGGCGCGGTCGCCGACCAAGCCCTGCTGCGCCGCACCGGCGCGCGGGCGCTCCGCGCGATCCTCGAAGAGGTCCTCCAGGGCGTCATGTACGACGTGCCGGGCCGGGACGACGTCGCAAAGGTCGTGGTCACCGGCGAGACCGTCCTGCGGAACGTCAATCCGACTCTGGTACCGCGCGAGCGCCCGTACGGCGGCGAGGAGCGCCCCGAGAAGTCGGCCTGAGGGTCCCGGAAAGCACCACGACCCGCGCCACGCGGCCTTGTGGTGCATTCGCATGACGGTACGCCGGACAGACACACGTACCTTCGGCGAGCGAATCTTGCTCTTGTCTCCGGCGGCCTCGGACGGCCGTCACAGATCGACGGGAGCGGCATTCAATGTCGGCAATCGCATCCCCTCGCCGGTGGATCACGGCACTCATGGTCATGGCGCTCGCTCTGGTGGGTCTCGGACTCGCCACGGCACGGCCCGCCCACGCCCTCGGCAAGGGCCGCGCCTGCATGTTCAACGCCACGGAAGGCGCCAACGGGCTGGGCCACGTCGGATGGGCGTTCCGCGTCGGCCCGGCGGACGACTGGATCTACGGTGCCACCGAGAGCGCCAGCTGGAACTGGCAGCGGGAGAGCAACTACGCGACCATGCTGGCCACGTTCCGCACCACGAACGGAAGGGGCTACTACGACCACTTCCGGTGCAAGGACACGACCAACAGCTCGGTGACCGCGGCCAAGAACAAGGTGAACCAGGTCTACAGCCGGCCGTACAACGTCGTCAACGACAACTGCCTGACGCGATCCGTCGAGATCTTCAAGGCGTACGACAGCAGCTTCAACAACCTCGGCAACGGCATCGGAAACGGGCCGAACTGGTACTACGACAACCAGCTGATCGGATTCGGGGGCCGGATCTACCTCTGACCCGGACCGACGCGCCGCCCCGTTCCGCCGTCACCGGTGGACGGGGCGGTGGCGTGCAGCCGAAGCTCGACGTAGGTGCCGTCCCCGGGGCCGGACTCCACGGTCCCGCTCCCTCCCGCCTCTGCCATCCTCGCCTTGATCGACTCACGAACCCCGGTGCCGGCCGCCGACGCGTCCGCGATGAACCCCCGACCGTGATCGAGCACCGTGACGATGTACTCGCCATCGGTCAGCTCCGCCCGCACCACCGCCCGGTCGACCGCCGCGTGCTTCTGCACGTTGGTCAGGGCCTCACGTGCTGCTCCGACGATCGCTTCGACCGTCGCCACGGACGGCGGCGGCAGTCCCCGTGCCGCCGTACGGAGCTGCTCGCTGTGGAGCTCCACCCGCAGCCCGGCAAGGGTCTTCTCCTCGGCCAGCAGCCGAAGGGCCTCTTCGAGGTCGTCGCAGGGTTCGGCCTCGCCGTCCCGGACGAAGGCGCGCAGCCAGCCGGTCTCGGCGACCAGTCGATCGCGCAGGACGCCGTCGAGTTTGCGATCGTCCCGCACGAGGGTCTCGAGGGTCTGGAGGATCCGGTCGTGGAGGAGCCTCGCCTGCCGAGCCCGCTCCTGTTCCCGGGCGCGCCTGCTCTCCTCGTGGGCGAGCCGCATGCTCAGCCGATCCAGGTTCCGGCCGTCGCGGCGGAGCGTGTGGGCGACGATGGCGGCGATCGCGATGTTGCAGACATAGGTGAGGGAGTTCGGGATGACGTTCCACACCGGGTCGCCCAGCTCCGTCAGCGCGGAACCGATGTAGCCGCCCATGAGCACGCCGGTCCCGCAGGCCAGCGAGAGGCCCGGGCGCATCCCCAACCCGATTCCCACGCCCGCGAGGAGCGAGTAGGGATACATGAAGTAGCCCCAGCTGTGGGCGTCCTGGCGCCGGGCCAGCACCGCGCCCACGAACAGGCCGGCCACACACAGACAGACGTCCAATGCGATGAGCGTGGCGGGAGGGACACGATGTCGTCGTACGGCGAGCGCGACGAGGCCCAGACTCTCGGCGGTGATCACGGCCGCGAGTGACACCACCGCCAGTGAATGCGGCTGACGAGTCCCGGCGGTCACCACCGCGACCCCGATCTGCAACAGACCGCCCAGCCGGAACAGGACGAACGCGCGCATGAGGACGCGTTCGGCGTGTTCTGCTCCCGCCCCGGACGACGGGTGCCCGGCGTCCGCTCGGCTCACTGGGTGTCCGGGCGCGGCTCTGCGGCATCGGCTCGGCGCAGGGCGGCCCGCGTGAGATCCGCCTTGTTCCCGACCTGGAGTTTGGTGCGGATCCGCTCCACATAGGTGTCGATGGTCGACTTGCGGACGTGCATGCGGGTGGCGATCTGGGCGTGGGTGAAGCCCCGGGCGATGTACGACAGCGTCTCCTCTTCCCGATCGGACAGGCGAGGAACGGCCTCGATCGTCGCCGCCGAGGCGGCCAGCTCCGCCTGGAGCAGATCGGCCAGCTCGGCGGCCAGGAAGAAACCCCCGGCCGCCACTGTCATGACCGCCGAGCGGAACAGCTCGGGCGAGGACGACTTCGTCAGGTACCCGGCGGCGCCGGCGCGGATGGCACCGATCACGTCGGCCCGCCGCGCGGACGCCGACATCACCAGCACGGGCAACCGCTCCGCGAATTCGCTGATGGCCGAGATCGAAGGCCGGCCGCCGTCCAGGTAGAGGTCGGCCACCAACAGGCCGATGCGAGGGTCGTCCCCTAACGCGGCACGAGCCTCGTCGAGTGAGGCGACGGACACGGCGACGTCGCAGTCGGGGAGGGCGGCGAGCATCGACTTGAGCCCGTGGCGGGCGACCGGGTGATCATCGAGAACCGCGATATGGAGCACGCGCCCACCCCGTCCGTCGCCGTTGCACCGCGTCGATTATCGCCTCTCGGCGAAGGGAGAGGCCAGCCGGTTACAGCCGGCGGCCGTGGACGGCGGCCTCCTCCTCCAGGGACCGCCGGACGGCGTCGGTCAGCGGCTCGTACCGCGGCTCCCGGCCGGGCCGCCACCAGACCTCGCCGCCGCGCCATCCCGCCCGGCGCAGCGGCCCCTTGTCGACCTTGTTGGTGGCGGTGAGCGGCATGGCGGGCACGATCCGCACGAACCTCGGCGCCCACTTGGTGCCCAGGTCCGCCCGGCCCGCCAGGAACTCCGCGAACGCCTCCGGCGCGAACGGGCCGTCCAGCTCCAGGGCGGCCATCACCTGGTCGCCCGTACGCGGATCGGGCACCGGGTACACCGCGCACATCACCACGGGCTGCCAGCGGGACAGGACGCGCTCGACCGGCGCGGCCGCGAAGTTCTCGCCGTCCACGCGGAGCCGGTCGCCGCCCCGGCCCGCGAAGTAGAAGAAACCGTCGGCGTCGCGGTAGCCGAGATCGCCGCTCCAGTACACGCCGTCGCGAAGCCGCTCGGCGTCGGCGGCGGGGTTGCGGTAGTAGCCCTCGAAGACGACGCCACGCGCGACGATCTCCCCGATGGCCTCGTCTCCGTTGAGCAGTTCGCCGTCCGGGCCGAAGCGCGCCGGAGGGCACTCCTCACCGGTCGCCGGGTCGGCGACGGCGACGTCCGCACCGACAGGCGGCAGGCCCAGCGCGTCCGGCGGGCTGTCCGGGGTCTTGCGGATGGAGATCGCGCCCTCGCTCGACCCGTACGACTCGATCAGCCGGCAGCCGAACCGCCCGGCGAAGTCCGCCATGTCCCGGGCGGACGCCTCCGTCCCGAACGCCACCTCCAGCGGGTTGTCGGCGTCATCGTCGCGGCGGGGCGTGGCGAGGATGTACGCGAGCGCGCGGCCGACGTAGTTGAAGTACGTGACGCCGTAGCGCCGGACGTCGGGCAGGAACCCGGACGCCGAGAACCTGCGGCGCAGCGCGACGGCCGCTCCGGCGCTGGTCGCCATCGCGAGGTTCGCCATGACCGCGTTGCCGTGGAACAGCGGCATGGCGGCGTAGGTGACCGAGTCCGCGGTGATGCCGAAGGCGGGGGCCTGCCGGGCGATCGCGGCGAGGCGGCCCTGACCGCAGACGACCGCCTTGGGAGCGCCGGTCGACCCGGACGTGAACAGCAGGAGGAGGGGGTCGCGGGGGTGCGGCTCGACCGCCGGGACCGGCTCCGCCGAGGCGAGCAGGCCGGTGTGGCCCGGGTCGTCGACGCGCAGCACGCGTCCGGGCGGCACGCCGGTGTCGAGCCCGTCGAGCAGCGGGGCGTGCGCGGTGTCGGTGACGATGACCTGGCAGTCGGTGTGCCGGATGTCGTGGGCCAGTTCCGGGCCTCGGCGCGTCGGGTTGATGCCCACGACCACCGAGCCGGACAGCGCCGCTCCGCCGATCCAGAACACGTGGTCGGGGACGTTGTCCAGCAGCACGCCGATGTGCGGAGGCCGTCCCGCGGTCAGGAGGCGCCGGGCGAGCGCGGCGCGGTGCCGGGACTCCCGTACGACGTCGGCCCACGTGTGACGCTCATGCTCGAACAGCAGGCCGGTCCCGCCGTCGCCGGCGCGGTCCAGCAGCGCGCGCGCGAACGTCTCCATCGAGACGTGTCTACCAAGCGATTGCTTCGAGTGGCAAGAGTGACCTTGATCGCGTCCGGAACCGGCCGTTCCCCGGAATATCGCAGGTCAGCCCGGCATTCAGGCTATAGGTCGTCAATTTGACGATATCCCACTGAAATGGGCAGGATTGCGGGCATGGACAGCTACCTCGTGACGCGCAGGCACATCGACCTGCTCCGTGTCACGTCCATGAGCTGTCGGCCGTGCTCCGGCCGCCCCGTCATGCGCTGACGGGGCGCTTTTACGGGTCTGAACACATCTTGAGATGACCGTCGGCGTCCCCTGACGCCGACGTCTCTTCGCCGATACCGCGCCATGCCGTCGCATCGGCGCGGGCACTCACGCGCTTAACCCCTGGAGGAGAACTCCCATGCGTCCGTTGCGAGCCTTCGCGGCCACCGCCGTCACCGTCATCGCCGCCAGCGCCATGACGGCGTGCGGCGGAAGCAGCCCGAAGGCGTCCGCCGACAACCCGTACAAGCTGCTCCAGCCGGGCGTCCTCCGCACGGCCACCCTGACCGACGCGCCGCCGAACGTCTTCCTGAAGAACGGGAAGTTCACCGGCTTCGACAACGACCTGCTGACCGCGGTCGCCGCCAAGATCGGACTGAAGGTGCAGTTCGCGGGCACCGACTTCTCGGCCCTGCTGTCGCAGGTGGCGAACCACAAGTACGACGCCGGCAGCTCGTCGATCACCATCACCGACGCCCGCAAGAAGACCGTGGCCTTCACCAACGGCTACGACTTCGGCTACTTCGGCCTCGACGTGCCGGCCGGCTCGCAGATCAAGAGCTTCGACCAGCTCAAGGGCAAGCGCGTCGTCGTCGTCCAGGGAACGGTCCAAGACGACTACGCCACCAAGCAGGGCCTCAACCCCGTCCGCGTGCCCGACTACAACGGCGCGCTCAACCAGCTGAAGTCCAAGACCGCCGACGCCTGGGTCGCCCCGGCCGAGATCGGCGAGAAGACCGCCAAGGACAGCGGCGGCAAGGTCGTCGTCGCCGCGAAGCAGCTCAGCTCGCAGCCCACCGCGTTCGCCGTCGCCAAGGACAACCCCAAGCTGGTCGAGGCGCTGAACAAGGGCCTCGACGAGGTCATCAAGGACGGCACCTGGAGCAAGCTGCAGGAGCAGTACTACCCCGGCCGTCCGGTGCCGAAGGAGTTCAAGCCCGGCAGCGGCACGGTGACCTTCCCGCCGGTCCAGGTCTCGGGGGCGCCGGCCGCGTCCCCGTCGTCCTGACCGATCGATCGAGACGGACGCGCGCGGGCTGATGGGAGAAGGTAGATGGACCAGCTGACGACCTTGTGGGACACCTTCTTCAACTGGCAATCGATGCGGCAGGCCCTGCCCGACATGCTCAAGACGGGCCTGCCGAACACCCTGATCCTGTCGATCATCTCCGCGTTGATCGGCACGCTGCTCGGGATGCTGCTGGCGATGGCCGGCATCTCCCGGCATCGCTGGCTGCGCTGGCCCGCGCGCGTCTACACCGACATCTTCCGCGGCCTGCCGGCCGTGGTCACGATCCTGCTGATCGGGGTCGGCCTGTCGCAGATCGGGATGAAGGTGTGGGGGCCCAACCCGTACCCGCTGGGCATCCTCGCCCTGTCGCTCATCGCGACCGCCTACATCGGGGAGATCTTCCGCTCGGGCATCCAGAGCGTCGACCCCGGGCAGCTCGAGGGGTCCCGGGCGCTCGGCTTCTCCTACTCGGCCGCCATGCTGCTGGTGATCATCCCGCAGGGCGTACGGCGGGTGCTGCCCGCCTGGGTGAACCAGCTGATCGCGCTGATCAAGGACTCCAGCCTCGTGTACTTCCTCGGCCTGGCGGCCGGCCAGCGGGAGCTGTTCCGGATCGGGCAGGACGCCGCCGCGAACACCGGCAACGAGTCGGCGCTGCTGCTGGCCGGCATCTTCTACCTGATCCTCACCGTGCCGCTGACCCACTTCGTGAACTTCGTCGACCACCGGCTGCGCCAGGGCCGCCGTACGAGGACCGGGCCGCCGGACGCGGACGAGCCGCTGATAGTGGCCGGCGAGACGCCGCTTCCCGCGACGAGCGAGGGAACGAAATGACCGAAGAGCAGCGTGAGTCGGTACAGGAGGAGACCTTCTCCTCGGTCAGCCTGGCCACCCGCGACATCCACCTGGCGTTCGGGCACAACCGGGTGCTGCGCGGCGTCGACCTCGACGTCGGCAAGGGCAAGACCGCCTGCGTCATCGGCCCGTCCGGCTCGGGCAAGTCGACCTTCCTGCGGACCATCAACCGGCTGATCGAACCCGACAAGGGCGACATCCTCCTCGACGGCGAAAGCGTCCTGGACCGCGACCCCGACCGGCTGCGGCAGCAGGTCGGCATGGTGTTCCAGCAGTTCAACCTGTTCCCGCACATGAACGTCCTGCGCAACCTCATGCTGCCGCTGCGCCGGATCCGCAAACTGTCCGCCGACGAGGCCGAGCAGGCCGCCCGCCACCACCTGGAGCTCGTCGGGCTGGCCGACAAGGCCGGCTCCCGGCCCGGTCACCTGTCCGGCGGGCAGCAGCAGCGCGTGGCGATCGCCCGCGCCCTCGCCATGCGGCCGCAGGTCATGCTGTTCGACGAGGCCACCTCGGCCCTCGACCCCGAGCTGGTCAAGGGCGTCCTGAGCCTGATGGCCGACCTGTCCAAGCAGGGCATGACCATGGTCGTCGTCACGCACGAGATGGGCTTCGCCCGCGAGGCCTCCGACACCGTGATCTTCCTCGACCAGGGCGTCGCCGTCGAGTCCGGCCCACCCGAGAAGCTCTTCGACTCCCCGGACAGCCCGAGGCTCCGCCAGTTCCTGTCCGACGTGCTCTAAGGGATTTGTCCCGTTATTGACGCAGCAGACGCGTTGCAAGCAGCCGCTGTGGTCATGTGGGAATGTTCCGCATGGACGCCAAGATCGTACGTCGTGGACCTCAAGGCGGATCGTGTTGTCGGCGCGCTGCCGGGCCTCGACGGTGAAGGTCCCGCCGGGCCTGCCGGTACGGGTGTGCTCCCACGCGTTGGTCGTCAGTTCGCTGGCGACGAGGGTCACGTCCGGCGCGCTGGGATGCCCGCCGAGGTGCGCGCGGAGGAATCGGCGGACCTCCCCGATCTGGTCGGGGTGTCCGCGGAAGACGCGCCGGTAGATGCAGGTGCCTGGTTCTTCCGGAAGCGTAGGGGTTGTCATGGCATGTCCCGCCTCTGCTTACGCAGCTCACAGGGGTCGTCACGCTGAGCTAGTACTTAAAGTACGGGTACAGTACTTCGAGTACAACCGCCGTCGTGTACGCGCACCGCACAATTAGTACGCACGTGGGTGAACAGGCGGCCGGCGAGGTCGACTCCCGTCACCGTGCCGTGCTCGGCGCGGGTGAAGAAGCCGCGCTGTCCTTTCAGGCCGCCCTCGGTGACGATGTACTCGTCGCCGTCGCCGTCGCCGTCGCCGTCGCCGTCGCCCTGCAGCAGGCCGATGGCGGTCGGTTGAACAAAGTGCAAGTGATTTCTTGAACTAAGTGCAAGCGGGTGAAGGACGCGTGCGGGACCGCTCAGGCGGGGATGCGGAGAGTCTGGCGCGACAGACGGGCGACCAGGCGTTCGTCGACGTCATGGCCGAGGCCCGGCTGGGTGAGCGGTACGGCGACGACGCCGCCGCTGGCACGGACGGGCGGTGACACGACGGCGGTCTGGGCCGGCGTCTCGCTGACGTCGCTGGGCACGTCGCAGCCGGGGAGCCCGGCCAGGGCGACGGCCGCCGCCTGGCCGATGCCGAAGCCCGCGGCGCCACCGCACCAGGTGTCCCAGCCGGACGCGAGGGCGCGGTCGTGCGCGCCGCGGGCGGCCGTGAGGCCGCCCAGGCGGGCGATCCGCAGGCCGAGCATCCGGCCCGCGCCCATCGCGATCGCCGTGTCGACCGTGTCGAGGTCGGCGGGGTCCAGGCACACGGCGGTGTCGACCACGCGCTGCAGGCGGGCGTGGGCGTCCAGCTCGCCGCCCGCGAACGGTCGCTCGATCGCGATCAGTCCGTACGCGTCGAGCGCCTCGAGCGCGTCCAGGTGCGCGGGCTCCTCCGTGTAGGCCTCGCCCGCGTCGGCCTGGAGGGCCAGCGCGGGGAACGCCTGGCGCACGGCGCGTACGGGCTCGATGTCCCAGCCGGGCCGTACGGCCACCGTGACGCGGGCGTACCCGGCGCTGACGAGGCGGTTCACGCGGGTGAGGAGCACGTCCAGCATCGGCTCCACGTCCAGCCGCGCGCCGGCCACGATCGAGGTGCGGGTACCGCCCAGGGCGTGGGACAACGGCGTGCCCTGCCGGCGGCTCCACAGGTCCCAGCAGGCGATGTCGATGGCGGAGGCGGCCGCGTGGTCGCCGAGCCCGCCAACGCCGACGACCTCCTCCGGCAGCTCCCAGTCGAGGCCGAGCAGCGCCGGGCCGACGCGCCCCTCGATGTCGGCCCAGCAGGCGTCGGAGCCCGCGACCTCGCCCCAGCCGATGGCGCCGTCCTGGTCGCAGACCCGGACGAGGATGCTCTCCGGCCGCCGGCCGTGAGGCATCGTCATGCGGTAGGCCTCGAACCCCTCGATGCGGGGCATGTCACCGTCCTCGTCTCGACACTCCTTCTATGATCCCCCCATCACGGGCATGCCCGGACACGGGCCGACATCCCACTCGCGGCGCGGAAACGCCACGCGTCCGAGAACGGTGACGGCGCATCCGTGCTTCGGCTACCGTCCGTGCCATGGCGACGATCGACGGCACCTGTGACGAGCGTTTCGGCGCCGTGCGCGACGCGCTGGCGGCCGGCCTCGACCGAGGCGCCGAGACCGGCGCCTCGGTCGCCGTGTACCTGGACGGCGAACCGGTCGTCGACATCTGGGGCGGGCACGCGGACGCGTCCGCGACCAGGCCCTGGGAACAGGACACCATCACCAACACCTGGTCGACGACGAAGACCATGACGGCCCTGTGCGCGCTGATCCTCGCCGACCAAGGCCTTCTGGATCTTCATGCTCCCGTCGCCGACTACTGGCCTGAGTTCTCCGCCGCGGGGAAGGAACGCGTCCTGGTGCGCCATGTCCTCGGGCACACCGCCGGGCTGCCGTCCTGGACCGAGCCCATCAGCGTCGCCGACCTGTACGACTGGGAGACGGCCACCGCGGCGCTGGCCCGGCAGGCACCGCTGTGGGAGCCCGGCACGATGTCGGGCTACCACGGGCTGACCCAGGGATACCTGGTCGGCGAAGTGATCCGCCGCATCACCGGCCGGACCATCGGCACGTTCTTCCGCGAGGAGGTCGCGGCACCGCTCGGCGCCGACTTCCACATCGGCCTGGCGGAAGAGCACGACCACCGCGTGGCGCCGGTCATCCCGCACGAGTCGCACCGCGCTGCCGGCAACCCGCCTCTGACCGCGGAGGCGTCCTGGACGGCGGAGTGGCGCCGCGCCGAGATCCCGGCCGCCGGCGGGCACGGTAACGCCCGGTCCGTCGCGCAGGTCCAGTCGGTCCTCGCCGGCGGCGGTGCGGCACGCGGCGTCCGGCTGCTGTCCGAGGCAGGCTGTGAAGCCGTCTTCGAGGAGCAGTTCGACGGCGAGGATCTCGTCCTGGGCGTGCCCATGCGGTTCGGGATGGGTTATGGCCTGCCCTCGCCCACGGTTTCGTTGCCGAATCCACGCAGCTGCTTCTGGGGCGGCTGGGGCGGCTCGGTGGTCGTCGTCGATCTGGACGTCCGGCTGACCGTCGCGTACGTCATGAACCGGATGGCGCAGGGCACGCTCGGTGACGAGCGCGGGGTCGGCATCGTCATGGCGGCCTACGCCGCGCTCGGCGGATAGCTCGATCGCGGCAAGGACACGCCCTGGGGCCGCCGCGGTCACCAGCTGGCGTGCAGCGGCTTGCCCTCCGCGTAGCCCGACGGGCTCTGTACCCCGACGACGGCGAACTCGTGCAGCTCCTGGAGCGTGCGCGCGCCCGCGTACGTGCAGGCGCTGCGCAGGCCCGCGATGATCGAGTCGACCAGGTCCTCCACGCCGGGGGACTGGGGGTCGATGTACATCCGCGACGTCGAGATGCCCTCCTCGAACAGTGCCTTGCGGGCGCGCTCGAACGGGGAGTCGTCGGCGGTGCGGAGCCGGACCGCACGGGCCGAGGCCATGCCGAAGCTCTCCTTGTAGAGCCGGCCGTCGGCGGCGCGCTGGACGTCACCCGGCGACTCGTACGTCCCGGCGAACCAGGAACCGATCATGACGTTGGCGGCCCCGGCGGCGAGGGCCAGCGCCACGTCGCGGGGGTGGCGTACGCCGCCGTCGGCCCAGATGTGCCGGCCGAGCCGGCGCGCCTCGGCGGCGCACTCCAGCACGGCGGAGAACTGCGGGCGGCCGACGCCGGTCATCATCCGCGTCGTGCACATCGCGCCCGGGCCGACGCCGACCTTGACGATGTCGGCGCCCGCCTCGACGAGGTCGCGTACGCCCTCGGCGGTCACGACGTTGCCCGCCACCAGCGGTACGCCGGGGTTCAGGGCCCGCACCCGGCGGAGCGCGCCGAGCATCTTCTCCTGGTGCCCGTGCGCCGTGTCGATGACGAGCAGGTCCGCGCCCGCCTCGAGCAGCGCGCGGGCCTTCTCCTCGATGTCGCCGTTGACGCCGATGGCGACGCCGACGCGCAGCCGGCCGTCCGCGTCGAGGGCGGGCTGGTAGAGCGTGGCGCGCAGCGCGCCCGTCCGGGTCAGCACGCCCACGAGCCGGCCGTCCCCGCCGACCACCGGGGCGAGCCGGTGCCCGCGGGAGTGCAGCGTGTCGAACGCCTTCTGCGGGTCGATGTCGTCCGGGAGCGTGAGGACGTCGCGCGACATGACCTCCCGCAGCTGGGTGTACCGGTCGACGCCCATGCAGTCGGCCTCGGTGACGACACCGGTCGGGCGGTCGTCCTCGACAACGATCACCGCGCCGTGCGCCCGCTTGTGCAGCAGGCCGAGCGCGGCGCCGACCGTGTCGCTCGGGCCGAGTTTGATCGCCGTGTCGACGATCAGGTGGCGCGTCTTCACCCAGCGGACGACGTTGGCGACGACGTCGACGGGGATGTCCTGGGGGATGACCGCGAGACCGCCGCGCCGCGCGATCGTCTCGGCCATGCGCCGTCCGGAGACGGCCGTCATGTTGGCGACGACGATGGGGATCGTGGTACCGCTGCCGTCCGAGGTCGACAGGTCGACGTCGAGGCGGGACCCGACGTCGGAGCGGCGGGGCACCATGAAGACGTCGTTGTAGGTCAGGTCATGAGCCGGTTGCTCACCGTTCAGCAGGCGCACGTTCGTCTACACCGTCCGGAATTCTGGAGTGATCGGCACGAGGAAGGCCGCCTTCCATTGTCGGGGATACCCGGAAGTGCCCGGTTCAATGAGCTGCGCGGAGTTTAGGTGGATTCGACGAGGTGCAGGCTTCGGGCGCACAGGACGGCGCCGGTCTCCGGGGCGGGATCGCCCGGACGCGTCACGACGGCCGAACCGCCCGGATGCGGGACGACGATCGATCCGCCCGGGGCGTCGCGGCGACGGCGGGCGTCGTCGCGCTGAGTCGCGGCGTGCGGGCGTCGCCGCCTCCGCCCCTCGACGTACGGCGGGCGGCCGGGACGAGCAGGACCACGAGAGATCCCCGTCTCATCTGTCAAGTCTGGCGTGTCGGACCGGGTTCCACGACGATCCCGGCAGGAAAGTTTCCTGCCAGGGTCATTGACCTTCCGTGATTTCCCCATGGAACACTTGACGTCTGAGCTGTCCCACCGCACTTTGCGAATCCGGCGCCTCCCCCGGGCCGGTGCCGGGTGCATGGGTCCGCGCCCCCTCGCTGAGAGGCATTCATGCAGTTCAGAGTCTTGCCCTCGATGGTGCCGCCGGATGTTCACCGCTCCGAGGGCGTATCCGCGGTCCGCGCGGACGGGCGGAAAAGGGCGTCCTCAAGCGCTCTTCGCGGGGCTGCATGTGACGAGCGTCGCCAAATACTCGCCGAACTGGTACGCGAGTACTGACGTGGTGATCTCGGACGTTGAGATGCCGCTGCATCGTGTCACGCGCCGATTTCGGCACCGACCTCGCGCCTCACCGACACATTCGTGGTCGTTCGGCGAAGAAACACGAACAACGCTCCGTTTTCGCGGCGAACACGCCACTAATGAAATGATCATGCAAACAGTTGCAGGACCATACATACCGAGGAGGAACCCCGTGCTCGATGCGGTCGACGCCGTGCTCGTACGCGAGCTGCAGCGGGATGGGAGGGCCACTTTCCAGGCGCTCGCCGACCGTGTAGGGCTGTCCCGCACGGCCGTGCGCACGCGCGTACAGCACCTCCTCGATTCGGGGATCGTGCGTGTGGTGGGGATCGTGCACGCGTCGGTGGTCGGGACCGGAGCGATCGGTCACCTGGCGATCGACGTCGACGGCCCGGCGAAGCAGGTCGCCGACGCCGTCGCGCGCAGGGCCGCCGCCTGGTTCGCGGCGCTCGCCGCCGGTGCGCATCCCGTCGTCGCGGAGCTGCGCGTACGCGACGATGCGGCCCTTGTCGAAGAAGTGGACGCGGTCCGCTCGCTGCCCGGAGTGCGCGGCATCGAGGTGTTCCGTGTGACGACCGTCGTCAAGGACGCGCATTCGGTGGTCACCGAGCTGCCCGACGTGTCCCTGGACGAGATCGACTGGCGACTGCTCCGCGAGCTGACTCGTGACGGCCGGACCCCGTACACGAGGCTGGCCGAGGTCGTGGGGCTCTCCCAGGCGGCGACGCGGGCGCGCGCCGTGCGCCTGATGCGCTCCGGGATCATCCACGTGACCGGCATCGTCGACTCGCAGGCCCTCGGCTCCGGCGAGCTCGCCGGGCTTGGCGTGCGGGTGTCCTCCGACATCGCCACGGCCGCGTCCCGGATCGCGGCGCTGCCCGGCGTCAACTATGTGGTGACCGGCTTCGGCCGTCACGACCTGCTCGCCGGGATCGACGCGACCTCCCGCGACGTCCTCCTGAGCACTCTGGAGGCGGTACGGGCGGTTCCCGGGGCGTGGGTCGGAGAGACCTGGCAGCATCTCGACGTCGTCAAGCGGGTGTACGGCGCGGAGCTGCCGTGACCGGGCCGAGAATGGCCGGCCGTCTTTTAGATGATCATCTGACGGCCGGGAGAAAACATCGGCAACCCAGGATGTCCAGGCCAATTCCGGCTATGTCAACGACCAATCCAGCGGGTTGTCATACCGTCGTGGCATGAATCTGCGGCAGCTGCGCTATGTCGTTGCGACCGCCGACCACGGGACGATGACCGCGGCGGCGCAGGCACTCTTCGTGGCGCAGCCCGCGCTGTCGCGGGCGATCCGGGAACTCGAGCGAGAGCTGGGCGTCGAGCTGTTCGCGCGCGCCGGGCGCGGCGTCGCGCTCACCGACACCGGCGAGGAGATCGTGCGGTACGCCCGCGACGCGCTGCGCGCGGTCGACGCCATCACGGCGGTCTCGGCCAGCCCGCCCGGCGGCCGGCCGGGCGCGCGGGCAGGGGAGCTGCGGGTCGCCTCGACCCTCACCCTGGAGCCGGAGCTGACCGCGCGCCTCCTGCCGGCGTTCGCCCGCGACCAGCAGGCCGTACGCGTCCGGGTGCTCCGCTGCGACGGCCGCGACGCGGTCGGCGCGGTCGTCCGCGACGGCCGGGCCGACCTCGCCCTGACCGACCTGCCGGTCCCCGGTGACCTCGCCGCGCATCCGCTCGAACAACGGGAGATCGTGCTGATCTCCCCGCCCGCCCTGAACCTCCGGGAGCCCGTCCCGATGTCCGCGCTCGACGGCATGCGCCTGATCATGCCGTCCCGCGGCGGGCCGCGACGGGCCGAGCTCGACGCGCTGCTGGCCCGCCTCGGCGTCCGCCCGGTCCCCGCGGTCGAGTCCGACGACCGCGCGTCGTGGCTCCCCTCGGTCCGCGCGGGCCGTGGCTCCCTCCTCTGGTACCGCAACCAGGTGGAGGCCGCCGAGGGGGTCGTCGTGCGGTCGCTCATGCCGCCGATCACCGCGACGATCGGCCTGGTCCACGCCCGCCGCCCGCTCACCCCCGTCGCCCGCGACTTCCTGGCCTTCGCCAAGTCCCACTGAGGGCGACGTATTCGCACAAAAACGCGCAGACCTTGACATGGGTCACACAGGACACGACACTCACGTCAGCCACGACAACGTTGTCATCGGTCTTTTCACCCCAGACCACCTGCGGCCCTGGAGGGTTGCATGCCCCGCCCCTCACGCCTTCTCGGCGCGACACCCGTGGCCATCGCCACGGGGACCATCCTCATCCTCAGCACCGGAAGCGCGGCCCAAGCGGTCCGCGGTCCCGGCCGTTCCCCCGCCGCCTCTCCCACGACGTCCCCTTCTCAGCCCACCCCCCGGTCGTACGGTCCCGCCGACGCACTGCACGTCACGGTCGCCGGCGACGGGTCGAGCGGATACCACGCCGAGATCCACGACGGCGCCCGGCTCATCACGACCCGCGGGATGACCGGCAAGTACGACCTGACCGCCGTGCCCGGCACCAGCCTCAACCAGCCGACCGGCGACGACCTGCTCGGCCACCCGGCCGGCGACCTCGACTGGAGCGGCCCCGGCTCCGGGGGCGGCGCCGTCACGAAGGCCGCCGCGCCGGACGGTGAATCGGCCGTCCACTGGACGCTCCCGGGAGCGGAGAACAACACCTGGATCGAGGTGCCGATCGCCGACGCCAAGGTCGGCACCACCTACCGGGGCACGGTGACCCTGCAGGGCACCGGCACCGTCTACCTCAACATCTACGACGGCACCCGCGACGTCGGGGGAACGCCGGTGACGCTGACGCCGCAGCCGCAGACGCTCACCCTGGACGTGCCGATCCCCGAGCACTCGCGGACGCCGCAGTTCCAGATCCGCACCTCCGCCGCCGGGGACGTCGACCTGCTCGCCTGGAAGACCTCGGTACGCGCGGTGACCCGGCAGCCCGTCACCGACGCCAATCGCCTCGCCAACCGGTACACCGCGGTGAGCTACGACCCGGCGACCGCGACGCTGACCCTCTCCGGCGCCACGGACGCGATCGGCTCGACCACCGTGACCCGGTCGGAGACCTACCGGTTCGTCGCCCCCAACGTGATCGACGCGCAGGTCCGCACCGCGACGAGCGGCGGTCCGGTCGTCTACTGGTACACCCCGTACACCGACTTCAAGATCGGTCGGCCATTGTGGACCGGCGGGGAGACGACCTCGTACGAGAGCCCGAACCCGTCCAACGCGCTGCTGGACTCGCCGGTGCCCGCCCTGGGCGTGTCCGACGGGACGTACACCTACGGCGTCGCAGGCGCCGCGACGTGGGACGAGCCGCTACCCGGCTACTCCGCCCCGCACCTGGTCATCGACGGCTCCCGGCTGGCCGCCCCGCAGATCGGCACGGAGGCCGACCCGATCGTGCTCGGCGACGGGCAGGCTCGGTCGTTCCACAGCGTGTTCTACCGGTCGGCCGCCGGGCCGTACGGCCTCGCGCTCGGCGCCCAGCTCGCGACCGCCGAGACGCTCGGGCTGAGCACCCCGGACCGGTCCATGCCCGCCTGGGGGAAGGCGTCCTCCGCCGCGACGCTGCGCCGCGCCGCCGCCGACGAGTTCGCCGCCATCGCGAAGATCACCGCCTACTGGGCGCGGATGACGACCGCGAGCGGCGTCAAGGCACTGGCGCCGAACCAGAAGTACGCCCACTTCGGTGCGACGACGTACATGCGGGACAGTTTCTGGACGACGCTCGGCCTGGACGGCACCCCGTACGCGAAGGACACCGAGAAGGAACTGCTCGCGCAGTTCACCCGGGCGATCCCGCGATCGGGCGGCGAGTCCGGGCACGTGCCCGTGACCGGCGGCGGGCCGTTCTTCGGCGACGAGAGCGGCCTGTACTACCTGATCCGGATGTACCACGACGCGACGACGTGGGGCCTGCCGGTCAAGGACACCGCCACGGCGAACCTCGTGCTGGCCTACATCCGGGCCCACCAGGTGAGCGGCGGGGCGTTCGTGACCGCCGCGCCGGTCGACAACGCCGGTTTCCAGATCACCCCGGACTCCTGGCTGGACGGGTACCTGTTCCCGACGGGCGCGGTCAACGCGTACAACCAGGGGCTGTACGTGGTGGCGCTCCGCGCCGCCAAGAGCCTCGGCGCGGACGTCAGCGACGCGGAGATCGACGCGGCGACGGGCGTCTACCGCAGGCTCTACGACGACCACCTGGGCTACGTACGGTGGCTGTCGACCAAGGACTTCAAGTCCCCGGACGTCCTCGTCGGGGACGCCCTGTCGCTCTACCTGTTCGGCAGGCCGCTGCTGACCGACACGATGGTGCGGCGCACGTTCGCCGCGCAGGAGCGCACGCCGTACGGGATGAAGGTCCTCGCCAAGGAGGACGGCTCGGCCGTCCCGCCGAGCGAGTTCCTGACGCTGACCAACGACCCGAAGACCGGCAAGGTGATCGGGCTCGGCGAGCCGGTCGGCTGGTACCAGAACGGCGCGAGCTGGCTGCTGTGGGAGTACCTCGCGGAGTACTCGGCGGCGCGGCACGGCGTGTCCGCCGCGCGGGGCGCGATGCGCGACTCGATCGCGGCGGAGGTCGCCGTCACCCCGCTCTCCAAGGAGTTCAAGGTCACGCAGCAGAACCCCGACATCGCGGGCGCGGATCCCGCCTGGCCCTACCCCCTCGGCTCCAGCGGTCTCGACCGCCAGGGCTTCGGCTGGAACGCCGCCGTCGCGGCCTTCTCGAGGTGATGATCATGTTGAAACACCGGAGCGGTGTCCTCCTCGCCCTGCTGGCGCTCTTCGTCTCCGTCATCTCCGCCGTGGCGCCGGCGGCGTCGGCGCGGGCCGCCGGCACGACCGTCACCGTCGACGGGACGAAAGGCGGCCGGACGTTCGACGGGATCGGCGCGATCAGCGGCGGCGGCGGCAACTCGCGGCTCCTGACGGACTACCCCGAGCCGCAGCGGAGCCGGATCCTCGACTACCTGTTCAAGCCCGGCTACGGCGCCTCCCTGCAGATCCTGAAGGTCGAGATCGGCGGGGACATGAACTCCACGGACGGCGCCGAGCCCAGCCACATGCATTCGCCCGACGACCTGAACTGCGACCGCGGCTACGAGTGGTGGCTGATGGAGCAGGCCAAGAAGCGCAACCCGGACATCAAGCTGGCAGCCCTGTCCTGGGGCGCGCCCGGCTGGATCGGCAAGGGCAGCTTCTGGACTCAGGACATGGTCGACTACCTGATGAAGTGGCTCGGCTGCGCGAAGACCCACCGCCTGCCGATCGACTACCTCGGCGGCTGGAACGAGAACGGCTTCGACAAGGCCTGGTACGAGAACCTGCACACGGCCCTGCGGGCGAACGGATACGCGACGAAGGTCGTGGCCGCCGACTCCGGCTGGGACGTCGCCGACGCGATCACCGCGGACCCGAAGTTCGCCGCCGCCGTGGATATCGTCGGCGCCCACTACCCGTGTGAGGGCGGCGACGGCGGCAGCGCGAACACCTGCGACACCCCCGACGCCGCCAAGAACGTCGGCAAGCCGATCTGGGCCAGCGAGAACGGCTCGCAGGACTACGACAACGGCGCGCCGGCGATGGCGCGGGCGATCAACCTCGGCTACGTCGACGGCCGGATGACCTCGTTCATCAACTGGCCGCTCGTCGCGGCGCTGCCGCCCGGCCTGCCGTTCCAGACCACCGCGCTGACCGTGGACGACCAGCCGTGGTCGGGCCGCTTCGCGATCGGCAAGCAGGCCTGGGTGACCGCCCACACCACCCAGTTCACCCGGCCCGGCTGGACGTACGTCGACAGCGCGAGCGGCCTGCTGGGCGGCGACCGCGCCAACGGCAGCTACGTGACGCTGAAGTCGCCGAAGGGACGCGACTACAGCACCGTGATCGAGACGACCCGCGCCACCGCCGACCAGACCGTCAGCTTCAGCGTCACGGGTGGGCTGTCGACCGGGGCGGTGCACGTCTGGTCCACCGACCTCGCGTCGAAGAACCCGGCGGACGACCTCGCGCACGTCGCCGACGTCACCCCGGCCGGCGGGACGTACACGGTGACGCTGAAGCCGGGACGCGTCTACACGCTGACCACCACGACCGGTGCGGGGAAGGGCACCGCGACGTCGGGGCCGTCGGCGGCGTTCGGGCTGCCGTACTCCGACACGTTCGACCACTCGCGGACGGGAGCGATTCCCGGCTACCTCGCCCCGCAGCACGGCTCGTTCGAGATCGTCCCCTGCGGCGCCGGGCGGTCCGGCAAGTGCGCCCGCCAGATGTCAGCGGTCAAGCCGATCGTCTGGCACGACAACGCGGCGACACCGTACAGCTTGATCGGCGACGGCACGTGGACGAACTACACGGTCAGCGCCGACGTCATGCTCGAGCAGACCGGCTCCGTGGAGCTGCTGGGCCGGTACGGCGGGCGCGACTACTGGGAGGTCGGCCACATCGACGCCTACTACCTGCGGGTCACCGACGCGGGTGACTGGTCGATCGTGCGCGGCGACACCGGCGGCGGTCTGACGACCCTCGCCTCCGGAAAGGTCGCGGCGCTCGGGCCGGTCAGCTGGCACCGCCTGGCGCTCACCTTCCAGGGCGACGCGATCACGGCGGCGATCGACGGGAGGCAGGTCGGCACCGCGCACGACTCCACCTATGCCGCCGGACCGGCCGGCCTGGCGGTCGGCGTCGGCGACGGCGGGAACGTCGGCGGCAACCTCATCACCGACCCGACCGGCGACCTGGACTGGAACGGCCCGTACTCCCTCGACGGCGACGTGAGCGGCACGGTCGAGAAGGCGACCACGCCGGACGGCAAGAGCGCCGTCCACTGGAAGATGGACGACGCCAAGCAGAACACCTGGATCCAGTACACGCCGAGCGGGCTCGCCCAGGGCACCTCCTACAAGGCGAGCCTGACCCTGCGCGGCAAGGGCAATGTCTACCTCAACTTCTACAACGGCCAGAGCGACGTGGGCGGCCAGGCCGTCCAGCTGAGCGACACGCCGCAGACGGTGGAGGTCAAGACGACGGTCCCCGGCGGGGACATCCGGCCGCTGCAGTTCCAGGTGCGCACGGCCGGTGACGGACCGGTCGACCTGCTGGCCTCCGACGCGGCCATCTACAAGCAGATCCCGGGCGCGGGCTGGCTGAACGCCCAGTTCGACGACCTGAAGGTCACGCCGGGACAGAACGCCACCGCCGGCACGGCCTACAAGCTGGTGAACGCGGGCAGCGGCAAGGCCCTGTCCGTCGCCGCCGACGGTACGAAGATCGTGCAGGCGGCCGACACCGGAGCCGCCGCCCAGCAGTGGCGGCTGGAGGGTCACGGCACCGGATACCTGGAGATCGTCGGAGCCGGTGGCAAGGTCCTGGCCGCGCCGTCCGGGGCGGCCGGCGCCCAGCTGGAACAGCGTGCCGACACCCGCGCAGGTAGCGAGCAGTGGCGGTTCGTCCCGACCGGCGACGGCCACTACACGATCACGAACCGGGACAGCGGCAAGACCGCCGACGTCCGGTCCAAGGACGACGGCGCCGCGGTCGTGCAGAACCCCGGATCGGGCGCGGCGAGCCAGCGCTGGGAGCTGGTGCCCGTGCCCACGGCCGGCGCGACGTACAGGCTGCAGAACGTCGGCAGCGGCCTGGTGATGGACGTCGCCGGCCAGTCGCGCGACGACGGCGGCAAGGTCGTGCAGTGGACCGACAACGGCGGATCCAACCAGCAGTGGCGGCTCAAGCAGGCCGGGTCCCGCTACGTCCTCGTCAACGTCAACAGCGGCAAGGTGCTCGACGTCCCCGGGGCGTCCACCGAGCCGGCGACCGACCTGGACCAGTGGACCGACAACGGCGCCTCGAACCAGCAGTGGCAGCTCACCCCGGCCCCGGGCGGCGCGTACACGCTGACCAACGGCCACAGCGGGCTCGCCGTGGACATCTGGCAGCAGCGCAGGGATCCGGGCGCGGGCGTCCAGCAGAACACCCCGAGCGGCGCGCCCAGTCAGGAATGGCGGCTGATCCCGGTGTCCTGACCAACGCGACGGGGCCGTGCCGCCTTCCGGGCACGGCCCCGTACGTGTTCTTGAGCCGGGTACGAGAAGCGGGGGCCGTACACCCCTAGGCCGGTTCCCGGGCGGTGCCCGGGTCCAGCGTCGGAGCGCCGACGGGGCAGTTGAACGGGCACTCCGGGCGGACGGTGCACTGTTCGGGACTGAGGGCGTCGTCGCGGACGGTGAGGAACGTCAGCACCGCGCCGACGGCCAGCAGGGCCGCCGCGAACAGCATGGCGGAGTGGAAGCCGTCGTCGAAGACGTGCGGGTTCGCGTAGGCGTTCCCGGTGAGGCCGACGGCGGGCGGGACGCCCGCGACCGCGAGGAGACTCGCGGCGCGGGCGACCGCGTTGTTGACGCCGCTCGCGACGCCCGCGTGCCGGACGTCGGCGGTGGCCAGCACGGTCGCGGTGAGCGGTGCCACGGTCGCCGACAGGCCCAGCCCGAAGATCACGGCGGCGGGCAGCACGTCCCGGACGTACGACGCGTGCGGGCCGATGCGCAGGGTCAGCAGCATCCCGGCGGTGGCCAGGACCAGCCCGACGGTCATGGGAAGACGCGGGCCGACGCGCTGGGCCAGGGCGCCCGCCCGGGAGGACAGGAGCAGCATCAGCACGGTCACGGGGAGCAGGGCCGTGCCCGCGAGGATGGGGGAGTAGCCGGCCACGACCTGCAGTTCGACGACGAGTAGGAAGAACTGAACGCCCATTCCGCCGTACACGAGGAACGTCACCACGTTGACGGCGGTGAACTGGCCGGACCGGAAGATCCCGACCGGCATCATGGCGCTCGGGCCGTGCCCGTTGGACCTGCGCCGCTCGACCATGACGAACGCCGCGCCCGCCGCGACGCCGATCACGGCCGTGACGACGACGACCGCCGTCGACGTGCCCTTCTCGGGAGCCTCGGTCAGGGCGTACGTCACGCAGGCCAGCGCGAGGGCGGCGAGCGCCGCGCCCAGAATGTCGAAGCCCCGTTGCTCGCTCTCGTCGCGGCTCTCCGGGACGTGCCGGGCGGCGACGAGGACGACGACGGCGGCGAGCGGGAGGTTCAGCAGGAACGCCCAGCGCCACCCGGCCGCCGCGATGATCCAGCCGCCGAGGAACGGCCCGATCGCGCCCGCGACGCCGCCGAGCCCGGACCAGGCGCCGACGGCACGCGGCCGGTCGTCCGGCGCGAACGACGCCTGGATGATGGCCAGCGACCCGGGCGTCAGCAGCGCGCCGCCCACGCCCTGCAGGGCACGGGCGAGCACCAGAATCCCGATGTTCGGGGCGAGCCCGCACAGGGCGGACGCGACCGCGAACCACACGACGCCGATCGCGAACACCTTCCGGCGGCCGAACCGGTCGCCCAGCGAGCCGCCGAGCAGGATCAGGCCGGCCAGCGTGAGGGTGTAGGCGTTGATGGTCCACTGCAGGCCGGCCACGGAGGCCTGGAAGTCCTTGCCGATGCGCGGCAGCGCCACGTTGACGATCGTGGCGTCGAGCATCGCCAGGCTGGAGCCGAGGACGGTGGCGGCCAGCACCCAGCGCCCACGGGCCTCGGACAGTCGCAGGTTCAAACGATCACTTCATCGGTGTAGCACCAGCGCCAGTCCTCACCCGGCTCGAAGGACCGCACGATCGGGTGAGAGGTCTCATGGTGGTGCGCCGTCGCGTGCTTGGCAGGGGAGGAGTCGCAACAGCCGACGTGCCCGCAGGTCAGGCACAGCCGCAGGTGGACCCACCGGCCGCCCACACGCAGGCAGTCCTCACACCCTTCCGGAGTGCGCGCCTCGGGCGCGGGCTCCGGCAGCGTCGAAACGTGATCACAGGTGGTCGTCGTCATAAAAGGCATACTCGCACGCGACGGGCATGCCGCGCTGAAGGGCCTGGCTCGAAGCCCCGCTGACCCACTGCGCGCTCGTTACGGACGAGGACTTCGAGACAGGCCCTACCAGTGGTCGAAGCTCAGCGGTTCGTCCTCCGGCCGGTCCGAGCGCGACAGCAGCGCCAGGTCGGACTCCACCATCATCGCGACCAGTTCCTCGAACGACACGGTGGGCTCCCAGCCGAGCTGGTCCCGGGCCTTCTTCGGGTCCCCGCACAGCAGGTCGACCTCGGCGGGGCGGGTGAGCCCCGGGTCGGCGATCACATGGTCCCGCCAGTCCAGACCGGCGGTGCTGAAGGCGAGCTCGACGAGGTCGCGCACCGACTGGGTGCGGCCGGTGCCGATGACGTAGTCCTCCGGGGTCTCCTGCGCGAGCATCAGCCGCATCGCCCGGACGTAGTCGCCGGCGAAGCCCCAGTCGCGCCGCGCCTCGAGGTTCCCGAGCCGGAGCTCCGTCGCCAGGCCGAGCTTGATGCGCGCCACGCCGAGGGAGATCTTGCGGGTGACGAACTCCGCTCCCCGGCGCGGCGACTCGTGGTTGAACAGGATGCCGCTGACGGCGAACATCCCGTACGACTCCCGGTAGTTCTGGGTGATGAAGTGCCCGTAGGTCTTGGCGACGCCGTACGGGCTGCGCGGGTGGAAGGGCGTCCGCTCGTTCTGCGGCGTCTCGCGCACCTGGCCGAACATCTCCGACGACGACGCCTGGTAGAAGCGGATCTGGCCGCCGTCCGGCGTGCGGGAGCCGCTGATGCCGCTGACCACCCGGATCGCCTCGAGCATCCGCAGGACGCCCATCCCGGTGACCTCGGCGGTGATCTCCGCCTGCTGCCAGGACATGGGCACGAAGGAGATGGCACCGAGGTTGTACACCTCGTCGGGCCGCACCTTCTCCACGGCGGAGATGAGGCTGCCCTGGTCCAGGAGGTCGCCGTAGACCAGCCCCACGTCGCCGATGTGCTTGCGCAGCCTCGACACGTGCGGGTTCGCCTGGCCGCGGACCAGGCCCCACACCTCGTATCCCCGCTCGAGCAGATGCTCGGCGAGGTACGAGCCGTCCTGCCCGGTGATCCCGGTGATGAGCGCTCGCGTGGTCAGCGGAACCTCCATGCTCACGGGGCTTTGCCCGTTTCGTGTGACCCCAGAGGTTAGCCGCCCCCGCCGCGCGATGGCGATAGCGGCCCACGGTGACCCGAATCAGATTCGTTTGGCTCTGCGGGGTCCGTGCCCAGAGCCCGGCCGGGGGCGCCGAATAGGATGTCGTGGTGCGTGATGGGGGAGGCGGGCGTCTCCGGGGGGTGGAGACGCCGGAGGCGGCGAAGGATCCCGCCGACGCGAGCCCGGGCCGGGGCCCCGCCCGGTTGCGGCTCGGCGGACGGGCCCTCGACGACTTCGCGGTCATGGCCGTGGTCAACCGGACCCCCGACTCGTTCTTCGACAAGGGCGCGACCTATGCCTTCGACGCGGCGCTCGCGGCCGTCGACGCGGCGGTGGAGGCCGGCGCCGACATCGTCGACATCGGCGGCGTCAAGGCCGGGCCGGGCGAGGACGTCGGGGTCGCCGAGGAGCTCCGGCGGGTCGTCGACCTGGTCGCGGCGGTGCGCGAACGCCACCCCGGCGTGGTCGTCAGCGTCGACACCTGGCGCGCGGAGGTCGGCGAGGCGGTCGCGGCGGCCGGAGCCGACCTGCTCAACGACACGTGGGGCGGGCCTGACCCGCGGCTGGCCGAGGTGGCGGCGGCGTACGACATCGGCCTGGTCTGCGCGCACGCCGGCGGTCTGCGCCCGCGGACCCGTCCGCACCGGGTGGCCTACGACGACGTGGTGGCCGACGTCGTCCGGCACGTGACCGCCGAGGCGGAGCGCGCCGTGTCGCTGGGGGTGCGCCGCGACGCGATCCTCATCGATCCGGCGCACGACTTCGGCAAGAACACCCGTCAGTCGCTGGAGATCACGCGTCGCCTCGGCGAGCTGACCCGCACCGGGTGGCCGGTCCTCGTGGCCGTGTCGAACAAGGACTTCATCGGGGAGACGCTCGGCCGGCCGGTGGACAAGCGCGGCGTGGGGACGATGGCGGTGCTGGGGGTCTCGGCCTGGCTCGGCGCCCGGGTCTTCCGGGTCCACGACGCCGCCGGGGCCCGGCGGGCGCTGGACGCGGTCGCCGCCCTGCGGAGCGGCCCCGCCACGGACCCGGGCGGCCCGGATCGGACGCGTCCCGGCGTCGCCGAGCCGGGTGGCCCGGCCTCCGTCGGGCCCGCGGGTCAGCCCGTCGCCGACTCGCGCTGACGGGCGCGGTAGGCGGCGACGTGCATGCGGTTGCCGCACGTGCGGCTGTCGCAGTACCGCCGGCACCGGTTGCGGGACAGGTCGACGAGCACCCGGGAGCAGTCGGGGGCCTCGCAGACGCGCAGCCGGTCGAGCTCGTCGGCGGCGAGGACGTAGGCGATGGCGATGCCGCCCTCGGCCGCGAGGTGCTCGGCCAGCCGCGCGCCCGGCGCGAAGAAGTGGACGTGCCAGTCGTACCCGTCGTGGTCGGTCAGGTGCGGTGAGGTGCGCGCCTCCGCGATGATCGCGTTGATCCGGCGCACGGCCGTCTCCTTGTCCTCGGCCGTGCGGAAGACCTCGTGGAAGCGGTCGCGAAGGCCGCGGGTGGCGGTGAGGTCGCCGGCGTCGAGGTCGTGCGCGTCGCTCAGCAGGTTGCGGTCGACGAACTCCTGCAGGGCGGCCAGGTCGGGAAGGTGTTCGGTCGCGGTGGCCGGCGGCCCGGTGTTGACCAGATCGACCACGATCTGGAGTGCGTGCTCGGTGTCATGGCTGAAAAGCACTTCGACTCCCGTCCGGCGGACACGGTCGTAAAGTAATCAGCGTACGCGCATACGCTACTTACTTCGAACCGCGAACCTCTCGGTTTACATTGTGGCGTGCCTCACGACCCCCTCGTGCGATACGAGGGCGATTTGGGGAAGAGTGGGCGCCATGGGTCCGATGTCGCTTTCGGCGGTCGGGCTGGTCTTCGCCGTCGTGGTACTGCTGTCCCGCACGGTGGCCGGCCGGATCGGACCCGAGGCCTGGGACGTCACCGGGCGTAGAACGGGTCGGCGATGACGGGATAGAGGGCGTCGGCCTCCCGGTGCCCGACGGTCATCACGAGGACCGAGCCGTCGAGGTCGTACGCCGCCGTGATCGGACGGTAGAGCGCGTCGCACGCCCACGGCCGGTGGAACCGGCCCACGGTCGCGCCGTACCGGTCGTGGACGACGTCGTACCCTCCGGACGGCGCCGCGTCGAGGGAGAGGCCTTCGCCGAGTCCCAGGGCGAAGCGGAACTCCGTGGGCGCGTCCGGCCCGTGCAGCACCGTGATGAGGCGCACGCCCGTGGTGGTGGTCTGGGCGATCAGGTCGGTGTCGGTGTCGACGCCGGGGAAGACCCGGAGAGTCGGGCGGACGGCGGTGACCGCTCGGTCGTCGGCGGGGCCGGGCAGCCCGATCTGGAGGCGCTGCCCGTTCCGGGTCGGCACGGAGACGCCGTCGAGCGCCCGCGGGCCCCAGGTGACGTCCGGATTGGCCGCCTCGGGCGGCTCCGACCGGCCGCGGAGCAGGAGTATCTGGTTCGCGGTATCCGTCACCGTCACCGCGCCATCGCGCGCGTGTCTCATCCGAGTCCCCTTCTTTCGGGCTATTCGCGGTACGTCATAAGACGCCTATCTTCCCGGTCCGGTGGCCTTCTCCTATGGCGAAGTTCGGATTCCATCGGGCGGGCTGGCCAAGGTGTCGGTCGACTTATGTGGTAATAGGGCGGTTTAAGAGGAATGTCGATGGCCCAGATCGGGCATCCTCCTCCGTGGAAGATTATCCAGGTGGGGGCGTGGTGGGACGCGAGGACCCCCGGTGCCGACTTAATCGATCTTCTGGTATCCGTCCTTTTGGATGATTCGCCCTATTGCCCATAAAGACGGCGGGCGGGGCGGCGATCACGGCGGAGGCGAGGTGCTGTCCGTAAACTGCGATACGGCGGATCAGGTGCGAGCCGAAGGAGTCACATGTCCGAGCAAGCGGAGATGTCGCAGGATCGGGCCACAACAGATGAACCCCAGAAGATCGGCCGAGCAGACCCGGCCGGGCCTTCGATGATGGAGGGACCGGCGCCGGGCCGCCCGCAGGGGCCGGGTGCCACCGTCCGTATCGTCGACCTGCCGGAGTCGGACCAGAAGTCGCTGCGTAACGCCCTGCGTCACGACACGCCACTGCACGACCTGCTCGGTCTGGAGATGGTCGAGATCGGCGAGGATCACGCGGTGCTGTCCATGCCGATCCGGCCGCAGGCGTTCAACAGCACCGGTAACCTGCACGGCGGCGCGATCGCCACGCTCATCGACGTGGCGGCCGGCACGGCCGCGGCCCGGGGGAGCGGGTTCGAGCCGGGCCGGCAGAGCCTCGTCACGGCCGACCTGCACGTCCGGTACCTCGGCCGCCCGCACGGCGACGTGGTCTACGCGCGGGCCCAGGTGCTGAAGGCCGGCCGTCAGCTCATCGTCGTGGAGTGCCGGGTCACCGACGTGGAGGAGCGCGTCATCGCCGCGGCCGACTTCAGCATGATGATCGTGCCGCTGCGCAAGCCGCTGCGGCCGGTCGCGTCCGCGAAGGACACCGACCCGGACCTGTGACCGCCGAAGACCCGGCGCGCCTCCGCGCGCCGGGCCGGGCGTCCGGTCAGCCCGGGTTGGCCGCCAGCGTGTTGAAGAACGCCGGCAGGTTCGGGCTGCCCAGACCCGTCGACAGGTCGAAGCCGGCCGTCGCCGGGTAGTACAGGTTGTTGCCCGCGACCACGTCGGTGTACGGCCTGTTGGCAGCCCCCGCGCTGAGCGCGTGGTAGAAGGTGTCCGGGCCGTAGCAGAAGATGTGGGCTCGCGCCAGCAGGCCCTGGTTCACCAGTGCCATTCCGGCCGCCCAGATGGGCGCCGCCGCGCTCGTGCCGCCGGACGACACCCAATTGCCCCGGAAGTAGATCGGCAGGTTGATCGCGGCCGCGGAGATGTCCGGGACCTGCCGGCCGCCACTGGCGGCGTACCGGTTGTCCGCGCCCGGCGCCTGCTGGTACGACGGCCGCTGGAACACCTTGCTCACTCCGCCGCCGCTGCCCCACTGGTTCTCGCACCGGGACAGGCTCGACCGGTCGGACCAGACGACCTCCCCGGTACGGGCCCCGTTCGGCGCCAGGTCGAGGCGGGTGCCGCCCACCGAGACGGCGTACGGCGAGCTCGCGGGGAAGGAGACGTCGAGCGAGCCGTACTGCCGGTCGGCGAACGCGCCGCAGTCACCGCTCGAGATGAACACCGACATCTGCTCGGTGGCGGTGAGGATCCGAAGGCTCTGGTCGATCGCCTGCATGATGGGCTGCGACAGGAAGCCCTCCGGGCCGCCCATGCTGATGCTGACGATGCTGCCCGGCCGCTTCTTGTCGGCGTTGTCGTCGATGATCCGCTGCAGCGCGTTGTTGAGCGCGGCCCAGGAGTCGGCGCCGTTGCCGCTGTTCAGCAGCTCGGGGTCCTCCTGGTAGTCCACGATGCGCAGGTTCGGGGCCAGGCCCGCCAGCATCTGGATGTCGAGGGTGGCCTCCGCGCCGACCGCGGGCTCGGTCGCCCCGAGGTTCACGTTGCCGAGCTGGATGTGGGCGCCGGTGCACGCGACGTAGTTGGCGACGTCGTTCCGGTCGTACCCGTCCATCTCGACGAGGTTGACCGTCATGTTCTCCCCGCGCCAGCCCTGCCCCCACAGCTGGTTGAACCCGTACGCGGCGGCGACCCGCTGACTCGACGCGAACTTCTGGGGGAACCGCTGGATGCAGCGCCCCGCGCGAGTCGGGAGCGCGCGTCCGGGCGCCGAGGCGCCCAGCGCACGGGCCTTGGGGGCGACGCTGTAGCTCTCCAGGCCCGTGACGGCCAGGATGTACGGCTTGATCTGCTCGGGGATCTGCGGCGGGTGGTTCGGGTCGGGCGTGAAGTAGGTGCGGCCGTTCAGCTTGTGCGTGACGAAGGACGTGCGCAGCAGCTTGGCGGCCTGGCCGGCCTTGACGTCGAAGGTCACGCTGGTGCGCGTCTTGCTGGTCTTGGCCTGGATGTGGGCCTGGTTGAGGTAGGCCTGGACCTTCTGGAGCTGCGCGTCGGTGATGCCGAGGTCCTTGCCGACGTCCCCGGCCCGCTGGGCCGGGCTCTTGCCGTGCCCGAACTTCTTCCAGGCCTCGTCGCTGACCTTCAGCGTGACGCCGACGTGCAGCGTCTTGTCGTCCGGGACCTTGCCGGTGACCGGTGCCTTGAGCACCTTGTCCGGGATCCCGAGATCGAGGGTCGTGAACTTCCACGATACGGCCGCGGTCGGCGATGCCGACGGTTTGCTGGAGTGCCCAGAGCTCCCGCAACCGCTCAGCACGGTCAGTGCGAGCAGCCCGCTGAGATATGCGGTCCGGCGCTTGCGCACGGATCTACCCCGTTTCGTCGTCTATGAATTTCTCGAACACGCACGGGCGGACCGTGCGTGAGCGCTCAGACGAGCGCGACGAATCGCCGGTTCCACTCGTTCGGTCGGGTTTCCGGCTTCCAGGTCGGCGGAGGCGGTCCTGGGACTGATGTGACACCAGTAGCCGGATGACCACTCATGGTGTGTGTGCCCGCATACGATGACAGACCGGAAACGCGGGTAGCAACAACTTCAACGAAGCTTGAAGGGATGTATCGGCTGGCCATGGCCGCGGCGGTCGTCAGGGAGCCGCCCTCGTACCCGTCGCCGGGGCGCTCGTGCCGCCACGCCCTGCACGGCATCCGTGCCGCGTGTACGCCCGCTGCACCCGGCCGCGACCGGCACAGGGCGCCGACGCGTCACAGGGCGCCCGGCCCGGGGCGCCGGAAATGCGTCCGGCCACCTGCTCGGGCAGGTGGCCGGGCTGGTGGCCGGTTCCGGACGGCCGTTAAGTCAGGGGTGAAGCGTTGGGGTGTGCAGGGCGGCGTGCGCCTGCCGGATCTGCGGCCACGACTTCGGCTGAGCCGTCGCGGCGACCGGCTGCGGCGGTGCGGCCGGACGTCCCGGGGTGAACAGCCAGGTCTGGAACAGGTCCCCGAGCCGCTGACCGGACACCCGCTCGGCGTGCGCGACGAACTCCGGGATCGTCGCGTTGCCGTACCGCTTCTGCGCCGCCCAGGTGCGCAGGATCGTGAAGAAGGCCCGGTCGCCGACCTTCGCCCGCAGCGCCTGCAGGGCCATCGCGCCGCGGTCGTAGACGGCGTCGGCGAACTGGTTCTCACCCGGTCCCGGGTCGCCCGGCTTCACCTGCCAGAACGCGTCGTCCGCCGGGTAGGAGTCGTAGGTCTTCTTGGCCAGTTCGGCGGCCGTGCCCTCGCCGTGCTGCTCCGACCACAGCCACTCGGCGTACGTCGCGAACCCCTCGTTCAGCCAGATGTCGCTCCACCGGGCGAGCGAGACGCTGTCCCCGAACCACTGGTGGGCGTTCTCGTGCACGACGAGGTACGGCCGGGGCCCGTTGCGGAAGCCGTACGGGCTGTAGAACACCCGGGTCTGGGTCTCCAGCGCGAAGTGGGAGGTCACGTTCGGCACGTACCCGCCGAGCGAGGTGAACGGGTAGGGGCCGAAGATCCGGCTCTCCCAGTCGACGACCTCGGCGGTCCGCTCGACGCTCGCCTTGGCCGCCGCCGCGCGGTCGGCGGGCAGGTCGGGGCTGTAGGCGGTGATGACCGGGAGGCCGCTCTTCGTCCGGGAGCGATGGACGTCGAACTTGCCGATCGCGAGCGTCGCGAGGTACGTCGCCTGCTGGCGGGTCTCGCGCCAGCCGTACCGCGTCCAGCCGCCCGCGGTGCGCGTGCCGGTCGGCTCGCCGTTGCTGATCGTCTGCAGGCCCTCCGGCACGGCGATCTGGATGTCGTACGTCGCCTTGTCGAGCGGATGGTCGTTGCTGGGGAACCACCACCAGGCGCTCTCCGGCTCCTGCGCGGCGACCGCGCCGTCCGGGGTCCGGGCCCAGCCGACGTAGTCGTTGTACTTCTTCGTCGACGGGACGCCGGAGTACCGGACGACGACGGTGAGCGGCCGGCCCTTGCGGAGGACGGCCGCCGGGGTGATCACCAGCTCGTGGGCGCCGGAGGCCGTGAACCGCGCCGGCCGGCCGTTCACCGTCACCGAGGAGACGTCGAGCAGGAAGTCCAGGTCAAAGCGGGTGAGGTCCTGAGTCGCCCGGGCGGTGATGGTCGCCGTGCCGTCGAGGCGGTCGTCGGACGGCCGGTACCTCAGGTCGAGGCCGTAGTGGGCGACGTCGTAACCGCCGTTCCCGTAGTCGGGGTAGTACGGATCGCCGATCCCCGGCGCGCCCGGGCCGGCGTCCGCGTGGGCGGCCGTGGCCGCCAGGAGGACGCCGGCGGTGGCCGCCACCGCGGCGGTCAGTCGTCTGCTGCGCATTTACTCTCCCGCTTTCTCCAAGTTGACCCGGTGGGATAATAGGGAGTTTCTGTGGCGTCAGGTCAATGGTGTGATGGGCTCCAATGTCGCGTTGAAGTGACGGAGGATGGGAGGGACGGTGACGAGGCGGTAGCCGGGGACGCTCTCGGCCCGCTTGGCCACGGCGGCGACGATCTCGGCGACGTACTCCAGGTGGCTCTGGGTGTAGACCCGGCGCGGCAGGGCGAGGCGGAGCAGTTCGTACGGGGCCGGCGTCCGGAGCCGACCGTCCGAGTCGACCTCGCCGAGGAAGAGCGAGCCCAGTTCCACCGAGCGGATGCCGCCCTCGATGTACAGCGCGCACGCCAGTGCGTGGCCCGGGAACCGCTCCGGCGGAATGTGCGGCAGCAGGCGTCCGGCGTTCAGGTAGACCCCGTGGATCCCCGGCGGCCGTACGGTGCCGACGCCTGCCGTGTTGACGAGTTCGGCGAGGTGCGCGGCCGCGTCGGCCCGGGCGCGCAGGTAGTGCGGATCCGTGACCTCGATCAGCCCTTGGGCGAGCATCTCCAGGTCCCGGCCCGCCAGGCCGCCGTACGTGCGGAACCCCTCCGTGGCGGTCAGGATGAGCTCGCAGCGCCGGGCCACGTCGTCATCGCGGAGCGCGAGCAGGCCACCGATGTTGGCGATCCCGTCCTTCTTCAGGCTCGCCAGGCAGCCGTCGGCCAGCCGGAACGCCGCTTTCGCCACCTCGCGGGGAGAGGAGTTCTCGTAGCCGGGCTCGCGCTGGGTCACCAGCCACGCGTTCTCGGCGAACCGCCCGGCGTCCAGGAAGAACGGCACGGCATGTCGGCGGCAGAGCCGCGACGCGGCCTCGAGGTTGGCCATGGAGACCGGCTGCCCGCCGCCTCCGTTGTTGGTGATCGTCATGATCACGATGCCGATGCGGTCGGCGTCCGGGCCGGTCAGAGCGGCTTCCAGGGCCACCAGATCGATGTTCCCCTTGAACGGCTCGTCGCTTTCGAGGTCCTTCATCTCGGGGCAGGGCAGATCGCGCGCCTCGCACCCGGCCAGCTCCGAGTTGGCGCGCGTGGTGTCGAAATGCGTGTTGCTGATGGTGATCTGGCCCGGCTCGAGCAGCGCGGAGAACAGGATGCGCTCCGCGGCCCGCCCCTGGTGGACGGGGAAGACGTGCGGATAAGCCGTCAGTTCGTCGACGACCGCACGGAACCGATGGTACGACCGCGCGCCCGCGTAGCTCTCGTCGCCCAGCGCGGCGGCCGCCTGCTGGGCGGCGGACAGAGCCCCGGTGCCGGAGTCGGTGAGCAGGTCGATCGTGACCTCGTCCGCGCTCAGGTTGAACAGGTTGTGTCCCGCGCGCTCCAGCGCCTTCTCGCGGACTGCGCGTGTGGTCACCGGAATCGGCTCGACGACCTTGATGCGGTACGGCTCCATGAGGGGCATGCCCTAGCTCCTTGCTGGCCCGGCCTAATTTCGGGCAACCGGTAATGAGGGTTAGGAGCGTATCGGTCATCTAGCCCGTTAACGGGGTATTTCACGTTTACGTAACTGGATTGACCACATGCCGTCAGCGGGTGGCCCTTCGGTCAGGGGATGAGTGAGACGTGTTCCTGGGCGACCGCCTCGATGTCGGCGGCGAGGTGGTCCGTCGGCGTACCGGATCGTCGCGGTGCCGCCCGCCTCGCCGTGGCTCGCACGAGCGCGAGGTGGTGGCGGCCCGGCGGTACGGCGAGCTACCGGCCGACCTCGATGTTTTTACGGATGCGGGGACGAAAGACCCTACTACCAGTCGAATCCCGGTCAGGACCGTGGAGGTATCGATGTCCGGGGGATGAGGGTCATGCGATGCGACTTCGAAGTGGAGATCCTGCGCGGTGGCATCGGGGAATATCAGGTCAATGTGTTGTCGTCGCCCGCCGGCGGCACGTCGGGGCGGCTCCGGCTCGACACGAATGCGCTGCTCGCGCGGCGTCGTGAACTGCAGTCGGTGGTGCTGGCCTCCGCGGTGACCAGCCGGGCCCACGATTCGACCGCCGAAGGGCCCGTACGAGACATCGGGAACGTGCTCTTCTCCGCCCTCTTCAACGGGCCGGTGTACGGACGTTACGCGGGAAGCCTCGCCGCCGCGGCCGAACGCGGAGAGTCGCTGCGCGTCGTTCTGCGGCTCCAGGACCCCGAACTCGCCGCGTTGCCGTGGGAGACGATGTTCGATTCCGAGAATGACATTTATGTCTGCCAGGCCGAGCCGATCCTGCGCTACATGACCGTTCCGTCGGCGACCCATCCGCTGCACATCGATCCGCCGTTGCGCATTCTCGGCATGACCGCGAGCCCCTCCGACCTCTGCCCGCTCGACGTCGCGGAAGAGCAGCGCCGGCTGAGCGAGGTCCTGGCGGGCCTGGGCGGCCAGGTCGAGCTCGTCTGGGCGGACGGCGGGGGATGGATGGACCTCCAGCGCAAACTCCTCGCCGGACCGTGGCACGTCGTGCACTTCATCGGCCATGGTGGCTTCCGGGGCGGGGCGGGAGTCCTGGCGCTGGTCGGTCCCGGGGGGACCGCCGACCATGTCTCGGCGTCGAGGTTCACGACGCTGCTCAGCACGGCGGCCCCGCAGCCGAGGCTGGTCGTGCTCAATTCCTGTTCGTCCGGAGAGACGGGTGTGGAGGACCTGTTCTCGAGCACCGCCGCCGCGCTCGTACGCAGCGGAGTGCAGGCCGCCGTCGCCATGCAGTTCGCGATCAGCGATCCTGCCGCGACGGCGTTCGCCGGTGGTTTCTACTCCGGGGTCGTCGGCAACCGGGCGATCAGCGAGGCGGTGCGCATCGGCCGCATCGCGATCATCGGCTCGGGCGCCGACACCCTCGAGTGGGTGACGCCCGTCCTCTACCTGCGTGGCGAGGATTCACCGCTGTTCACCGTCTCCGGCGCGAAGCCGGAGACGGCCACGGGGTCGCCCGAGGAGACCGGGCAGACGGCGGCCCTGCGGGCGAACTACATCCAGGCACTGGGAGAACTCCGGCACCACGACTACGAGGCGGCGATCACCCTGCTTAACGGTGTCCTCACGCTCGACCCGGGCTACCGGGACGCGGCCGAGCGGCGAGACCGGGCGCGTGCCGCCCTGCGCGCCGCCAAGGCCTTCGAACGCGGCCAGGCGGCGGAGCGGAACGGCGAATGGGATGCCGCGATCCGTTCGTACGCGACGGTGATCGAGCAGGACCCCGAGCATCCCGAGGCGTTCATCAGGCGCGACGACTGCCTTCGCGGGCAGCGCATCGCCGACCTGGAGGCCGAGCGGCGACTGTACGAGGACCTGGGGAACGAGCGGGTCGCCGACGAGGTGAGCGCCGAACTGGAGGCGCTGCGGTCACCGCCCTCGGCTCACCCGCCCCATGGCGCGCCGCCTCCACCGCCAGAGGGCGTCACGGGCACCGGTGGCGTCTCAGGAACACCGCCGCCATCCGTCGCCGGTCGGCCTTCGCCGCGACGCCGGGCATCGCGGCGGCGGTGGGCCGCCGTGCCCCTGGTCCTCCTCGTAGCGCTCGGTCTCTACGGCATCGTGTCCGCCTACCAGAAGAGTCACGACCCGGACCGGCGTCTGTGGAGCTACATCGGGATGACCCCATACGCCGCCGACTGCGAGAAAGGCCCGTCCAACCATGCCGACGGGATCCTGGCCCAGGCGTCATGCTCCGAGGATTTCCCCGTTCTGTTCCAGCTGTTCACATCCACGAGGGCCATGGACGACTATGCGAAACGGGGAGGGCGGCGGTGGGAGTGCCATGCCAAGAGGCCGCCGCGTGTGGGCGAGAAGATCTGGCAGAGTCACAGCGGAAACCTCACCGGAATACTGAGCTGTGAGGCGCGCACGACGCGAGGTTCAAAACATCAGTACATCTACTGCGCGACCGCGGACCAGTTCCGTCTGCGCTTCTGCCTGTACGGCGGTGAGAACGTGTCGGCCTACGACGCGATGATGCCGATGTCCAAGCGGGTCAACACCATTCTGGACGAACTGCGGAAGTAGCGGGCTCGCCGAGCCGGGAACGCACATCCGGCGGTCAGGAGCGTCGCCACGTCAACTCGACCGCGAAGTTGGCGTCGGCGCCGGTCTCCGCGATGATCGCCCCCGCCTTGACATGAAGGTCGAGGCCGAACGTGATGTGCATCTCGTCCGGCGGATCGGCGAGTGCCCGCAACCGGGCCACCAGGGCCTGCGCGGCGGGCCGTATCTGATCTATCGCCTCCTCGAAGGTGCGCTGTGCCTGCTCGACGACGCGGCCCCCGTCGATGCCGCGGAGCACGGGGCCGTCATCGCACGTCGGGACGTCCGTCACCGCGATGACGACCGTGCCCCCGTCCTCCAGCGGGAACTCCACCAGCCTTCCCATCGCGCCGCTCCTCCGATCCTCGCTCGGCCGTGTCACGCCTTCCGGGTCGTACGGTCGCGGGTACCGGTCATTGGTTGAGCGTGACGTGTTCGTGGGTGACCGCCTCGATGTCGGAGGCGGCGAGGTCGAGCAGCCGGTGCGCCAGGTCGGACAGCGCCCGCGACGTCGCGAGCTCCGCGCCGATCTCCGGGACGTCCCAGTCGGCCGGGTTGCATCGCGCCTTTCCACGGCCGCGCGCCTTCTCGGTGTCCCGGGCGAGGAGCCGCGCCTCGGCGTGTGTCTGGCCCTCCTGTTCGTCGAGGTAGATCTCGACGGACCATCGATCCTGCATTCTCATCTCCACCCTCCTTGGACGCCGGGCCTCCCTACTACGAGGCTTCCGCCGGCAGGCGGACGAAGGCAGGGGCGAAGGTCCCTCATCGCGGTGCGCCCACGGGTGCCGGACGAATGCCGCAAAGCGGGCCTATGCAATGGGGATCTTCGCGTACCGTTGTCCCGGTCCTCCTGAAGTCGATCGATCGGGAGTCGCCCGGCACATGGAATCCCCCCACCGGTTCGAGATTCCCCGCCTGACCGCACTTCTCCTGCACGCGCTGCCCCGGGTCGTCGAAGGCATGATCGCCCCCGTGGTGGTGTTCTACGCGGGGCTCATCCTGCTCGGTCTGAACGGCGCGCTGGTGACCGCGGTCGCCTGGGTCTACGGCGGGATCCTCGTCCGCGTCGTACGGCGCCGCCCCGTGCCCGGCACCCTCCTGCTCGCGGCACTAGGCGTGACCGCCCGCGCCGCCCTCGCCGCGGTCACGGGAAGCGCCGTCGTCTACTTCCTCCAGCCGACTCTGGGCACGATGCTGGTCGCCCTGTCGTTCCTCGCCTCGGTGCCGCTCGGCCGCCCTCTCGCCGCCAAGGTCGCCACCGACCTGGTGCCGCTGCCGGAGGCGTTCCTCGCCCACCACCGCGTCCGCCGGTTCTTCCTGCGGATCTCGCTGCTGTGGTCCCTCACCTTCACGCTCAACACCGCCATCAGCCTCTGGCTGCTGTTCAACCAGTCGATCGGCACGTACCTGTGGGTCCGGACCACGGCGGTCGGGCTCCTGGGAGCGGTCGCGGTGCTGATCTCGGTGTGGGGGTTCAAGCGCTGCGTGAACCGCGTCACGGCGGTCCCCGCGCTGCCCGGTATGGCTCCGTCCGCCGAGGTCCCCGCGCTGCCCGGTATGGCTCCGTCCGCCGAGGTCCCCGCGCTGCCCGGATCGGCCCGGTCCGCCGACCTGGCCCTGCGGTGACGGCGACCTGATCTCGCCCATCGCGGCGAACCAACACGCCGTAGGTGACATCTCTCCCTATGAGGGCATCTGGCCCCCAACCCCTGATCGCCATCGCATGTCGAGGGAGAGATTCGCGTGAAGCGCCGAACGATGCTCACGGTAACCGGAGCGACGACGCTGCTGCTGTCCACGGGATGCGGTCTGTCCGGCTCGTCGGCCTCGCCGGCCTCGGTCACCATCACGCCTGCCAACGGCGCGGCCGACAGCCGTCCCGACCAGCCGATCGTCGTCAAAGCGGCCAAGGGAAGGCTGGGCGACGTCACCGTACGATCCGACGGCGGGCAGGTCGCCGGCACGTTCGACAAGGGCCACGCCCAGTGGACGTCGAGCGGGATGCTCAAGCCCGCGACGAAGTACACGGTCACGGCGACGGCGAAGAACTCCGGCGGTAAGACCACCACGGCGAACAGTGCGTTCCAGACGCTCACTCCGAAACGGACGTTCGGCATCGCGGACATCACGCCGATGCCCGGAGAGACGGTCGGCGTGGGGATGCCGCTCATCGTCAAGTTCAGCGACCCGGTCTACAACAAGGAGAACGTCGAGCGCGCCCTGCGGGTCACCTCGTCCAAGCCGGCCGAGGGCGCCTGGCGGTGGTATGGGAACCAGGAGGCCGTCTACCGCACCAAGGACTACTGGCAGCCGCACCAGACCGTGACGTTCACCGCCAACCTGACCGGCGTCCGCGGTGCCAAGGACACCTACGGGACCAAGGACTACAGCCGGACCATCACGATCGGCGACTCCCACGTCAGCACCGTCGACGTGAAGGAGCACCAGATGACGGTCACGGTCAACGGCCGGACGGCCAAGACCGCCCCGATCAGCGCCGGCAAGGGCGGAGAGCAGAAGTACACCACCACGAACGGCGTCCACGCGGTCATGGGCAAGCAGAGCCCCGTCACGATGACGTCCGGCTGGATGGGCGTGACGAACACGAGCGACCCGAACTACTACAGCCTCACCGTCTACCAGGCCGTGCAGATCTCCTCCAGCGGCGAGTACGTCCACTCCGCGCCCTGGTCCGTCGGCTCGCAGGGCAAGGAGAACGTCAGCCACGGCTGCGTCAACGCGCCCCCGTCCTTCGCCAAGTGGTTCTACGACCTGTCGAACCGCGGGGACATCGTCAAGGTCACCGGCACCGACCGCGAGCTCGAGCCGGACAACGGCTACGGCTACTGGCAACTGTCCTGGTCCGACTGGCAGAAGGGCAGCGCCCTGCACTGACATCGAGCCGGATCCCGGTGCAGGCCGGCATCGTCGCGGGTGAAGCACGTCCGTCGCGTCCCGGCGTTGACAGCGGTCATGGCCGATCGTAATCTCGGCGCGAGCCCGCTATTAGGAAAGTTTACTAAAGAAGGGACTTTCGGCTCATCTCAGGGCTCCATTCTCAGCGCCCGCCACCCCCACCGCTGAAGGATCCCCGTGCTCAGAGAATTCGTGAAACGCTCCCTCGCCGTGCTCTCCGGCATCGCCGTCGCGGCCTCCATCGGAGTCGTCGGCAGCCCCGCCGGCGGTGCCGTCGCCAGGCAGGCCGCCACCCCGTTCAAGGTGCTCGCCTTCTACAGCGGCACGTGGGATGCCGCCCACATCGACTTCGACAAAGAGGCCAAGGAATGGTTCCCCGCGGCCGGCGCCCAGTACGGCTTCACCTGGGAGGCGACGACGGACTGGAGCCGCCTCAGCTCCCCGGACCTGTCGCAGTACAAGGTCATCATGTTCCTGGACGACGTCCCGCCCGCGAGCCAGCGCGCCGCGTTCCAGACCTACATGCAGAACGGCGGGGCCTGGATGGGCTTCCACGTCAGCGCCTTCACCACCGACCCCGACTCGTGGAGCTGGTACTTCAACACCTTCCTGGGCTCGGGCGTGTTCCAGACGAATACCTGGGGGCCGACCGCCGAGACCCTGAAGATCGAGGATCGCGGCCACCCGTCCACGGCGGGACTGCCCGCGACCATCCAGTCCTCGGTGAGCGAGTGGTACTCGTGGAGTCGTGACCTGCGGCAGAACCCCGACATCGACATCCTGACGTCGATCGACGCCTCCAGCTTCCCGGTCGGCACCGACCCGAACCAGCAGTGGCACAGCGGCTTCTACCCGATCATGTGGACCAACAAGAAGTACAAGATGCTGTACGCCAACTTCGGCCACAATGACATGGACTACTCCACCAACACGCGCAAATCGTCCACCTTCGCGAGCGCCCAGCAGAATCAGTGGCTGATCAACGGCCTGCGCTGGCTGGCCGGCGCGGACGGCACCACACCTCCCCCGACGGAGCCGAGCCCGACGGCGTGGTACTCCGTCGTCAACAAGGGCAGCGGCAAGTGCGTCGACGCCCGCTCGGCCGGCACGGCCAACGGCACCGCGATCCAGCAGTACGCCTGCAACGCCACCAACGCTCAGCAGTACCAGTTCGCGCCGACCAGCGGGAACTACGTTCGCGTCGACAACCGCGGCAACAGCGCCCAGGTACTCGACGTCACCGACGTGTCGACCGCCGACAACGCCCCGATCCAGCTCTGGACGTACGGCGGCGGCGAAAACCAGCAGTGGCAGCCGGTGTCCGAGGGGGACGGCTACTACCACTTCGTCAACCGGGGCAGTGGCAAGTGCCTCGACGTCCCCGCCGCGTCGACCGCAGACGGGGTCCAACTCGTCCAGTACACCTGCAACGGCACGGCCGCCCAGTCCTACCGGCTGGTCGCCCAGAACTGAGGGATGACCTGCGGCTCCGGCCCGCGTCTGATGCGCGTGACAGACGCGGGCCTGGCAGGATGGCTCCGTGCTGGATGTGGTCGGATGGGTTCATATGTCGCAGGGGCGGCTGCTGGCCGTACGCGCGCGGGCGCGTGACCGGCTCTACCTGCCCGGCGGCAAGCGCGAGCCGGGGGAGGACGACTGGACGGCGCTCTCCCGCGAGGTGCGCGAGGAGCTCGGCGTCCGGCTCGACCGGAGCACCTTCCGGGCGATCGGCGTCGTCGAGGCGCCGGCGCACGACCAGCCGCCGGGCACCCGGGTGCGGATGGCCTGCTACACCGCCGACTACGAGGGAGAGCTGTCGGCGACCGGTGAGGTCGACGAGTGGCTCTTCGTCGACCCCGCCGACCATCACCTGCTCGCCCCCGCGGTACGGGCCGCGCTGGAGCTGACACGGTGAAGGTGAGCGTGGTCGTGCCGGTGTTCAACACCGGCGAGCACCTGACCAAGTGCGTCGAGTCCCTCCTCGGCCAGACCCTCGACGACTATGAGGTGATCTTCGCCGACGACGGGTCGGACGACGGCACCGAGAAGCTCCTCGACGCGCTGGCCGCCGAACACGACCGCGTACGGGTCGTCCACCTGCCGCCCAGCGGCGGCCCCGGCGGGCCGCGCAACACCGGGATCGACGAGGCCCACGGCGACTACGTCTACTTCCTAGACGACGACGACTGGCTCGGTCCCGAGGCGCTCGAGCGCATGCACGCGATGGCGGTGCGCAACGACGCCGACATCGTGATCGGCAAGATGGTCGGGCACGGCCGTTCGGTGCCCCGCGCCATGTTCCGGCGATCTCGTGACCGCGCCGACGTGCTGAAGGACGCGCTGTACGGCATCCTCACGCCGCACAAGCTGTTCCGCCGCTCCTTCCTCGGCGAGCACCGGATCCGGTTCCCCGAAGGGCCGGTGCGGCTGGAGGACCACCGCTTCGTCCTCACCGCGTACTTCCGGGCCCGTACGATCTCGGTGCTCGCCGACTACCCGTGCTGCCACTGGGTGCGGCGCCCCGGTAGCTACTCCCGAAGCCGGCCGGACCCCGCGCACTACTACGGCGCGCTGCGGGAGGTCCTCGACATCGTCGACGAGCACGTCGAGCCCGGTCCCGACCGCGAGCGCTACTACATGCACTGGTACCGCGGGAAGATCCTCAAACGGCTCGGGGAGAAGAGCTTCCTGGAGGCCCCGCCGGAGTACCGCCGTGCCGTGTACGACGAGGCCCGCCGCGTGGTGGTCGAGCGGTTCGGCGAGAGCGTCGACCGGCGGCTGCCGTTCCGGATGCGCGTCCGTGCCGCGCTCCTGCGCGCCGACGCGTACGACGACCTGTTCAGGCTGGTCGAGGCCGAACGCGGCGTGGCGATCGAGACGGCGCTGGACGGGCTGCACTGGGACGACGCCCGGCTCGTGGTGCGGTTCACCGCGCGTCTCGTGCACGCGGACGGCACGCCGTTCGTCGTCCGGGACGGCCGGTGGGAGCCGCCCGTGCCGCTGCCGATCTCTGGTGACCTGCTCGACGCGACGGGCGAGGGCCGCCGGCTCGACCTGTACGTCCGGCGCCGGGAGGACGCGGCCGACCATCTCCTGCCGGTGACGGTCACCTCGTCCGAGGTGTTCGCCATGTCCGGTGAGGCCGTGGTGGACCCCGCCGCCGACCCGGCACTGGCACCCGGCGTCTGGGACTTCGTCGCCCGGCTGGACACCGGCGGCTGGACCTGCGAGCGCCGGCTGGAGGGCGTCGGGAAGATCGCGCGCCGGGGCCGCCTGATGCCGTACCGCACCGAGAACGGGAGGCTCAGCGTCCGCGTCCTCGCCTCCGAGGACGAGCGGGCCCGGCCGGAAGGGCCGCTGCTGCGGCGGGCGATCAAGAAGATCCCCGGCGCCCGCCGCGCCGTGCGCCGACTGCGCGCGTGATCTGCTGCGATTCCCGCGCTCCGCGTACACGGCACGGCGCGCTGTTGTATCGTCTCCGGGCCGGAGGTGATCATGACGAGATCGGTGCGTTTGTTCGGAGCGGCCGGGGCGATGGCCGCCCTGCTGCTGAGCGGAGCCTGCAGTGGCGACAAGCCCAAGGCCACCGCGGCCGAGTCGGGGAAGGTCGTCACGACGCAGGTCGTCGTGCTGAAGACGTATGACGCCGCGTCGGGTGCCCTGGAGTACCAGGGCACCAAGAAGGTGCAGGAACCCGACGACGCCATCGAGCCGACCGGGCCCGTGCAGAACGCCACCGTCGCGAAGAACGCCGCCGTGCTCAGCGCGGTGAACATCTGCTCCGGCGAGGACGCGACCGTGGACGAGAAGACCGGTGTCGGGACGAAGCCCTGCACGCTGCAGCAGCTCGAGGCCGCCGTCAAGGGCGGCGACCAGGTCGACGCCTACCTGACCATGAAGGGCCGCACGGTCACCAAGGTCGCCGAGGTCTACCACCCGTGAGCGGACGACCGCCGTCGCGACAGAGCCGCGCGGCGGTCGCCGTATCGCGCATCACCTGAGGTCGGGACGCGGTCCGGTCAGACGGTGACGGGCTGGAGCTTCAGGCCGAGGGACGCGAACTGCTCGGCCGGGCGGTGGTAGCCCCGCTCGATGTGGTGCACGCCGCGCAGGGTCGACGGGCCGTCCGCCACCGACGCGGCCAGGACGGCCGAGAATCCCGCCCGTACGTCGGGCATGGTGACGTCGGCGCCGGTCAGCTTCGAGACGCCGCGGACGACCGCCGAGTGCACCGAGTTGCTGTCGTGGAAACGGCAGGCCGGACCGCCGAGGCACGCGCTGAACACCTCGATCTCGCAGCCCATCTTCTTCAGGGCCGGGACGTACACCAGGCGGTTCTCGAACACCGTCTCGTGGAGCACCGACATGCCCTCGGCCTGGGTGAACAGCACCATGAGCGGCTGCTGCCAGTCGGTCATGTAGCCCGGGTGCGTGTCGGTGTGCACGGCGGCCGGGCGCAGCCCGTCCGGCGCCGACGCGGTGATCCACTCGTCGGTGATCTCGAAGCGGGCGCCCATCCGGGCCAGCGTCGTGATCGCGGTGACGAGGCGGTCCTGCGTGCAGCCGTGCACACGGACCTCGCCGCGGGTGATGAGCCCGGCGACGAGGTACGAGAAGGCCTCGAGGCGGTCCCCGGCGAGCCGTGTCGACGCGCCCTTCAGCTTGTCGACGCCCTCGATGACGATGCGGCGGTCGGGGCTGAGCTCGATGTGCGCGCCCATCCGCTGCAGGAACAGCGCGAGCTCGACCACCTCGGGCTCCATGGCGGCGCCGCGCAGCACCGTCTTGCCCTCGGCGAGCACCGCGGTCATCAGCACCGTCTCGGTGGCGCCGACGCTGGGGTAGGGCAGGTCGATGCGGGCGCCGTACAGCCGGCTCGCGCGGGCGGAGATGCCGGTGTCGCCGACCTCCACCTCGGCGCCCATGGCGCGCAGCGCGTCGACGTGGAAGTCGACGGGGCGCCGGCCGATGGGGTCACCGCCCACGAGGGGGACGAACGCCTCGCCGGCGAGGTGGAGCAGCGGGCCGACCATGAGGATCGGAATGCGGTTCAGCCCGGTGAACGCCCTGGGCACGCGGGGCTCGGTCACCGCTCCCGGGGAGACGGTGATGTCGGGCCCGTTGCGTTCGACCGTGTGCCCGAGGGCCTCCAGCATCGCGCCGGTGATCTCCACGTCGCCCACCTCGGGGGCGTTGCGGATCGTGCTCTCGCCCTCCCCGAGCATGGCCGCGACCATATGCTTCGTGACACCGTTCTTCGACCCGCGCACGTGAATGTCACCGCGCAGCGGACCCGACGGTTCTACCTTCCATGCCTCTTCAGCCACGCCGACCACTGTACGGGTGGAACGCCGGCACCATCGACGGCCCGCGCCGTGGCCCGGCGAGGTGACCTCTCCCACCCAGGGCCGGGGCCGCCGGCCTGCGACGTGTCACAGCCAGCCGCGGCGCACGGCCTGCGCACCCGCCTGGAAGCGGTTGTCCGCGCCGAGCAGGTCGAGCAGGTTCTTCATCCGGCGGCGCATGGTCCGGGTGCTCAGCCCGAGGTGACGGGCGATCGCGTCGTCCTTCATCCCGGCGAGGAGCAGGTCGAGGAGCCGCCGATCATCCTCCGTCAGCGGCGACGTCCGCGTCGTCGCGGCGAGGGGCGCGGCCGCCGCCCAGATGAACTCGAACAACTGGACCAGGGCGTCCAGCAGCGCGGACGGGTGGACGAGCGCGGCCTCGGTGGTCGCCTGCTCCAGCTGCACGGACACCAGGGCGGCGTCGGCGTCCGCGATGGCCAGCTTGACCGGGATGCCGCTCGCCACCCGCGCCTGCTCGCCCTGCGCGACGAGCGCGTGGATCTCCTGGAGCGCTCCGGGCTGTTCGAGCGCCTCGGGCGCGTACACGGCCCGCCAGCGCACGCCGCGTTGCAGCGCGCCCGGTTCGACCGGGTTGGTCGCGGCGAGAGCGTACGGCGGCCGGTCGAGCATGCGCATGTCCCGCCGGACCGTGTGCTGCAACCGCAGGAACCGGCGGGCGACCTCGTCCCGCCCGGTGACGAGCTCGACGGCCCCGGCCTGCCCGACGCGCTCGCGGCGGTACAGCACGGCCATCTCGGCCGCCGCCGTACGAAGCCGGGTCAGGTCCTGCTCGCGCTCGCGGATGAGGGCGTCGAGCGCGATGTCCGGCTCGGCCGCGGCGTAGCGCCGCGGGCGGCCGGACAGCCGGCTGACGAGGCCGCGGGCTCGTAGCCGGTCGAGTGCGCGGACCAGCCGGTCGGACCCGCAGCCGAGGCGTTCGGCCAGTTCCTGGGCTGTCGCCTCGGGACCGGCGAGCAGCTCCCGGTAGACGGTCTCGTCGAAGGCGGCCACGTCGAGCGGCGCGAGGATCCGGCCGTCCTGAATCATGCGCGCATCGTGTCCGGGATGTGCCAACGTCCGCAATGAGCCAACTCAAAACGTTGTCGACTCTTGTCCGGAAACGTCACATTGAGCCGGTGATCAAGATTCGAGGGTGGCGGCCGGTCACGGCCGCGGCGGTGCTGGCCGCGCTCCTTCCCGCACTCGGCGGGACCGCCCATGCCGCGAAGCGGGCCGACCAGCGGGTCATCGTCGAACTGACCGCGGCACCGGGCGCACGCGCCGACGGCTCGGACGTACGGGCGCGGGCCGCCGAGGCCGGGGTCACGCTGCGGACGTCGCGACGTTTCTCCCGGCTCGTCGACGCGGTGGCCGCGAGCGTCCCCGCCGACCAGGTCGGCCGCCTGCGCACCCTGCCCGGGGTACGGGCCGTGTACCCCGACCTGCCGGTCAAGGCCGCGACCGACGAGAACGTCGCGCTCATCGGCGCTCCCGACGTGTGGCGGCGGAAGGACCGGCAGGGCCGCAAGGTCACCGGCACGGGCGTCACCGTGGCCGTCGTCGACACCGGTGTCGACGCCGGCCACCCCGACCTGGCCGGCCGCGTCGTCGGCGGACACGACTTCGTCAACGGCGACGACGACCCGGCGGACGACAACGCGCACGGCACGCACGTCGCCGGCATCATCGCCCGCACCGCTCCGGGCGCCTCCATCACCGCGTACAAGGTGCTGAACGCCGACGGCGGCGGCTACGAGTCCGACGTCCTCGCGGGCTTGGAGGCCGCCGTCGACCCGGCCAACCCGCACCGCGCCGACGTCGTCAACCTGAGCCTCGGCGCGCCCGGCGACGGCACCGACCCGCTGGGCCAGGCCGCGACCCGCGCCGCCCGCTCCGGGGTGGTCGTCGTCGCCGCAGCCGGCAACGCCGGACCGGGCGCGATGACGATCGGCACCCCGGCCGCCGCCGACGGCGTGATCGCCGTCGGCGCCTCCTTCAGTGGCGTCCGGACGCCCGCCGCCCGGCTCACGCGCACCGGCGAGGAACTGCAGACGACCCGCGCCGTCTATTCGGCGAATCCGCCCGCGAAGCCGATCACCGGCACGCTCGTCGACGTCGGGGAGGGACAGCCCGCCGACTTCGACAAGGCCGGCGACGTGCGCGGCAAGGTCGTCGCCTACGACGGCTCCGCCGCCACCCCCACCTGGACCGACGTCCAGCGGGCGCGGGAGGCCGAGAGGCGCGGCGCGATCGGCGCCCTGCTGTACGCGACCGGATCCGGCGGCGTGTCGTTCACCGGCGGGGCCGGTGTCCAGCCGGCCGTGCCCTCGACCCTCGCCTCCGGCGATGACTTCCGCATGGACCGGATCGTCGTGCTGGGCGTGGACCAGACCCAGTGGGCGGCACTCGGCCGGGAGGCCGCTCACGGCAAGGTACGGATCACCGTCACGGGCAAGGACGTCACCGATCAGATCGCCGGCTTCAGCTCACGCGGCCCGACCGACCGGTACACCCTTAAGCCGGACATCGTGGCGCCGGGTGTCGAGATCCGGTCGAGCGTGCCCAAGAGCCTCTGGGAGCCGGGGGAGTACCGCATGTCCGGCACGAGCATGGCGTCGCCGCACGTGGCCGGGGCGGCCGCGCTGCTGCGCCAACTCGGTACCCCGGACGTCTCCGGGGCGCTCGTCGGCTCGGCCCGGGGTCTGGCCGGCACCGGTCCGCTGACGCAGGGCGCGGGCCGGCTCGACGTGTCGGCGGCGGCGGGCGCGACCCTCACCGCGCAGCCGGCCACGGTCTCCTTCGGCCTGGCCGATCTGCGCGGCCGGACCACGACGGCGACGGCCGCGGTCCGGCTGACCAACCACGGGCGCACCGCGTTCAGCTCGCGGCTCGGCGTCACCGCCGCGGCCGGCAGCCCCGGCCGGGTGCGGATCAGCCCGAGCCGCGTCACCGTACCGGCCGGCCGCACGGCGACCGTCACCCTCACCGCCACGGCCGGACGGCCGCGCGCCGACGCCGACGTCAGCGGCTGGCTGACGGTCGGCGGCCGGCTGCGGGTGCCGTACCTGCTCGCCCTGCGTCCGCTGCTGGTGCACACGACCCCGGACCCGGGCGACGGGCAAGCCCAGGTCTTCGTGTACGCCCCGGCCGCGACGTCCGGTCCGCCGGTCGTCACGGTGACCGCCCCCGGCGGGCGGCGCACCGACGTGACCACGACGCTCGACCACGATCGCTGGTACCGCGCGTCGGTGACCGGGAGCGCGGCCGGGATCTACCAGGTCGAGGCCCGCGCCGTCATGAGCGGCGGGCGGGCGCTGTGGGGCGCCGGCACCTTCGAGGTCGTCCCGCCCGCGGCGCCCGGCGGGGCCTGGCAGGCGGCCGGGCCGAACACTACGGCCGGCCCGCTGGCGACATCACCGGCCGCGCCGGACCAGATGGTGATGACCCAGGATGGCAAGGCGGGCATCTGGCTCACCACCGACCGCGGCCGACGGTGGCGTCAGCTCGGCCGGCTCCCGGTCGCGGGCGGCACGGGCACCGTCATCGTCGACTCACGCGACGCCCGCCGGATGTGGTACGGCCTGAACGGCCGGCCCTACGCCTCCTCGCCGGCCGCGTTCGACCCGACGTACGAGGGCAAGGTGCTCGCCAGCGACGACGCGGGGCTGACCTGGCGGACGCTGCCGTTCCCCGACGTCCACCTGAACGCGTTCGTCGGGAACGGCGACGCCCTGGTCGCGGTCACCGACGGCGGGATCGTGACCAGCGACGACGGCGGACGGCACTGGACGGCTCATCCGGCGACCGTTCCCGCGGGCGTGAACGGCGCCGCCCTGGCCGGAGGCGACCTGTACCTGAGCGCCTACGACGGCGTCTGGGTGGTCCGCGACGTGACCGGCGACGATCTCGCTCCCGCCACGCGCGTGCTCCAGCCGGGCGGCGGAGACGCCCCGATCGGGGTCGCGGCCGACGCGAAGCTGCTGGTCACGGTCACCACGAGGGGCGTCGTCCACGGGTCGGGCGACGGCGGACGCACCTGGCGGGAGCTCTACCGCATGCCGGACGGCGAGTACGGGGTCTCCGCGCGGATCGCCGGCGGCACCGTGTACGTGGGCGGCAGCAAGCGGGACTTCGCCGGTCGCGATCACGGCGCCGCCTGGACCGTGCTGCCCAAGCCGGCCCGCGGGCCGGTCGACGTCGACTTCGGCAGGCTCGGCGACGCCACGACGGTGTCGGCGCCCGGCGGAGGCCTGTACTCGACCAGGGACGGTGGCGCGCACTACGACCGGATCGGCGTACAGGGCACGTCCGTGTACGCGCTCGGGGTGAGCCGACGGGTCGATGGCACCACCGCACTCGTCGCGGGCACGGACACCGAGACGCGGCTGACCGCGCTGCCGACCGGGAACGACCCGGCGCCGGAGTGGGGAGCCAACGGTTCGGAGGGGGCCGTCGGGGCGGTGGTCGGCGGCCTCGCGGTCTCGCCGGCGGACCCGCGGGTGGTCTGGAAGACGCGCGCCGACGCGTTCGGCGGGCTCCACCTGTCGCGCTCCGCCGACGGCGGCGTCACCTGGTCGGAGATCGCACACGAGACCGAGACGCCCACCGCGCTGCTGGCGCACCCCGCCGATCGCCGGACCGTCGTCCTCGGGTTCACCTCCCTCGACGGCAGCGGGCTGTACGTCACCCGTGACGAGGGCCGGACCTGGCGCCGGTACCCCGTGAACGGGCGGGTCGAGGCGCTGGCCGGCGACCCGCGTGACCCGGACCGCGTCTGGATCGGCACGCCGGATGCCCTCTACCGCTCCGACGACGCCGGCGCGCACCTCACCAAGGTCGCCGACGGCGCGGTGTCGGCGATCACGATCGACCCCCGGCGGCCTCGCCGGATCGTCGTCGGCGGTGCGACGCTGCGTGTCAGCACCGACGGCGGCCGTACGTTCCGCACGAGTGCCGCCGGTCCGCTGACCATGCGGATCTCCGCCCTCGTGACGTCGCCGCGCGACCCCGACGTCCTCTACGCCGGAACGTCCGCGCACTGGGCCGACGGCCTGCGGCTCGGCGGCCGGGGCGTACTCCGCTCGGCCGACGGCGGACGGACCTGGACCAACATCTCGGCCGGCCTGCAGAACACCTCGGTGCTCGGCCTGGCCGTGAGCCCGGACGGCACGTGGCTCTACGCGGGCACCGAACAGGGTGGGGTCCATCGCCTGCGACTGTGAGAGGGACGCGGCCGGGTCTGCTTCGATGACGTTATGGAATTCAGCGTCGTCATTGGAAACTGGCCCGACCGTCCGCCGGAGGAGGCCCTGCACACCGCGGCGATCGCCGACCGGTTGCGCTTCGGGGAGCTGTGGGTCGGCGAGACCGACACCTGGGACGCCTTCGCCCTGGCGTCGGCGATCGGCCTGGCCACCGACCAGATCGCGATGACGGTCGGCCCGCTCCCCGTCGCCGTCCGCGACCCGGTCATGATCGCGATGGGGGCCTCCTCGGTCGCCGCGCTCACCCGCAGGCGGATCGGGGTGGCCCTCGGGGCGTCGAGCCCGCGTGTGGTCGAGCGGTGGCACGGCCGGTCGCGGGAGCGGTCCGCCACCGTCCTGGACGAGAGCGCCCAGGCGGTGCGCGGACTGCTGGCGGGCGAGCGGGTCGATCTGGACGGCAAGGCCGTGCGCACCCACGGCTTCCGGCTCAGGCTGGCGCCGCCCGAGGGGCCGCTCAGCGTGGCGGCCTTCGACGACCGGGCCGTACGGACAGCGGCGGAGCACGCGGACCGGATGCTGATCGACATGGTCGCGCCGCAGGTCGCCGGCGACCTGCGGACACGACTGGACGCGGCGGCCGAGAAGGCCGGCCGCCCGGCGCCCAAGCTGGTGGCGTGGCTGCCCGCCGCAGTGGACCCGACGCCCGAGTCGTACGCGCAGCTGATGTGGAGCATCGTCCCCTATCTCGCGCTGCCCGGTTACGCCGAGGCGTTCGAGGGCGCCGGGCTGGGCGACGCGGTCGCCCTCGCGCGGGGCGGGGCCGAGCCGAAGGAACTGCTGACCGCGCTGCCGTTCGACGTCGCGGGCCGGGTCGGCCTGGTCGGCGGCGCGGACGAGGTGCGGTCGCGGCTGCGGGAGTACGGCGAGGCTGGCGTGGACGAGGTGGCGGTGGTGCCCGCGACAGGTGGCGACCCCGGGGGCGAGCGCACGCTCACGGCGATCCGGGAGCTCATCGGCTGACGGCCGGCTGCGTGGTTCGGGAGCCGTGGCCGGCGTCAGGGGGCTCCGGCTCCCGAGGTCCGGCGCCGGCCATTGTCGCGGGCCGCGTCCCGTGGGATATTCCGAAAAAAGCGTTGCCTGCGGTGCGACGGTTGATTCATTCTGTTCTCGATTTCGGGGAAGAAAGGAGGAGACGGTGCTACACCCGATCGAGTCGGCGGACGAGACGCCGAGCGACGCGCCGGCCGCGCTCACGCCGCCGGAACGCCGCTCACGTGTGTCCACCCAGGCGCAGGCCTGCGGTGACCCCGTGGAGTACGGTCCGGCCGAACACCGGGGGCGCGATCGAATTGCGGACGGAGACAGCCGCCAGGGCCAATGACGCCCTGGTTCATCATCGGCCGCCTCCGGATTCCGGGAGCGGCCTTTTTGTTCGATAGGGGATTTCGGTGAGCGTACTCGTTCTGAACGCGTCCTACGAGCCCCTCCAGAACGTCGACGTGCGGCACGCGGTCCGGATGCTCGTGCGCGGCGTCGCGGTGGTGGAGGAGGCCGTGGAAGGCCGGCGGATCGGGCACTTCCCGTTACCGCGAGTGCTGCGGTTGGTCCGCTACGTCGCCATGCGGTGGCGTCACGGGCACCGCCCGGCGTGGGGCAAACGGGGGCTCCGGCGCCGGGACCGCGGACTGTGCGGCTACTGCGGTGGGCGGGGGAACACGGTCGACCACATCCTGCCGCAGTCCCGCGGCGGCGGGTCGACGTGGGAGAACACCGTCCTGGCGTGCGGTCCCTGCAACAACCGCAAACGGGACCGCACGCCAGAAGAGGCGGGGATGCGGCTGCTGATCGAGCCGCGTATCCCGCAGTGGAACGAACTGCTGCCGTGACCTCAGACGCGTTCGAGGACGACGACGGGTATCTCCCGTGAGGTCTTCGTCTGGTAGTCGTCGTAGGCGGGCCAGGTGGCGGCCATCTGCCGCCACAGGGCCGGCTTCTCCTCCGGGGTGGCCGTGCGGGCGTGCGCGGTGAACTTGTCACCGAGCACCTGCACGCCCACCTCCGGGTGGGCCTGGAGGTTGAGGAACCACAGCGGCGGCTCGTCCGCGCCGCCCTTCGACGCGACGACGAGGTAGTCGTCGCCGTTCTTCTGGTAGATCAGCGGCGTGGTGCGCTGCTTGCCGGTCTTGCGGCCGGTGGTGGTCAGGAGCAGGGTCGTGGTGCCCTCCCAGTCGTGGCCCTCCGCGCCGTCGGTCTCGACATAGCGCCGTATGTGTTCTTCTCCGAACAGCATCTGGATCACACCCTCACTGTCGCGGGCCTCTTCGGAGCAGAACCGCTCGCCCGCGTGGATATTCCGGAGAGTACGAAACGGGCCGCGTGGCCTGGCGATCAGGTGGGCCGTCGGTGCACGCCGTGCCGCGCCGTCGGGAGGGACGGCGGCGCAGTGCCTCGCCGTCCCTCCCCGGCACGCCGCAGCCGCGAAGCCGGATCGCAAGGGGATCACTGGAAGGACACCGGCCGTGCGACCAAGGGCAGAGTGAACGTAGCGCCATAGGAGCCGACCGGAAAGGGCGTTCGGCCTGACAGTAAATTGCAACCCGCGTCAGCGCCCTCCGGTGACCGATTCACTCCGAGCACGGCACTGTGATCGATTCGCCCGGCGCGTTGCAAGGGGCTAGGGGTGTCCCTAGCGGTCGCCGTCGAGGGCGACGACGGCGCTGATGGCCAGCAGAGCCGAGCCGGCGAGGCCGTCGAGGAGGCGACGGGCACGGCCGCCGCGCAGCACCCGCGAGATCGGTCCGATCGCGAGGGAGAAGGTCCGCCACCACACCACCGCGACGCAGAGGAAGATGGCCGCGAGGACGACGGTCGTGCGCAGGCGCGGCTCGTCGTGCGCCACGAACTGCGGCAGCAGGGTGAGGAACAGCAGCGCGATCTTCGGGTTGAGCAGGTTGGTGATCAGTCCCTGCCGGAACACCGCCGTGCCGGTGCGTGACGCGGCCCGCGCGCCGTCCTCCGGCGGCACCGCCGGCGCGGCCGTGCCCGCTCCGCCCTCGCGCGCCGCCGTCACGGCCGCGGCCACCGGAATCGACGCCGCCGTCGTGGATCCGGCTTCGGCGTCGTCCTCGCCGCCGACGGACATGAGGGCCGAGATGAGCATGCGGATGCCCAGGTACGCGAGGTACGCCGCGCCGGCCAGCTTCACCACCGTGTACGCGGTGGCGGAGGCCGCGAGGATCGCCGACAGCCCGAGCACCGCGGCCGTGGCGTGGATCGAGATGCCCAGGCAGCAGCCGAGGCCGGTCAGCCAGGCCGCGCGGCTGCCGGCGTTCAGGCCGTTGCGGACGACCAGGAGCATGTCCGGGCCGGGTGTCACGGTGAGGAGCGCGACGACCCCCAGGAAGGGGAACAACAGTTCGGGCACGGGTTCATCGTAAGTGGTCGGGTCATGCTCAGTTCGGCACTTTCCCCGTCTTCGTGGCGAAGGTGACGAACGCGGCATGACCCGGCCACGGGGGAGGGTCAGCGCTTGGCGCGGTGCACGACCTGGATCTCGGTGAAGCCGGTGAGTCCCCAGGTGCCGTTCTCGACTCCGATGCCGCTCCACTTGAACCCGCCGAACGGCTGGTGCGGCGCGAGCGCGAGGTGGGTGTTCACCCACGCGGTGCCGCACTCCAGGCGCTCGGCGACCTCGGCGGCGCGGTCGGCGTCGGTCCCCCAGACGGAGCCGGACAGGCCGAAGTTCGTGGCGTTCGCGCGGGCCACCGCGTCGTCGACGTCGGTGTAGCGGAGCACGGGCAGCGCCGGCCCGAACTGCTCCTCGTCGACGATCCGGACGCCCTCGGCGACGTCCGTCAGGATCGTCGGCGCGAAGAAGTAACCGGGGCCGTCGATCGGGCCGCCGCCGGCGGCCGCCTTCGCCCCCTTGGCGAGCGCGTCGGCGACCAGCGTGCTGACCCGCTCGTACTGCGGCCGGTTGTTGACCGGGCCGTACTGGACGCCCTCCTCGAGGCCGTTGCCGACCTTGACCGACCGCGCCCTGGCGGCGAGCGCCTCGACGACGTCGTCGTACAGCCGGTCCGGGACGTACACCCGCTTGATCGCCGAGCAGACCTGGCCGTTGTTGGCGAAGGCCTGGTCGAAGACCTTCTCGGCCACCGTCGCGGGATCGGCGTCGTCCAGCACGATAGCGGGGTCGTTGCCGCCGAGCTCGAGGGTGGTCCGCTTGAGGTCGGGGGCCGCGGCGGCGGCGACCTTCTTGCCCGTCTCGATCGACCCGGTGAAGCTGATCTTGCGGGGTACGGGGTGGGAGGTCATCCACGCGCCAAGGTCGTCGCCGCCGCTGACGACGTTCAGCACACCCGGCGGCAGGACGTCGCGGAGCAGCTCGCCGACCTTGAGCGTGGCCAGCGGCGTGTACGGGGACGGCTTGAGGACGAGCGTGTTCCCGGCCAGGAGCGCCGGCGCGATCTTCCAGGCGGCGAGGACGAGCGGGAAGTTCCAGGGCGTGATCGCCGCGACGACGCCGAGCGGGCGGCGTACGACCTCGACCTTGGCCCGGTCGTCGTCCTGGATGACCTCACGCGGGATCTCCAGGTCGGCGAAGTACTGGAGCCAGACGGCGGCGCCAATGAGCTCGATGCGGGCGTCCTGGAGCGGCTTGCCCTGCTCGGCCGTCAGGGTCGCGGCCAGGTCGCCGCCGGCCGCCGCCATCAGGACGTCGGCCGCGGCCTTCAGCGCCGTGCGCCGGGCGGCCTCGTCGGACCGCCACGCCGGGTACGCCGTCGCCGCCGCGTCGAACGCCGCGTCGAGCTGGGCCCGCGAGCAGTCCGGCGCGGCGGCGTGCGGCGAGCCGGTCGCCGGATTGATCACGTCGAACGTGGCCGTGGTCTCCACGGCCGCGCCGCCGATGGTCATCGTGAAGTCGGGCACGGTGCCTCCTGGGAACGCCAAACCGAACAGCGTTCAGTCTGTCCCCAGGAGGTCCGTCTTGGCCAGAACCTACTTGCGCCCGGTGACCTCGACGCGGAACGACGTCGTCGGCCCCGGAATGGTCAGCGAACCCGCCGTCGCCCGCGACCAGGCGGCCAGCCGCACGGATCCCGGCCGTCCCTGGGCGACCATCGGCACGAGGATGGCGGAGCTCCGCCCCGGCTCCAGCGACCCGAGGTCGCACCCGAGGTACTCGCTGTGACGTGTGCAGCCCTGTCCCTCGCGGACGCCCCACCCGGCCGGAATGGCGGCCACCAGCATCACGTGGTCCAGCGGCCGGTTGCCGGTGTTGGTGAGGGTCCAGCGCACGGTCTCCAGCTCACCCGGCGAGACCTCCCAATGCTGCGCCTGGCCCGTCATGTGCATCGCGTACGACGGCCGGTCCGACGGCTGCGGCTGCGGCCCCGGGTCGCGGGGCCGGCCGTGGACGGGGTTCTGGGGCCGGTCGGGCTCCGCGTGCACCGGCCGGACGTGGACGAGGTGCTGCGCGGCGGGCCGGCCGGCCTGTGGGTCCTCGGTCTGGACGCGGACGTCGTTCCGTACGGCCGGCTTGCCGGTCTGCGCGTCCACCGCCCGCGAGTTCCCGGCGTTCTGGGCGGCCGACCGGCTCGGCTGCGGGTCGGCCTTCCCGGCGTGGGCGGCCAGCCGGGCGTGGGCGGCGGGCCGGGCCTGGGCAGCGGGCGCTTGGGCAGGGTTCTGGGCGGCGGGCCGGATGGCGTGCGGGTCGGCCTTCCGGGCGTGGGCGGCGTTCTCGGCGGCGGGCCGGGCCGGTAGCGGCTGCGGATTCCCCGGCCGGGCGTGTGACGCGGCCTGGGCCTGCGGCGCGAGGCCGAGCAGGCCCGTGCCGAAGAGTGCGGTGATCGCGAAAGTGCGCATGACGTCCCCCTGATGGTGATCGGCATCAGACGCTAGCCGTACGCTCCGGTGCCCACCCCGTGACCGCGCGCGACTTGGGCCAGTCATGGCGCGGTCACGATGGTCGGTTGACGCGGGCGGCGGAGACCGGCCGCCGTGCGCGTCGGGTGGGCGGAGCGCGGTGGGGATCGGCTGTGGTGTGCGTCGGGTGGGCGGAGCGCGGTGGGGATCGGCTGTGGTGTGCGTCGGGTGGGCGGAGCGCGGTGGGGATCGGCTGTGGTGTGCGTCGGGTGGGCGGAGCGCGGTGGGGATCGGCTGTGGTGCGCGTCCGGTAGGCCGACCGCGGCGGAGATCGGCTGCGGTGTGCGCCGGTGAGGCGAGGCCGCGCGGAGACGTCTGGGGCGGCGGCGCGGCGCACCCGGTGGCCACGAGAGGTCAGAGAAGCGTCAACCGGCGCGTGGAGGATGTTCGTCGGCGCTCCGGATCGTCAGAATCCGCTCATGCGATCACGACTACTCGTCACCGCGGTCGGCGCCGCCGCCGTGGCCGCCCTCGGCGGCCCGGCCGCCGCCGACAGCACGCCTCAGCCCTCCGCCGACGCCTCACCGCCCGCCGCGCAGACGACCGCGTCCGGGGCGGCGACCGCCTCGGCCGTGGCCGCCCGGCCGAGGCTCACCGATCCGCACCCGTGCAAGGACCAGCCCGGATTCACGTGCTCCACTCTCCGGGTGCCGCTCGACCACCGCGGCAGGGTGCCCGGCACGCTCGACCTTCAGGTCGCCACCGCCGACAACGCCACGGCGCCCAAGGGCGTCCTGCTGTTCCTCACCGGCGGGCCCGGCCAGCCCGGCGTGCCGTTCATCACCCGGATCGCCACGCAACGCCTGCCCGAGCTCGGCAAGGACTACCGGTTCGTCATGCTGGACCAGCGGGGCACGGGGGAGTTCGGCGCGATCGACTGCCCGCAGCTCCAGGCCCAGGTCGGCAGCTCCGACATCGCCGCGCCCACGCCCGCCGCGATCAAGGAGTGCTCCGACATCCTCGGCGACCGGCGCGGCCTCTACGGCACTGAGCAGACCGTCGCCGACTATGAGGCGCTCCGGCGGGCGCTCGGCGTCGACAAGATGGTCGTCGACGGCGTCTCGTACGGGTCGTTCACCGCCGCAAGCTACGCCGCCGTCCACCCGTCGCACGTTCGCAAGGTCGTCCTCGACTCGGTGCTGCCGCACGTCGACCCGCAGGCCGACGACGGTCTGTACTTCGTCGGTCTCCACGCGCAGGCGCGCGTGCTGCGCGACGCCTGCGCGACCGCGCCCGCGTGCCCGTCGGACCCTGCCGCGGACCTGGCATGGGTGGTGCGGCACCGGCCGGCCGCGGACGGCGTAAAGATCTTCGATGCCATCGTGTCGTACGAGTTCCTGGACCCGACGTACCGCGACCCGAACCCGCCGGGCCTGCCCGCCGGCCACGGCGACCTGATCGGCGCGCTGCGGTCGGCCCGGCAGGGTGACCCGGCCCGGCTCGACACGATCGTCGCCGACATGGCGCCCGGCGGGGATCCGGTGGCCTCGTACAGTTCGGGGCTGCACATCGACACGTACTGCTCCGACGCCGCCTTCCCGTGGGGCCGGTCCGACGCGCCCCTGGCCACCCGGCAGGCCGCGCTCGATCGGTTCCTGCGGCACACCGACCCGCGCCGCGTCTGGCCGTACACGCGGGCGACCTCGGCGGGGAGCGGCTTCACCCAGGAGTGCCTGCGCTGGCGGTCGCGCCCGGCCGCGGAGCCGCCGACGCGGCTGCCCGACGTGCCGGTGCTGCTGGTGAACGGTGACCACGACCTGTCCACCCCGCTGGAGTGGGCGTACGAGGAGGCGACGCACGCGCCGAACGGCAAGGTCGTCGTCGTCAAGGGCGCCTCGCACTCGATCCAGAACCGTGAGCGCGGCCATGCCGGACGCGATGCGGTGATCGCGTTCCTCGGCGGCTGACCGTTCGCGACGTCGTAAGGGGCCGGATCGTTCATTCGACCGGCCCCTTACGCATCCGTCGGAAAGGATGGTGGACGTGGAACGCCGGACGCGTTCGGCGGGCGGCATTGGCCCCGGCCGCTATCGGGTGGGAGAAAGCTCACGGGCTTGGGAAAGGTTAGAGGAAGGTTTATGCAGCTTAGGGCGAGGTTGATGAAGCGGATCTTGCCGTGAACAACGCCCTAAATCGGGATGAAGCAGGAGCTGATGCTGCGATGCGCGCCTTAACCTCGGCCTGCTCACGTCAACGGGTTCTTCGGGGGACTTCATGGGACTAATGGGCTGGCCGCTTCTCATCGCGGCCGTCCTGCTCGCCATCGCGGGGCCGGTGGCCTGTCTGTACCTGTGGAACCGCGTGAAGGGACGACTGGCCATCGCCGCCCGGCTCTTCATGATCGTCATGTGCCAGGCGTTCGCTCTGCTCGTCGGCGGCGTCAGCGTGAACCACTACTTCGAGTTCTACGCCTCCTGGAGCGACCTGTTCGGGGGAGGCAAGGGCGAGGACACGCCGATCGAGGCGCTCGGACCCGGCGCGATCGGCAGCGGCAACGTGCGCTTCCAGCGCACTCCCAAGCTCGATCCGGACGTCTACACCGCCACGCTGACCGGCGAACGCTCCCGGATCCGCTCCCGCATCCTGGTCTGGGTGCCCCCGGGCTACAACTCGCCCGCGAACGCCCACCAGACCTATCCCGTGGTGGAGCTCCTGCCCGGTTATCCCGGCACCCCCTCGACCTGGTTCCACGCCGTCCACGGTGCGAGCGCCCTCAAGCAGGCCGTGGCCGCGGGCCACGCCCATCCCTTCATCCTCGTCGCGCCGGTGACGACGGTCATCCACGGCCGCGACACCGAGTGCGTCGACTTCCCCAAGGGGCCACGCGTCGAGACCTGGCTCACCGACGACGTGCGCCAGGCGGTCACGAAGGCGTTCCGCGCCCAGCCGGACCGGGGCGCCTGGGGTCTGATGGGATTCTCCACCGGCGGCTACTGCGCGGCGAAGATGGCGGTCCGCCGGCCCGACATGTTCGGTGCGGCCGTCACCATGCAGGGGGACGCGGTTCCCCAGACGCCGGAGGTCCAGCGCGACCACGCCCTGAACGCTCAGAACTCCGTGCTCGACCTGCTCCGCACGCACCGTCCGCCGATCAGCCTCCTGCTGGCGGGTACCCGGCAGGACCGCCATTCCGACGAGGCGATCGACCAGATCATGCCGCTCATCCGCCCGCCGACGACGGCCTTCCTGTACGTCCTGCCCAAGGGCGGCCACAACGCCTCGGTCTGGAACTCGATGCTGCCGAAGTCGTACGCCTGGCTGAGCAGCCGCCTGTCCGCACCACGCCCGTCCTGAGCGATCGCCTGCCCGTTCTGAGCGATCGCGCGCCGGTTCTGGGCGAGGTCGCCTCTGACGATTCCGCGTTCCGGCGGACGAGGAAGCGGCGGGCGCCGGATGCGCCCGCCGCCGTACGGTGCCGTCGTCTCAGAGCGTGGCGAGACGCTGCAGGAGATCTCCGTAGGCCCGCAGCGTGATGCGCAGACGCTCGGTGTCGGCGTCGTCGCCCTGCCATCGCTGTTCGAGGCTCCGGCGCTGTTCGTCGAGGGCGGCGGTCAGCGCGCGTACGGCCTCTTCGCACAGGGAACTGGCCTGCCGCACCGAGTCGCGGGGATCGTCGACGAAACCGGTCTTGACCTCGTGCCAGCGGGCTTCGAACCGGTCGGCGTCGCCTCGGCCGAGCAGCCGTTCGGTCGCCGCACGGGCCTCGCCCGGTCCGCCCGCGCCGGGCACGTGCCGGCGGCCATCGCCTGGTCCGCCTGCGCCGGGCCTGTCCGTGCGGACCTTGCCCGGTCCGCCTGCGCTGGGCCTGTCCGTGCGGCCATCGCCTGGTCCGCCTGCGCCGGGCCTGTCCGTGCGGACCTTGCCCGGTCCGCCTGCGCTGGGCCTGTCCGTGCGGCCATCGCCTGGTGCGCCCGTGCCAGGCCTGTCCGTGCGGGCCTCGCCTGGTCCGCCCACGCCGGGCAGGTCCGTGCGGGTCACGCTCGCTTCGGATCGGTCGCCCGGCGCACGGCTCGGAGATCTGTCCTCGTCGCGGTCGGCGGAGGAGCCGGTGCCCGGAGCCATCGCTGGAGCGGACGACCCCCCGTGAGCGTACGACCGGGCGGTGGCCGAGGGCCCGGCCGTACGCTCGCCCAGCGGATCGGCCGCACTGCCCGGCTCGATCATTCCGTCTGATCCGGCCTCGCCGGCGCGGTTCGTGTTCGCCGTCCCGGGCGCGTCCGGCCGCGCGTCGCGCGAGCCTTCCGGCGGGGTGCGCTCGTCGCGCCGGCGGTCGGTTCCGCCGGTGCGGGCGGGCAGCGGACCGCGTCCGCCGATGCCCGTCACCGGGCCGGGCTGCGGTGGGACGGTGGCGCCCGCCGGTCCGGCCGAGGGCTCGCCGGGCCGGCCGGTCCGTTCTCCCGGGGAGCCGACGACGCGGCCCTCGACGGCGTCGTCGGAGGGCATCCCGGCCACGGGGCGGTCGCCGGGGAGGGCGTGGCGCCCGTCGGGTCGATCCTGGCGCTCGCTCATCGTCTCCGTCCCTCCGCGACCTCGGCGTCCCGCCGGGACGCCGCATGGCGGCCGACCGGCGTCGATGCGCGCTGCTCCTCGGCCGCCGCACGGGCGGCGTCTTCGCGATCGTCGCGGTCCTGGCGGTCTCCGCGGTCTTCGGAGTCCTCGCGGTCCTCCTGCGCGTCGCCGGACGCGGGCACCCGGCGGTCCTCGGTGGATGCCCGGTGCACGTGGATCTCGCCGTCGCCGAGCAGATCCGCGAACAGGGCGCGGTAGTCGACCATGGCCTGGCGCAGATCCTCGGTGGTCGCCTGACCGGCGTCGGCTCGGCCCCGGATGTCGTGTGCCGTCCGGTACCGGTCGATCGTGCCGCCGTGTTCGACGGACAGGTCTGCGACCTGCTGCTCGTAGTCCTCGGTCGGGTAGCCCCGGTCCTTCATGACCCGGATGAGAAGGTTGTCGGCTTCGGCGACGGCGCTCTGGGGGGAGTCCACGAAGCGCTCCTGCACCCGCTGCCAGTCGGCGTGGTACCGGTCACGCACGGCCGGGTCGAGGGGGTGGATCTGGAGCTCGCGGTGACGCTGCTCGCGGGCGCGGAGCTCCTGCTCGGCCTCGCGGGCGCTGCCATGACGCTCGACGGCACGGTCGTACTCCGGCCCGAATCTCTCGCGCAGGCGGCGTCGCTGCTGCTGCCGCGAGGCGAAGAAACCCAAGGCCGCGATGACCAGAACCGCGACGATCACGATGACGGCCACTGTGGCGGTCGACATGATGCCTCCGGTGGTGGGCTGTGATAGACGCCACGTGCCCGTATAAAACAGGTCAAAACGCCTTGGGATTCACAACGAAAGCCCGGGCCGTGGCCGCCGAGAGAGGCGGCCACGGCCCGGGCTTTCGTCATGCTGCCGATCGTCTCCGCCGCGGTGTCACCGGGCGAAGGCCCACGAGAGGACGCGGTCAGGCGACCGGCGCGGGCTGCGACTCCGCGCCCCGGATCTCCGCGAGAGCGCGGGTGAAGTCCCGCGAGGACAGCCAGAGCTTGTACATGATCGCGAACTCGAAGACGAGCAGCAGGGCGGCCGCGCCGATGGTGACCGGGACGATCTGGTTCACCAGCGGCCCGACGATGAAGACCGCCATCTGGAACTCGATGCCGCTGACCAGGTGCGTACGGACGCGGTGGTCGCGCAGCCAGTCGCGGACGCGGATGTACCACGCGAAGCGGGAGCGGAACTCCTGCTGCAGGTCGATGACCTCGACGGTGCGCGTCTTGATCTCGTCCGGGTCGAGGTCGGGGTCCTCGCGCAGGAGGTCCTCGGCGAAGACCGGCGTGTGGGCGGAGGCCGACTCCTCGATCGCCTTGGTCAGCTCGCCCTTCATCTGACGCCGGACCTTCGCCACCTGGAGGGCGTCGACGTAGCGGAGCATGTCGAGGAAGACGACCGCGACGCCGAGGAGAAGGTAGCGCTCCTTGCCGGTCGCGTGGTACTGCCCCCACATCAGGGCGAGGGTGCAGGTCAGCACGCGGACGCGGTCGAAGACGTAGTCGAGCCAGCCGCCGAGGACCGTGCCCGTGCCCTTGAGCCGGGCGATCTTGCCGTCCATGCAGTCGAGCACGAAGCTCAGGTGGTAGAGGAGGGCACCCAGCACCAGCCACTTCCAGTCCGCCATCAGGAAGCAGCCGGCCGAGCCGAGGCCGAGGAAGAGCGCGCCCCAGGTGATCTGGTTCGGCGTGATCGAGGTCCTGTTCGCGGTTCCGACGACGAGCCGGCCGGCCAGGGGGTCCACGAGGAACACGGTCCACCAGGCGTCCCGGGCCTTGAAGGTCCCGGACTTCACCTCTTCCAGCGTGAACTTCATACGATTCGGTCCCCTTGGTCACAGTGAGGACGGCCCGAAACCCCCGGGCCGTCGCGTTCTGATCGGTATTGGGTGAGACGCTCCTTCCGGTTCCATGGTTTACCTCAGATTTACGGAAACTTGGCCTTTTGGTCACCTTTGAAATCCGTAACGGACGATCCGCTCCGGACCGACCTGCGAGAGGCCGCGCGTGCCGGGGCGGGTAACGTGCGGGGCGAGAGGCATCGGGAGGCGATCAACATGGAGAACAGGCTCTACATCGGCGGAGCGTGGGAGACGGCGAAGGCGACCTTCGACGTGACCGACCCGTCCACCGGCGAGGTCTTCGCCTCGGTGGCGGACGCCGACGCGGACGCCGCCGTACGCGCGCTCGACGCCGCGGCGGCCGCCCAGGCGTCCTGGGCCGCGACGGCCCCCCGGGAGCGGTCGGACATCCTCCGCCGGGCGTACGAGCTGATGCACGAGCGCGCCGACGAGCTCGCGCGGATCACGACGCTCGAGATGGGGCGGCCGCTCGCCGAGTCCAAGGGCGAGGTCGTCTATGCGGCGGAGTTCCTGCGGTGGTTCTCCGAGGAGGCGGTGCGCGTCGGCGGCGAATACCGGGTCGCCCCGGGCGGTGACTATCGCATCCTCACCACGCGGCAGCCGATCGGACCGGCGTACCTCGTCACCCCGTGGAACTTCCCGCTGTCCATGGTCACCCGGAAGGTCGGCCCGGCGATCGCCGCGGGCTGCACGATGATCATCAAGCCGGCGGAGGCGACGCCCCTGTCAGCGCTGGCCCTCGGCCGGCTGCTGACCGACGCCGGCGTGCCCGAGGGCGTCCTGAGCGTGCTGCCGACGAATCACGCGCCCGAGGTGACCGACGCGCTCATCGCGGACGGCCGGCTGCGCGTGCTCTCGTTCACCGGCTCGACGCCGGTCGGCAGGAAGCTGATGGAGCAGGCGGCGAGCAAGGTGATCAAGACGACGATGGAGCTGGGCGGCAACGCCCCCTTCCTCGTCTTCGACGACGCCGACCTGGACGCCGCCCTCGACGGCGCGGTGCTGGCCAAGATGCGCAACACCGGCGAGTCGTGCGTCGCCGCGAACCGGTTCATCGTCCACGAGGCGGTGGCCGAGGAGTTCGCGGCCGGGCTCGCCGAGCGGCTCAGCGCGCTGCGGCTCGGCCCTGGGCTCGACCCCGGGACCCAGGTCGGCCCGCTGGTCGACGAGCGGGCCCGGGACCGCGTCGCCGGCCTCGTGTCCGACGCCCTCGAGCGCGGGGCGACCCTCCGTACGGGCGGGAAGACGCCGGAGGGGCCGGGATGGTTCTACCCGCCGACCGTGCTGAGCGACGTGCCGGCGGACGCCCGCGTGATGCGGGAGGAGATCTTCGCCCCGGTCGCGCCGATCGCCGCCTTCCCCGACGAGGAGTCCATGATCGCCGCGGCCAACGACACCGAGGCGGGCCTGGTCGCCTACGCCTACACCCGGGACCTGAACCGGGCGCTGCGGGTCGGGGAGGCCCTGGAGAGCGGCATGGTCGGGATCAACCGCGGGCTCGTGTCCAACCCGGCGGCGCCGTTCGGCGGGGTGAAGGAGTCCGGTATCGGCCGCGAGGGCGGTTACGAGGGCATCGACGAGTACACCGAGGTGAAGTACCTCGCCGTCGACCTGTGACGAAAAGCCGTACGGCCCCGGAAGCGAGTCCCGGGGCCGTACGGACGGTCGTCACTGCTTGGGCGCTTTGGAGGCGTACTCGGTGGTGTAAGTCTTGGACAGGTCGATGTCGTTCTTCTTGCCCTTGACGTTCGGCGAGAACTGCGCGAGGACGTTCAGGACGTTCTTCGCGCCGTCGGCGGGCATGACGCCGTCCGCGGTGAACATGCCGATGCTGTCGGTGATGGCCTTCTCGTACAGCTTCGGGTCGCCGCCGGCGTAGTCCGCCGGCATCTTCGCGGCGATCTCCGCCGGCTTGTGCGCCTTGATCCAGCCGAGCGTCTTGACGAACGCGTTGGCCAGCTTCTGCACGGTCGCCGCGTTGTTCTTGACGTAGTCGCAGTTCATGTAGAGGGAGCTGGCCGGGTACAGGCCGCCGAGCGCCGCCTTGGTGCCCGCCTCGGTCCGCATGTCGAGCATGACCTTGCCCTGACCGGTGCTGGTGAGCTTGGCGACGGTCGGGTCGGTGGTCATGCCGGCGTCGATGCCGCCGTTCTTCAGCGTGGCGATGAAGGTCTGGCCCGCGCCCGCCTTCACGGTGGTGTACCCGGAGGTCGGCACGCCGTTCTTGGTGGCCAGGTACTGCGTGAGGAAGTCGGTCGAGGAACCGGGGCTGGTGACGCCGAGCTTCTTGCCCTTGAAGTCCGCCGGGGACTTGATCTGGCCGGCCTTGCCGGAGTTGACGACCTCGACCTCTCCGGGGACGTCGGACAGCTGGACCACGCTCTCGACGCACTTGCCCTTGGTCTGCAGGTCGATCGTATGGTCATAGAAGCCGACGACGCCCTGGACATCGCCCGAGATCATGACGTTCTCGGCCTGGGCGCCCGCCGGCTCGGTCAGCAGCTGGACGTTCAGGCCCTGCTCCTTGAAGTAGCCGAGCTGCTCGGTGAGCTTGGCGGGCAGGTAGATCACCTTGTCGATGCCGCCGACCATGATCTTGACGGTGTCGTTCCCCTTCCCGCCGCCGCCGCCTCCGGAGGAGGTACGCGAGTCGCGGCAGGCGGCCAGGGACAGGGCGGTCGTGGCGGCGAGCGCCGCCGCGGCGATACGGGTGGTGGTGCGCATATGAGCTCTCCTTGGGTACATGAGGATGCCGATCCGCGGCGGGGTGTTCCGCGGGCCGGGGACGGAGGGGTGGGTCAGATCTGCGCGTCGTGGCCGGCGGTCGGCGGACGCCAGCGCAGCAGGCGGCGTTCGAGGAGGGTCAGGAGCCACTCGGCGAGCAGCGCGATCACCGTGATGATGATCATTCCGGCGTAGATGCCGGCGGAGTCGAACGTGCCCTGGGCGTGGTTGATGAGCAGGCCGAGGCCCTTGTCCGCGCCGCTGTACTCGCCGACGACCGCGCCGATGATGGCGAACCCGAACGCCGAGTGCAGCGAGGCGAGGATCCAGGAGGTCGCGCTGGGCACGACGATCGTCCGCAGGACGGCGGTACGGCTCGCGCCCAGGATCCGCGCGTTGTTCACCAGGTTACGGTCGACTTCGCGGGCGCCCTGGAAGGCGTTGAAGAACACCGCGAAGAACACCAGGATGAACGCGGTCGCGACCTTCGAGGACATGCCCAGGCCGAACCAGATGACGAACAACGACGCCAGGATGATCCGGGGGATGGCGTTGGCGGCCTTGATGAACGGCGCGCACACGTCGGACAGGAACCGGCTGCGGCCCAGGATGATGCCGAGGACCACGCCGCCGACGCTGCCCAGCGCGAACCCGATCACGGCCTCTTCCAGGGTGTAGGTGATCTGGGTCCAGATCGAGCCCTGCGAGGTGCCGGTGGTGAACCAGTCGACGAGGCGGTTCCAGATCGCGCTCGGCTTCGAGTAGTAGAACGGGTCGATCCAGTACGTCGCGGCCAGCTCCCAGGAGCCGAGCACGGCGGCGACGAGCAGGATCCGGACCGCGTTGACGGTGAAGGACCGGCGGCGGCCCGCGGCGCGGGCCTGGGCGACGGCCGTCGCCTGGTCGTCCAGCTCAAGCAGCATTGCCGGCACCCCTCTCGCGGGTGATCTGGACCTCTTCGCGGAGCGACTCCCACACCTCGCGGTAGATCTCGAGGAACTCGGGGGTGAGCCGGATCTCCTCGGCGTCGCGTGGGCGCTTCAGCGGCACCGTGAAGGAGGCCTTGACGGTGGCGGGGCTCGCGGTCATGACGACGACCCGGTCCCCGAGCACGATCGCCTCTTCCAGGTCGTGCGTGACGAAGACGACGGCCGCGCCGCCGCCCTGCCCGAGGGGGTCGTCACCGGACCACAGGCGCAGCAGCTCGTCCTGCATCAGGCCGCGGGTCTGCACGTCGAGCGCGGAGAACGGCTCGTCCATCAGCAGGATCGAGGGCTCGTTGACGAGCGTCTGGGCGAGGGCGACGCGCTTGCGCATGCCGCCGGACAGCTGGTGCGGGTAGTAGGACTCGAACCCGTCCAGGCCGACCCGTCGCACCCAGTCGCGGGCCTGCTCCCGGGCATGCTTTTTGCTCACGCCGCGGTACCGGGGGCCGGTGGCGACGTTGTCGAGCACGGTCCGCCAGGGCAGCACGGCGTCGGTCTGGAACATGTACCCGACCCCGTCGGGGATGCCGTTGACCGGCCGGCCGTGCACCAGGGCCTCGCCCGCCGAGGGGGGCTCCAGGCCGGAGACGAGGGACAGGGTGGTGGACTTGCCGCATCCGGTGGGGCCGACCACGGCGACGAACTCACCGGCGCGTACGGTCAGGTCGAGGTTGCGGACGGCGGTGTGCACTCCGCCCGACGATGAGCGGAAACGCTTGGTCGCGTCGCGGAGCTCGATCGCGGGGCCGTCAGGCTCTGCTTGCGTTGGCATGCCCGGAGGTTACGAGTGCGTTTCCGCGCCGTTAAGCCTTGCTCGCGATGTAATCGCAAGCCGTTTTTCCCGCGCTTATCGTCCTTAGCGGCGTTTTCCGCATTCTGCTCACGCGGAGCGGAGCCGCCGGAGTGGTATCGGCTACCGTGCACGTCATGTCCTCCGGGATCCGGATCCGCTTCGCGCACCAGGTGCTGATCTTGCAGATCAGCGTGGTCGTGCTCGTCGCGCTGGTCGGGTACGGACTTGCCTCGTGGATGCAGCGGGACGAGCTGCGCAACCAGTACGCCTCGCGGGCGCTCACGCTCGCCCGGTCGGTGGCCGCCGATCCGGTCATCGGTGACACCGCCGCGACCGGGAGCGACCCGCACGGCGTCGTCGAGGACCGGGCCGAGCGCGTGCGGCTCGCCACCGGCGCGCTGTTCGTCGTGGTGACCGACCGGAACGGCATCCGCCTCGCCCATCCCACCCGCTCGCTGATCGGCAAACGGGTCAGCACGGATCCCTCGGCCGCGCTGTCCGGCCGGGAGGTGAAGGTCATCGAGCGCGGCACCCTCGGCCTGTCCGCGCGCGGAAAGGTCCCGCTACGCGACCACACCGGAGCCCTGGTCGGCGAGGTCAGCGTCGGGTTCGACGCGGAGGACATCGACCGGCGGGTGCATCGCACGATGGCCGTCGCCGCCCTGGTCGCCGCGGCCGCCGTCGCGCTCGGCGTGGTCGGGTCGGTCGCGATCGGGCGCCGGCTCAAACGCCAGACGCTCGGCCTCGAACCGTACGAGCTGGCCGAGCTGGTCCAGGAGCGCGCGGCGGTGCTGCACGGCATCAACGAGGGCGTGCTCGCGGTCGACGCCGCCAACCGGGTGACGGCCTGCAACGCCGAGGCGGCCCGGCTGCTCGGCGTCACCCCCGACCGCGGGGAACCCGTCGCCGACCTGCCCGTACGCGGACGGCTCAGGTCGGTGCTCGACGGGGAGGAGGACGCGCACAACCTCTTCGTCCTGGCCGGTGAGCGCGTCCTGGTCGTCAACCGGCGGGAGGTCCGGCACGACGGGCGCCTGCTCGGCACGGTGATCACGCTGCGGGACCGTACGGACGTCGAGTCGCTGGCCCGGGAGCTCGACGGGGTGCGCGCCCTGTTCGACGCGCTGCGCGCGCAGCGGCACGAGTACGCGAACCGCATGCACACCCTGTCCGGCCTCCTCCAGCTCGGCCACTACGAGGAGGCGGCGGGCTACATCCAGACCCTCGCCGAGGTCCCGGCCGCGCGGGAGGCGCCCCCGGACGACGTCCCCGATCCCTACCTCCGCGCGTTCCTCGCCGCCAAGGCCGCGGTCGCGACCGAGAAGGGCGTCTCCCTGGAGATCGCCGAGACGAGCTGGGTGCCGGGACGGGTCGTCGACCCGCTCGACGTGACCACCGTCCTCGGCAACCTGGTGGAGAACGCCATCGAGGCGGCGCGGCTCGGCAGCCGCCCGGCGCGCGTGGAGGTAGAACTGCTCGGCGACGGGACCGACCTGCACGTCACCGTCGCGGACTCGGGGGAGGGCGTGCCGAAGGAGCTCAGAGAGGCCGTCTTCCGCGACGGCGTGTCCACGCGCGAGCCCGAGCCCGGCCGGCCGCGCGGGCTGGGCCTGGCCCTCGCCCGCCAGGCCGCGCGGGGCCGCGGCGGCGACGTCACCATCGCGGACCCCGGACCCGACGGCGCCGGCGCCGTGTTCGTCGCGAGCCTCCCGGAGGTGCTGCAGTGATCGATGTCCTGGTCGTCGACGACGACTTCCGGGTGGCGCAGATCCACGCCGGGTTCGTCGAGCTGGTGCCCGGGTTCCGCGTGGCCGGTCGGGCGCACACCGCCGCCGACGCCCGGGCCGGCGCGGCAGGGGTCGACCTGGTGCTGCTCGACGTCTACCTGCCCGACGAGTCCGGCCTCTCGCTGCTGCCCGACCTGGACGCCGACGTCATCATGGCCACCGCCGCGACCGACCCCGAGTCGGTCCGCACCGCCTTCTCCCGCGGCGCGCTGCACTACCTGATCAAGCCGTTCACCGCCCAGGAGCTCGGCCACCGGCTGCAGGCCTACGCCCGCTACCGCGATCACCTCACGACGACCGGGGAGCTCACCCAGACCGACGTGGACCGCGCGATCCGCGCCCTGCACGCCGTACCGCGCGGCGAGCCGCGGCCCGCCAAGGGACAGTCCTCGGTCACCGCCCGGCTGGTCGCCGACGCGCTCAAGCGCTCCGGCGAGCCGCGCTCGGCCGCCGAGATCTCCGACGAGGTGGGCATCTCCCGCGCCACGGCCCAGCGTTACCTGGCCTCACTCGCCCAGGCGGGGCGGGTGCACGTCACAATGAGGTACGGCACCACGGGCCGACCCGAGCACCAGTACGACTGGCGCGCCCGCTGACCGCGTGCCTAGCTCGATTGTGCGAACACCACGTCAACCCAGTAGTTGGTGGACTGATAGCTCCCCGTGGGGAACGTGTTCGTGGCACCGTAGGCATACACACCGTTCCCGCCAGAATCAGCGCTCGCCGGCGCGGTCAAAGGACCATTGATGTGCGCACTGG
>NZ_BAABHK010000030.1:0-93179 GCF_039542055.1 Actinoallomurus vinaceus
GGAGTTGCCGCATGTGACGTTGCAGGTGGTTCCGTTTCATCTGGGTGGGCATGCGGCGGCGGGTGGTCCGTTCAGTATTTTGCGGTTCGCGGAGCCGGATCTGCCGGATGTGGTGTATCTGGAGCAGCTGACGAGTGCGTTGTATCTGGATAAGCGTGAGGATGTGGATAATTATCTGGCGGTGATGGAGCGGTTGTGTATCGACGCCGAGCCCGCCACCCGCATCCGCGACACCCTCAGCGAAATTCTCCGCGACCTTTGATGTTCCACGCGCTCTGATTTCTCGCGCGCTTTTCCATTCCGCGCTCTGATGTCCCGTACCCCGGGCGGTGCCTGCCTCAGAGTTCGCGGATGATCTTGCTGATCAGGTCCATGGACTCCTCCGGCGAGGCGCTCTGCACGCACAGGCGCTCCATCGCCGCGGTGTAGTGGTCCATGTCGTCGTCCTTCTCGAGGTACATCGCGCCGGTGAGCTGTTCGATGTAGGCGATGTCGGGCAACTCCGGCTCGGGGAACCGCAGGATCGTGAACGCCCCGGCCTCGCCGGCGTGACCGCCGACCCGGAACGGCATGACCTGCACCGTGATGTTCTCGCGCCGGGCGGACTCGTGCAGCGCCCGCAGCTGGGCGCGGGCGACCTCCACGCCGCCGATCGGCCGCCACAGCGCCGCCTCGTCGATCACGGCCCACAGGCGCGGCGGATGCGGCTGGTAGAGGATCCGCTGCCGGCGCATCCGCAGCTCCACCCGCCGGTCGATCTCCTCGGCCGGCGGATCGGACATGGCCTGGGCGATGACGGCGCGGGTGTACTCCGGGGTCTGCAGCAGCCCCGGGATGAACTGCACCTCGTACGTCCGGATGACCTGCGCGGCCTCTTCCAGGTCGACGTACGGGCGGAACCAGGCGGGCATCGCGTTGCTGTAGGCCTGGAGCCAGCCCGGCCGGCTGGCCTCCCGGACGACGGTGAGCAGAGCGTTGCGCTCTCCGCGGTCGTCGATGCCGTACAGCTTCAGCAGGGCGACGACGTCGTCCTCGTCGAGGCCGGCCCGGCCCTGCTCCAGGCGGCCGATCCTGGTCTCCGTGGCGTGGATCGCCTCGGCGGCCTCCTTACGGGTCACCTCGGCCGCCTCGCGCAGGCGGCGCAGCTGCGCTCCCACGATCCTGCGGCGGACGGTGGGTCTGCTCACCGAATGCACCGCGACCGCCATCGGTTCCCACCTCCGATCACCATAATGCGGGCAGAGTCTGCCATTGATGACCACTGGTGAACAGACCTGACGGCCAACCACGATCTAAATATCGCTGGATGTGCGGCGAATGGCGCGGATCGCGCAGGGGGCGGGCCGGTTTCCGGCCGGTCCGGGCCCGCTCAGGCGGTCGCGGCGACCTCTTCTTCCTCGATGTGGCGGTTCCACTCCCGCTTGCCCGCCTGCCAGCCGTCCTCGTCCGTGTCGCGACGCCAGTACCCGGAGATGGACAGCTGCTCGAGGGGCAGTCCCCGCTCGACGCGCAGGTGGCGACGCAGCCGCTTGACGAAGTTCGCCTCGCCGTGCACGAACGCGTGGACCTCGCCCGGCGGGAACTCCAGGTCCTGTACGGCCGCGACGAGGGTGTCGCCGATCTGCCCGTCGCCGCGGTGCAGCCACACGATCCGGGCGTCGCCCGGCGTGTCGAGCGGGAGTTCCTCCTTCTCGTCGGCCACCTCGACGAAGATCCGCGCGGGCACGCCCTCCGGAATCCTCTCCAGTGACGCCGCGATGGCAGGGAGGGCGCTCTCGTCGCCGACGAGCAGGTGCCAGTCGGCCTTCTCGTTCGGCGCGTACGCGCCGCCGGGGCCCATGAACAGCACCTCGTCACCGGGCTTCGCCTGGGCTGCCCACGGCCCGGCCAGGCCGCGGTCCCCGTGGTGCACGAAGTCGATGGTGAGCTCCAGCGCCTCCGGGTCCCACGAGCGCACGGTGTACGTGCGCGTCCGCGGCCACTGGTCACGCGGGAGGTCGCGGCGCACGGCCTCCATGTCGAACGGCTCGGGGTACGCCACGCCCGGCACGCGGAAGAGGATCTTCACGTAGTGATCGGTGTACGCCCCGGCGGGGAAGCCGGCGAGGTCGTCCCCACCGATCACCACCCGGATCATGTGCGGGGAGATCCACTCGACGCGGCGGACGCGTCCGTGGTTCAGGGGGCGGCCCCGCCCGGCCGGTCTGTCGTTCGCCATCTGTCGCTCCTCACTTAGGTATGCCTAACTTTACGGCGCTGCGCGGTATTTCCCACAGTGCCGCCCGTACCCCTTTCGTGACACCGGTCACGTCCGTCCGGGCGGGAGCGTGCGCGGCCCTCGATGACATCTGTCATGGAAAAATCGGTGATAAGCCGCTCTGCAGGGGAGGCGGCGGCTCTGCCAGGATCCTGTCGTGGAGTCAACCGAAGTGCGGCTCCGGCCGCCACGAGAGCTGGTCAGCGCGAAGGCGATCGGCTACTGGACCGTGCGCGCGCTGGCGGGCTGGCTGATCGTGGTCGCCGCTCAGGTCATCTGGCTGATCAACGACGGCGGCCACGCCGCGTGGCACGTCGCCGGGCTGATCCTGACCGGCGTGCTCGGCGCCGCGCACGTCATCGTCATGCCCCAGTGGAGGTTCCGCGTGCACCGCTGGGAGGTCACCTCCGAGGCGGTCTACACCCAGTCCGGCTGGTTCGACCAGGAACGGCGCATCGCCCCGATCTCCCGGATCCAGACCGTCGACAGTGAGCGCGGACCCGTGGAGCGGCTGTTCGGCCTCGCCAACGTCACCGTGACCACGGCTTCGGCGGCCGGCCCGCTGAAGATCCACGGGCTCGATCAGGAGACGGCGGAACGGCTCGTCGAGCGGCTGACCGAGGGCACGGCCGCCGACCGAACGGACGCCACATGACGGCGATCGAGAACGGCGCCGGCGAGTGGCGGCGGCTGTCCACCCGCATGCTTCTGATCCATCCGGTGCAGGAGCTGCTGCGGGCCTGGCCGCTCCTCCTCGGCCTGGTGGTCGCCGGAAGCGCCGGCGGGCACGGGTCCTGGTGGAGCCTGATCGCCACCGGCCTCGTCATCCTCGGCGGGCTGCTGCGCTGGTTCACCACCACCTACCGCGTGACCGCCGAACAGGTCCAGGTCCGCAAGGGCCTCCTGCGGCGGCAGGTCCTCACCGTCCCGCGCGACCGGATCCGTACGGTCGACGTCACCGCCCACGCGCTGCACCGATCACTCGGCCTGGCCAAGGTGGAGATCGGCACGGGGCGCACCGACCGTAAGAACGACGGCGTCAAGCTCGACGCCATGAACGCCGCCGAGGCCGCCCGGCTGCGCGAGGAACTCCTGCACCGAGCGGACACCGGCGCTCCGGCGGCGTCCGCCGTACGGGCCGCCGAGCTGCCCCGGGAGACGCTCCTGGCGCGCATGCGGCCCGAATGGCTGCGGTACGGCCCGTTCACGCTGACGGGGTTCGTCACGGTCGGCGTCGTCGCCGGGGTCGTGTGGCGCTCGCTCAACGAGGCGCATGTGGATCCCAGGCGCATCGGGGCGCTCAGCGCGCTCGTGGACCGCTTCCAGCGGACGCCGCTGGCCGTGGACGTCCTCGTCGTCGTGGTCGCACTGCTCGTGGTCGTCGCGGTCGCCTCCACCCTGGGATACCTCCTGGCCTTCCACGGCTTCCGCCTCACCCGCAACAGCGCGGGAACGCTCCACGTCACGCGCGGCCTCATCACGACCCGCTCGATCACCATCGAGGAGCGGAGGCTGCGCGGCGTGGAGTTCAGCGAGCCTCTGCTGCTGCGGGCGGTGGGCGCCGCCCGGTGCATCGCCATCACCACCGGCCTGCGGGTCGGACGGGGCGCCGAGCGCGGTGGGTCGCTGCTGCTGCCGCCCGCACCACGTCCCGAGGCGCTCCGGGTGGCCGGCGCGGTCCTGCGGAACGACGCCCCGTTCACCGCGCCCCTGACCGGGCACGGCCCGCGCGCCACGCGCCGCCGATTCTCCCGCGCGCTGGGCGTCACCCTCCTCGTCCTCGCGGCGACGCTCGCCCTGTGGGGCCTCGGGGCCGTGCCCGCGTGGACGTGGGAGGCGGCCATCGCGCCGGTACCGCTCGCGGCCCTGGTGGCCGCCGACCGCGCGCACGCCCTCGGGCACACCGTCCTGAACGGCACCCTCGTCAGCCGCCGGGGCTCCCTCGTACGGCGCCGCAACGTGCTGTCCTGCGAGGGGATCATCGGCTGGAACCTGCGCCGATCCTTCTTCCAACGGCGGAGCGGCCTGGCCACGCTCGTCGCGACGACCGCGGCGGGGCGGCAGCGGGTGGAGGTCCAGGACGTCCCCCTGAAAGAGGCCCTCCGGGTCGCCGAAGAGGCGCTGCCCGGCCTGCTGACGCCGTTCCTGGAGCGGTGAGCGATCCTTCGACGTGGTGCCCATACCGCCCAAGGCCAGTCGGCTTTACCTGCGAAGCCCCTGGTAGCCGAATCGCCATGGCTCATGCATCATGCAGGCATGGCTGGTGACGTTGTTTCCGCCAGGTCGCCGACAGCGGTACGGGCACTCATCTTTGACTTCGACGGCGTGATATTGGACACGGAGACTCCACTCTTCGAATCCTGGGCGGAAATCTACCGGCAGTACGGATGTCAGCCGTTGACCGTTGAGGATTGGGCGCGAGAGCTGGGTGGGAAGGATCGGGGTTCTGCTCCACTCGCCATACTGGCCGAGAACGTCGGCATCGAAATAGATCGGCAGAAGGTGTTGCGGGCGCGCCGGGCCTACGGCCAGCAACTGCTGGCACGTGAGGCCATTCGGCCCGGATTGGTCGAGTGGTTGACAGAGGCTCGGCGGCGGCGACTGCCCGTTGGGATAGCATCGAGCTCTTCTCTTCTGTACGTCGTTCGCCATTTGCGTAGGATCGGCATATACGAATATTTCGACGCGGTCCTGTGCTGTGCGCCCGGAATCGAACCGAAGCCTGCGCCGGATCTCTATCGCCTGGCCTGTGAAGCCCTCGGCGTCAAACCGGACGGGGCGTTGGCGGTGGAGGATTCCCCCAACGGCATCGCGGCCGCCAGGGCGGCCGGCCTACGATGTCTGGCGGTGCCGAACCGGATCACCGAAAATCTCGACCTATCGCAGGCGAATGTCCTTGTTGACTCCCTATCCGGGATCACGTTGGAGGCCGTCATCGCGCTGGTATCGTGATTTTGTCACCACGGATACTGAAGTGACGTGATGAGGTTCGGCAATATATCCCTATCTCTTCGGACGTGCTCAGCGGCCGCCTCCCGGATTTCTGCAATCCTCGTCTTTGAGAGGTTGAGGGAACGTCGGATCGCCTCCGTCAAGGCGTTCTCCGCTTCGGGCTCATAGAGAAATCCGGTACGCCCGTCCGCGATTTGTTCGACGAAGCCGTCGTGGGCTGGGGCCACGACGACCGGACCGCCGTGTTGTGCCCACATCGCGACCTCGAAGGGTACATTGGACAGGGGTTCACCTCTGGCCGAGCAGACGACGACTCGTGTTTCGTCCAGCGAAGAGAGTGCTTTGGGAAGTTCTCGCGTGAACTGCGGAACGAAGGTCGCTCGAATTCTGAGATCCGAGATCTGCCTTCGATAGCCTTCGAGTAGAGGCTGCGAATAACTATAAGGGACCAGGATCACGACAAGGTGTACATCCTCGCGCAGCTCCGCCAATGATCGGATGAGGAGGTCCACCCCCTTGATGGGGTCGGCGCGTCCGAAGGACAGTACTATTGGCCGATCCAGCGGAACCTCCCACCTCCGCGCGATCTCCAGTGCGTCTTCCCGTTTCATCGGACGCAGGTCGTCGCTCATCAGATCGAGGCTTGATCTGAATGGCATGAACCGTGCAGGATCGGCCCTGTACTCTTCGCGAAGGTGACGGGTCATGAATGACCCGATGTCGGCCAACCTGGCGTGATCACCGCGGTTGACGTAATCGATGCAATCGCGTTCCCATTCGAGGCGGCCGGGTGTCGGCCGGGTTCCCCTTATCCGGTCCGTGCTGTAAAGAACCTGCATGATGTCGAGGCCATCGATCCGGCTCCCCTCTCTTAGGAGGTGGACCTCGCGGCCGACGCCGGCGAACGGCGTATCGACGGCGATTGCCAGCGTCTGATCGTATTGAGCGGTGAGTTTCACGCAGAGACGGGCTGCGCTCTCCGATAGTTGGCGCCATGCTTCAGGCGACCAGAGGGAGGAGTCTTCGTCGTGGGGGAGTCGGTAGAGGCGTCCCCCTCGTCTTTCGATGATGTCGCGTGCCCAGTCCAGATCGGCTTGACTGTAGGCCAGTGTTCGGTGAGTCGGGGCGGGAAATGCGAAGTTGAAGGTGACCGGTCCCACGTGTTCAAGAATTGATTCGTAGCGGTTCTGCAGCAGCGACAGCAAGGTCTTGGTCTGTCGGCCGATCCCGTTGGTGTTGTTGCATATGCCATTGTAGGTGATATAGAGGACGCTGCGACTCATCATGCACCCCTTCGGCTGCCGACCGTGTCGGCACCTCTCGCCGTGGCAATCCAGTCGTCTATGGAATGACCGGTGAGGATCTGATATATCCCCATGTATCGTCGCGCGGTCTCATTGACGACAGCGCGAGGTAGGTGCGGGGGCGGCGCACATCCGTTCCAGTTGAACGATTTGAGCCACTCGCGTATGGGCTCCCGATCGAAAGAGTATGGAATGCCGCCGGGCTTCCACGTTTCGGAGAGCCAGAATCGGCTCGAGTCTGGAGTGAGAACTTCGTCGGCCAGGATCAGGTTTCCGTAATGGTCGATTCCGAATTCGAACTTTGTGTCCGCTATGAGGACTCCCTGGGCGGATGCGAATTCGGCGGCACGCTTGTAAAGCTCAATGCTCAGTCGGTGGATCTGTTCGGTGAGCTCGACGCCGATCGCGTTGCGCATCTGCGCGATCGACACGTTTTCGTCATGGCCGTGCCTGTTCTTGATGGCGGGTGTGAAGATCGGCTCGGGAAGGCGTTCGCCGTGCCGAAAGGAATCGGGTAGTCGCGTTCCGCTGACGCTACCTTTCGCCCTGTAGGAACTCCAGGCGGATCCTGTCAAGTATCCGCGAACAACGCATTCGATGGGTATCATCGATAGTTTTCTGACCAGCATCGCGCGTCCGGCGTAGTGTGCGACCTCGCCAGGCAGATCGCGGCCTCGCCATCCGATCATGTGATTCGGCGCGATGTCCTGCAGTCGGTCCATCCAAAACTGCGTGAGGGCCGTCAGTACGAAGCCCTTGTTCGGAACCTCATCCCTGAGGACGACATCTAGCGTCGACATTCGGTCCGTGGCGACGAGGACGAGAGTCGCTTCTTCATGAGGACGCTCTTTGCGCGTCGAATCCCTACTGCCGGCATCGACCTCATAAATGTCGCGAACCTTCCCGGAAGATGCGTATCGAAATCTTTGGGGCATGGCTCATCGACCTTCCTGCCGTAGGTGCTGGTCATTTCGGGCCGCGAACAGCGGAAAAATCTTCGTCATTCCCGAATCCGCCTGGGACGGGCCATCAAGGTCGAGGCCTGCGATGATCATCCTTTGCCCGGATGATCATCGCCGACACGGCAGCCGTCAAGGCCCGCGCGTGGCGGCGGACGGTGCGCTCGCTCGCGCGGTCACCCTGCTCCGGATCCCGGCGTACACCCGGGCGTCGGTGCGACCGGCGTCCGGTGGCGGCGGCGTGCGAATGGTCACCATCGCCGCAGCCGTGCCATGATCGGCCGGACAGAGAACCATTGAAGTTCGTCGGCGCCTGGTCGGTCGGTGGAGTGCGTCGGCGTGCTCGCTCGGTCGCGAGCACGTCCGGCATGTCCATCGTCGGAGCCGTGTTCGGGACCGAGCCCGTCCCGAAAGGACCAGGCATGGACACCGACCACTTCGATCTCACCGACGACGGCCACGTCCAGGACCCCGAGAGGGCGATCGACGATCTCATCGACGCGCTGTTCGACCACGTCGCCGCGACGATGCGGGAGCACGGGCTGCCCGGTGAGCTCCTCACCGCCATGCGGACCCGGCACGCGGAGCTGGTGGCGGCGAACGCCGCCATGGCCGTGGACGAGCCCTCGCGTCACAACCTCCGCCTCACCCTGGCCGTGGTGGCGGCGCACGAACCGCTGCTGCCGCGACTGGGTCGCGACGCGGCCTTCGAGGCGGTACGGGCGGCGCTCGTCGAGCCGCTCGGCCATGTGGTCCGCGAGGGCACGCTGGCGATGCTGGACGCCGCTCCTGACCCCTTCAGCGCGATGGTCGAGGTCTGCAAGGCCCAGGAGGAGCAGGCCTACGGCCGGACGTTCACGTTCGAGCGTCCCGTCGACGACGACCGTGAGTACCTCCTGGAGATCCACCGCTGCTTCTACCACGACGTGCTCGCGGCCAACTCCGCGACGGAGCTGACACCCGCCCTTTGCGCGTTCGACGCGAACTGGATCGAGGCGATCGATCCGGACCGGCACGGCTTCCGGTTCGAGCGGCCCACGACGATCGGCCTGGGCGGGGCCTCCTGCCCCTTCCACTTCACCCGGACCCGCCCCCGCGAGTCCGGCGACGGCTGAGACCGAACCCCGGCCCCGGGGCGGATCCCAGGGGCGGCCCGCCCGTCCCGCGATCCGCCCTGGCCGGGGCCCGCGCCGGCCGGGGCCTGCGCCGGGGTCTGGGGTCTGTCCTGACCTGTGGTCTGCCCTGGCCCTCGGCCCGTCCTGACCGGCGGTCCGTCCCGGGTCGGTGGCCCGCGCCGGCCGGGGTCTATCCGGGGTCTGGGGTCTGCCCTGACCTGTGGTCTGCCCTGGCCGGTGGTCCGTCCTGACCGGAGGTCCGTCCCGGATCGGGTGTCAGTCCTCGCGGAGGGCGTGGGCGGGGAGGGCGATGAGGGCGGTCATGACGGCCACGAGCGTGAGCGCGGTGGTGAGCGAGGTCGCCTGGGCCACGAAGCCGATGATCGGCGGGGCGACCATCCAGCCGCCGTACCCGACCGTCCCGACGGCGGCCACCGCCGTACCCGGGTCGCGGCCGGGGGTTCGGCCGGCGGCGCTGAAGGTCAGCGGGACGACCGTGGCCATGCCGAGCCCGAGCAGGACGAAGGCGACGATGACCACCGGCGTGACCTGTACGAGGAGCCCGAGGGCCAGGCCCGAGGCGCCGATGAGGGCCGCCGCGCGGACGACCAGCGGAGCGCCGAGCCGTTCGACGACGCGGTCGCCGATCAGGCGGGCCGCGGCCATGGACAGGGAGAACCCGGCGTAGCCCCACGCGGCGACGTCCGGGGTCGTGTGCGCGACCGTCCGGAGGTACACGGCGCTCCAGTCGGCCGCGGCGGCCTCCCCGAACAGACTGCAGAAGGTGATGACGCCGAGGACGAGCAGCGCGCGGTCCGGCCGCGCGAACACCTTCCCGGGGGCCGAGGGCGGCGCGGGCGTGAGCCGGGTGCCGCACAGGGTGCCGACGACGGCGATGACGATGCCGACGGTCAGCAGGTGTTCGGGAGCCGCGATGTCCGACCTGGCGACCAGGCCGGCGGCCGCGGAGCCGACCAGCCCGCCGACGCTCCACAGGCCGTGCAGCCCGGACATGATCGAGCGGCCGTAGCGTTCCTGGACCGTGACGCCCTGGGCGTTCATCGCCACGTCGAGGACGCCGCCGGCCGCGCCGAACAGGAACAGTGAGCCGAAGAGCAACGGCATGCCGACGGCGAACGCCGGCAGCGGCAGGGTGACCGCGACGGCGACGACCATCACGCGGGTCAGGGTGCGGCTGTCGACCCGCGCGCTCAGCCACGCGGCGATCGGCATGGCGGTCAGTCCGCCGATCGCCGCGCCCATGAGCGCCAGTCCCAGGTCGGCGGAGGACAGGTGCCGTGCCTCCTTGACCCAGGGAATTCGGGCCGCCCAACTGCCCGCCGCGATGCCGTGCAGCGCGAAGACGGTGGCGACCGCGACCCGGGCGAGGCGATCCTGGCGCGTTGGACCGATCGAAACGGACGTCAAAGACACGACACCATGATCGCGGACATTCGGCGGGTGACAAGGGCATGACCGGACTGTGGACACGGGTGACGGGCACCGCCGCACGTCAGCGGCGACGACGTATCCGTGTGCGGCCGGTCAGCAGCGACGACGTATCCCTTTGCGGCCGGTCAGCGGCGGTGGCGGCCGTGGGCGCGGACCGGGCGGCCGTCGAGGACGTGCCGCAGGCGGCTGTTGGTCCGCCCGTACAGCAGATAGACGGCGAGCCCGACCGCCATCCAGATCGCGAAGTACTCCCAGGTGCGCAGGTGCAGGTTGAGCATCAGCCAGGCGGTGGCGGCGATCGCCAGGATCGGCGTCACCGGCGCGGCGGGCACCCGGAAGCCGCGCGGCAGGTCCGGGCGGCTGCGGCGGAGCGCCAGCACGCCGGCCGACACGAACAGGAAGGCGAACAGCGTCCCGATCACGATCATCTGCTGAAGCGTGAGGACGCTGATCTTCCCGAAGGTCCAGACGTCGACCTGGGACAGCGCGATCGCCGTGAAGCCGACCAGCAGCGCGGCACGGGTCGGCACCTTGTAGCGGCTGCTGATCGCGGCCAGTGAGGAGGGGAGCAGGCCGTCCCGCGCCATCGCGAAGATGATGCGGGTCTGGGCGACCATGACGACGAGGACGACGGTGGCCAGGCCGATGACCGCGCCGACGTCGATGACCAGGCCCATCGCGCTGGAGCCGACGCCGGCGAAGGCGCTGGCCAGCGGCGTCGACGGGTTGAGCTTGGAATACGGGACCATTCCCACCATCGCGATCGCGACGCCGATGTAGAGGGCGATCGTGATGAGCAGGCTGATGATCATCCCCCGGGGGACGCGGCGGGGGGCGTCCTGGGTCTCCTCGGCCGCGGTGGCGATCAGGTCGAAGCCGATGTAGGCGAACGCGATCGCCGACGTGGCGGCGAAGATGCCGAACAGCCCGAACGCGTGCGGCGTGCCGCCCATCAGCACGTCCAGGACGGTACGGTCGCCGTTCGCGCTGGCCGGCCGGGCGGGCGGCACGAACGGCTTGAGGTTGGACGGGTGGAAGAACAGCAGGCCGCCGACGATGACCAGCCCGATCGCGATGACCTTGGCCAGCACCATGAACCACAGGGTGTAGAGGCTGAGCCGCGCGCCGATGGCCACGACCACGGCCAGGACCAGGAGGAGCAGCAGGGCGAACAGGTCGAAGCCGGTCTCCTGCCCGACGACGCCGGACAGGAACGAGGGCATGTGGATGGCCGAGACACCGGAGAGGGTGCCGAGGTCGGTGATGAGCCGCGTCGCGTACAGGGACCAGGCCCGGCCCACCACGGCGGCGGCGAGCTGCAGCTCCAGCATGAGCGCCCAGCCGATCACCCAGGCCCAGATCTCGCCGAAGACGACGTAGGTGAACGAGTAGGCGCTGCCCGCGATCGGCATCGTGGACGACAGCTCGGCGTACGACAGGGCGGACAGCAGGCAGGCCAGGCCCGCGATGACGAAGGAGGCGATCACGGCGGGGCCGGCCGTGGTCGCGGCCTGCTCACCGGCGATCTTGAAGATGCCGGCGCCGATCATCACGCCGAGGCCCAGAACGATCAGGTCGCGCGTCTTGTAGACCAGGGAGAGGCGGTGGCGGCCACCGTAGTGCGGGCTGACGGTCTCCTCTACCGGGAGCCGGCGGAGCAGATTGTTGCGGAACGGCGCCTGGACGCTCAACTTCCGATTTCCCCCTTGTGCTCCGGCTGGCCGAGCCCGCACCGCCCAACATGTCCTAGAGCACCCCAGGATGAACTAAATCAGGGGTAAACCACAAGGTCATGGCGACTCAGTGGCGCATCTGAGATCTCGCGGTGGTTCGGCCGTGATCGGCCGATTGTCTGGTCGTCGGAACAGTGGGGTGGCAAGGTGGGCGCAAGCGTTCACCGTGGGTCAGGAGATCTCCATGCGCCGCAGAAACGCCGTCCTCGGGCTCGCCGCCCTCGCCCTGGCGACCCTCACCGCGCCGGCCGACGCGCGCACGGCGCCCGCGCATCCGGCCGGTGACGCGGCCCCTCCCCAGGGGAAACAGGCGGTCGCGATCGGATACGGCGGTGCGGTCTCCAGCGTCGACCTCGACGCGACCAAGGCCGGCATCGAGGTGCTGAGACACGGCGGCAACGCGGTGGACGCGGCGGTCGCCACCGCCGCGACGCTCGGCGTGACCGAACCGTACGTCGCGGCGATCGGCGGCGGAGGCTTCTTCACCTACTACGACGCGCGGACCCACAAGGTCTCCACCATCGACGGCCGGGAGACCGGCCCGGCGAAGATGACCAAGGACTTCTTCATCGATCCGAAGACCGGCAAGCCGCTGTCGTTCGACGAGGCGGTGACGAGCGGCCTGTCGGTCGGCGTCCCCGGCACCCTCGCCACGTGGGACGGCGCCCTGCGCCGCTTCGGCACCCGTCGCCTCGGCGGTCTGCTGCGGCCCGCGATCAGCGTGGCCGACCACGGCTTCACGGTGGACCAGGAGTTCTACGACCAGACGGCGCTCAACGCCGACCGGTTCAAGGCCATCGTGCCGACGCGGGAGCTGTTCCTGCCCGGCGGGAAGCCGCCGGCCGTCGGATCGACCTTCCGCAACCCGGACCTCGCCGACACCTACCGCCAGATCGCCCGGCGCGGCGTCGACTGGTTCTACGGCGGCGCGCTCGGCAGCGAGATCTCCGGCACGGTCCGCAAGCCGCCCGTCGACCCGGCCACCACGCGCAACGTCCGGCCCGGCGTCATGGAGACCTCCGATATCGCCGCCTACGACGCCCTGCGGCGCGCTCCCACCCACGTGAACTACCGGGGGCTGGACGTCTACGGCATGGCCCCGCCCTCCTCCGGCGGCTCCACGGTGGGCGAGGCGCTGAACATCATGAAGGAGTTCGACCTCCACGACCCCGTCCAGGCCCTGCACACCTACCTCGAGGCCTCCCGGCTCGCCTACGCCGACCGGAGCGCGTACGTCGGCGACCCGGCGTACGTCGACGTGCCGCTGAAGACGCTGCTGTCCGACGGGTTCGCCCGCTCGCGGGCGTGCCTCATCAAGCCGGACGAGGCGGCCAAGAGTCCGGTGCCCCCGGGCGACCTGAACGCCCACGGCTGCGCGACCCCGCAGGGATCCGCCCAGAACCTGCCGTACGAGGGACCGCAGACGACCCACCTCGTGACCGCCGACCGGTGGGGCAACGTCGTCTCCTACACACTGACGCTCGAGCAGTTCGGCGGCAGCGGGATCACCGTGCCGCACCGCGGGTTCCTGCTCAACAACGAGATGACCGACTTCGACTTCACGTCGTCGACCCCGGCGGGCTACCCCGACCCGAACCTGCCCGCGGCGGGTAAGCGGCCGCGCAGCAGCATGGCGCCCACGATCGTGCTGAAGAACGGGCGGCCGTTCCTCGCGGTCGGCTCCCCGGGCGGATCCACCATCATCACCACCGTGCTGCAGATCCTGCTGAACCGCGTCGACCTGGGCATGATGCTGCCGCAGGCGGTGGCCGCGCCCCGCGCCACCCAGCGCAACACGGCGCAGACCGCCGCCGAGCAGGCCTTCATCGACCAGTACGGCGCCGCCCTCAAGGCCAAGGGGCAGGACTTCGTCGTGTTCCCGGGCCCGCCCGCGGGCGTGATCGGCGCGGCGGCCGGCGTGGAGTTCCTCGGCGGCGGCAGGCTCCAGGCCGTCGCCGAACCCGTCCGCCGGCAGGGCGGCAGCGCCATGGTCGTCAGCCCGAGCCGATGAGCGCGCCGTCCGCCCGCCTCGAGGCCGTCGAGGCGGGCGGCGTTCCCGCGCCGCTCACGTGATCGTTCCGGAATGATTACGTGATCACTACGGGAGGCGAGCGCCCGCCGGGGCTACCATCGTGCGGGGAAGGGAGCCGTTGATGGCCGAGGCGTACGTCCAGGTGACGACGACCACCGACTCACGCCAGGAGGCGGCCGAGATCGCCCGCTCGGCGGTCACCGGACGCCTCGCCGCCGCCGCCCAGCTCGTCGGCCCCATCGCCAGCACCTACTGGTGGGAGGGCGAGATCGAATCGGCCGAGGAGTGGATGGTGGTGTTCAAGACCACGGCCGAGCGCTTCGAGGCCCTGGCCGCGCAGATCACCGAGCAGCACTCCTACGACACCCCGGAGATCATCGCGACCCCGGTCGTCGCCGGCAGCGGCGACTACCTCGCCTGGGTCCGCGAGCAGACCACGATCTGACCGCCCGGCCACCGCCCCACGGCCGTGACGACGCCCCGATCCGCGACCGCCCCCACCTGTTCGGACTGCCGGACGCCCGCATCGACGGCGTGTGAAAACCTTGATCCGGGGAAATAATCATTTACTTGCATCGGGCGCGTGTCGCACCGCGCCGGCAGGACCTCCCGAGGCGGTGGCGATGAGCGAGGACTACGGGCTGTTCGGCCCCGGTTCGGTGACCTGGAAGGTGATGGGGGAGCCGGTCCAGATGGTGGGCGGCTTTCGGGCGCTCATCCTGCAGGCGCTGCACCCGCCGTCCATGTGGGGCACCGCGCAGAACTCCGAGCTGATGGATCCCCGGGCCGCCTGGTCGCGGCTGGGTCGCACGATCGAGTTCGTCCGCGTCCGCACGTACGGCACCCTCGACGAGGTCGAGCGGGTGGGCCGCCGGGTGCGCCGCATCCATTCCAAGCTGACCGGCTACCACCCGGTCACCGGCGAGATCTTCCGGATCGACGAGCCGGAGAACCTCCTCTGGGTGCACATGGGCGAGGTCGACTCCTACCTCGACATCGCCCTGCGCGCCGGCGTTCCGCTGACGCCGGAGGAGGCCGACGCGTTCGTCGACGAGCAGCGCCGTTCCGGCGCCGTCGTCGGCCTCGACCCCGCCGACATCCCCGCCTCGGTCGCCGAGATGCGGGCGTACTACGCGGAGATGCGGCCCAAGATCTACGCCTGCAAGGAGGCGAAGCAGGGCCTGCGGCGCCTGTACAACCCGGCCGTCCCGCGCCGGATGCTGCCGCTCAAACTGGCCGCGCCGAGCATCGCGACGCTCGTCGTGGCCACCCTCCCGCGCTGGGCGCGCCGCATGTACGGCCTGCCGGCCACGCCGCTGGAGGACCTGTGGGCGACGACCACGCTGAAGGCTCTGTACCGGGGCACTCAGGTGGTGCCCGAGCAGTGGCGCTACTCGCCCGACGCCCGCCGCGCCCGCCGCCTGAGCCGGGAAGGGGACGCCGGCCTCGCCGCGGCCTCCTAGGGCCTGGCTCAGGCGAGGAAGGCGGTCAGCGCGGCGGCGAACTCCCCGGGTCTCTCCTCGTGGACGAGGTGCCCGGCGTCGATGGTCACCAGCCGGTGATCGGGGATCGCCTGCGCGAACCTCGTCAGCTGGTCCTGGGGGAGGGGGCTGCCCGGCCCGCCCGCGACGACCAGCGTCGGCGCGGTGATCGCGGCCGGCACGTCCCAGTAGGCCGGGTCGGGATCGTTGCGCTGCCGGTAGATCGCGTCCACCGCCGCCCAGTCGAACGCCTCGGTCTCCTCCGGGTTCGCCGGGAGGCGCCTCGGCGGATCGGCGGGGACGGGCGGCGGCGGCTCTTCCAGGACGAGGCGGTCCACGCGCTCGGGGTGACTCCCGGCCAGCAGGTACGCCACGGTGGCGCCCATCGAATGCCCGACGAGGCCCACCCGGTCCAGCCCCAGGACGTCGAGGAAGGCCACGACGTCATCGCGCATCAGCTCGAAGGAGTATGCGGCGGCCCGGTCGCTCGCGCCGTGCCCGCGCAGGTCGACCGCGTACACGCGGTGGGAGGCGGCAAGGGCCGCCCCGGTCTCCTGCCAGGTCCGGCCGCCCTCGCCGAGCGCGTGCAGCAGCACGACCGGAGGGGCCGCGGCCTCGCCGCCGACCCGGTAGGCCAGGCGCACGTCGCCGACGTCGGCCGTGCGAAGATCATCCATGGCGGTGAGCCTACGTCCTGAGAACACGCGGCCGGGTCTCCGCCGATCATCGGCGGAACATCTCTCGACCGCCCTCTCACCACCTCCGCCGGGTCGACGGGCGATGGCGGGCTGCGGTGCGCCGGGCGTGAACCGGATCGGCGGTGGATGCCCAATAGAGGGTGTGAAGACGGAACGACTCCCCCGGCACGGCCTTGAGGCCGAGCCGACCGACGCGGAACTGATCGACCGGTCGCGACGGAACCCCGAGCGGTTCGCGGCGGTGTTCGATCGGCACTCCGACCGGGTGCATCACTACCTGGCGCGCCGAGCGGGACCGGACGTGGCGGACGATCTGCTGTCGGAGACCTTCTTGAGGGCGTTCGACCAGCGAGACCGATTCGACCCCGAACGGAGTCCCACCGGGGCGTTGCCCTGGTTGCTGGGCATCGCGACGAACATGTTGCGTGACCACCAGCGATCGCAGGCACGGCGCTGGCGGATCCTGGCCCGATCCGGTACGGAGCCGGACGAGCCGTCACCAGTCGACCGGGTCGCGGCCCGCGTCGACGCGAACGCGATGGCCCGGCCGCTGATCGAAGTCATCGCCACGCTTGCGGACGGGGACCGCGACACCCTGCTTCTTTTCGCATGGGCGGACCTGACATACGAAGAGATCGCCGCGGCCCTGGGCATCCCCATCGGCACCGTACGGTCACGAATCCACCGAACCCGAGCGCGTCTGCGAGCCGCGCTCGGCACCACCACGGAAGAACAGGAGTCAGCATGATGGATGAGATCGACCTTCTCGCCCGGATCGGCACCGACGTACCGCCGCTGGCCGACAAGGCCCGGGCCCGTACGCGCGCACAGATCCTCGCACGGGCCGACCGTGCGGCGGCGGACCGGCCGAATGGCGTCGATGCCGGGCGATCGGCGAGGTTCCCCCGTGCCCGGCGCCGGATGGCGTTCCGCCTCGGACTCGGCACGATCGCCGCCGCAGCGGCAGCCATCGCGGTCGGACTGCCGCTCACGAACACCACTCCGGCGTACGCCGTGACGAAACATTCCGACGGCACCGTGGAGGTCGTGATCCGTCAGTTCCTCTACCCGAAGAAGCTGGAGGCGACTCTCCGCGAAAACGGCCTCCGGGCGGTCGTCGACTACGTGCCGCTGGGGCAGGTCTGCCTGGAGCCCCGTGGTCTCATGGTCCCCCAGGACACCATGAAGGTCGTCCCGCTTCCCGCGGCGCGTAAGCCCGCGAACAAGAATACGGTGCTACGACTCTCCCCGGCTGGGCTCAAAGCGGACGAGACTCTGGTCATTGAGGCATCCTTCGACAAGTCACACCCTGACAAATCCTCAATCTTCAGAATCGCCGTCTTCCGAGGCGCCGTGGCCGCCTGTAAGCCGACCTCCACCGCACGACCGGCACCGATAATGGACGGCCCCAACGGACCGATCACAACGCCACCCAAGTGACCTGGTACCCCCGGCTCGACCGCAGGGCGCGGGCCGCCTCTCATTACTGACGGATCTGCGGGGCGTGCGGCCCCGTCACAGCGGGGCCGCACCGGCTCCACCTGGCCGCAGCGATCCTCACATATCACGGTACGACCCATCCATTTGGCCGGTCGAAATAACACAAAGCGAGCGGCCCGCGTCCGATGCTCAGGTGCCACCATGCGCAATCCCCGAGCCCTCACCCCCCTTTGGAAGCCTGAATGAATAGAAGGATCGCGATCCCTTTCGCGACCGCATCAGCCCTTACCGCGATAATCGTCGCTACTGTTGCGACGACGAGTCACACCTCGGCGGCACAGCCGGCTGCGGCGCCGTTCGACGCAACCCGTACCCCTGCCACGCCGTCGTACGCGGTCAGCCTGAAGAGTGACGCCTCCGGCCGCACGTGGACCGGGCATGAGTCAGTGCGGTTCACCAACGTTTCGGCCACCGCGTTGAAGGAGGTCTACCTGCGTCTTTGGGACGGTTTCTACGGGAGTTGCCCGACCACACCGATCACGGTGTCGCACGTGACAGGCGGCACGCCCGGCGTGCCCAAGGTCGACTGTACGGCACTGAAGATCACGCTGCCCGAGCCGCTGGCCCGAGGGAAGATCGGGTCCGTGGCCTTCGACCTGAAGATCGCCGTCCCGAACTCAGGCGCCGACCGGTTCGGCCACGACGGGGCGTACAACTTCCTCGGTAACGCGCTGCCCGCACTGGCGGTCCGTGACGGCTCCCAGTGGCACCTGGATCCCTATTCGATCCTCGGTGAGTCGTTCTACAGTCTTGCCGCCGATTTCAAGGTCACCCTCGACCACCCCAGCACGCTGAAGGTGCCGGCGACCGGTACGTCGACCGACACGCGCGGCTCGTCCGGCCGGACGATCACGACGGCGACCGCGACGAAGGTGCGCGACTTCGCCTGGGCGGCCGGGCCGTTCAGCGAGATCTCCGCGACCACTCCTCGCGGTGTGAAGGTCAACGTGTACCGGAGAAGCGGCATCTCCGCCGGCTCGGCCCGGTCGATGCGGAGCACCGCGACGGCTGCGGTCGACGCGCACGCGCGGCGGTTCGGTGCCTATCCGTACGGTGAGGTCGACGTCGTCCTGGACGACGACTTCTCATTCGGCGGCATGGAGTATCCGGGGTTCGTGCTGAGCAAAGTCGACTCCACGGTCGTCGCACACGAGCTGGCCCACCAGTGGTGGTACGGCATCGTCGGCGACGACGAGTTCAACGCTCCCTGGCTGGATGAGGCGTTCGCCGACTACGCCACTGACCGCTACCGGGGCATCAGCGGCTCCGGATGCTGGAGCCGGGTGTCGTGGACGTCATCGGCCGAAAAGATCAGTAACTCGATGGGCTACTGGGACCAGGGCGAGCATTCCAGCCGCTACGGGATCGTGGTCTACGAGTACGGCAAGTGCGCCCTGCACGATCTGCGCCGCGTGCTGGGCGACGCGGCCATGACGACCCTGCTGCGCAGCTACGTACGGTCACACCGGTACGGGGTTTCGACGACCGCCGAGTTCAAGGCGGCGGCGCAAGCCATGACCTCCACTGACCTGACGTCCTTCTGGGCGAAACACCGCATCGCGGGCTGACCCTGCCGATTTGCTTCTCCACGGCCTCGCCGAGGGGTTCCAGGCACGTCAGCGATCCAGGCTCGGGAATGAGCGGGTCAGCGGGCGGGGACGTTCCAGGAGCCGATGACGGGACGGTCGTGCTCGGTGCCGAGCGTGGAGATCGTTCCGGTGTCGAGGCGGAACAGCCGGCCGTCCGCGGCCGGCAGGCCGAGGTACCGGGCCGTCAGCACCCGCAGCACGTGCCCGTGCGCCACGAGGGCGACGTCGCCCTCGGCGAGGTACGGCCGGACGCGCTCGATGACGGCGTCCGCCCGGGCGCCGACCTGGTCGACGGTCTCTCCCTCCGGCACCCCGTCGGCCCACAGGTACCAGCCGGGCCGCTCCTCGCGGATCGCGGGCGTGGTACGGCCCTCGTACGCGCCGTAGTCCCACTCCCAGAGCCGGTCGTCGGTCTCGGTGCCGGTCAGCCCCGCCAGTTCGGCCGTACGCCGGGCGCGCTGGGCCGGGCTCGTCACGGTCAGCGCGATGTCCCGGGCGGCGACGAGCGACGCCAGCGCCTTCGCCTGCTCCTCACCGCGCGGGGTCAGGGCGACGTCGGTGCGACCGGTGTGCCTTCCGGTGCGGCTCCATTCGGTCTCACCGTGTCGCAGCAGGATCAATTCCCCCATGGGGGGCACGATACGGGACACGGAACGAGCGCTCCGACTCCGCCTCGGTGCGCGAGCGCCCCGGCGGCCCGTCGGCCGGCCGGGGCGCTCGCGTCGACGACGTCAGGCGAGCAGGTCCTCCAGCGCGGTCGCCTGGAGGCCGTGCGCCTCGGCGACCGGCTCGCTGACCAGCGCGCCGTCGTGGGTGCTGAGGCCGAGCGCCAGCGCGTGGTCGTCCCGCAGCGCCGTACGCCAGCCCTTGTCGGCGAGCGCGACGGCGTAGGGGAGCGTGACGTTCGTCAGCGCGTACGTCGAGGTGTTCGGCACCGAGCCCGGCATGTTGGCGACGCAGTAGAAGACCGACTCGTGGACCTTGTAGGTCGGGTCGGCGTGCGTCGTGGGGTGGGAGTCCTCGAAGCAGCCGCCCTGGTCGATGGCGATGTCCACGAGCACCGAGCCCGGCTTCATCCGGGACACCAGCTCGTTCGAGATCAGCGTCGGGGCCTTGGCGCCGGGGATCAGCACCGCGCCGATGACGAGGTCGGCGCCGAGCGCCTCCTGCTCGATCGCGTACGCGCTCGACACCAGCGTCTTCAGGCGGCCCTGGTAGATCGCGTCGATGTGCCGGAGCCGGTCGACGCTGACGTCCATCACGGTGACGTCCGCGCCCATTCCGACGGCGATCTGGGCGGCGTTCAGCCCGGAGACCCCGCCGCCGATCACGACGACCTTCGCCGGGGCGACGCCGGGCACGCCCCCGGGGAGCACGCCGCGTCCGCCGTTGAAGCGCATCAGGTTGTACGCGCCGACCTGCGGCGCGAGCCGGCCCGCGACCTCCGACATCGGCGCGAGGAGCGGCAGCGACCGGTTCGGCAGCTGGACGGTCTCGTACGCGATGGAGGTGACGCCGGCGTCGAGCAGGGCCTGGGTGCACGCGCGGGAGGCCGCCAGGTGCAGGTAGGTGAAGAGCGTCTGGCCCTTCCGCATCCGGTGGTACTCGTCGGCGATGGGCTCCTTGACCTTGAGAATGAGGTCACCGGCCGCCCACACGTCGTCAGCGGTCTCCAGGATCTTGGCTCCGGCGCCGATGTAGTCCTCGTCGGGGATCGACGAGCCGGCGCCGGCCCCGCGCTCGATGAAGACATCGTGGCCGTGCCGGACCAGCTCGTGCACGCCCGCGGGCGTGATGGCCACGCGGTATTCGTGGTTCTTGATCTCGCGGGGTACGCCGACCTTCACGTTTCCTCCTCAGGGTGCTTCTCCCCTAAGAGTGGCCGCGCGACGACCGCAGAGGCGGGACCAAACTGTATCCGCATGGCCAAGGATGCTGACACCATGTCAGCCCGCCGGGGAGTCGTCCCGTCGGCGGGTGAAGACGGCCTCCAGGTCCGGGGTGTCGGGGGCCAGGACGAGCACCTCGTCTCCCGCCCGCATCAGCGTGTCGGCGCGCACCGGGACCAGGCGGCCGCCCCGGATGACGAAACTGACCCAGACGTCCTCGCCGCAGGGCAGGTCGTCCACGGTCATGCCGTCGGCGGCCGAACCCGCCCTCACCTGGTACCGGTGCAGGCCCTCCGGCTCCTCCTGGAACCGCACGCCCAGGCTCCACGGCTCGGGCTCGACGACGCGCAGGGGAATGCCCAGCCGGCGGGCGAGTTCCGGCACCAGACCGCCCTGGACGGTCACCGAGAACGCCACCACCACGAAAATGATCTCGTAGGCGCGCCGGACGCCGGGCAGTCCCTCCTGCAGGATGAACAGGCCGAGCAGGATCGGCACCGCTCCCTTCAGCCCGGTCCACAGCACGAAGATCCGCTCGTTCCGCCGCAGGCGCACCGGCCACAGCAGGAGCCCGACGAACACCGGACGGATCACGAAGGCCAGCACGGCGGCGATGATCAGCCCGATCCACCACGCGCCGCCGTCACCGAGGTCGCGCAGACTGATCGTGAGGCCGAGCATGATGAAGGCGACGATCTCGGCGAGGCTCGCCAGCGACGAGTGGAACCGCTCGATCTCCCTCTTGTACGGGGCGCGTTCGTCGCCGAGCAGGATGCCGGCCGCGAAGACGGCGAGGAAGCCCGAGCCGTGCGCGACGGTCGCCAGCCCGTAGATCACCAGCGCGCCGAACAGCACCCGCAGCGCGTACAGGCCCTCACTGGGGAGCGGGACGCGCCGCATGAAGGCCAGCAGGAGCATCCCGCCCGCGACGCCGACGGCGGCCCCGATCACCATCTGCTGGAGGAACCCGACCGTGACGTGGCCGACCGCCGACAGCCCGCCGCCGGTCGCGCCGAGCACGGCGACGAGCAGGGCGATGCCGACCGGGTCGTTGGCCCCGGACTCGCCCTCCAGGAGGGTGCCGGTGCGTCCGGCGATCTCCCGGCGGCCCAGCACGGAGAAGACCACGGCCGGATCGGTCGGGGCGAGGGCGGTGCCGAGCAGCACGGCCAGGCGCCAGTCCATGCCGAACGCGTAATGAATGAGCAGGGCGAGGGCCGCGACGGTGATGAGCGTCCCGGCGACGCCGATCCAGACGGTGGCGGCGGCCGCGGAGCGGAACCGGCGCCGGCCGATGTGCATGCCGCCGTCGAACAGGATCACGGCGAGCGCCACGGTGACGATCTTCTCGGTCGTCGGCGGGGAGAGCGCGCCGAGCCGGGGCCACAGGTCGGAGGCGACCGCCGCGCACACCAGGAAGATCGCCGGCGCCGGGATCCGCGTGCGTTCGCTGAACCGGTTGGACAGCACGGCCACCGTGCCGATGAGCGCGGTCACGAGAACGGCGAGCCCGAACGCTTCGACCTCTGTCACGGCGGCTGCCTCTTCCTGAAAAGGGGACGATAAAGACAGAGCCGACCAGACTTCCCGGCGCACCTGAGGCCTTAACGCTATCCATATGTCGCGGAGAACGTGACCTCGAGCGGCGAGGTCCGCCCGCGCGCCGCGTGCCTCGAGCGAGGCCGGTCCTCTCGGCGCGGGTCGGATCGGACCGCGCGACCGGCCCCGGCACCGTGGGTGTCCGGGGCCGCGCGGTGCCGTGTCAGGAGATGCCGAAGATCCGCTCGATCACGTTGATGCCGAAGTAGGCGACGAAGACGACCGAGATGACCCACAGGAGCCAGCCGGCCCACCGGCCGCGGGCGGTCCGGATCAGGGTGTAGGCGATGACGCCCGCGCCGACGCCGTTGGTGATGGAGTACGTGAAGGGCATCATCACGATCGTGACGAAGGCCGGGATCGCGATGTCCAGGTCGGACCAGCCGATCTTGGCGACCTGGGTCATCATCAGCGCGCCGACGATCACGAGCGCGGGGGCGGCGGCCTGTGCCGGCACCACGGCCGCGATCGGGGTGAGGAACAGTGTCGCGGCGAAGAGGAGCCCGGTGACGACGTTGGCCAGCCCCGTACGGGCGCCCTCGCCGATGCCCGCCGCCGACTCGACGAACACGGTGCCGGCGGAGGAGCTGGTGAGGCCGCCGACCATCCCCGCCAGGCCGTCCACGGCGAGGACGCGCCCCAACCGCGGCACGCGTCCCTCCTCGTCGAGCAGCCCGGCCTCCTCGGTGAGCCCGAGGATCGTGCCCATCGCGTCGAAGAAGCCGCTCAGCACGAGGGTGAACAGCACGACGAGGGCCGTGAGCACTCCGGCCCGGCCGAAGCCGCCGAAGAGGTCGACCTTTCCGAACAGGCCGAAGTCGGGGGTCGAGACGAGCTTGGAAGGGAGCTTCGGCACGACCGTGCCCCACGCCTTGCCGGCGATCGTGGCGTTGCTGTTGATGATGACGGCGAGCACCGTGGCGACCGCGATGCTCAGCAGGATCGCTCCGGGGACGCGGCGGACGTACAGCACGATCATCAACAGCAGGCCGATGACGAACACGACGACCGGCCAGCCCGCGAGGTGGCCGCCCGTCCCGAGGGTCAGGGGAGTGCCTTCGCCCTTGCCGACGAAACCGGAGTCGACCATGCCGATCAGGGCGATGAAGGCGCCGATGCCCGCGGCGATGGCGTGCTTGAGCGCCAGGGGGATGGCGTTCATGATCCGTTCGCGGAACCCGGTGACGGCCAGGATCACGATGACCGCGCCCTCGAGCACGACGAGGCCCATGGCCTGCGGCCAGGTCATGTGCGGAGCGGCCTGGAAGGCGACGACCGCGTTGATGCCCAGCCCGGACGCGAGGGCCAGCGGCGCGTTGCCGACCAGGCCCATGATGAGGGTGGCGATCGCGGCCGACAGCGCGGTCATGGTGGTCAACTGCGGAATCGACAGGTGCGCGTGGGTCACGTCCTCGGCTCCGCCGAGGATGATGGGGTTCAGCAGGATGATGTAGGCCATCGCCACGAAGGTGGTGATGCCGCCGCGTACCTCGCGCGCCACCGTGGTCCGGCGTGCGGTCAGGTCGAAGAAGCGGTCGAGGGGACCTCCGGCCTCCAGCCGCGTCGTCATTCGGGGCTCCGTTTCGCAGGGGTCGCGACTCAGGGTGCGGCCTCCGACGAATCGATCATGAACGGGATCGCACAGGTCGCGGACCGCAGGGGTGACGTCGGAAGACTAACCGTTGACGTCGTCTTCCGGACTCACCGGTACGCAAGTTACGGATCCCCCGCGGGCGTGCGGCCGGTAGGGTGCGGGACCCGCCCGCTCGTACGGCCCGGGGCGGCGTGAGGCGTTCCCTCGATCTGCGTGTGAAATGGGGCGAATCGCCGCGCTGCTTTGCCCGTGCCCGGCGGACGGATCGGCCGCCCTGCGGGGGCGTTGCCGGGGGCGGATCGCCGCGGCGGGTTTCGAATGTCGTCCAAGAGTCTTCTGTAAGAAGGCAGCGAAAACTATCCTTTCTGGTACAAGTATCGTCAGTGCCGCGGATCGGGCCGAGCGGGTCGATCAGTCGGCCGTTGCAAGGGGGCGTGATCGTCGAAGTGTCGCTGGTCGGCGGGAGAACGTCCCGCCTGCGGGACCAAGCCCGCGAGGCTTCGGGAATCACGCCATGGATTCGACAAACCCTCCTGATTCCTTGTTGATTGTTTTCGTAAAAGTGGGTCAAAGTGGATAGTCACCAATCGCTCGGACAACGCATCCGCTGGGCGCGGATGCGCAAGGGCCTTTCCCAGGCGCAGCTGGCTCTTCCCGAGCTGTCCGACAGCTACGTCTCCTTGATCGAGAGCGGGAAGCGCACCCCGACCCCCGATGTCGTCCGGCTCCTTGCCCGCAAGCTCGGCTGCTCGGCGTCCTACCTCTCCAGCGGCATCGACGAAGCCACGCAGGAGCGGCTGCAGACGACCCTCGACCGTGCCGACACCGCCCTGCGGAACGGCCGGGCGACCGAGGCGCGCGACCGGTTCGCCGAACTGCTGGCCGACCCGGCGCTGGCCGCGCTGCCCGAGTCGGCGCGCCGGGCCCGGTGGGGACACGCGCTCGCCCTCGAGGCGGCCGGTGCGCTGGACGAGGCGCTGCGGGAGTTCGCCGCCCTCGGGTCGGACCTGTCCCTCGAGTACGACACCGACGAGTGGATCCGGGTCAACGTCGCCGCCGCCCGCTGCCACCGGGAGAAGGGCGACCTGGCGGAGAGCGCGGCGGTGGCCGAGCGCGCGTTCGCGCGGGTGACCGCCAAAGAGGGGCCGTGGAGCGACGAGACGGTCAAGCTCGGCGGCACCCTCGTCGGCGTCTACCTCGAACGCGGCGACCTGGTCAGCGCCCGGCAGCTCACCGACCGGCTGCTCGACCACGCGGAGGCGACCGGCAGCCCGGCCGCCCGGATGGCCGCCTACTGGGAGACCGCCCTCGTCGCGAAGCACCAGGGCGACTTCGACACGGCGGCGACGTACGGGGAGCGGGCGCTGTCCCTCCTGGGAGAGGCGGCGGACCTGCGCGACGTGAGCCGGTTGCGGAGGGAGTACGCCACCCTGATGCTGCTGGCCCGGCCGCAGGACGCGCGACGCGCCCGCGACGAGCTCGAACGCGCCCTCCACGAGCTGACCGCGACCGGGGCGGCGGACCTCGACGTCGCCTGGTGCCTCACCGAACTCGCCCGCGCGGAGCTCGCGATGGGTGAGGCGCAGCGGGCCGCCGACCGGGCGAACGAGGCGCTGAACCTCCTGGGGAACGATCCGCGGCCCGCCACCGCCGGAGCCCTGATCGCGCTCGCCGAGGCGACCCTGCGGCTCGGCCACCCGGACGAGGCGGCGGCCACGCTGGAGCGTGCCATGACCTGCCTCAGGGAGATCGGGCCCTCCCGTGAGGCGGCGCAGGGCTGGTTCCGGCTCGCCGAGTTGCTGTCGGATGCCGGTTCGCCGCAGCAGCGGGCCGACGCGTACCGGCGGGCGCTGGCCTGCGCGGGACTGTGAGGCCGGAGGCGGCCGGGAGCGGTCCGGGCGACCCGTATCCACCGGGCGTCGGAGGGTGAATAAGCTGAGGAGGTCCGGGGAGCGATCCTGACGAGCGGGCGAGCGGCGGCCGGGGCACGAGGCCGCACGCGTAGCGCGCCCAGAGCGGTGAGCGCCCCGGGAACACCTGCCGACCCGGAGAGACCGCCTCCTTCACCATGATGAACCTCTCGCCGCCCGCGCGCCGCCCCGGCTCCGCCGACGCCCACCTCGGCTCGGCCGACCCTTGTCCCGGCTCGGCAGGCTCCCGCCCTGGCTCGGCCGCCGCCCGCTCCGGTCGGCCCGACGCCTACCTCGGCTCGGCCAACCCTTGCCTCGGCTCAGCCGACTCACGGCCCGGTCGGCCCGATGCCCAACTCGGCCCGGCGGACGTTCGCCCCGGCGCGGCGGACGCCCGCCCCGGCTTGGCCGACGCTCGCCTCGGCTCGGCGGGCTTCCGCCCGGGCTCGGCCGGCTCTCGGCCGGCTCGGTCCGACGCCCGTCTCGGTTCGGCCGTCACCCGGCCTGGCTCGGTCGGCTTCTCGCCCGGTCGGCCCGATGCCCACCTTGGGTCGGCCGACGTTCGCCCCGGCGCGGCGGACGCCCGCTCCGGCTCGGCCGGTTCCCGCCTCGGTCGGCCCGACGCCCACTTCGGCTCGGGTGACGCGCACGGTAGTGCGCCTCGCTCAGCCGTCCGACTCCGGCTCGCGGTCTCCCATGCGTAGCCACCGGCCGTACATCGCTGCGGCACTCGTCGGGCTCACCAGCGTCGCCGCCCTTCTCGTCGCGCTGGTCGCCGGCGGGGCGGTCCGCGAGAAGGTCATCAGCGGGCTCGCCGACGCGGGCACGCTCACCCGGTGGGGCCTTCCGGTCGCCCGGTTGATCAATGACCTCGGCGGCACCCTCACCGTCGGTGCGCTGCTGGGCGCCGTCGTCCTGCTGCCCTCGGCCAAGGGCGTGCTCGACCCGCAGGCCGTGCGCTACCTACGGGGCGCGTCCTGGATCGCCGCCGTCTGGGCGGCCGGGGCCGCCGCCACACTGCTCTTCACCGTCTCCGACATCCTCGGCGAGCCCGTCGCCACCATCGCCGGCGGGAACGAGCTCTCCAGCTACGTCGGTCAGCTGCCGCAGGGCACGGCGCTGATGATCGTCGTGCTGCTGACCGCGATGATCGCGCTGCTCGCCCGGACCGCGGCCACGCCAGGCGGCGCGGCCGGCCTGCTCGTCGCCGCCCTTGTCGCGCTGCTGCCGCCGCCGCTGACCGGCCACTCGGCGTCCTCGCCCAACCACGAGCTGGCCATCAGCGGCCTCGCCATGCACGTCGTCGCGCTCGCGCCCTGGGTGGGCGGGCTGCTGATCCTGGGCTGGCACGCCGCCCACGACGGCGACCACCTCGGGGTCGCCGCCCACCGGTTCAGCCGGATGGCGCTGTGGTGCTTCGTCGCCGTCGGCGTCAGCGGCGTCGCGAACGCGATCTCCCGCGTCCCCACTCCCACCCAGCTGTTCACCAGCGACTACGGCCGGCTGGTCCTGGTCAAGGCCGTCCTGTTCACCACGCTGGGCGTGCTCGGCTGGCTGCACCGCGAACGCACGTTGCCCGCCATCATGGCGCACAACCCCAAGGGGTACGCGCGGCCGCCGGTCGTCCGCCCGCCGTGGCCGTTCATCCGGCTCGTCGCCGTCGAGGCGTTCGTGATGGCCGCCACGATGGGAGTCGCGGTCGCGCTCGCCCGTACCGCCCCGCCGGCGCCCGCGACCGACGAGACACCCGTGCGCAGCCTGCTGGGCTTCGACATGCCGCCGCCGCTGAGCGTCGCCCGGCTGGCGACGCTGTGGCGGCCCGACCTGTTCTTCGCCGTCCTCGTCGTCGTGCTCGGCGGCCTGTACGTCGCCGGGGTGACGCGGCTGCGCCGCCGCGGCGACCGCTGGCCCGTGACCCGGACCGCCTTCTGGTTCGCCGGTCTGGTCACGGTGGTGGCGGTGACGATGACGGGTGCCGCGACGTACGCTCCGGTGCTGTTCAGCGTGCACATGATCCAGCACATGGTGCTGTCCATGCTGACCCCGATCTTCCTGGTGCTGGGCGCCCCGGTGACGCTGGCGCTGCGCGCGCTCAAGCCGGCCGCGATCCGTGGTGACCGGGGACCGCGCGAATGGCTGACCGCCATCCTGAACAGCCGGGGGCTGGCGTTCATCGCCCACCCGGCCACCGCGACGATCATCTTCATGGGCAGCACGTACCTGCTGTACTTCACGTCGCTGTTCGGCTACCTCATGCGCGCCCACGTCGGCCACCTCGCGATGCTCGTGCACTTCATGGTCGCCGGCACGCTGTTCTTCTACGTGCTCATCGGGGTCGACCCGACGCCACGCCGGCTGCCGTACATCGCCAAGATCCTCTTGTTGTTCGTCACCATGCCGTTCCACGCCTTCTTCGGCATTGCGCTGATGGAGCTCGGGCAGCCGATCGCCGCGGGCTGGTACAACTCGCTGCACCGGCCGTGGGGGTCGTCGATCCTCGCCGATCAGCACACCGGAGGCGGCATCGCGTGGGCGTTCGGGGAGATCCCGACGTTCATCGTGCTGCTCGCGTTGGTGTTCCAGTGGTTCGCGGAGGACCAGCGCGTGGCGCGCCGCCAGGAGCGCCATGCCGACCGGGCGGCCGCGCGCAAGGAGGACGACGAACTGGCCGACTACAACGCCTACCTGGCGTCGCTGGACAAGCGGGCGCAGAGCCAGGACTGACAGTGGTTTCGCCCTGAGGCGAAGGGGCTTGGCCGCCGCGCCGCCGTGCGTGAGGGTGATCGTCATGGGCGGCTTCCGGTTCTCCTTCAACCTCCTCGGCCTCGACTCCCGCGCGGCGCTCGTCGAGACCTGCCGGCAGGGCGAGCGGTACGGCTACGACACGGTGTTCGCCGCGGACCATCTCGGCATGCCCGCGCCGTTCCCGGCACTGGTCGCCGCGGCGGCGGCGACCGAACGCCTCCGGGTCGGCACGCTGGTGCTGAACGCCCCCTTCTGGAATCCGGCCCTGCTGGCGCGGGAGGTGGCCACCACGGACGTCCTCACGGACGGCCGGCTGGAGCTGGGACTCGGGGCGGGGCACATGAAATGGGAGTTCGACGAGGCCGGCATCCTGTGGGAGCCCTTCGGCGCCCGGGCCGACCGTCTCGAGGCGACCATCGACGAACTGGCCCGGCTCTTCGCTGCGGACGGCTACGAACAGCAGGCCGCTCTCCGCGAGGCGATGGGACTCCCGGCGCTCGCACCGGTGCAGCGGCACGGTTTCGGCGGCTCCGGGCCGCCGCTGCTGATCGGCGGCACCGGGGACCGGATCCTGCGCGTCGCCGCGGAGCGCGCCGACATCGTCGGGATCGCCGGGACGTACCAGGTCAAGGGCCAACCTCCGGGGACGTTCCGGCTTGCCACGGCGGCCGAGACGGACGAACGCGTCCGCTACGCGCGCGAATGCGCGGGTGAGCGGGCGGACGAGGTCGAGTGGCAGGTGCTCGTCCAGATCGTGCTGGAGACGAAGGACCGGCGGGCGGCCGCCGAGGAGCTGAGCGAGCGGTTCGGGCGCGCCCTGAGCGCCGGCGAGATCCTCGAGACGCCCTTCGTCCTGATCGGCACCGTCGACGAGATGGCCGAGCGGATTCTGCGGTATCGCGAGCGGTTCGGCTTCACGTACTACACGGTGCACGGCTCGTACATGGAGGCGTTCGCCCCCGTCATCGAGCGAGTACGGGCGGTCAAGGCTGACGCCTGAGCGCCGGGCGGGGCCCGGTCCGGGGTGACGCCGCGCCGGTCGCCCCGGGGGCAGCGGACCGTGGGCGGCCGGCGGCCGAGCACCGGCCAGCGGTCTCCTCCGAGACATCGCGGGCGGCGGCGCGGCGGGGCCAAGCCTGGGGTGATGCCCGCTCGGCTCGGGGTGACCGCCCGGGCGTCGGGATGGGGCCCCTGACCGCCCCGGGTGTCGGGTGGGGCCAGGTCCGGGGTGACGCCTGAGTGCGGGGAGAGGCCCGGCCCCTGACCGCCCCGGGTGTGGGGCGGGGCCAGTCTCGAGGCGACATCTGAGCGTGGGGAGGGGCCGGGCCGATGGTGACGCCTGAGCGGCCGGGCCCGGGCCGGGCCGGGGCCGCTCGGCGATGTCGGCCGGTCAGCGGGCGGCGGGAGTTCCGGACTCGACGGGAAGGCCGGCCTCCACCCAGTCCTGGATGCCCTCACGGTACTTGCGGACGTCGGTGTAGCCGAGGTTCGTCAGCCGGGTCGCCACCGCCTCGCTGTTGCCGCAGGCGGCGTTCGAGCAGTAGGTGACGATCGGGGCGTTCCGGTCCGGCAGCAGGTCCGCCGCGCGGGCGTCGACCTCGTCCTCGACGAGGTTGAGCGCGCCGGGCAGGTGCTGCTGCGCGTAGTACGACTCGGGCAGGGCGTCGACGACGGTCACCGTGCCGGCCTCGATGGCGGCACGCAGGTCGTCGCGGGAGATGAGCGCGGTCATGGTGATCCCTTCGATAATCGGACCGCAGTCCGGTTGGTATCGAGGACGCTACCGGACTATGGTCCGAATGTCGAGAGATCGACCGAGTGAGGGAGTGCGGATGCCGGAGGACGTCGAGTTGTTGTCGCTGGCGGCGCGGAGGCCGGTCGAGCGGGCCGACGCCGCGCGCAACCGTCGGCTCGTGCTCGACGCCGCGGCCCGGCTGTTCGCCGAGCACGGGGTGGACGGCGTGAGCATGGACGCCGTCGCCCGCGAGGCCGGGGTCGGCAAGGGCACCGTCTTCCGGCGCTTCGGCGACAAGTCGGGCCTGGCCGCCGCCCTCCTCGACGATCGGGAACGCGAACTGCAGAAGGGGATCCTGTCGGGCCCGCCCCCGCTCGGGCCCGGGGCCCCGGCGGCGGAGCGGATCACGGCGTTCATCGGCGCCTACTTCGACTACCTCGCCGGCCACCTCGACGTGTCACGGCTGTCCGAGACCGCCGTGCCGGGCGCGCGCTACCGCATCGGCGCCTACCGGTTCTGGCACCGACACCTGGCGATCCTCATCCACGAGGCCGACCCGAGCGCCGACGCCGACCACCTGTCCCACATGCTCCTGGCCGCGCTGTCGGCGGACCTCGTCCACGCGCTGCGCGCCGACGGCCACGACTGGGAGCGCATCCGCGCGGGGGTCCTGGACCTCGCCGCCCGCGTCATCCCGTCCGGTCGCGACGTCTGACCTTCGTCGTGCGCTCCGCGCCGTGACGTCTGACCGCGCCGTGACGTCTGACCGCGCCGTCCGCTCCGCGCCGCGACGCCTGACCTTCGCGGTCCATTCCCGGCCGTGACGCCTGACCTTCGCGGTCCATTCCCGGCCGGCCAAGATCCGGCCAGCTTCTTCGGCGACGCGGGTTAGCCCGCCCGCCGACGGGAACGTCCGTCCGTGTGTCCCGCACGATGATCACTGGGCTGCTGCTGGCGGTCGCGTTGCCGGTCGCCATCGGCTGCGCCGAGACACAGGTCCGGCCCGCCGCCACCGCGAGTTCCCACGTGCCCGCCGGCTCGGCCCCCGTGTCGCCGGCGCCCTCGCAGCTGGGAGCGCTCTCGCCGGTCCAGACCGGAAGCGGCTTCTCGCTCCCCATGCGGGTCGTCAACAGCGGCGACGGCACGCTGGTCTTCGTCCCGGTGCGGGTGAACGGCCGGGGCCCGTACGAGTTCGTCCTGGACACCGGGTCGTCGAACTCCTCTGTCGACCGCAGCCTCGTCCGCCGGCTCGGGCTGCCGCGTACGGGGCAGCAGCACCGGGTCCAGGGCGTCACCGGCAGCGGAACCGTGCCGATCGTCAAGGTGCGGCAGTGGACGATCGGTGGCATCCCGCTCCGGGCCAGGTCTCTCGCCGTCGTCGACCTCGGCATGGGAGTGTCCGGGCTGCTCGGTTCGGACGAACTCCGCCATTTCAGCAGCATCACCCTCGACTTCCAGCACGACCGCATCAACTTCCAGCCGTGAGTGGTAGCCGTCGTACCAGGACCGGCGTGCCCTGGTACCGGCCCGGCACCGCGTACGAGGATCGGACCATGACCACCGTACTGATCACTGGATCCACGGCCGGCGTCGGCCGGTATCTCGCCGGGCGCCTGGCCGAGCGGGGCATGACCGTTCTGCTGCACGGCCGTGATCGGGCCAAGCTCGACGCGGTCGCGGCGGAGACCGGCGGCCGGCCGTACGTCGCGGACCTCGCGTCGCTGGCCGAGGTGCGCGACCTCGCCGGCCGCGTCCACGCCGACCTCGCCGCGGAGAGCACCGACGGCACAGGGCTGGACGTACTGATCAACAACGCGGGCGTCGGCAGCGGAACGGGCCGCAGGCTCACCGCCGACGGGCACGAGCTGCACTGGGCCGTCAACTACCTGGCGCCCGTGCTGCTCACGCGCCTGCTGCTGCCCGTGCTCGGACCGGGCGCCCGGGTCGTCAACGAGGGCTCCCTCGGCCAGGACACGATCGACTTCGACGACCTGACGATGGAACGCCGCTACGGCGGCACCCTCGCGTACTGCCGCAGCAAGCTGGCGCTCGCCGCCTGGACCTTCGACCTGGCCGAACAGCTGGACGGCGTCGCGGTCAACTGCATACACCCCGCGACGTACATGGACACGGCGATGGTCCGCGAGGCCGGCGTCACTCCGTGGTCGACGGTCGAGGAGGGCGGCGACGCCGTGCTGCGGCTCGTCACCGAGGACGTCGGAACGGGCCGGTTCTTCGACGGCATGAGGCGTTCCAAGGCGCACGGCGACGCGTACGACCCGAAGGTCCGCGGCCTGCTGCGCGAGGCCACCGACCGCGCGCTGGCCGGGTTCGCCTGAGGACCCCCGCACGCGTCCAGCGGCTTTCTCATCAGGCAGCGCGGGCAACAGCCCTAACCGGGCAGCTGGCCCAGGGTGACCGCGGTCGTGGTCTTGCTGCCGTCCGGGTGCTGGACCACCACCTGCGCCTTGTCGCCGGGCTTCAGCACGGCCAGGACGTCGGACAGTTCGGCGGTGGTCGGCGTCTTGGTGCCGTTGACCGACACGATGACGTCGTTGGGGCGGATCCCGGCCCGGTCGGCGGGTCCGCCCTTCGTCACCGACACCACCCCGACGCCGATGACGTTGCCCGCCAGGTCGGCGACGTTCCGGATCGTGACGCCGAGCGCGGCCCGGCCCGAGTTGGTCACGCGGCCCGACCTGATGAGCTGATCGGCGATCAGTTTGACCATGTTGCTGGGGATCGCGAAGCCGATGCCCGCGGCCGCGCCCCCGATCTGCGGGTCGGACGCCGCGAGAGCGGGAATGCCGATCACCTCGTTGTTCAAGGTCACCAGCGCGCCACCGCTGTTCCCCGGGTTGATCGGCGCGCTCGTCTGCACCGCTCCGGCGATCGTCGCGCCCGGGAAGGCGCCCTCGCGCGGCGAGGACACCGTGCGTCCGACCGCGGAGACGATGCCGTTGGTCACGCTGCCCGACAGGCCGAGCGGATTGCCCATCGCCAGCACGATCTGGCCCACCGTCAGGCGGCTGGAGTCGCCGAAGTGCGCGGGCTTCAGCGACCCGTCGCTCACCCGCACGACCGCCAGATCGTCCGGGGCGTACTGGCCGATGAGCTGCGCGGGCAGCGCCTTCTTGCCGGTCGCGGTGGTCACCTTCAGCCGGTTGGCCCCCGCGACGACATGGGCGTTGGTGACGATGTCGCCCTTGTTGTCGTAGATGACGCCGGACCCGAGCCCCGAGTCGGTGTCGATCTGGACCACGGAGGGCAGCACCGTCTTGACGACCTGCTCGTACGTCTGCTCCAGTTGGCCGGCGTACCCCGGGGCCGGCGGTGCGGCGCCGGGGGCCGTCGCGGCCGCGTTCGTCTTGTCGGCGTCGCCGCCACCGCATCCGGCGACCAGCACCAGTCCGGTGATCACGGCAGCGCCACACCGTGTCATGTGTCCCACATCACTGCTCTTCCCAGCAGGTCGCGGGGTAAGCGGTGTGGCGCGCCCGCGGAATGCCGTCGGCGGACACCGTGGTGCCTGCCGACGTCGTGTGTGAGCCGGGGTGTCAGCCGTTGCGCGTGAGCCGGAGGGTCAGCCGCCGTTGTGCGTGAGCCAGTGCGCGGCGAAGGAGCCGGCCGACGACCGAATGCCGAGGATCACGATGCCCAGCGTGAGGATGGGCGTGACCACCCACTTCTCGACCTTCCCGTTGGTGCGGGGCACCAGCGGGATCGCGAGTCGCCAGGGGATGGGCCAGAACACGGGGCAGCCCTGCGGCGTGATGGAGTCGGTGATGACGTGCATGAGGCAGCCGAGCCCCACCGCGAAGCCGGCCCACCCCAGCGTGTAGCCGTGCGTCCCCAGGCCGGGCCCGGTGAACTTCATCTGCGCCAGGAGGAAGGTCAGCCCGCCGGCGATCGCGGCGTTGAGCAGCGCGTCGAAGTGCTCTTTCTTGGGAACGCCGATCCCGATCCCCTGCAACCCCAGGCCGATGAGCAGGAACAGCATCACCCACCACGCCTGCACGACGTGCTGCGACAGCAGGTCGGCGCCGACCGCCATGAGTGCGCAGAACAGCAGCGAGTGCGTCGCGTGCCGGTGCCCGCCGGACACCACGCTGATGCCCTTGCACAGGACGCGGGTGACCGGGCCGAACGTGTTGGCGATCGTCCCGTCGTGGTGGTCGAGGTCCGGAAGCAGCGCCGCCCCGGCGCAGACGACGGCTCCGGCCGCGATCTGGCCGGGAGTCATCCGCATGCCGAAGTCGGCGAGGAACGGCGCGGTCCCGAGCCAGGCCGCCGCCCCGGCCAGCGCATGCGTATGGCCCATCATGTGAAGATCACCCGCTTTGTTGACACGCGCGGACTGTAGCCCGCTTCGGGGAGTACGGACGCGCGACGCGCCGGAGCGGTTCCGCAATCGACCGGAATCAGTCCGCAGTGTGGAAACACAATGGCCCGGACCCGGTCAGGACCGGGTCCGGGCACGTGTCGCGCGGACCTGAGCGCGCCCCCGGAGAACGCGCCTATCGGAGGGTCACGCGGGCTCCGGCGTGCGCTCCTCCGCGGCCCGCTTCCGCGCCGGGCCGAGGTTCACCGGCAGGGACAACGGCCCGTACGTGATGAACGACGGGTTGTAGTGAATGGCGTCGGCGTCGGCGGCCAGGCTGAGCTCCGGGAAGCGCCCGAACAGAGCGTCCAGGGCGATGCGGCTCTCCAACCGGGCCAGCGGCGCGCCGACGCAGAAGTGCGGGCCGAACCCGAACGCCAGGTGACCGCTCTGCTCGCGGGTGATGTCGAACCGGTCGGCCGTGTCGCCGTACCGTCCGTGTTCGGTCCCGTGGTGCGCCAGGCTCAGCCAGAGGGCCTCACCGGCGGGGATGGGTACGCCCGCCAGGATCGTGTCGGTCACGGTGTACCGGAACGGCGAGCCGAGCACGGGGCCGCGGTAGCGCAGGGTCTCCTCGACCACCTGGGGCCACAGGTCTCGTTCGATCGCCAGGGCGAGCTGATCCCGGTGGGCGCACAGTGCGACGATGGCGTTGCCGAGCAGGTGGACGGTCGTCTCGTGGCCGGCGATGAGCATGACCCACAGGGCGCTGACGAGTTCGTCGTCGGAGAGACGGTCCTCGTCGTCGTGCGCCCGGACGAGCCCGGTCGTCAGGTCGTCTCCCGGTTCGCGTCGTTTGAGGTCGACCAGCGACGCCAGGTAGGAGTTCAGCGCCTCATTGGCGGCGGCGGCCTGCTCGCCGGTGGCGGTGTGCGACAGCAGCGTGGTCGTCCAGCCGCGCAGTTGGGCCCGTTCGGCGTGAGGGACGCCGTACAGGTCGCAGATGACCGACATCGGCAACGTCTCGGTGAGGGCGGGCACGAGGTCGACGCCGTCTCCGGCCGCGGCGATGCCGTCGATGAGCTCGGCCGTCATCTCGGCGATCCGGGGCGCCATCGCCTCCACTCGGGCGGCCGTGAAGGCCCGGGCGATCAGGGTCCGCAGCCGCCGGTGGTCCACGCCGTCCTTGACCTGAAGGTGGTCACCGGAGACGAGGGGGAGCATCGGCCAGTCCGCGGGAACCGTTCCGTCGTGCAGGGCGATCCAGTGCCGGGGGTCTGCCGAGAACACCTTGTTGTCGCGTGCGAAGACGTCGGCGAGCGCCTCGTAGCTGTTCACCGCCCAGGCGGGAACGTTCCCCGGCAGCTCGATGGGGACCACGGGCCCGGCGTCACGAAGCCGGGCGTAGGTGTGAAGGATCGGCTCTCCCGGCGTGGGGAAGGGGAAGCGGGAACCGCCCACGTATTGCCTCCAGATGCATGGGAATGACATCCGTAGCGTAATTACCCGCTGACATTCCGGCCAGGGCATTTTTCGTTTTTAGTGCCAACTCGTCCTAATTCGGACAGAATGTTTGACTGGAGCGGCATAGGGCAACGGATCCGGACGTCGCGCCTCACTCGACCGGTATGAGACGCCAGTCGGCTTTTCCCGGACGGTAGGGCGCGTCGAGACGCTTGGCGACGACCCCGGGCAGGCCCTGCTCCCGCGCGGCGGCCCGCACCGCCTCGCCGTCGTCGAAGCAGGGCGCGGTCTGCCATCGGAGCCCGGCGAGACGCAGGCCTTCCAGCAGCTCCCGACGCCGTTGGTACGGCTCGTCGAACAGCGAACGGCCGTCCAGGTGGAGCACGTCGAAGATCATATAGGTCTCGCGGTCCTCGACGACGGCCACCTCGCCGTCCAGGACGACCCGGTGGGCGGCAAGCGACTCCCCGAGCCCGGACGGGGTCTTGGCGGCCTCGCCGCCGGCGTCCTGGGCGTGCGTCGTGCCGCGGTCGGAGAACACGATCAACCGGCACCCGCCCCACGCGAACTCGAAGCCGTACGCCTCCGCGCGGCGGGGAAGGCGTTCGCGCACCTCGGGCCGTACGGGGTCGACTTGCTCGGGCATCGGGTCGGCGTCCGGGGCGACCGGCGGGTCCATCCGGTGGATCATCCAGTTCTTGCCGTTCGTCCGAAACAGGACGTATCTGCCGGACACCCGGTTTCCGTGCAGGACGACCTTGACCTCACGGTCGGTCCATTTCTCGGTCTCGTACGTTCCGCGGTCCCAGATGCCGACCTGACCGCCGCCGTACTCGCCTTTCGGGATCTCCCCGGCGAACGACGCGTACTCCAGCGGGTGGTCCTCGGTGTGCACGGCCAGATGATTGGTCCGCGGATCGTCCGGCACGCCCTTCGGCAGCGCCCAGGACACCAGCACGCCGTCGCGTTCGAGCCGGAAGTCCCAGTGCAGCCGCCGCGCGTGGTGTTCCTGGATCACGAACGTGTCGTCGTTCCCACGGGGGAGCGGCCCCTCGCCGGGAACCGGCTCCGGCGTACGGCTCGCGTCGCGCTTGCTGCGGTACGTCCCGAGTCTGTCGGCCACGGCGCGGTACGTACCCGCGACGGACCGCCCTATCTCACGGGAGGGTGAGGATCTCCGTGCCCGTGTCGGTGACGAGGATCGTGTGCTCGAACTGCGCGGTGCGCTTGCGGTCCTTCGTCACGACAGTCCAGCGGTCCGGCCAGATCTCGTAGTCGATCGTGCCGAGCGTCAGCATCGGCTCGATCGTGAACGTCATCCCCGACTCGATGACCGTGGTCGCGTGCGGGTCGTCGTAGTGCGGCACGATCAGCCCGGAGTGGAACGTCGTGCCGATGCCGTGCCCGGTGAAGTCGCGGACGACGCCGTAGCCGAACCGCTTGGCGTACGACTCGATGACCCGGCCGATGACGTTGAGCTGCCTGCCCGGGCGGACGGCCTTGATGGCGCGCGTCGTCGCCTCGCGCGTGCGCTCGACGAGCAGCCGCGACTCCTCGTCCACCTCACCGACCAGGAAGGTCGCGTCGGTGTCCCCGTGCACGCCGTCCTTGAACGCGGTGATGTCGATGTTGATGATGTCGCCCTCCCGGACGACGGTGTCGTCGGGGATGCCGTGGCAGATGACCTCGTTCAGCGAGGTGCACAGCGACTTGGGGAAGCCCCGGTAGCCCAGCGTCGAGGGGTACGCGCCGTGGTCCAGCATGAACTCGTGCCCGATGCGGTCGAGCTCGTCGGTGGTGACACCCGGCCGGATCTGCTTGCCGACCTCCTCGAGCGCCTGCGCGGCGATCCGCCCGGCGACCCGCATCCGCTCGATGATCTCGGGCGTCTTGACGTCCGGCTCCCCGGTGCGGGGCACCTTCTTGCCGACGTACTCCGGCCGGGGAATGTCCGCCGGCACTTTGCGCATCGGGGATACGTGACCGGGACGGAGTTGCGTCGTCATGCTGTTGGAGTGTAGTCAGCCCGCCGGGGCACGATGACACCATGATCGGAGAGCGCGATGAGTGACGAGGGCAAGTGGTTCTTCTGCCTCAAGCACCGCAAGGTCGAGTACGGGCCCGGCTGCCCGAACCGGGAGCGCATGGGCCCCTACGCCACCGAGGACGAGGCGGCGCACGCGTTCGAGCGCGCCGCGGAGCGCAACGAGGAGTGGCGCCGCAAGAGCTGAGATCAGGGGCTGTTTCATGACCCGCTGTCCGGCTGCGCGGCGCGGCTTGTGAAGGCCTGTGAAACAGCCCGAAGATCCTCAGGACACGGTCGGGCCGCTGATCGTCTCCAGGAGGCGGGCCAGGCGGTCGCGCAGGCCCCGTTTGGGGAGCGGCTCCCCGGCGGCCGCGCTCACGAGGTGCTGGGCCGCGTCGAACGACACCAGCCGGTCGTCAGACGGCACCGTCAGGGCCTCGTGCGCGAGGCCTTCGAGCTCCCGGTCGCCGGTGTCGAGCGCGAAGATCGTCGCGCCGATGCGCCGCGCGTCGTCGACCCGCTCCAGGAGCGGCGCCGGCGACTCCTCCTCGGAGACGACGATCAGCGTCTCTCCGCGCCGGGCCGCCTCCAGGCGCTCCAGTCCGACCCGCAGGTGCGGCGGCGCGCCCGGCGGCGGCTCCCAGCGGACCAGCGTGGGCGACAGCGCCGGGACGCCGCCGAGCCGGCTCTCGTCGTCGAGGTGGGCGGCGAGGTGCCACGGCTCGTCGTCGGCCGGGCCGAACACCAGCAGACCGCCCGGCTCCCGGGCGGACGAACGCAGCGCTCCGGCGAACTCCCGGGTGCGCTCCGGCCAGCCGGTCGTCGCGAGCAGCTCCCGCAGGGCCGCCACCTGACTCGCGTCCATGGCCCCCATGGTGCCGTACGGAGCGTGAGATCACGTGTGCTTTGTTAGGGGCAGGCGATCTCAGGTAGGTATAGCCCTATGGAGATACTCGGTGTCGACATCGGCGGGTCCGGCATCAAGGGCGCGCCGGTCGACGTGGAGAAGGGCGAGTTCGCGCAGGAGCGGCTGCGCCTGGCCACCCCGGAGGGGGCGGCGCCCCGCGAGGTGGCGCGGCTCGTCGCCGAGATCGTCACGCACTTCGGCTGGAAGGGCCCCGTGGGCGTCACCTTCCCGGGCGTGGTCACCGACGGAGTCGTCCGTACGGCGGTCAACCTCGGCGAGGCGTGGGTCGACCTGGCCGCACGCGACCTGTTCGCGGAGACCGCCGGGGTGCCCGTGACGCTGCTCAACGACGCCGACGCCGCCGGCGTGGCGGAGATGACCTTCGGTGTGGGGCGCGGCCGGAAGGGCACGGTGCTCATGCTGACGCTCGGCACCGGTGTGGGCACCGCGCTGTTCGTCGACGGACGGCTCGTGCCCAACACCGAGCTCGGGCACATCGAGATCCGCGGCAAGGACGCCGAGCGGCGGGCCTCCGCCCACGCCCGCGAGGTCCACGAGTGGGACTGGCAGGACTGGGCGAAGCGGCTCGGCGAGTACATGCACCGCATCGAGGACCTGCTGTGGCCGTCGCTGATCATCCTGGGCGGCGGGGTCAGCAAGAAGGCCGACCGCTTCCTGCCGTACCTGAAAGAGGTGCGGACCCCGGTCGTGGCCGCCGAGCTGCACAACGACGCCGGCATCATCGGCGCCGCCATGGCCGCGGTACCCGGGAAGGAGCCGGTCTGAGGTGCCCTGGCAGGATCGTCCACTATGAGCACTCAGCACGCAGATCTTCCGGATGTCAGTGGCCTGTCCATCGGCATCCTCGGCGGCACCGGCGACCAGGGCAAGGGGCTGGCGCGCCGGTTCGCCCTCGCCGGTCATGAAGTGATCATCGGTTCGCGCAGCGCCGAACGCGCCCAGCAGGCCGCCGACAGCCTGGGGGAGGGGGCGACCGCCCGGGGCGCGGAGAACGCCGCCGTCGCCCGCGAGGCCGACGTCGTGATCGTGGCGGTTCCGTGGGACGGCCACAAGGCGACCCTCGAATCGCTCCGCGATGAGCTGGCGGGCAAGATCGTGATCGACTGCGTCAACCCGCTCGGCTTCGACAAGCAGGGCGCGTACGCGCTGCCGGTCGAGGAGGGCAGCGCCGCGCAGCAGGCCGCGGCCGTCCTGCCCGACAGCACCGTCGTGGCGGCCTTCCACCACGTCTCGGCCGTCGTCCTCCTCGACCCGGAGATCGACCAGGTCGACCTCGACGTGCTGGTGCTCGGCGACGACCGGGAGGCCACGAACACCGTGCAGGCCCTGGCTGCCCGCGTGAAGGGCATGCGCGGCGTCTACGGCGGCCGGCTCCGCAACGCCCACCAGATCGAGGCGCTGACCGCGAACCTGATCTCCATCAACCGCCGCTACAAGGCCCACGCCGGCCTCCGGGTGACGGACGTATGAGGTTCGTCGTCTACGGCGCGGGCGCGGTCGGCGGCGCCATCGGGGCACGCCTCTTCCAGCAGGGCCACGACGTCACGCTCATCGCCCGCGGCGCGCACTACGAGGCCGTCCGCGACCGGGGCCTGCGCCTCGACACCCCGGAGGAGAGCGTCACGCTGCCGGTCCCGGTCGTCGACCGGCCGTCGGCGGTGACGTTCCGGCCCGGCGACGTCGTCCTGCTCACGATGAAGACGCAGGACACCCTGCCGGCGCTGGCCGAGCTCGCGGCCGTCGCGCCGCCGGACATCGTCGTCGCGTCCGCCCAGAACGGCGTCGAGAACGAACGCCTCGCCCTGCGGCTGTTCTCCCGCGTGTACGGCGTCTGCGTCCTGCTGCCGTCGGCGTTCCTCGAACCCGGCGTCGTCGCGGCGTACCTGGCGCCCCAGATGGGCGGCCTCGACGTCGGCCGGTACCCCGAGGGCGTGGACGAGACCGCGGAGTCCCTCGCGGCGGCCTTCGCGGGCGCGACGTTCGCGTCCGAGGCCCGGCCGGACGTCATGCGCTACAAGTACGGCAAGCTCCTGACGAACCTCGGCAACGCCGTCGAGGTCGTCATCGGCCCCGGTGAGCAGGGCGCGGACATCGCCCGGCTCGCCCGGGAGGAGGGCAGGGCGTGCTTGCGCGCCGCGGGCATCGACGCGCCGAGCGGGGTGGGCATCGCGAGCCAGGTCCGCCCGGTCCGCGGGCGCAAGCGCTCCGGCGGTTCCTCCTTCCAGAGCCTCCAGCGGGGAACCGGCACGATCGAGGCCGACTACCTGAACGGCGAGATCATCCTGCTCGGCCGCGAGCACGGCGTGCCCACCCCGGTCAACGAGCTGCTGCGGCGGCTGGCGAACCGGATGGCCCGCGAGGGCCGGCAGCCCGGCCTGATGACTCCGGAGGAGTTCCTGACCGAGCTGGACGGGGCCGCCCCCCGATGACCGGATCGCCGCGCGGTGCCTCGGTGCCCCCGATGGTCGACGACCTCGGAGCGCTGTTCCGGGCTCCGCGCGGGGTCCGCCGTGTCGTCTCGCTCGTGCCGTCCCTCACGGAGGCGATCGCGCGTACGGCGCCGGACCTGCTGGTGGGCGCCACCGACTGGTGCGTGGAGCCGCCCGGCCTCGACGTCGTACGCGTCGGCGGGACCAAGAACCCCGACCTGCGGAAGATCGTCGAACTCGCGCCGGACGTGGTCCTGGCCAACTTCGAGGAGAACCGCGAGGCCGACCTCGACGCCCTGCGGTCCGCGTACGTCTCCGTGTGGGTCACCGTGATCCGCACCCTCCCGGAGGCGCTGACCAGCCTCGCGCGGATGCTGGCCGCGTGCGGGCAGGACACGCCCGCGTGGCTGGCGGACGCCCGTACCGCCTGGGCCGACGTCCTGCGCGACCCCCCGCCGTCCGGTGCGATCGCGGTCGTGCCCATCTGGCGGCGCCCCTGGATGGTGCTCGGCCGCGACACCTTCGCCGGGGACCTCCTCGCGCGGCTGGGCGTCGGCAACGTGTTCGCGGGCGCCGACGAGCGGTACCCGAAGGTGTCGGTCGAGGACATGCTGCGCCGGCAGCCGGACCTCGTCGTCCTGCCCGACGAGCCGTACGCGTTCTCCGCCACCGACGGGCCGGAGACGTTCCCCGGCGTCCCGGTGGCGCTGGTGAGCGGCCGCCACCTGGAGTGGTACGGGCCCTCGCTCGCCGAGGCCCGGCGGGTCCTCAGCGCATCACTAGAACACTTTGGCCCTGCCTCCAGTCCGTCGCCATGATGTGCCGTGCGGTGGCGAGCGTCATCGTGCCGGCGCAGACCTTCTTCTTGAGCGCGTTCTCGACCGTGTCCTTGTCCGCCGAGGTGGATCCGCCGGCGTCGTAGCGCGGCTCTGGCCACAGGTTCTTCGGGTCCCGGGGCGCGCCGCCCAGTTCGAGCGGGATCAGGTGGTCCTCCTCGTAGTCCGCGGTGCTCGTGTCGCTGTAGCCGTACTCGGCGATCTGCTTGACCTTCAGCGGGTTCGTGTACGACGTCGGCGGCCGCACCGTGCTCGTCCAGCCGGACACGCAGATCGTCGAGCCGATGGTGGACTGCGTGACATCCGGGTTGGTCGCGCCCGGCTGGCAGGACGGGTCCGGCAGCGGCAGGTAGCTCTGCGAGCAGGTGGCGGCGTACGCCGGGGTCACGGCGGTCGAGACGGGAGCGACCAGGGCCACGGTCACCGCGACGGTGGTCAGGGTGACGGTCAGGATTCGCGGCATGGCGATGCCTTCCGGTAGCGGGGGGTTTGCCCCACCATCCGGACAGTCGTCCCTGACGGCTATGGAACCTACGGACGAATATGTCGTTATTTAACAGCGAAGTCTGACAAACGTGTAAAAAAGCCCCAGGTCAGAGGTCTCCGGCACCGTAGGCGTACGAGGGCTCGGCGGCGGAAGCGGTCGGCGGCGGTGAGCGGTCGTCGATATCCCGCAGCACCATGGGGCTTGCCGCTCAGGTGTCGTGAAGGTCCAGTGGCCCGAGGTCCCGCACGATCTGGGCGAGCGCGCGGATGGGGTCGTTCTCGGTTTCGGTCCGCCACACCATGGCGTACGGCAGGGGCGGCATGTCGCGGATGGGCAGCCATTGGATGTGCGGCATGGCCCAGTACCTGGTGACGTGGGCGGGGAAGCTGTGGACGATCTCGCCCGTGCCGACGAGGTTGATCAGGTCGTCGCCGTTGGTGATGGTCTGGCTGCGTTCGATGGGGCGGCCCCGCGGGGTTTGGAACGGCAGGTAGCGGTCTTCCCAGTAGTCCGGCATGCGGGGGGCTGTGGCGTGCGGGCGGTCGGCGAGCGCTTCCAGGGATACCGAGGATCGTGTGGCCAACTCGTCCTCGACGGAGACGGCGAGCAGGCGGGCGTCGGTGAACAGGATCGGGCCCACGGTGAGGTCGGGTTCTTCCACGGGCAACCACACGATCAGAACGTCCAGCCCGCCGTCGCGGAGCCCGGCGAACGGGTCGACGAAGGGAGCGCGGCGGATCTGCAGCTCACATTGCGGGTGCTGTGAGCGGAAGGTCTTCCAGTACAGGTGCAGGTCGGCGATGTTGAACGGCATCATGCCGACGCGCAGTGTGGCGGTGATGCCTTGGGCGGCTTGGCGGGCGCGTTCCAGGCTGTCGCGCAGGCTCGCGTACACCGGGCGCAGGTCGTCGCACAGTTGGCGGCCGAGCGGGGTGAGGCTGATTCGGCGGCGGTTGGAGCGGTCGAACAACACGCCGCCCAGGCGGCGTTCCTGTTGGCTGATCGCCTGGCTGACGCGCGCCTGGGACACGTGCAACCGCGCGGCGGTCCGACCGAAGTGCAGTTCCTCGGCCAGCGTCAGGAAGATCTCGATGTCCCGCAGCTCCACCGGCGCTCCTCCGGTCATAACCCCACGGTGAACAGTACGTGCGCGAAGTTTACGTTGATCAAGGCCAGGGCCCGGGCCGAAGGTTGGTGAAGGTCACACGAAGGCCCGCCACCGGTGCAGACGGATCCGAGCGCACCGACGTGACGGCCGAAACGACCCACACCGACCCTGTGGAAGGAATCGAGCATGCAAGCCCGAATGACCGACCCACTGGTCCTGACCCCTGAACATCAGCAAGGAGATTTCTCATGAGCGATGCGATCACGGCCGAAGGGCTGGTCAAGAGGTATGGCGAGGTGACGGCCCTGGATGGGCTGAGTTTCTCGGTCCCGGAGGGGACGGTGCTGGCGCTGCTCGGCCCGAACGGGGCGGGTAAGACCACGACGGTGCGGGTGCTGACCACGCTGCTGCCCCCGGATGGCGGCCGGGCCACGGTCGCCGGATTCGACGTCGCTGGGCAGGCCCGGCGGCTGCGCGCCCGTATCGGGTTGTCGGGGCAGTACGCCGCGGTCGATGAGCACCTGACCGGTGCGGAGAACCTGGAGATGGTCGGGCGGCTGTACCACCTGGGCGCCAAGCGCAGCAAGGCCCGTGCCCGTGAGCTCCTCGAACGCTTCGACCTCACCGATGCCGCCGACCGGCCGGTGAAGGGCTATTCCGGTGGCATGCGCCGCCGCATCGACCTGGCGGGCGCGCTGGTCGCCGACCCGCCGGTGCTGTTCCTGGACGAACCCTCCACGGGCCTGGACCCCCGCGCCCGGGCCGGGTTGTGGGACACCATCTCCGAAATCGTGGCGGCCGGCAGCACGCTGCTGCTGACCACTCAGTACATGGAAGAAGCCGACCACCTGGCCGACCAGATCATGGTGGTCGACCACGGCCGCGCCATCGCCCGCGGCACCGCTGATGAGCTCAAGGACCAGGTCGGCGGCAACCGCATCGAACTGACCGTGACCAGCGCCGCCGAGCTGGAGACCGCCCGCCAGATGCTGGCCTGGTTCGCCGTCGGCACCATCCGGACCGTGCCGGAATCGCTCCAGATCACCGTCCCGGTCACCGACGGCCCCGAGGCACTCCGCCAGGCCCTCGGGCAACTGGCCGAGGCGGGAGTCCGGGTCCGGGACGCCGGCCTGCGGCGCCCCACCCTCGACGACGTCTACCTCACCCTGACCGGGCACCAGGCGTCCGGCCCCCAGCACACCGACGACGCGGACGAGAAGGTCCTGGAGGCCGCCCGATGAACGCCCTCACCATGCCCATCGCCGATGGCTGGACCATCGCCAAGCGCAACACCCTGAAGATCAGGCGGTCGCCGGACCTGCTCGGCAGTGTGGTGATGCTGCCCATCGTGCTCGTGCTGATGTTCGCCTACGTGTTCGGCAGCGCCATCGAGATCCCGGGGATGTCCTACAAGGAGTTCCTGCTCCCCGGCATCTTCGTCCAAGCCGTCATCACGGCCGCGCAGGTCACCGGCTACAGCCTGACGACCGACCTGGAGAAGGGCATCTACGACCGGTTCCGCTCGCTGCCGATGGCGCCATCGGCGGTGCTGGTCGGGCAGACCGCCAGCGACCTGCTGATGAACCTGGCGGGCCTGGTCGTCATGGCGGCGATGGGACTGATCGTCGGGTGGCGGGTGCACACCTCCCCGCTGGAGGCGGCCGCCGGGTTCGCGCTCCTGCTGCTGTTCGCCTACGCCTTCTCGTGGGTGACCGCGACGGTGGCGCTGGCGCTGCGGACGCCGGCGAGCTTCAACAACATCGCGACCATGCTCTCGTTCCCGCTGGTGTTCGTGTCCAACGCGTTCATCGACGCCTCACGCCTGCCCACCCCGCTGCGGGTGTTCGCCGACTGGAACCCGATCTCGACGTTCACCCAGGCCGCGCGGAAACTGTTCGGCAACACCAGCACCGCGATGAAGACCTCTGACGCCTGGCCCATGCAGCACGCCATCCCGGCATCACTGCTCTGGATCGCCTTCATGCTGATCGTGTTCATCCCGCTGGCGACCCGCCTCTACAAGAAGACGGTCAGCGCCTGACCACCGACGCAACGCGAAGGCGCCCCCCGCCGACCCACACCGGAGGGGCGCCTTCGCCCGGCCGGGTCGCGTTCAGGGCGGCGGGAGAGCGCCTCCGGTCTGGGCGGAGAAGGCGTCCAGCACCGCCGTACGGTCGTGGCCGGCGTCGAGCAGGAGGTGCATGAGCACGCGTGCCTTGAGCGGGTCGAGGCGGGTGGCCGCCATGCCCTCGGGCGTCGGGGCCGGGGCGCACAGGACCACCGGGACGCGACCGGCCGCTTCGGCGAGAAGCGGGGTCGGCAGGGCGAAGGCGGCCGATCCGGCGGGCAGGACGACGATCAGGCCCTCACTGTGGCCGGCGAGGACTCGCAGCAGCTCACCGTCCTCGCCGAGGGCCACCATGTGCAGGCCGACGCGCGGCGCGCGCCCCGCGAAGGGCCCGCCTACCGTGAACCGCTCCGGCGGGCGCCACAGCAGGCGCGGCGCGCCGCTGATCACGTGCCCCAGCGGCCCGGCGGCGGGGGAGGCGAGGGATGGAGCCGCGATGCCGGTCACGGTCACGTACCGGGCGGCGTGGATCTCCCCGTGCGCGACGACCACGCAGCCGAGTCCCTGAAGGTCGGAGGCCGCGACGGCGACGGCGTCCGCCAGGTCGTGCGACGTGCCCGAGGCCGCGGTCAGGACGATGGGGGCGGTCCCCTCATGGAGGAGATCCAGCGCCCAGGCGGTCTCCGCGAGCGTCTCCGGCGGGTGGACGATCACGACGCCGTACGCCCCGTCGTCCACCGCCTGCGCGGCCTCGCGCGCGAGTTCGCCCACCACGGTGAAGGAGGAGCCGGGGCCCGCGGCAGGGCGGCGCTCCACCGCCACCCCGGGCGGGAGGGGCGGTGGCGTCTCGGCCATGGGCGCGGGCATGTCGGGCACGAGCACGGTGACCAGCCGGGCCGACGGCACGGCGCTCTCGGAGGGCGTGGTGGTCGGCTCTTCTCCGGCCTGGGCGGTCTCTGGGGAGGGCGTGGTGGTCGGTTCCCCTCCGGTCGGGGCGGTCCCAGGAGATGGCGTGGTGCCCGGCTGTCCTCCGGTCGGGGCGGCTTCGGGCGAGGATGCGGGGTCCGGCTCTCGCTCGGTGAGCGCGGGCTCGGCGGACGGCGTGGCGTCCGTTTCTCGCTCGGCGGGGAGGGCTCCGTCGGAGGGCGCGTCGGCTGGTGCAGTCGGGGCGGACGGCTCGCCTGCCGGCCTGGCCGGCGGACCGGCGGGCGTCGGCTCGGCGGCCGGTTCGCGAGAGGGCAGGGTCACCTGCCACGACGGCGGCATCGGCCAGGGCGGCGGGCTCACAGAGGCGGTCATGCTCGGCACCTTTCGGCGTCACGCGGCGCCGACGGCGTCCGCCCCGTGATCAAGTTATGGGCGGAAACCTAGTGCATTCACGGCACTGACGAAGGCGACTCGGTGCGAGTGCGGACGGCCGGATCCGGACTGCCGCGTCGCCGCTCACGGGCCCGCGCTCGCCCGCCGTCGTCGACGGTGGTCACGACGGCGACGCCGGTCACGCGCAGGCGCGGGCCGAGGCGCCGCCGGCCCGTCACGGCACCGGTCGACCGGCCGCCCCTCGCCGCTCTCCAGCCGTACCGGAAGGCCGAACGGACCCCGCTCGCCCCGGCGGATCGGGGGGCGGCGAACGTGACAAGGGTTAACGGTCACCGCCGACCCCCGGTGGCCCGGGGCGGTGGGTGCGTCGACGGTCACCGCCGGTCCCTGGTGGAGTCGGGGAGCGGTGGGTGCGATGAGGGCCGACGGAGGCCGCTTGCCCCCGGTGGACCGGGGGCGGTGGGCGGACGAGGCGCAACGGAGGCCGCCGGTTCCTGGTGGCCCGGGGCGGTGGGTGCGTCGAGGGTCACCGCCGGTCCCCGGTGGATTCGGGGAGCGGTGGGTGCGATGAGGGCCGACGGAGGCCGCTCGCCCCCGGCGGACCAGAGGGCGAGCGGTGAAGGTGACGAGGGTCAGCGGTAGGCGTGCTCGGGGCCGGGGAAGGCGCCCGAGACCACCTCGGCCGCGTACTCCTGGACGGCGCCGCGCAGGACGCCCGCCACGTCGGCGTACTTCCTGACGAACTTGGCGGTGTGCGGCGTGAGGCCGGCCATGTCCTGCCACACGAGGACCTGGGCGTCGGTGCCCGGGCCCGCGCCGATGCCGATGGTCGGGATCGACAGCGCGGCGGTGACGCGGTCGGCCAGTTCGGCGGGGACGCATTCGAGCACGACCGCGAACGCGCCCGCGGCCTCGAGGTCCTTGGCGTCGGCCATGAGGCGTTCGCCGTCCTCACCGCGTCCCTGGACGCGGTAGCCGCCGAAGGCGTTCACCGACTGCGGCGTCAGCCCGAGGTGCGCCATGACCGGGATGCCGGCCGCGACCATCGCCTCGACCTGGGGCAGGACCCGCCGGCCGCCTTCGAGCTTGACGGCGTGCGCGCCGGCCTCCTTGAGGAATCGGGCGCCGGCGTGCAGGGCCTCGGCCACGCCGGCCTGGTACGCGCCGAAGGGCAGGTCGGCGACGACCATGGCGCGGGAGGTGCCGCGCACCACCGCCGCGGTGAGGGGGATGAGATCGTCCACGGTGACGGGGATCGTGGATTCGTGGCCGAAGACCACCATCCCGGCGGAGTCGCCGACGAGCAGCACCGGGATCCCGGCGTCGTCGAAGACCCGCGCGGTGAGCGCGTCGTACGCGGTGAGCATGGGCCACTTCTCGCCGCGCTCCTTCGCCGCCGCGATGTCGCGGACGGTCACGCGGCGTCCCGTCTGGCCGCCGTACAGGGTGGTCGGCCGACCGGTCGATACAGACATCGGAAACCTCCTGCCTCGAGGCGCCACGGTGGCGTCCCCGGACGTGCTCGATGATCCCACGAGGTCAACGGCCCGTACAGCCCGGACCTTCCCGACGTCTTTTATGAAACGCTACGGTTGCGTATCGGATGGGGAATAACCTAAGGTGGCGAGCGTTAAGAAACGCAACAGCATCGTATCGATACTTACGAAGGGTCTCATGGATCCGCAGACCATCCACAAGAGGCGCTGGACGATCCTCGGCGTCCTGATCGTCAGCCTGCTCGTGATCGTGCTCGACAACACGGTCCTCAACGTCGCGCTGAAGACGATCGCGGACCCGCGCGACGGCCTCGGCGCCACCCAGGGCCAGCTCGAATGGGCGATCAACTCCTACACCCTCGTCTTCGCCGGCCTGCTGTTCACGTTCGGCGTGCTCGGCGACCGGATCGGCCGCAAGCGCATGCTGATGATCGGCATGCTGCTGTTCGGCCTGGCCTCACTGCTGTCCTCGTACGCCCAGACCCCCGACCAGCTCATCCTCGCCCGCGCGGCCATGGGCTTCGGCGGCGCGGCGGTCATGCCGCAGACCCTGTCGATCATCACGAACGTCTTCGAGCCGCAGGAGCGCGGCCGGGCCATCGGCGTCTGGGCCGGTGCGGTCGGCATCGGGATCGCCGTAGGGCCGATCACCGGCGGCCTGCTGCTCGACCACTTCTGGTGGGGCTCGGTCTTTCTCATCAACGTCCCGATCGTCATCGCCGGCGTGATCGGCATCGCGATCGTCGTGCCGGAGTCCAAGAACGCCGTGCGCGCCAAGATCGACTTCGGTGGCGTGCTGCTGTCGATCGCCGGCCTGATCCTCCTGACGTACGGGATCATCGAGGGCGGTGAGAAGGCGACCGTCACGGCGCCGACCGTGTTCGGTCCCGTGCTCGCCGGGGTCGCGCTGCTCGCGGTGTTCGTCTGGTACGAGTCCCGCATCGAGCACCCCTCGCTGAACGTCCGGCTGTTCCGCGACGGGCGGCTGTCGGCGTCCGTCGGCGCCATCGCGCTGGTCTTCTTCGCGCTCGGCGGCGTCTTCCTGTTCGTCTCGCTGTACCTGCAGAACGTCCGCGGCTACTCGCCGCTGCAGGCGGGCCTGCTCACGCTGCCGCTGGCCGTCGGCCAGATGATCTTCTCGCCGCGCAGCGCCGGGCTGGTCACGCGGTACGGAGCCAAGCGGGTCGCCGCGACCGGCCTGATCATGGTCGCGCTGGCGCTGTTCAGCTACCACTTCACCGCCGTCCACAGCCCGATCTGGATCCTGGAGATCACCTTCTTCGTGCAGGGCGCCGGGATGGCGCTGGTGATGCCCCCGGCCACGACCGCCGTCATGTCGGTGCTGCCGAGGGAGCAGGCCGGATCCGGGTCGGCCATCAACAACATCGCCCGCCAGGTCGCGGTCGCGCTGGGCGTCGCCGTCCTGGGCTCCCTGGTCTCCTCGATCTATCGCAGCGGCATGAAGCCGCACCTGACCGCGCTGCCCGAGCGCCTGCGCGACGTCGCCGGATCGGACATCGGCACGACCACGGGCGTGGCGGAGAAGCTCGGCGCGACGGGGCGGGCGCTCCTCCCGCCGGCGCACGACTCCTTCGTGCACGCCATGCACATCACGTCCGCGATCTCGGCTGCGGTGGCCTTCGTCGGGGCGCTCGTCGTCCTGAAGTGGATGCCCGGTCAGCCGGCGGCGGAGGCCGACACCCCGCCGGTCGAACAGCGAGAAGCCGTCGAGGTATGAGACGGTGATGGGTGATGACGCAGACCACTGACCAGCTCTCCGCGCGGCCGCCGGGCCGGCCGCGCAGCGAGCGCGCCGACAAGGCGATCGTCGACGCCACCCTGGACCTCCTCGCCGAGGAGGGCGGGGTGGCGGGCGTCTCCATCGAGGCCGTCGCCGCGCGCGCCGGGGTCGGGAAGACGACCATCTACCGCCGCTGGCCCAACAAGGAGGCGCTCATCATCGACGCGCTCGCCGCGTTGAAGGAGCCGCTCATCGAGCCGCGCGGCGAGTCGGTGCGCGAGGACCTGATCGCTTGGGCCAAGGTCTTCATCGCGGACAAGAGCGACAAGAAGCGCGTCGACTGCTACTGGAGCATCCTCAGCAGCGCCGAGCGCTATCCGGAGCTGATCACCCGGTTCAACCAGGAGGTCATCGAACCCCGGCGCGAGGCCATACGGCAGGTGCTGCGACGCGGCATCGCCACCGGGGAGCTGCGCCCCGACCTCGACGTCGAGCTGGCCCTGTGGATCCTCACCGGAACCATGGCCCATCGAGCGCGGGCGTCCAGCGCCGGCCCGGTCCCGGAGGACTTCGCCGAGCGGGTCGTCGACGAGCTCATCGCCGGTCTCGGGCGGCACTGACCATCAGTGGCGTGATCTTCCTTCCCTCCAGTCGCCTTTTGGTCATACTTTTACTCGGGGGCTGATGGGCCACAGGGAAGGACTCCGGCGGATGGCCGATTCTTCGGCAAGGACCCTCGTGCTCGGTATCGGCCGGGCCGGCGAGGTCCTCCAGTGCGGGCAGAACTCCTCCGGCGTCCTCGGCCGGCCCCCGGAGGAGGTCGTCGGCGCCGACGTGACCGGCCTGTTCACCGAGGAGAGCAAGGAGGCCCTCACCGGGCTCCTCGACGCCCTCGCGAACCGTCACGAGCGGACCGCCGTCCTCGGCGTGCGGACCGGGGACGGCGAGGCGCGCAACGCCGTGGTCACGGTCCAGCCGATGCACGCGACCGGCGCCGACCCGACCGACCTGATGATGATCCGGGTCGCCGTGATGGACTTGGAACGCTTCACCGACCCGGCGCTGATGCGCCGGGCCATGCTCGACGACGCGCTCGTCCGGATCGGGGCGACGCTCGACCTGGACCAGATGGCGCGGGAACTCGTCGACGTCGTCGTGCCGCACTACTGCAACGCCGCCGGCGTCCTCATCCAGGAGAGCATCGTCGCCGCCGACGAGCACCCCTCGATCGCCGCCGACGGCACCACCGTGCTGCGCCGGGTCGCGCTCGCCACCGACGCCTCGGACCCGAAGTGGAACGCCGCCTTCCCCACCGGGGAGGTCCTCACCTACCCGCCCGGCACGCCGTACACCCGCTGCATGGCCACCGGCGAGCCGGTGCTGGAGCCGCACCTCGACGCCAAGGCCGCCAGGCGGATCGCCCGGCTGTGGCGGCGCAAGCCCGTCGCCAAGCTCCTGGCCGACAGCTCCATGGTGCTGCTGCCGCTGATCGCGCGGGGGACCACGCTGGGGTTCGTCGTCTGCACCCGGAGCGGCGCCCACCGGGCCTTCGACGCGTACGACGTCGAGCTCGGGATGGAGTTCGCCGCCCGCGCCGCCCTCTACATCGACAACGCCCGCCACTACAGCCGCGAGCGCGCGACCGCGCTGACCCTCCAGCGCAGCATGCTGCCCACGGGCCTGACGGCCCCGTCCAGCGTGGCGGTCCGGCACCGCTACCTCCCGGGCAACCAGCTGATCGAGGTCGGCGGCGACTGGTACGAGTCGATCGCCCTGCCAGGCGGCCGCGTCGCCCTCATCGTCGGCGACGTCGCCGGGCACGGCGTGCGCGCCGCCGTCACCATGGGGCGGCTGCGCACCGCCCTGCGGACCATCGTGAACCTGGAGCTGACACCGGCGGACGGCCTGCAGCAGCTCGACGCGCTGATGCGGGAGATGGGCGAGCGGGAGCCCGCCTTCGCCACCTGCGTCTACGCCGTGTACGACGCGACGGACGGCACCTGCGAGATCGCCTCCGCCGGGCACCTGCCGCCCCTGCTGCTGCGCCCGAACGGCACGAGCGAGTTCCTCGACGTCCCGCCCGCGCCCCCGCTCGGCGTCGGCGAGGGGATGATCGAGACCCGCACGTTCACCATCGGGGACGGCAGCGTCCTGGTGCTCTACACCGACGGCCTCGTGGAGAACCGCGGCCAGGACATCGACGACGGCCTCTCCCGGCTGCAGGGACTGTTCGGCGCGGACGCGCTGTTCCGGCCGCTGGAGGAGCTCGCCAAGGCCACCCTCGACAGCGCCTACGCCGACCACGACCGCGACGACATCGCCGTGCTCATCGCCCGCCTGCGGCGGCTGCCCGACGGCGACGTCGCCTCCTGGACACTGCCCGCGCTGCCGTCCGCGGTGCGCGACGCCCGCGCTCGCGTGCGCGAGACGCTCGAACGCTGGGAGTGCGACGAGCTGTCCTTCAGCACCGAGCTGGTGGTGTCGGAGCTGGTGACCAACGCCCTGCGGTACGCCTCCGGCGACATCGGGCTGCGCCTCCTGCGCGACCGTACGCTCGTCTGCGAGGTCCGCGACGACTCCGACGCCCTGCCCCGGGCCCGCCAGGCGGCCGACGACGACGAGGGCGGCCGCGGCCTGCAGGTCGTCCACCGCCTGGCCAAGCGCTGGGGCGCCCGTCCCGTCGCCGACGGCAAGGTCGTCTGGTGCGAGCTGGACCTGCCCGGCCAGGACGACGGCTGGGAGGGCTCCTGGCCAGGTGAGGCCCACCACCTCCCCTGACCCCCTCCTCGGTGATCGCCGAGGATGTGGCCGCCTGGTTCGCGAGAACCCTGATCGCCGAGGGTCTTCGGGGTCATAGGCCCGAAGACCCTCGGCGCAGGCCGGCGTCAGGCGTCGCGGGCGGGGTCGGTGGTGTGGGGGGCGACGATCTCGCGCCACTTGTTGGTGATGGGGAGGCGGCGGTCGCGGCCGAAGTTCTTCGGGGTGATCTTCGGGCCGGGCGGGTACTGGCGGCGCTTGTACTCCGCCGCGTCGACCAGCCGGATCACCCGCTCGACCAGCTCCGGGTCGTGGCCCGCCGCGATCAGCTCGTCGCGGCCCATGTCCTTCTCGACGTAGTCGTCCAGGAGCGCGTCGAGGACGTCGTACGCCGGGAGGGAGTCGGTGTCGAGCTGGCCGGGGCGCAGCTCTGCGGACGGCGGCTTGTCGATGATGTTCTGCGGGATCGGCGCGGTATCGGAGGGGCGTACGAACGGGTGCCCGCCGTCGGTCCGATCGTCGCGCCAGCGGGACAGCGCGAACACCGTGGTCTTCGGGACGTCCTTGATCGGCCCGAACCCGCCGGCGGAGTCGCCGTACAGCGTGGAGTAGCCGGTGGCCAGCTCGCTCTTGTTGCCGGTGGTGAGCACCAGGTGGCCGTGCTCGTTGGACAGGCCCATGAGGATGTTGCCGCGGACGCGCGCCTGGAGGTTCTCGGCTGCGAGGCCGTGCAGTTCGAGCTCGGCCTCGTAGGCGTCGACGATGCCGCGGATCGGGACGGTGCGCGCGTGGAGGCCCTGCCGTTTGACGAGGTCCTCGGCGTCGGTGATGGAGTGGTCGCTGGAGTAGCGGCTCGGCATGAGGACGGCGTGGACGTTCTCGGGGCCGATCGCGTCGGCGGCGATCGTGGCGACCAGTGCCGAGTCGATGCCGCCGGACAGCCCGAGGATCACCGAGCGGAAGCCGTTCTTGCGGACGTAGTCGCGGACGCCGAGCACGAGCGCGCCGTACACCTCGCCGAGGTCACCGAGCGGTTCGGCGCAGGGCGGCTCTTCCGGGGGGTACGGCTCGACGGGGCCTGCGGACAGCAGCACGCGCTCGATCGTGATGGTCGTCCCGTCGCAGCCGTCGGCGGGCGTTTCGCCCGGCGTGAACTCCGCCGGCGCGGGCGGCAGCTCGAGGTCGGCGACGAGCAGGCCCTCCTCGAACTGCGGGCCACGGGCGATCAGCTCGCCCTCGCCGGTGACGATGACGGAGTCGCCGTCGAAGACGAGCTCGTCCTGCCCGCCGACCAGGTTGACGTACGCGAGGGCGCAGCCGGCCTCGCGGGCCCGGCGCGCGCACAGCTCCAGCCGGACGTCGTCCTTGTTGCGCTCGTACGGTGAGGCGTTCGGGACGACGAGCAGCTGGGCACCGGCCTCGTGGGTGACGGTGACCGGGCCGCCCTCCTGCCAGAGGTCCTCGCAGATCGCCACGGCGACGTCGACACCGTGCAGCCGGAACACCGGCAGCCGGTCGCCGCGGACGAAGTAGCGGTACTCGTCGAAGACGCCGTAATTGGGCAGGTGGTGCTTTGCGGTACGGACGACGACCCGGCCCTGGTGGAGCACTGCCGCCGCGTCGAGCGGCGCGCCGGCGGGCTGGCCGACGCGGTCGACGACGTCGGCGCGCCGGTCGAGGTGGCCGAGCACGACCGGCAGCCCGCCGAGACCCTCGTCGGCGAGGCGCCGGGCCGTCGCCTCCAGGGTGGCGATCGACGCGTCCACGAACGACTTGCGCAGGGCGAGGTCCTCCACCGGGTAGCCGGTGAGGGACATCTCGGGAAAGACGACGAGGTGCGCGCCGCGGTCGGCGGCGCGCCGGGTCCATTCGACGGTGCGGCCGGCATTGCCGGTGAGGTCGCCGACGGTCGCGTCCACCTGGGCGAGTGCGATGCGCAGCTGTGCCACGTCTCCGAGACTAAACGGGGTGTTCCTGGACGTGTTCGGCGGTGTTCGGGGCGGGGGATTCGGCGCCTCTTTCCAGGTCGGCGGCGGCCTGGACCAGGGCGCGGATGAGCGGGTTGTCGTCGGCGGTGCGCCAGACGAAGGCCCATTCACAGGGCGGGGCGTCGCGGATGGGCACGAAGGCCAGGCTGGGCCAGGGATAGAAGCGGGCGGCCTCGGCGGCGACCCCGGCGGCCGCCTGGGCGGAGGAGACCGCGGTGAGCGCCTCCTGCCAGGTGGAGACCTTGGGATCGTGCCGGATGGGACGGCCCGAGGGGGTGCGGAAAGGCGCGAGGGTCTCTTCCATATAGGCGGGGATCGACCGGCCCCCGACCAGGGCGCAGTCGCCGAGGTCCTCCAGGCCGACGGCATCGCGCCCGGCGTAGGGATGGTCGGCGCCGACCATCAGCAGCACGGACGAGGTGTGGAGCACCGGGCCGACGGTCAGGTCGGGTTCGCGGACCGGCAGCCACAGCAACGCCACGTCGACCTCGCCGGAGCGGAGCAGGTCCAGCGGGGAGGGCGGCTGGATCTCGCGGTGCTGTAGCCGTGCCCTCGGGTGGCGGGCCTGGAACAGGTCGAGGAGGTCGCCGATCAGCAGGGTCATCGGGCCCATGGTGCCCAGGGTCAGGCTTCCCGTCGTGCCGTGGACGGCCTCCTTCGCGGCGTCGATCCCTTTCAGGATCTGCCGGTATCCCGCATACAGGTCGTCGCGCAACTGCTCGCCGAGGGGGGTGAGACGGACCACGCGGGAGGTGCGGTCGAACAGCGGAGCGCCGATGCCGCGTTCTTGTTTCTTGATCGCCTGGCTGACGCGGGACGGGGTGATGTGGAGCCGCTCGGCGGTCCGGCCGAAGTGCAGCTCCTCGGCGAGCGTCAAGAAGATCTCGATGTCCCGAAGCTCCATCCGTCCCCCCGGATCGTTAACACACAGCTCAACAATCTTTTGATCAAGGCATGCACCGTGAATCTATCGGTCAACAGTGCATGCCGACACCGCCGTACCGATCCCCGTCGCAGCAGGTCATGGCAAGGGCGGGCGGTGAGCCACCGGACCCCCGTACGGTCAGGCGGGCCGGTCGCCGGGCCGGGACCGCAGCGTCCGCACCTCGGAGAAGAGCAGCGGGGTGAGGACGATGAGGATCTGGAGGGACCCCGCCGTCCAGAGGGTGGTGTGCAGGCCGAGCCGGCCGGCCACGGGCGCCACCAGCGCGAGGCCCAGCGGCTGGCAGGCGATCGCGCCCGCCCACTCGTAGGCGCTGACGCGCGACAGCGCGGTCGCCGGGATGTGCTGCTGCAGGGCGGTCTCCCACAGCGTGTTGAAGACCATGAGGACCACGCCGCCGCAGAACGCCGCCACCGCGATGCCGGTCACCGTGAGGCCGGCGGCGAGGGCGAGGGTCGGGAAGGCGAACATCGCCATCATCGCCACACCGGAGCGCAGCGGGAACCGCGGCCGTACGCACAGGGCGATCACGCCGCCGCCGAGGCAGCCGGCACCGAACGTCGCCGAGATCAGCGCCCACGCCCCCGCCCCGCCGAACGACCGGGCGCTCATCGTCGGGCCGAGCACCGAGAACGCGCCGTAGAGCAGGTTGACGAGGGAGGCGGCGACGATGACGCTCCACACCCAGCGCCGCGACCGGAACTCCCGCCAGCCGTCGGCCAGGTCGCGGGTGAACCGCCGGGACCGTTCGTGACCGGCCTGCCGCAGCCGGAGCCGGGACAGGCAGGCGGCACTGACGGCGAACGTCGCGGAGTCGGCGGCGATCGCCCAACCGGGTCCGACGCCGACGACGAGGGCGCCGGCGATCGCGGGCCCGGTGAGCAGTGACGTCGAGAGGGCCAGGACGCGCAGGGCGTTGGCGGGCTGCCGTTGTTCCGGCCTGGTCGTCGCCTGGATGATCCCGGGCACGGCCGGTCCGGACAGCGCGGAGGCGATCCCGTGCACCGTCTGGAAGACCAGCAGGTGCCAGATCCGGGCGGATCCGGTGATCAGAAGGGTCGCCGAGACGCCCTGGACGACGGCGCGGACGAGGTCGGTGCCGAGGATCAGCGCGTGCCGGGGCAGCCGGTCGGCGATGACCCCGCCCGCCAGCGTGAACAGGACCTGCGCCGCGGATCCGGCGGCGAGGACGACGCCGAGGTCGAAGGCGCGGCCGGTGAGGCCGAGGACGGCGAAGGCGAGCGCGGGGGCGACCATCCCGTCGCCGAGCATCGAGGTGCACTGGCCGACGAAGAACCAGCGGAAGTCCCGCTCCCGGAGAACGGACAGTCCGCGCGCCAGGACACAGGAGCTCTGAGCCCGCACCATTCAGCTCGTACGCCGCCTCGAAGGGGATTAACCACCTGAAGTTAGACATTCCGGACTGGTGTGGTCAACCCCTCTTCAGAGATCAGAACTGTCTACTAGTTGAACGCAAGAATTCGGGCTCGACCAGCATGTGTTCATGGCTTGACCTCATTTGTCGGACGAGGGACAGTGAGGCCGCAGCCTCCTGACTGCGCGCTCATGGCCCCGCCCCGCTCTCGAAGAGAGGTCCCGATGAGTGCGTCCCCCGCCAGGCACGGCCGGCGTGTGCCCCGTGCCCTCCTCGCCCTGTTGTCCGCCCTGGTCGTCGCGGGCGCCGCGGCGACGGCCGTCTCCCGCCCGGCGCACGCGTCCGCGCCCGGCGCCCCCGCCGGCTGGACGACGGTGTTCACCGACGACTTCAACGGCCCCGCCGGCTCGGGCGTCGACACCGCGAACTGGCAGTACACCACCGGAACGAGCTATCCCGGCGGCCCCGCGAACTTCGGCACCGGGGAGGTGGAGACGATGACCTCCTCGACGTCCAACGTCTCCCTGGACGGCTCGGGGAACCTGCGGATCACCCCGCAGCGCGACGGCGCCGGCAACTGGACCTCCGGTCGCGTCGAGACCCTGCGCTCGGACCTCCAGCCGCCCGCCGGCGGGAAGCTCCGGGTCGAGGCGCGGATCCAGATGCCGAACGTCACCGGCGCCGCCGCCCACGGCTACTGGCCCGCGTTCTGGATGCTGGGCGCCCCCTACCGCGGCAACTGGTGGAACTGGCCGGGCATCGGCGAGCTCGACATCATGGAGAACGTTCAAGGCATCAACAACGAGTGGGCCACGATGCACTGTGGCACCAGCCCCGGCGGCCCGTGCAATGAGACCACCGGGATCGGCGGCCAGCGGGCCTGCTCACCGACGACCTGCCAGGCCGACTTCCACACCTACGCCCTCGAGTGGGACCGGAGCACGAGCCCGGAGGAGATGCGCTTCTACCTCGACGGCGTCAACTTCCACACCGTCCGCGCCGACCAGGTCGACGCCACCACCTGGGCCAACGCGACGAACCACGGATACTTCATCATCCTCAACGTCGCGATGGGCGGCGGCTTCCCGGCGGCGTACGGCGGCGGCCCGGACTCCGGCACCGTCCCCGGCCACCCCATGCTGGTCGACTACGTCGCGGCCTGGCAGACCGGCGGCGGAGGCGGCACCACCCCGCCCCCGACAGGGAACCGCGGCGCGTACACCCCGATCCAGGCCGAGTCGTACGACCAGCAGTCCGGTGTGAACTCCGAGGCGACGAGCGACAGCGGCGGCGGGCAGGACATCGGCTCCGTCGCCAACGGCGACTGGGCGCTGTACAAGGGCGTCGACTTCGGCTCCACCGCCGCCACGCAGTTCTACGCGCGGGTCGCGAGCGGCGCCGCCGACGGCGTGAGCGGACTGGTCGAGGTGCGCCTCGACAACCGCGCGAACGCGCCGATCGGGAGCTTCGCCATCGCGAACACCGGCGGCTGGCAGAGCTGGCGCACGGTCCCCGCCAACATCAGCGGGGTCACCGGCGTCCATGACGTCTATCTGACCTTCACCAGCGGCCAGCCCGCCGACTTCGTCAACGTCAACTGGTTTGACTTCGGCCACTGAGACGCGTGGGCGCGGGGCGCCCGCCCCGCCCGCCCCGCGCCCATGCCGAGTTCCGCAGAGCCCGCACGGGATGGACGCCGCGAGCCCGGCAGACCATTCCGCGCGGGCTCTCAGGCGGTGAGGGCCTGCCGCCGGCGTCGTACCGCGGGGCCGAGCGCGAGGGCGCCGGCGGCGGCCGCCCCGCACGTGAGGGCGCAGGCGAGCCACGGCGCCCAGGAGGTCAGACCGAGCAGCCCGCCGCCCACCGGCGGGCCGAGCAGCGACGCGATCGCGAACGCCGTGCCGTAGAACCCGCTGTACCGGCCGCGCAGGTGCGGGGGAGCGAGGTCCGCGATGATCGCCATGGACACCGACGCGAACAGGATCTCGCCCAGCGTCCACACCCCGACCGTCGCGGCGAACATCCACGCCGACGAGGCGAACGCGGTGAGCCCGAATCCGGCACCCACCACGGCCACGCCCGCGGCCAGGACCCGGCTGCGGTCGCGGCGGCCGAGCCAGGCGCCGATCAGCGGCTGGACGATGACGATCCCGATGCCGTTGACGGCCATCGCGAAGCCGAACGCCGACGGGGGAAGTCCCGCGCGTCGCATCGCCAGCGGAAGCGTCGAGTACGCCTGCAGATAGACGAAGCCGTAGCACAGGACGACCAGCACCGAGCCGACCGCGACCCGGTCCCGCAGCACGTCCACGAAGCCGCCGGGTTCGCGCTCCGCGCGCCGGCCCCGGGTCTCGGGCACCGCCCGCCAGACCAGGACGCCGCACGCCACGCTGCTGGCCGCGTCCACCCAGAACAGCCACGTGAAACCGGCGCGCGCCAGCGTCCCGCCGAGCACCATCGCCACCGCGAAGCCGAGGTTGATCGCCCAGAACAGCAGCCCGTACGCGCGGGTCCGCTCGGCGGGGCCGATCAGGTCGGCCATCAGCGCCTGCGACGCGGGACGGTACGCGTCGATGGTCAGGCCGAGCACGAACACCAGCGCGATCAGCACGGGCGTCGCGGTGGCGTACCCGAGCGCGAGCATCGCCGCCGCGGTGGCCAGCATCCCGCCGGTCAGGGTGGCGCGCCGCCCGACCCGGTCGGCGAGCACCCCGCCGACGACCTGCGACACGATCGAGCCGAGGCCGAACAGCGCGAGCACGATCCCGGCCGCGGCGACGGACAGGCCGCGCACCCCCGTGAGGTAGAAGGCGAGGAACGGCTCGACCATCGTGCCGAGCCGGTTGACGAAGCTGCCGGTCCACAGCACCCAGAAGGCGCGCGGCAGGCCGCCCACACGTGTGTAGAGGAACGAGGGGAGGCGGGTGGGCGGGGGAACGGGGATCTCCTCGACGGACGTCATGGGGGAATGGTCGACAACCCGTGGGTCCGGCTGAAATTCTTTTAGCGGTGCCTAAATGATCGAGTTCCTCTTCGCCCCCGACGACGTCGCCCGCCTCCGCTTCGCGTTCTCCCCGCTCTGGGAGCTCGCGCACAGCCTGCGCGTGCTGGCCGATCCCTCGCGGCGCGCGCTGCACATGCCGTGGGTGCGCGCGGTACGACCCCGGCTGCGCGGGCTCGACCTGACGCCGCTGCGCGCGCTCGTTCACGCCGACGGGTACATCCCCGACTTCCTCACCCCGCCGCCGGAGACCCCGCTGCCCGACTTCGCCGCGGAACTCGCCATGGTCCGGGCCACGCCCGCCCACCTGGTCGCCGAGGAGATCCTGCACGTCGGACGGCGCAGCACGGGCGCCGTGCCGTTCGAGGAGCAGCGCCGGGCGATGGCGGAGCAGCCCGAGCGCGCGCTCGCGCACGTCGCCGACCTGCTCGGCGCCTACTGGGAGGCGGCGATCGAGGAGCACTGGCCGAAGATCCAGGCGCTGCTGGAGACCGACGTGCTCCGGCGGTCCCGCGCCCTCACCGAGCGAGGTGCCGAGGGGCTGTTCGCCGGGCTCCACGAGGCGGTCCGCTGGCACGGCGATCGGCTCGCCGTCCAGCGTACGTGGCACTACCGGGGCGCGCTGGCAGGGCGCGGGCTGATCCTGGTGCCGAGCGCGTTCGTCTGGCCCTCCGTCTCGATGATGACCCCGCCCTACCGGCCGATGCTGAGCTATCCGGCGTACGGCGTCGGGACGCTGTGGGAGACCGCCCCCGCGGCGCCCCCGGACGCCCTCGCGGCGTTGATCGGCCGGCGCCGGGCGGCGCTGCTCCTCGCGCTCGCGGGCCCGGCGTCGACGACCGAGCTCGCCCGGCGACTGGCGGTGACGCCGGGCGCGATCAGTCAGCACCTCGGGGTCCTGCGCGCCTGCGGCCTGGTGACGGGCCGCCGGGTCGGCCGGCGCGTGCTGTACGCGCGGACGGCCGCGGGCGACGCGCTCGCGGAGGCGGGCGGCGCGATCGACATGGACGTGACCGTGCGCGACTGATTGACTCTGGTGCGTGAGTGGGACGGATGGAACGTCGCGACCCCCTCGGAGGCACCGTGCACCTGATCACCCTCTCCCGGGCGTCCGCCCTGCCCGCGACGGCGGCGGCCTGCCTGCTGGCCGCCTGCGTGCCGGCCGGCCACACCGTGCGAGGCGTCCACCTGGTGGCCGGGAGCACGCTGACCACCTGCACCCACCTGCCGTACGCCCCGTTCCAGTTCCAGCGGGGCAAGGCGATCGTCGGCTTCGACGTCGACCTGATCGACCTGATCGCCCGGCGGCTGGGCGTCCGGCAGAAGATCGTCGACACCCGGTTCACCGCGATCACCTCCGGCCAGGTGTTCGCGGTCGCCGCCTGCGACGTGGCGGCCGCCGGGATGACCATCAACCCGCAGCGGGCGGGGGTGGTCGACTTCTCCCGGCCGTACTTCGACTCCGGGCAGGTGCTGATGGCCCGGCGCGGCGAGCCCGTCACGCCCGGCGCCTTCGGCCCGGGCGGGCTGCGGGTGGGCGTGGTCGCCGGCACGACCGGGCAGGCGTACGCGCGCGTCGAGGGTTGGGAGCCGAAGGCGTACGAGAACGCCACGACCGAGCTCGACGCGCTGCGCACCGGCCAGGTCGACGTGCTCGTCCAGGACGACCCGGTCGTCCGCTACTGGCTCACCGACGAGGCCAACGCCGACTTCGTCCTCGTGCCCGGACTGCGCACCCACGAGCAGTACGGCTTCGCCGTGCGCAAGGGGCACAACCCCGCCCTGGTACGGCTGATCGACCAGGTCATCGCGCAGATCCGGCGGGACGGCACCTACCGGCGCACGTACGAGCGCTGGATGGGCCCGATGCCACCCGACGCCGCGGGCTGACGCCGCCCCCAGGCGTTCTCTCCGGCCGACCGGGCGGCGGCACGCCGCGTTCCGGACCGGGCCGTGGGGTGGGCCGTCCGGAATCGGTCAGATCGTCGCCTTCCCGCGGCGGTGGATGATCGACTTAGGCGTCGCCGATGGGGGAGTTCGAATGCGTCAGGTGGCCGTCCTCGCGGCCGGGGTGATCCTGCTGGTGGCGGCGGCCGCGTTCTCCTGCGCCGCGTTACGGCGACCGAGCGGGCCGGCGACGCCGGAGCAGGCCGCGAGCGCGTACTTCCGCGCCTGGGGGAACGGCGACTTCGCCGCGATGCGGCGCCTGGTCGACGACCCGCCCGGCGACTTCGCCGACCGGCACCGGGACCTGTCGCGGTCGCTGCACGTGGACTCGGTGGAGTTCACCCCGGGCCGTCCGGTGCGGCACGGGGACGAGGCGTCCGTCGACTACGCCGTCACGCGCGCGCTGGGCGGCGTCGGCGACTGGAGTTTCCACGCGACCCTGCGGCTGGCCCGGCGGAACGGCGCCTGGCGGGTGGTGTGGTCGCCCGCGACCCTGCATCCCGCCCTGGTCGACGGCGGGGAGTGGTTCCTCACCCGGATCGAGTCCGCGTCGGCCGCCCCGGCCGCCGCGGACGGCAGGCCTCTTCCCGATGACAGCAGCGTCCAGCCGTACCTCGCCGGACTCGGCGACGGCTCCGAGGAAGGGCGCCCTGGGTGGGCGGTGCAGATCCGGAATCCCGGGCACGTGGCCGTACGGCTCAAGACCTTCGGCGGGAGCGACGCCCACGCCCTCCGTACGACCATCGACCGGCGCGTGCAGGCCGCCGCCGACGCGGCGGTCGGATCGGCGTCGGCCGCGCTGGTCGCGATCCGTCCGTCGACGGGCGAGATCCTGGCGGTCGCCGACCGGCTGCCCGATGCCAAGGGCGCCTTCCTCGGCCTGTATCCGCCGGGGTCGACGTTCAAGGTGGTGACCGCGGCGGCCCTGCTGAACGGCGGCATGACGCCGGCGAGCCCGGTGGACTGCCCGGCGGTCACGGTGGCGGGGCAGCGCACCATTCACAACCACGGGAGCCTCGCGCTGGGGCGCGTGCCGCTCGCCGACGCGTTCGCGGAGTCCTGCAACACGACCTTCGCCACGCTGGGCGTCGCGGCGGGCGCCCGGCGGCTCGGGTCGAGCGCCGCCGCCTTCGGGTTTGGCGCCCACTTCGCCCCGGGGACGGACGCGTACGCCGGCGACTTCCCGGACCCCGGCGGCGACAACGGGCTGGCCGAGGCGTCCATCGGCCAGGGGAGGGTCCAGGCGAGCCCGCTCGCCATGGCCGTCGTCGCCGCGGCCGTGGCCGACGGCTCGTATCGCTCCCCGCGGCTCGTGTCCGCGCGCCTCGCCGGGCAGGGAACGGTCCGGCCGCTGCCCGCGGCGGTGGTGGCGGGGCTACGGTCGATGATGCGCGCGGTCGCCACGCGGGGGACCGCGGCGCACGCCGGGCTTCCGGCCGGCACGGCGGGCAAGACGGGGACCGCCGAATATGATGCCGAAGGCCGTACCCACGCGTGGTTCATCGGCTACCGGGGTGACCTGGCCTTCGCGGCGTTCGTCTTGCACGGCGGCGACGGCGGGCAGGTGGCTGCTCCGGTGGCGGCCCGCTTTCTGACTGTGATCAAGTCGTAACCCGCTGGAGTATCCGCAGGTGGCGACTGATATGACATAGTCGGACAGTTGTTTTCATGGCTTATGGAGGAATTGTGGCTATTCGTCGCCGGCTTGCCGCCGCGACCGCCGGGCTCTGCGCGGCCGCTCTCGCCCTCACCGCCTGCAGCAGCGGAGGAAGCGGGGCGACGGTACAGGGTGCCAAGCTGGTGAAGAAGGGCAAGCTCACCACCTGCACCCACCTGCCGTACCCGCCGTTCCAGTCGGCCCAGGGCGGCAAGGTCGTCGGCTTCGACGTCGACATGATCGACCTGGTCGCCAAGAAGCTCGGCGTGACCCAGCAGGTCGTCGACACGCCCTTCGAGACGATCAAGAGCGGGACCGCGCTGAACGCAGGGAAGTGCGACGTCGCCGCCGCGGGTATGACGATCAAGCCGGAGCGGGCGCGCTTCATCGACTTCACCAAGCCGTACTTCAACGCGACCCAGGCGCTCATGGCCAAGAAGGGCCTGAGCTTCCCGTCGCTGGACCAGGTGAAGGCGCAGAAGCTGAAGGTCGGCTCCCAGGCGAGCACCACGGGTGAGGACTTCGTCCACTCCAAGGGCATCGACTCCAAGTCCTTCAAGGACTCGGCGAGCCTGCTCAACGGGCTGCGCAGCGGCCAGGTCGACGTGATCATCGAGGACTACCCGGTCGTGCAGGGTTGGCTGAAGGACCCGGCGAACGCCAAGTACGCCGTGGCGGCCAGCCTCAACACCGGTGAGCAGTACGGCTTCGCCGTCCGCAAGGGCAAGAACCCCAAGCTGCTCGCGCTGATCAACCAGGCCATCGACGAGTCGCGGCAGAACGGCGAGTACAAGAAGATCTACGAGAAGTGGATCGGCCCGATGCCGGCGAACGCCTGAGCCCGGCACTGATCGATCCGAGAGGCCGCAGATGACTCAACACGCGGAGGCGGCGCCGCGGCTGACCCGGAGGCAGCGCCGCCGGCTCATCCTGGGCGGCGAGTACGGCATCGTCATCGTCGTCGTGGTGCTTCTCGCGTCCCTGGCGAACTGGGGCGCGCTGAAGACCAACTTCGCCGAATGGCGCGTCGCCAAGACGCTGTTCCCCGACATCATCACGGTCGGGCTCCGGAACACCCTGCTGTTCACGCTCACCGGGTTCGGGCTCGGCCTGGTGACCGGGCTGCTGCTGGCGCTGATGCGGCTGTCGTCCGTACCGCCGTACCGCTGGTTCGCCCTCGCCTACATCGAGGTCTTCCGCGGGCTGCCCGCGCTGCTGATCTTCATTTTCATGGGCACCGGCGTTCCGATCGCCTTCCCGGGGATCAACATCCCCGGCGGCGTGTACGGCCAGGCCGCCCTCGCCCTCGCACTGGTCTCGGCGGCGTACATGGCCGAGAGCATCCGGGCCGGCATCGAGGCGGTGCCGCGCGGCCAGATGGAGGCGGCGCGGACGCTCGGCATGTCGCACGGGCGGGCGATGCGCTCGATCATCATCCCGCAGGCGCTGCGGATCGTGATCCCGCCGCTGACCAACGAGCTGGTCCTGCTGGTCAAGGACTCCTCGCTGGCCCTGTACCTCGGCGTCACGCTGCAGCAGCGGGAACTGGCGAAGATGGCCCAGGACGTGACCGGCCAGCAGGGCAACACCACACCGATCATCGTCGCCGCCCTCTGCTACCTGATCATCACCATCCCGCTCAGCCACCTGGCACGGCGGCTGGAGGCCCGGCAGAAGAGGGGGCAGCGGTGACGACCGTGAACGACGGCGCGGCGGTCCAGGTCATCGAGCTGCACAAGGCGTTCGGGGACCTGGAGGTGCTGCGCGGCATCGACTTCGAGGTCCGGCACGGCGAGGTCGTGTGCATCATCGGGCCGTCCGGCTCCGGCAAGTCCACGCTGCTGCGCTGCGTGAACCTCCTGGAGGAGCCCACCGCCGGAGCGGTGTACGTCGGGGGCCTGGAGCTGACCGACCCGGACGTCGACATCGACGCGGCGCGCCGCCGCATCGGCATGGTGTTCCAGCAGTTCAACCTGTTCCCGCACCTGTCGGTGCTCGGCAACGTCACCATCGCCCAGCGCAAGGTGCTGCGGCGCTCCGCGGAGGAGGCCGAGCGGGTCGCGCGGGAGAACCTCGCCCGCGTGGGCCTGGCCGACAAGGTGGACGCCTTCCCGGCGCAGCTGTCCGGCGGCCAGCAGCAGCGGGTCGCGATCGCCCGCGCGCTGGCCATGGGCCCGGAGGTCATGCTGTTCGACGAGCCCACCTCCGCCCTCGACCCCGAGCTCGTCGGCGACGTGCTCGCCGTCATGCGCAAGCTCGCCCTGGAAGGGATGACCATGCTGGTCGTCACCCACGAGATGACCTTCGCCCGCGAGGTCGCCGACCGGGTTGTGTTCATGGACGGCGGCGTCATCGTGGAGGAGGGGCCGCCGTCGAAGGTCGTCGGCGACCCGGAGCACGCGCGGACCCGCCGGTTCCTGTCGCGGGTGCTCGACCCGGCCGCCGCCGACGTCGAGGACTGAGCGCCCGCGGGTCCCCGCCTGAGGCGATGGACCGCGCGTACACGCATGCCAGGCCGAGACGGGCGCCTGTCGGCGCCCGTCTCATGGCATCCGCGTCTCAGCGGCGGAGGCGCGCGACGAGCAGGTTCGGGTCGCGCCGGGTGAAGTACGCCGCGTCGGCGATGTACACCGTCCTGCCGCGGACGGCCACCGACGTCGGGTTGGACAGCCCGTCCGCCGCGGTCAGGACCGTCTTCGCCGTTCCCCTGGAGTCGACGAGGACGACCTTGTTCTCCTGGTTGACGGCCGCGAGCACGGCCGTGCCCCGTCCGGTGAACGCGAAGTCGTCGACCGGGCCCAGGCCCTTCGCGGCGACCGCGGGTCTCCCGGCGGCGCCGTTCCGCGTGATGGGCACGTGCACCAGCGTGCCGGCGTCCAGGTTCGACACCCAGACGGAGCCGCCGCGGACCTTCAGGCCGTTCGCGCCGAAGCCGCCGGCCGTACGGGACGCCAGGACGCTCCCGCCCGCCCAGGCGGCCGGAGCACCGCCTCGCGGTGAGAGGCTCCAGACCCGCCCCTGGGCGGAGTCGGCGACGAACAGCCTCCTCGTGCGACGGTCATAGGCCATGCCGTTCAGGAAGGCGCCGGGGGACAGCGCGGCAACGCGCACCGGCGCCCGTCCGGCGCGGAGCCGGTAGACGCCGGTGCCCTGAGCGGTGCCGGTGGACACCGCGACGTAGCGCGCACCGCCCGGCAGCCGCACGATGCCGCCGAGGAAGATCTTGCCGTGGGTGAGGGGGACGTCCCCGTCGGCCGGGATCGGAACCTGGGCGATGACGCTCACGCGGCCCGTGCGGTCGACGCGGGCCACCCGGCCCGAGAAGCCGTATGTCAGATCGGCCGAGCCGTCGGGTTCCAGCGCGATGTTCTCGGGCTGGGCGCCGGCGGCCAGGTCGAGATGGGCGAGGATCCGGGCATGACTCACCGGGGGAGTCGCCGCCCGCGCCGGCGTGCCCGTCAGGGACACGCCGACGGTGAGGGCGGAGACGGTCAGGACCGCCGGCAACGCCGGACGGCCTTTTCGGAAGATGGGGGAACTGCGCATGCGCCGACCGTAATGAGGCGGCCCCATAGTGAACCAATAGTTGATCATGCCCCCTCCGATCGGAAAGCCGATGGGGCGACGGCGGGGAAGGGGAAGTCGCGGCGGCGGGGAAGGGGAGTCGCGACGGCAGGGAAAGGGGGGTCGCCACGGTGGCGAAGGCGAGTGCGGCGATGCCCGGTCCCGGAGACCGGTCACGGGCCGGGACGTTGTAACGTGACCGAAACATGGGGGCGGCACACTGATACAAGGCCATCGTTGTCGCCGCAGGTTGCTAAGGGGATCGGTTTTGGACCGTCAGCAGGAGTTCGTGCTCCGCACGCTTGAGGAGCGCGACATCCGCTTCATCCGGCTGTGGTTCACCGACGTGCTCGGATTCCTGAAGTCCGTGGCGGTCGCGCCCGCCGAGCTGGAGCAGGCGTTCGCCGAGGGCATCGGGTTCGACGGGTCGGCGATCGAGGGATTCGCCCGCGTCTATGAGGCCGACATGCTGGCCAAGCCGGATCCCTCGACGTTCCAGGTGCTGCCGTGGCGCGCGGAGTCGCCGGGCACGGCCCGGATGTTCTGCGACATCCTCATGCCGGACGGCTCGCCGAGCTTCGCCGACCCGCGCTACGTCCTCAAGCGCACCCTCAGCCGCGCCGCCGACCTCGGGTTCACCTTCTACACCCACCCCGAGCTGGAGTTCTACCTCCTGGGCGACCGCCCCGACGACGGCAGCGAGCCGTCGACCGTCGACTCCGGCGGCTACTTCGACCACACGCCGCACCGGGCCGCGCACGACTTCCGGCGCAACGCGATCATGATGCTGGAGTCGATGGGCATCTCCGTCGAGTTCAGCCACCACGAGGGCGGTCCGGGCCAGCAGGAGATCGACCTGCGCTACGCCGACGCGCTCACCACGGCCGACAACATCATGACGTTCCGCCTGGTGATGAAGGAGGTCGCGCTCGAGCAGGGCGTGCACGCCTCCTTCATGCCCAAGCCGTTCACCGACCAGCCCGGCTCCGGCATGCACACCCACATGTCGCTGTTCGAGGGCGACCGCAACGCCTTCTACGAGCCCGGCGCGGAGTTCCAGCTCTCCAAGATCGGGCGGGCGTTCATCGCCGGCCTGCTCCGGCACGCGGCCGAGATCTCCGCGATCACCAACCAGTGGGTCAACTCCTACAAGCGCCTGTGGGGCGGCGTCGGCGCGTCCGCCGGGGCCGGCGGTGAGGCGCCGCCGTACATCTGCTGGGGCCACAACAACCGCTCGGCGCTGGTCCGCGTCCCGATGTACAAGCCGCAGAAGGGCCACGCGACCCGCATCGAGTTCCGCGCGCCCGACACCGCCTGCAACCCCTACCTCGCCTTCGCCGCGATCCTCGGCGCCGGCCTGAAGGGCATCGAGCAGGGGTACGAGCTGCCGCCGGGCGCCGAGGACGACGTGTGGGCGCTGACCGCGGCCGAGCGCCGCGCGATGGGCATCGAGCCGCTGCCGCAGAGCCTGGACGAGGCCATCGCCGCGATGGAGCGCAGCGAGCTGGTCGCCGAGGTGCTGGGCGAGCACGTCTTCGACTTCTTCCTGCGCAACAAGCGCGCGGAGTGGGAGGACTACCGCCGCCAGGTCACCGAGTACGAGCGCCGCCGCTACCTCTCGGTGCTGTAAACGGCGGAGCGCTCAGCCGGCCAGTCGGTTGAACTTACGGATCTGCTTGTCGAAGGCCCGTGCGGGAACGACGCGGCGCAGCGTGCTGATGCGTCCGGCCCTTGGACCGGCGGCGTACCGCAGCTTCGGCTTGGGGTCGGTCGCCGCCGCGACGATCGCCTTGGCGACGGTCGCGGGGTCGTCGCCGTCCTTGAACGCCTCCGCCATCACCTGGTCGGTGATGTGCCGCTGCTCGGCGTAGACCGGCAGGGGCCTGTCGGGCTGCATGGCGTTGGCCTCGAAGCCGGTGTTGGTGACGGCGGGCTCGACGAGGAGCACGCGGACGCCGTGTTCGCGGACCTCGTGGTCCAGGGACTCGGAGTAGCCCTCGATCGCGTGCTTGGACGCGGCGTAGACGGCCATGTAGGGCGCGGGGATGAACCCGAGGATGGACGAGGTGTTGATGATGCGCCCGCCTCCCTGGGCGCGCATGTGCGGCAGCACGGCCTTGGTCATGCGGATGACACCGAACACGTTGATGTCGAAGACGCGCTGGTCCTGAGCGAGGGAACTCTCCTCGGCGGCGCCCGCCGAGCCGATGCCGGCGTTGTTGACCAGGACGTCGATCCGGCCGAACCACTCGATCACCTGCCCGACCGTGGCGGCGACCGACGCGTCACCGGCCACGTCGAGATCGAGGAACCTCACCCCGTCGACCGGGGTGACTCCCGCTGCGTTCCGGCTGGTTCCGACCACCTGGAAGCCCGCCTGGGCGAGTGCGAGGGCGGCTGCCCTCCCGATGCCTGAGGACGCGCCCGTCACGAGCGCCACCGGCTGGTCTGTCTTCATCATGAACTCCTGATCGTATTGAATTACGACCGTAATACTATGGACGAGGCCCAGCGGAGGGCAAGTGGTCTTCGGCTGACCGCATCGCCGACGCCAGGACGTATTGGATTACGGTCGTACTATCATTTGCCCGGAGGGTGAGGGCCCTCGCGGCGAGGTGGAGGGCGCGTGGCGCGGTACGGAAAAGAGCACAAGCAGGCGACGCGGCGGCGGATCATCGAGAAGGCCGGCCGCCGGCTCAAGCGGGACGGCATCGACGGCTCGGGAATCGCCGCGCTCATGGCCGACGCGGGGCTGACCAACGGCGCCTTCTACGCCCACTTCACCTCGAAGGACGACCTCGTCGCCGCCGTGGTCGCCGACCAGCTGCGCGAGCAGAGCGAGGGCTTCGGCGCGCTGGCGCCGGACCGCGCCGGACTTGAGCGGTTCGTGCGCGCGTACCTTTCGGTGGAGCACCGCGACGGCCGGGAGGACGGCTGCCCGTCCGCCGCCCTGCTGGATGAGATCGGCCGCTGTACGGACGCGACCAAGCAGGCGTTCACCGACGGCGTGCTGGTCGTCATCGACGACATCGCCGCCCGCCTGGCGCCCGACGATCCGCGGTCGGCGCGCGCGAAGGCGCTCAGCGTCTTCGCCACGATGGTCGGGACGCTGCAGCTCTCCCGCGCCCTCGCCGACCGCGCCCTCGCCGACGATGTCCTCGAGCAGGGCGTCCAGAACGCCCTCACGCTGTTGGGCGCCGGGCCCGAGTAGTAGCGCCCCGCCCTTCGTTCCGGGCTGTGCGTCTCGCCGGCCTGGCGAACGCCGAGCGGCAGGCGCTATGCGTCGGTGTGCGGGGAGCCGGAGACCAGTTCCAGGGCGACGGCGATCCCGGCGGCGCGCCGCTCCTCGTCCGTGATGTCGTAGTCGTCGAAGGCGAAATGCGCGATGTTCAGCGTGAAGGGCGCCATGGCCGACTTGAGCTGGTCGGTCAGCGGCGCCTTCGGGTCGATGAGCAGCTCCCGCAGGCCCTTCATCCGGGACTTGAGCTTCTCGCCGACGGCGAGGTCGCGCATGGTGCCCTGGTTCTCGTGCGCGAAGCGCATGAGCCCCGGCCCGCTGGCGTACAGCTGGTCGGCGTATCGGCGCACCAGCTCCTGCCGCGTCTCCTGGGTCGCGGGCTGCTCCCGGCCCCAGGTGATCAGCTCGTCGAGCCTGCCCAGCTGATCGTCGAACAGGCTGACGACGATGTCCTCTTTGGTCTTGAAGTGGTAGTACAGCGCCGCCTTGGTCACGTTGAGCCGCTCGGCGATCTCCCGTAGCGACGTCTTCTCGTAACCCTGTTCGGCGAACAGCTCGAGCGCGACCGCCTGGATCCTCGCCCGGGTGTCGCCGCGGTGTTCGCCCATGATCAATCTCCACTCAAACTAACTTGACGACCGGCTAGTTTGTAGCTTACCGTACGGCAAGTAAGTTCACTAGCCGGTCGGCAAGTAAGCACCAAGGCCATCAGAGAGAGGCTACCCATGTCGGGGACGAAGACGGCGGACTCCGCGCCACCGGGCGCGGCCGAGCCGAGAAGCACGCGATCGATCTACATCGCGATCATCGGCCTGATGCTCGGCATGTTCCTCGCGATGCTGGACAACCTGATCGTCGGCACCGCGCTGCCGACGATCGTCGGTGATCTGGGCGGCCTCAGCCACCTGGCCTGGGTCGTCACCGCTTACACCCTCGCCACGGCGGCCGCGACGCCGATCTGGGGGAAGCTCGGCGACCTGTACGGCCGCAAGGGCATGTTCATGGCGTCCATCGTCATCTTCCTCGCGGGATCGATGCTGTCCGGGCTGTCGCAGAGCATGAACCAGCTCATCGGCTTCCGGGCACTACAGGGACTGGGCGCCGGCGGCCTGATGGTCGGGGCGTTCGCGATCATCGGTGACCTGGTTCCGCCGCGGGAGCGCGGCCGCTTCCAGGCGATCATCGGCGGGATGATGCCGATCGCCTTCGTCGGCGGCCCGCTGATCGGCGGGTTCCTCACCGACCACCTCAGCTGGCGCTGGACCTTCTACGTCAACGTGCCGATCGGCGCGATCGCCCTGCTCGTCACCGGCCTGGGCATGCGTCTGCACACGCCGCACATCAAGGCGAAGATCGACTTCATCGGGGCGTTCCTGCTGACGGTCGGCGTCGTCTCCCTCACCCTCGTGGCGAGCTGGGGCGGCACCCAGTACGACTGGGCCTCCGCGCAGATCATCGGGCTCGCGGTCGCGTCGGTCGTGGCCCTGGTCCTGTTCGTCTTCGCCGAGGCCCGCGCCGCCGAGCCGATCCTGCCGCCGCGGCTGTTCCGCAACCGCAACTTCACGGTCGCGCAGATCCTCAGCTTCTTCGTGGGCGCGGCGATGTTCGGCGCGGTCAACTTCCTCCCGTACTACATGCAGGACGTCCAGGGCGCCTCGGCGACGACGAGCGGCCTGCTGCTCCTGCCACTGATGTTCGGCATGCTCGTCGTCATGCTGACCACCGGGCAGCTCATCGCCCGCAACGGCCGCTACAAGATGTACCCGATCATCGGCGGCGCGGTGATGACCGCCGGCATGCTCGTGCTGCTTCTGCTCAAGGTGGACACCAGCACGGTGATGAGCTCCGCACTGACGCTCGGCGTCGGTCTCGGCATGGGCTTCATCATGCAGAACACCACGCTCATCACCCAGAACAGCGCCGAGCTGCGGGACATGGGCGCGGCGAGCGGCTCGGTCACCCTGTTCCGTACGGTCGGGGGCTCGCTCGGAGTGGCGCTGTTCGGGTCGATCTACACCAACCGCCTCGAGCACACCATCAGCGACCGGCTCGGCGCGGAGGCCGCCCACAAGATCTCCTCTGGCAGCGCCCACCTGACGCCGGCGATGCTGCACACGCTGCCCGCGCCGGTCCGGGAGGCGTTCGAGGCCGGTGTCACCAGCGGCCTGCACGGGACGGTCATCGGCGGAGCGGTCGTCGCCTTCGCCGCGTTCCTCGTCGCCTGGCTCGTTCGCGAGGTGCCGCTGCGCGGCTCCGCTCCCAAGGGCTCGACGGAGCAGGCCGCCGAGACCATCGCCGAACCGGCGATCTGATCTCGTTCCACCGCGAAAGGGGGGTTCCCGCCGGGAACCCCCCTTTCGCGTCAGCCGGGGGTACATGCCGCAGCGCGATCCGGCGCCGAGCCCGGACGCGCGCCTGGTCCATCCCCAGGGGATGCTTTGCCCGTGGCGATGGTTCGCCGGGCGTTCATGATTACCTTTATCCGTGAGTGAACGCCGTACGGAGAGCACGACCGCCCGGCTGGCCCGGCTCGGGATCACCGACGTCGCCGAGGCCGCGCGCCGCCTGACGGGCCACGGGCTCGGTGCCGGCCTGCTCGACGTCCTCGGCGCCGCGGCAGATCCCGACCTGGCCCTCACCGGCCTGATGCGGATGCTGGAGAGGGCCGACGTCCGGGACGAGCTGACCGCCGACCCGGACGCCCTCGGCCGGTTGATCGCCGTTCTCGGCGTCAGCGCCGCGCTCGGCGACCACCTCGTGCGGCATCCCGACCATTGGAGAGTCCTCACCGGCCCGGCGGCGCTCCAGCGCCCGACGGCCGACGAGCTGCGGACCGCGCTGCTGGACGCCGTCGGCGCCGACCCGGCCGACCCCGCGCCACGCGCCGGACGGCCGGACCCGATGGTCGCGCTCCGGGTCGCGTACCGGCGGGCGCTGCTGCACCTGGCGGGCCGCGACCTCACCGGCGCTGCGGATGTCGAGGAGGTCGCCGCCGAGCTCGCCGACCTCGCCGCGGCGGCGCTGGAGGCCGGCCTGGCCATCGCCCGCACCGAGCTGGGCGAGCAGGCCGACACCTGCCGGCTCGCCGTGATCGGCATGGGCAAGTGCGGCGGGCGCGAGCTTAACTACGTCAGCGACGTCGACGTCATCTTCGTCGCCGAACCGATGCCGGGCCAGGACGAGACGGTCGCGCTGCGCGCCGCGACACGGCTGGCCTCCGGGATGATCCGGGCCTGCTCGGCGAGCACCGCCGAGGGCGCGCTGTGGGAGGTCGACGCCGCGCTGCGCCCGGAGGGCAAGGCGGGGCCGCTCGTGCGGACGCTCGCCAGCCACCGCGCCTACTACGAGCGCTGGGCCAAGACCTGGGAGTTCCAGGCGCTGCTGAAGGCCCGGCCCGTCGCAGGCGATCGGAAGCTGGGCGAGGAGTACACCGCGGCCCTCGCCCCGCTCGTCTGGCGGGCCGCCGAGCGAGAGAATTTCGTCGAGGACGTCCAGGCGATGCGCCGCCGGGTCGAGGAGCACATCGACCCGGACAAGGCGGGACGCCAGCTCAAGCTCGGCCCCGGCGGGCTGCGGGACGTGGAGTTCGCGGTCCAGCTGCTCCAGCTCGTCCACGGCCGTACGGACGAGGGCCTGCGCGGGCCGAACACGCTGATCGCCCTCAAGAAGCTGTCCTGGGGCGGGTACGTCGGCCGGGCCGACGCCGCCGCGCTCGCGAACGCCTACCGGTTCCTGCGGCGCGTCGAGCACCTCATCCAGCTCCACCGGCTGCGGCGCACGCACCTGGTGCCCGAGGACCCGGCCGACCTGCGGCGCCTGGGCCGGGCGCTGGGCTTTCGCACCGACCCGGTGGGGGAGTTCACGGCCGAATGGCGGCGGCACGCCCGCGAGGTCCGGCGTCTGCACGAGAAGCTCTTCTACCGGCCGCTGCTGCTGGCCGTGGCGCGGCTGCCCGGCGACGAGGCGCGCCTGACCCGGGAGGCGGCCCGTACGCGGCTGGAGGCGCTCGGCTACGCCGACCCGGACGGCGCGCTGCGGCACCTGGAGTCCCTGACGTCCGGGGTCTCCCGGCGCGCGGCGATCCAGCGGACGCTGCTGCCCGTCATGCTGGGCTGGTTCGCCGACGGCCCGGACCCCGACGCCGGGCTGCTCGGCTTCCGGCAGGTCAGCGACGCGCTCGGCACCACCCCGTGGTACCTGCGGCTGCTGCGCGACGACGTCACCGTGGCCGAGCGGATGGCGCATGTGCTGTCCTCCAGCCGCTACGCCACCGACCTGCTGCTCCGCGCGCCGGAGGCCGTCTCCCTGCTGGCCGGCGACGCCGAGCTGACGCCGCGGTCGCAGGACGCACTGCGCACCGAGGCTCTGGCCGCGGTGGGCCGGCACATGGGCGCGGCCGCCACCCGCCTGCAGTTCGATCCGGCGGCCGAGGCGGTCGCCGCGGTGCGGGGCATCCGCCGCCGCGAGCTGCTGCGCGTGGCGGTGGCGGACCTGCTCGGCCGCCTCGACGTGCGCGCGACCGGCGAGGCGCTGACCGCCATCACGATGGTCACGATCGAGGCGGCGTTGTCGGCCGCCATCGCCAAGATCGAGATGGAGCGGCGCTCGCCCCTGCCGACGCGGTTCGCGGTCGTCGCGATGGGCCGCCTCGGCGGGTACGAGCTCGGCTACGGCAGCGACGCGGACGTCATGTTCGTCCACGACCCGCTGCCGGGAGCCGAGCGGGAGGCGCCCGCCGCCGCCCACGCGGTCGCGGAGGAACTGCGCAGGCTGCTCGCGCTGCCCGCGCCGGACCCGCCGCTGGTGATCGACCCGGGGCTGCGACCAGAGGGACGGCAGGGCCCGCTCGTGCGCACCTTCGACTCCTACGCCTCCTACTACCGGCGCTGGTCCTCGCCCTGGGAGAGCCAGGCGCTGCTGCGCGCGGCCCCGGTCATCGGTGACCAGGAGCTCGGCGCGCGCTTCCGGGGGCTGATCGACCCGCTCCGGTGGCCGCAGGGCGGGATCGACGACCGCGCGCTGCTGGAGATCCGCCGGCTGAAGGCCCGTATGGAGGCCGAGCGGCTGCCCCGCGGCGTCGACCGCCGCCTCCACACCAAGCTGGGGCCCGGCGGCCTGTCCGACGTCGAGTGGGTCGCCCAGCTGCTCCAGCTCCAGCACGCGTACGAGATCCCGGAACTGCGCACCACGCGCACCCTGAAAGCGCTCGACGCCGCGGCGGCGGCCGACCTGCTGGACCGCGAGGACGCCGTCCGGCTCTGCGATGCCTGGCGGCTGGCCACGCGCATCCGCAACGCCGTCATGCTCGTACGCGGGCGGGCCTCGGACACGCTGCCGACCGAGCACCACCGCGCGCGCTCCGCCGTGGCCGGCATCCTCGGCTACCCCGCCTCCGGCGACATGCTGGAGGACTACCGGCGCCACGCCCGCCACGCCCGGGCCGTCGTCGAGCGCGTCTTCTACGGGGACGGCGGAGGTTCGTGAACGGGGACGGCTCGGGCCACCAGTGGGGATGGCGCGAACCGAAAGGTTAACGCCCGGTCAACCCCGGGTTGCGCGGAGCCTGCCGTGCGGGAGAATCCAGCGTGATCGTCAACCGGGCCGTGGCCGCTCTCGCCGTTCTCGCGCTGCTGACCGGATGCGGCGGGGGAGGCGGCAAGGCGCCGGTCCGGCACCGCGCACCCACGTCCGCGCCCACGCCCGCCGTCGCCGAGAACACCCGGCCGGGCACCAAGGACTGGAAGGTCCGCACGGCCGGCGCCGAGCACGCCATCGAGGGCTTCGCCGACCGCGTGAGCGTGCTGCCGGGCGAGTCCTTCCGGCTGTTCGTGTCGACGACCGCCAAGGGCTACACCGTCAGTGCCTTCCGCATGGGCTGGTACGCCGGCGCCCAGGCGCGGAAGGTGTGGGCCTCGCCGCACCAGGCCGGGCAGAAGCAGGCGGGCGCGAAGACGACCGGCGGCACCCACACGGTCACCGCGCCGTGGAAGCCCTCCCTCACGGTCGCGACCCGGGACTGGCCCGAGGGCTCCTACCTGCTGCGCCTGGACGCCGACTCCGGAGCCCAGCGGTTCGTGCCGGTCACCGTGCGGTCGCCGAGCACCGCGGGCAAGGTCGTCATCCTCAACGGCACGACCACCTGGCAGGCGTACAACATGTGGGGCGGCCGCGACCTGTACAAGGGGCCGGGCGGCTTCGACGGACGCTCCCGGGCCGTCAGCTTCGACCGCCCCTACGACGGGAACGGCGCGATCAAGTTCCTCGCCTTCGAACAGCCCGCCATCGCGCTCGCCGAGAAGACCGGGCTGCCCCTCGCGTACGAGACCGACAACGACCTCCACCACGACCCGCGGCTGCTCGACGGCGCCCGGGCGCTGGTGACCCTCGGCCACGACGAGTACTGGTCGACCGCGATGCGCGACGAGGCGACGAAGGCCCGCGACGCCGGGATGAACATCGCCTTCCTGGGCGCCAACGCCGTGAACCGGCACATCCGGTTCGAGGCGACCTCCCTCGGCGCGGACCGCCTCGTCGTCTGCTACAAGAGCGCCGAGGAGGATCCGATCAAGGATCCGGCCGAGAAGACCCAGGACTGGCGCCTGTCGCCGAAGCCCCGCCCCGAGAGCGCCCTGATCGGCATCATGTACACCTGCTTCCCCGCCGACGGGGCGTGGAAGGTGTACCGGCCGGACAACTGGGTGTTCGCGGGCACCGGCGCCCGCGAGGGGGAGGAGTTCCCCGGCGTGATCGGCCCGGAGTCCGACGCGGTCACGAGGGGCGGCCCGACGCCCCGGCCGATCGAGGTGCTGGCCCACTCCACCGTCCAGTGCGGCACGTCCACGACGACCTCCGACGCGACGTACTACACCGCCAAGAGCGGGGCCGGGGTGTTCGCCACGGGGACGATGCGCTGGGTCTGCGCGATGCGCGGCAGCGCCTGCGGCCACGGCGTCACCGGGAAGGCGGCGTCGTTCGTCGCAAAGGTCACCGAGAACGTCCTGCGCGCGTTCGCCGCCGGTCCCGCCGGCCGGTCCCATCCGGCGCGGGACAACCTCAAAAAGGTCAAACCGGCCGGGCTCGGCGCGGCCCAGGGCGCGGATCTCGATTAGTTATTAGGCCGAATTCTTGAATTCGGCAGAGTCCTATTCCGATAATGGATGGTAATTGCGTGGCTGCGCTCCGTTTTTTAGGCTGAGCGCATGGCAATGTCTACCGAACCGATCGGCAGCATCCCCCGTCCCCCGGAGCTTCTGGCCGCGATGCGCTCCCACGCCTCCGGTGAGATCGACGACACCGATCTCGGCAAGGCACAGGACGAGGCGGTCCGCGACACCATCCGGCGCCTGGAGGGGATCGGCTCCCCGGTCGTCACCGATGGTGAGCAGTCCAAGCCGAGTTTCGCCACCTATCCGCTCGACGGAGCCTCGAATCTGGCGAGCGACGGCGCCGTCATCCCCTTCGCCGACGGGCATCAGCGGCAATTGCCACGCATCACGGCGGGCCCGTTCCGGTACCGGGTGCACGCCGAGCGCTACCTCCGGGCCGCGCTCCGGCACGCCACCGTGCCGGTCAAGCAGGCCGTCATCGCCCCATCCGCCCTGAGCCTGCTCTACCCGGGCGCCGGCCTCGACGGCTATCCCCGCGAGCGGTTCCTCGCCGACCTCGCGGACGAGGCCGAGGCCGACATCCGGGGCGCCCTCGACGCGGGTGCGCACCTGGTTCAGCTCGACTTCACCGAAGGCCGGCTGTCCCTCAAGCTCGATCCCAGCGGCGGCGTCCTGGACGACTTCATCGCGCTCAACAACGCGGTCCTCGAGCGGTTCACCGAGGCCGAGCGGGCCCGCATCGGCGTGCACACCTGCCCGGGCGGTGACCAGGACTCAACGCACAGCCTCGACGTCGACTACGTGGAGCTGCTGCCCAAGCTGTTCCGGCTGCGGGCCGGCGCCTTCTACCTGCAGATGGCCGGTGAGAGCCGGCCGGACCGGGCACTGGCCGTCGTCGCCGACCACCTGCCCGAGGGGGCGCGCGTGTTCATCGGCGTCACCGACCCGATCGATCCCCGGGTCGAGACGCCCGACGAGGTGTGCGAGCGGGTCCTCGCCGCCGCCCGCCACGTGCCGCCCGACCGGCTGGGCACCTGCGACGACTGCGGCTTCTCGCCGTTCGCCGACGACACCTCGACCTCGCGGGAGACCGCCTTCGCCAAGATCCGCGCCCGGGTGGAGGGCACGGCGCTCGCCGCCCGCAAGCTCGGGGTCTGAAGCCGGGCGTCAGATCCGGTCAGACGGCCGTCGAACCGCGCTCGCCGCCCGCAGGCCCGGGGCTTGAAGTCGGGACCGGCCAAGCGGCCGTCGACGTGCCGCCCGTGTCGGTGGAGAAGATACGGGCGGCCGGGCCGAGCCGGGGGATGATCGTCCGGACCGTGCGCGTGGCCGCGTAGCCGGCGAACAGGGTGACGACACCGCCGATGGCGTCGAGCAGGTAGTGGTTCGCGGTGCCCAGGATCACGATCACGGTCGCGACCGGATAGCAGTAGACCAGCCACCGGAACCTGTTCGGCCGCGTCACGTCGGCGATGGCGATCGCGCACCACAGCGACCATCCCGTGTGCAATGACGGCATGGCGGCGTACTGGTTCGACACCGACGCGATCGGCGAGGCGCCGGACTCGTACAGGCCGCCGGTGTGGAACGTCAGCACCGTGTCGACGAAGCCGGGCACCATGCGCGGCGGCGCGAGCGGATACAGCCAGAACCCGATGAGGGCCAGCACCGTCGTCGCGAAGATCAGCCGCCGGTAGAACACATAGCGTTCCGGGTGGCGCAGGTAGAGCCAGACGAGCACGCCGATCGTCACGACGAAGTGCAGGCTGGCGTAGTAGTAGTTGGCGCCGACCCCGAGCCACCGCACATCGGTGAAGAGCCGGTTGATCGACAGCTCCACGTTGAGGTGCAGCAGCCCCTCGAGGTGGAGGATGTCGTGCCCGCGATGGAGCGCCGCCGTGTGGTTGGGCGGCACCAGATTGCGGACCAGGGAGTAAGCGCTGTAACAGAGCGCGATGAGCAGGATCTCACGGTAGAAGCGGGGGCGTTTCGCGGTCTGCCCTTCCGCGCGCGCCCCCGTCGTGTCGCCCGTGGCGACTGGCGCAACGGCCGACCTCGACATGATCCCTATGGTCTCAGATCGAAACGGGTGAGCCGTCGGTATTCGTTGTCTTGTTTGTCACTTTGTGATCTTTCAGTCGTCCGCTCGCGGTCACCTTGCGATACGGGAACAGGCAGGTGGCCAGCGCGCCGGCCGTGATCACGATGCCGACCGCCGCGTCCAGCAGGTAATGATTGGCCGTCGAGAAGATCACCAAAATTGTCACGATTGGGTAAAGTGTCGCGATCGCCCGTACCCACGGGCGGCGCGAAAGCGTCACCACCGCGACCGCGCACCACAATGCCCACCCCGCGTGCATTGAGGGCATTGCCGCGAACTGATTGGTCAGCGAACCCGCCTGGGGCGACGAATACAGGCCGAACGTGTGCAATGCCGTCACCGGGTCGATGAAACCGAGCCCGCCGAGGAAGCGCGGCGGCGCCAGCGGGTACACCCAGAAGCCGATCAGCGCGATTCCCGTGGCCAGCATGAGGGAGGTGCGCAGCCGGTGGAAGTGCTGCGGCCGCCGCCGGTAGAGCCACACGAGCACCGTGAGCGTGACGGCGAAGTGCGCGGTGGCGTAGAAGTAGTTCGCGAGCCGGGCCAGCAGCGGTTCGTGCATGAGGCCGTGGTTGAGGTTCAGCTCGACGTCGATGCCCAGTGCGTGCTCCAGCCGCAGGATCTGCCCCGCGTGTGCGTACGCCGCCGGCTCGTCGTGCGGGATCAGCAGCCGGACCAGTGTGTACGCGCAGTAGAACGCGGCGGCCAGCGCGATCTCCCGCCATAGCCGCAGCGCCGACGACGTCGAGGACGGGGCGGTGGGCGGCCGGCGTGTGGGACTGGGGTGGGGGGCGGCAAGCTGGGCCATGATGTCAATCTTGGACGAGCCGCATCCTCCTGTGATCATCTCCAGGAATGGTCTGCGACTCGGCCCAGGAGAGTACGGGCCTAGTCCTCAGGGGGGATGCCGGCTCCTATCGGTCCCACCAGATCGTGACCAGGGTACGGCCGATCGTGCCGGGAAACGCAACGCGCCCGCCCGGCGGGCGGGGGTCCACGCCGAGCTCGAGCAACGCGGCCGTCACCTCGTCCGTCCGCTCGGGCGGCAGGTCCAGGCGACGGCGCACCCGGTCCGCGAGGGCGGCCAGGTCGGGGTAGCCGCCCCATCCCTGCTCGTCCACCCACGTCTCCACTTGAGGGTGCACACCGGCGGCGCGGAGCGCCTCCGCCGCGTCGGCCGCCGTCGGCGGCGCGGGCCGTACGACGCCGTGGAACCTCTCCCACAGCGGGCTCAGCGCGTGCTGCGGATGCCGCTCGGGGATCTCGATGACGACCCGGAGGCGGGCGTGCCCGGTGAGCGCCGCGGCGAACGGCGCCAGGTCCGCCGCGCCGTACAGCACGTGGTGGCAGACCACCAGATCCGCCGGTGGCGCCTCGGCCTCCGGCCACGAGCCGCGTACGGTCCGGACCGGCACCCCCACGCTCTCGGCGTTGCGGCGCAGCGCGGCCAGCAGGTGCTCCTCGCGGTCCAGACCGACGATCAGACCGGCGTGTCCGGCGAGCGGAAGAGAGGCGCCGCCGGAGCCGCAGCCGACGTCCAGCACGGTGCCCTGATCGGGCAGCGCCTCCCGCTCCCGGGCGAACGACCGGCTGCCGGGCGGGACGGCGGTCTCCGCGTCCGCCGGCCGAGCCTCCCGGCGCACCCGCGGCCCGCCGGAGGCGTTCCACGCGGCGACGGCGCGCCGCCACCGCTCGAGGGCGTCCACGGCCACACGATACGGCCCCCGCACGGTGCCGTGACCGAGCCGGGGCCGCCGTGTCGCGCAGACGCCGCGGCGCTCACCCCGAGCCGCTCGGCGACCGGCTACCGAGCCGGTGGCGCCGCGTCGTGCCGGCGCTGTGGCGCTCGCCCCGAGCGTCTCGGCGACCGGCTACCGGACCGAGGCCGCCGCGTCGTGCCGGCGCCGTGGCGCTCATCCCGAGTGTCTCGGCGACCGGCTACCGAGCCGGGAGCGCGCCCTGAGCGTCCCGGCGACCGGCTCAGGACAGCTCGGGCAGCACCTGCTCGGAGGGGGTCTCCTCGCGCAGCGCGCGGCCGACCGTGCAGTGGTTCTCGTGCACGCGGTGCGCCACGTCGGCGAAGACCTGCGCGGCCTTCTCGTCCCCCTCCGGGAGCTCCACGTCGTACGTGACGGTGATCGTGCCGAGCTTGGTCGGCGCGACCTTCTCCGCCGCCACGGTCGCGGCGAGCTTCACCAACCGATGGCCGCGCTTGGCGGTCAGCGGCTCCACCGTCACGATCTCGCAGCCGCCGAGCGCGGCGAGCAGCAGCTCCACCGGGGTGAAGACGCCGTCCTGGCCGGCGTCGCCGAAGGCGACCTCCGCGCCGCGGTCGTTACGGGCGACGAAGCCCCCGTCGTCGGTGCGCTCCACCCGAACCGAAGCCATGGCCCCTCCTCTGTAGTCCCTGACCACTAACCATGGTCCCCGGTGAGTTGTTCCAGCCACGTACGCGCCTGGGCGACGTGCGTCTCGGTGAGCCCGTGCAGCGGATCCACCGGGACGATGAGGTACGGGCCCAGCCCGGAGTCCTCGGCGAGCACCTCAGGGACGTCGGGCTCGTCCTCCAGCCACACGAACGGCCGAGCGCCGACCCAGGCGGCCACGTGCCGGGCCTTCCACGCCCCGAGCGAGAACTCCGGGTCGTGCGGCGGGATCGGAACGTGCCGCAGCTGGGGAAGCCCGACCCGCGGGCCGATCCAGTCGTTGGCCGCGTCCGTCCAGTAGGTCGCCCACACGATCTCCGCGCCCATGTCCGCCGCGAGCCCGGTGAGCAGCGGCCCGTGCGCGGGATTGAGCAGCAGCCGGTAGACGACGCCGTTGGGCGAGGCACGGTACCGCTGATAACCGGGGGAGCGTTGTAGGGGATTGAGAACACCGTCCACGTCGAGCAGCACCAGCGGCGTGTCCATGACTTCGGACGCTATTCCAGTCCCCCCGGTCCGGACCAGTGCCCGCCGGAAGAACGATCGATCAATTCCGGTGGGTGGCACGTCACCATCGAGCGGTCCCGCCGTCGTGACCCTCGCCGCGGCCTTCGCGCGGCACGAAGATCGCGAAGGCGTCCTCCTCGGTGCACCGGGCATTGAGGCAGTAATCGGCCCATTCCGCAGCCTGCTCGAAGGCCGAGTCCGCGGCGACGCGGGCGACCGCCGCCTCCACGTCCAGCAGCGTACGGCGCAGCTCGACACCGGGCCCGAGCAGCGCCCAGTGGGCCCCCGGCCCGTCCGTACGGCATGCCGACGCTCCCCGGGTTCACCACGAGGCGGCCCGCGGCGAGCCGGGTGAACGGCATTGCCGACGGCGCTTGAGCCGGGCGGAAGGGGCGGCATCGTCAGCGCCGTGGATCGCCGTTGCCGGAGGCACGAAGAATCTCGGCGAAAGCTCGCCAAGGCTCGCCTCGCTGCGTGGTCAGGCGCTCTCGGGGTCGGTGCGGATCAGGCCTGGGCCCGCGTCGACGACCGAGTCCCCGGGGGTGATGTCGTGGCCGTTTTCGCAGCGTAGTACGGCGTGTACGGGGGCGCCGCAGTCCCGGTGGCGGACGGTCAGCGGCGGTCCTTGCTCGTCACTGGCCCAGGCGTCGCCCCACTGCCGCAGCGCCATGATCACGGGATACAGGTCGCGGCCCTTCGCGGTCAGCCGGTAGGCAGAGCGGGTCCGCTGGCCGGGCTCCTGGTAGGGGAAGCGCTCCAGCAGTCCCGCGGCGGTCAGTTCCTTCAGGCGGGCCGCGGTGGCGGGCTCGCCGATGCCCACCCGCCGCGCGAAGTCGTCGAATCTGCGCGTGCCGAAGAAGGCCTCCCGCATGATCAGCAGCGCCGACTTGGTGCCGACGACCGCCAGGGCACGGGCGATCGAGCAGTTGGCCATGGACCAGGTGTCGCGATCCTCCAACAGGTCACTCATGTCGCAATCGTACCTGACTTGCGTGGATGCAAGTTAGGGTTATAACGTCGTAACTGACTTTCGTCAGCATTAGCCAGGTGGCCGTGCAGGCCGCCCGTACATGTCGAGGAGAACGCACATGACTGCGATCGAAGGTTCTGTCGCCCTGGTCACCGGAGGTCAGCGCGGCATCGGCAAGGCGTTCGTCGAAGAGCTGCTGGCCCGGGGGGCGAAGAAGGTCTACGCCACCGCGCGCAAGCCCGGCCCGAGCCACGATGAGCGGGTAGAGGTCCTCGCCCTGGATGTCACCGACGACGCCTCGGTCGCCGCCCTGGCCGAGCGCGCCAGGGATGTCGACACGGTCTTCAACAACGCCGGTGTCCTGTACCGAGCGCCGCTGCTCACGTCGGACCTCACGCAGGTCAAGGACATGTTCGACACCAACGTCTTCGGCCCGCTGCGCATCGCTCAGGCATTCGCCCCGGTGCTGGCGAACAACGGCGGCGGCGTCCTGGTCGACATGCACTCGCTGCTGTCCTGGTCGGCCGGAGGCGGCGGCTACGGAGCCTCGAAGGCCGCGCTGTGGTCCCTGACGAACTCCCTGCGCATCGAGCTCGCCGCGCAGAACACGCAGGTCGTCGGCGTCCACCTGGGCTTCGCGGACACCGACATGGTCTCGGCCATCCCCGTCCAGAAGATCTCCGCCGACGACGTCGCCCGCATCGTCCTGGACGGCGTCGAACGCGGCGACAGCGAAGTGCTCGTCGACGACGTCACCCGCAAGATCAAGTCCGCGCTCTCCGGCCCCGTGGAGGGCCTCACCCTCGGCATCGGCCGCTGACCGAAGCGCTCTCCGCGCTCCACCCGACCCGACCTGGGAGAAAATCATGCCGCTCTGGCACGTCTACCACCCGCCCGGCACCTACACCCCGCAGCAGAAGCAGCAACTCGCCGACGACATCACCGGGTTCTACACCGACCGCGGGCTGCCGAAGTTCTACGTCGTCACGCTCTTCCACGAGATCGACGCGTCCTCCTTCTACATCGGCGGCGAGCCCTCGCAGAACGCCGTGCGCTTCGTGGTCGAGCACATCGCCCGGCACGCCGTTGACCCGGCCGCGCGCAAGCGGACCGGCGAGGCCCTCGCCCGGCTGCTCGCCCCCCACACCAAGGACCGCGGCCTGTACTGCGAGTTCCACGTCGACGAAACGCCCCGGGAGCTCTGGATGACGGACGGAATCGCGCCGCCCCCGTCGGGGAGCGACGCCGAGCAGCACTGGGTGAGGGAGAACCGCCCGATCCCCTACTGACCGGACTCCCACGGCGCTCTCCCGACCGGTCCAGGGCGCCGCGGGACCTCAGGACGCGCCTGTGTCAGATGGCGACTCCCAGGGTCACGTCGAAACAGCCACCGCCAACTCGCCGACGATGTCGCGGCTCGCTACCCGTAGCTCGACCGAAACGAGAAAGCCATGCCCTCCAACCCCGCCGACGCCGTGGCCCGGCCCACAGGCGCGTCCCCGCGAGCAGGCCGGCGAGCCGACGCCCGGCCCCCCCGAGGCGGCGGTTCGCATCGGCTCTCGGAGGCCTTCACACTCATCGCGATGTGCCTGGGCAGCATGATGACCTTCCTGCTGATCACCGCATCGGTGACGGCCCTGTCGGCCATCCAGGACGATCTGCACGTCGCCCCGACCAGCCTGGTCTGGATCCCCTCGGCCTACAGCCTGCTCGTGGCGAGCCTGGTCATGTCCGCGGGCACCATCGGTAACCGCTACGGCCGCAAACGGGCCTTCCTGACCGGCGCCGCGATCATGATCATTGGATCGCTCACCGTCTACGCCGCCGGCTCGACCGGAACCGTCATCGCCGGTCAGTTCATCTCCGGTGTCGGTGGCGCCCTCATCCTGCCCAACAGCCTCGCCATCCTGGGCGCCACCTTCCCCGACCCCCACCGGCGCACCGAAGTCGTCACCGCCTGGGTGGCATCATCCGGCATCGGACTCGCGGTCGGCCCGCTGATCGCCGGAGTACTCCTCGATCACTTCCGTTGGAACACCGTCTTCCTGTCCACCGCCGCCCTGGGCGTCGTCACCATCGCCGTCGCCGCTTTCGTCACTGAATCCCGCAGCCCCGGCGGCAAGCTCGACATCCCCGGCCAGCTTCTGGGCATCCTCGGCATCGCCGGCCTGGTCTACGCCATCATCGAAGGCGGACACGACGGCTACACCAGCACCCGCATCCTCACCGCCTGGATCATCGCGGCCGCTGCCCTCATCGGCTTCGTCCTGGTCGAGCGGGCCAGCACCACACCGCTGCTGGACATCACCTTGTTCCGCTCGGCCTCCTTCAGCGCCGTCATGTTCATCGCGGCCGTCTCGCTCTTCGGCTTCACCGGCGTCGCCATCCTGTCGGTGCTCTACTACGAGCGCGTCCAGCGCCTGACCGGCCTGGAGGTGGGCTGGCGCATGCTGGCGTTCTTCGGGGTCTACGTCGTCGTCGCCTACGTGACCGGACGAGTCATCCGCCACACCGGCTTCAAACTGCCCCTCACCCTCGGTCTGCTCCTGGGAGCGGGGGGCGCTTTCGGACTCACCACCCAGGACCCAGGCACTCCCTACACCCACGTGTGGTGGCTGTACGCGCTCTTCGGAGCCGCATGCGGGCTGGTAGCGGCCCCCAGCACGGCCGCGGCACTGGTCAGCGTCTCCCACGAACGCGCCGGCATGGCCTCCGGGGCCGTCAACGCCTTCCGCCAGGTCGGATCGGTCATGGGCTCATCACTGCTGGGCGCGTTGCTCGCCGGCCGGTTCGCGTCCCAACTGCCAGGCCGGCTCGGCTCCCACCATGTTCCCCAGGCCGCCTGGCCGGCCGTCGAGCAGGCCGCTTCCAGCGGCACCGGTCAGGGAACCGCCCCGCCGAATGTGACCGCTGCGGTCGGCGACGCCTTCACCTCCGGCATCCACGCCGGGATGACCGTCATCGCGGCGGTCTTCCTCTGCGCAGCACTCATCGCCTTCGTCTTCGTGAACAACCGGCCCCACACCACCAACCCGGTGAACAAGGAAGCCACCACCGCCGTCGGCATGGGCGCGTCCGCATCGATCGGGGAGGCGGGTGCGCGAGGCCGCCACGACCACCAAAGCGAGCAGGAACCGGTCTTTGCCGGCATGGACCCGCAGGCCCCGAAGGTCGTGTACGGCTCCGTAGGTGGCGAGGACGCTCAGCATGGCGGAGTGATCCGCGGGTTCGTCCGCGATGCCAACGGCGTGCCGGTGGCCCACGCCGCGCTCACGCTGATCGACGTCCGCGGTCATCAGATCGGCCGCGCAACCACGTCAACCGACGGCCGGTACGAGGTGCCGACGCCGAGCACCGGTGCCTATGTGCTGATCGCGTCGGCGGGTGACCACGAACCGCGGGCCGCCACCGTGGTGACCGGCGACCAGCCGACCGACTTCGATCCGGTGCTCATCGGCGCCGACAGGCTCGTCGGCACCGTCCGTGATGTGGACGGCGAACCGGTGCGGGACGCAATGGTCGTGGTGACCGATGCATCTGGCGAGGTCGTCGCGGCCGACACGACCGACGCCGATGGCGGCTACGCCGTCAGGCGGATAGCGGCGGGAACTTACACGCTGGCCGTCAGCGCCGCCGCGCATCGGCCGTCCGCGATCATCGTCGAGGTCGGCATCGACCAGACCCGCCAGGATGTCCAGTTGCTGGCAGGCGCCTGGCTCCGCGGCACGGTGCGAGCCACCGGACGCGGCGCGCTGTCCGATGTCCGGGTTGCGCTGCTGGACGCCGCCGGGAAGGAGGTCGGAGTCGTGATCACGGGTCCGGACGGGGAGTACGCCTTCGCCGACCTGACCGGCGGCCAGTACACCGTCGTGGCCTCCGGTTACTCACCGGTGGCCAGTGCGGTCATCCTGGACGGCCGCGGTGAGGACGCGCACGACGTATGGCTCGGCCATCCAGACCTCGACCTCAGCACCGAGTAGGCGGTTGCCCGGCGGCCTCGCGTCCGGCACGCGTTGGCCAAGACGACGCTCGACGTTTACGGGCACCTTTGGCTCGACAAAGACGAATCGACCCGGTCCGCCGTGGATGCTGTGCTGGCGGACCGGGCCGGTTCTGTGGACTCTGTGCGGACTCAGAGGGAGGTCACCTGATGTCTTACCAGGTGAGCACATCCCCCCTGATCACACGTCGTAGTAGAGCTCGAACTCGTGCGGGTGCGGGCGGAGCCGGATCGGGTCCAGCTCGTTCTCGCGCTTGTAGGCGATCCACGTCTCGATGAGGTCGGGCGTGAACACGCCGCCCTCGAGGAGATAGTCGTGGTCGGCCTCGAGCGCGTTGAGGACGGCCTCCAGCGAGCCCGGCACCTGCGGGATGTTGCGGGCCTCCTCCGGCGGCAGCTCGTACAGGTCCTTGTCCACCGGCTCCGGCGGCTCGACCTTGTTCTTGATGCCGTCGAGGCCGGCCATCAGCATGGCCGCGAACGCGAGGTACGGGTTGGCGGACGGGTCCGGCACCCGGAACTCCAGGCGCTTGGCCTTCGGGTTCGACCCCGTGATCGGGATGCGGACGCAGGCCGAGCGGTTGCGCTGGGAGTAGACCAGGTTGACCGGCGCCTCGTAGCCCGGGACCAGGCGGTGGTAGGAGTTCACCGTCGGGTTGGTGAAGGCCAGCAGCGACGGGGCGTGCTTGAGCAGACCGCCGATGTAGTAGCGGCCCATGTCGGACAGGCCCGCGTAGCCGACCTCGTCGTAGAAGAGCGGCGAGCCGTCCTTCCACAGCGACTGGTGGCAGTGCATGCCGGAGCCGTTGTCACCGAAGATCGGCTTGGGCATGAAGGTGACCGTCTTGCCGGCCCCCCGGGCGACGCTCTTCACGATGTACTTGTAGAGCATCATCTTGTCGGCCATGGTCAGCAGCGTGTCGAACTTGATGTCGATCTCCGCCTGACCGGCCGTGCCGACCTCGTGGTGCTGCATCTCGGTCTCGATGCCGCACTCGATGAGCTGGCGGACCATCTCCGACCGCAGGTCGGTGAAGTGGTCCATCGGCGGCACCGGGAAGTAGCCGCCCTTGTACCGCGGCTTGTAGCCGAGGTTGCCGCCTTCCTCCTTGCGGCCGGTGTTCCACGCGCCCTCGATGGAGTCGATGTGGAAGTAGGACTCGTGCTGCTTCGTCTCGAAGCGCACGTCGTCGAAGATGTAGAACTCCGCCTCCGGGCCGAAGAACGCCGTGTCCGCAATGCCGGTGCCGCGCAGGTAGTCCTGTGCCTTGCGGGCGACGTTGCGCGGGTCACGGCTGTACGGCTCGCCGGTCAGCGGGTCGTGGACGAAGAACGTGATGTTCAGCGTCTTGTGCTGGCGGAACGGGTCGAGCACAGCCGTCGACGGGTCCGGCAGCAGCAGCATGTCCGACTCGTGGATCTCCTGGAACCCACGGATGGAGGAACCGTCGAACATCAGCCCGTCGGTGAAGACGTTCTCTCCGAAGTTCTCCACCGGGAACGTGAAGTGCTGCGTCGTGCCCGGCAGGTCCGTGAACCTGACATCGACGAACTGCACCCCTTCGTTCCTGATGAAGGACAGGACCTCTTCGGCGCTGTTGAACATCCAACCTCCTTGGGGCGCTTTTTTGCGTTTAGAACGCTAGGTGCCCGCGGTTTCCATGCCATGTCCCATGTGTTTCGCGTGTGTTACGGCGGGCCTGGAGTCGGCTCGGCGGGGTTGCCCGGATAACTTTGGGGGTATGAGTGGACGTCGGCGCTCGGCCGGATCGTGGATCGAAGGGGCCCGCGCGGCGGGCGTGGATCTCGGGTACCCGGGGGAGCGCCTCGGCCTTCCCCAGGAGGGGGCGGGCTCCGTCGCGGGGTACGGCCGGCGGCTCGGGGCCCTGGCGATCGACTGGCTGATCGCCCTGCTCGTCGCCACCGCTCTGGCGGGCGCGCTGCACTGGAGCGCGCAGGCCCGCAGCCTCCTCACGCTCGGGGTGTTCGGCGTGCTGACGTGGCTGCTCACCGGCCTCATCGGCACGACGGCGGGCAAGGCGCTGTGCGGGCTGCGCGTCGTCCGTACGGACGGCCGACCGCTGGGCCCGCTCTGGGCGTTCGTGCGGGCGCTGCTCCTGGTGCTGGTCGTGCCCGCGCTGATCTGGGACCGGGACTACCGCGGCCTGCACGACCGCGCGGCCGCCGGCGTCGTCGTACGCCGCTGACCTAACGCGTACGGGGCTTGGGGCCCTTCGGTGTGCGGGCGCCCCTCGGGATCGGGCCCTTGGGCATCTGCATCGCCTGCGGCAGCGCGTTGAGCCGGTCGATCAGCTCGCTGACCTGGTCCTTCTTGAGGTTGCGCGGGAGCCTGGTCAGGTGACGCTGCAGCTTGCTGATCGGGATCTGTCCGTCTTCCGTGCCGACCTGGATGTCGTAGATCGGCACCTCGGAGGCGGCGCGGGAGATGCGCTTCTTCTCGGCGCCGATGAGCTTGCCGACGCGCGAGCGCGGCCCCTCGGAGAGCAGGATCACGCCGGGCTGGCCGATGACCCGGTGCACGACGTCCATGTTGCGGTTGGCCTGGACGGCGGGGGTGACGACCCAGCGGCCCCGCATGTTCTCCACGAGGGACGCGGCGGCGCCCGGCTGCCCTTCGATCATGGAGTACTGGGTGCGCTGCGCCACCTGGCCGAAGATGATCATGCCGACGGCGATCGCGACCAGGACGCCCAGCGGGATCATGAACAGCGCCTGGCCGAGGACCAGCCCGAGGATCACGAAGAGGACGAGTGTGCCGATCGCCGCCGCGAAGACGATCGGCATCGCCTTCGGGTTGGCCTGGTGGACCAACGAGGCGACCATGCGGATCTGCTTGAGGCGACCGGGGCGCTCGTCCTGCGCGCCGTCCTGGGGCTTCTTTGCCATGGATGGAAGGATACGAGGGATCGGGTACCGAGTCGAAAGCGGGCCATGCCGGTCGTTAACAAATTTCGATCCAGCCACAGGGCCCGTAAAGCGTTGACATGATCGAGTGTGCCGTCCTAGCGTCCCGAAGCAGGTTCCCGCTGCTCTTGGAGTCGTCATGGCCTGGTCCGATGTCCGTGCCTCGGCATGGAAGGTTCCGCTCCTCATATCCGTCGGTCTCGCCACGGTGGCGGCGACCCCGGCGACCGGTTCGGCCGAGGTGAGCGCCGCCGATCAGCCGCGCGTCGCGTATCACCAGTGGACGTCGGCCCGCGACTTCGCGAACGGCTCCTCGGAGGGCGTCCGTCCGTACGGGGCCGGCGCCCTGACGATCGCGCACCCGGTCGGCACGACCACCTACGCCGACCCGTACGGCGGCGGCACCAAGACCTGGGACTACGCCCGCTGGACCTCCCCGACCGTGCCGATCGGCTTCGGCGCGAGCCAACTGGTCGCGTCCTGGACCGCGAGCACCCCGCACGGCAGCTGGCTGCAGGTGGAGATGCGCGGGCACACGGGCGCGGGCGCCGACACCAAGTGGTACGTCATGGGCCGCTGGGCCGCCGACGACCCGAAGGCGGGCGGCGACATCCACCGCACGTCGGTGCCGGGGCAGAAGGACGACGACGGCAACGTCGACATCGACACCTTCGTCGCCAAGAACTCCCTGACCTCCTACCAGCTGCGCGTGACGCTCTACCGGCTGCCCGGAAAGCACGTACGGCCCGTGCTGCGCTCGGTCGGCGCGATGGCCTCGCTGCTGCCGTCCCGTACGGCGGTGCCGGTCAGCCCGCTCGGCGGCGCGGAGGGCATCGAGCTGAAGGTCCCGTCCTACTCCCAGGAGATCCACAAGGGGCAGTACCCCGAGTACGACAACGGCGGCGAGGCGTGGTGCAGCCCGACCTCGACGTCCATGGTCGTCGCGTACTGGAAGCGCGGGCCGTCGAAGCACGACCTGTCCTGGGTCGACCAGTCGTACGCCGACCCGCAGGTGGACCACGCCGCCCGCAACACCTACGACTACAACTACCAGGGCGCCGGGAACTGGCCGTTCAACCCCGCGTACGCCGGGCGGTTCGGCCTGAACGGCTTCGTGACGCGGCTGCGCACGGTCGCCGAACTCGAGCAGTTCATCAAGGCCGGCATCCCCGTCGTGACCTCGCAGTCGTTCAAGGCGGCCGAGATGCCGGGCGCCGGCTACAGCACGAACGGCCACCTGTTCGTGGTCGTCGGGTTCACCAAGAGCGGGGACCCGATCATCAACGACCCGGCGTCACCCTCCGACGCGGCCGTGCGCCACGTCTACCCGCGCGCCAACTTCGAGAACGTCTGGCTGCGCAGCTCCTCCAGTGGAGGCATCGCCTACGTCATGTACCCGCACGGCCACCGGCTCCCGCCGAACGTCCCCCGACTCGACAAGAACTGGTGACGTCGCGCCCCTGAGACTTCTGTCCCCCCGGAAGAGGGGAACGCCCCGGCCTCGTGCCGGGGCGTTCCTCTTTTGAGCCCTAGTGGGCCTGGCGGGCGGTGATGGCCTGCTGGTAGAGGCGGCCGGCGCGGTAGCTGGAACGCACCAGCGGTCCGGACATCACCCCGGCGAAGCCGATCTGGTCGGCCTCGTCCTTCAGCTCGATGAACTCCTCGGGTTTGACCCAGCGTTCGACCGGGTGGTGGCGGGGGGAGGGACGCAGGTACTGGGTGATGGTCAGCAGCTCACACCCGGCCTCATGCAGGTCCCGCATCGCCTCGGAGACCTCCTCGCGGGTCTCGCCCATCCCCAGGATGAGGTTGGACTTGGTGACCAGGCCCGCCTCCCTGGCGGCGGTGAGGACGCTCAGGGAGCGTTCGTAGCGGAAGCCGGGGCGGATGCGTTTGAAGATCCGGG
>NZ_BAABHK010000031.1:0-85882 GCF_039542055.1 Actinoallomurus vinaceus
TGCGGGAGGAGCATCCGGGGACGGTGCGGTACCGGTTGCTGGAGACCATCCGTCAATACGGCCGCGAACGCCTGATCGCCTCGGGCACCGAACACCTCGTCCAGCAACGCCACCGCGACTACTACCGGGATCTGGTCGCCCGGTCGGACGAGGCGTGGTTCGGGCCCGACCAGGTCGCCTGCTTCGACCGGCTGCGGCTGGAGCACGGCAACATCCGCATCGCCCTCGACTACTGCCTCTCGGCGCCGGAGGAGGTCGACGCCGGCCTCGCCATAGCCTCGAGGCTGCGGTTCTACTGGATCGCGGCCGGACTCTTGCATGAGGGCCGGCGCTGGCTCGACGCGCTCCTGGGCAACGATTCGGCGTCTCCCGCCGCCCGCGCTGCCGGCCTGTGCGTGCACGCCCGGCTGGCCGTCCTCCAGAGCGACTTCGCGGCCGCCGGCCCGATGCTGGACAAGAGCCGCGCGCTCGCCGACCCGGTCGAGGATCCGGTGACCTTCGCCCAGTGCCAGTACGTCGCGGGCCTCGCCGCGCTGATCCGTCACGACCTGGGCGGAGCCGTGACCCTCTTGGAGGACTCCCTCGCACGCCACCGGGAGCTGGGACATCCGGCCGGCGTGGCGAACTCGCTCATGTACCTCGCCACCGCCTACTCCCTGATCGGGCGCTCCGAGGAGGCCGTCGCGCTGTTCGACGAGTGCCGGCGGCTCTGCGAGGCCCGGAACGACCGCTGGTTCTGCTCCTACACGCTGTCCGTCCTGGGGATCGAGGTCTGGCGGCAGGGCGATCTGAAACGCGCGGCAGAGCTCGAACAGCAGGCCATCCGGCTCAAGCAGCCGTTCGACGACCGCCTCGGCGTCGCGCTGTGCGTCGACGTCCTGGCCTGGATCGCCGCCGACGAGGGCGACCCGGAGCGTGCCGCCCGGCTGCTCGGTGCGCTGCGGGAGTTCTGGCGCCTGGTGGGCGGACCGCCGTTCGGCTACCTCGAGGAGTACCACGAGGACTGCGAGACGGCGGTCCGGGACCATCTCGGCACCGAGCGGTTCGACGCCCTGTTCCGGGAGGGCTGCGACATGTCGCTCGATCGCGCGACGGCCTACGCCCTCCACGAAGGCGAGGTGCGGCCCGCGCCGTTCCCCGCGGCGAAGGGAGCGCCCTCGCCGCTGACCAGCCGGGAGATGGAGGTGGCCAAACTCGTCGCGAAGGGGATGAGCAACAAGGAGATCGCGTCCGCGCTCGTGGTCGCCCAGCGGACCGCCGAGGGCCACGTCGAGCGCATCCTGCGTAAACTCGGCTTCACCTCACGCGCCCAGATCGCCGCGTGGGTCGCAGAACAAGACGACGGGGCCTCCGAGCGCGGCTCCGGGGGCCGCCCGGGCCACCGATGACCCGAACGGCGCTGGAGTGGGCTCCGGCAGGGGGCTGGACAGCGATACGTGGTCGGTGCGGAACGAGCCGGCCGAGCGAGGCCCTCTCGCCCTACTGAATCTCCTACCATGGAGAGAAATGCCTGATCAGGACCTTCTGGCCAGGGACCACCCGCCCACCGACGGCTCGAGCTTCGTCGGCCGCAAGCGCGAGATGGCCGAGGTGCGACGGCTCCTCCCGCGAACACGGCTACTCACGCTCACCGGCCCGGGTGGCGTCGGCAAGACACGGCTCGCCCTTCGGGCCGCCAGGGCCGTACGCGGCTGGTTCCCCGACGGAGTGGAGGTCGTGGAGCTGGCCACCCTCGAGGAGGGCGGCCTGCTCGGGCCGGCCGTGGCCGCGGCCCTGGGCCTCCGGCAGGGGGACCGCCAGATCATCCCCCTTCTCGCCGACTACCTGGCCGACAAGCGGACGCTGCTGGTGCTGGACAACTGCGAGCATCTGCTGCAGGCATGCGCGGACCTCGTGAACGGCCTCCTGCGGGCCGCCCCGCGCCTGTGTGTGATGACCACCAGCCGGCACCGGCTCGGGCTGACCGGCGAGCAGGTGCTGGCCATCCCCTCTCTCGCGGTCGCCGACGAGCACGACCCCGTCCGCGAGATCGCCCGGTGCGAGGCGGTGCGGCTGTTCAGCGACCGAGCCGCCACCGTAAACCCCGGCTTCACCGTCAACGCCGCAAACGCCCCCACCATCGCCCGCATCTCCGGACGCCTCGACGGCATCCCCCTGGCCATCGAACTCGCCGCCGCCCGCCTACGCACCACCCCCATCGACCAACTCCTCCGCGAACTCGACGACCGCATCACCGCCCTCACCGGCGGCAACACCACCGCCCTCCCCCGCCACCAGACCCTCCGCGCCACCATGGACTGGAGCCACGACCTGTGCTCCCCCGCCGAACAACACCTCTGGGCCCGCCTCGCCACCTTCCCTGGCGGCGTCGACCTCGAGACCGCCGAAGAGATCTGCGCCGTCGGGGACATCGCCACCGAGGACGTGTTCGAGCTGTGCGCCGGCCTGGTGGACAAGTCGGTCCTGACCGCCGAACGGACCGGCACCGGCACGCGGTACCGCATGCTGGACAGCATCCGCGCGTACGGGCGCGAACACCTGGACGGGGCCGAGGAACGGCGGCTGCTCGAGCGGTACTGCGCCTACTACAGAGCGCTGGCCCAGCGGTGCCGGATCGACCGGATGAACGCCGATCAGCTCGACCGCTTCCGGGTCCTGCGGGCCGAGCTCCCCAACCTGCGTACGGCCATCGAGGGATGCTACGGCCGCCCGGCCTCGGCGCCCGCGGGGTTGGAGATCGCCACGTCGATGTGGGGGTTCTGGCTGCTCGCCGGGGCCCTCAGCGAGGGCCGCCACTGGCTGGAGCGCGGGCTGGATCTCGTGCCCGCCCCCGGAGACACACGGATCACCGCGCTGTGGGTCGACGCCCTGCTCGCCCTCTACCAGCGTGAAATCCCCGGGGCGCTCGCGCGGATCGACGAGTGCCGCCGGCTCGCCGACGCGGCGGGGGACACGACGGCCTCGGCGTTCGCCACCATGGTGTCCGGCATCGCCGCGCTGTCCACGGGGGACGGCCGACGCGGGCTCGCCCTGATGAAGGAGGCCCGGGACCGCCACTGGGCCGCCGGTGATCTCGACGCCGTCGGCCTCAACCTCTACCTGGCGTCGATGTTCTGCGTCTCGGAGGATCCGAACCTCGCCGCGGCGCTCGGCGAGGAGCTCGTCGCCCTCTGCGACGCCAGGGACGCGCCTCTGTTCCGGGCGTACGCGCTGTTCGCCATCGGCATCGCCTCATGGAAGCAGGGCGACTGGCGACAGGCGGAGGCGATGATGCGCCAGGTCTCCGCCCCCTGGACCGTGATCGAGGACCGCTGGGGGCTCGCCCAGTTCCTGGAGGTGCTGGCCTGGACCGCGGGTGTCCGCGGTGCCCAGGAGCGCGCGGCCCGCCTGCTCGGTGCCGCGGACCGCGTCTGGCAGGAGATCGGCTTCTCGCCGACCCAGCTGCCGTATCACGTCGCCTCCCACCAGCGGTGCGAGAAGCGCGCCCAGGAGGCTCTGGGGGCCCGGGCGTTCAGCGCGGCGTTCCACGGCGGGGCGAGGCTGGCCCTGGCCGCCGCCGTCGCCGACGCCCTCCGCGAGGACTGACCGAACGGCCCGGAGGCCTCGGTTGCGACCCTCCGCGCTGTCCTCCGCGAGGACCGGCTGGAGTGCCCGGAGGCCTCGGCCGGGCGCCGCCCCGGCCGACGGTGCCCCGCGAGAACCTCCCCGCGCCCGGAGCTCCGAGCGCCGCGACCGCCCGGAGGCCACCCCTCAGCGCCGCATCTGCCGTCGCCGACGCCCGCCCTCCCCGGGGACTGACCGGGTGCCTACCGCTGCGCTCCTCCGCGAGGACTGACCGGCCGGACCACCGCGACCGCCCGGAGGCCGCCCCTCCGCGCTGCCCTCCACTACGGCCGGAGTGCGCGGAGGCTTCGGCTCGGCGCCGACCCGGCCGACGGCGCCCTGCGAGGGTCTCCCCGTTACCGGGGCTCGGGCGCCGCGACCGCTGCGGGTCAGCCGCCCAGGATGGCGTCGACGAAGGCCTCGGGGTCGAAGGGCGCCAGGTCGTCGGGGCCCTCCCCCAGACCGACGAGCTTGACCGGGACGCCGAGCTCGCGCTGGACCGCGATGACGATGCCGCCCTTGGCGGTGCCGTCCAGCTTGGTCAGCGCGATGCCGGTGACGTCGACGACCTCGGCGAAGACGCGGGCCTGGCGCAGGCCGTTCTGCCCGGTCGTCGCGTCGAGCACGAGGATGACCTCGTCGACCTGGGCCTGCTTCTCGACAACGCGCTTGACCTTGCCGAGCTCGTCCATCAGGCCGGTCTTGGTGTGGAGGCGGCCCGCGGTGTCGACGATGACCGTGTCGACGCGGTCCTCGATGCCCTTCTTCACCGCTTCGAAGGCGACGCTGGCCGGGTCGGCGCCCTCGTCCCGGCGCACGACCTCGGCGCCGACCCGGGAGCCCCAGGTCTGCAGCTGGTCGGCGGCGGCGGCGCGGAACGTGTCGGCCGCCCCGAGGAGGACGGACCGGCCGTCTCCGACGAGGACCCGCCCGAGCTTGCCGCAGGTGGTCGTCTTGCCCGTGCCGTTGACGCCGACCACGAGGATGATCGCGGGCTGGGCACCGTGCGGCTCGGTGCGCAGGGAGCGGTCCAGGTCCTTTCCGATCTGGGCGAGCAGCTCGTCCTTGAGCAGCCCGCGGACCTCATCCGGGGTCCGCGTGCCGTAGACCTTCACCTTGGTGCGCAGGTCTTCGACGATCTGCCGGGCGGGCGTGACGCCGACGTCGGCCTGGACGAGGGTGTCCTCGATCTCGTCCCAGGCGTCGTCGTCCAGCGTGTCGCGGGACAGCAGGGTGAGCAGGGTCTTGCCCAGGGCGTTCTGGGAGCGGGACAGGCGCGCCCGCAGCCGTACGAGGCGGCCGGCGGACGGCGGCGGCACCTCGATCTCGGGCGGGGCGGGCGGCGCCTCGGGGACCGGCGCCCGGGTGGGCGGCGCGACGGTCTCTTCTTCCTCGATGACGGCGGTGCCGCCGCGAGGGGTCTCGGGCGTCTTGGGTGCTTCCGGTGCCCACGGCGGCGGTGCGGCACCGCGCCGGCCCCGGACCAGGAAGAACCCGCCCGCCACGACGGCGAGCACGACGATGGCGATGGCGAGAATCACGTATTCCATAGCGTGTCCCAGTCTCGCAGAAGGATCCGGCTGCCCACCCGGTCCCTACCCGCTCACCGCCCGTCGGTGCGGTCGTACTCCCCGCGCGGCAGTCTGCCGGCGCCGAGCGGGCGGAGGTGGCCGCGCCGGTCCTGTGGTCCGCGGGGCGCGGCGGCGACCGGCAGCCGCGGCCCCCTCGCGGCGCTACCCGCGGGCGAGCGCCGCCTGGCCGGGGACGGGTCAGTCCATCCGGGGAAGGGACGCGCGGGTGTCGGAGACCGAGTCACGCTCGGACTTCTCCCACTCCTCGACGTTGCGCAGCAGCGCCTCGAGGTAGCTGCGCAGGTGGGTCCGGTAGACGTCGCTGAACGTCCGCAGATAGGCGATCTCGCGCTCGAGGTCCCGCCGTTCGTCCCCGGACATCGGCTCGGTCGACGGCGCTACCGCCTCGGCGGCGCTCGACGCCTGCCGGTGGGCCTCCTCCAGGACGAGGACGGCGCGGGACTGAGCGTCGGAGAGGATCTCGTCCCGGCCGCGCCTGGCCAATTCGGTGATCTCCCTGCTGTACCGCTGGGCGTCCGCGACGTACTGGTCGGCGGTCTGCTGCGCGTTCGACAGGATCCGTACGGCCTGGATGTGGGCGTCCTCGGGCTTCACCGTGCTGACGCCGGGCGGGCTGCCCGCGATGCGTTCTCGCAGACGGGCGACCTCGTTCTCCAGGCCCGCCTTCTCGTTGAGGACGCGGACCAGCTCCTGCTCGACCTGGCGCAGGAACGCCCTGACCTGGTCCTCGTCGAAGCCCCGGCGGCCGAGCGGAGCGCGCTGGAAGTTGACCGACTGCAGCTCCGCCGGGGTGAGGCGCTGGGCGCCGTGGATATCGGGGGAGGTCATAGCTCTCCTCTTAAGCGTCCGCGTACTTGTCGGTCCGGATGCGGTCGTGGCTCAGCCCGAGCTGGAGGAGCCGATCGACGGTCGCGTCGGTCATTCCCGGCGAGCCGCAGACATAGGCGTCATGCTCCTGCCACCGTCCGTACCGTCCGACGATGTCGGGAAGCGTGCCGCGCTCGGCCGCCGGACCTGGATCGTGGTCGGAGACCGCCGGGATGACGGTGAGCCACGGCGTCCCGGCCGCCCGCTTCTGCAGTTCGTCCAGGTCGTACAGGCCGTCGACGTATCGCGCGCCGAAGAAGAGGTGGACGCGCGGCGGGGCGGGACGCGCGGCGATCTGTTCGAGGATCGCCTTGAGTGGTGCCAGACCGGTGCTGCCGCCGATGAGCAGGATGTCGCGTTCCGACCGCTCGTCGAGGGTCATCGTGCCGATCGGCGGACCGAGTTTGATCCAGTCGCCGACGGCGATCGATCGGACGAGGACCGGACTGACCGGGCCGCCGTCGATCAGCCGTACATGGAAGTCCAGGGTGTTGTCGGGCCGGGGGGCGTTCGCCATCGAGTAGTAGCGCCACATCCGCAGCCGGGCCGGGACCTCGAGCGACAGCGCCTGCCCGGGCCGGTACGGGAACGGCCGGTCGGGCAGGACCCGCATGACCGCGAGATCGAACCGCCGGCGTTCGTGCGCGATGATCTGGGCGTTCCACCACGACGGGCGCGACGCGGCGTCCTCCTGGGCCGCCTCGATCATGACCTTAGAGAGCAGGTTGTAGGCGTCCGTCCAGTCCTGCGCCAGCTGCTCGCTCCACGAGGGCCCGGAGAAGTAACGGAGGGTGGCGACGAGGCTCGCCCCGACTTCGGGATAGTGCAGGGCCTCCACTCCGAATTTGCGGTGATCCCGGCCGAGTTGCTGCACGAACGGAACGAGATCCGGAAGGTTGTCGACCTGCGACACGATGCGTCCCAGCGCGGACAGCAGGCGATCGCGCTGATGGCTCATGCCGACGGGGAACATCTCCCGCAGCCGCGGGTTGCGCAGGAACAGATCCGAGTAGAAGAACAGCGCTACCTGGTCACCGTGCTGCGCCACGTGAGCGAAGTTGTCTTTCAGCCGTTGAGCATCCACACATTCTCCCGAAGCCGGGCGGGCCGTCGCCCCGGCGTCTACTTCTCGTCAGCGGCCTTGATCATGACGTCGGCGACGACGCCGTACGCCTCCACCCAGTCCTTCTCCAGCTCTGCGGTCCAGGCGTCGCCGCTGAAGTACTTGAGCGTCGCGACGAGGCTGGCGCCCACCTCCGGGTAGTGCTGGGGGGTGACGCCGAAGCCGGCGTGCGAACGGCCGAGCCCCTGGACGTACGGGACCAGCCGCTCCGGGTCGTCCACGAGGGAGACGATCTGGGCGAGCGCCTCCAGCAGGACCTGCTGCTGGCGCGCCATCGACGCCGGGAAGAGCGACCGGTACGAGGGGTTCCGCTCGAAGAGATCCGCGTAGAAGTACTCGGCCACGTCGATGCCGTGCGCCGCGACCAGGGCGAAGTTGTCCTTCAGACGTTGGGGGTCCACGTCGACCTTCCCTTTTGTTGGTGGAGGGAACGCCGTGACTCTAGCGAAGCCAGCTGCAAGCTGGGACAAGATGGACAAAACAGGCGAAATCCTTGTCAGACTGCCGTCACGCCGGTAAATTCGCGCGGCTGTGCCTGCGCGGACCGAGCGCCTGGTGGTGCCGACCGGTTGATCTTGGTCAGGCCGTCACCTTCGGTCAGGCGGGCTCGGGAACGCGGAAACACTGGCTGACCACCTGGATCACGCCGTCACCTTCGGTCAGGCCGGTTCGGGCTCGCGCAGACGCTGGCCGACCACCTGGATCACGCCGCCACCCTCGGTCAGGCCGGTTCGGGCTCGCGCAGACGCTGGCCGACCACCTGGATCACGCCGCCACCCTCGGTCAGGCCGGTTCGGGCTCGCGCAGACGCTGGCCGACCACCTGGATCACGCCGTCGCCCTCGGTCAGGCCGGTTCGGGCTCGCGCAGACGCTGGCTGACCACCTGGGTCACGCCGTCGCCGCGCATGCTGACGCCGTAGAGGGCGTCCGCGGACTCCATCGTCCGCTTCTGGTGCGTGATGACGATGAGCTGGGACGACTCGCGCAGTTCCTCGAAGATGGAGAGGAGCCGCTGGGTGTTGGTGTCGTCCAGCGCCGCCTCGACCTCGTCCAGCACGTAGAACGGCGACGGCCGCGCCTTGAAGATCGCGGCCAGGAAGGCGACGGCCACGAGGGAGCGCTCGCCGCCGGACAGCAGCGACAGCCGCTTGACCTTCTTGCCCGGGGGCCGCGCCTCGACCTCGACACCGGTGGCGAGCAGGTCCTCCGGTTCGGTCAGCGTCAGCTTGCCCTCACCGCCCGGGAACAGCCGGGAGAAGATGCCGACGAACTCCCGCTCGGTGTCCTCGTAGGCCGCGGCGAACACCTGCTGGACGCGGTCGTCGACCTCCTTGACCACGGTGAGCAGGTCCCGGCGGGTCTTCTTCAGGTCCTCCAGCTGAGAGGTCAGGAAGGCGTGGCGCTCCTCCAGCGCCGCGAACTCCTCCAGCGCGAGCGGGTTCACCTTGCCCAGCTGGGCCAGCTGGCGCTCGGCCTGCTTGGCGCGCTTCTCCTGCTTGGCCCGGTCGTACGGCTCGGGCGCGGCGTCCTCGGGGGCGTCCGCGGCGGGCGGCACCGGCTGATCCGGGCCGTACTCGGCGATCAGCACGTCGACCTCGAGCCCGTACTCCTCCATCGCGCGCTCTTCGAACTGCTGCAGGCGCAGCCGCTGCTCGGCCCGGGCCACCTCGCTGCCGTGCGCGACGTTGACGAGCTTCTCGTGCTCGGCCGTGAGCTCCCGAACCCTGGTCCGGACGGTCTTCAGCTCCTCCTCGCGGGCGGCACGCGCCTGCTCCTGCGTCTCCCGCTCGGCGACGGCCGCGGTGATCGAGACCTCGATGCGGTCCAGCGCCCGCTGGGCGCCGGCGACGACGGCCTGCGCCACCCGGGCGTCGCGCTCCCGGCGCCGGCGACGCTCGGCGGCGCGGGCGCGCTCCTCGCGCTCGCGGGCGGCGGCCCGCTCCAGCTGGTCGGCCCGGCCGGCGATGGCGGCGACCCGCTCCTCGGCGGTGCGGACGTTCAGCCGCGACTCCATCTCGGCCGACCGCAGCTGCTGGCATCGCTCGCTCAGCTCGTCACGGCGGGCGGTGTCCTGGTCGTCGTCGTCCTCGACCGGCTCGGACTCGGCGATCTCCAGGCGCTCGCGCAGCTCGGCGGCGGCCATCAGGTCGCGGTCGCGGGCCTCCTCGGCGGCGCTCAGCGATCTGGCCAGGCGCTCGGCCTCCTGCCGGGCGGCCTGGGCCGCGGCCTGCAGCCGTGCCACCTGCTTGGCCTCCTGCGCCGCCTCGGCCGCCGCCTCCCGCATCCGGGCGCGCACCTTGTCCAGGCCGGCCTGCGCGCGGTTCACCCCGGTCTGGGCCTCGCCGACCGCCGCCTGCGCGGTCTCGAGCACCGCCTGGGCGCGCTGCTCCTCCGCGAGGGCCTCCTCCAGGGCGACGGCGGTGCCTTCGGCCTTCGCCTCGGCGGCGGCGAGCCCCTCGGCGGCCTCGTCGCGGGCGGAGCGCATCTGCAGCAGGCTCTGCCGCTTGCCACCGCCGAGCGCCCAGTGGGCGCCGAGCAGGTCGCCCTCGCGCGTCACCGCCCGCAGCCCGGGCTGGGCCCGTACGAGCGTGGCGGCGGCGGGCAGGTCGTCGACCACCGCGACGCCGGCCAGCAGGTGACGGACCGCGGCCCGCACCGGCTCGGGGGCGGCGACCAGGTCGGCGGCCAGGCGCGCGCCGTCCGGGAGGGCGGGACGCTCGCCGCCCCCGTCGGGCCCGGGAGGTCGGTCGGGCGCGGGTTGGTCGGGAAAGGTGGGTTGGTCGGGAAAGCGCGCGCCGACGACGACGCCGGCCTGGCCGGCGTCCTCGGCGCGCAGCAGGGCCAGCGCGGCCTCGGCGGTGTCGAGCGAGGCGACGGCGACGGCCTCGGCGGCCGCGCCGAGCGCCGCGGCGACCGCGATCTCGGCGCCCGGCTCGACCGACAGCAGGGACGCCATCGTGCCGAGCACGCCGTCGAGGTCGGCGGCGAGCAGGATCTCGCCACCGTCGGCCGCGCTGCCCATCGTCTGGTCCAGGGCCTCGACGCGGGCCTGCAGCGCCGTGACGTCCTTCTGTGCCGCCTGGTCGGCGCCCCGCGCGGCGGCCACGCGGTCCCGCCCCTCCTTGAGCAGCCGCCGGGGCTCCTCGACGGCCTCGCGCGCGTGCTCGACGGCCTCCTTGGCCTGCTCGAGGACCTCCTGGGCGCGCTCGTGCTCGGCGGCCAGCTCCGGGTCCTCGGCGGCCTCGGTGTCCTGGGCCTCGTACTCGGCCTGGGCCGCCGCCGCGCGCTCCCGCGCGTCGGCGAGCGCCTCCGCGAGCCGGCCGATCTCCGCCTCGGTGGCCTGCACCTTGCTGCCGAGCGCCTCGACCCGGCCGCGCAACCGGGCGAGCCCCTCACGGCGGTCGGCGGCGGCCCGGGCGGCGTCCTGCAGGCGGTACTCCTCCTCTTTCAAGGCCGCCTCGGCGGTGGCGCGCTCGTCCACGGCCTCGGCCAGCAGGTCCTGCGCCGCCTCGAGCCGGGCGCCCAGGACCTCCTCCTGCTCCCGGATCTGCGCGGCCTCACGCTCCATGTCCTCCGGGTCGCGGCCCCGGCGCTCCTCCGACTGCGCCTCGACGGCGTTGCGGTGGCGCTCGGCGGCGAGCTCGCCGACGCCGCGCAGGCGCTCGCGCAGCGAGGACAGCTGGAACCAGGTGTCCTGGACCTGGGCGAGGACCGGAGCCTGCTCGGCCGCCTCGGCCTCCAGAGCGGCCTCCCGCTGCTGGGCCTGGGTCAGGGCCTGCTCCACGGCCGTACGGCGCTCGCGGATGCTCGCCTCGTCGGCCGCCTCCTGCTGCAGCTTGGCCGTGAGGGTCACCAGGTCGTCGGCGAGGAGCCGCAGCCGCGCGTCGCGCACCTCGGACTGGATGACCGCCGCCCGCCGGGCGATCTCCGCCTGCCGGCCGAGGGGCTTGAGCTGGCGGCGCAGCTCGGTGGTGAGGTCCTGCACGCGCGTGAGGTTGGCCTGCATGGCGTTGAGCTTGCGGAGGGCCTTCTCCTTGCGCTTGCGGTGCTTGAGGACGCCGGCGGCCTCCTCGATCATCGCCCGCCGCCCCTCGGGGCCGGAGTGCAGGACGCGGTCGAGCTGTCCCTGTCCGATGATGACGTGCATCTCCCGGCCGATGCCGGAGTCGGACAGCAGCTCCTGGACGTCCAGCAGGCGGCAGGGGTCGCCGTTGATGGAGTACTCGCTCTGCCCGGACCGGAACATCAGCCGGCTGATCGTGACCTCGGTGTAGTCGATGGGCAGCGCGCCGTCGGAGTTGTCGATCGTGAGAACGACCTCGGCGCGGCCGAGCGGCGGGCGCGAGGAGGTGCCCGCGAAGATCACGTCCTCCATCTTGCCGCCGCGCAGCGACTTGGCGCCCTGCTCCCCCATCACCCAGGCGAGCGCGTCGACGACATTGGACTTGCCCGAGCCGTTCGGCCCGACGACGCAGGTGATCCCGGGCTCCAGGCGCAGCGTGGTCGAGGACGCGAAGGACTTGAAACCCCGCAGTGTGAGGCTCTTCAAGTACAAGCGTCCACCGATCCTTTCTGCGACCGCCGACGGGTGTGCCGTCCCGCGTCGGGCCCACGGCGCACGGCCATTCCCGCACGATACCGTCCGACACCTTCCGGACCCGGTATCCGACTTTCACCAATGTGCCATGGTCGGACGCCGCGCGTGGCATGTCTCCGGCGGATCTTCGCCACGACGGTGGCGACGTCCCCGGAGACCGGACGCGGGTCGCCGACGCTTGTGGCGTCTATCACAGCCGGACCAGAGGGCGGCCCGGTTCGAAGACCGGCCGGAATTCCCGGTGAAGTCCAGGGAATTGGATCATGGAAATGTTTCCCCGGACATTGCATGACGACCGGCTCGGCCGAATACACATGCACCGGAACGGCGACGCCGAGGCGAACAAAAAGGGACGTCAGGTCGACGTCCCTTTTAAACGTGCGGCGCTGACGTCAGGTCAGCGCCGGTTCGCGATCCTTGACGGCAAGCGCCATGACTTCATTGTCAGCAACAGCGGCAAGCGCGTCGTTTTCGGACTGGAGCCGTACGAGCTCGGCCTCCAGGTCACGGACACGTTGCTGCAGGCGCCGCATCTCCGCAACCATGCGGGGGTCCGGACCGCCGACGTGGCCGAGTAGAGCCTTCGCCATGATTAAGGGTCCTCCACGCTGAGTGACCAGCAGGAATGGTCGCGCACGAAGAGCTACTTGAGGTGCGCGTAACAACTAGGGTCGCACCGGCAGGAGAGCCGGTCAAGACAGATGTCACAGACCCGTAACAACCTGTCCGTACAAGTTTAGCAGACCTCCCAGACCGATCACCGTTCGGCGAAGCCCTGAAGACCGCCGCGCGGCTCGGTCCAACGTTCCGATACACCGGCGACCCTTCCCGGCGTCGTTCCACCGCGCAACAGCTCCAAAAGTGCTTCGCATGCCTTGCGCGGCCCCTCGGCGATCACTTCGACCCGGCCGTCCACGAGATTGCTCGCCGAACCGGCCAAGCCCAGTTCCAGTGCGCGGGAGCGCACCCACCACCGGAAGCCGACGCCTTGCACCCGGCCCCGCACCCAGGCGGTCAGCCGTACGTCCTCATCCATTCCCCTGATCGTAGGCGTGTACACCGCGTGGCCCGCCGAACACGAAGAAACTCCGTTTTCGGACGTCCAGAACGACGGCGATCTTCACCCGACCGACCGATCCGGCCCGACCGATCCGGACCGACCAACCCCGACCAACCGACCCCGACCAACCAACCCCGACCAACCAACCCCGACCAACCAACCCCGACCGACCTCCCGGCCTCCGGGCCTCCCGGCCTCTGCTCGGCGCAGGACGCGGTCAGTAGTGCGCGCGGCGGGGGCGTGGCTGGCAGGTGGGGCAGGTGAAGGAGGAGCGGTTCATGAAGGCGTCGCGGCGGATGGGGCTGCCGCACCGTGCGCAGGGCTCGTCGCGCCGCCCGTAGACGTTGAGCGACCGTTCGAAGTAGCCGCTCTCGCCGTTCACGTTGACGTAGAGGCTGTCGAAGGAGGTGCCGCCCGCTTTGAGGGCCGCGGCCATGACCTCGCGCACCCCCGCCAGCAGGCGCGTCACCTCCGGCCGGGTGAGGGTCTCGGTCGGGCGCGCCCAGTGCAGCCGGGCCCGCCAGAGGGCCTCGTCGGCGTAGATGTTGCCCACGCCGCTGATCAGCGACTGGTCGAGGAGCGCCCGCTTCACCCCGGTGTGGCGGCGCCGCAGTGCCCGGTAGAACGTCTCCTCGTCGAAGGCGTCCTCGAGCGGGTCCGGGGCGATGTGCGCGATCGGCTCGGGTACGCCGTCCACGGTCGGAGTGAGCATGAGGTGCCCGAAGGTGCGCTGGTCGATGAAGCGCAGGTCCGGTCCTCCGTCGGCGAAGGTGAACCGGGCGCGCAGGTGCTTCTCCGGCGGCCGGTCCGGGTCGTCGACGATCAGCTGGCCGCTCATGCCGAGGTGGGCCAGCAGCGCCTCGTCGTCGCCGACCGGGAGCCAGAGGTACTTCCCGCGCCGTCGCGCCGCCGCGACGGTCCGGCCGGTCATCCGCACCGCCAGGTCCGCGGGACCCTCCGCGTGCCGGCGCGCCGCACGAGGATGCAGCACCTCGGCCGACCGGACCGTACGGCCGACCACCCAGCGCTCGACGCCTCGCCGGACGACCTCCACCTCGGGAAGCTCGGGCACGGCACACCTCCAACTCGACGTACGGACCGGCATCCCCATCGGACACCGGCTGTACGGCACCGGCGGACCCGGCCGCACAGCGCCGCCGGACTCCGCGACCCGGCACCACCCGACCCGACCGTCCGGCACCACCGGACGTGGCCGTACGGCGCCCCGGATTCCGCGACCGGGCGCTACCGGACACCGTGACACGCGCCGCCGGACGCCGGTCGCGACGTCCCAGAGCTCCGCGTGGACCACCTCGGCGGGCGACGCGGGTCAGCGGGCGCGCGTCACTCCTGGGGCTTCTCCCCGGAGCGCTCGCGGATCGCCCGCCACGCGGTCTCCGCCGCCTGCTGCTCGGCCTCCTTCTTGCTGCGCCCCTCGCCGCGGCCGTACTCCGTCCCGCCCACGACGACCGCGGCGCGGAACGTCTTCTGATGGTCCGGGCCGCTCTCCTCCACGTGGTACTCGGGAACGCCGAGCTCCTCCGTGGCGGTCAGCTCCTGCAGGGAGGTCTTCCAGTCCAGCCCGGCGCCCAGGCTGGCGGAGCGCGTGATCAGCGTGTCGAACAGCCGGTGGACCAGCTCGTCGGCGGCCTTGAGTCCGAGGTCGAGGTAGACCGCGCCGATCAGCGCCTCGAGCGTGTCGGCGAGGATCGAGGACTTGTCGCGCCCCCCGGTGCCCTCCTCGCCGCGGCCGAGCCTGATGTAGGCGCCCAGGCCGAGCGTGCGGGCCACGCCGGCGAGGGCCCGCATGTTGACCACGGCGGCCCGCAGCTTGGCCAGCTGTCCCTCGGGCAGGTCCGGATGGTTGCGGAAGAGGGTGTCGGTGACGATGAGGCCGAGTACCGAGTCGCCGAGGAACTCCAGGCGCTCGTTGGTCGGCAGTCCGCCGTTCTCGTAGGCGAAGGAGCGGTGGGTCAGGGCGCGCTCGAGGAGCGCCGGGTCGGGGTGGACGCCGAGGGCGTCCTCCAGCGGACCACGGTCGGACGCCGAATGATCGGTCTTCACGTGGCCCTCCGGACGAGGACCGCGTAATGCGGCATTCTCACGGTTCTTCCTCCGAGGAAGGGTCCGCGAGGGCGAGGCGCACGCCGGGTGTCTCCGGCGTCCGCCACGGCCTCGGGCGAGTCTTCATCGCGAGACGAGGTCGGGGGCGGCGTGGTGGGCCGCCCCCGGTGACGTCGCTCAGGCCACGTCGATGACCTGTCGGCGGTTGTAGGTGCCGCAGGTCTGGCACGCGGTGTGGGGCAGCTTCTCGTCGCGGCACTGCGGGCAGCGCACGAGGGTCGGCGCCTGGGTCTTCCACTGCGAGCGACGGTGCCGCGTGTTGCTGCGCGACTTCTTCCGCTTAGGTACGGCCACGTCAGCCCTCCTGGTCTTCTTGTCGTTGATCCAACATGCCCTGCAATGCCGCCCACCGGGGGTCGACGGCCTCGTGGTGGTGGTCCGGCTCGGCGTCGGCCAGCCGCACCCCGCACTCCGAGCACAGGCCGGGACAGTCGTCCTGGCACAGCGGGGACAGCGGCAGTGCGAGCACCATCGCGTCCCGGACCACCGGCTCGAGATCGATGAGATCTCCCTCGAGACGGAACTCGTCATCCTCCGCGCTCTCGCCGGAGCGAGTGTCGGAGTAGACGAAGAGCTCCTGGAAGTCCACCTCGATGGACGAGGTGACCGGCTCCAGGCAGCGCGCGCACTCTCCGGTGAGAGGTGCCCGCGCCGTGCCCGAGACGAGCACGCCCTCCATGACCGCCTCGAGCCGAAGGTCCAGCTCGATGTCGGCGTCTTTAGGGACACCGACCATCTCGACGCCGAGATCCGCCGGAGCCGCCACGGTCCTGGACTCCTCGCGCATCGATCCCGGTCTGCGGCCCAGCGTGGTCGTGTCGATCACGAACGGGGCCCGGGGATCGATGCGGGTCAGGTTCTTCCTGCTTCCGTGAGGCATGGCGCATCACCGCCGTCGTACAAGGTCGATTGGCAAGGTTACCAACGCGCGGGCGTTCCCCCAACTCGGCCACCCGCCGTCACCTGGCGGGCGGCCCGCTCAGAACCGCTCTAAGACTGCTCGAAGCGCCGGATGAGCCGCTGCTGGATCGGCTCGGGCACCAGACCGGAGACGTCCCCGCCGTACTGCGCGATCTCCTTGACCAGGCTGGAGGACAGGAAGGAGTACAGCGGGTTCGTGGCCATGAACATCGTCTCCACCCCGGCCAGCTGGTGGTTCATCTGCGCGATCTGCAATTCGTAGTCGAAGTCGCTGACCGCGCGCAGACCACGGACGATCACCGGGATGTCGCGCTCGCGGCAGAAGTCGACCGTGAGTCCGTGGAACTTCTCGACGACGACGTTGCCGTACTGCTTCGTCACCTCATCGATCATCTCGACGCGTTCGTCGACGGTGAAGAGGCTCTTCTTCGAGATGTTGATGAGGACGGCGACGACGACCTCGTCGTACAGCCGGGACGCCCGGCTGATGATGTCGAGGTGTCCGTTGGTGACGGGGTCGTAGGAGCCCGGACAGACAACACGGCGCACGAGGTGAGCACCCTTCGCTGAGGAAGCCGTCAGTGACCTGCGGCGTGACCGTACCAAAGCGTCCCTTCGCCGTAGCGACGGGCCCTGCCCTCCTCATACCCCGCAGGCCAGCGCACCGGTCCGTCGCGTGTGGCCCGTTCGAGGGCGACCAGCGCGTCCGGCGCCAGCCAGCCGTGGTCCCGCAGGTCCTCGAGCATCCGGGTGACGACCTCGCCGCTCACGGCGTACGGCGGGTCGGCGAAGATCAGGTCGTACGGCTCGGGCGGCGGGCGCCGCACCACCCGCTCGACGCGGTCGGTCACCAGTTCGGCGCCGGGCAGTCCGAGGGCGTCGATGTTGGCCTTGATCACCTTGGCGGCGCGCGGCGCCGACTCGACCAGCAGCACGTGCGCCGCCCCGCGCGACAGCGCCTCCAGCCCCACCGCCCCGGACCCGGCGAACAGGTCGGCCGCCCGCAGGCCGGTCAGGTCGCCGAGCACCGAGTGGATCGTGGCGAACAGCCCTTCGCGGGCGCGGTCGCTGGTGGGCCGGGTGTCGCGGCCGGAGGGAACCGAGATGCGCCGGCCGCCGGCCGTTCCTGCGATGAGTCGGGTCACTCCACCAGTCTGCCCAGCCCGCGTACGTGCCGCGCCGCGCCCGCCCCGGATCGGGCATCGGGCGCCGAGCCGGTACGTCACGGGACGGCCGGGAGATGATTCCCTCCGAACACCTCTCGTGACAGACTGGTCGCGGATCGTACGGCGGCGCCCGAGGCCTTCCGGGCGCACGCGACAGGAGGGGGCCAGGAGGTGCCGTCGCCCGGCGAAGGCGTGTCCACGTCGCCGGGGGCCCGTGCGCCGCCCCGCCCCCGGTCTCGACCCCCCGCTCCTTCGACCTGGAGAGATCCCCCCATGCGAACACGCACGAGGCTGGCTGCGACGGCCGGCCTGACGATCCTCGGCGGCACCGCCCTCAGCGGCGTCGCCCACGCCGAGACCGGCGGGCTCGGTCTCGGCGACCTGACCACCCCCGTGTCCAAGACCGTGTCCGGCGTCGTGAAGACGACGGACCAGGCCTCTCGCACCGTGCGGAAGGCGACGTCCGGCACCTCACGGCGCTCCACCGGCTCCGGCCTTCACGTGAACCTGCCGGTCGGCGTGAGTCTCTCGGCGCGCCGTGCCGCCGTGTCCGCCGGCGTGAATGCGTCGGTGGGCGGCACCCACATCGGTGCCTCCCTCGGGCTCTGCGCAGGGTGCTCGGCCCCGCGCCCGGCTCCGGGCTCCCCGCCGGCACCGGGCCAGCCGACTCCTCCCGGCCAGCCGACCCCGCCGGGTCAGCCGGGCCAGCCGAGCCCGCCGGGCGCCCAGCCACCCGGTGCGCAGCCGCCCGGTGCCCAGCCTCCGGGCGCCGCGCCGCCGGTCGCGCAGCCTCCGGCGGCCAACCCGCCTCTGGGCCTCCCTGCCGGTAAGGGAGAGCTGGCGACGATCGGCGCGCCGCGCCTGCCCTACACCGGCGGTCCGTTCGGGGAGCTCGCGTTCCTCGGCGTGATCGCCGTGGCGGCCGGGGCGGCGGCCGTCGTCAGCGCCCGCCCGAAGGCACGCCTCAGCGTCTGACGGGCGCGATCGCGAGGGCGTCTCCCGGCAGGGAGGCGCCCTTCCGTCGTTCTCAGGCTCCGCGCACCGGCCAACGCGTTCGGCACGGACGGCCGCAGCCCCACGCCCTCGCGGGCCGAGCCGGTGAACTCGGTCCTCAGGGCTGAGTGGTGGTCGACCCGTACTGGTGCTCGATTCCGTCGAGCAGCCAGTTCAGGCCCTGTTCGAAGTCGCTTCCGATGGTCCGGAGGCCGTCCCTGAGCAGGGGGGTGATGGTCACGAACTCGCCGCTGTCGGCGAGGCCCTGGAGGTAGGGCCGGACGAGCGCCTCGCCATCGAGGCCGGTGGCCTCGGCGTGCCGGACGATCTCCCGCTTCCGGATCTCGCGGCTGATGAAGCCGCAAACGTAGTCGTCGACCGCCGCGATGACCCGCCAGGCTTCGAGGGGCTCCAGCCGGAGACCGGCGAGCGCCGCGACCGACTGCTCGAGATGACGCAGGCCGTTCGGGCCGATCATGGCGCTGGACCGCTGGTTGACCAGGTCGATCTGCCAGGGGTGGCGCAGGCCGACCGCACGCTCCCGGCAGGCGATCATCGTGATCGCCTGCCGCCATTCGGCGGGCAGCCCCTCGCGGATGACCACCTCGCCCGCGATCTCGTCGGCCATGAGGTCGAAGAGGTCGGCCTTGCTGTCGATGTAGGAGTACAGGCTCATCGTGCGGGCGCCGAGTTCGGTCGCGATCCGCCGGATCGAGACGGCGGCGAGCCCCTCGGCGTCGGCGATCCGCAGCGCGGCCGTGACGATCGCCTCGCGCGACAGCGTCGATCGCCGCTTGCCGGACTCTCGGGCCCAGACGGGGGTCACCGACCGCGCCTTCGCCCGATCACGGTCGCTGACCTGCTCCGAAGCACCCACACCCAAAAGGTTATCCGGCTATCTCCGTTGTTGATCGATACAGCGTACGATTTGTCGATACGGTGTACGAAGTCCGATACGGCGTACGACGAAGGAGTCAGGGCATGACGTCCGTCACCGACCGGCCGCAGGGGGACGCGGTCTTCGATCCGGAGCTTCGACGGCTGGCCGCCGTCGTCGTCCTCGGCGCGATGATGACGATCCTCGACTCGACGATCGTCAACGTGGCGATCAACACCCTCGGCCGCGACTTCCACACCTCCCTGTCCACCATCCAGTGGGTGGTCACGGGCTACACGCTCGCCCTCGCCATGACCATCCCGCTCACCGGGTGGGCCGTTCAGCGGTTCGGCGGCAGGACGATGTGGATCACCTCGATCGTCCTGTTCATCGCCGGTTCCGTTCTCTGCGGCGCCGCCTGGTCGGTCACCAGCCTGATCGTGTTCCGCGTGGTGCAGGCGATCGGCGGCGGCATGCTCATGCCCGTCGGGCAGACGATGCTGGCCCGCAAGGCCGGCCCCGAGCGGATGGGCCGGGTGATGAGCGTCGTCGCCGTCCCGGCCATGCTCGGGCCGGTCCTGGGCCCGATCCTCGGCGGGCTGATCGTCGACGACCTGTCCTGGCGCTGGATGTTCTACGTGAACGTGCCCGTCTGCGCGGTCGCGCTCCTGGCCGCGTTCACCTGGCTGCCCCGCGACACCGACCGGCAGGCCGGCGTCCCGCTCGACGGTCTCGGCCTCGTGCTGCTCTCTCCGGGCCTGGCCGCCCTCGTCTACGGCCTGTCGCAGACCGGGAACGGCCACGGTGTCACCGACCCGCACGTGTACGGCTGGGCGGGCGCCGGTGTCGCGCTCATCGCCCTCTTCGCCGTACGCGCGCCGCGCCGGGGCGACCGCGCACTGGTCGACGTACGGCTCTTCCGGGACCGGGGGTTCACGGCCTCGTGCGTCGCGCTGTTCGTCTACGTCGGGGCCCTGTTCGGGGTGACGTTCATGGCCCCGCTGTACCTCCAGACGGTGCGCGGCGACAGCCCACTGCACGCCGGGCTGCTGCTGGCCCCCATGGGGATCGGCGCGGCGATCAGCATGTCGGTCGCGGGACGGCTCACGGACCGCGTCGGCTCCCGCGTACTGGCCGTGTCCGGGCTCGTCGTCGTGCTGGCCGGGCTGTCGATGTACACCCGGTTGGGCGCCGAGACGAGCAGACTCCTGCTGGGCGCGGCCATGCTCCTGGTGGGGATCGGCCACGGCATGATGATGCCGTCGCTGATGGCGGCCGCATACCTTCGCCTGAGCAGGTCGGCGGTGCCGGCGGCCACGACGGCGAGCAACATCGTCGTACGGGTGGGCAGTTCCTTCGGCGTCGCGGCCCTGGCCGTGGCTCTGCAGATCTCCATCCGCCACCAGGTGCCCGGCGCGAGCGGGAGCCTCGCCTCCGTGAGCCGGGTCCGGTCACCGGACCTGCCGTCCCGCCTGGCCCACGCGTTCGGCACCGGCTTCTGGTGGGCGTTCGCGATCGCCGTGGCGGCGGCCGTGCCGATCCTGCTCCTCCCCGGCGCCGGCCCCCGGCGGTCTCAGTAGTCGAGGGCGACGGTCCCGTCGCTGAGCCGGTGGACGACCGCGCCTAGGTCCTCCACGTCGATGAGGGCGCCGCGCAGCCCGTACACGAACGCGGCGCCCTCGAACCGTTCGGCGGTCCGGCGCAGTCGCTCGGTACGGCCCGGGTCGTCGCCCGCGAGTTCCTCCGCGTCGGCGACGTCGACCAGGAGGTACGGTCGGGGCCCCTTCTCGGCGACGCGCAGCCGCGAGACACGCTCCCAGGGGACGAACACGTCGTACCCGCGCCGCGCGAACACCCGCAGCCGTACGCCCGCGGCCGTGAAGACGGGCGGGGTCCGCAGCAGCCGGAACTCAGATCGGGCGAGGAACGCCATTCCGACGGCGGAACCGAGCAGACCGAGCCCGAGGAGCGGGAAGATGACGAACACGGCACCGGCCGCCGCCTCTTCCGACAGCCGCCGCATCGCGATCAGCAGGTATCCCACCGTGACGAGCACGAACAGCGCACCGACGGCCGAGACGGCGGCCAGGGCGGCGATCAGATAGGCGGGCGCGGCGGCGATGGGGACCGGAAAGTCGCTCTTCTCCTCCACTTCGGGAGAGTAACCACGGAATGAAGATCGCGGCCACGACTTCCCCGGCGCGTCGGGCGACCGTGATCGACGTCGCGGGTTCACACGCGACACTCGGGCCGGAAACGGACGCCGGACGGCCTCAGGCGACCGAGACGACGCCCGGCGACGGACGGCCGCCCGATGGGCGCGGTGCTCGGTGAAACGACGCGGGCGGGGGTCCAGGCGGCTCCTCCCGGTCGTCCGTGGGGTCGGCCGAGCAGGCCGACCGGCCGCCTGCCCGCGGCGGCCTGGCGGCTCGCCGGCCGCGACGCTCCGTCGGGTCCTCCGGAGTGCCCGTCGCCTGCCCGGTCAGGGACGGGACGGGGTCACCGCGAGGGCCCAGCGGGCCTCGGCGCGGACGCCCGGGTCCGGGTCGGCCAGGGCGGTCGTGAGGGCCGACCGGGCGTAGTGCCGGTCGGCGGCCCAGCTGGCGAGGGCCTGGACGGCGGCGCGGCGGACGGCCACGACGTCGTCGTCGAGCACGCTGGTCAGCGGCCCGACCGCCGCGCGGGGCCCGAGTGTGCCGAGAGCGGCCACCGCGCGTTCGCGGATCCTCCAGGACGGATCGGTCAGGGCGATCTCGCCGAGCTCGGCCGTGGCCTTGAGGACGACCAGGCCGCGGATCGTCTCGGCGCGGCCGGCGTCGTCGCGGCGCAGGGCGAGCGCGTAGATGTCCCAGGCGGCGGCCCGCATGGCGCGCACCAGTTCCGCGGCCACCTCGCGTACGTAGGAGTCGTCGGCGGCGTCCGCCGCCTCGACGAGCGCGCGCACACCATCCTCGCCGACGAGCACCTCCCGCTCGTCGATGAGGGCGCCGGCGGCGGCCCGCCGGACGCGGGCGTCCCGGTCGCCGAGCGCGCGGGCGAGCCGGTTGCCGGTCTCCTCGTCGGCACGCGGTGCGCGCGGCGGTACCGGCAGGTCGATGACGGTCATGTGTTCCTCCGGAGAGTCGTCGTCTGACGGGCGTCGGGGGGACTCGTCCTCCCCGCGCGGGACGGGGCCGCGACGCGCGGCCCGGGGACGGGGACTCAGCCGCGACAAAGGGCGCTGGCCTGACGCCGCAGGTCGACGTGGAGCCGCGCGATCAGCGGATCTCTCCGGTACACCGTTCGATCGTGAACCCGACTTCCCTATTTTGTCAACCGACTCAGTGGGGAAACGGTCTCTCCGATCGGCCGCGGGCCCGCAGGAGGCAGGCTCAGACCTTCTCGAGTCTCCGCGCGTTCTTCATCGATCAGGGCCGCCGGCTCGGCCGCGAGCGCCGGGTGCTCGGCGAGCTCCGGGTCCTGTTCGACGAGCGTGCCGGCCTCGGCGCGCGCCGCCTCACCGATGGCGCCGACGGCCGTACGGCGGGCGCTTTCCTCGGAGCGCCCGGAGGAGGCGGGCTCAGGTCTTCTCGAGGTACTCCGCGCGTTCCTCGTCGATCAGGGCCGCCAGCTCCGCCGCGAGCGCCGGGTGCTCGGCGAGCTCCGGGTCCTGCTCGACGAGCGTGCCGGCCTCGGCGCGCGCCGCCTTGATGATCTCCTCGTCCTTCAGCAGGGTCAGCAGCCGGAGGCTGGACCGCCGCCCTGACTGGCTCTCTCCCAGGACGTCGCCCTCGCGGCGCTGTTCCAGGTCGAGCCGGGACAGCTCGAAGCCGTCGAGCGTGGAGGCGACCGCGTCGAGGCGTTCGCGGGCCTTGGACCCCTCCTCCGCGTCGGTGACGAGCAGGCACAGCCCCGGGTACTTGCCGCGGCCGACTCGTCCGCGCAGCTGGTGCAGCTGGGAGACCCCGAACCGGTCGGCGTCCAGAACCACCATGACCGTGGAGTTGGGCACGTCGACGCCGACCTCGATGACGGTGGTGGCGACGAGGACGTCGACCTCGCCGGCGGCGAACCGCCGCATCAGGGCGTCCTTGTCGTCCGGGTGCAGCCGGCCGTGCAGGACGCCGATCCGCAGGTCTTGCAGCGGGCCCTCGGAGAGCTTGGGAGCGACCTCGAGCACGGCCAGGGGCGGGCGCCGCGCCTCCCCGTCCGTCTCTTCGGCGGACAGGTCGCCCTCGTCGCCCTCCGTCTCGCCGATGCGGGGACAGACTACGTACGCCTGGCGGCCCTGGGCGACCTCCTCGCGGATGCGCTCCCAGGCGCGGTTCCAGTACGCCCGGTTGGCCGTGGGCACGACATGGGTGGCGATCGGGGACCGCCCGGCCGGCAGCTGGGTGAGCGACGAGGTGTCGAGGTCGCCGTACACGGTCATGGCGACGGTGCGCGGGATCGGCGTGGCGGTCATGACGAGGACGTGCGGGCGGCCGCCGGTGGCCTTCTCCCGCAGCGCGTCGCGCTGCTCGACACCGAACCGGTGCTGCTCGTCGATCACGACGAGGCCCAGGTCGGCGAACTGGACGTGCTCCTGCAGGAGCGCGTGCGTGCCGACGACGATGCCGGCGGCGCCCGAGGCGGCCTCGAGCAGGCCCTCACGCCGCACCTTGGCCCCCTGGGACCCGGTCAGCAGGGCGACGCGGGTGCCGTGCTCGGCCCCGCCGAGCCGGCCCGCCTCGGCGAGCGGCCCGAGCATGTTCACGATCGACCGGTGGTGCTGCTGGGCCAGGACCTCGGTGGGCGCGAGCAGCGCCGCCTGCCCGCCCGCGTCGACGACCTGCAGCATCGCGCGCAGGCCGACGATCGTCTTGCCGGCGCCGACGTCGCCCTGCAGCAGGCGGTGCATGGGGTGCTCGCGAGCCAGGTCCGCGGCGATCTCCTCCCCGACGGCCCGCTGGCCCTCGGTGAGCGCGAACGGCAGTCGCTCGTCGAACACGGTGAGCAGACCATCCTCCCGCGACGGCCTCGGCGTCGCCGGGAGCGCCGAGGCGTCGCGCCGCCGCCGGGCGAGCGCGGTCTGCAGGACGAACGCCTCGTCCCACTTGAGCCGTTTACGCGCACGGCCGGCCTCGGCCATGTCCGCGGGCCGGTGGATGCCCTGGTACGCCTCGGCGAGCCCGGCCAGCCGGTGCCTCCTGCGTACGGGCTCCGGGAGGGCGTCGGGCCCCACGTCGACGGTGTCGAGGGCCATCCGGACGCAGTCGCTGATCTGCCAGGAGGTCAGGCCCTTGGTCGCCGGGTACACGGGGATCAGCTCCTCGGCGAACTCCCGCGCCGCGTCGGCGCCCTCCCGCGCGCTCACCGCCTTGTACTCCGGATGGACCAGCTGCCGCTTGACCCCCTGGCCGGTCCGGTAGAACGACACCTTTCCGGCGAACAGCCCGCGCGTGCCCGGGGGCAGCTCCCGCTCGGGGATGTGCGCGCCGTTGCCGAAGAAGGTGAGGGTCAGACGCCCCCGGCCGTCGGTCACGACGACCTCGAGGATGTAGCCGGGCCGCTTGGTGATCCGCCGCCCCTGAACCTTCTCGACCTCGGCCATCACCGTGACGTACTCGCCCTCGACGAGGCCGACCAGGTCGGTCAGTTCCCCCCGCTGGGCGTAGCGGCGCGGGTAGTGGCGGAGCAGGTCGCCGGCCGTGTGCAGGTCGAGGGCGACCAGCTTCTTGGCCGCCTTCGAGCCCACCACCTTCGTCAGCGGCGCGTCGAGTGTCGTCACGGAACCTTCCTCTTACCAGCCCGGCTCCCTCTGTTCTACCGGCTCGGCCGGACAGGACGCAGCGAACCGGTCACGCCGACCGCGCCCGGACGCACCTGGACGGGTCGAATACCGAGGGCCCCACTCCCCCGATGAGGCCAAGGGTCCCGCTCCGTCCGATGAGGCCGAGGGCCTACTCCACGCCGATGAGGAGCAGGTGGCGGTCCTGCCCGCCGCGGTAGACCGTGACCTCGACGTCGGGCCGTACGGCGTGCAGGCGATCGCGGACCCGGTCGGCGAGGTCCTCCGGCGCGCCGTCGCCGACGATCAGCGTCACCAGTTCGCTCCCGGCGGACAGCATCCGGTCGACGACACCCTCGGCGACGGCGGGCGGATCCGCGCCGATGACCGCGACGTCGCCGTCGACCAGGCCGAGGACGTCGCCGGGACGGCACATCCCGACGCTGGTGACCGCCTCCTCCCTGGCGGTCTCCAGCCGCCCGGACCGCGTCGCGCCCGCCGCGTGGGTCATGGCGATCACGTCGTCCTCGAAGCGGCGCAACGGGTCGTGGACCGCGAGCGCCGCCAGGCACTGCACGGACGCCTTCGCCGGGACGACCGCCGCGCGTACGCCGTCCTCCCGGGCCCGTCGCGCGGCCGCCTCGGCCACAGCGAGGACCGTCTCGTCGTCGGGCAGCACGACCACGTCGTCCCCGGCGGCCGCGATCGCCTCGCTCAGCTCGGCGAGAGCGGGGGTGTGACCGGGGACCCGCCGCACGACCCGCGCGCCGTGCTCCTCCAGCAGCCCGGCGAGACCCTCCCCCGCGGTCACCGCGACGACGCCCCGGCCGGCGCGGCGGGCCGGACGGTGCTCCGCGGCGTCCAGGTACGACACCCTGAGGCGGTACGGGCGGCCGGCGCGCAGCCCGGCCTCGATCGCGGCCCCGGCGTCGTCGGTGTGCACGTGGATGTTCCACAGGCCGTCGCCGCCGACCACGACGAGGGAGTCGCCGAGCGCGTCGAGCTCCGCGCGCAGGCCCGCGACCTCGCCCTCGCCGGCGTCGAGGAGGTACATCACCTCGTACGCCCCGCCGTCCGGTCCGCCGGAGGGAGGGGCCTCCGGTGGGTGGTCCTGGCTCCGGCGCGGCACTTCGTACGTCTCGGGGAACTCCCCGCTGACGACGGCCGCCAGGCTTTCGAGGACGACGCACAGGCCGGCCGCGCCGGCGTCGACCACGCCGTTGCGGGCGAGTACGTCCAGGTGGTCGGGGGTGTGCCGCAGGGCGTCCCGGGCACACTCGGCCGCCGCCCACGCGGCGACGGGAGGGTCGGCGTCGTGGGGAGTCGCCTGCGCCGCCTCTCGCAGGACGCTGAGCATCGTGCCCTCGACCGGATGGGCCACGGCCCCGTACGCGAGGTCGGCGGCGTTCCGCAGCGCCGCGTCCAGGCCGCCGCCGACGCCGAGCACGTCGGCCATGCCGCGCAGCATCTGGCTGAGGATCACCCCGGAGTTGCCGCGGGCGCCGAAGAGCGCACCGTGGGCAAGGGTCCGCCAGACGGTCTCGGCGTCCGCGTCCTCGGGCAGCCCGTCGAGGCGTTCCGCCGCGGCCAGCAGGGTCAGGTGGAGGTTGGTCCCGGTGTCGCCATCGGGCACGGGGAACACGTTGAGCGCGTCGATCCCGGCGCGCGTCCGGCCCAGCGCGTCCGCAGCCAGCCGACACCAGCGCCGTACCGCCGCGGCGTCGAGAACCTCGCCCACGCCACCTCCCAGACCGTCAGACTAGACTTACTCGCTCGGTGATCTCCACCACACCGGCGCCTCACCCGCCAGCGGTCCCGCGGTGCATGCCGACGGCGCGCCATCGGCGCGCTCGGCCGACGGCGGTCCACCCGCCGTCTGGCCAACAGTGTGGGCGTTCTTGGCCGGGCGACCGCATCGCCAGCGGCGGTACCGGCGTCGACCCCGCGCGGAGACCGGCTCGATTCGCCTCCTCGGGCGGGTGTCGGCTAGTCTTAACGAGTGGGTCCCCTCGGGGACCCTTTTGACGAGCGCCCGAACTCCGGGCTTCCACCCTTCCAAACACTTTGGAGCGCATCCCATGGCTTCCGTCTGCGAAATCTGCGGCAAGGGGCCGGGGTTCGGCATGCGCGTCTCTCACTCGCACCGCCGCACCCCGCGCCGCTGGAACCCGAACATCCAGCGGGTGCGAGCGGTCGTCGGCCGCACCACCAAGCGGATCAACGTCTGCACGTCGTGCATCAAGGCCGGCAAGGTCACGCGGCCTGCCGCACGCTGACGACACGTCTCCGAGCGCCGCGAGGCGCCCTGGGCTTGTGCTCTCACCGGGCACAATGATCGGCCGGTCCGTTCCACACACGGACCGGCCGATCTTTTTGCCGTACCGGCCTCTTACACATGCCGCCCGCCTGGGGGATGCCTGAGCAGGTCGGCATGCGGTCGGCGGGTCCGGGCATCATGCTCCGCATGAGAGTCGTGGTGCTCGCCGACACGCACGCTCCCCGGCGCTGGCGGGGTTGCCCGCCCGCGGTGGCCGCGCACCTACGGGACGCCGACCTGATCCTGCACGCGGGAGACGTCTGTGTCCCCTCGGTCCTCGACGAGCTCACCGCCTACGCGCCCGTACGCGCCGTGCTCGGGAACAACGACGGCGCGGACGTCGCGGCGTGGGGAGCGCCGGAGACCCTGGAGTTCGACCTGGCGGGCCTCCCGGTGGGGATGCTCCATGACAGCGGTCCGGCCAAGGGCAGGCTCACCCGGATGCACCGCCGGTTCCCGGAGGCACGCCTGGTCGTCTTCGGGCACTCGCACATCCCGCTCGACGAGATCGGCGAGGGACTGCGGATCTTCAACCCGGGCTCCCCGACCGACCGCCGGCGCCAGCCACACGGCACGATCGGCCTGCTCGACATCGACGACGGCCGTCTGCTCGGCGCGAGGATCGTCCCGGTCACCTGAGCCCGCGGAACGTGGGTGCTCACCAGCCCCAGTCGCCGCCGCCGCCCCACGTGTCCCAGCAGTCTCCCCAGCTGTCGCATCCGTCGCCCGCGTGGCCGGCGACGACGTGGCCGGCGACGACGTGGCCGGCGACGACGTGGTGCGGTGTCGCCGTCAGCGGGGGCGTGCGAGCCCCTCCGCAGGCGAGTGCCATGGCTCCGGCCAGGGACAGTCCCGCGATGGCGATGGCCGGCTTCTTCGGTGTGCGCATGATGGACACCTCCTTGCGTCGCAGGTGACTCCGGGCCCCTCCCCGACGACGCTGAGGGCAATTGGCCGTTTTTATCCTTCCGCCTTGAGTCCAACTCGACAATGTCCGCCCATGCGGAATCAACCAATGAAACCGTCGCGATGCACTATTTGACCCCTCAGGGGGCACATCTCGCGACATTCTTTATTTACGATCTTCGCGCGCTTGACGCCCGGCGACGGCGTCGGCGAACCCGCCCGTACAGCGCCGATCCACCTGCTGAGCACCAGCCCCCGACACCCCGTACCAGACCGCCAAAGGGCACCCTGCACTCACGCCAAGCAGAGGTGAAATCTCATCCTTTAGCACCTTATGGGTTGATCTGAGGCGTGATACGAGGTCGGGTGGAGGTGGATAGCACCGCATATCGGCTAATGGCCTGGCGCGTGCAACACCCTGTCCACCAACCTCAAAGAGAGGTGTCCAATGAGAATTCCGAAGCGGATGGCCCTCGCCATCTCAGGTGCAGCCTTCGCCGGAGCCACGGGCCTCGCCATGGGCGCGGCCGCACCGGCCGGCGCGCAGACCGTCACCGCGGCGCCCCAGCAGGTCACCACTGGGCACGTCTCCACCCACCTCGTCAGCGACGGCTGGGGCTGGGGTTGGGACGACGGCGACTGGGGCTGGGACGACGGCGACTGGGGCTGGGACGGCGGCTGGTGCTGACCGGTACCCAGCGAGAGATCGGCTGACCGAACCCGCCGGACGGCGTCACTAGAACGTCGTTCTCCGGCATCGGGGTCCCGCGTGACACGCGCGCGGGACCTCGCGCGTGCCAGGGCAGCACGACCGGCCAGGCGTGGGACCCCGCGCATGTCAGGGCCGCGGACCGGCCGGGGGCGGGACCCCGCGCGTGTTCAGGGTCGCGCGATCGGCTGGGCGCGGTGGTACTCCCACGCGTGATCGACCGGGCCGATGCCGCCTCCCAGGGGGAACCCGTGCTCGATCGCCCCGGTGACGTACTCCTTGGCCCGTCCGACCGCGGCGACGACGTCCTCCCCGCGTGCGAGGTGGGAGGCGATGGCCGACGCGAGCGTGCATCCCGTGCCATGGGTGTGCATGTTGTCGAGCCGGCGTCCGAGGAAGCGGTGCTCCGTCGTGCCGTCGAAGAGCAGGTCGACCGGCTCGCCGGGGAGGTGGCCGCCCTTGATCAGTACCCAGCGCGGGCCGAGCTCCTTCACCGCCTCCGCCGCCCGGCGCAGGCCGCTCTCGTCCTCGACCTTGACGCCGGTGAGCTGCTCGACCTCCCAGAGGTTCGGGGTGACGACGGTGGCGAGCGGGAGCAGTGCCCCGCGCACCGCACCGACGGCCTCCGGGGCCAGCAGCGGGTCGCCGTGCTTGGACACGCCCACCGGGTCCACCACGATCGGGGCGTCGACGTCCGTCAGGGCCTCGGCCACGGTCTCCACGAGCACGGACGAGGCGAGCATGCCGGTCTTGACGGCTTGGGCGCCGATGTCGGACAGGACCGAGTCGAGTTGGGCGCGTACGGCCTGCGGAGGGAGCTCCCAGTAGCCCTGGACGCCGAGGGAGTTCTGGGCGGTGACCGCCGCGATCACGCTCATCCCGTGGACGCCGAGGGCGAGCATCGTCTTCAGGTCGGCCTGGATGCCGGCACCGCCTCCGGAGTCGGAGCCGGCGATCGTCAGGACCCGGGGCGGTGTGGTCATGCCGCCAACTCTACGGTCGGCAGGTCTTCCCGTTGAAGGTGCAGCCGGACGGCGTGGTGGCCGTCCCGGTGGCCGTGAAGCGCACCCTGACCGTCCGACCCGGAGCGATCGAGGGCCGTGTGGCGAGGTTCCGGACGATGAGGACCGTCCCCGTACGGACCGCCCGGCCGCCCGACACGGCGCTGATCCGCGCCTGGGCGTAGCGGAGCACCAGCGTCCAGCCCTTGACGGTCGTGGTGCCGTGGTTGACGATCGTCGCCTCGCCCTGGAACCCGCGCGCCGACGCCGCGGTCGTACGGACGGTGACGACGACGCCGGAACGCGCGGCGCCGCGGCTGACCCGCCCCGACTCCGACTCGTTGCCCGTCGTGTGACCGCCCGGCTGGTCGGGCGGTCCCGAGACCGTTACGATCGGCGACGCGCCCCCGGACGGGGTGCCGCCCGCGAAGTTCAGTGAGATCTGCTGCGTGCTGACGGCGGAGACGATCGCACCGATCGCCAGGACACCGGCGACCGTCGGCAAGAGCGGCATCTTGCCGATCCGCCGGTTCCGGACAGGGCGGTAGTCCCCCGGATCCGCGGGACGGTAGTCCCCCGGATCCGCCCCCGCGCCGTCCTCCGGCTTCCTGGTGTGTCGTCCCATCCCGTCCCTCTCCGGTCTCGGGATGTATACCAAAAGCACACGACCCATGCCTACCAGACCGCCGATGCGATCAGCGACAACTCACCGCTACGACAGACGGAAATGGTCCCAGCCGCCAGGGCCGTATGTCTTCCCGTCGACGACCACCTCGGCGGGTCCCTCGGCCACCCGGCCGATCGTCCGCCACTCGGCGGGCAGCGTCGCCCCCTGCGGAAACGTCGCCGCGAAGGCGTGGTCGTCACCGCCCGTGAGCGCCAGCCGCAGGCCGTCCGGCACGGGCGGGACCGGTACGGCAGCGCCGTCGATCTCGATCCGTACCCCGGAGGCGTCCGCGACGTGCCCGAGGTCCTGGACGAGGCCGTCGCTCACGTCGAGCATCGCGGTCGCCCCGAGCTCCCGGGCCCGCAACGCCGTGGCGTACGGCGGCCGTGGGCGCCGGTGCGCGTCGATCAGGTCGGCCGGCTCCCGCCGTCCCTCGGAGAGCAGCTCCACGCCCGCCGCGGCGTGTCCCAGGCGGCCCGTGACCGCGACGACGTCGCCGGGCCGCGCGCCGGAACGAGTGATCGCCGGACCGTCCAGGGCGCCGAGCGCGGTCACCGCGAGCAGGACCGTCGTGCCGCGGACGATGTCGCCTCCGGCGACCGACGCCCCGACCTGCGCGCACTCGTCGCGCAGTCCGTCGCACAGCGCGTCGACCCACTCCAGCGGGGTGTCCGGAGGAGCGCCGAACCCGAGCAGCAGCGCGGTCGGCCGGGCGCCCATCGCCACCACGTCCGCGAGGTTCTGCGCGGCGGCCTTGCGCCCGATGTCGTACGGCGGCGACCAGTCGCGGCGGAAGTGACGCCCTTCGAGGAGCAGATCGGTCGTCGCGACGACCCGCCCTCCTGGGGCGCGCACGATCGCGGCGTCGTCCCCGGGCCCCAGTTCGACCTCGGGCCCGTGGCCCAGACGTGCGGCGATTCGCGCGATCAACCCGAACTCGCCGAGTTCCCCGATGGTGATGACCCACCTCCGATCAAGACACGATACGGTTGCCGCTGACGGCAGCTTCAGGGAGGACGTGATGGTGCAGGCCTACATCCTCATCCAGACCGAGGTCGGCAAGGCTGCCGACGTGGCCCGGGAGATCTCCGGCATCGCCGGGGTCACCCTCGCCGAGGACGTCACCGGGCCCTACGACGTCATCGTCCGTGCCACGGCCAACAACGTCGACGAGCTCGGCAGGCTCGTCGTCGCGCAGATCCAGTCGGTCGAGGGGATCACCCGGACCCTGACCTGCCCCATCGTCCACATCTGACTCGCGTGCCCTCCCTGCTGCCAGTCTGCACCACCGGACCTTCCCTGGCGGCGGGCGGTCCGCCCGCGCGGCGGGTCCGGTGGGCGCTCCCGGTCGTCGCGGCGCTGTCGGTGTTCGCTGCCGGGTGCGGGGCGGGCGAGGTCGAGGTGCCCGTCCCCCACGCGCCGGCGTCGGCCGTGTCGTTGTGCCGTGCTCTGCGCGACCGGCTGCCGCAGCGCCTGCACGGTCTGAAACGCCGGGAGACCGCGCCGCGATCCGACCTCGTCACCGCCTGGGGGTCGCCGGCGATCGCGGTGCGCTGTGGCGTTCCGCGCCCGGCCGGCCTGCGCAATCTGACGGCCCAGCTCGCCGTGATCAACGGGGTGTCCTGGCTGCCGCAGCCGCCGGACCGCCCGGTGACGTTCACCGCCGTCGGCCGGCACGCGTACGTCGAGGTGACGGTGCCGGGGAAGTACGCCCCGCCGGGCGACGTGCTGAACGAGCTCACCGGCCCGGTCAAGGCGACGATCCCCGCCAACTCCGACGCCACCCTGTAGCCGCGTCAAAGGCCGACCCGCCGCCCCGCCGCGATCACGGGCCGATGCGCCGCGCCGCGGTCACAGGCTGATGTGCCGCGCAGCCGCGACGAGTGCAGGGAGGGCGCCGCCGGCCTCGCGGCGCCACAGCAGCACGACCTCGATCGGCGGCATGGGTTCGAGGATCGGCCGGAACACCACGTCCGGCGGGACCTGCGCCGTCGGCCGGACGCACAGGGTGTAGCCCTCGCCCGCCGCGACGAGCGCGGGGACCAGATCGTGGCTGGACGCGGCCGGTCCGAACCTCGGGTGCAGGCCGCGCCCGGCGAACTGGTCGACGAACCGCGCCGCCTCGGCCGTCCTGGGCAGGATCAGTGGCTCTTCGGCCAGGTCCGTGAGGGAGAGGGCGTCCCGGACGGCGAGCGCGTGGCCGCGTGGCAGCAGCGCCCGTACCGGGGCCCGGTGGACGACCAGGCGGGAGACCCCTTCGGCGGCGGGCGCCGGCCGGTAGCCCAGCCCCGCCTGTATCTCGTCCTGGACGATCTGTGTGACCTGCTCGGCCGTGCGCATCCGGGCCATGCGCACGCGGACGTCGGGTGCGAGGCCGCGCAGGCCGGTGAGGATCGCCCGCACGATGTCGGACAGCCCGTCGGCGACCGCCAGCCGCAGCCCGCCGACGTCTCCCGCCACCGCGTCGGCCACCGCCGTGAGCGCCTGGTCGAAGACGCCGAGTACGGCCTCCGCGTGCGCGGCGAAGACCTCGCCGACGGGGGTGAGCCGCATGCCGCGCGCCGTCCGCTCGAACAGCGGCGCGCCCATCTCCCGCTCCACGATGCCGAGCTGCTGGGAGAGGGTCGGCTGCGCGACGCTCAGCAACTGGGCGGCCCGGCGCACGCTCCCGGTCTGGGCGACGGCGAGGACGTACCGCATCTGACGCACGTCCACGCGTCCCCCCTTCCCGCACCTGTGATGATCATCACACAGATCCCACCCCTCCGCATTCGGGGTCTCCCAGCAGTCCCCACCACCGGCCACCCGGCGGCCCCACCACCGGCCACCCGGCGGCCCCACCACCGGCCGCGCGGCGGCCTCTCTCCCAGCCGCGCCGCGGCCCCTGCCCCAGCCGCGCGGCGGCCCCGCCACCGGCCGCCCGCCGCCTCACGGCCCGCCTTCCCGCCGGCGAATGCCCTATCGCCGCCGGGCGTCCCCCGCCCGTAGCCGGGGGGTCAACGGGCCGTCTTGTCGCGGCGGGCCGGCTCTCGGCCGGGGGGCTGCGCGGGGGTGGGCCGGGACGGCGTCGGGGGGACGTCCATCCGCACGGCGCCGCCGTTCAGGTCGACCGGCCGCCCGTGGTGGTCGATCTGCAGCGGGTCGCCGCTCAGGAGGTCGTACACCACCTCGTCGTGGGTGATGGTGACCCGCAGGCGCCGGCCGCGGAACCTCATCCGGAACGCCAGCCGCGAGATGCCGGGAGGCAGCCGGGGCGCGAAGCTCAGCCGCACCGTGTACTGGCGCATCCCGCCGAACCCGGCGACGAGGGCGTTCCAGGCACCCGCGAGGGAGGCGATGTGCAGCCCGTCGCGCGTGTTGTGCTCCAGGTCCCGCAGGTCCATCAGGGCGGCCTCGCCGAGGTAGTCGTGGGCGAGTTCGAGGTGGCCGGTCTCGGCCGCCATGACCGCCTGGGTGCAGGCCGACAGGGAGGAGTCGCGCACCGTCAGGCCCTCGTAGTACGCGAAGTTGCGGACCTTCTGCTCGTCCGTGAAGGCGTCCCCGCGCAGGTGCAGGGCCAGGACGAGGTCAGCCTGCTTGACGACCTGCTTGCGGTAGATGTCGAAGTACGGGTAGTTGAGCAGCAGCGGATAGTGGTCGGGCGGGGTGTTCTCGAAGTCCCACCGCGCGTGGTGGGTGAAGCCCTCGTTCTGCGGGTGCACCTCGAGCCGCTTGTCCCACGGGATGACGACGGCGGCCGCGGCGTCGCGCCACTCCGCCGTCTCCTCCTCGGCGACGCCCATCCGGCGCGCCTGCTCGGGGTACTGCTCGGCCACGTCCGCGGCGGCCCGGAGGTTCCGCTGGGCCATGAGGTTCGTGTAGATGTTGTTGTCCACGACCGCGCTGTACTCGTCCGGGCCGGTGACGCCGTCGATGCGGAACCTCCCCTTGGTGTCGTGGTGGCCGAGGCTGCGCCACAGCCGCGCGGTCTCCACGAGGAGTTCGAGCCCGACGTCGCGGGCGAAGTCCTCGTCCGCCGTGGCGTGGTAGTAGCGGATGACGGCGTCGGCGATGTCCGCGTTGATGTGGAACGCCGCGGTCCCGGCCGGCCAGTACCCGGAGCACTCCTGGCCGGCGATCGTCCGCCAGGGGAACGCGGCGCCGCGCAGCCCGAGCTGCTCGGCGCGTTCCTTGGCCAGGTCGAGCGTCGAGTGCCGCCAGCGCAGGGCGTCCGCGGCGGCTTCCGGGCGGGTGTAGGTCAGCAGCGGCAGCACGAACGACTCGGTGTCCCAGAACGTGTGGCCGTCGTATCCGGGGCCGGTCAGGCCCTTCGCCGGGATCGAGCGGCGCTCGGCGCGGGCGCCGGCCTGCAGGGTGTGGAACAGCCCGAACCGTACGGCCTGCTGGACCTCGGCGTCGCCGTCCAGTTCGACGTCGGCGCCCGCCCAGAAGTCGTCGAGGAACTCCCGCTGTTCCCGTACGAGCCCGTCCCAGCCGGTCATCTTCGCGGCGGCCAGTGCGGCGATCACCTGGTCGTGGACGGCGGGCCGGGAGCGGCGGCTGGACCAGCCGTAGGCGAGGTACTTGACGAGGCACAGCCGCTCACCGGGCTGCAGGCGGGTGGCCACCGTGTAGCGGCAGACGTCCTCGAAGCCGTCCATGGTCACGGTGTGCTCGGGACCGTCGATCTCGTGGCCCATCGCCGCGGCGACGCGCAGGTCGCTGTGGCGGGTGCGGTGGACCATGACGGCGGTGTCCTTGTCGGCGACCGACTCCTCGCCGACGAGCGGGGACTCCAGCCGTCCGGCCATCCGGGGATCCTTGCCGAGGTCGGGCAGCGACTCGTTGGCGACCAGCTCGGACTGCACGACGACGCGCACCGGCCGGTCGACCGCCTCGACCTCGTAGTGGATCGCCGCGACGCCCCGCTGCACCAGCGAGACCAGCCGGACGGTGCGGACCCGCACCGAGTCCCCGGCGGGGGACGTCCACTCGACGCTCCGCGTGAGGGTGCCCTCCCGGAAGTCCAGCACCCGCTCGTGGGAGCGCAGCGCGCCGTAGCGGACGTCGAACGGCTCGTCCTCGACGAGCAGCCGGATCAGCTTCCCGTTGGTGACGTTGATGACCGTCTGGCCCGACTCGGGGTAGCCGTAGCCGCCCTCGGCGTACGGCAGCGGCCGCAGCTCGTAGACGGAGTTGAGGTAGGTGCCGGGCAGCCCGTGCGGCTCGCCCTCTTCGAGGTTCCCGCGCAGGCCGATGTGCCCGTTGGACAGCGCGAACACCGACTCGCTCTGCGCCAGCATGTCCAGGTCGAGGGTCTGCTCGCGGACGCACCACGGTTCGACCGTGTACGCGGTCTGCCGGATCATGCGCCCTCCCGTCCGTCCCGCGCGGCCGGCGCGCCGTCGCCGCCCAGGAGCTCCTCCAGGTCCTTGACCACGATGTCCGCGCCGTGCGCCGTCAGCTCGGCGGCCTGGCCGATCCGGTCGACGCCGACGACGAACCCGAAGCCGCCCGCCCGGCCCGCCTGCACGCCGGCGAGCGCGTCCTCGAACACCACCGCCCGCGACGCCGGAACCCCGAGCGCCTCGGCCCCGGCCAGGAACATGTCGGGTGCGGGCTTGCCCGCCAGCCCGCGTTCCTGGGCGGTCAGCCCGTCCACGCGCGCGTCGAAGAGACCGGCGATGCCGGCGGCGTCGAGGACCTGCGCGGTGTTGGCGCTGGACGACACGACGGCGGTCGGCAGGCCGGCCTCGCGGGCGGCCTGGACGTAGCGCACCGACCCGGGGTAGACCTCGACGCCGTCCTCGGCGAGCCTGCGCAGGACGAGCTCGTTCTTCCGTTTGCTGAGTCCCTGGATCGTCGGGGCGCCCGGCGGGTCGTCCGGCGAGCCTTCGGGCAGCGTGATGCCGCGCGACTCCAGGAACGACCGGGTCCCGTCCTCTCGGCGCTTCCCGTCGACGTACTCGTCGTACTCCTCGACCGGGTCGAACGGCCGGAACGAGGGTCCCTCGCGTTCCCGGAGGAACGCGTCGAACATCTCCTTCCACGCCGCGGCGTGCACCGTGGCGGTGCGCGTCAGCACCCCGTCCATGTCGAACAGCAGGGCCGTGACCCCGTCCGGCAGTCCGAGCATCGGTCCCCTCCCGAGATCGCCGATGGTCCATGACTACCCCATGGCCCCGGGATAAGCGCGCCGGGGGGCCGGTCAGGCGGCCAGGCCGACCGCGCGCCGCCCGTACGGCGCGCGGTCGAGTGGGCAGACCGACCGCCCGCCCCCCGTACGGCGCGCGGTCAGGTGGGCAGACCGACCGCCCGCTCGCCCGTACGGCGCTGCTGGATGATGACCGCGATCACGAGCAGGGCGCCCTGGGCGACGTTCTGCCAGAAGGTGTTGACGCCGACGACGTTGAGGCCGTTGTTGAGGGCGCCGAGCAGCAGGACGGCAAGCAGCGTGCCCGCGACCCCGCCCTTGCCGCCCTTCAGCGCCGCACCGCCCAGCGCGGCCGCCGTGATCGACTGCAGCTCCAGGCCCTCGCTGCCGCTGGTGGGCTGGCCGGAGCCGGTCCGGGCGGTGAGGATGATGCCCGCGAGCGCGGCGATGATCCCGGCCAGCGCGTACACCGCGATCAGGTACTTATTGATGTTGATCCCGGCGAGCCGCGCGGCGGTGTCGTTGCCGCCGATGGCGTAGATGTTCCGCCCGACGTCGGTGTACTTGAGCATCAGGTGGATCGCCAGCGCGACCACCAGCAGGATGCAGACCTGCACCGGCAGCCCGGCGATCCGGCCGCGCGCGATGAAGATGAACAGGTCGTCGCCGAGGACGAAGCCCTGCGCGCGGCCGCCGGAGATCAGCTGGGCGACGCCCTTGTACGCGGCGAGGGTGGCCAGGGTCGCGATCACCGGGTTGACGCGGCCGTACACGATGACGAGGCCGTTGAGGAGGCCGGCCACGATCCCGACGCCGATCGCGGCCGCGATGCCCAGGAACGGGTCGTGGCCGGTCGACATGAACGCCATCGCCGAGATCACCGAGGCGACGCCGGCCTGGGAGCCGACGGAGATGTCCATCGCGCCGCAGATGATGACGACGGTCTGCACCACCGCCAGGAGCCCGGCGACGGTGGCGGCCTCGCCGATGACCTGGACGTTCGACCAGGTCAGGTAGCCGGAGTTCAGGAACGTGAAGATGGCGACGACGACGATGAGGGCGGCGACCAGGCTGATGTTCTGGGGGCCGATCGCGGTGAGGATCCGGCGCGGCACCCCCTCCTTGGGCTCGGCGTCCACCGGCTCGCGGGACGTGGTCGTCCTGGTCATGCTGATCCCTCCTGCACGGTCGTGGACAGGTCCTCGGCCATGGCGAGTTCGAGGATGGCCTCCTCGGTGGCCTGGGAGCGGTCGAGTTCTCCGGTGACGCGGCCGTTCTGCATCACGACCACGCGGTCGGCGAGCCCGAGCACCTCGGGGAGCTCGGAGGAGATGACGAGGATGGCCACGCCGGCCCGGGCGAGGTCGTCGATGAGGTGGTAGATCTCGGCCTTGGCGCCGACGTCGATGCCGCGCGTGGGCTCGTCGAGGATGAGCACCTTCGGCCTGCGGGCGAGCCAGCGCGCCAGGACGACCTTCTGCTGGTTGCCTCCGGACAGCTTGCGCACCTCGTGCTCGATGTCGGGCGTGCGGACGTTCAGTCGGTCGACGTACTCCCGGGTCAGGCGGCGCTCCTCGGCGCGCCGCACGAACCGGAGCCGGCGCAGCCGGTCCAGGACGACGAGGGAGATGTTGTCGCGCACCGAGCGCTCCATCAGGAGGGCCTGGGCCTTGCGCTCCTCCGGGGCGTAGCCCATGCCGGCCCGTACGGCGTCGCGGGGCCGGCGGAGGCGTACGGGCCGGCCGGCGACGCGCACCTGTCCGGAGCGGATCGGCAGGTCCCCGACGATCGCTCCGGCGAGCTCGGACCGCCCGGCGCCGACGAGCCCGGCCAGGGCCACCACCTCGCCGGCCCGGACGGTGAGGCCGACGTCGCGCACGTCGTCGGTGGTGACCGCGTCGACCTCGAGGACGACCTCGTCGGTGGCGCTGTGCTCGCGGGCGAACATGTCGGAGAGGTCGCGGCCGACCATCATCCGGACGATCTCGGCCTCGTCGGTCCGGTCGACGTCGCGGACGCCGACCAGCCCGCCGTCGCGCAGGACGGCGATGCGGTCGGCGATCCGGAAGATCTCCTGCATCCGGTGGGAGACGTAGACGACCGCGAGGCCCTGCTCCCGCAGCCGCCGGATCAGCGCGAACAGCGCCTCGACCTCGTTCTCCGACAGGGACGACGTCGGCTCGTCGAACGCGATGACCTTCGCGTCGGTGGTGAGGGCGCGGAGGATCTCCACGAGCTGCCGCTGGGCGGGCGTGAGGCGCGAGCCGAGGGTGTCGGGGTCGAGGACGCGCTCGAAGCCGAGCCGCCGGAGGTCCTCCCGGACGCGGGCGCGCAGCCCCGCCCGGTCGAACGCCCGGCCCGCCTTTCGGGGCAGCGCGCCGATGTAGACGTTCTCGGCCACCGAGACGTGCGGCACGATCTCGGGCTCCTGCGGGATCACCCGGATGCCGGCGCGCCGGGCGTCGGCGGGGGCGTGCAGGGCGAGCGGCGCGCCGTCGAGGACGACCTGCCCGCCGTCCGGCCGGTAGTCGCCGTTGATGATCTTGATGAGGGTGGACTTCCCCGCGCCGTTCTCGCCCATGAGGGCGGTCACGGCGCCGCCGGGGAAGTCCAGCGTGACGTCGTCCAGGGCGCGTACCCCGGCGAACCGCTTTCCGATGCCCACGGCGCGCAGTTCCGTCATGCGGCCTCCTCGGCCGGTGGGGCGGGGCGGCCCGGAGGCCGCCCCGCGGGGTGGTCAGGTGCAGGTGATGCGGGCGTCGGCCCAGTCGGCGTGGTCGCTGTCGTTGCCGTTGCCGCCGTCGGTCACGATGAGGCGGACCATGGTCGCCCCGGTGACGTCGGCCGTCAGGTGGGCCGCCGGGTCGGCGGTCGTCAGCAGGCCGCTGTCGGCGACCTTCTTGCCGTCGCCCCAGATCTCGAAGGTCACCGATCCGTTCTGCGACTTCTCGTCGTCCACGCCCACGTCGGAGGCCACGGACGTGCACTTCTTGGCCGCGTAGTACTCGATGGTGCTCAGCGCGTGCGCGCCCAGGCCCTTCTTGTAGACGGCGCCGTTGATGGTGATCGGGTGTCCGTCGCCGGCCGCCGCCTCACCGTTGCTGGTGTCCTTCTCCACCGGCCCCCAGCCGTTCGTCGTGCGCACCCAGGGCAGGTCGCTCAGGTACGTGGTCCCGGACGGCGGGGTGGTCAGCTTCATCGCGGTCACCTGGACGGTGGTCGTCGTCGAGCCCTCCTTGTAGGTCGTGGTCGCGGTCAGGTCGTGGCTGCCGGACGCGTCCTGCGGCGGGGTGACCGTCCAGGACGTGGTGAACGCCTGGTCGGTGCCGAGCTTGCGCGTGCTCGCCGGGGACGCGGCCCGTACGGCCCAGCCGTCCGGGGCGGTCAGGCCGGTACGGACCTTGTGCGCCTTCCGTCCCCCGGCATTGGTCACCGTCGTCGTGACGGTGGTCGGGGTGCCGGGCTGGACGATGGGCAGGGCACCGGGGTAGGCGATCGGCAGGCCGACGCCGACGTCCACCGCCGGCGGGTACTTCTTCCACTTGCGGTCGGCGGCGACCCGGAGGAGGACGGTGCCGTGCGCGGGCACGGTCGCGGCGAGCGTCCCCGCCGTCTCGCGGGTGGTGTGCGCCCACAGGTCACGGACCGTGTAACCGGACGCCGCCGGCAGGCCGGCCGCCTTGGCGGTCGTGCTGATCCGCTGCGGCCCGTCGGACTCGTTGAACAGCGCGACCGCACGGTCGCCGTTCTTCAGCGGCTTGACGAACACGTTCCGGCCGCCCTCGGTGCTGATCGGGGTGCCCTGGACGCCGAGCGGGTCCTGGTCGACCGCGATGACCTCACGGTTGGTGAGGATCTTCATGGTCTCGGCGGACGCCTTGCGCAGGTCGGTGCCGATCAGCAGCGGCGCGGCCATCACCGACCAGAGGCTGAAGTGCGAGCGGTACTCGGTGTCGGTCATGCCGCCGTTGCCGACCTCGAGCATGTCCGGATCGTTCCAGTGCCCGGGCCCGGCGTACGGGGCGAGCGGCATGTTCTGGTGGACGATCGACAGCATCGACGGGTAGTTGTCGAAGATGTCGCCGGTGGTGCGCCAGGAGTTGCCGACGTCCTTGGCCCACGTCCACGGCTTGTTCTCGCCCCACTCGCACATCGAGAACAGGATCGGCCGGCCCGTGGCGGCCAGCGCGTCGCGCATGGCCGTGTAGCGCTTGACCGCGTCGACGCCCTGGTTGTTGCAGTTGTCGTACTTCAGGTAGTCCACGCCCCAGGACGCCCACAGCTTCGCGTCCTGCTGCTCGTGGCCGAGCGAGCCGGGCATCGTCTGCGCGCAGGTGAGGGTGCCGGCGCTGGTGTAGAGGCCGAATTTCAGGCCCTTGGAGTGGACGTAGTCGGCGAGGGTCTTGATGCCGTGGGGGAACCTCGTGTGGTTCGGGACGTAGTCGCCGTTCGCGTCGCGGTTCTGCTCGGCCCAGCAGTCGTCGAGGTTGACGTACTGGTACCCGGCGTCCTTGAGCCCCGAGGACACGAACAGGTCGGCGATGTTCTTGACCATGTCCTCGTTGAAGTCGGCGTCGCAGTGGGTGGCGTTCCAGTTGTTGAACCCCATCTGCGGGGTCCGGGCCAGGCCGTTCTCGAGCGCCGCGGCAGGCGGCGCCGACGCGAACGTGAGCGCCACCGCGGAAGCGGTGCTCACCGCCAGCGCGGCGAGGGCGGAGGTGATGGAATGGACGGTGCGCATGCTCGTCTCCTCTGGGTCGGGGATTGCGCACGAGGGGACGGAGCGGCGTAGCGGCGCCACTCCGTCCCCGGCGATCGGTGGACGGCGGAGGACGTCCACCGATCACGTTCGGGGGGATCCGCAGTGGATCAGGTGCATTTCACGCCGGACTGCCTCCAGTTCGTCGGGTCGACCATCTTGGTGGGGGCGAAGGCCTCCTGCGGCATGGCCTTGCCGCCCCGGAGGTAGTCGACCATCGTCTGGACGGCGAGCCCGCCGACGTCGTAGCCGTTGATGAACAGCGCGGCCTTCATCCCGGTCTGCTTGCCGGAGCCCCAGTCCTTGCAGGCGAGGTACGCGCCGAGGCCGACGCCGTCGATGTCGGCGGCCTTGTACCCGGCGTTCTGGAGGGCGTTGACGGCGCCCGAGACGTTCTCGTCGTTGCAGCCCCAGACGACCCAGTGCTTGACCGAGCGGTTCCCGGACACGGCCGCGGAGGTCTTGGACTGCGCGTCGGGCGGGGTGTTGTCGGTGCCGACCTTGACGACGCGGACCTTGGTCCCGGCCGCCTGCTCGAACGCCGACTGGGCGGCGACCACCCGGTCGGTGCACACCGTCACGTCCTGCTTCCAGGCGGCGATGATCGCCGTGTCGGCGGCCTTCCAGCCCGCCTTCTTGAACTCCTCCCCGGCGCGCTGCCCGACCTGGGTGCCCATCTGGGTTCCGGAGAAGCCGACGCGGGGCACGAGCTGGTCCTTGGGGCACTTCGACGGGTCGGTACCGGTCTTGCAGATCTGGTCGTCGCTGGACAGCAGGGCCACCTTGGCCGCGGCGACCGTCTGCACGATCTGCGGGCCCACGGCCGGGTCCGGCGGAACGATGATCACGCCGGTCGTCTTCTGTGCGATGGCGGCCTGGGTCTCCGAGACCGCCTTGCTGGTGTCGTTGCCGAGGTTGACGACCTTGACGTCCACGTCGCCCAGCTGCTTGGCCTTGGCCTGGGCGCCCTGGGCCTCGTCGATGAAGTACTGCTGGTCCCCCTGCTTCTGCAGGTAGGCGATCGAGATCTTTCCGGAGACCTTCTTGCTCGTGTTGGTGGAGGTGCTCTCCTTGCCTGACGAACAGGCGGTAAGGCCGAGGGCGACGGCGATCGCGATGAGGGCGCCGCCGAGCGTGCGTGTTCGCGCCATGCTCTGCCTTCCTTCCGGTGCTGGTCTGATCCGGCTGCCCCCGAGTTGCTGCTGTGTTACCAAGTGATTGCTTTCGTATCATTCCCAACACGAACCAACAAGACTCGATTCGATAACGTGTTGAGTAGTGTTGACATCTGTCGTTTCGAAGCGGGACGCTCGTGCCCTGGCGCGAACCGGGCCCGACGCGACAAAAGGGGGGACGATGCTCGCCCAGCAGCGGCAACAGGCGATCCTTGAGCTGGTCCAGCGGCGCGGCGGCGTCCGCGTCGCCGACCTCGTCCGGGAGTTCGGCGTCTCCGACATGACGATCCGCCGCGACCTGGAGGTGCTGTCCGAGCGCGGGCTCGTGACGAAGGTCCACGGCGGCGCGACCACGGTCGGCACCGCCTCCACCGAGGAGCCCGGCTTCGCCGCCAAGTCGGTGCGGCAGCGCCAGGAGAAGGAGGCCATCGCCCGGCGCGCCGCCCAGCTCGTACGGCCCGGAACGGCGATCGCCGTGTCCGCCGGCACCACCACGTGGACCCTCGTCCACCACCTGACCGACGTGCCGGACCTCACCGTGGTCACCAACTCGGTGCAGATCGCCGACGTGTTCTACCGCGCCGCGCGCGTGGACCAGACGATCGTCCTGACCGGCGGCATCCGCACCCCCTCGGACGCGCTCGTCGGCCCCGTGGCGGTCAACGCCATCCGCTCCCTCAACGTCGACCTGCTCCTCCTGGGCGTGCACGGCATGAGCACCCGCGCCGGGTTCACCACGCCGAACCTGATGGAGGCCGAGACCGACCGGGCGATGGTCGGGTCGGCGCGCCGCCTGGCGGTCCTCGCCGACCACACCAAGTGGGGCACGGTCGGCCTGAGCACGATCGCCCGGCTGGCCGACGCCGACGTGCTCATCACCGACTCCGGGATCGGCGACGACGCCCGCAAGGGCCTGTCCGAGGCCGTCGGCGAGCTGGTCATCGTCGACGCCGGGCCGACACCTGCCGACGAGGGCTCCAGGTGAGCAGGGAGCACTCCGGGCGAACGGAAAGGCGCCGCATGAGCGGAGAGCGCCGGATGGGCGCGGAGCGCACCGCGTGAACGGGAAGGCGCCGCATGAGCGCCGAGTGCGCCGCATGAGCGGGAAGGTCGCCGGATGAGCCGCATGAGCGGGAAGGGCTCTGGATGAAGCGCACGTCGATCCGGCTCGCGGACGGCCGGGAGCTGATCTACTTCGACCGGCGCGACGACGCGGTCCGGGCGGCCGTCGACACGCGTACGCTGCCGCCCCCGCCGCGCGCGTCGGAGCTGCGCCGCGACCGGCTGCTCGGCGAGTGGGTGACGATCGCCGGGCACCGGCAGGACCGGACGCACCTGCCGCCGAGCGACCAGTGCCCGCTGTGCCCGTCCACCCCGGACCGGCCGTCCGAGATCCCCGCGTCCGACTACGACGTCGTCGTCTTCGAGAACCGCTTCCCCTCGTACGCAGGCCTCCCGCCGCGCGGACCGGACCGCGGAGCTGTCCGCGCTGCCGGGCGTCGAGCAGGTCTTCTGCTTCGAGAACCGCGGAGCCGAGATCGGCGTCACGCTCGCCCACCCGCACGGCCAGATCTACGGCTACCCCTTCGTGACGCCCCGGACGGAGCGGATGCTGGAGCTCGCCCGCGCGCACCGCGAGCGTACGGGCGGCGACCTGTTCGCCGAGGTGCTGGCCGACGAGCGGGCGGCGGAGGTACGGGTCGTGGCGGGCAACGACCTGTGGACGGCGTTCGTCCCCGAGGCCGCCCGCTGGCCGTACGAGGTCCACCTGTTCCCGCACCGGAAGGTTCCGGACCTGCCCGCGCTGACCGCGGCCGAGCGCGACGCCTTCGGCCTGCTGTACGTCGACGTGCTGCGGCGCCTCGACGGCCTGTTCGGGGTGCCGATGCCGTACGTGTCCGCCTGGCACCAGGCCCCCGTGTCCCGCGACCGCGACCTGGCCTACCTGCACCTTCAGCTGTTCAGTTCGAGACGGGCGGCGGGGAAGCTGAAGTACCTCGCCGGCTCGGAGGCGGCCATGGGCGCGTTCGTCAACGACATCCGCCCCGAGGACGCGGCGGAGCGCCTGCGCGCCGCAGGGTGATCGGGCGCGGCCGGATTTAGCAGGGACCTTTCCAATAACCCTTGACAGTGACCCGCACCACAAGTATCAAGTGGTCCTACCAATAGGTGCCAAGTCTTGAGTTCAGCAGGCTCTCTTTGGGCGGAGCGGGTCTAGAGGTCGGACGTCTTGACCCTTTCCGCTGTCCTGGCGGGAGAAGGGTGACGCAGTGAAGAGAATCATCGCGCTGGGGACGGCGGCCGTGCTCGCCGCCGCGGCGATGACCGGATGCTCGGTCAAGGACGACTCCGGCGGTGGCGGGGGCAAGGGCAAGAAACAGATCACGTTCCTGGTGTTCGAGACGCCCAACCAGACCCCGCAGGTCTGGGACGCGGCGATCAAGCGCGTCACCGACAAGTACCCCGACATCTCGGTGAAGAAGCTGGTCTCGCCGACGCAGGACCGCACGGCGTACGCCAAGCAGCTGCTCACCTCCGGGCAGCTCCCCGACGTGATGATCGCCGTCTCGCCGGCCGGGTTCGCCGAGTCCGGCAACCTGTACGCCTGGCAGCCGAACGAGCTGACGGACTTCACCTACCCGAACAACGGCGCGGTGAACGGCAAGATCTACCAGCTCCCGGCCAACAGCCAGACGGTCCCGGTCGTCTACTTCAACAAGAGCCTGTTCGCCAAGGCCGGCATCGCCACCCCGCCGAAGACCTACGGCGAGATGATGTCCGACGCGGAGAAGCTCAAGGCCAAGGGCATCACGCCGTTCGTGGTCGGCGGCGGCAAGGACATCCACGACGCGCTCGGCCCGACGTTCGCCGGCATCCTCGGCACGGACCTGTACGCCAAGAACCCGAACTGGATGCACGACCGGCGCGCCGGCAAGGTGAAGTTCGCCGACCCGGACTACGTGAAGGCCGCCGGCAAGCTCTCCGACCTCGCGTCCAAGGGCTACATCGACAAGCGGATGCTGTCGCAGGACTACGCCGCGACCCAGGCGGCGTTCCTGTCCGGCAAGGGCGCGATGTACGCGATGGGCAACTGGTTCGCCGCGGCGGCCGACGACCCGAAGACCAAGCCCTCCTTCGACATCGGGCAGTTCTTCTGGCCCTCCGACGACGGCAAGCTCGTCGTCCCGACCTTCACCGGCGGCGGCCTGCTGGTGAACGCGCACTCCAAGAACCTGGAGGCGGCCAAGAAGTTCGCGCTCGCGTACCAGCTCGACAAGACCAACCTCGACGCCTCGACCAAGAACGACGGCCTCTTCCCGGCGATCAAGGGGTACACCCCGCCGGCGAACTCCGGGCCCGTCTTCAAGACCGGCTACGACATGTTCAAGCAGGCCGAGTCCCAGAGCGCCGTGGTCCCGGCGTTCGGCTTCGAGGCCGGCGACGACGGCATGCTGCCCGGCGTCGCCGACCAGTGGAGTGCCTCCATGGGCGACCTGGTGACGGGACGCAAGAGCGCGTCCGACGTCGGAAAGTTCCTCGATTCCGAATGGCAGAAGGCCTCCTGACGTGGCGGTCGAAGTGGCGCGTCCGCCCACGCGGACCGGCTCGCCGGCGGTCCCCCGCCGCCGGCGGCCGGTCTGGCCGCGTGTGTGGCACTTCCTGTCCTTCGGCGCGCCGGGCGTGCTGGTGTATGTCTGCTTCGTGCTGGCGCCGATCGCCGTCAGCGTCGGCTACAGCCTGACCAACTACAACCCGTTCGGGCCGAAGACGAGGTTCGTCGGGCTGAGCAACTACAAGGACCTGTTCACGGATTCGGAGTTCCTCACCTCGCTGAAGGTCACGACGATCCTGACCCTCATCGTGGTGATCGTCCCGAACGTCCTGGGCCTGGGCGTGGCCCTGCTGCTCGACCGCCGAGGCTGGCTCTACAACGCGCTGCGCAGCGTGTTCTTCACGCCGGTCGTGCTCAGCTCGGTCGTGGTCAGCATCATCTGGACCCGCCTGCTCGCCGACGACGGCCTGGTCGACCAGGCGCTGCGCGGGGTGGGCATCTCCCATCCGCCGGGCTGGCTGTCCGACCCGTCGTACGCGCTGTACTCCGTCGGCGCGATCCTGTCCTGGCAGATGCTGGGCTTCTGCGTGGTCGTCTACCTGGCCGGGCTGCAGGGCATCCCGCAGGAGTTGCACGAGGCTGCGGAGATCGACGGCGCCGGGCCGGTCGAGCGGTTCCGGAAGATCACCTGGCCGCTGCTGGCCCCGGCTCTGACCATCAACACGATCGTCATGCTGATCACCGGGTTCAAGGCGTTCGACCACATCCAGGTGATCACGAACGGCGGTCCCGGCACCGGCACCACCGCGACGATCGCCTTCAACGTGCTGCAGACCGGCTTCAACGCGAACCGCCAGGGCTACGCCTCCGCGATGGCCATCGTCATGCTGATCATCGTGGCCGTCGCCTCAGCGGTCGCGCTGCGGATCCTGCAGAAGCGGGAGGTAAGCCTGTGAGGCGCTCGATCCGGCCGCTCGTCGCGACCGCCGTCGCGGCGATCTTCTTCGTGCCGCTGTACGTCGTGTGCGTCAACGTCATCAAGCCCGGCCCGAAGATCGCCAAGTCGCCGGCGTCGCTGCCGATCCCGCCGACGCTGCACAACATCACCGCCGTGCTCACCCGCCCCGACCGGCTGTTCTGGGTCAGCCTGACCAACAGCGTCGTCGTCACGGGGCTGTCGATCATCATCCTGACCGTGCTGTCGGCGATGCTCGGGCACTACCTGGCCCGCAGCAAGAGCCGCTGGGGACGATGGCTGACGCTGCTCCTGCTGTGCGGCCTGATGATCCCGCCGCAGGTCATCCTGATCCCGATCACGCAGGTGCTGCGGTTCGCGCACCTGATGACCACGATCCAGGGCCTCGTGCTGTTCAACGTCGGCTACTACGTTCCCTTCGGTGTGTTCGTCTTCACCGGCTTCACCCGCTCGATCCCGGTCGAGTTGGAGGAGGCCGCGGCCATGGACGGCGCCGGGCGGTTCCAGATCTTCTGGCGCATCGTCTTCCCGCTGCTGCGCCCGGCCACCGCCAGCGTGCTGATCTTCCTCGGCGTGTGGATCTGGAACGACTTCATCGACCCCCTGGTCATCCTCGGACCGGGCCAGGGCACCACGATCACCACCGGCATCTACCGGGCCATCGGGCAGTACCAGGCCGACTTCGGCACGGTCTTCGCCCTGATGTTCCTGGCGACGCTGCCGGTGCTCATCTTCTACCTCGCACTGCAGAAGCACTTCGTGAAGGGCCTCACCGGTGGCGCGACCAAAGGTTGATCCAGAAAAGGGCCGGGTGTACGAGCACGGCTGGCAGAGCTGGAGTCCCACGACGACGTATCCCGTCACCGGGACGAGCCACCGCCCGGTGGAGCCGGTGATGCAGACGATGTGCTGGCGCCCGGACCGCCCCGGACCGGAGCGGGGCTTCCAGGGCGAGGGCCTGCTCGCCGTCGACCCGGGCGACGGCGGCCCGGTCCGCGTGTACGCCGCGCCCGACGGCCGTACGGAGGTGCCGTCGATCCGGGCGACGTACGCCGACGGAACCCTGGTGGTCGAGGCGGACGGCGAGATCGAGGAGACGGTCCACGAGGGATCGATCGAGTCGGCACTCGCCGCGTGGGCGGACGGCTTCGCGGCCCGTACGGGGGCGGGCGCGCCCCGCCGGGCGCCCACGGCCTGGTGCTCCTGGTACCACTACTTCGGCGCGGTCACCGAGGACGACGTCCTGGAGAACCTCGACGCCGCCGGGAAACACGACCTGCCCATCGACGTCATCCAGATCGACGACGGCTGGCAGGCCGAGATCGGCGACTGGCTCGCCTACTCCGGCCGGTTCACCTCCCTGAACCGCCTCGCCGACCGCATCCGCCAGGCCGGACGGCAGCCCGGCATCTGGATCGCCCCGTTCCTCGTCGGCGCCCGCAGCCGCCTCTCCCGCGTCCGCCCCGACTGGCTGACCGGCGACGCCGGCCACAACTGGGACCAGGACCTGCGGGGACTCGACATCGCACGCGCCGAGGACCACCTACGGGAGATCTTCGGGACGCTCCGCTCGTGCGGCTTCGACTACTTCAAGCTGGACTTCCTGTACGCGGGCGCACTGGGCGGCCTCGACGCCTACCGGCACGGCCTGTCGGTGATCCGCGAGGCGGTCGGCCCCGAGTCGTACGTGCTGGGCTGCGGGGCGCCGATCCTGCCGAGCGTCGGCCTGGTCGACGCGATGCGCGTCTCCCCCGACGTCGACCCCGCGTACGAGCCGGCGGGAGGGGACATGTCCCGCCCGTCCCAGCGCGCCGCCACGACCACCACGGTCGGCCGCGCGTGGCAGCACGGCCGGTTCTGGGTCAACGACCCGGACTGCCTGATCGCCCGCCCGGCCGTGGAACGCCGCGAGGAGTGGGCCCGGACCGTCGAACGGTACGGCGGCCTGCGCGCCTCCTCCGACCGGATCGCCGACCTCGACGACTGGGGCCTGTCCACCACCCGCCGCCTTCTCTCGGAGGTCCCCGACCCGGCCACCCCTTTCGTCCGCTGACCGGCGCCCGTACCGCAGGAAATCCGTTGTCGCTGATCGGCGTCACTGTGATCATGAGCTCATGGCCGGACAGGGACGCACCGATCATCGCGGCTACGGCGAGGCGGTCATCCGCGAACTCCAGGCGCTCGCCATCGAGGTCGAAGGAGACCTGGCCATCCCGCAGAGCGAGTCCAAGCGCGCCATGCGGATCGGCCTTGATTCCTCGCAGTTCTGGGGCGGGCGCTTTGAGAACACCGTCTACGTCGACCTCGAGTGGGACGAAGAGCAGGGCTGGGCCGTGCTCGACACGCATGAGCCCGGCGCGGTGCGGGGCCTTGCCTACTGCCACTACGGCCTGGGCGTGGGGCTCGTCGCCGAGCCGGCGGAGGTCGCGCGGACCGTCGAGGCGCTACGCGCGGATGAGAACTTCGTCGACGGCTCGATCTACAAGCGCCGAAGAGCCGACCGCCACGACCCGGAGTTCGAAGCGGCGCTGGCCGCCCATCTTCCGCCCGCAAACAGCGGTTGAAATCGCCCCGGGCTCGTCGACACCCGATTCACTCCTCGCCGGAGAAGCGCTCCCATGCGGACTGCCGGCTCATTCCCAGCGCCTCCCCGATGCGCGCCCAGGTCACGCCCATCGCACGTGCCTTGAGCACCCACCCGGCGAGGTTGCGTTCGACCTGCGCTCCGGCGGCCGCGACCCGCGGCAGGTTCGCCAGCACCTCCTCGGCGTCGGCCACCTGGTCCCAGGGAGCCAGTTGCGATCCGCCTGAGGCGGGTTTTCCCTCGATCAGCATGGAGCAGAGGGCCACACACTCATCGCAGATGAACACTCCGGGGCCGGCCACAAGCGTCCCGACCTCGGTGCTGGGCTTCAGACAGAACGAGCATGCTGCGATCACGGACCCCTCCGTAACAGTCGACATCCATCTCTCCCTCCCTGTCAGGCGTTTCCTGACGGCGTCAGGCGACACCTTACGCCGTCAGGAAGCACCTGACAAGGGACATCGATCGGCTCCTCATGCCCGCCGAGAACAGCCGGCACCGCGCGTCTCGCGGCCGCGCACTTTCATCCGCTGACCGGTGACTGCCTGTCGTCCCTCGGTGCTAACCTCCGCAATCCCGTTAGCGATCATGAGCGGAGGCCCTTGTGGCGGACGTCTTCTCCCCTATCCCCGAACTCAACCTTCTCAAGGAGTTCGACGACGCCCAGGACGACTTCTTCGCCAACGGCTTCGAGATGGACGAGTACGGCAAGGAGATCGAGGAGGGGCTGATCTCCTTCGCGCAGGCCAACGGCAGTGGCTCGCTGTACGGGATCTGGCGCAAGGACGACCGCGAAGACCTGGCCACCCTGCCGGTCGTCGCCATGGGCGATGAAGGCGGGGTCCACGTCGTCGCCCGCGACTTCCGGGAATTCCTCCGTCTGCTCGCATCCATCCCTGCCGACTGCGAGCCGTGGATCGATTGGGAGTCTTTCGGCCTCCGCGAGTGCGATGAGCCGGTGGAGAACGAGCCCTACCTCGCCTGGCTGAAGGAGACGTTCGGCATCACGCCCGCCGATGACTGGAGGGCCATCGTCCACGGCGCGCAAGCAGAACTGGGAAAGGAATGGGCGGCCTGGATCCACCCGATCATGCCGGACGCGGTCTGGTCACCGGTCCACGAGCTGAACCTCCTCGACCTGTTCAACAATGTGGCCCGCGGCGGATTCGCGAACGGCTTCTGGCTGCTCGACGACGACGAAGACGAACGGTTGAAGAACCCTGAGCTCACCGCCGATCTGATGCCGTTCGCCACCAACGACAGCGACACGTTCTTCGCCCTGTGGCGGCTCGACGACCGCACCGACCTCGCCGACCTGCCCGTTGTGGCATTGGGAACCACGGCAGGCGCTCATGTCGTCGCCCGCAACGTCCGGGAGTTCTTCCAACTGATCGCCGGCCTCACGGACACCGAGATCTGGTGCGACGAGACCCGAGTGGGCCTTCGCGCCTGCGAACCGGCTCCTCAGCGCGAGAAGTTCCTGTCCTGGCTGGATGAGAACTTCGGCCTGCGGCCCGCCGACGACCCGGCCGCCGTCATCGCGACCGCGCAGGCCGAACTGGGCGAACGACCGGCCACCCGGGGCTGAGTACCGGCTCGCCCCTACCCGAGCTCCGCGAGGTCCTCCGGACTCAGCTGCAGCGCGGCGGCGGCGATGTTCTCCTCCAGGTGCTCCAGGGAGCCCGTGCCGGGAATCGGCAGGATGTTCGGCGACCGGGCCAGCAGCCAGGCCAGGGCCACCTGCGGCACGGTCGCCCCGTGGCGGGCCGCGACGGCCTCCAGGTGCTCGGCCGTCAGCGGCTGGAATCCGCCGACCGGGAAGAACGGCACGTAGGCGATGCCCGCCTCCGCGCAGGCGTCGACGAGCGGGTCGTCGTCACGCTGAGCCAGGTTGTAGAGGTTCTGCACGCACGCGATCGGCGCGATCGCTCGGGCCTGCTCGAACTCCTCGGCCGTGACGTTCGAGACGCCGAGGTGGCGGATCAGGCCCTCCTCACGCAGCGCGAGCAGCGTTTCCAGGGGCGCTGCCAGGGACGTCCCGGAGCGGCCGAGGTCACCCATCCGCAGGTTCACCACGTCCAGGCGATCCACGCCGAGCGTACGCAGGTTCGCCTCCACTCCGCGGCGCAGGTTGCCGGGCGTGAGCCCGGTCATCTCCGACGCGGGCAGGGCGATGTCGGAACCCTCGACCAGCGCCCCCACCTTGGTCACGATCACCAGATCGTCCGGGTACGGGTACAGCGCCTCCCGGATCAGCTCGTTGGCCGCCACCCCGTCGCGCGCGTAGTAGTTCGAGGTGTCGAGGTGGTTGACCCCGAGCTCCACGGCCCGGCGGAGCACGGCCAGGGCCGTCTCCCGGTCCGGCCGACCGCCCTGCGGCCAGCCGGTCAGCTTCATCGTGCCGTACCCGATCCGCGCGACACTCAGGTCGCCGCCCAATGCCCACCGCTCCATCGTCACGATTCCCAACCCTAGAGGCCGGAGTGGAGCTCACGGCCGGGCATCCGGCGAGGGCCGGGTCGAGGTGACGTTTGCCGCATGGTGTTGATCTTGAGGAGTGTAAGATCGCGCTCTGGAGCGCCGGGAAGCCTGGTCGGCAATGACTGCAGGCATACCCAGGAGGCGCGGGATGGTCGAATTCCCTCAAGCTCCCAATCGGTGGGCGTGGGCAGAACGTCGCCTCCGTGAGATCCGGGCTCCGATCCCTGCGCGCGTCGACCGCGGATACCGGCGCACCTTCGCCGCTGCCGCTGAGGGACGACGCGCGACCGTTCCCCGGGCCGACGCGGCCCGTCGCCTCCTGGAGGAGTGCCATGACCGACCCCAGCGAACCATCGCCCGAACAACAACCCCCTGCCGGGTCGCCTGGGTTCACCCCTCCGGGCCCCCAGCCGTACGGCGCTCCGCCGCCCCCGTACGGCCCGGGCGGCTACCCTCCGCCGTACGGCCAAGGCGCCTACCCTCCGCCCTACGGGCAACAGGGCGATGACACCATGTGGCCGCTGCTGGCCTACCTCGGCCAGCTCACCTTCGGCTTCGTCGCGCCGCTCGTCGTCTACCTCGCCCGCAGGGATCAGTCGCCGTTCACCCGGTTCCACAGCGCCCAAGCCCTCAACGCGGCGCTGAGCTACGTGATCGTGGTCTCCTGCGGCGTGGCGGTCGCATTCACCAGCCTCCCCGCCAAGGCACCCGTCGTAGCGATCCTGGCGATCGTGCTGATGTTCGTGTTCGCCGTGGTGCAGTTCATCTACCTGATCATCGCTGCGGTCAAGGCCGGTCGCCGGGAGATGTACCGGCTGCCGACCTGGCTGTGCTGGCGCATGGTCCGCTGATCGCCCTGGGGCGGGGCCACGTGGGCCGACGGCCAGGGCGCCGCCCCAGATCCCGGCGGGGGCCGCACGGCCCCAGCCGACCCGCGGCGCGCCGTACGCGATACTGAGCCGGATGAGGGTGATCGGATCCGACCCGGATCGGTACTGGCGCGCCTCCTCGCTCGTGGCGAAGGCGGCGCTGGCCGGGCTGCTGCTGTTCGCGCTCACGCATCGCGACTGGGACCGCTTCGCCGACAAGGCCATGGGCACCCGCGCCATCGCCTATCCCCTCGTCGCGCTGCTCGTGCCGGTGGCCTGGGCGGTGTGGCGGCGTCTGCGCGGTCCGGTCCGCTACCCCTGGGACGTGGACGTGTTCCTCGTCGCCCCCTTCGTCATCGACGTCGCGGGCAACGCCGCCGACCTGTACGACAGCGTGAGCTGGTTCGACGACGCGTGTCACTTCGGCAACTGGGCGCTGCTCGGCGCCGCGGTCGGCGCGGGGCTCCGGCGCGGACCGGCGCAGCCGCCGTTCGTGCTCGCGCTGTGCTGCACCGGGCTCGGTGCGATCGCAGCGATCCTCTGGGAACTGGCCGAGTACCTCACCTTCATCATGGGCACCCCGGAGACGGTCGGCATCTACCGGGACACGCTCGGAGACGAGGCCCTCGGCCTGTCCGGCGCCGCGGTCGCCGGGGTCCTGACCGCGCTGCGTGCGCGCGCTGCCGCCGGAGCCGGGCCGGTGCCACACGCAGACAGCCGGCCGACCTGAGGGGTGAAATGGTTCAGGGCCGTCAGACCTGTCGGTCTGGCGGCCCTCTTGCCTTTGGAGCTGCGGGTCACAGGCTGCGGGCGGTGATGTCGCCGTTGGAGGTGGTCGCGCTGATGGTCAGGTCGGCGGTGCCGTCGTTCTTCAGGGCGTTGCTGACACGGCCGTAGGAGGTGCCGGCGTCCAGGGCGGCCGAAACACCGGCGGCGGCGGTGACCGAGATGTCGCCGGACTGGGTGACCAGCGTGAGGGTGCCGCCCATGGCCTCGGCAATCCGGATGTCACCCCTCGCCGTGCTGATCTGGCCGGGGCCGCCCAGCCGACCGACCTCGACGTCGCCGTCGGTCGCGGTGAGGCGGAGGTTCGCGGCCTCGTCGATCTTGATCTGGCGGTACGCACCGTCGAAGGCGACATCGCCGAGCCGTCCCACGGCCCGCAGCTCGGTGCTGGCCGCCTTGGCCTCGACGCGAGAACCGGCGGGCAGCTGGATGGTGACCTCGACGGCCCCCGACGGACCGAAGTACTCGTTCTTCGCTGCCTGGATCCGTAGGACACCGTCGCCATAGGTGACCGTGGTCTGCTCCGCCGCCTTCACATCACGGCCCTTGGAGGCGTTGGCGGGCAGGACCTCGACCGTGGTGTCGGCCCGGTCGCCGGCGAGGAAGGTGACGCGCCCGGCAGGGACGTCCAGGACGGCGGCGATCGGGGCGGGGGTGTCGAACTTGTTCATCGTGCTCTCCTTGCGCTTGCAGCTCGTTGTTTCGAACACTGGAAACGCTACGTTGCTTTCCAAAGTCACGCAACAAGCAAGTTGCGAAGCAATGCAGTCTATGCAGGTGAGAGCGATAGAATCGTTGCGGTGACTATGAAGTTTAATGCAACGAGCGTTTCGTTAATCGTTGCAACGAATTGGAAGTGAACGCTATGGAGGTCGTCACGACGATCAAGATCGTCGAGTAGCAGGTCCCGCGGCGCAGGTCGGGCTACCCTCGTACGGTGTCGAATCGGGCGGTGGCTGCCGGAATCGGTCTTGCACGGGTGATGGCGCACTGCGGAGGCAACCCAGCGGCAGCTGTGCGTCATCTGGCGGATGCGATCGCCTCGGCACCGCAGGAGCCTGAGCCCTACGCGGTGCTCGCCGAGTTGTGGCGTGACAAGCGGTCCGAACTGGCCGACGTCGTCCATGACGGCGGTTCCCCGAAGACGGTACTGGTGCAGTCGTTCATCAGCTTCCTCGAGAACGACATGGACGGCGCAGCGTTGGCGATCGGGTCGGTCACGGGCTTCCAGCCCGGCGTCGCATGGGCCAGAGCCCCATGGTTCAGCGATGAGCGGTTTCTCGGCGCGGTGAGTGCAGACGCGCTGGCCGAGGCCGCGATGCGGACGATGGACTACGGCCATGATCTGGACACCGAAGCCATGCGGGAACGGTTCCAGCCATGGTTCCACGCCATCGACGTGGTCTCCGCACGCCGGCCGCTACCGGAGGCGCTGGCCAAGATGGCGATCTTGCTACGGGCGTGTGGCCTCACCGATGCATCTCTTGCTCTGTGCGACCGGGCGGACGCCGTTGAGCGGACCATGATGACCGAAGTCGTGCGAGCGGGTACGTGGCGGATGCTGGGGCGGCCGGAGCAGACCGCCGCGGCATTCGAGCGCGCCCTTGCCCTGGACCCGTCCAACTGGTCGCTGTATCTGGACCTGGCCGATGTGCGAGCCGAGCAGGGCGACCTCGCCGCTGCGGTCCGCCTGTGCGATCAGGGGTTGGAGCAGGAACCGACCGAGATCACACTCCGCGCGGCTCGGCTCGCGTACCGCACACGGCTCACCGGCTCGGCCGCCGAACTGAGCGAACTCCTCGAACTGGCACCGCACCTGCCGAACGCCTCGTACCGAAGCCAGTTGATCGATCACGCCTGTGCCGGTCCCGGTTTGCCGGTAGATCTCGTTGCCACGGCCCGCCGCGTCCAGAACGTCTGACGCGACGTCATGACACCCGAACGCACCCGGCGAGCCGTCGACGACGCCGTCGCGAGCGGTACGCGCCTGGGCGCCCAGGTCCACGTGCTGCTGGACGGCGCATGGTGATGGACTTCGCCGCACCCGTACTCGGCACGATCTGACCACGCCGGAAGAAGCCGTAGGAGAGACGGCCTCGCTGTGAGCGCCCGCATGCTCTGGGGGTTCGACGCGTCCATGCTTCGATGGGTGCCGAGATATCCCGGAGCTACGTTGGCCTCCGTGGCCGTTCGGCCTCGTGAGAGGGAGGTCCCAGGATGTCTGATGAGGTGCCGAGAACGGATGCCCGCGAGCCGGCCTCGGTCGTGGTGGCGATGATCGATCACGTTCTCGGGCTGGCGGCGACCTGGACGGCGTGGGACGGCCGCCCAATGCATGCCGGCGAGCGAATCTACACCCCGCACAAGGCGATCCGGCGGGTCACCGATCACCTCATCGATCACCTCGCAGAGCTGGAGGCACGGCTGGCCGGCGACCGGACGATCCCCGATCACTGGCATGCCTCGGCGAGCACCACTCCCGGCGACCTGGCACCCTTCACCGACCAGGACCTGGACGAGGCCAGGAGCCGGCTCACCCGGCTCGGCCGGATCTGGGCCGTCCGGCTGAACACACTGACTCCTGACCAGCTTGACCATTCACCCGGTGAGGGCTGGACGTTCCGGCAGATCGCATTCCATCTGGCCGAATCGGCCTTCTACGCCGACGCCGTCGGGAATCTGTCGGCGGTCGGCTCCGGCCGCTGATCCACGCCGCGAGCGAGATCGAGTCCTCATGGCGCGAACCTCAGCCGGGCCCAGACCACCCGGCTGCCGTCTCGGTGCCGGTAAGTGCCGTAGCGGCCGGCCAGCGCGCCGATGCCGTACAGGCCGAGCCCGCTCTCCGGAAGGTCGCCCCCTTCGGCGATGGCGGCCTGAACCGGGTCCCGCTCCGGGAGCCGAGGCTCCTTCGGGCCGCCCGCGTCGACGACGTGGATCTCCCCGAACGTGGGCCAGCGGTACAACGCGACGGTGAACGTCCCGTCGGGACGGCCGGAGGCCGAGTGACGGATGGCGTTGGTGGCCAGTTCGCCGGTGATCCATGCCGCGTTGTCGGCGATGGGCGCGTCGGCGAACAACTGGGTCACGAACGTACGGGCGGCGCCCACCTGGTCGGGCGTTCCGGCGAAGCAGCGCTCCCACCGCAGCATGCCGGGTCGCTTCGCGGCCACCAGGCCACCGAACGGCCGCCATTTCTCCTCCCAGGACATCAATGATCATTCCTTCCCTCTGCGGAACGTTCGCGAATGGCGACGTCGTACAGTTCCAGACTCTTCCGAGCCGCCTCCGGATATCGCCGTACGAGACGATCCAGAAGAGTCAGGTCGGCCGCCACTGACACTCTCCCGGTTCCAATCGAATCGAGAGTGCTCCGGAACTCCTCGACAGCACGCATGAGCTCATCCGGCGAGGTCATGGCGGCTCCTAAGTCGCTGATTTCAGTCCCAGAATGGCCAATAGGCCGTACGCTGAAAGCAACATCGGCGGCAGAGCCGATACCAGCAATGCACGCCGGAGAGGCCTGGAGCACTGTTAAATCCGACGAAAGGGGTGTCATGGGCAGATCTTCGAGCCCGACGCTCGTCACTCTCGGGCGCCTCGTACGCACATATCGGGACGCGTCCGGAATACTCCAAAAAGACCTCGCCAACCGCCTCGGCTACTCCGACGGCTGGCTCAGCAACCTCGAAACCGGCCAGCTCCGCCCCCGCAGCGAACAGGTCCTCTCGATCGAAGAGGCCCTGAGCCTCCCCCGCGGAGCCCTCATGGCCGTGTACGACCAACTCGACCGCGAATCCCTGCCGGGCTGGTTCCGCCCCTGGCTGGAAGAAGAGAAGAGAGCCACGGTGCTCCGGTCGTTCGAGATGGCGATCGTTCCTGGGCTCCTCCAGACAGAGGACTACGCGAGTGCACTACTCCCGGGCGACGAGCCAGCGGTCACCGCGCGAATGGAGCGACAGGCCATCCGGCAGCGCGAAGCGCCGCCCGCGCTGTATTTCGTGATCGACGAAGCGACTCTCTACCAAGAGCGCGGAGGAGCAAAAGTCATGTACCAGCAGCTCATGGCGTTGGCCGATGCGGCCTCTCCTCGGCTTACGATCCAAGTTGTACGCTCGTCAATGAACCCCCGCAGCCTGGGAGCGTTCACCATCGCGACCGTCGACGGGAACGACGTGGCCTACGTGGAGACAGCCGTAAAAGGAATCGTCACGAGCAGCCGGGACGACCTGGCGGCCCTCTCACAAGCGTGGGAATCCATCAAGGCGCACGCCATGCCCCAACACGAGTCGATCGAGTTCATCCGAAGGACGGCAGAAGAACGATGGACCTGAGCATCGCCGATTGGCGCAAGTCGAGCCGCAGCGGGCAGAACGGCGGCAACTGCGTCGAGGTCACCACGGTCGACCACAGCGCATAACCCCCGAGCGTCCCCCGCCCTTGAACACCGGAGCCAAGGGCGGGGGCCGTGTGACCATCAGGCCTCTGGCGCGCCAGGTCCCACGATCGGGTTCCACTCCCGTACCTGGTGCACGCGGACCCCGGGCGTGCTGTAGTACGGGTCGGCTTCCATGATCGCGTCCAGTCCCGGCCGGTCCACGTCGAAGATCAGCATCGCGGCGCTGTCGTCCGCCCATGGCCCGGCAGCTACGAGCCGCCCCTCGGCGTGCAGGCGGGCCAAGAGCTGCCGGTGGGCGGGGCGGGCGGCGAGCCGTTCGGGGTGGTCGGTGAAGGCGAGTTCGAGGATCAGCATGCCGCTGACGGTACGGTCGTCGGCGTGACCCGGTCTGTATCGGTCGATACACCTGAGCAGTGGCGGTCGCTGAGCACCGTACCGTTGCTCGCCTCGCTCCCGGATGCGACGCTGCGGCAGCTGTGGCGCGACTCCGTACCCCAGGCGGTGCCGACCGGGCAGGTGCTGCGCAACGCGGGCGATCCCGCCGGCCACCTCCTGCTGCTGTTGCGCGGCCGGGTGGCCGCCGCCACCGCGACGGCCGCCGGGCGAGTGATCCGCTTCGGGGACTGGGCGGCGCCCTGCGCACTGGACAAGATCGCTGTGATCGACGGCGAAGGACACACCGCCACCCTGACCGCCCTCACGCCCTGCGTCGTACGGAACCTGCCGCGCGACCGTTTCCTGGCCCTCGTCGACGACGTGTCCTCGGTGCGGACACACGTGCTGCGGACACTCGCCGGATACGCGCGGCGGCAGCAGGATCGCCTGACGGCAACGGCCACGCTGCCCGCCGAGGCCCGGCTGTCGGCCTGGCTACTGGACCAGGCGGCCGCCGCTCCAGGCCGCCGTGTACCTCTCCCCGGCACCCAGCAGGCCCTCGCCGACCTCCTGGGGGTCACGCGCGTGACCATCAACCGCGCTCTGGCCCGGCTCCAGCGCGACCGGCTCATCGAACTTCAGCGCCGCACCGTCGTCATCCTCGCCCCGGAACTGCTCGAACTCCGCACCCACGGCCGCCCCCTCTGACGCACGGCCGCGCCTCTGCGAAACGGCAGTCGCCGTGACCCCGTCCGCCCTCACACGGTGTTCGGGCGGCCGGAGCCGGCCTCCGACAGCCTCGGTTTCAGGCGGGAGAAGTTGATGGCGGCGTGCACCACGAGCGCAAACGGCAGGGCACCGAGAACGGCCCAGGGCACCGCGCCGACCACAGCCAGGAGGCAGATGACCGGAACGGTCAGGAGAGTGGGGAACGTTGAGGCCGGGGCGATGCGCATACGGGTTCGGCGGTTCATGGCGAGACTCCTTTGGCAAATGAAGATGACGGGGTGACCCCAGCACGTGCCGGTCAGGCGGGGCTGTTGCGAGCGCGGTCCAGGTAGTCGGCCAGCTCTCGCCAGTCGTCAGCCGGAGCACCGGGGTCTCCGGACATGGCGGCTGGATCGTCATGCCAGGCAGCCCGTACACCGGCGGAAATACCGGCATCGCCGCCGGTGAACAGCGCGCTCAGCTCATCCATGCGGGCCGCCAGTCGGCGGACCTTCTGATCAGCGGGAGGAGTTCCAGCCGTACGGAGCCGTTCGGCCCTGCGGTACAGCTCAGGCCATTCGACCTCAAGCAGGTAATGCATCGCCGGCCCCAGGGCGGCGGCACGAGTCCGCAGGACCTGAATCTGGTCGGCATCCAGGTGGCGGCCCAGCGTGTGCTCGCCCTCCGGACCGGTGCCGCCGATCGCCCGCAGCGCTTCGAGCAGAGCCGTGGCCGGCGGGGCCTGGTCGGCCGACAACTCGTCACCGAGTCGCACGAGCCGCTCCCGCAGGACACCGAGCGCAGCGATGGACGCCTCCACTCCGGCCAGATGGTCCCGGACCAACCGCGCCGGGTCGACCCCGGCGTCGAGGCAGACGGCGATGGTGTCCAGAGCCAGCCCCAGGCTACGGAGCGCCAGCACCTGATATAGACGGACGAGGTCTTCCTCGGTGTATTCCCTGTGTCCTCCCGTGGTGCGCTGTAAGGGGCTGAGCAGGCCGATGGCGTCCCAATGGTGCAGCGTGCGCACGGTCAGCCCGCTGGCCTCGGCAAGCCGACCCACTTTCCAGGTTGCAAAAGCGGTCATACGGCAACGATGCACCCTCACGCCGCGTGAGGTTCAAGCCGTGACAGCGACCGTCTCGAACACGGCTAATACCGGGGAAGGTCGAGCTCGGTCATCAGGGCCGCCAGGGCTCGGCTGTGGTCGGCGTCGCCGGGATCGCTGACGTACCGGTACAGCGTGAGGCACAGTCTGCGGGCGCGGTCGTACCGTTCGTCGCCCCACGTCCGCAGGCGCTCGAGCGCGGCGCGCACCGTTTCGAAGTCTCCGGGGAACATGAACAGGCCGATCTCGGCGAGTGCCGGACGGCTGACCTCGGTGAAGTACGAGGCCCCCTCGAAGGTGTTCCGGACCACGTAGGACTCGCTCACGCCGCTGCGCTCCATCTGCTCGTCGACCAGATCCAGCATGGAGCCGCCGCTCGCCACCAACTCACCGAGCCGTACGCAGAGCCAGGGGTACAGTCCCTCACGCCCGGCTTTGGCCGGATGAGAGACGGACTGCGCCGCCTGGAGCGCTTCGGCGGCCCGGTCCAGGTCGTTCCGGCCGATGAGCAGGTGGCCGAGCAGGTAACCGGCATAACCGGCGTACAGCTCGTGGTCCGACTTCAGCGCCTTCGCCAGCGGCTCCTCGGCCGCCGCCGGATCGGGGCCGGTCAGGAGCAGGTTGCCGAGGAGGGCGTTGGCGAGATCGGTGGTCCACTCCTCGGGAAAGGTGCGGGTGGCCGCCTGTTCGAATCCGGCTCGGGCGGCTTCCAGATCTCCGGTCAGCTGGGCGACGAGGCCCCGCACCAGCGGATCGTCGACGGGGCGCTGGCCGACATCCAGGGACTCGAACGCGGCGTACAGTCCCGCCGTTGGCAGCACGGCGGCCAGCGGGCCCAGCCACGGGTCCTCGCCCGCCGCCACCTGCTCCAGCAGCTTCCAAGCGGGTTCGTCGGGTTCGTCCTCAGCGAGCTCGATCCCCGCCAGCGCCGCCGCCGCGTGGCAGGCCACGACCGTACGGCCCGACTCTGCCGTCGCCCGCAGCAGCGCCCGCGCTTCCGGGACGTCACCCGCCCGGTAGGCCTCCAGCGCACGTTCGACCTCGTCCGGCACCACACCGGGCGGATCGGGCGGAAGCGGGAGCGGAAAGCCGTTGGAGTCCAGCAGCGGCAGGTCCGTCATGCCGATCCTCTTTCTCGCGGAACACTTCCGCGAGAGTGTGCCACCAAGATCAGACACTCTCCTGCCTTCGGAGGCATCCCCTCCCCCAGGTCGCCCGGCGACGCCTCGTCCGCCGGCCGTTCTGCCAGGACGACCTCTCAGAGGGTCAGATCCTGGTCGCGGTGACCAGCCAGGCCTCGATACGGCCCGGACGGACGGATACGTCGATGGCCGAGGGCTCGATCGAATCGAGCCGCCACCCGTCGCCGAAGGCAGCGGTGATCTCCTGGCGGGTCAACCGGCGCGGTCCCCACTGGCCGGGCTCACGGTCGCTGATGCCGAGCATGAGGAATCGGCCTCCGGGCCGGAGCACGGCCCGCAGGCCGGTGACGTACGAGGTCCGGTCCTGGTCGCCGAAGACGTGGAACAGCCCGCTGTCCAGCACCGTGTCGAAGGGCTCCTCCAGGTCTGTCAGGTGCCTGGCGTCGTGCCGCAGGAACCGCGCGGGAAGGCCGCGTTCGCGCGCCTTGCGCTCGGCCGTACGGAGTGCGTTGCCGGCGAGGTCCACGCCGGTCGCTTCGAAGCCGAGACCGGCGGCCAGGAGCGTGTGTTCGCCGGTGCCGCATCCGGCGTCCAGCACCCGCCCCTGGAACGCACCGGCCTCGGCCAGTGCGAGAAAGGCCGGCTGGGGTCGGCCGATGTCCCAGGGCGGCGGACTGGCGTACAGCTCCTCCGGTGTCGCCGGCCGGGTGAGCCCCTGGTGGGGATGGCCGTCTCTCCTGCTCACTCGGGTGTCTCCCTTCGTGTCTTCGCGTCCGTACAACCGATCACCGCCAATTTATCGATACAAGTGTCTACGGTCAACGACAAATGTCTACTTCGGTGACCCATCCTCCACGCCTGGAATGCCCGCCAGATCGCCCGCCACCTGCGCGAACTGGCCGAGATCCGAGACCGCACCAGCGGTCCGGGCCGGCGGCTGGAGGCCGTGCTGGAGGCGTACGCCCTCATCACCCACCGGACTCATCGTCACGACGACATCGAGCTGGCGACGTTCCTGCACGGGGACGAGCAGGTCGCCGAGGCCGAGCGGCACCTCCACCAGATGGTCCGGGAACTGATCGCCGACGCCGTCCCCGCCGGGACGTGGCGCCCGACGAGCTCGCCGGCTACTGCCTGCACGCACTGGGCGCCGCCGTCGCCCTGCCCTCAGAAGACGCCGTACGTCGTCTGTACACGTGACGCCGGGGGGATTGCAGGCGCCTTAGAACGAGACGCCGACGGCTTGGGCGTTCACGGCGGCGCCGACCGGCGGATCATGGCGCCGTCGGGCGGACTCCGACGAGTTTGGCGAGGAATCGGTCGATCTGGTCTTCGAGCGGGGGCCAGGGAAGGTCGGGCTCGTTGACGCGCATCGAGACGGCGCCGTGGACGGCCGCCCTCAGGTCGAGTGACACCGCCATGGCGTCGTCGACGGGCGCGAGTCCGGCGTCCATGCACCGCTGGACGGCCGCCGTGGTGCGTTCGGCCAGCTCCTCCTTGAAGGCCAGGTGCGTCCGCTGGTTGAGGGTGCTCTCGTGGAGCACCTTGTAGAGACCGGAGTGGCGACTCACCCAGGTGCCCAGGAAGAGCAGCCGGGAACGGAGCCGGCCGACCGGGTCGGGTGAGGCGGCCTCGACCTGGTCGAGGTCGCGCATCAGGTCGCGATGGCAGCGCTCCAAGGCCGCGTAGACGAGAGCGTCCCGGTCGTCGAAATGGATGTACACGGAGGTCGCCGCGATGCCGACCTCCCGCGCCACGGCGCGCAGGGACAGCGCCTCGTCGTCACCGAGCTCGTCCAGCAGCCGGAGCGTGGCGGACACGATCTCGTCCCGCAAACGTTCGCCCTGGCCGCGGGGGTTACGGCCGCGCCCGCGTCGCGGCGCGGGGCTCTGCGCCTCGGAGGTCTCGTCGTGCGCTGAGGAGGTCGCGTCCATAGATCCGCCATTGTATTGGAACGGACGTTGCCTTACAGTCGTAGCGCTACAACTGTTCACTTAATGAGGGAGTCCTCATGCACGTCCCGTCCGACACCCAGGCGAAGGCGCTGGACCCGGTGTTCGCGGAGATGAGCGCCGCCACCGACCACAAGCTCTGGGACGAGATTCCGGAGCTGTCGACGCGAGAGAAGATCCTGCTGTCCCTCGTCGCCGACGTCTGCCAGCAGACACTCGGACTGCCGTTCGAATCGCACGTCACGATGGCGCGGGAGCACGGCCTGTCAGCCGACGACCTGCGGGAGCTTCTCCGCTTCATCTCGTACGACAGCGGCTATCCGGCGGCGCTGGCCGCCCTGGCCCGGCTGGCCGACATCGAGCGCGAGAAGGGCCTGACCGGCCCCACCGGCCATGGTCACGAGGTGAACGCCGACGGCGTGGAGAGCCCGATCCCCGCGCGCACCCGGCAGGCGGTCCGCAACCTCGACGCCCCGTTCGCCGATTACATGGACCTGCAGTCACGCATGCGCGCCGGCATGAGTCTCCTCAGCGTGCGCGAGCGCGCGTTCGCGACGATGACGGTCGACGTCCTCTTCCAGACGCTGGACGAGAGCTTCCGCGTCCACGTCACCCGCGCTCTCAGCGCGGGTGCGACACCCGACGACGCCCGCGCCGTCGTACGGTTCTCCGCTCGGTTCGGCCTGACGAAGGCGTGGCGCGCACTCCGGGCGCTGAACGCGCTGTTCACCGAGACGGGAACCGTCTTCTCCTGACCCGCCCCGGCGAGGCGGCCGCGGCGTCACCGCCCGGCCGCCTCGCCGATCCCCGGGCCGACGACCGCCGCCCCGGGTCGATGGCGCCCTCAGGTGGTGGAGCACGAAGCGGCCGCGGTGTCCCCTTCAAAGGTGCTGTGCAGATAGAACCTGATGGTGCGGTGCTCCGTCATGTTCTTGGTGATGAAGCCGTGCTTCTTGCTGTTGGGAAGGTCGATGACGTGGGCTTTGTGGCCTTTGTAGCCCCACGCCAAGTTATAAGACGAGTAGTTGACGTTCACCCAGTATTCGAACTTGTCCCCCTTGGGATGGAATTTGACGCCCACCTGATTGGAGGGCGCCTGCACCGAGCTTTACCGGCGGCGGCCACACTCTTCGCGGCGACCGGAGCAGGCCGAGCCGCCGCGGCGATGCCCTGCGTGGCCGTCAACGCCAGGGCGGCGACGGCGACGGCGGTCATCGAGCGGCGGAGCGGGGGAACGGCGGAGCGCATGCGTGAACCCTTCCTGCCATTGGAAATAAGAACTCTCCGTAATCACGATCGTCGATTACAGGCGCAGCAGTATGTCACGATTAGGGGACATCGCGGCAGTTGTACGGCTAGCGAGCTGGATACCCCGCCAATACGTGACCGGGACGGCGTTTTGCGGCTTTTATCCCCTGCAGCTTCGTCCCACTCGCGGCCCCAATGCCCACGCCGGACATCCGACATCTCGCCATCGGCGATGTCCCGCCCTCGCATCCGACCGGACCGAGTGTCCGAAGGTGACGTGCGGGCGGGAACCGGTGGGCATGGACCGACACCCTCGCCAGGGCGTCCCCCTCCCGGAGCACGTCCGGCCGGGGGCGGTGGAGCCGGATCGGAGGCGTCCGGAGGGAGGGGTTGTATTCAGTTGAAGATTCAACTAAACTCGCCACCGTTAGTCGTTGAACATTCAAGCACAGGAGCGACCATGAGCGTTACCGCCGCCGACCTTGGCCTGACCGCCGGCACCTGGAACATCGACCCGGCCCACTCCGAGGTCACCTTCAGCATCCGCCACCTCATGACCAAGGTGCGCGGCTCGTTCACCGAGTTCTCGGGCTCCGTCGAGATCGCCGAGGACGTGCAGGCCTCCACCGCCACCGCCGACATCAAGCTCGGGTCGATCGACACGCGGAACGCCGACCGTGACGGCCACGTCCGGTCCGCCGACATCCTCGACATCGAGAACCACCCGTCGATGACGTTCCAGACCAAGGGCGTCCGCATCGAGGGCGACACGAACCTGGTCGACGGCGAGCTCACGATCAAGGGCATCTCCCACCCGATCACCCTCGAGGTCGAGTTCAACGGCGTCGGCGAGGACCCGTGGGGCGGCACGCGCGCCGGCTTCGCCGCCACCGGCTCCATCAACCGCAAGGACTACGGCATCGAGTTCAACGTGCCGCTGCCCGGCGGCCAGAAGGCCCTCCTCGGCGACAAGGTCGACATCCAGCTGGAGATCCAGGCCGTCCGCGCCTGAGACCTCGCACACCACGGTCGCCACAACGCACCACCCCAGAGAGCACTCGCGGGAACACCGCGGGTGCTCTCTGTCATGTTGAGGGTGCCCGCAATCGGGTATCGCGGAACAGCAGAGGGCACATTCGCGTTGATCCGTTTGGGATTCGATGTGAGAGCGAGGTGGCCATGGCGGCGACCACGAATGACAGCAGGCGCGTCAGGCGGCCGGGGCGGGCGGCCGACGGCGATCTGCTCGGGGCCTATCTGGACGAGATCGCCGCCACGCCACTACTGAACGCCGAAGAGGAGATCGAGCTCGCCCTGGCCATGGAGGCCGGGCTGCTCGCCCACAACCACCTCGACGAGGACACTCTGCCGGACGGCGCGACCCGCGAGGAGCTCGAAGAGATCGCGGCCCGCGGCGACGCCGCGAAGGACCGTTTCATCCTGGCCAACCTCCGCTTGGTCGTGAGCGTGGCCCGGCGCTACCCCACGGACGGTCTGAGCCTGCTCGACCTGATCCAGGAGGGCACGATCGGCCTGATCCGGGCCGTCGAGGGCTTCGACCCGCGCAGGGGTTTCAAGTTCTCCACCTATGCGACGTGGTGGATCCGGCAGGCCATCGGCCGGGCGCTGGCCAACTCGTCCCGGTCCGTACGGCTGCCGGGCGCGGTGCACACCGACGTCAACCGGTTGCGCAAGGCCCGCCGTGAGCTGGTCCTGCTGACCGGTTCGGAGCCGACCGACGAGGAGCTGGCCGCCGAGCTCGACCTTCCGGTGGAGCGCATCGGCGAGCTGGACCGCTGGGACCGTACGCCCGCGAGCCTCGACGCCGTGGTCGGCGAGGACGAGGAGACCTCGCTCGGCGACCTCCTCGCCGACGAGACCACGCCCTCCCCCGAGGAATCGGCGATGGCGAGCGTCCAACTGGAGATCATCGACGACATGCTGGAGCGCCTGGAGCCGCGCGAGGCGGTCGTGCTGCGGGCGCGGTTCGGCCTGGAGGACGGCACCGAGCACAGCCGCCGGGAGATCGCCACGCGTCTCGGCGTGTCCGCCGAGCGGGTCCGCCAGATGGAGCTGGCGGCCCTGCGCCGCATGCGGGAGATGGCCCAGCGCATGGACGCCCCCCTGGCCGCCTGACACCGACCTGAAAGACGATGGCCCGGCCCGCGACTCAGCGGACCGGGCCATCGGTTCATAGGGCCGGAAGAGGCGTACGGACGCGCCCCCTGGCCGCGCTTTCACCGTCGCGTCACTGCCGCGCCGGCGCGCCACCGCCCCGGGCGATGAGGCGGTCGCGGGCCGTGCGGGCGGTGAAGGCCAGCCGGCCGAGGCTGGCGGTCGCTGCCGCCGCCGGGAGTACGGCGAGGCGGCCGGGCGCGCCGGCCATCTGGGCGGCGAACAGGGTGACCAGCGTGATGTCGATCGGGGCCGTGCCGCCGACGGCGATGGCCGCCGTGGCGAGGGGGCGGGCGGGGAGCCATCGGGCGAGCCGTCCGGTGGTCGCCAGGGTGAACAGGGTGCCGGCGATGGCGATCGCGAGGGCGATCATGGCCAGGTGGACGGCCGGCCGGGCCCCGGCGGGGAGACCGGCCCAGTGCCAGGGCGGTATGGGCCGGGCGTCGATGCCGGCGGCCAGGGCGGCGCCCACCCACAGGGCGCCGATCAGCGGGCCGGACGTCAGCACGGTGAGCGCGGTCCGGCGGGCCTGGGCGGCGGCGAGCTCGGCGCGGAATCCGCCGGCGACCTGATCCGGGCCGCCGAATTCGGCGACGGCCGCGTGAGCGGCCTGGACGGGGTCCATCCCGGCGGCGGCGTGGGCATCGGCGGCGTCGGCGATCCCGGCGGCCAGCTCGGCCAGGATGTCTCGGCGCGCCCTGGCCGGACCGATCAGTCTCCCGGCCACCTCGGCCAGGTAGGACTCCATGACGTCCTCCGGCCGGGTCATGGCGTCACCGGCCGTTGATGTGGGCCGAGCAGGGCGGTGACGGCGGCGGAGAACTCCCGCCAGGCGTGCCGCTCGGCGTCGAGCATCCGGCGGCCGCTCGGGGTCAGTTCGTACACTCGCCGGCGCCGGCCGCCCTCCTCCGACCACGTCGCGTGCACGAATCCGGCCCGTTCCAGGCGGCGCAGCGCCGGGTAGATCGTGCCGGTGGGCAGGTCGAACCGCCCTCCGCTGCCGACCCGCAGCGCCTCCATGACCGCATAGCCGTGCCGCGGGCCGTCGTCCAGCGCGGCCAGCAGCATGCCGTCCAGATGCCCCTTCAGTGCTTGCGCGCTCATACGTAGCAATGCTACTGTCCGCGCATAGGTAGTAAAGCTACATGTAGTAAAACTTCTCTTGTCATCGGGCCGCACCGGCCCCGCCGGCGTCGGTCACGGCAACCTCTGACGAGAAGAGGACGTCGGCATGGACACGACGAGCGACCGACCGGTCATCGCCGACCGGCACGGATCCCCGCACTCTCGACCGATCGGCTACTGGACGGCCACCGTCCTGGTGGCGGGTGAGATGGGTGTGGGCGGCATCTGGGACATCGCGCGCATCTCATACGTCCGCGATGTCGTGACGCACCTTGGTTACCCGTCCTATTTCCTGGTGCTGCTGGGCACCTGGAAGGTGCTGGGCGCGGTCGCCCTGATCGTTCCGCGCCGCCCGTTGCTCAAGGAATGGGCCTACGCGGGCGCCTTCTTCACCTACAGCGGAGCCATCGCCTCCCACCTGACGACGGGTTACGCCCGCGGCGAGCTGGCGCCGCTCACCGTTTTCACCGCGCTGACCGTTCTGTCGTGGGTGCTGCGTCCGCCGAGCCGCCGCATGCGTCGCTCCCCTGAGCTCTGATACCCGGGCCCCCAGGCCAATGGCCCGTCGCCCTCTCCGCGGAGCTTTCTGAACCGGAGTCCCGGCTCTCCCTAACGAGAACGCTCACGATTCCTGGTTCCGCAGTCTCATTCGAGTGGCCGCTGATTAGGTCCTGGGACTCTGTTCGCGGGATTGGTAGCACTTCAAGTTGATCCGCACTGTCCCGCATAGAGGAATACCGGGTGCGTTCAACCCCAAGACCGCGTTGACCGTCGGCTGGATCTGCTTCGTCAATCACTGAGCCTGCCGCGTACCGGAAACGCCGGGGGAACGGGAGACGAGTCGCTCCCCCGGCATCGGTGCCTCCCGTCATCGCGCCCTGCGCGCGAAGCACCGCTCGCGCTCGCGGTCGCCCGCAGCGGTCGGTCATGCGGAATCGCGGCGATCAGCAGGTGAGATTTGCGCCCGGGTCGACACCGAGGATCGCGGCGAAGCTCCGGTAGAGGCTGACGCGGTGCTGCATCTGCTCAACGTTCTTGCCGTTGCATTCGAGCGCGCCGTTGATGCTGCGGATCGTTTCACCGAACCCGCGCTGGTTCACCATCGCGTCGTGCGGCGTGGCGGTGCCCGCGCCGCGCTGCGTGTTCCAGAACCAGAGCGCCGTCTTCCACGAGACCGCCGCGTCGCGCTCCACCAGCCACGGGTTGTGCAGCAGGTCGATTCGCAGGGCGTCGCCGGCCGCCTTGTAGTTGAAGTTCCAGCTCAGCTGCAGAGGGCCACGGCCGTAGTACGCGGCCTGGCCGGCCGGGCAACCGTACGGCCGGCTCCGATCGCAGTAGTGCGGGTAGTTGGCGGTGTTCTGCTCTACGACGTGGACCAGGCCACCGGTCTCGTGTGAGACGTTGGCCAGGAAGGCCGCTGTTTCCCGTTTCTCGACCGTGTCGCCGCCGGTGTTGGCGAAGCCGGGGAAGGCGCTCATCGCCGAGACCAGCCCGTTGTAGGTGTAGAAGCCGTTCCGCCTCGGGAACATCTGGTCGAAATTGCCCTGGCTGACCACGAATTTTCCGGCCTTCGCGGCCGCCGATTCCGGGGCGGCCCAGGCGGTGGGAATTGTGCGGGCGGCGCAGACCGCACCCACCACCACGATTGCGGTCGAAACAGCGAAAACTCGTCTGATCAACACACTTTCTCCTCGCGAAAGAGCGGGCCGAGTGACCCGAGAACTCGTCCGCTCCGCCATACCCCACCCGCCCGGTCTTCACGGTGCGGCCACAGTATTATTGCGAAGGCATGGTCGCGCCGTAGGGAATTCCCCGTCTCACACCGACGACACTGCACTGGTGGACACTTCCGTTGACGAGCCGGTGCGAACAATCCCCCATGGAATCGTCGCCCTTTTTGTGAGGAGAGTTGTCACACGTAAACGTGGCATCGGCGTCCTCATGTGCCGGTCAGGCGATCCAGGGGGGTGTGACCTTGTTGCCGGTGTCGCCGGGGGTCCAGGCGTGAGCGTCGGCGGGAGCCGTGACGATGGCGGTGTAGCCCTGAGGGCCGGCGGTGAGCTGGCGGGTGGCGTGGGCGGGCAGGACGGCCGTGTCGCCGGGGCCCGCAGTGGAGGTTTCGCCGTCGAGTTCGATGGTCGCCTCCCCTTCGAGGAAGGTCCAGATCTGTTCGACGTCGAAGGTGTGGACGGGCCCCTTCACGCCGGGGTTGCCCTCGGTGCGCCAGATAGAGGATCGCGCACCGCCCAGGGTCGGCGAGGCGAGGGTGGTCATGACCCCGGTCGGGGTCTCAGATCGACGACTTTCGGCATGACGGACGAGCGTCACGGTTCACATCCCTAGTATAGACAAGGTCGTTGTCTATATGGTTAACGAGGTTGTCCATCGTGTCAAGCGATCCGCAGGGCTTCGAACTGCCGCTGCGGCTGCTGCTGGGGTTTCGGGTGCTCATCGACGAGCTGCACGAGGAGCTCGCCCGGCAGGGCCATCCGCAGATGCGGCCCATGCACGGGTTCGTCTTCCAGGCCATCATGCGGGCCGGCGGCCGGTACGGGACCACGGCCGCCGACCTGGGCCGGGCGCTGGGCGTCTCCAAGCAAGCGGCGGGCAAGACCATCGACATGCTGGAGGGTCTCGGCTACCTGCGGCCCGGGCACGATCCCGACGATGCGCGCCGTAAGACCTACACGCTGACCCCGCACGCCTACGACGCGCTCGAGCGGTCGGAGCAGATCTTCGAGGACCTGCGCGACCAGTGGGCCGAGACCATCGGCGAGGACCGGCTGCGGGCCATGGTGGAGGACCTGCGCAAGGTCACGCCATCCGACGTGTTCCGCCTCGATACCCCGCAGTGGTTCAACGCACCGTAACGAGCCCTTTGAACGGCACCAGTCCGGTCCCCCGGCCGGGGCTCTCCCCGACCACGACCGAGCGGGCTTGGTGATCCTCGGGGCCGCTCTGGTGTGGGTCAGCGGCCAGGATGACTCGTGTGGTGCCGCGCTTCGGCAGCGCGCGTACGATCTCCGCGTGGCCGTGGTAGGCCGCGAGCACCTGCGGGGAGTCGCTCAAGATGCCGCGCACAGGAAACGCCGGGGGGAGCGGGAGACGAGTCGCTCCCCCCGGCGTCGGTGCCTCCTGACGGTATCCGAACGCTATCCGCTAGACACCACCTCCTCCTTCGCGCCGAGCGCGCGAGGCTTCATGCGACGTCGGCGGTCAGACCCGCGACCGTCGCGTCGAGAGAGCTGGTCGTGAGGGGCATCAGCACCGGTTCGGTCACCCGGAACCGTTCGACGCCCCGTTTGGTCAGATGCACCCGAAGGTCGATCCAGCCGTCCGCGGTGCGGCAGCGGCCCCGTTCGGGGAAGTGCAGGTCCCCGACGGAGATCCGGGCTCCCATGACGTGCACCGGCAGCAGGATCTGTGCCCGCGGCGTGAGGGCCCGGCAGGAGGCCCTGGTCCGCTCGGCGTACGCGGCGACGCGGGCGTGCTCGGCCGTGGCCGGTGCGATGCGGCCGAGGACCGCTCCGGCCGAATCGCCGGCGGGATCCCGCAGCATCGCGTGCGACGGGGCGAGACCGAGGATGCCCGGGTGCGCGCCGGTCGCGGAGCGGCCGTCCGTACGGCCGATCCCGAGGACCTCGATCATGAGGAGGTCGCCGGGCTCCGCGCCGACCACTCCGACCGGGCCGCACAGCAGCTCGCCGCCCTCGCACTCCATTCGTACGGAGCCGCCCGCGATCAGTTCGGCGACGGGCGGGATCTCCGGGTGCCAGCGATTGTGACCGGGCACGTAGCGGACGGTCGGGACCGGGGCGGCGGGCGTGAACAGCATCGTTTCGGTCCCTTCGATCGCTGGCTTCGGAACACCTCAATCCTGCACTCGCGGCTGTTTCGGTGTGGTTTCACGCCTCTTAAACCGCCGTCAACGGACGTTCACCGGGGTCGGTCCCCCGCCCCTGCGACGGGGTGAACGCCCGGCGGCCGGACGCCGTACGAGGCCGGGGACGGCGCTGAACATTCCCGCGGCGAGGTCGGCGGCGTCCGGCCGTCCTGGCAGGTGATGGGTTGTCATGGGCGATTTGACACGAATCTCGGGTCACTTAACGGTCATACCTCGACATTTCGCCGCTCGTGACTCTCGGCAACCCTCCGTGTGTCCCCTGCTCCGCACGTGACCAGTCCCCCGCCTGGCCGGAGCGGCGGACAGAAGGAGACGCCCGTGAAGCGAGCCCTCGCCTCCGTCACCGGTGTGCTCGCGCTCCTCGTCGCGTTGACGACATTCACCACCGGGACTGCGTACGCCACCCCGCCCAACATCCCCTCCGCGAGTACCGCGGCCTCCCGGCTGGCCACGCTCACCGTCGCCGCCGAGAGCCATCAGTCGACCTACGACCGTTCGCTGTTCCCGCACTGGATCACCATCAGCGGGACCTGCAACACCCGCGAGGAGGTGCTCAAGCGGGACGGCACGAACGTCGTGACCGACTCCAGCTGCGCGGCCACCTCCGGCAGCTGGTACAGCCCCTACGACGGGGCGACGTGGACCGCTTCGTCGGACGTCGACATCGACCACATGGTCCCGCTGGCCGAGGCCTGGCGCTCCGGCGCGTGGGCGTGGACGACCGCGCAGCGCCAGACGTACGCGAACGACCTGGGCGGACCCGAGCTGTGGGCCGTCACCGACAACGTCAACCAGGCCAAGGGCGACCAGGACCCCACCACCTGGAAGCCGTCGCTGACGTCGTTCTGGTGCACCTACGCGCGCGCCTGGATCCAGGTCAAGTGGTACTACGGCCTGACCCTCCAGAGCGCGGAGAAGACCGCGCTGACCAACATGCTGAACACCTGCTGAGGCCGCGGCGTACGGCCCCGGGGATCGCCCCGGGGCCGTCGCCGTGACTAGCGGAGGCCCAGGCGGCGGGCCAGGGCCGTGCGGATCCAGCGGTCCACCAGGCCCGGGTAGTCGAGCCCCGTCGCCGCCCACATCTTCGGGAACGCCGAGGCGGGCGTGCAGCCCGGCATCGTGTTGATCTCGTTGAGGATCAGCCTGCCGTCAGGGGTGTAGAAGAAGTCCACCCGGGCGAGCCCCTCGCAGCTCAGCGCGTCGAACGCCTGGACCGACAGCCTGCGGACCTCTTCGATCACGGCGGCCGGGAGCTCCGGCGGGATGTCGAGGGCCAGGCCGTCGTCGAGGTACTTGGCCTCGAAGTCGTAGTAGTCGTGGCCGGAGCCGACCCGCACCTCCGCGGGCAGGCTCGCCTCGGCCGGCTCGTCGTCGAGCCCCTGGAGCACGCCGCACTCGATCTCGCGCCCCGGCACGGCGGCCTCGACGATCACCTTGGGGTCGTGCTCGCGCGCGGCCTCCACCGCGGCCTCGAGCTCGTCCTCGGAGTCCACCTTCGAGATCCCCATGCTGGACCCGGCGCGGGCCGGCTTGACGAACACCGGCCAGCCGAGCTCCTTGATCTCGTCGACGACCTGCTTGCGCTCACGCCGCCACTGCCGGTCCTTGACGACGACGTACGGGCCGACGGGCAGGCCGCAGCCGCGCCAGATCGCCTTCATGTACTCCTTGTCCATGCTGGCGGCGCTGGCGAACACCCCTGCCCCGACATAGCGGACCCCGGCGAGCTCGAGAAGGCCCTGGATCGTGCCATCCTCGCCGTACGGGCCGTGGAGCAGCGGCAGCACCACGTCGACCTCGCCGAGCGTGCGCGGCACCTGGCCCGGCTCCACGACGACCAGACCCCGGCTCTCCGGGTCGAACGGCAGCGCCAGCGGCAGCCCGTCCTCGGCCACCTCCGGCAGCCGGCCGTCCTCGATGGCGAGCCGCTGCCCGGACGCGAGGACCCAGCGGCCGTCGCGCGCGATGCCGATCGGGATGACCTCGTAACGATCCTGGTCGATTGCGGCCATCACGCTGCCCGCGGTGAGACACGAGATCGCATGCTCCGAACTGCGCCCGCCGAAGACGACGGCGACCCGGATCCTGCTCATCGACCCACCTCTTCTCACCTGCACCGACAGTTGGGTCCACCGACCTTACCGGCATTCGCCCCATGACGTTGATCCCCGTTTCAGGGGAAAGAGGAGCCCTCGGGTCAGACCCCGTACCGTTCGGGCTTCGGAGTACGCGACATCAGCAGCCGGCCGGCGTCCTTCGGGCTCAGCCCGCCGTGCATGACCGCGACGATGCCCTCGGTGATCGGCATCTCCACGCCGCGGCGCCGCGCCAGCTCGAGGATCGCGTCGCAGGACTTGACGCCCTCGGCCGTCTGCCTGGTCACCTTGACGACCTCCTCCAGGCTCATGCCGCGCCCGAGGTTCTCGCCGAAGGTGCGGTTCCGCGACAGCGGCGAACTGCACGTCGCGACCAGGTCGCCCATGCCCGCCAGCCCCGCGAACGTGTGCTGGTCCGCGCCGAGCGCCGACCCCAGCCGGGCGATCTCCGCCAGGCCACGCGTCATCAGCAGCGCCCGTACGTTGTCGCCCATGCCCATGCCGGCCGCGATGCCGACCGCCAGGGCGATGACGTTCTTGACCGCACCGCCGAGCTCGCAGCCGATGACGTCGTGGTTCGTGTACGCACGGAAGTAGGGGGTCATGCAGGCGAGCTGCAGCTTCTGCGCGGTCGGCTCGTCGACGCACGCCACCGCGGCGGCGGACGGCTCCTCAAGGGCGATCTCGCGGGCGAGATTCGGGCCCGTCACGACCGCCACGCGCTCCTCCGGCACGTCCGCCACCTCGCGGACGACCTCGCTCATCCGCTTGCAGGTGCCCAGCTCGATGCCCTTCATGAGGCTCACCAGCACCGCGTCGCCGGGAATCAGCGGCCGCCACTCCGCCAGCCCCGAGCGCAGCGTCTGGGCGGGGACGGCCAGCATGACGTACGCCGCGCCGTCCAGGGCCTCGGCCACCTCGGTGGTGGCCCTCAGCCGGTCGGGGAGGCGTACGTCCGGAAGGTAGTCGGGGTTCTCCCGCCGTTCGTTGATCGCCTCGACCAGCTCGGCGCGGCGCCCCCACACCGTGACGTCACCGCCCGCGTCGGCCAGCACCTTGGCGAAGACGGTGCCCCATGATCCTGCTCCGAGTACCGCGATCTTCAAGAGGCCTTGGCCTCCTTGCCCGTGTCGCTTCCCTCGGCCGCGACCGCACCACTCGCCGCAGCCCCGGCCGTACCGTCCGGCTCAACGTCCGCCGCACGACTCGTCTCAACGTCAGCCGCCCCGCCAGGCTCCGCCGTACGGGCCTGCTCGGCGCCAGCCGACTCACTCGCCTCCGCCTCAACCGTACGGGCCCGCTCAGCGACGGCTGCCTCGCTCGCCTCCGCCTCAGCAGCGCCGCTCGCCTTCGCCTCCGCCGTACCGTCCGGCTCGGCCTCGGCCTCGGCCGTGTCGCTCTTCTCGGCGGCGCGGCGGGCGCGGGTGGCCTCCCGGTGGTCGTACAGCTTTTCCGGCGCGGGCTCGCCGCGCAGCTGGCCGAGCAGGTCGGCGATGGCCCGCATGATGTCGGCGGTCGCGGCGTTCAGCGTCGCCGCGTCGAGGGGCCGGCCCTCGTACTTCGACAGGTCGACCGGCGGCCCGGCGATGACGTGCATGGTCTTGCGCGGGAACGGCCGGAACTTCTTCGTGCCGTACGGCCACAGGATGTGCGCGCCCCAGTGCGCGAGGGGGATCACCGGGACGCCGGTGGTGAGGGCCATCCGCGCGGCGCCGGTCTTGCCGGCCATCGGCCACAGGTCCGGGTCGCGGGTGCAGGTGCCCTCCGGGTAGAAGATCAGGCACTCGCCCGCGCGCAGGCCCTTCTCGGCGTCGCGGAGGGCCAGCGCCGCGTCGGACCGCTCGCGGTACACCGGGATCTGCCCGGTCCGGCGGATGATCCGCCCGATCACCGGGGTCTTGAACACCGAGCTCTTGGCGAGGTAGACGGGGAAGCGACCGGCCTTGTAGATGAAGTGGGCGAGAGCGAGCGGGTCGGACCACGACAGGTGGTTGGCGGCAATGATCACTCCGCCCTTCCGCGGGATGTTGTCCTGCCCCTTCCAGTCCCGCTTCAACAGCGAGAACAGCAAGGGGCGCAGGATCCCCACAACGATCGCGCGCCAGACGGGCGACTGATCCATGCCCTCCTCCTCACTTCATCCCGGTCGCGCCGGGGGTGTCGTCAAGTGTCGCGGTTGCTTCCGCGTAGTGTCGACCCACGATGTCCGATACCCATCGCCTCACGTGGACGCTCGTCGTGCCGGTCAAGCCGCTCGCCCGCGCGAAGTCACGGCTGTCCGGCCCCGCGGGCCCGCATCGCGAACGGCTCGCGCTGGCCATCGCGACCGACACCGTATCCGCCGCGCTGCGCTGCCCACGGGTGCGGGGGGTCGTGGTGGTCACCGACGACCCGGTCGCCGCCCCCGAACTGGCGGCGCTCGGCGCCCACATCGTGCCCGACGAGCCGGACGCCGGGCTGAACCCGGCCCTCGTTCACGGCGTCGAGCGGGCGCGGTCGCTGGCCCCGGACGGGGGCGTCGGCGCGATGTCGGCCGACCTGCCGGCCCTGCGGCCCGCCGAGCTGGATCGGGTGCTGGAGGCCGCCGAGGGGGCCCCGAACGCGTTCCTGCCGGATGTCGCGGGCGCCGGCACGACGCTGTACACGGCACGGCCCGGGGCGGCGTTCGCCCCCGCCTTCGGGACGGACTCCCGTTCCCGGCACCGGGAGCTCGGCGCGCGTGAACTGCTGCTGGACGACGTCCTCAGCGTGCGCCAGGACGTCGACACGATCGACGACCTGCGGGCCGCGGTGGTGCTCGGCGTCGGGCCGCGGACGGCGTCCGTGGCCCCGCTGCTGCCGGTGCCCTGCCGGTCCGCACAGGGCGACTGACCCGCCGTACGGCCTAGAGACCGAGGACCGAAGGCGGCTCGGCGTCGGGCCGCGGACGGCGTCCCGTGCCCCCGCTGCTGCCGGTGCCCTGCCGGTCGGCCCCGGGCGACTGACCCGCCGTACGGCCCAAGGCGTGTCCGGTGGATCTTGTTTCGTGGCGAGCGGCGCCGCAGAGGCTCACTGGAGGCCGAGGGTCGAAGGCGGCTCGCCGTCCGGCTCGCGTACCGGACGCTTTAGTCTGTGCGGCATGCAGGGGACGGTGAAGGCGTACGACGCCGAGACGCGGACCGGCAGCGTGCTGCTGGACGACGGGAGCGAGATGGCCTTCGACGCGGCGGCGTTCGACGCCGGCGGCCTGCGGCTGCTGAGGTTCGGGCAGCGGGTCAACCTGGCGGTCGAGGACGACCGCGTCACGGTCGTCACGCTGTCGACGTTCCCCCTGCCCTAGGCGGCTTCTGGCGCAGCGGCCCGGACCACGTTCCCCGTGCCCCTGACCGACTTCCGCACCGCAGCCCCGACGATGTTCCCCGTGCCCTGAGCGGCTTCCACACAGCGGCCCGGACGACGGTCTCCCTGCCCTGAGGGGCTTCTGACGCAGCGGCCCGGACGGCCGTCGCCGGCTCGGGCCGGGTGGTCGGCGTCGAACGGCGCCGACGACCACGACGGCGCCCGGGAGACGCAGGTCTCGCCGGGCGCCGTCGGTATGCCGCTATTTCTTCTTGGCTCCGGCCACGAGGTTCTTGAAATCCGAACCGGCCTTGAACTTCGGAACCGAGGTCGCGGGCACCTTGATCGTGGCGCCGGTCGCCGGGTTGCGGGCCTCGCGAGCCGGCCGATCGGCCTTCTCGAAAGATCCAAAACCGGTGATGGCCACCTTCTCGCCCTTGGCCACGGTCTCCTGAATGGTGTCCAGGATCGCGTCGACGGCCTCCGTCGCCGCTTTCTTGCTGCCTACTCGTTCAGCGATCGCATCGACGAGTTCGCGTTTGTTCATGGGTTTGCTCCTCTTCCCCCTTGCTCGGCTCGAAACTAGGGGACCTTAGGCCATCTACACAATCACCCATGGCCGATGTTTTCGACTGTGTCGCAGGCGGAAGCGCCATTCAAGGAACGTTTTCATCGTCCTCGAGTTCGATCATGAAGGATTCGAGCCGCTTGATCGCAAGTGCCGGATCCCGCTTGGCAAGATCGGTTATCAGCAAGAGTTGCCTGGTCAGACGGGGTTTGAGCGCACCCGGGAGGTCGGCGACCCGCGTGTGCGCCTCACGCAGCCGCCGGGCAAGGGCGTTCAGCTCCGGGTCGTCCCACTGGGGGCCGGATGGTGTTGCAATCATCACACCTTGTCACCTGCTTCCCATGGAGGCGCGCCGCGCGTCTCGGACGGCAGAAGGGGCCGGCAGCGACTGCTGCCGGCCCCTCCACCGTACGGACGTGGGCGGTCAGGCCGTCACCGGGAGCCAGGGCTTGCGGCTCTCCTCGAAGGTCGTGATCGCGTCGGCGTGACGGAGCGTGAGGCCGATGTCGTCCAGGCCCTCCAGCAGCCGCCAGCGCGTGTAGTCGTCGATCTCGAACGTCTGTACGCCACCCTCGTCGCAGCGCAGCTCGCGGCGCTCCAGGTCGATGGTGAACTCCTTGGCGGGGTTCGCCTCGATCTTCGCCTGCATGCGCTCGACGTCCGCTTCGGGCAGCTCGATCGGCAGCAGGCCCATCTTGGTGGCGTTGTTGCGGAAGATGTCGCCGAAGCGGGCCGACACGACGGCGCGGAAGCCGTACTGCTGCAGCGCCCAGACGGCGTGCTCCCGCGACGATCCGGTGCCGAAGTCGGGCCCGGCGACGAGGATCGACGCGCCCTGGTACTCCGGCTGGTTCAGGACGAAGCCGGGGTCCTCGCGCCAGGCGGCGAACAGGCCCTTCTCGAATCCGGTGCGGCTGACCTGCTTGAGCCAGACCGCCGGGATGATCTGGTCGGTGTCGACGTTGTCGCGCCGCAGCGGCACGGCACGGCCCGTGTGCGTGGTGAAGGCTTCCATGGCTGGCTCCGTTACAGGTCGGCCGGGGCGGTCAGGCGCCCGGTGACGGCGGTGGCGGCGGCGACGGCGGGCGAGACCAGGTGGGTGCGGCCGCCCTTGCCCTGCCGGCCCTCGAAGTTGCGGTTGGAGGTCGAGGCGCTGCGCTCCCCCGGCTTGAGCTGGTCGGGGTTCATGCCCAGGCACATCGAGCAGCCGGCCTCGCGCCACTCGGCGCCCGCGGCCTTGAAGACCTCGTTCAGGCCCTCCTCCTCCGCCTGCGCCTTGACCTTCATGGAGCCCGGCACGATGAGCATCCGCACGCCGTCGGCGACCTTGCGGCCCTTGATGATCTCCGCCGCCGCGCGCAGGTCCTCGATCCGGCCGTTGGTGCAGGAGCCGACGAAGACGGTGTCGACCGCGACCTCGCGCAGCGGCGTCCCGGCGGTCAGGCCCATGTACGCCAGGGCACGCTCGGCGGCACCGCGGCGCGTCGGGTCCGCGTAGGACGCCGGGTCCGGCACGCTCGACGCCAGCGGGGCGCCCTGGCCGGGGTTGGTGCCCCAGGTGACGAACGGCGTCAGCTCGGAGGCGTCGATGACGACCTCCTTGTCGAAGACCGCGTCGTCGTCGGTGCGCAGCGACCGCCAGTACTCCTTGGCGGCCTCCCAGTCGGCACCGGAGGGCGCGTGCGGGCGGCCCTCAAGATAGGCGAAGGTCGTCTCGTCCGGCGCGATCATGCCGGCGCGGGCGCCGGCCTCGATGGACATGTTGCAGACCGTCATGCGGCCCTCCATCGACAGCGACCGGATCGCCTCACCGCGGTACTCGATGATGTGGCCCTGGCCGCCGCCCGTGCCGATCTTCGCGATGATCGCCAGGATGAGGTCCTTGGCGGTCACGCCGTACGGCAGCTCGCCGTTGACGGTGACGGCCATCATCTTCGGCTTGCGCTGCGGCAGCGTCTGGGTGGCGAGGACGTGCTCGACCTCGCTGGTGCCGATCCCGAACGCCAGCGCCCCGAACGCGCCGTGCGTGGACGTGTGCGAGTCGCCGCAGACGACCGTCATGCCCGGCTGGGTCAGGCCCAGCTGCGGGCCGATGACGTGCACGATGCCCTGACCGGCGTCGCCCATCGGGTGCAGGCGGACGCCGAACTCCGCGCAGTTCTTGCGCAGCGTCTCGACCTGGGTGCGCGACACCGGGTCGGCGATCGGCTTGAGGATGTCGGTGGTCGGGACGTTGTGGTCCTCGGTGGCGATCGTCAGGTCCGGGCGCCGGACCGTGCGGTTCGCCATGCGCAGGCCGTCGAAGGCCTGCGGGCTGGTGACCTCGTGGATGAGGTGGAGATCGATGTAGAGGACGTCCGGCTCGCCCTCGGCGCTCCGTACGACGTGCGCGTCGTAAACCTTGTCCGCCAGTGTTCGGCCCATCACTCCACCTCTTCCGGGTCTCTTACTCCTCTGCTCACGACTTGCATCTCAGATTGCGAGACGGCAGTATCGAAGCATGGACAACTCTAGCGGAGTCGGCGTGCTGGACAAAGCCGTTCTCGTCCTGAACGCCCTGGAGGCCGGCCCGGCCTCGCTCGCCCAGCTGGTGCAGACGACCGGCCTGGCCCGGCCCACCGCCCACCGGCTCGCCGTCGCGCTGGAGCACCACCGCATGGTCCACCGCGACACCCAGGGCCGGTTCATCCTCGGCCCCCGGCTGGCCGAGCTGGCCGCCGCGGCCGGCGAGGACCGGCTCCTCGCCGTCGCCCAGCCGATCCTGACCCAGCTCCGGGACCTGACCGGCGAGAGCGCGCAGCTCTACCGGCGGCAGGGCGACGTACGCGTGTGCGTGGCGGCGGCCGAGCGCATGAGCGGGCTGCGCGACACCGTCCCCGTCGGCAGCGCGCTGCCCATGACGGCGGGCTCCGCCGCCCAGATCCTCCTCGCCTGGGAGGAGCCCGACCGCCTGCACCGGGGGCTGCGCGGCGCGAAGTTCACCGCGACGACGCTCGCCTCCGTACGACGCCGGGGCTGGGCGCAGAGTGTCGGCGAGCGCGAGCAGGGCGTCGCCTCCGTCTCCGCCCCGATCCGGGGCACCGGCGGCCGGGTCATCGCCGCGATCTCGGTGTCCGGGCCGATCGAGCGCCTGACCCGCGCCCCCGGCCGCATGCACGCGCCGCCCGTCCTGGCCGCCGCCGAGAAGATCTCCGAGTCGATGCGCCGCGGCTGAGCCCGACGCCGAACCGAGCGCGACACCCTCATTGGATAGCGACGCCCTCCAAGGATTGGATAGCGATAGTATCCAGCCAAGGGGGGCACATGAAGATCTCTGAGCTCAGCGATCGGAGCGGGCTGCCGGTCCAGACGATCAAGTACTACATCCGGGAGGGGCTCCTCCCGAAGGGCACGGCCACCGCGGCGACCAGGGCGGAGTACGACGGCCGGCATCTCGATCGGCTCCGGCTGATCAAGGCCCTCCGGGAGGTGGGCGACCTGCCGATCGCGTCCGTCCAGCAGATCGTCGCCGCCGTCGACGACGACGACATCCCGCTGCACCGGCTGCTCGGCAAGGCCCAGTACGCCCTGGGCCCCGGGACGGAGCCGCACCCCGGGGACCCCGACTGGCGGGCCGCGCGGGAGGACGTCGACGCGATCATCGCCGAGCTCGGCTGGCGCGTGCTGCCGAACGCCCCGACCCGCGACCTGCTCGCCCAGGCCTTCGTCGCGCTGCGGCGGCTCGGCCTGCCGATCGTCCTGACCGACCTCCGCCCGTACATCGAGGCCGCCGAGCTCATCGCGGACCACGAGGTCGGCGCGCTGTCGGTCGACGAGGACCGCGAGAAGGCCGTGCAGACCGCCGTCGCCACCAACGTCCTGTACGAGCGGGTCCTCCTCGCCCTGCGCCGGATGGCCCAGGAGAACGCCTCGGCCGTCCGCTTCGACGACGAGGCCTGAGATGCGGGCCGCTCGGCTGATCTCCGTCGTCCTCCTGCTGCAGAGCCGGGAGTCGATGACCGCCGGCGAGCTGGCGCGGCGGCTGGAGGTCTCCGAGCGCACCATCGCCCGCGACATGCTGGCGCTCGCCGAGGCGGGCGTCCCGGTGTACGCCGACCGTGGCCGGGGTGGCGGCTACCGGCTGCTCGAGGGCTACCGCACCCGGCTCACCGGGCTGGGCCGGGCGGAGGCCGAGGCGCTGTTCCTGTCGGGGGTGCCCGGTCCGCTGCGCGACATGGGACTGGGCGACGCCGCGCTCGCCGCCCGGCTGAAGGTCTCGGCGGCGCTGCTGCCCGAGCTGCGCGACGCCTCCGCGACGGCCGCCCAGCGCTTCCACCTGGACGCCCCCGCGTGGTTCCGCATCGCGGACCGCCCGCCGCTGCTGCCCGAGCTGTCCCAGGCCGTGTGGGACGACCGCGTCGTCTCGGTCCGCTACCGGCGCGGCGATCGGGTCGCCGACCGCACCCTCGAGCCGTACGGCCTGGTGCTCAAGGCCGGCGTCTGGTACGCCGTCGGCCGGGAGGTCGGTCGGGGTCGGTTGGTCGGGGAGGGTCAGGGTCGGTTGGTCGGGGAGAGTCCAGGTCGGTTGGCTGGGGAGACAAGCGCCACGGACCGGTTCCTGGTGTTCCGCGTGGACCGTTTCGAGGACGTACGCCGCGGCGAGGACCGCTTCGTCCGCGACGAGGACTTCGACCTGGCGGCGTTCTGGGACGAACGGGCGGAGGCCTTCGAGCGCTCGCTGCTCAGGACGCGCGCCACGCTCCGGCTGACCCCCACGGGGCTGCGGGTGCTGCGCCATGTCGCGGATCCCGCCGCGCTGTCCGACGCGATGGCGTCGGCGAGCGCCCCCGACGGGCAGGACCGGGTGACGGTGGTCCTGCCCGTCGAGTCGGTCGAGGTCGCCTACTCCCAGATCCTCCGCCTCGGCCCGGAGGCGGAGGTCCTCGACCCGCCCGAGCTGCGCGCCCTCCTGACGGACGCCGCCCGGCGCATGAGCCGCCTGTACGGCGAGCCCGCGGACGGCGCGGCGCACCCGCCGTCCGCCGACGGCATCGGGTGAATGCGATGCACCGATCTCGAATCCGCCGGACGTCGGTCTGCACTGATCGCCTCAGCTCGTGCCCGGCCGCGTCGAAAGGCTCATGGACCGCGAGCCACTCCGGAGAGTGCGGCCCGCCCTTGCCCCCCGGTGTTCAGCGATAACCGGTGTCGTCCGCGGGCCGGCCGGCGCGCTGCACTTCCGAGGCGTACCGCCAGGCGTCCGGCCGCGTGCCGTCCACGTCGGTGAAACCGTAGACCTTCGCCAGCCCGCCGCTGGAGAGCGTCCGCCCGCTCCACCGGCCGGTGTCGGGGTCGGCGGCGAGTGCCGCGACGGCCCGGCCGACGTACGCCGGCGACTCGGAGATGCAGAAGTGCGGCTCCTTCGCCGTGGCGTCCCGCCAGTTCTCCTCGGTGACGCCGTAGAGGTCGAGCATCGCCTCGGACCGCAGCCACCCGGGCGTGACCGCGATCGCCGTGCCCCCGAACGGACGCAGTTCCTCGGCCTGGGCCAGCGCCATCCGCTGCGCGGAGACCTTGACCAGGTCGTAGAAGAACCCGGCGTCGGCGCGGTACGCCGCGTTGAACTCGGCCGTCCCGTCCGTCATCTCGACGACCAGGCCGCCCGGCCGGCAGATGAGCAGCGGAAGCGCGGAGTGGCTCGTGATGGCGTGTGTGTCGATGCCGAGCCGCAGCATCCGCAGCCCGTCCTCCAGGGAGTGCTCCCAGAGCCGCTGCCCGAACCTGAGGTACACGTCGCCGCCCCAGATGTCGTTGACGAGCACGTCGAGCCGCCCGTGTTCCCGGTCGATCCGCCCGACGAGGGCGCGTACCTGGTCGGGCTCCAGGTGATCCACGACCACGGCGACGCCCTCACCGCCCGCCTCCGTCACCAGCTCGGCCGTCTCCTCGATCGTCTCGGGCCGGCCCACCTCCGAACGCCGCTCGCGCGTCGTCCGCCCGCTGACGTACACGGTGGCGCCCGCCCTGCCGAGTTCGACCGCGATCGCCCGGCCCGCGCCCCGCGTGCCCCCGGCGACCAGTGCGACCTTCCCTTGCAACGCCATATCTCTCCCCTTCCGCTCGCCGGGAATGCTGGCAGCGAAAGCAGACACCTTGTGTCGCCTTTACGCGGGGAATCATGTGGGCGTGGACTTCGAGACCGCCGCCGACCGGCTGTACGGCGTCCCCCCGTCCGAGTTCATCACCACGCGGAAGCAGCTGGCCGGGGAACTGTCCCGGGAGGACGCCCGGCGCCTGACCGCGCTTCGCCGTCCGACGGTGTCGGCGTGGGCGGTGAACCGGCTGGTCCGCGACGGAGCGGTCGCGCCGCTGCTCGAGCTGGGTGAGCGGATGCGCGAGGCGTGGTCGTCCGGCGGCGACGTCGGCGAGCCGGAACGCGAGCGCGGCCCCCTGGTGGACGGGCTCGTCCGCCGGGCGCGGGAGCTGGCCAAGGAGGCGGGCCGGCCCCTCAACGAGACCCAGGCCCGGGAGGTGGAGGACACCTTGCAGGCCGTCATCGCCGATCCGTCGGCGGCGGAGGCGGTACGGGCCGGGCGCCTGGAGCACCCGTTGAGCCACGCCGGGTTCGGGCCGCTCGGCGCCGTCGCGCCGTCGGTCACGCATCGCAGGAAGCCGGCCGAGCCCAAGGAGGACCCGCGCATCCGCGCCCGGCGGCTGGAGGAGGAGGCACGGGCCGCCGTACGGCGGGCCGAGGAGGCCGAGCGTTCTCTCACCGAGTGGCGGTCCGAGCGCGACGCCGCGCGGAAGGCACTGGCCGATGCCGAACAGCGGCTCCGGGAGCTGCGGGAGCAGGTGAAGGCCGCGGAGGCGGAGCATGCCGAGGCCGGCCGGCACGCCCAGGTCGCCGAACGCGAGTACGAGCACGCCGCGCGTACGGCCGAGGACGCCCGCCGCCGCGCCGACGAAGCCGAACGCGCCGCGGATCAGTGATGGCGACGACGGATACACCGTGCACCGTTGAAGCAACCGAGCGTTGGCTGGCACAGTAAGATCCAGTAAATCCTGGAAAGGTGAGATGTTGACCGACGTGCCCCGACGTGGCCTGGCCGACGTGGACACGAGCGTTGCCAATATCGCCCGGATGAACGACTACTTCCTGGGCGGCAAGGACAATTTCGCCGTCGACCGGAAGGCCGCCGACGAGTTGCTCGCGATCGCGCCCGAGATCAAGGACATGTCCCTGGAGAACCGGGCGTTCCTGGGGCGCGCGGTGCGGTTCCTCGCCGAGCAGGGCATCGAGCAGTTCATCGACGTCGGATCCGGGCTGCCCACGCAGCGCAACACTCATGAGGTCGCCCGGTCGGTGACGCCCCACGCGCGAATCGTCTACGTCGACAAGGACCCCGTCGTCCTCTCGCACGCGCGGGCGATCCTGGTCGACAACCCGCGGACGGCGGTCGTGGAGGGCGACGTCCTCCACCCGGAGGAGGTCCTCGCCGAGTGCCGGCTGCGCGGACTCATCGACCTCGAGCGTCCGGTGGCCATCGTGATCTGCGGCGCGCTGCACTTCATCCCGCATTCGGATGATCCGTTCAAGAGCGTCGCCTGGCTGCGTGACGCGATTCCGTCCGGGAGTCACCTGGCGATCTCTCACGTCGTCTTCGACACCCACCCGGACATCGTCGATCCGATCGAGGACATCTATCGGGCGATCCTGGAGCGGCCGGGCGAGAACGCCGCACGGACACGTGACCAGGTGCTGCCGTTCTTCGACGGCTTCGAACTGGTCGACCCCGGGCTCGTCTATCTCCGGCAGTGGCGCCCGGAGAACCCGTTGAAGGTGCGTTCGCCGGAGAAGGTGTGGATGCTGGGCGGCGTCGGGCGCAAGCCCTAGGGGACGCCCCCCTAGCCCATAAAGGGCCTGTGCCCCGGCCTCACAGCTCCTTGAGGATGCGGCCGAGGGTGTCGCGGATGCGGGTGGCGGGCTCGGCGTCGATGCACAACCGCTCCATCACCGCCAGATAATTATCCACATCCTCACGCTTATCCAGATACAACGCACTGGTCAACTGCTCCAGATACACCACATCCGGCAGATCCGGCTCCGCGAACCGCAAAATACTGAACGGACCACCCGCCGCCGCATGCCCACCCAGATGAAACGGAACCACCTGCAACGTCACATGCGGCAACTCC
>NZ_BAABHK010000032.1:0-84515 GCF_039542055.1 Actinoallomurus vinaceus
CCGTCGACCCGGACGACCTCGCCGAGGTCGCGGCCGCGGTCCTGGTCCAGGAGGAACACACCGGCCAGACGTACGAGCTCACCGGGCCGGCGTCGACCACTCCACGCGAGCGGACTCAGGCGATCGGAGACGCGCTCGGAACAGCGGTGCGGTTCGTCGAGCAGACCCGTGCGGAGGCCCGGGCCCAGATGCTGCAGTTCATGCCCGAGCCCGTCGTGGAGGGCACCCTCTCCATCCTCGGCGAGCCGATGCCCGCCGAGCAGCGCGTGAGCCCCCACATCGAGCAGGTCCTCGGCCGCCCGGCCCGTACGTTCGCCGACTGGGCGGCCCGCAACATCGCCGCCTTCCGCTGAACCTGTTCCGCCGGCCGGTCTCGCGCACCCGTACGACGCGAGGCCGGCCACCGCCGTGTCGCGGCGACCGTTCCCCCGCCGGAGGCCGAGCACGGCTCCGGCCCGTCACGAAAGAGCGCCATGACCACTCCGGATGGGATCTGTCGAGGATGAGTGCCATGTCCCTGCCACTGCCCTCCTCCGCCGAGGCCTTCCTGGCGGAGCCGCATGTGTGCACGCTGACGACCTTGCGCCCCGACGGCACCCCGCACGTGGCCCCCGTACGGTTCACCTGGGACGGCGCGACCGCACGGGTCATGACGGTGGGGTCGCGCCGCAAGGCCGGGAACCTCGCCGCTCCAGGGAGCCGAGCCGCGATCTGCCAGGTGGTGGGCCCTCGCTGGATCACGCTCGAGGGCTCCGCGACCGTGTCCGACGACCCCCGTCGGCTGGCCGAGGGGATACGCCGATACGCCGGCCGCTACGGGACGCCACCACCCGCCCCACCCGGGCTCGTGGTGATCGAGATCGCGGTCGATCGGGTGATGGGCCTTTGGCGATAGTGCGCGAGCGCTCTGTGGTCGACCGCGCGGGAACGGATGACGGCGATCCGGAGCGGTACTTCGACGGCGTCTGACGGGCCCGTGACCTGGTGAAGTTTCCCCAGGTCACGGGCTGGCGGTTCACGAATCAGCGTCGGCCAACTCACCGGGGCGCTGAGGCGCGGATGGCGGCTTGGCGGTGCCGTCTGAGGTCGGTTCGGGTTTGATGTAGAGGACCTCGCGGGCCTGCTCCGTGGCGCGGAGAAGGCTCTCGTGGACGAAGTCGAGGAAGCGGGCGGCGTTCTCCAGGCGGGTGGCGGCCGGGGTGCCGGGGCCGAGGATGGCGACGCCTTGGCGTGCGGTCTCGATGAACTGGTCGTTGGATCGGGCGCTGCGGATCATCGACTGGTACCAGAGGTCGTCGTCGACGATGTAGCGCTCGCGGCGGCGTTCGTCGCGTTCCCTGCGAACGAGGGCCAGGCCCTCCAGGAACGTGATCGCTTTGGAGATGGTCGCCGGGCTGACCTGGAGGCGCTGGGCGAGTCCGGAGGCGGTGAGGCTGCCGGAGTCGGTGGTGTAGAGGCAGGCCAGCACCCGGGCCGGCATCTTGGACAGGCCCGATTGCATGAGGACGGTGGTGAGCATCTCCTCGTACTCGCGCACGACCTCGGCGTCGCGTCCGTCCTCATTCAACCGGGGCGTCTGCGGCCCCCGGGTCTCGGCCTGCCTGCGCCGGTGGGTGCGCTGCTGGGTGGCGCGGTGGGCCAGGTCGGCGCGGTAGCCGGTGGGGCCTCCGTTCCGCATCACCTCACGCGTGATCGTCGAGGTCGGACGATCGAGACGCCGGGCGATCTCGGCGTAGGCCAGGCCGTCGGCCAGCCCCAACGCGATCTGCTGGCGTTCCTGCTGGGTGAGTCTGCCTCCCGGCATCACGACCCCCTTCATGCCTGCCTGGTGTTCCTGACGCCTTCACCATAGCGTTCATCTTCAATACATTGCAACGTTCAACTTTCCTGTCGTTGCGTTAAATGCGAAGCGGTTGCAATGATTATTGTGCTTCTACCTGCATAGATGCTTCTTCTAAGCAAAGATCTCGTTGCCTAGATCTGGAAAGCAACGTAGCGTTTCCGGTGTCAGAAAGAACGAGCACAGGAGAGCACGATGAACAAGTTCGACACCCCCACCCCGATCGCCGCCGTCCTGGACATCCCCGCGGGGCGCGTCACCTTCCTCGCCGGCGACCGGGCCGACACCACGGTCGAGGTCCTGCCCGCCAACGCCTCCAAGGGCCGTGATGTGAAGGCGGCGGAGCAGACCACGGTCAGCTACGGCGACGGTGTCCTGCGGGTCGAGAGCGCGGCGGCGACGAACCAGTACTTCGGTCCGTCGGGGGCCGTCGAGGTGACCATCAAGCTGCCGACCGGGTCCCGGGTCGAGGCCAAGGCGGCCAGCACCGAGCTGCGGGCCGTGGGACGGCTCGGTGACGTCGCCTTCGACGGCGCGTACCGCCAGATCAAGATCGACGAGGCCACCAGCGTCCGCCTGACCGCGACCGACGGCGACGTCGAGGTCGGCCGCCTCGGCGGTCCTGGCCAGATCAGCACCGCACGGGGTGACATCCGGATCGCCGAGGCCATGGGCGGCACCCTCACGCTGGTCACCCAGTCCGGCGACATCTCGGTCACCGCCGCCGCCGGCGTCTCGGCCGCCCTGGACGCCGGCACCAGCCACGGCCGTGTCAGCAACGCCCTGAAGAACGACGGCACCGCCGACCTGGACATCCGCGCCACCACCTCCAACGGCGACATCACCGCCCGCAGCCTCTGACCCGCAGCCTCCAAAGGAGCATCACCATGACCGACCTGGCCATCGCGGCGACCGGGCTGCGCAAGTCCTACGGCGACAAAGTCGTGCTCGACGGCGTCGACCTGGCCGTCCCCGAAGGAACGATCTTCTCCCTGCTCGGCCCGAACGGCGCCGGCAAGACCACCACCGTGCAGATCCTGTCCACCCTGATCCGCGCCGACGACGGCACCGTCCAGGTCGCCGGATACGACCTGAACCGCCAAGCCGACGACGTACGCGGCGCGATCGGCGTCACCGGCCAGTACTCGGCCGTCGACAAGCTGCTCACCGGCGAGGAGAACCTGCTCCTCATGGCCGACCTCAAGCACCTGACCCGCAGGGACGGCAAGCGCAAGGCCGCCGAGCTGCTGGAGCGCTTCGACCTGGTCGACGCGGCCGGCAAGCCCGCCGCCACCTACTCCGGCGGCATGCAGCGCCGGCTCGACCTGGCGATGACCCTGGTCGGCGACCCGCGCCTGATCTTCCTGGACGAGCCCACCACCGGCCTCGACCCGCGCAGCCGCCGCGCCATGTGGCAGATCGTGCGTGAACTCGTCAAGAACGGCGTCACCATCTTCCTGACCACGCAGTACCTGGAGGAAGCCGACGAGCTCGCCGACCGCATCGCCGTCCTCGACCACGGACGGCTGATCGCCGAAGGCACCGCCGAAGAGCTCAAGCGGCTCATCCCCGGCGGCCACATCGAGCTCACCTTCGCCGACACGCAGTTGCTCGACGCCGCTCGCAACCTCCTCGACGCAGGGATCGCCGACACCGAGGCGCTCACCCTGCAGGTGCCGAGCGACGGCAGCGTACGCGCGATCCGCGAACTGCTCGCCCTCCTGGACGAATGCTCGATCGACGTCGCCGAAATGAGCGTCCACACCCCCGACCTCGACGACGTCTTCCTCACCCTCACCGGCCAGAACAAGGAGGCCACCCGATGAGCACCCTCACCCTCGCCACGCGCGACTCGGCCACCATGGTCCGGCGCCAGCTCAAGCGCCTGATCCGCTACCCGTCCATGACCGTGCAGCTGATCGTCACGCCCGTCATCATCCTGATCCTGTTCGTCTACGTCTTCGGCGGCACCCTCGGCAAGGGCCTCGGCGGCAGCCGCGACGCCTACATCAACTACGTCGTCCCCGGCATCCTGCTCATGGCGGCCGCCACGGCCGCGACCGGAACCGCCGTCATGGTCGCCACCGACATGACCGAAGGCATCATCGCCCGCTTCCGCACCATGCGGATCTCCCGGGCCTCGGTCCTCACCGGCCACGTCGTCGCCAGCGTCATCCAGCAACTCCTCGGCATGGCCGTGGTCGTCGGCATCGCCCTCGCCATCGGGTTCCGGCCCAACGCCACCCCCGTCGAATGGCTGGCCGCCGCCGGGATGCTCACCCTGTTCGTCGTGGCCATCACCTGGCTGTCGGTCGCCCTCGGCCTGAAGTCCCCCACTCCCGAAGCCGCCAGCAACGCCCCGATGCCCCTGGTCTTCCTGCCCTTCCTCGGCAGCGGCTTCGTCCCCACCGACTCCATGCCCACCGCCCTCCGCTGGTTCGCCGAGTACCAGCCCTTCACCCCGATCATGGAAACCGTACGCGGACTCCTCCTCGGCACCCCGATCGGCAACAGCGCCGCCATCGCCATCGCCTGGTGCACCGGCCTCGCCGCCGTCTCCTACCTCTGGGCCAAGAAGACCTTCAACAAGGCCTGACCATGAACCGGCCGAACAGGGCCGTCAGACCAACGGGTCTGACGGCCCTGAGCCTTTTCACCCGTCGCACGGTCAAGGAGCGGATCCAGCGGCTGATGGGTTCACGATCACGGTTCGCGGGTCAACCGATCGGTGGATCCGCTCAACCGTCCGGTCCGTCCGGTGTTTCAACGGGCGGTCGATGCCGCGTCCGGGCGGATTTCGCGAGGCTGAAGGCACATGACCGCGATAGACCGGAATGCCGGAAGGGCTACCGCATGCCAGCAGTGATCGAGGTGCAGAACCTGCACAAGAGCTACGGGGACACCGTGGCGGTCGACGATGTCTCCTTCACCGTCCAGGAGGGGGAGATCTTCGGGATCCTCGGCCCCAACGGCGCGGGCAAGACCACGACGGTGGAGTGCGTCGAGGGGTTGCGCAGGCCGGACCGGGGCGAGATCAGCGTGCTCGGGCTCGACCCGCAGCGGGACCGCGCCGAGCTGACCCAGGGGCTCGGTGTGCAGCTCCAGGACGGCGAGCTGCCCAACCGGTTGAAGGTCGGGGAGGCGCTCGCGCTCTACAGCTCCTTCTACCGGGCACCGGCGGACTGGCGTGCGCTGATGGACGCGCTCGGGCTCGCGAGCAAGAGCTCGACCAGGTACGGGAAGCTGTCCGGCGGTCAGAAGCAGCGGCTGTCGATCGCGCTGGCGCTGGTCGGGAACCCGCGGGTGGCGGTGCTCGACGAGCTGACCACCGGCCTCGACCCGCAGGCCAGACGCGACACCTGGCAGCTGATCGAGGACGTGCGCTCCCGCGGCGTCACGATCGTGCTCGTCACCCACTTCATGGAGGAGGCCGAGCGGCTGTGTGACCGGATCGCGCTGATCGACACGGGCCGCGTCGTCGCGGTGGACACCCCGGACGGGCTGACCGAGCGGGTCCAGACCGAACAGCGGATCCGCTTCCGGCCGTCCGTACCGTTCGACGAGACGCTGCTGACCAGCCTGCCGGACGTGACCGGCGTCATCCACAGGGGCGATGTCGTGGTGGTCACGGGCAACGACAACGCGCTGAACGCGGTCACCTCCGTGCTGGCCCGCAACAACATCGTGGCGCAGCAGCTGCGCGTGGAGCAGGCCAGCCTGGAGGACGCCTTCATCGCGCTGACCGGACGGCACCCGGAGACCGGGCAGCACGCGAGCCAGAGCCGACCCGGCCAGGACTAGGAGGAAATGGTCATGTCCGTCACCACCACCGCAGCACCGCCGACGGCCGCGTCGCGTCCTGGGCTCTGGCGGCTCACCGTCACCGAGCTGAAGCTCTTCATCCGCGAGCGGGTCGGGCCCATCTGGGGCGTCGGATTCCCGCTGCTGCTGCTGATCATCTTCGGGAGCATCCACTCCTTCAACAAGCCGCAGAAGGACTTCGGCGGCGCCACCACTCTCGATATCTACGTGCCCGTTCTGATCGCGTTCTCGATCGCGATCCTCGCGCTCAGCGCGCTGCCGATGGTGCTGGCCGGCTACCGGGAGAAAGGCATCCTGCGTCGGCTGCGGACGACGCCGATGGGCCCGGTCCGGCTGCTCACCGCCCAGCTCGCGGTCAACTTCGCCGTCACGGTGGTCGTGGTGATCGTGATCCTTGTGGTGGCCAGACTGGGGTACGGCGTGGCCCTGCCGAAGCAGCTCGCCGGGTTCGTCATCGCCGTGCTGCTCGCCGCCGCCGCGCTGCTTGCGGTCGGCCTGTTCGTCGCCGCGACCGCCGGGAGCGGGCGGGCCGCGCAGGCGATCGGCACGATCCTGTTCTTCCCGATGATGTTCTTCGCCGGCCTGTGGGTGCCCATCGCCCAGATGCCCAAGCTCCTGCGCTACATCAGTCATGGCACCCCGCTCGGGGCGGCGGTCCAGGCGCTGCAGAGGGCGTCCGAGGGGCACTGGCCGCACCCGCAGCAACTGCTGGTCATGGCGGCGTACGCGGTGGTGTTCGGGCTGGCCAGCGCTAGATTGTTCCGCTGGGAATAGGTTGCGGCGGGAAGGACGCGGATGAGCAATCCGATGCCCCGCACCCAATGGAATCGGCGATCGCTTCCGATGGTGACCGTCGTGCCCTACGTGCTGCTGGCGATCCCGACCGGTGTCACGGTGGCGATCAGACGGTCCAACGGCGACTCCTTCGCCATCGATCTCGCGCTGTGCGCGCTGACGGCGGCGTGGATGCTGTGGATGTTCACGCTGCATCCGGCCTGGCGGGAGCGCCCGCGGGTGATGGGGCTGTTCGTGAGCGTGCTGATCGTGCTCATGGCGATCCTGGTGATCAGGGATCCCTGGTTCGGGTTGTTCACACCCGCCGGCTACTTCTACTCCTTCCGGTTCTTCTCCTGGCCGTCGGAACTGGCCGCCATCAGCGGGGTGGCGATCGTGGCGGGCACCGCGCAGGCGGCCGACGTGCCGAAGACGAACGTCTTCGGCGTACTCGGCTACCTGGCCGTCCTCGCCGTGAACATCATTCCGATGTGTGGTCTGGCCTGGCTCGGCCAGAAGGGCGAGGAGCACGACGAACTGCGTGAGCAAGCCCTCGCGGAGGTGAGCGAGGCCAACCTCAGGCTCGAGGCGAGCCTGGCCGAGAACGCCGGCCTGCAGCAGCAGTTGCTGACCCAGGCGAGGGAGGCCGGGGTCGCCGACGAGCGGCAGCGGATGGCCCGCGAGATCCACGACACGCTGGCGCAGGGGCTCACCGGGATCATCACCCAACTGCAGGCGGCCGAGCAGTTCGCCGATGATCCGGCGCTGTGGCGCCGGCATGTTCAGGCAGCGACCGGGCTGGCCAGGGAGAGCCTGTCCGAGGCACGACGGTCGGTCCACGCGCTGCGTCCCGAGCCGCTGGAGGCGGCACGGCTGAGCGAGGCGCTGGCCGACGTCGCCGAGCGCTGGTCGGCGCTGCACGGCATCGCGGTCCAGGTCACCACGACCGGCACGGCACGGTCGATGCCGCCGGAGGCCGATGTCGCGCTGCTGCGCACGGCGCAGGAGGCACTGGCGAACGTCGCCAAGCACGCGCGGGCGACCAACGTCGGGCTGACACTGTCCTACATGGAGAACGAGGTCGCGTTGGACGTGCGTGACGACGGCAGGGGCTTCGAACCGGACCGGTTCGGCGACGGCGGCGGTCGGCCGGGCGTGGGAGATGACGGTCCGCGGCGTCCCGACGCGGGCGCGCCGGGTGGCGGGTTCGGCCTGGTCGCGATGCGGCAGCGTATCGAGAGCCTGTCCGGGACGCTCCAGGTCGAATCGGAACCGGGTGCCGGCACGGCCATCTCGGCCTGCATCCCGGCCGCGCCCGCGGGAGTCGGCGCATGAACCCCGCGACCGGCGCCCCGATCAGGCTGCTGATCGCGGATGACCACCCCGTGGTCAGGGACGGGTTGAGCGGCATGTTCGCGCGCGACCCGGGCTTCGAGGTGCTCGGCGAGGCCGGCGACGGCGCCGAGGCGATCCGGCTCGCCCAGGCCCTCACACCCGACGTGATCCTGATGGACCTGCGGATGCCCGGCGTGGACGGCCTGACCGCGATCACCGAGCTGGCCCGTCGGGGCATCACCGCGCGCGTGCTCGTGCTGACCACCTACGACACCGACAGCTACGTCCTGCCGGCGATCGAGGCGGGTGCCACCGGCTATCTGCTCAAGGACGCTCCCCGCGACGAACTGCTGCGGGCGGTACGCGCGGCGGCCCACGGTCAGGCGGTGCTCTCGCCGTCGGTGGCGACCCGGCTGATGAGCCGGGTCCGGGAGCCCGAGACCAAGCCGCTCAGCCGGCGAGAGCTCGAGATCCTGGAACTGGTCGCGGCCGGAACCACCAACCGGGACGCGGCGGCCAAGCTGTTCATCAGCGAGGCCACCGTCAAGACCCACCTGGTGAACATCTACGCCAAGCTCGGGGTCGGCGACCGCGCCGCGGCGGTCGCCGAGGCGTTCAACCGGGGCCTGCTCACCCCCGATACACCGGAACACCCGTGACGCCCATGTGAGGGCCTGGTCACCACCGTCGTGCCGCCGCGGTCCCGCCAGGACCGCTCACCCGCGCACCCTCCGCGAACAAGCCGCCGACCTCGCCGAATAAACCGCCCGGCCACGGCGACCCAACCCCAACCGAGTCGCCGGTCGCCCGCCAGTGCTCACGAAAACGCGGACCCTACAACGAGGCCGTCGTCAGTGGGCCATGTCGACGAAGCGGCTGTAGTGGCCCTGGAAGGCGACGGTGACGGTGGCGGTCGGGCCGTTACGGTGCTTGGCCACGATCAGGTCGGCCTCGCCTGCCCGCGGGGACTCCTTCTCATAGGCGTCCTCGCGGTGCAGCAGGATGACCATGTCCGCATCCTGCTCGATCGATCCCGATTCGCGAAGGTCGGACACCATGGGCTTCTTGTCCGTTCGCTGTTCGGGGCCACGGTTGAGCTGGGAGAGCGCGATCACCGGGACCTCGAGCTCCTTGGCGAGAAGCTTCAGCGACCGGGAGAACTCCGAGACCTCGACCTGGCGGCTCTCCACCCGCTTGCCGGACGTCATGAGCTGCAGATAGTCGATGATGACCAGGCGCAGGTCGTGCTGCTGCTTGAGCCGCCGGCACTTGGCGCGGATCTCCATCATCGACATGTTCGGCGAGTCGTCGATGAACAGCGGCGCCTCGGCGACCTCGCTCATCCGCCGGGCCAGGCGGGTCCAGTCCTCGTCGTTCATCGAGCCGGATCGCATGGCGTGCAGCGCGACCCGCGCCTCGGCCGACAGCAGTCGCATGGTGATCTCGTTGCGCCCCATTTCCAGGGAGAACACCACGGTCGCCAGCTGATGCTTGATCGCCGCCGCCCGAGCAAGGTCGAGAGCCAAGGTCGACTTACCAATTGCCGGACGAGCGGCGATGATGATCATTTGTCCGGAATGGAGGCCGTTGGTGAGGGCGTCCAGGTCGGTGAAGCCGGTGGGGACGCCGACCATCTGGCCGCCGCGGCTGCCGATCGCCTCGATCTCGTCGAGGGCCCCGGGCATGATGTCGCTGAGCGGCGCGTAGTCCTCGCCGGACCGCTTGTCGGCGATGGCGTAGACCTCGGCCTGCGCCCGGTCGAGGAGTGCGTCGGCGTCGGCGCCGTCGGTGCTGTATCCGAGCTGGGCGATGCGAGTGCCGACCTCGACGAGGCGGCGCAGGACGGCCTTCTCCTGGACGATCTTGGCGTAGTAGCCGGCGTTGGCCGCGGTGGGCACCGACGCGACGAGCGTGTGGAGGTAGGGGGCGTCGCCGATGCGGCTGAGCTCGCCGCGCTTGAGCAGCTCGTCCTTGACCGTGATGGCGTCGACCGGGTCGCCCCGGCCGTACAGGTCGAGCACCCGCTCGAACACGGTCTGGTGGGCGGGCCGGTAGAAGTCACGGCTCTGGACCATCTCGATGACCTCGGAGATGGCCGTCGGGGACAGCAGCATGCTGCCCAGGACGCACTGCTCGGCGGCGAGATCGTGCGGCGGCGTGCGCTCGAACTCCTGCTCGTGTGACGGCATCTCGGTGACGCTCATTCCGGCACCCCCAACCGCCTCAATCGTTCACGTCTTCCACGTCTACCCCCCGGGTCTGACAGTCTGCGGCCGATACCGGAGGGTTGGCAAAACGATCTGTGGAGGGCTCTGTGGACGGCCTGTGCAAACACGCCGATCCGACTGTGCACATCGCCTGTGGATAACTTGTGGATGATCGGATCGCCCTACCGAAAGGCCGCGCTGAGCTGGTAATACTCCATCCACCACCTGTGGGCGGGAGAAAGTTCTGGCGACGGTCATCCACAGGGTCACCCACAGGACAGAGTAAGCGTCAACTCACATTTGTCGGTTACAGTGGCACATCATGACGTTCCGGCACCCCCACGACCGGGAGATCCTCCGACTCGCGGTTCCGGCCTTCGGCGCGCTTGTTGCCGAGCCGCTGTTCCTGCTCACCGACTCGGTGATCGTCGGCCGTCTCGGCACCGTCTCCCTCGGCGCGCTCGGGGTGGCCGGGCAGATCCTCGGCACGCTGGTCAACCTGTGCGTGTTCCTCGCGTACGGGACCACCGCCTCCGTCTCCCGCCAGGTCGGCGCCGGGAACCATCGGGCCGCCGTGCGCCAGGGCGTCGACGGGATCTGGCTCGCCGCCCTCATCGGGGTCGTGCTCATCGTCGCCGGGCGGCCGCTCGTCCCGGCGGTCGTCCACGCGTTCGGCGCGTCGGCCGTGATCGCGCCTCAGGCGGAGACGTACGTCCACGTCAGCCTGCTCGGGGTGCCCGGGATGCTGATCGTGCTGGCCGGGACCGGGGTGCTGCGCGGCCTGCAGGACACCAGGACGCCGCTGTTCGTGTCGGTGGGGATGTTCGCCGTCAACGCGGGACTCAATGCCCTGTTCGTCCTGGTGCTGGGGTGGGGGATCGCGGGATCGGCCTGGGGCACCGTCGTGGCCCAGACCGGCGGAGCCGCCGTGTACGTCGTCATGGTGGTACGCGGCGCGCGGACGTACGACGCGCCCCTGCGCCCGGACCTGCGCGGGCTCCGGGCGTCCGCGACGGCCGGCGTGGGCCTCCTCATCCGTACGCTCAGCCTGCGCGTCGTCCTGGTCGTCGCGACCATGGTGGCAGCGCGGCTGGGTGACGCCCAGATCGCCGCCCACCAGATCGCGGCGAACGTCTGGACGTTCATGGCGTTCGCGCTGGACGCGATCGCGATCGCCGGGCAGGCGATCACCGGCCGGCAGCTCGGCGCGGGCGACGTGGCGGGCGCCCGCTCCGCGACCCGCCGGATGGTCGAGTGGGGCGTGGCCTGCGGGGTTGTGTTCGCGCTCGCGCTGTTCGCCGTACGCCCCTGGCTGCCGGACGCGTTCACCGGCGACGCGACCGTACGGTCACAGCTCCTGAGCGCGCTCGTGATCGTCGCGCTGCTGCAGCCGATCGCCGGAGTGGTCTTCGTCCTCGACGGTGTGCTGATCGGCGCCGGGGACATGGGGTACCTCGCGGTGGCCGGCGTGATCCAGACGGCGGCGTTCCTGCCGGTGGCGTGGCTCGCGTACGCGCTGGGCGGCGGCCTGGTGTCACTGTGGCTCGCGATGGGCGTCTGGATGACCGCCCGGCTGGTCACCCTGGGCCTGCGTGCCCGGAGCAACGCCTGGCTCGTCGCCGGAGCCGTCCGCAGCTGACTCCTCGCCGGACGCCGACTAGGCGCGGGTGCCATCCGGCAACTCGCCGCCGGAGCCGTCCGCGGCCGACTCCTCGCCGGACGCCGACTAGGCGCGGGTGCCATCCGGCAACTCGCCGCCGGAGCCGTCCGCGGCCGACTCCTCGTGGGTCGCCAGCTGGGCGCGCATGCCGTCCAGCATCCGCTGCAGGCCGTACTCGAACAGTGTGTCCTGATCGAGGGCGGCGGCTCCGCCGGCGGCGAGGATGGGGAACTCCGCAGGGTCGAGCGCGGGCATCGGGTCGTCCTCGCGTTCGGAGCCACGCTGCTCGTCGAGCACGAAGCCGCTCACGAAGTGGCCGAGGACCAGGACCGCGCGTATGGCGTCGGCGGGCTCGAACCCGGCCTCCACCAGCACGCTCAGCGTGCGTTCGATGTCCGGCCAGGCCTCGCGGACCGGCCGGTTGCCCGCGGCGAGCCGGGCGCCGTCGCGGTGCGTGAGCATCCCCCGGCGCATCATCCGCATGCCCCCGGCGAGCCACTCGTCCCACGCCTGACCGGCCTCGGGCGTGACCCCGAGGCTCACGCCTGCTTCTTGTCTGGCGAAGACGGCCAGGTGGTCGAGGAGGTCCTGCTTGTTCGTGAAATGCCAGTACAGCGCCGGTGCCTGGACGCCGAGCTCCTTGGCCAGCCTCCGCAGCGACAGGCCGTCGAGGCCGACCTCGTCGAGCAGGCGCAGGGCCGTACGGAGCACGGTCTCGCGTTCGAGCGCCATCGGGGCCTCCCTTCCCTGTTGACAATTTAACATCGTTAAGTCCATGCTTAACACCGTTAAGGACTTAACGATGTTAAGGAGAGACGGATGTCGTACGACGTGGCGATCGTCGGAGGCGGACCGGTCGGCCTGTTCCTCGCCTGCGAGCTTCGGCTCCACGGGGTCCGGACCGTCGTCCTGGAGCAGCGCACCGAGATCGACCAGACCATCAAGGCGGGCGGCGTCACCGGACGGGGAGCCGACATCCTCACCCGCAGGAACGTCGTCGAACTGCTGGGCGACCTGCCCACCTTCGCCGACCTGATGGGCGGCAGGAAGCTTGGCGACAAGAGCCTCCAAGCCCAGACGGCGAAGGGCGGCGGGCCTCTCCTGGGGCACTTCGCCGGGCTCTGGATCCTGCGCGGCGGCTCGTACTCAGGCGGAGCGCCGATCCTCACCCCGCAGCAGGCGCTCGAGAGCGCCCTGGAGAAGCACGCCGCCGAACTGGGCGTCGCCGTACGGCGCGGCCACGCCCTCACCCGCCTCGACCAGGACGACCACGGCGTCGCGCTCACCGTCGAAGGACCCGAAGGCCCGTACGAGCTTCGCGTCGGCTGGCTCGTCGGCTGCGACGGAGGCCGCAGCGCCGTCCGCAAGATGACCGGGTTCGCCTTCCCCGGTCTCGACGGCGTGACCACCGGCCATCAGGCGCTCGCCGACTTCGACGAACCCGATTTTTTCCCGTTCGGCTGGCAACGTACGGCGCACGGGATGCTAGTCCGAGGACCGGTGCCCCAGCGGGTGATGACCCTGGAGTTCGACGGACCTCCGGTCGACCGTTCAGCACCGGTCACCCGGGAGGAACTGCAGGCGTCCGTACGGCGGCTGTCCGGCACGGACGTCACCGTCACCGCCGTCCACAGCGCCACGCGGTTCACCGACAACACGCGACAGGCCGACACCTACCGCATCGGGCGGGTCCTGCTGGCCGGCGACGCCGCCCACGTGCACCCGCCGTTCGGCGGACAGGGGCTCGCCCTCGGCTTCGGCGACGCCGTCAACCTCGGCTGGAAACTCGCCGCCGAGGTGGCCGGACGGGCCCCGGACGGGCTCCTCGACACCTACACGACCGAACGCCACCCGGCCGCGGCGCGCGTCCTGCACAACACGCGCGCCCAGGTGGCGCTGCTGGCCCCGGGGCCGCGGGTCGACGCGCTGCGCGACGTCTTCACCGCCCTGGCCGAAACAACGGAGGCGAACCGCCTGCTCACCGACCTCATGGGCGACCGCGACCTCCGGTACGAGGTGGACGTCGACCATCCGCTCGCCGGCCGCTTCTGCCCGGACCTGCCCCTGACCGTCTCCGGCACGGCGACGAGCGTGGCCGCGCTGTCGCGGGCCGGCCGTCCGCTCCTGCTCGACCTGGACTCACGGCTGCGGGACGCGGTACGGCCGTGGGCCGATCGGATCGAGGTCGTGACGGCGCGTACGGACGAGGCTCCGGCGCCCGCCGTGCTCGTACGGCCGGACGGGTACGTGGCCTGGGCGGGCGAGGACGCGGACGGCCTCGAGCGGGCGTGCGCGCGCTGGTTCGGCTCTCCCGTACGAGGCTAGGGGGTGTCGGCCGGGGTGAAACCGGTCAGCATCGCGGTGAGGCCGACGTCGAAGTGGTCGTCGGGTTCGGTGGCGTCGGCCGCCTCGGCCAGCACGTTGTAGTCGGGCGCACCCGGGGCGGGTCGCCTGCTCCGGGCGCCGGCGCCCAGGCGCAGGACGGCGACGCTGAGGGCGTGCCCGACGGTGTACTCCCGCAGGCAGCGGATGATCCGAAGGGCGGCGTCCGGCGCGAAGCCCGCGTCCCGCAGCCGGGTGATCATCGAGACGCCCGTGTCGATCGACGCGGGCGAGCGGACCGGCCGGGTCGCGAAGATCGGGACGGCGTGGGGATGCCGCAGAAGAGCGTCCCGGAGGCGATGGCAGTACCCCGAGGCCAGTTCCTGCCAGGTGCCGTCCCAGGGCAGGGAGGCGACGTCGAGCTCGTCGAAGATCGCCTCCGCTACGCCGTCGAAGAGCGCCTCCTGGTCCGCGAAGTGACGGTAGACGGCCATGGGGTCGACCCCCAGCGCGGCACCGAGCTTGCGCATGGAGAACTTCGCCAGGCCGTCGGCGTCGATGAGGGCCAGCGCGGCGGAGGCGATGTGGTCGCGGTTGAGGCGTACCCGGGGAGGTCTCGACGGCGATGCTTCGCCGGTGCGGCCCTTGGGCGTCATGAGGAGTAGCGGTCCAGGATCGTGTTGAGCCGGGTCGTGAAGTCCGCCGGCGACTGCTGGTAGACCGTGTGGCCGCCGGGGAACGTCTCGCAGGATACGCCGAGCCGCTCGGCGATCACGAGCGCAGGCCGGTGGTAGGGACGGCCGGCGCTGTGCTCGCCGACGGCCGTGCACCAGGGGACACCGGCCTCACGCAGGGCGTCGAGGTCGGGCCGGTAGCTGAAGCAGATGGCGGGCAGTTCGCGTTCGATGAGGAGATCGGCGTTGCCCAGCAGGCGTGTCATGGCCGACGGCTCGCGCCGGGTGATGCCGCGCAGCACCGACCCGGCGGCCAGGCCCCACCGGGTGGCGACGGCGATCAAGGCCTGCCCGAACGCGGACCGGAAGATCCCCGGTGGATCGTCCATCGTCATCGCGCCGAACGCGGCGTACGCCCGCATGGCGCCCTTCTCGCGTCCCAGCCGGGCGATGTCCTCCAAGGCCCGCCGCTCGGCGCTGTCGGCGGGCAGGATCTGAACGAGCGGGGGCTCGTGGACGACGGCCCCCAGGAGCCGGTCGGCGTGGCGGGTCAGCAACTCCACGGCGATGATCGCCCCACCGCTGCTGCCGAACACGAACGCGCGGTCGATCCCGTAATGGTCCAGGATCGAGACGACGTCCCCGGCTTGGTCGGACATCTCGACCGGGCCGTCGGGCTCGTCGAGCCGGCTTCGCGAGTTTCCGCGCCGGTCGAACGTGACGACCGTGAACCGTCCCGCCAGCAGCGGAACGACGTCCCCGTACACGCCCGCGTCGCCACCGCCGCCCGGGATCAGCACCAAGGCCGGTCCCTGACCGGATCGCTCGACGTGCAGCAGCGCACCCTTGGTCCGAACCTGCTCCACCTCAGTGTCCATCGCTCCCCCTCGCCCGATCACGAACCGCATGTCTACGACGTAGACTACATCGTAGATACGGCAATGGCGTGGGTGACCACCTGCTCGACCGTCGCCGGTACGGCGCGTGGCCCCCTACAGGCGCCGGCGGCCGGCGACACGGCGTCTCGCAGCAAGCGGCAACGCCTGGAGGGAGGTCGCGGGAATGTCAGTGGTCTCCGACACGCTTGCCTTGCCACGGGGCCTCTGGGATCGGAGTGGCGAGGACACCTCATTGTGAAGGCGCGGAAATACGCTCCAGTGTCGGCCGGTCACGCTAGACTTCGAACATGTGTTCTACACAAGGGGAGCGTCTGGCTCGCCTCACCCGAGCGATCGACGACCTGGCGGCCGAGGGCCTCGGCGGCCTTCCGCCGGACGCGTGGGCGGAGCGGGTGGCCGGCATCTGGGCCCTCGTCGAGGGCCTCGATCCCGAACTCGCCCGCCGCCGCGCCTGCTACTCGACTTTGGAGTCCTGAGCGACGGACCGGGTGCGGCCCAGCCCCGGCGTCCGTACGGCGCCGTTGCGACGGACGCCGAGCAGCCGCCGCACCCGGTCGCCGGAGAGCCGATGAGCGAGGTCAGCCTCGATGGCGGCGCTGATGGCGCGAGGTGACGCGGCGTCGCTCATCCGAAGGCGGTCCGGCGTGACGTGCGGCGTCGTCCAGGGCACGCGCCACTTCCACCCGCAGGCGGGGCAGCCGACGGTACAGCACGTCGCCCGGGCAGTCCGTCTCGTTGTAGTCGCGGTGGCCGATGATCGCGACCGACGGATCCAGCTGGTGGGCCGCGCACAGCCAGACGCAGACCTCGACCAGGGACTCCCACAGTTTGCCGGGCACGTCCTCCTTCAGGTACGTGCCCTCGTTCTCGATGCCGATCGTGTGCTCGTTGTGGTGCAGCGACTGCGCACCGACGACGAGCCGCCCGTCCTGGATGGCCTGCAGCGAACCCGCCCGACCCTCCATGATGTGGCCGCCGCGGCTGATGGTCAGCTGCTCACCGATGTCGTCCCAGCCCTGGGTCTCCATGTGATCCCGCTGGATCTGCCGGGAGAGCGCGAACGCATGCGCGCGGGACCCGTCTCCCGCGTTGGGAGAGGCGGTGTGGTGCACGATGATGTGGTCCGGCGCGCGATCGAGCACCCGGGATGGATGCCTGGGCGGCCGTGCACCCCACTCCTTGCGCGTGTACACCTTCGGTACCGCGTCGGCGTTCGCCCACATCATCCCGCCGGCCATCATGACATCGGCGGCGACGGCGCCCAGCATCGCCCGCAGCACATTCCGGCGTAGCGTCCCCTCACCCACGATCGCGGCCACCCCCCGTGGACGACTGATCGCCAAGCGTAGTGATCAGATCACGGAATGCGAGGAGGCTGGATTGGGTGTTTCGTGGTGAAGTGCCCGCGCGGAGAACGCACGAAGGGCCGGGTCCATAGGACCCGGCCCGTTGCGCTGATCGAAAAAGGTCAGCCGGCGAGGACCTCGAGAGAGATCTTCGCGCTCACCTCGGGGTGCAGGCGGACCGCGACCTGGTGGGCGCCGACCGTCTTGATCGGGTTCTTGACCTCGATGCGGCGCTTGTCCAGGCTCGGACCACCGGACGCCTTCACGGCGCCGGCGATGTCGGCCGGGGTCACGGCGCCGAACAGCCGACCGCTGTCACCGGCACGCGTGCGCAGCCGCACCTTGAGCTTCTCCAGCTCGCCGCGGACGGCCTCCGCCTGCTCGACGCTGGCGATCTCACGGGCCGCGCGGGCCTTGCGGATCGAGTCGATCTGCTTCTCCGCGCCGCGGGTCCACTGGATCGCGAAGCCGCGCGGGATCAGGTAGTTACGGCCGTAGCCGTCCTTCACCTCGACGACCTCGCCGGGAGCGCCGAGGCCGGAGACCTGCTGAGTCAGGATGAGCTTCATGAAGAGTGACTCCTTTCTCAGCGGGCCGTGCTGGTGTACGGCAGCAGCGCCATCTCGCGGGCGTTCTTGATCGCGGTGGCGACGTCACGCTGGTGCTGGGTGCAGTTGCCCGTCACCCGGCGAGCGCGGATCTTGCCGCGGTCGGAGATGAACTTGCGCAGCAGCGCCGTGTCCTTGTAGTCGACGTAGGAGAGCTTCTCCTGGCAGAACAGGCAAACCTTCTTCTTCGGCTTGCGTGGTGCCGGTTTCGCCATCGTGGTGCTCCTTAGAAGAAGAGCCCCGCTCACGCGGGAATGGTCGGTCGGATGATGAGTGATGCCCGTACGGGCCTAGAACGGCGGGTCGTCGGAGAATCCACCGCCGCCGCCCCCGGTCGCCCAGGGGTCGTCGGCCGGGGCGTTGCCGCCTCCGCCGAATCCGCCTCCGCCCTGTCCGCCCTGACCGCCACCGAAGCCGCCGCCCTGGCCACCGCCGTAGCCGCCGCCACCCTGGCCGCCGCCACCGCCGCCGCCGAAACCGCCGCCACCGCCGCTGCGCTGGCTCTTGTTCACCTTGGCGGTGGCGTTCTTCAGGGACGGGCCGACATCGTCGGCCTCGAGCTCGAAGACGGTCCGCTTCTCGCCCTCACGGGTCTCGTACGACCGCTGCTTCAGGCGGCCCTGGACGATGACCCGCATGCCGCGCTGGAGGCTCTCGGCGACGTTCTCCGCCGCCTGCCGCCAGACGTTGCAGGTGAGGAAGAGGCTCTCGCCGTCCTTCCACTCACCGGACTGCTGGTCGCGAAACCGAGGGGTGGAGGCCACGCGGAACGTCGCGACCGCTTGCCCGTTGGGCGTGAAGCGCAGTTCAGGGTCGGCGACGAGGTTGCCGACGATCGTGATCTGGGTGTCGCCTGCTGCCATGCGGCTCTCCGGTTACAGATCGTGTGCGTGTCGTGGGCTGACCGGGCGACGGTCAGTGGGCCTCGGGGCGGATGACCTTGGTGCGCAGGATGGTCTCCTGCAGGTTCAGCTGCCGGTCGAGCTCTTTGACCGTGTCGGGGGTGGCCGTCAGGTCGATGACCGCGTAGATGCCTTCGGACTTCTTGGCGATGTCGTACGACAGGCGCCGGCGGCCCCAGACGTCGACCTTCTCCACGCTGCCACCGCCGTCCTTGACCACGGTGAGGAACTGGTCGAGCGACGGCTGGACCGTACGCTCCTCGGCGTTCGGGTCGAGGATGACCATGACTTCGTAACGACGCATGCGGGTCCCAACCTCCTTTGGACTGGTGCGGTCACGGTCTCTCCGTGACAGGAGGGCTCTTGCGTCGCCCCGCATATCGGATGTGCGGGACCGACACAGGTTACCAACAACCAGCAGCTCAATCGGCACGCTTCGCGGGGACGGCTCCCCGCCGCGGGCGGGTGGCTCAGCGGCCGCGGCGACGGTCGAGCTCGGACATGATGTCGGCCATCCGTGACCGCATCCGCGCCGTCTGGGTCGTCAGCATGGACAACTCCTCGACGAGCTCGGCGTCGTCGATGGCCGCCAGGTCACGAGTGATAATCGTCATGGCATCCTCCGTTCGAAACCACGTTCGACATTACCGCGTGGGACCGACAGAACGCTCGCCGCCCCGAGACGTCGACCAGGGGCTTGACCAGCATGGCGACGAGGAACACCCTGGGAGGAAACCGTCTCGGATGGAGGTGGCAGACCGTATGTCACCGGCAGCGATCCCTCGACGTAGTCTCGGCCGCCAGGAGCATCCCCTGGAGAACTCCCTGGCGATCGCCACCGTGGTCACCGGCTTCGTCGCCTTCGTGCTCGGCGCCGTCGACGACACGCACTTCATCGCCGTGTGCGTGGGGATCGGGGCGTTCTTCTTCGGCCTGTACTCGCAGATGGTCTCCGCGACCACGGCCGAGCGCTGGCTGAACGTCCTGGGGATCGGCATGGCGTTCCTCGGCGTCGGCCTCGGCCTGTCCCATGGCGGCTTCTCGATCTGACCCCGCTCCCGGGCGCCGGCCCCGCGCTCCGGATCCCCCGGTCCGCGACTCTGGATCGGCCGCGGTCAGCGTGTCCGTCCCACCTCGCGCGTAGGCTCGACGCCATGCTGCGAATCGGAGCCCACGTCGACCGGACCGACCCGCTCGCCGCCGCGGCCGCGAAGAAGGCCGAAGCGGTGCAGTTCTTCCTCGGCGACCCCCAGGGGTGGAAGGCGCCCGTCCTGCCCGAGGGGTACGAGGCGATCCGTGACTCCGACGTCGACGTCTACGTGCACGCGCCGTACGTCGTCAACGTCGCGTCGCCGAACAACCGCATCCGGATCCCGAGCCGCAAGATCCTCACCCAGCAGCTCGAGGGTGCCGCGAAGATCGGCGCCAAGGGTCTGATCGTGCACGGCGGGCACGTGCTGAAGAACGACGACCCGCAGGCCGGCTTCGACAACTGGCGGAAGGTCTTCGAGCGGATGGAGGACCGCCCAGTCCCCGTTCTGATCGAGAACACCGCCGGCGGCGACAACGCCATGGCCCGCAAGCTGGACCGGATCGCCCGGCTGTGGGAGGCGCTCGACGGCTTCGACGTCGGATTCTGCCTCGACACCTGCCACGCGCACGCGGCGGGCGAGGACCTGGTCGACGTCGTCGAGCGCGTCAAGGCCATCACCGGCCGGATCGACCTGGTCCACTGCAACGACAGCCGCGACGCCTTCGGCTCCGGCGCCGACCGGCACGCCAACCTCGGCGACGGCCAGATCGACCCGGAGCTGATCCTCGCCGTCGTCCGCGCGGCCGGCGCGCCGGTGATCGTGGAGACGCCCGGCGACGGACAGGCCGCCGACATCGCCTGGCTCCGCGAGCACCTCTGACCAGGGCACGTACGGGCGTAACTCGCGGCACCAGGCGGCGGGGCGCCTGCCGTGACGCGTCCGTCGGCGCGTCGGGGCGGGCGCGTCGTTCAGCATCGACGTCCCACGACGCGGAACCTTCAGACGGCGATCGGCACGCGGATGACGATGATCGCCAGCGACCAGATGATCGAGGTCGACCGTGAGTCCGTACGCCAGAGGCAGGCTGCGGCGTCCTGACCTCGGCGGGCGCGGCGAGCAGGGCACGCACTCCGGCCCGGCTCGGTCAGCCCGCCGGCACGTCGGTGTCCGGCCGGAGTCCGGTCAGGCGGGTCCTTGCTCCTCGCCGACCGCGGTGTGCGGGGCGAGACGGGTCCCCCGGGTGAACGCCGCCCGGAACGCCTCATCGTCCAGAGCCGTACGGGCCAGGGCGGTGATCCGGTCGACGTCGCCGCGCTCGCCGGGCGGCAGCGGAGCGCCGATGGACCGGCGGCCTGCGGCCGCCGCCCCGAGGAGCAGCGCCGCGCGCTCGGCCCGGCCGGCGCGGGCCTCCGCTCCGGCGAGTCCTTCGACGGCGAGGGCGACCGCCCGGGGATCCGCGATGGCGCGCGCCGCGGCGTATCCCGCGCGGTGCAGGTGCAGGGCTTCGGCGTGGTCGCCGCGCTGCTCGGCGATGAACCCGAGCTGGGCGAGGATGAACGCCTCGCCGGCCGTGCCGCCGACCTGACCGAGCCAGCCGAGCCACTTGCGCAGGTGCGCCTCGGCCTGGTCGAGCCGGCCCTGCCATCGCGCCCCGAGGCCGAGACCGACCTCCGCGTACTCCTCGGCGGAGCGGTTCGCCTGCTCGATCGCCAGCCGCCGGGCCCGCTCGTGCAGCCGCTCGGCCCGAGCGTGGTCGCCGGTGAGCAGCGCGATCCGGCCGAGCCCGGAGAGGCGGATGGACACCTCCGTCCACATTCCGAGCTCTTCGGCGAGGCCGAGGTCCTCCCGGAGCCGACGGACCGCCTGGTCATAATCGCCGGTGATCTCGGCGACCACGGTGAGCGCGTAGCCCGCTTCGAGGCGCCCCCAGGCGTCCCCGAGCTCGCTGAAGATCTCCAGGCTCCGGTGTCCGTCGCGTCTCATGGCGGCGAGGTCCCCGCGGCCGATCGCCAGCTTGGCGCGGGTGCTGAGCGCCGCCGCCGTGCTCCAGCGGTCACCGGCGGCCTCGAAGGTCGCCAGCGCGTGGTTCACCCGTGCCTCGTGCACGGCGAAGTCGCCGTACGCCCAGTGAGCCAGGGTGAGGAACCACTCCGCCCGCGCCCGGCCCACCGGGTCGTCGACGCCGTCGTATTGAGCCAGGACCATGGGGATCTGCTCCGCCAGACGGGTGCCGTCCGGCGCCGTCGCCGCCATGGCGGCCTGCCAGGCCACCGCCGCCGCCCGGCGCGCTGGGGACGCCGGGCCGTCGACGGCCAGAGCGGTGGCCAGCGACCGTCGGGCCTCGCCGAGCCGGCCTCGCAGGAACCAGTACCAGGCCATGGCGTTGACCAGGCGCAGCGCGAGGTCCGCGCCGATCGCCGCACCCGGGCCCGGGCCGACGCCGCCCGCTGAGTCCTCGCCGGCGGCCCATTCGAGCGCGGCTCGGAGGTTCGCCGACTCGAGGTCGAGCAGCCGGAGCCACTGCCGCTGCCGGGGGCCGCGCAGCGCTGCCTCGGCACGCTCGGCGAAGGCGGCGTAGTACTCGGCATGGCGGCGGTGGACCCGTACGGACTCACCGGCCTCCGTGAGGCGTTCGAGGCCGTACGCCCTGATCGACTCCAGCAGCCGATACCGGCCGCCGGCCACGACGACGAGCGAACGGTCGACGAGACGGGCGAGGACGTCGAGCACATCCTCGGGCCGCACCCGGCCGCCGTCGTGCGGCGCGTCGTCGGCGCACACCGCCTCGGCGGCCTCCAGCGTGCAACCGTCCGCGTGAACGGCCAGGCGGCGCAGCACCACGCGCTCGGGCTCGGGCAGCGGCTCCCAGCTCCAGTCGATCATCGCGCGAAGCGTCCGCTGGCGGGCCGGGGCGTCGCGCGGACCCATGGCCAGCAGGCGGAACCGGTCGTCCAGGCGCGCCGCCAGCTCGCGGACGCCGAGCGTACGGACGCGGGTGGCCGCGAGCTCCAGGACGAGCGGTATTCCATCCAGGCTCCGGCAGATCGCCGTGACGGCCCGGACCTCGTCGGCGTCCAAGGCCTCGAACGCGAATCCCGGCGCCGCCGCGACGGCCCGCGCCACGAACAGGCGAACGGCACCGAACTCCTCGGCCGCCGGTGCCCCAGGCGGAGGCAGATCGAGGGGTGGCACCGCCTGAAGGTGCTCGCCCGTGACGCCGAGGGGTGCCCGGCCGGTCGCGATGATCCGCAGTCCGGGTGCGGCCTTCAGCAACCGGTGCGCCAGGTCCGCCACGGCCTCGCCGACGTGTTCGCAGTTGTCCAGGACCAGCAGGATCCGTTTCGCGGCCAGCGCGTCGGCCAGCCGCTCCGCGAGCGGCGCGGATCGGCCGGCGGCCAACATCCCCGAGGCGGCGTCGTCCCGAAGGCCCAGGACCCCCGCCACCGCGTCGGGCACCTCCGCGTCGGTGCGCGAGGCCAACTCCACGAGCCAGACGCCGTCGGCGTACGTGGGCACCAGTCCGGCGGCCGCCTCCAGCGCCAGACGGGTCTTGCCGACTCCGCCCGGCCCGGTGAGCGTCACGAGCCGGGCGGTCTCCAGCAGCGCCCGCGTCTCGGCGACGGCGCCGGTACGGCCGATCAGATCGCTGAGCGGCGCGGGCAGGTTCGTCCGGGGACGCGGCGCGAGCGCCGCGTCATGCGTCAGGATCGCGCGGTGCAGGGCGGCGATCTCAGGGCCGGGGTCCGCGCCCAGCTCCTCGGCGAGGTCCTCGCGCAGCCGCTGATAGCTCGTCAGCGCCGCCTCCTGGCGGCCGGCGCGGTACAGGGCGCGCATCTGCGCGGCCCGCAGCCGCTCGCGCAGCGGGTGCCGGGCCACCGGCTCGGCCAGCTCCTCGATCACCCGGTCGTGGTCGCCGAGCTCCAGCCACGTCTCGGCCTGCTCCTCCAGCGCGGCGAGGCGCTCCTCCTCGAGCCGGGCCGCGACCGGCCGGACGAACTCCTCGTCGGCGAAGTCGGCGTACGCCGGCCCTCGCCACAGACCGAGCGCCTCCGCCAGAAGCCTCGCGCGGGCCCGCGGATCGCCGGCCGCCCGCCCCCGCCGCACCAGGTCCTGAAACCGGTCGGCGTCAACGGCGGCCAGAAGTTCGGCGGACGCGGCACCGGAGCCCGCGGCGGCGCGCAGCCCGCTAGGCGCGGCAGCGGCGTCAGGGGTCGCCCCGTTAGGCGCGGTGCCGGGGGCGGGCGCCGTGACGCGCAGCTCGTCGGGTGCGATAGCGGCGTCAGGGGCCGCGACACCCAGCGCGTTGGGCGCGGTCGCGGCGTCAGGGGTCTCGGCGCTAGGCGCGGTAGCGGCGTCAGAGGTCTCGGCGCGCAGCCCGTTAGGCGCGGTGCCGGGGGCGGGCACCGTGACACGCAGCCCGCTGGGTGCGATAGCGGGGCCGGGGGCCGCGACACCCAGCGCGTTGGGCGCGGCAGCGGAGCCGGGCGCCGCGACGCGCAGCCCGCTGGGTGCGATAGCAGGGTCGGGGGCCGCCACACCCAGCGCGTTGGGGGCAGCGGAGCCGGGCGCCGCGACGCGCAGCGCATACCCGGTCGGGCCGTACGTCACCAGGCCGCGAGCGCCGGGCTCGGCGCGCTCGAGCGCCGTGCGCAGCTGGGAGACGCGGGCCTGCAGTGTGCCGATCGGGTCGCGCGGCGGCCGGTCGCCCCACAGGTCGTCGACCAGCCGGTCCGCCGAGACGGGCCGTCCGTCGTGTGCCAGCAGGTCGGCGAGGAGCGCCCGGACCTTCCGGTCCGGAACGGTGACCGGTGTGCCGTCGTCCGTCCAGACGGCCAGTGGACCGAGCACCCCGAAGCGCACACCGCCAGCGTAGCCAGCCCGCGGACACCGACAGCCCGTGATCGTCCTCGCCCGGGGACGGACGCCGTACGAGCCGGACCCGCACACCCCGGAGACCGTACGGACCCGGGGGCGGGCGCCGTACGAGCCGGACCCGCGCGCCCCGGAAACCGCACGGATCGGCGGGACGGACACCGCATAAGCCGACTAGCGCACCCCGAAAACCGCACAGACCAGGGGATAGGCGCCGCACCGGCTGGGCCCCCGCACCCCCAGAAACTGCACGGACCAGGGGCGGACGCCGTACGAGCCGGACCCGCACACTCCGGAACCGTACGGGCCTGGGCGCGGGCGCCGTACGGGCTGGGCCCGCGCGCCCCCGAAACCGTACAGACCGGGGGGATGGGCACCGTACAAGCTGGGCCCCCGCGCCCCGGAGACCGTTCGGACCGACGGGATGGACGCCGTACGGGCCGGGCCCGGGTGCCCCGAAGAGCGGACCGGCGTCCGGTCGTGGCGTGTGGGCCGTGGCGATGGACGCTGTACAGACCGAAGGGATGGGCGCCGTACGAGCCGGACCCCCGCGCCCCGGAAACCGCACGAACCAGCGGGTTGGACGCCGTACGAGCCGACCGGCCCACTCGGAAACCGCACGGACCGGGGGAAGGGCGCCGTAGGGACCCGCGCCCCCGGAAGCCACACGGACTAGGGGATGGACGCCATACGGGCCGGGCCCGGGCGCCCCGAAGAGCGGACCGGCGTCCGGTCGCGGCGTGCGGGCCGTGGCAGACCCGTAGGGAACCCGTGGCGCACCGGCCGATCGTGGGATCCGCACATCCACGATGAGAGGAACACCGTGAGCACGCGTGAACACGTCACCGTCATCGGCCTGGGCGCCATGGGATCGACGATGGCCGAGGCCTTCCTCGCCGCGGGCCACCCGACGACGGTGTGGAACCGTACGGCCGCCAAGGCGGACCCGCTCGTCGCCAAGGGCGCGACCCTGGCGGCATCGCCCGCCGAGGCCGTCGCGGCCGGCGAGCTGGTCGTGATCAGCCTGGTCGACTATGCCGCCATGTACGACGCCCTGGGCGCGGCGGACGGTGCGCTGGGGGGCCGAGTGCTGGTCAACCTCAGCTCCGACACGCCCGAGGAACTGCGGAGGGCAAGCCGGTGGGCGGCCGAACGCGGCGCGGAGCTCGTCACCGCGGGGATCATGGTGCCGCCGCCGGGGATCGGGAAGCCGGGCGCGTACGCCTTCTACAGCGGCCCCGACGGCGCCCTCGAACGGCACCGGCGGACGCTGGAGGTGCTGGGCGGCATCGAGTACACCGGCGGTGACCCCGGCCTGGCCATGCTCTATTACCAGTCCATGCTCCTGGTGTTCTGGACGAGCCTGACGAGCTACATCCACGCCGCCGCGCTACTGCGAACGGCGGGCGTGAAGGGGGAGGCGCTGCGCCCGTACATCGCCGCCATGTTCAACGACCTGGCCGCCGACGGCCCGATGGGCTTCCTGCGGATCGTCACCGATCAGGTGGAGGCCGGCGAGTACCCGGGCGGCGAGAACAACCTCCACATGCAGGTGGTCGGTGTCGGGCACGTGGTCCAGGCCCTCCGCGACGCGGGCGTCGACACCACCATGCCGGCGGCCCTCAAAGAGCTGTTCGTCCGCGCGGAGGCCGCCGGTCACGGCGCCGACGGCTTCACCAGCGTCGCCGAAGTGATCAAGAAGCCGGAAGCCTGACCGAGGCCGCCGTGGATGCGGCCGCACGTCGGCCTGCCGTATGAGCGTGCCCTCCCGGGTGCGGGCGGCGTGCGCCGCCGGGGCGTCGCGAGGTCACGCGGAGGCCGTGCCGCTCGAGCGCTGGGCATCACCGCGTGGACCGAGGCCGGCCGCGCGGTAGATGTCGTCGATCAGCCCCATAGTGACGACCGCGTCCTCCGGCGGGGTCAGGTTGGCGGCCGGGTCGCCGGCGACGGCCGCGGCGAACGCCCGGAGCTGATGGGTGTACGTCGCGTCGCCGGCGACCTTCTCCCGCCGGGTCCGGCCGTCGACGGTGACCTTCAGCCGGTGGAAGAAGTGCGGCATGAAGGGGTTGAGGATCGTCATGGTGGCGCGCTCGCCGACCACCTTGGCGCTGATCCGCAACAGTGTCCGCGACCACAGCGAGGTGGTGATGCGCCCGGTCGCGCCCTCGGCGAACGCGAACGTCGCGGTCATCGCGCGGTCGATGCCAGGGCTCTTCAGCAGCGCCCGCGCGTCGGTCACCTCGGGAGTGCCGGGTCCGAGCAGCCGGAGGCAGTGGATCGCGTAACAGCCGGCGTCCATCGTGGCGCCACCGGCCAGATCGAGCCGATAACGGATGTCGGAGAAGCGCGGCAGCGGAAAGCACATCGCGGTCTCGACGTGCCGTACCCTCCCCAGCTCCGTCGTGACGATCTCGCGCATCCGCTCGGCGAGGGGGTGGTAGCGGTAGTGGAACGCCTCCATCACCGTCCGCCCGGTGCGCGCGGCGGCGTCGGCGACCTGCCGGGCCTCTTCCGCGTTCGCGGTGAACGGCTTCTCGCACAGCACGTGCCGCCCCGCCTCCAGGGCGCGGACGGTCCAGGGCGCGTGCAGGCCGTTGGGGAGCGGGACGTAGATCGCGTCGAGCCGGTCGTCCGCCAGCAGTGCGTCGTAGGAGTCGTGCACCGTGCCGATCCCGTGCTTGGCCGCGAACTTCTCCGCGCGGGCGCGGTCGCGCGCGGCGATGGCCGCGATCTCCACGTCCGGCACCTGTCGCGCGGGCTTGATGAGCGCCATCGGCACGATGCGCGCCGCACCGAGCACGCCGATCCGCAGAGGGGACATCGCCGTTCCTCCCAAGGAGTCCGGATTACGGTGATCCTCCCAGTGCGGTGGGCGCGGGGCGAGATGTTCGCCGAAGCATGCGCCGAAACGACGGCTCCGCGGCCGGTATGAAAGCGCGGGTTCGCCGTCAGTGATCACTATTGCCGGACCGGGAGCGCCCCTGGGCAGGATGGCCGGATGAGACTCACCAAATTCGGACACGCCTGCACGCGGTTGGAGAAGGACGGCCACGCGCTCGTCATCGATCCGGGGGCCATGACCCCCGAGCCGGAGGCTCTCGCCGACGCGGACGCCGTCCTGATCACGCATGAGCACTTCGACCACTTCGAGCCGGAGCGGCTGCGGGCGGCGGCCGGGCGGAATCCGGAGCTGACCGTGCACACCTGCCCCGGGGTCGCCCGGCACCTGACCGACCTCGGCGACCGGGTACAGGTGGTCGGGAACGGTGACACGATCCAGGTCGCCGGCTTCGAGGTCGCCGTCGTCGGCGACAAGCACCACTTCAGCCATCCGGACGTACCTCCGGTGGACAACGTCGGATTCCTGGTGGATGGCGAGGTGTTCCATCCGGGTGACGCGCTGACCGTCGTCGACGTCCCGACCTTGCTGGTCCCTGGTCAGGCACCGTGGATGACGGTGCCCGACCTCATCGGCTACCTCCGGGAGATCGCCCCTCGCCGTGCGTTCGCGATCCACGACGGGCTGATCAACGACTGGGGCATCCAGGTCCTGGAGAGTGTGCTCGAGAGCGAGGCCCGGCGCGGCGGCAACGAGATACGGCGGCTGAAGCCGGGCCAGAGCGTCGAGCTCTGAGACGGGAGCGTCTGAGCGCGCCTCCCGGCGTCTCCGTCCAGGAGCATCCAGACCGAGATCCACATCCTGTGGATAACCCGCCGGCGCGCGACCCTCCCCGGTCGGCGACACGGCGGGGGAAGGGCTCGCCGCCGGCCACTCGCCGGGGCGGATGCGCGCATGTCCGGCCGTACGGAGCCGGTACGCAGCCGACCTTGCGTCCGGACGCCGACCGGCCGTCCACAGGCTGTGGAAAACAGCGAAGCGGTTCAGGCGTCCGGGAGCCCCACGGGAGCGCCCTCCCGGTCCTCCTCGGTGACCAGGAGAAGGACCGCCATCGGGGTCGACGTCCGCCGCCAGTGCTCGACCGCGGTGGTGAAGATGTCCAGCAGGGTCTGGTGGGCCGCGGGGTCGGCGTCGGCCGGCTCGCGCCATCGGTCATAGATGACCAGGTAGCCAGTGTTCGCCGGAGCCCACGAGAGATCGGTGAGGCTGTCCTGCAGGGCGTCCCAGTTGTGGCCGAAGTACGAGGGCAGGATGAACTCCTCGGCGCATCGCTCCAGCAGCGTCCGCTTGTCGTGGACACCATGGCCGTCGAGCCAGAAGATCCGCCATCCGGCGCGTTCGGCCTCGGTGGCGCCCCGGGAGGCCTCCTTCCGGTCGACGGGCCAGGTGTACACGCCCGGCTCCCGGTGTCCGGCCAGCAACTCCGCGATCATGAGTCATCCGTTCGAGGGGGTTCTACCTTCGATGATCCCCCGTACCCTCGTCCGGTGTCATCCCGCCCACCCTCCTGAGGTGAACGCCACCACCTCGGCGGTCATCAGCGGCACGAAGACGGCGATCAACAGGAGGTACACCGGGCGCCGACATCGGCCCGCCGCCAGCCACAACGGCCACCACAGCAGCGTCGCCCGGCCGATCGACAGGTAGTACGCCGAGGTCAGCAGCGAGGCGAGCTGCAACCCGACGTACGCGCCCTCCGCCCACCGGCGCCGGACCAGCAGCCACCCGGTCAGCGCGACGCCCACGACGGCCGCGATCAGCTCCACCCGGAACGCCGTCGTGAACTGATCGTGCGTGCCGAAGGCCGCCTGCCAGGTGGTGTGGAAGGAGGTCCACGGCCACACCGTCGAGCGTCCCCAGCCGGCCTGCTGCGCGTGCTGCCACGCCGACCAGTCGCCGGTACGTCTCCACAGGTACAGCGTGTAGCCCAGCACCGGGACGAAGGGCACGGCGAGCCACGGCGCCGACCGCCACCGCCGGTCGGCGGTGACGAACTCCACGATCAGCGCGACGGCGAGGAAGAGCCCGGTCACCCGTACGCAGGTCGCACCCGCGGCGCAAAGTGTTGCGGCCGCCCACCGCCGCCGTCGGGCCAGCAGCCACGCCGGCAGCGCGAACGCCAGGAAGAGACTCTCGGAGTAGCCGGCGAACAGGAACACGGCGTACGGGCTGACTAGCAGCGCCAGCACCGCCAACGGCCCCACCGGAGCCCGGGTCCTTAGTCTCCCGTGGCTGCCCGCATGGGCGCCGCGCGCCGGGCGCCCGCTCTCCACGAACTCGTCGCCGAGCCGGGCCAGCGCGACCATCGCCACCGCGCCGGCCACGAAGCTGACCAGCAGGGCCGCCAGCCGCCAGTCCGGAACGACCAGGTGGACCGCCCGCAGCACGAGCGGAAGACCGGGGAAGAACGCCGGCAGCCCGGCGTCCGGCGGATGCCCGGGGTCGCCGCCGTAGCCGTACCGGGCGATCTCGACGAAGTGGTCGACGTCCCACTGGGTCCAGCGATCGAGGAAGGAGTCGTGCAGGTCACCGTACGACCACAGCGCCGAGGCGAGGAGTGAGATCCCCAGCACGGCGATCCGCGTCCCGACCCAGGCCCGCAGGGCGAGACGGTCGCCGCGAAGGAGCCGCTCCGCGCCGAGTCCGCGCGGGCGTTCCGCCTGATCCATCGGTCAGGCGAGCCGCATCGCCGTGCGACGCCGCAGCGCGAAGCGGTCCTCGGCGCCGTCGAGGACGCCACCGGCCGGGTCGTCCGCGCCGTCGGAACGGACGATGTCGAACCGGGGCACGAGGATGTCGACCACGACGAGGGCGGCCAGCAGCAGGACCGTCAGGAAACGGGCCAGCAGCGCGATGTAGTAGACGCCGTCACCGATGCCCGCCGCCGGGGCATGCCCGGAGAAGATCGCGGACAGGGTGGCGGACAGCCCGACGCCGGGATGCTCCTTCGCTCCGGCCAGGAGGTACCACCAGATGCCGAAGAAGTAGATGACCTCCCCTGCCTGCCAGAGCAGGAAGGCGGGGAGTTTCGGCCGGGCCAGCACGACCAGCGGCAGCAGCCACAGGACGTACTGCGGCGACCAGACCTTGTTGGTGAGCAGGAACGCCGCGAGCACCAGGAACAGCACCTGCGGCAGCCGCGGACGGCGCGGGGCGAGCAGCACGAGCAGCGCGATGGCCAGGGCGAGGACGACGAACCCGACCTCGCCCATCAGGTTGAGGGTCGGCACGTCGTCGACGGACCGCAGGCCGTCGTGGCCGACGAAGAACAGGCCCTTGCGCTCGAGGAAGAAGAAGATCGAGCCCCAGTCGACCGGGCGTTTCTGGTTGAACGTGTAGAACCGACTCCAACTGCCCCAGGCCGCCAGCATGATCGGCACGTTGACGACCAGCCACGCGACGACCGTGCCGGCGAGCAGCCGGCCGAACTCCCGCCACTTCCCCGCGCGCAGGCACAGCAGGAAGATCGGGCCGATGAGGATCAAGGGATAGAACTTCGCCGCGACGGCGAGGCCGAGCAGGCCGCCCGCGAGTCCCGGGCGGCGCCGTGCCCAGGCCGCCAGCGCGAGCGCGGAGAGCGCGACGGCGAGCAGGTCCCAGTTGATGTACGCCGTGAGCAGCAGCGCGGGCGACGCCGCGACCATCAGCCCGGCGCGACGCCCCTGCCGCCCGGCCACCAGCGCCGTCGCCAGCACGGTGACGACCGCGCAGAGGACGAGCACCACGGCGGTCAGGTTGAAGAACCACATGCCGCGCGAGATGACGGCATCGCCGCCCAGCCAGCGCGCCGGCGTCGCCGCGGCCTGCATGAGGCCACCCGTGAGCACCGGGTACTCAACCGGCTCGGGGATCTTGTCCAAGTACGGGATCTTGCCGTCGGCCAGACCCCGCCCGAAGTACAGCGGGTAGATGTCGGTGTAGCAGGCGTTGCGCACGGTCGGGATGAAGTCGAAGCCCGCCTGCTTGCACGGCAGCTTCTGTAGATAGCCCAGGACCGACACGACGGCGGTCGTGGACACGAGCAGGGGCAGCACCTGCCGGAATCCCGTACGGACACCGGCGGGGCCGGGAGAGCTCGCTGCTCCCCCGGCCCCATCGATCAGCTTTGACTCCGGCATGACTGCAGGTTATTCCCTGAAGGGCCGCGCCGCCCGTCCTTGGCCGTTGGGCGGGCCACCGGGATCCGTCGGGGTCGACGGGCAGCCCATGATGTTCCTGCAGGTATTAGTGGGGTCGGGCGTCGGGCTCTGGTTTCCGCACCTCGGGTCCATCGGGTGATGCTTGCAGTACTTCGGGTTGGGCGGGCCGGTCGGATCCGTCGGCTGGCTCGGCTGGCAGTGGTCGATATCCGGGATCTGATTCTTCTTACACGTCGGCGTCGTCGACGGCGTCGGCGTCGTCGCGGTCGGGCTCGGCGTGGCGTACAGCTGTTTGTCGCCGTGGTAGGCCGGCGGCGGGAACGATCCGGTCGTCATGCCGTCCAGCGCCTGGGTCATGTAGTCATGCCAGATGAGCGCGGGCAGGTCACCACCGTTGATGTGTCCGTAGCCGCCGACATTCTGCAGCTTCTTGAAGTAGCCGCCGTGCTTGTGCTTGCCCTTGGGGACCTTATCGACATACCGCCACATACCGACCGTGGTCACGTACTGCTTCGGCTTGGAACCCGTGGTCGGCGGCGTGAAACCGGAGAACCAGGCAGAATAGTTATCGTTGGTCGTGCCGGTCTTTCCGGCCACCTCACGACCCGTGAGCTGGGCGTTCTTGCCGGTCCCCTTCTGGACCACCGCCTGCATGGCGTACTGGACGTCGTGGATGATGTCCGAGTCGATCACCTGCTTGCCGCTCGTCGGCGGTTCCACGATCGTCTTGTGCTGGGAGTCCTCGACTCTGCGGATGCTGTGCGGGACGATGAACTTCCCGTCGTTGGCAAGCGTGGTGTATCCCGTGGCCAGGTCCAACGGGCGCATGTCCGACTGGCCCAGGAAGAATCCACCCTCACCTGGGTGCCCGCGCAGCAGCGCCGGCCTGGGGAGGCCGGCGTCCTCGGCGACCTTGAGGACGTTCTGCCATTTCGCCTTGAAACCGAGTGGCACGTACACCGTGTTGTAGGACTCGGCCGTCGCATCGACCAGGCTGACGACCTTGTCGGTGTCGCCCTCGTCGTTGGAGAACCGCGCGGTAAACCCTGGGGCCTTGACCGGTGAGGTGTCGCCGCTGGTGTTGACCCAGACGGGCCCTTTCGCGCTCATCATGCTTTTGATGCCGATGCCTTCTTTGACCGCGGCGGTGAGGACGAACGGCTTGATCGAGGAGCCGATCTGCGCGGTCGAGAAGTAGGCGTCGTCCACGGATCGCTTGGTGAAATCCTTGCCCCCGTATGCGGCCTTGACCTCGCCGGTCTTCGCGTCGATCGTGACCACACCGACGCGGGTGTCACTGGGCATTGAGCGCAGCCTCTGCTTCACCACGGCCGCAGCCTTCTGCTGTAGATCGGGGTCCCAGCTCGTGTAGACCTTCAGCCCACCGGTCATGATCTTGGTCTGGTCGATCCCCTTCATGGAGAGCAGTGCCTGCCGTACCCGCTCGAGGACGTAGCCGTTCTGGCCTTGCCAGCCACTGCCCTTGGCCTTGTGGACCGGCGGCAGGTGGTTCTGGTACCTGGCGACGTCCGCATCGGAGATCTTGCCGATCGTGCGCATGCCCTGGAGCACCCAGTTGTAGCGCGCCATGGTGGCCTGCAGCTGCGGCCCCTTGCTGAGGGGCGTGTAGTGCCCGGGCCACTTGATGTTCGCCCCGAGGAGCGCCGCCTGCGGGATCGTGAGCTTCTCCGCGGTGGTGCCGAACCAGATTCGGGCCGCGCTCTCCACGCTGTAGGCGCCCTCGTTCCCCTCCACCGGCGCGCCGAAGAAGATGGTGTTCAAGTAGTTCAGCAGGATCTGGTCCTTGCTGTTCTGCTTGTTGACCTTCACCGCGATGAAGATCTCTTTGAACTTCCTGGTGAACGTGCGGTTTTGGGTCAGGTACGCGTTCTTGACGTACTGCTGAGTGATCGTCGAGCCGCCCTGGGTGTCGCCGCCCGTGAGGTTGTTGTAGACCGCGCGGCCGATGCCCGTCGGCGAGATCGCCGCCTCGTGGTAGAAGTTACGGTCCTCGGCCGCGAGCGCCGCCGCCTGCATGGGTTGACTGACCTTGGTGAGGCTGGGCAGCATCTGCCGCGTGGCGCCGAGCCGCCCCATGACCGTGGGGTTCTTTGTCTTATCGCCCCAGTAGATCGTGGTGCCCTGCGCCTGGACATCCGCGTTGATCTTCGGCACCGTGACCATCGAGTACGCGACGCCCACCCCGCAGATCGTCGCGAGGGTGCCGATGCCGAAGACAGCGAGCCACAGCTTCCACGACAGGAGGCGGCGCCAGCCGGTCTTCTTACCCTTCCTGCCGGAGCCGCGGCGGGTGCCGTCACCGCCGCTGCCTCCGGGTCGCCGGCGACCCGGGCCGCCACCGCCGCCGGATCCTCCGGGCCCGCCCGGGCCACCGGGTCCGCCCGGTCGGCTTGGACCGCCGGGGCGTGTACCCGAAGGGAGCGCGGGAAGGTTAGAACCCTCAACCTGCGGCTGCGGCCGGGTCGGGGCAGGTCCGGCAGACCCCGATCGACCGTACTCTGGCCCGTAATCGCTGCTGTAACTCACGCGACCTCGTTCACTGGGGTACGGCTTTTTCAATCCGTCCGACAGTACTGTGTAGGCAAGTGAGCGGGGACCGCCTGCCGGGCACGCGACGCAGTCGCGTGGCTACTCTCGGACGCTCTGTCCCTGGTCGGGAGCTGTGTCTCCGTGTCCAAGGACGTAGGACAGCGTCAGGTAGTTCCAGGCACAACCTTGACATACCTCAACCACATAGACCCGAAATTCACCGAATTCCCGGGCCATCTCCTGGAGCTCGCCCGTCGCCTTGACGCGCCCCGCGTACCGCCCCAGCTCGTCGCCGTACACGTACGTGACATGGGTGAGCCGCTCCTTCCGGCAGACAGGACAGGCCTGGTCAGTGGGCTCGCCATGATACTTCGCCGCACGCAGGAGGTACGGGTGGGCGTCGCAGGCGTCCGCGACGGTCAAGCCGCCGGATGACAGCTCGGTCAGCGTGGCCCGCCGGGCGAGCCCGTAGTCGACGACCAGTCGCTGGGACCACATGTCAGCAGACTACGACGGCCCGCAATCCCCGATCCGTGACATTCCAGGCACCGTACGTGCGTCTTTCCTGAACACCGCCTCCTTTCGGCCCTTCGGGGGACCCCGCGCTTGCCAGGCGGCGGGAGCCGTCGTATCGTCCTGATGTATCGAGTCGATACATTCGAGCGATACATCGAATCGAGCGGTCGAGTTGGAGGGACCATGAGAAGCAAGGCCGGCGTGCTGGAACTCGCCGTGCTCGGGCTGCTCCACGAGTCCCCCATGCACGGGTACGAGCTGCGCAAGCGGCTGAACACCCTGCTCGGCATGTTCCGCGCGTTCTCATACGGAACTCTGTACCCCTGCCTCAAGGCACTGCTCGAGCAGGGGCTGATCACGGAGGACGACGAGGAGCCCGTCGCGGCACGTCCGGGAGGCACCCGCCGCTCGAAGATCGTCTACAAGCTCACGGCCGAAGGTAAGGAGCGCCTTCAGGAGCTCCTGTCCGAGGCCGGCCCCGCGTCCTGGGAGGACGAGGGGTTCGGAGTGCATTTCGCCTTCTTCGCCCAGACCCGCGCCGACGTACGGCTGCGGATCCTCGAGGGCCGGCGCACCCGGCTCGAAGAGCGGCTGGAGAGCGTACGGGCCGCGCTGGCCCGTACGCGGGAGCGTGTGGACAACTACACGCTCGAGCTCCAGCAGCACGGGTTGGAGTCGGTCGAGCGCGAAGTCCGGTGGCTCAACGAGCTGATCGGGCGCGAGCGCGCACAGCAAGCAGATGAGAGCAACGGCTGAGGACGCAAGGCGTCCCCCCGCAAAGAGAGTAAAGGAGCATCCGGATGGGTTCAGTGCGCGTGGCCATCGTCGGTGTCGGCAACTGCGCGAGCTCGCTCGTCCAGGGAGTCGAGTACTACAAGGACGCCTCGCCCGAAACTCGTGTCCCTGGTCTAATGCACGTCCAGTTCGGCGACTACCACGTCGGTGACCTGGAGTTCGTCGCCGCCTTCGACGTCGACGCCAAGAAGGTCGGTCGTGACCTGTCCGAGGCGATCGTCGCCAGCGAGAACAACACGATCAAGATCTGCGACGTGCCGCCGTCCGGCATCACGGTGCAGCGTGGTCACACGTTCGACGGTCTCGGCGAGTACTACCGCGAGATCGTCGACGAGTCGGACGAGCAGCCCGTCGACGTCGTCCAGATCCTCAAGGACACCCAGGCCGACGTGCTCGTCTCCTACCTGCCGGTGGGCTCGGAGGAGGCGGACCGCTTCTACGCCCAGTGCTGCCTCGACGCCGGCGTGGCCTTCGTGAACGCGCTGCCGGTCTTCATCGCCAGCGACCCGGCGTGGGCCCAGAAGTTCACCGACGCCGGCGTCCCGATCGTCGGTGACGACATCAAGTCCCAGGTCGGCGCGACCATCACGCACCGCGTGATGGCCAAGCTGTTCGAGGACCGCGGGGTCGAGCTGCTGCGCACGTACCAGCTCAACTTCGGCGGCAACATGGACTTCATGAACATGCTGGAGCGCAAGCGCCTCCAGTCGAAGAAGATCTCCAAGACCCAGTCGGTCACCTCGCAGATCCCGCACGAGATGGCAAAAGCCGACGTGCACATCGGCCCGTCCGACCACGTGCCGTGGCTCGACGACCGCAAGTGGGCGTACGTCCGCCTGGAGGGCAGGTCCTTCGGCGACACCCCGCTGAACCTCGAGTACAAGCTCGAGGTCTGGGACTCCCCGAACTCCGCGGGTGTCATCATCGACGCGGTCCGCGCCGCCAAGATCGCCAAGGACCGCGGCATCGGCGGCCCGATCCTGTCGGCGAGCTCCTACTTCATGAAGTCCCCGCCGGTCCAGTACAGCGACGACCAGGCCCGTGACGCCGTCGAGGCGTTCATCCGCGGTGAGGTGGAGCGGTAAGTAGCGGTAAGTAGACGCCACACGCGTACCCGCAAGGGCCCGTACACCAGACGGTGTACGGGCCCTGCGCATGTGCGGCGGCTGTTTCGGCAGAACAGGGCGTAACCCCGGGTACCGGCCACCTGACCTGTGCCCATACCCTGGACCACGGCCGGACACCGACCGTGTCGGAGCCGGCCGGGCGGCCAACGGGGCCGGGCAGGGTTCACCGTGTCACAGGGGAAAGAAGGCACCGTGCGCAGAGTCGGGCGGAGACACCCGCCACCGTGCCGCCGAACTCCGTGAACACGCAGAGCACTGTTCGTCTCACAGTGGGCTCATCAGCAATAACAAGCTTATTGCGTGATCTCAACGGTTGAGTAACTGGTACCACTCGTTACCAGGCCGAGCTGGACAGAAGCCGTAACTCACGGTGTTCTTCCACCTTGGACGCGCCATGACCTGGTGCAGCTCAACGCGATGCAAGACGGCCGTGATCGGCCGGATGGAGGGCGTACATGATTGGCAGGAAGTCAGGGCTGACAGCTGCCGCCGCGATCGGCACGCTTGCCCTGGCCCTCGCCGCCTGTGGCGGGGGTTCTGGCAGCAGCAGCAGCGGTTCGGACGATGGCAAGCCGAAGAAGGGGGGCACACTCAGGATCATCGGCGCCGGCGGCCAGGACAACCTGGACCCGACGAGCGCGTACAGCACTGCGTCGAGCGCCCTCCAGCGCACGTATTCACGGCAGCTCTTCGCATACCCGGCGTCGAAGGACCCGAAGGCGGCTTCGACCCCGGTGCCCGACGTCGCCGCGTCGATGCCGACGGCGGAGAACGGCGGGATCAGCGCGGACGGCCTGACCTACAAGATCCAGCTGCGGCACGGTGTGATGTGGAACACCAGCCCGCCGCGTGAGATGGTGGCCGGGGACTTCGTCCGCGCTTTCAAGCACATGTGCAACCCGGCTTCGCCGGTCGGCGCGCCGAACTACTACGTGCCGAACATCAAGGGGATGCAGTCCTACTGCGACCCCTTCCTGAAGGACAAGAAGCTCCAGCAGGACCCCAAGGGGATCGCGGACTACGAGAACGGTCACGAGATCTCGGGTGTCAAGGCGCTGGACAACTACACGATCCAGTTCGTGCTGACGAAGCCCGCCTCTGACTTCATCAGCCTCCTGGGCATGACGTTCGCGTCGGCGGTGCCGGTCGAGTACTACCAGTACGTGCCGGGCAGCACGGACCAGTTCAAGCACCTCGTCTCGGCCGGGCCGTACCAGATCACCTCGTACGACCCGAACAAGTCGATCGTCCTGGACAAGAACCCGAACTGGAAGAAGGAGTCGGACCCGCTCCACAACCAGTGGGTGGACCGGATCACGGTCACCGAGGGCCAGGGCTCGCCCGAGGCGGTTCAGCAGCAGCTCGAGGGCGGCTCGGCCGACATCTCGCTCGACCAGCCGGTGCCGGCGTCGGCGCTCGGCCGCCTGGCCACGAAGAACGACCCGAACCTGACGGTCAACGGCCCGCCCATCTCGAACCCGTACCTGGTCTTCAACCTGAAGAGCCCGAACGAGAAGAAGGCCATGCAGAACCTCAAGGTTCGGCAGGCCATCGAGTACGCGATCAACAAGGTCGCGCTGGCGAAGGTCTACGGCGGCCCGAAGTACAACACGCCGCTGAACACCATCATCCCGCCGGACAGCGTCGGCTACCAGGACTACAACCTGTACCCGACCAACGGCAGCCAGGGCGACCCGGCCAAGTGCAAGCAGCTGCTGTCGGAGGCCGGCTACCCGAACGGCCTGAAGATCAAGGCCGCGTACCGGCAGGCGGGTAACCACCCGGCGATCTTCCAGAGCTACGCGCAGGACCTCCAGGCGTGCGGCATCACCGTCACGGGCGTGCCGGTGCCGCAGGCGGACTTCTACTCGCAGTTCCTGCAGAAGACCGACAACACCATCGCCGGCAAGTGGGACGTCGCCGCTCCCGGCTGGGTGCCGGACTGGTTCGGTAACAACGGGCGTGCGGTCGTCTCGCCGCTGTTCGACGGTCGCAACTGGGCCGACGGCACCTCCAACTACGGTGGTTACGACAGCCCGGTCACCAACGGCCTGATCGACAAGGCGCTGGAGGCCAAGACCGTCGACGAGGCCGCCAACTTCTGGCACCAGGCCGACCAGCAGATCATGAAGGACGCGGCGATCGTGCCCTTCATGGCGCAGAAGACCCCGTGGTACCACTCCTCGAAGGTCAAGGGCGCCACCTGGCTCCCGATCGCGCAGCAGTTCGACTTCACGAACCTGTGGCTCAGCGGTAGCTGACCCCCACCCCTCCCACGCGATGCGGCCGGGCCCCGGATTCCGGTGCCCGGCCGCGTCACATGCACATCCCCGCGCAGATCGCCTGGCATCCTGGCCTCGGTCGATGTCGCCGAGACCGCTCCCATCAGGTAAACATGCTGTGGCTCTGCTCTCTAACCAGTTCTCGAAGGGGAGGACATGAGCCTTCTCGAGGTCCATGACCTAAAGGTCTCCTTCGATACCTCCGACGGAGTGGTCAAAGCCGTCCGTGGGGTGTCGTTCAGTGTTGACCGGGGGCAAACCCTCGGCATCGTCGGCGAGTCCGGCTCAGGTAAAAGCGTGTCCACCCAGACGCTCCTCGGGCTCACGGCCGGCGCACGAATCGAAGGGCGGGCTCTGTTCGAAGGTCAAGATCTCTTGACCATGAGCGACGAGCAGCTCCGGCGGATCCGCGGCAAAGAGATCGCGATGATCTTCCAGGATCCGCTGTCCAGCCTCCACCCGCTGTACAAGGTGGGCCGGCAGATCGTCGAGATGATCCGGCAGCACGAGCCCGAGGTCACGAAGGCACAGGCCCGCAAGCGGGCGGTCGAGCTCCTCGGCATGGTGGGCATCCCCCAGCCGGACCAGCGGGTCGACGACTTCCCGCACCAGTTCTCCGGCGGTATGCGGCAGCGCGCGATGATCGCGATGGCGCTCGCGCTGAATCCCAAGCTGATCGTCGCGGACGAGCCGACGACCGCGCTGGACGCGACCGTCCAGGCGCAGATCCTCGACCTCATGCTGCGCCTTCAGCGGGAGTTCGACAGCGCGCTGATCATGATCACGCACGACCTGGGAGTGATCGCCGACCTCGCCGACGACGTGCTGGTGATGTACGGCGGAAAGCCCGTGGAGTTCGCCGATCGGCGAACTCTCTACTACCGGCCGCACCACCCGTACACCAAGGGCCTGCTCGAGTCGATCCCCGGCTCCAGCGGGGCGAAGGACCGGCTCAAGCCGATTCCCGGTCAGCCGCCCTCCCTCATCAACCCCCCGACGGGCTGCACGTTCCACCCTCGCTGCGCGTACATCATGGACCGGTGCGTCACCGATGAGCCGCAGCTGCGGCCGGTGCTCGACGGGGACGGCGGCACCGATCCGAACCACCGGTCCGCGTGCTGGCTGCCCGTCGAGGCCGTCGGGCTGAAGCCCGAGGCGGAGGAGCTTCGCCGGCAGGCGGTAGCGACGGGACGAACCACGGCGGCCAACATCACCACCCAGGGCGCGGAGGCACAGTGAGCCAGAGCGGTGACGCCCTCGTCAAGCTCGAAGGCGTCTACAAGCACTTCCCCATCAAGCAGGGGATCTTCTTCAAGAAGGAGATCGGCCGCGTACACGCGGTCGACGGCGTCGACCTGGAGGTACGCCGCGGGGAGACGCTGGGCATCGTCGGTGAGAGCGGCTGCGGCAAGTCGACGCTGGCCCGCTGCATCACCGGGCTGCACCCGATCACCAAGGGGCGCATCCTCTTCGAGGGCCAGGACATCGGCAACAAGCCGGGCAAGCAGTTCCGCCGTGACGTCCAGATGATCTTCCAGGACCCGTACGGCTCGCTGAACCCGCGCCGCCGGGTCGGCTCGATCATCGGCGACCCGTTCGACATCCACGGCACCGCCTCCGGCGCCGAGCGGAAGCGGCGGGTGCAGGAGCTGATGGAGCTCGTGGGTCTCAACCCCGAGCACTACAACCGGTTCCCCGCGGAGTTCTCCGGCGGGCAGCGGCAGCGCATCGGCGTCGCGCGGGCCCTCGCGCTCAAGCCCAAGCTCATCGTGTGCGACGAGCCGGTCTCGGCGCTCGACGTGTCGATCCAGGCGCAGGTCATCAACCTGCTGAAGGACCTGCAGGACGAGCTCGGCCTCACGTACATCTTCATCGCCCACGACCTGTCGGTGGTCCGTTACGTGTCCAACCGGGTCGCCGTCATGTACCTCGGCAAGATCGGCGAGACGGCGGATGGCGAGGAGCTGTACGAGCGCCCCCGGCACCCGTACACCAACGCGCTGCTGTCGGCCGCGTCGGTCGCCGACCCGGACGCCGCCGAGCAACGGGACCGCATCGTCCTCATCGGCGACGTCCCCTCGCCGATCAATCCGCCGTCCGGCTGCCGGTTCCACCCGCGCTGCCCCAAGGCGCAGGAGACCTGCGTCGGCGAGGTCCCCGAGCTCATCGCGCGTCCGGGCGATCCCGCCGATCACCTCACCGCGTGTCACTTCCCGGTCGAGGCCGGGGAGCACCTCGCCCGTGAGACCGCGGCGATCGAGCAGCTGTCCACCGAGCCCACGCTCCCGAGTGCATAGGCGACGACAATGAGCCTCACCGATCTCGAAGCCGACGCCTCGCTTCCGGCCGCGGGAGAAGTAGCGGCGGCCGGGCCCATCCAGGGCCGCAGCCCGTGGCAGCTCGCCTGGGCACGACTACGTCGCGACAAGGCGGCGATGATCTCGCTCGTGGTCATCGTCCTGCTCATCGTCATGGCGCTGATCGCCCCGCTGATCTCCAAGTGGATCGGGTACGCCCCCGCCTTCGGCGACCGGAAACTCGGCATCACCGAGGACGGCCTGCCGGTCGGCCTCAACGGGCATCACCCGCTCGGCACCGACCGCCTCGGGCGTGACCTGCTCGTCCGGGCCGTGTACGGCGCGCGCATCTCGCTCATCGTCGGCCTCGTCTCGACCGCCCTGGCAACCATCCTGGGCGTCGTCGTGGGCGCGATGGCGGGCTACTTCGGCGGTGTCGTCGACACCGTCCTGGCCCGCTTCATGGACGTGACGCTGTCGTTCCCGTACCTGCTGTTCGCCATCGCGCTGGCGGCGGCGTTCGGTGCCAGCACGCCGCTGACGATCTTTGTCATCACCTTCTTCTCGTGGGCCTCCATCGGCCGGATCGTGCGCGGCCAGGTCATCTCGATCAAACAGCGGGAGTTCGTCGAGGCGGCCCGGTCCCTCGGCGCGAGCAACATGCGGATCATCTTCATCGATGTGATCCCGAACCTGCTCGCCCCGCTGATCGTGCTGGCCACGATGACGATCCCGGTCGCGATCGTCTTCGAGGCGACGCTCTCGTTCCTGGGAGCCGGCATCGACCCCCGTACGCCGAGCTGGGGCAACATGCTCAGCGACGCCACGGAGACGTACCAGGTCGCCTGGTGGACGCTGTTCGTGCCCGCCGCCTTCCTGCTGATCACGACGCTGGCGTTCAACATCCTCGGCGACGCCGTCCGCGACGCCCTGGACCCGCGCTCCGAGCGTCTCTTCGCGGCCCAGAAGGCCGGCCGGAAAAAGAAGAAGAAGTAAGGGACCACCGACATGCTTCGTTTCCTGATCCGGCGGATCGTCTTCGGCGTGGTGGTGCTGTGGATCGTCACCCTGGGCGTCTTCCTGCTGTTCTTCGCCACCTCGAAGGACCCGGCCGCCCGCTTCGCCGGCAAGTCGGCGACGGCGGACACGCTCGCCCTGGTGCGCCACAAGCTCGGCCTAGACCAGCCCCTCACGGTGCAGTACTGGCACTTCCTGACGCGTACGCTGAAGGGTGACCTGGGGTACTCCTTCGTCACCCAGAGCCCGGTCACCGACATGATCAAGAGCGCGCTGCCCGCCAGCCTGTCCTTGATCCTCGGTGCCGCGGTCATCTGGCTCATCAGCGGCGTCGTCACCGGCGTCCTCAGCGCGACCAAGGCGCGGACGCTGCTCGACCGCGGCATCACGGCGGCGGTCCTCGTCGGCATCTCGATGCCCGCGTTCGTCGTCGCGCTGACGCTGGCGTTCCTGTTCGCCAACAAGATCCAGATCTTCCCGGCCTCGGGCTTCGTCCCGCTCCAGCAGAACCCGGTCCAGTGGTTCCAGCACCTCGTGCTGCCGTGGCTGACGCTCGCCCTCCTGCAGTCGGCGATCTACACCCGGCTGACCCGGGGCTCGCTGCTGGACGTGCTCGGTGAGGACTACATCCGCACCGCGCGGGCGAAGGGCCTCCCGGAGAACAAGGTGATCTACCGGCACGGCCTGCGGTCCGCGCTGACCCCGGTGCTCACCCAGTTCGGCGTGGACGTCGGCGTCCTGATCGGCGGCACGCTCGTCACCGAGACGGTGTTCGGCCTGCAGGGCATCGGCCAGCTGACCGTGCGCTCGCTGACCACCGGCGACCTGCCGGTGATCATGGCCGTCGTGCTGATCGCGTCGTTCTTCGTGGTCCTCGCGAACATCATCGTCGACATCGTGTACTCCTTCCTCGACCCGCGCGTCCGTCTCGAGTAGCGGCCGCGTAAGGCAGCGAAACGGCCGGTCGTCCCCGAGGGGACGGCCGGCCGTTTCGCTGCCTTACGCTTGGTCGGTGTCCTACGCCGCCGACCTGCGCTTGGTCATCCGGGGTCAGGACTTCCGCCGCCTGTTCACGACCCGCGTGATCTCGGCGCTCTCCGACGGCGTGTTCCAGGTGGGCCTCGCGGGCTACGTCCTGTTCTCCCCGGAACAGCAGGCCAGTGCCGCGGAGGCGGCCGCCACCGCCGCGGTGCTGCTGCTGCCGTACTCCGTGCTCGGCCCGTTCGCCGGCGTCTTCATCGACCGGTGGCGGCGCCGCCAGATCCTCGTCCACGCGCCGCTCATCCGCGCCGTCGCCGTGGTGGCGACCGCGCTGCTGCTGATGCGCGGCGACGACGGCCTGCTGTTCTTCCTCGCGGCGCTGATCGTGTTCGCCGTCAACCGGTTCTTCCTGTCGGCGCTGTCGGCGGCGCTGCCCCGCGTGGTCGGGGCACCGGAGCTCATCACCGCCAACGCCGTGTCGGTGACCTCCGGGACGATGATGTCCTTCGCCGGCGCCGGGGTGGGGTACGTCCTGCGGGTGCTGTTCGGCGCCGGCCGGGGCGGCACCGCCGGTGTCCTCGTCGCCGCCGCCGTCCTCTACGTCGCCACCGCCCTCGTCGCCACGCGCATGGGCCGCGACCGGCTCGGCCCGGACCAGAGCGAACTGCGGACCGACACCCGCGAGGCGCTCGGCCAGGTGCTGCACGGGCTACTCGACGGCGCCCGGCACGTACGGGACCGGCGCCCGGCCGCCGCGGCGCTCGGCGCGATCGGCGCCCACCGCTTCCTCTACGGCATCGCGACCATCATGACGGTGCTGCTGTTCCGGAACTACTTCTCGAGCAGCGCCGAGGCCGGGCTCGGCGGGTTCGCCGTCGTCCTCGTCGTCTCCGGCATCGGGTACTTCCTCGCCGCCGTGATCACACCCATCGTCACCGGGCGGATCCGCAAGGAGTCCTGGATCACGGCCCAACTGGTGTTCGCCGGCGTCGCCGAGGTGATCCTCGCGGCGCCGTTCTCCCCGGTGCCGTTCATCCTGGGCGCCTTCGTGCTCGGGCTCGTCTCCCAGGGCGTGAAGCTCTGCGTCGACACGATCGTGCAGACGTCCATCGCCGACGCCTTCCGCGGCCGGGTCTTCTCCTTCTACGACATGCTCTTCAACGGCCTGTACGTCGCCGGCTTCGCCGTCGCCGCCGCCCTCCTGCCCGCGAACGGCAAGTCCTACGGCGTCCTCGCCCTCATCGGCGGCGGCTACGCCCTGTCTGCACTGCTGTACTGGCTGTCCGCGAAGAACTCTCCGAGTGTCGCCACCGCCGGTAGCACCGTCTGAGGTCGGCGGTGGCCGGTCTCAGCGGTGGGTGAAGAGCGGATTCCAAGCGCCGGGCGCGTCATTGATCTGGTACCCGGTGAGCGGGGTCACGGTCTTGCCGTCGACGCTCACCAGCACCAGCCGGTTACGGAACTCCCCTCTTCCGGTGCACTTCTTGACGTCGCACGCGAGCGCGATCAGATGGGCGTCATCCGCCCAGGCTCGGAGCTGTTCGACCGGCTGGATGCCGGCCGCCTTCGACGTCGTGACGTCCTCGACGGCCGTGGCGGGGCCGCGCGTCCTGGGTCTGCCAGGGCCCGCGTACGGGTTCCCCCGCGCGAGGTAGCGACCGCTCGGGGACAGTCCCGCCTGATCGGCCTGAATGTCGTCCTCGCCGGGCGGCGCGGGCTGCGGCGTGCCGGTCAGGTCGTAGAACCTCCTGGCCGGAGTCGTGCTCGTCGGCGCCCACAGCAGTCCCCCGCTCCGGCTCCAGCCGAGATCCTGCCTGGCGTTGAAGTCGTCCGTGGCCGCCGGGAGGGTGTGGAATGCCGCCTTGCCGGACGCGACATTGACCAGGTAGTACCCGGTGCGCGAACTCGTCCGCGGACCGGCGAGCACGTCCGGGGAGCGGCCATAGGTGGTCACGAGCAGCCGCTCGCCATCCGGGGACCAGGCCAGGCCTCCGGCCCGGTGCTCCAGCGTGATCCAGCGGGTGACCTTCTGGGTCTTCATGTCCAGCAGGCCGACCCGGGCGGTCGGCAGCGGGCCTTCGAGGACGGCGGCTCGCCGGAGGCCGGGCGCGACGTCGAGGTGCGCCCAGGGCGTCCTCTGGTAGCCGCCCGTCGCGGCGTCGTACAGGTACCAGGTGTCCTGGAACACCGTGTGCCCACCCACGGACGACTGCTTCCGGATGTAGTACGCGGAGAGCGCCGTCTGGCCCGCCGCGACGAACCGCTGAGGCGGCGAATGCGTGGGGTCGGTGTGCAGTGAGGTGTCCATGGGCGCGTGACTCGTCGCCGGGCGCGGGGCCGGCCGGGTCCCGACGTCGACCGTGAGCGTCGTCGCCGCGACGGCGGCCGCCGCCCCCGCGACCAGGGCGATGCCGCGGATCCGCCGCCGGGTCCTGCGGCGCAGCGCACGATCGGCCAGCCCGGCCGGCACCTGGGCCTCGGCCGACCATTCCTCGAGTGACTGCCGGACGAGCGTCTCCAGCTTCACGGTCGGACCTCCGTGATGTTCTTCAGCGCGGCGAGTTCGGGGGAGAGTTCGCGCAGGCGGGCGAGGGATCGGTGGGTGGTGCTGCGCACGGTGCCGACGCTGCAGTCGAGGATCCGGGCGACCTCGGTCTCCGGCAGGTCCTCGAAGAAGCGCAGCACGAGCACGGCCCGCTGCTTGGGGGTGAGCCGGGCCAGCGCCCGGCGTACGGTGATCTTCAGTTCCACGGCCGAGGTGTCGTCCTCGTGGGCCCGCTCCGGCGGGACGGCGACCTGGGTCTCGCGCGAGCGCCACTTGAGCCGCCACCAGCTCACCTGCTGGTGGTACATGACGCGCCGCACGTAGCCGTCCGGGTCGCCGACGGTCCGCCAGCGGGCCGCCGTCTTCGCGAGCGCGGTCTGCAGCAGGTCCTCGGCCGACTGCCGGTCACCGCCGGTCAGCAGGAAGGCCAGACGCATCAGCGCCGGCGACCGCGCCACCACGAACTCGCGGAAATGTCGCTCAGCCGCGGCATCCATCGTCACCTCCGAAGGTCATCGCCCCCTTGAGACGCGTCCGGACTCACGCGACTATGCGTCTCCCGGCAAGTAATCGATCACGCCCGGACGGCCGGACTCGGTCACCACAGCTCATCGAGGTCACCGTCGTGGCTCAGGCCGTGCGAATCGTCCCCCTCGTGCAGGGGCGCGTCGGGGCCGAGGAGGAGCGCCACGCTCCGGCGAAGGGCTTCGAGCAGGCGGCTCACCCTGCTCTCGACCGGCGGTAGGTCCGTGGCGGCGCTCACGTGCACCGTGTGGCCTGTGACAGCCATCGTCACCTCCGAAGTGCGTCCCCCTTGAGACGCCTTCGGACCACGGCCGCTATGCCGCCCTTTCGATCTTCGCCGGCATGGCCGGGACGCCGGAGACGGCGGAGATTCCCTCAGCCCGCGTGTCGCCGCGCGGCGGCGACCATCGCCGTCGTGACGCGCGCCAGGTCGGCCTCGGGCGTCACGTACGGCGGCATCGTGTAGATCAGGTTGCGGAACGGGCGCAGCCACACGCCGTGGGCCATGACGGTGTCCTGGACGGCGGCGATGTCCACCGGGTCGGTCAGCTCGATGACGCCGATCGCGCCCAGCACCCGGACGTCGGCGACGCCGGGCAGGTCGCGCGCGGGTTCCAGGCCCGCCGTGAGGAGCTTCTCGATCCCGGCGACCTCGGCCTGCCAGTCCCGCTCGCGCAGGAGTTCGAGGGAGGCGGTGGCGACCGCGCACGCGAGTGGGTTGGCCATGTACGTCGGGCCGTGCATGAGCACGCCGGCCTCGCCCTCGCTGATCCCCCGGGCCACCCGGTCGGTGCAGAGGGTCGCGGCCAGCGTCAGGTAGCCGCCGGTCAGCGCCTTGCCGACGCACATGATGTCCGGGCTGACCCCGGCGTGCTCACAGGCGAACAGGGCGCCGGTCCGGCCGAACCCGGTGGCGATCTCGTCGAGGATCAGCAGCACGTCGTGTTCGTCGGCCAGTTCGCGCAGCAGGCGGACGTACGCCGGGTCGTAGAACCGCATGCCGCCCGCCCCCTGGACGACCGGCTCGACGATGATGGCGGCCAGCTCGTGGGCGTGGGCGGCGACGAGGCGTTCGAGCTCGGCGGCGTACGTCGCGTCGTACGCCGCCGGGGGCAGCGGCGCGAAGACGTGGGCGGGCAGCACGTCCGTGAACAGGTGGTGCATGCCCCCGACCGGGTCGCAGACGGCCATCGTGGCGAACGTGTCGCCGTGGTACCCGCCGCGCACGGTGAACAGCCGGGTCCTGCCCGTACGGCCGCGCGACCGCCAGTACTGCAGGGCCATCTTGATCGCGACCTCGACCGAGACCGATCCGGAGTCGGCGAAGAAGACCTTCGTGAGCGGCTCCGGCGTGGCGTCGATCAGCAGCTCGGCGAGGCGGACGGCCGTGGGATGGGTGAGGCCGCCGAACATCACGTGGGCCATGGCGCCGAGCTGGCGGGTGACGGCCGCGTCCAGGGCGGGGTGGGCGTACCCGTGGATCGCCGCCCACCACGACGACATCCCGTCGATCAGCTCCCGGCCGTCGGCGAGGGTCAGGCGGACGCCCCTGGCCGACACAACGGGGTGCACCGGCGTGGTCGCGGGCATCGGAGCGTACGGATGCCAGATGTGCTCCCGGTCGAACGCGAGCAGCTCCTCAGGGGCCATGCGCCATCATCGCATCCCGGGCCGGCCTGGGACCTGTCCCGAAGCCCCGCCGTCCTGCTGCGCGGGCGGGGACTCCGGGGCAGGCCCTAACCGAGCTCCTGCTCGCGCGCCCACTCCCGGAGCGCCTCCGTGGCGGCCTCCTTGCCGATGGGGCCGCGGTCCAGGCGCACGTCGAGCAGGAACTTGTACGCCTTGCCGACCGCCGGGCCGGGCTTGATGCCGAGGATCTGCTGGATCTCGTTGCCGTCCAGCTCGGGGCGGATCTTGGAGAGCTCCTCCTCCTGCTGGAGCCGGGCGATCCGCTCTTCGAGCTGGTCGTACGTGCGGGCCAGCGCGGCGGCCTTGCGCCGGTTGCGGGTGGTGCAGTCGGCGCGGGTGAGCTTGTGGAGGCGGGGCAGCAGGTGCCCGGCGTCGCGGACGTAGCGGCGCACCGCCGAGTCGGTCCACTCGCCCGTGCCGTACCCGTGGAAGCGCAGGTGCAGCTCGACGAGGCGGGAGACGTCGGCGACGACGTCCTTGGGGTACCGCAGCGCGGTGAGGCGGCTCTTGGTCATCGACGCGCCGACGACCTCGTGGTGGTGGAAGGTCACGCGCCCGCCCTCGACGAAGGAACGGGTCTTCGGCTTGCCGATGTCGTGCAGCAGGGCGGCCAGCCGCAGGACGAGGTCCGGACCGTCCTCCTCCTGGGCGATCGCCTGCTCGAGCACGATCAGCGAGTGCTCGTAGACGTCCTTGTGCCGGTGGTGCTCGTCGATCTCCAGTTTGAGCTTCGGGATCTCGGGCAGCACCCGGTCGGCCAGGCCGGTCTCGACCAGCAGCGTGATGCCGGCACGGGAGTGCGCGCCGAGCAGCAGCTTGGACAGCTCGTCGCGGACCCGCTCGGCCGACACGATCTCGATCCGGTCGGCCATGGCCTTCATGGCGCCGACGGTCTCGGGGGAGACCTGGAATCCGAGCTGCGCGGCGAACCGCGCGGCGCGCAGCATCCTCAGCGGGTCGTCGCCGAAGGAGTCCTCGGGGCGTCCAGGGGTCCGGATGACCTTGAGCTTCAGGTCGTTCAGGCCGCCGAAGGGGTCCACGAACTCGTGGCCGGGCAGGCGGGCCGCCATGGCGTTGACCGCGAAGTCACGGCGGGCGAGGTCGCCTTCGAGGGAGGTGCCGTACGTCACGTCGGGCTTGCGCGAGTCGGGGTCGTACGACTCGCTCCGGTACGTGGTGATCTCGAGCTGGTGATCGCCCTTGCGCAGCCCGATCGTGCCGTACTCGATGCCGATCGTCCAGACGGCGTCCGCCCAGCCCCTGACGAGCTCCAGGACGCGGTCCGGGCGGGCGTCCGTGGCGAAGTCGAGGTCGTTGACCGGACGGCCGAGGAGGGCGTCGCGTACGGGACCGCCGACGAGGGCGAGTTCGTGACCCGCGGCCGCGAAACGCCGGCCGAGCTCGTCGGCGAAGGGCGTCACACGTCGTAGCAGTTCGCTGACTGCCGGGTGGTGGTCGGAGGTCACGTCGTGGTCGTTCGGCACGGCAATCGAGAGTAGGTCCTCGCACGTGGCGGGCAAAACGCGAATCCCCGCTTCCGTGATCCGCTAATGCGGCGAAATCGGGGTAAATTGCCTGGACAAGGCACGGAGACCACGATGAAGGATGCACTCTCCATCCATCGGCTCTTGCTCGAGCGCCAGACGGCCCACGAGATCGTACGCCTGCCCAAGCACATCAGCGGCGCGGACGATCTTCCCGAGGTGCTCGGCCTCCCGCCGTTCCGCTGCCTGTGCACGCGCGTCTATCTTCCGTACGAACCACACCGCGCGTACACCGAAGGTCACCACCTCATCGCCGTGATCGTCACTGCGGGTGCCCGGCCCGCGCCGGCGGTCATCGCCGACGCCCTCGGTGTGCCGGAGGTGCGTCCCGCCCCGGCCGACCTGGTCAACGAGGTCACCGACTACGCGGCCGATCTGGTCGCCCCCCTGCTGCTGCCCGCCGACATGGCCATGTTCGTGGACCAGCAGGCCGCCTGCGTCGACGACATCGTCTACACGACCACGGGCGAGGCGTGGACGGCCCTCGGGATCCACACCCTGGACCTGTTCGCGCTCTGTGACGCCAAGCCGACGCCGATCCCTTGCACACGCGCCTCAGAGGCAACGCGTCAAACGGATCACTGACCGAAACCGGTCGAGTGGCTACTACGATTGCGGCCGTGTCCCGCCCGCGCAGACCGAGTCGTCGTCGGCCCGCCGGCCCGCCGGGCCGTCACCGTGAGGAGACGTCGGCGGGCGGCCTCGTCGTCGACCTGACGGGCGCCCCACGGGCCGCGCTGATCGCCAGATACGACCGTGACGGCCGGCTCCTGTGGTCGCTGCCGAAAGGGCATGTCGAGACCGACGAGACGATCGAGGAGGCGGCCGTGCGCGAGGTCGAGGAGGAGACCGGCATCCGCGGCCGGATCATCGCCCCACTCGGCACCGTCGACTACTGGTTCTCCGCCGACCGAAGACGCGTCCACAAGACCGTGCACCACCATCTGCTCGTCGCCGTTGGAGGGGATCTGTCCGACTGCGACGCGGAGGTCGCCGAGGTCGCCTGGGTGCCGCTCGACGAGGTGGCAGAGCGCCTCGCCCACGCCGACGAGAAGGCTCTGGTAGCCAAGGTCCCCGAGCTGCTCACGGGCGCCGCATGAAGCGGCTGCTCGCCCTCGTGGTCCCGCTGGTGCTGACCGGCGGGCCGGCACTCGCCGCGCCCCCACGCCCGCATCACGGCACGACCTCCTCCAACCACGCCAGGCGCACCACGCGATCCTCCAGCGGGCTTGGCGCCACGCGGGCCTCCCGGGAGAGGCAGCCCACTGGGAAGCTGCCCATAGGCGTCGTCATCGGCTCCGTGAGCCCGAAATACCTCGTGAAACCGTCGCAGACGCTGAAACTCAGCGGTGTGCTGCAGAGCCAGTCCGACAGCCCGTACCAGCGGCTGTCAGTGCGTCTGCGCTACTCCACGACATCGGTGCAGAGCCGCGGGGCGCTCGATGCGTACGCCGAGGGCAAGATCGCCGACCCGCCGCTGGCCGGGCCGCCGAAGGCGGTGCCCGGAGCCGTGCAGCCGGGCGGGCAGCAGCAATGGACCCTGCAGATGCCCGTCAGCCGGATGCACCTCACGAAATTCGGCGTCTACCCGATCTCCGTCGAAGTGCTCAACGCCGGCACGGTCGTCGGCAGGCAGCATACGTTCGTCACCTACTTCCCGAGCATCACGACCGTCAACAAGACCAAGGTCTCGTGGGTCTGGCCCGTGGTCGACCAGCCGCATCGCGCCGACGACTCGACGTTCGTCGACGACAAGCTCGAACGCATGCTCAACTCCGGCGGGCGGCTCGCCGACCTGGTCACCGCGGCCGCCCCCTACAAGTCGGTCAGCTGGCTGGTCGACCCGGGACTGGCGGACGACGCCGCGTCCATGTCGGGCAAGGACGGCTACACGATCAAGACCGCCAAGGGCACCGCGCACCAGCCGCAGAGCGTCGCCGCGAACTCCTGGCTGACCAGCCTGCGGCAGGCACTCGGGGGCAACAAACGCGTCATCGCCACGCCGTATGCCGACCCCGACGTCATGGCGCTTTCCCGGGCCCGGATGTCCTCGCACATCAAGACGGCCGCCGGCGCTGCGGTGTCCCAGGCGCTCACGCGGGCCAAGCTGCCCTTGGAGAGCACGTCGGTGGCGGTCCCTCCGGACGGTCTCGCCGACCAGCAGACCCTCACGAACCTCGTCAAGGCCGGTGCCCACACGATCCTGCTCAACAGCACCGTCCTGCCCCATCCCAATCAGAACTACACCGCCGATCCCGTCGCCCGGAAACAGGTCGGCGGCCAGAACGTCAAGCTCGTCGCGTTCGACGACACGATCAACAAGGTCCTCGCGACGGACACCGACGAGCCGGGCGGGGTCGCCCTCGCCGAGCAGCGGTTCCTCGCCGAGACGGCCATGGTCACGAACGAGCGGCCGTACGCCCCTTCCCGCACCGTGGTGATCGTGCCGCCGCGTCGCTGGGAACCGGGCCCCGTCTTCGCCAAGGACCTGCTGTACCTCTCCGCCCACGCACCGTGGCTCAAGGAGATCTCCCTCGGCTCCGTCGAGCGGCAGACGGCGCAGCCGCGCACCTTCCAGCCGCAGAAGAGCCAGAACGGGCTCTCGAAGCGCTACCTGGGGCAGGTGAAGGACCTCAGCGTGGACGTGGGGCGGTTCACCAACGTCTTCGAGCCGCCGGCCAGCGGCTTCACCCTCGGCGTGACGCGGCTCGAGTCCTCGGCCTGGAACGACCAGACCCGGGCCGGGTCGAAGCTGCGGCAGACGCTGGACAACGAGCTGCGCAGCGCCCAGAGCAAGATCAGAGTGCTCAAACCCAGCCTCGACCTGGCCGGCAAGTCCGGGCAGGTGCCGATCACGGTCTCCAACGAGCTCGAACACGGCACGATCAAGGTACGGCTGCGCGCCACTTCGCAGAACGCCGCCAGGCTCCGCGTCGAAGGCCCCGGGCCGAAGCAGAGCGAGATCACGCTCGAGGCCGGCCACAAGGAGACGGTCAACCTGTACATGAAGGCCGCGGCCAACGGCCCCGCCTACGTCAACATCGATCTCCTGGGCCCCGACGACCAGCCCATCACCCAGCCGCTCATGCTCCAGGTCCGCGCGACGGCCTACGCGCGAACCGCGCTGCTCATCACCGGCGTCTCACTTGCCGTACTCTTCGTCGGCGTCGGATATCGCGTGATCCGGCGCCGAGGTGAGGAAGCGGAGGACACGACCGGTGGCTGAGGCCGAACCCACTCCCGAGGTAGCCGTGACGGCGACCGATCTCCCAGCGATCTCCCCCGAGGAACCCACCGAGGAGCCCGGCCGCGGCCGCGGAGTGAGCGGGCTGCTGAAGTCCAGCGCCGTCATGGCCCTGGGCACCATCGCCTCCCGGCTCACCGGCTTCATCCGCACAGCGGTGCTCGTCGTGGCGCTGGGCACCCAGGCACTCGGCGACGTCTACAACACCGCGAACACCTTTCCCAACGTCATCTACGACCTGCTCCTAGGCGGCGTGCTCACCGCCGTGCACGTGCCGATGCTGGTCCGCGCGCTGGAGAAGGACCGCAAGTACGGCGAGGAGTACGAGGCGCGCCTGCTGACGCTCGTGCTCGGGGCCCTGCTGGCACTGACCGCGGTGGCGATGCTGTGCGCCCCGCTGCTGGTCGACCTGTACGCGAGCTCGTACAACAAGCAGAAGCACGACCTGGCGGTCATCTTCGCGCTGTTCTTCCTGCCGCAGATCTTCTTCTACGGGGTCGGCGCGCTGGCCGGCGCGTCACTCAACGCGCGTGGCAGCTTCGCCGCGCCCATGTGGACGCCGGTGCTCAACAACGTCGTCGTGATCGCGGTGGGCCTCGCGTTCCTCTTCGTGGCCGGTACGGGCGCCGGCCCCGCGAACATCACGCACACCGAGATCATCCTGCTGGCGGGCGGCACCACACTCGGCATCGTGATCCAGACGATCGCCATGTGGCCGTCCCTGCGCAAGGTCGGTTTCCGATACCGGCCGCGGTTCGACTTCCGCCGCGAGGAACTCGCCCCGGTCGGCGGCATGGCGCTGTGGACGCTGCTGTACGTCGCGATCCAGCAGGTCGGCTTCGTCGTCAACACGAACATCGCCAACAGCGCCGGGCAGCGCGGCGCGGACAAGGGCATCCCGTACGGCGTCGGCCTGACGCCGTGGACCAACGCCTACCTGCTGTTCCAGCTGCCATACGCGATCGTCGGCGTCTCGGTGGTCACGGCGCTGCTGCCGCGGATGAGCCGGCACGCCTCCGACCGGCGGTTCGACCTGGTGCGCGAGGACATGTCCTCCGCGCTGAACCTCTCCTCGGTGGTCATCGTCCCGTCCGCCGCGCTGCTGTTCGCGCTCGCGCCCGAGCTCAGCACACTGTTCTTCGCACACGGGTCGACGCAGATCTCCGGCGCGTTGATGATCGCGAACGTGCTGCAGGCGTTCACGTTCGCGCTCGTGCCGTTCGCGATCTACCAGCTGCTGCTCCGGGTGTTCTACGCGCTCGCCGACACGCGGACGCCCGCCATGATGGCGATCTTCAACGTCGCGATCAGCATCAGCATCGGCCTGGTCGGCTACTACACGCTGCCCACGGACAAGATCGTCGAGGGCATCTCGATCGCCCTCGGCATCTCCTGGACGTTCGGGTGCGTCGTGGCGGCCCTGATCCTGCGCCGCCGCCTGAACGGCCTCGGCGCCCGGCACATCGTCACCGCCCACATCAAGATCGCCATCGCGACCGTCCCGGCGTTCGTGTTCGCGCTCGGGGTGCACCTGCTCAGCTTCAAGTTCTTCTACTACCACGTGATCTCGTCGCTAGGCGTCCTGGCGGTCGGCGGCGGTGGCGCGCTGGTGCTGTACGCGCTGGTGGCACGCGTTCTACGAATCCCCGAGGTGGAGACCCTGCAACGAACCATGATGGCCAGATTGCCCGGTCGTGGGGCGAGTTAGGACGCGCTGCCCGTAAGGTGGGAGAGCGCGACTCGCGCCGGGTAGTAATCCAGCGACGCTCCTCGAGCGTCCTACCATCGGGCGGGAATGTGATGAGGTCTTCCTCTGCCTCCACGGGAGTGAGGGAGGGTCGAAGGCGTAAGGGAGCCACGGCACTGAAAATGGGATGCGACCACCAACGCCGGACGCCACGTTGAGCACGTCCGTGATCGAACCTGGAACCCGCCTCGCCGGTCGATACCGCCTGGACGACCGCGTCAGCGAAGCGGGCGGTTCCACATTCTGGAAGGCAACGGACGAGATCCTCGCCCGTTCCGTCGCCGTGCTCACGTTCGCCCCGGGCTTCCCCCGCGTGAACGACGTGGTGACCGCGGCCCGCGCCGCGAGCCGGCTCACCGACCCGCGCCTCACCCAGGTCTTCGACGCCGACGACAGCGGCGAACGCGCCTACGTCGTCAGCGAGTGGGTCACCGGGGAGACCCTCGAGGATCTCCTCGCCCAGGGGCCGATGGCGGCCGACCGTGCCGCGGCCTTCCTGCTCGAGGCGGCCGAGGCGCTGACCTCCGCGCACTCCGCCGGCCTGGCCCACCTCTGCGTGACCCCGCACAACCTCGTCTGGACCAGCGGCGGCACCGTCAAGATCACGGGTCTCGGCGTCGAGGCCGTCCTGTCCGGCGCGCACTCCGACACTCCGGCACTGGACGACGTCCAGGGGCTCGGCAACATGCTCTACGCCGCACTCACCGGCCACTGGCCGGGCGGAGAAGGCACCGTCCTGCCGCCCGCGCCCACCGGAGCCGACGGACGCCCGCTCACACCCGCCCAGGTCCGCGCCGGCATCCCGCACAACCTCGACGCGATCGTCTCCCGGTCGCTGGGCCTCCCCGTCCACGGCGCCCCCGAGAGGTTCGACTCCCCTGCGGCCTTCGCCGACGCCCTCGCCAAGGTCCCGCGGTCACCGCTGCCGTTCGTGCCACTCGTCGGCTCGACCCCGCCGTCGGTCGTCCCCCGACCCGACGGCACCCCGGACCGTACGGCCTCCATGTCCGCCGCGGCGCCCCAGCCGATCCCCCCGGTGCAGACGGTGCCGGACAGCGCCCGCATGCGCCCCCCACAGCCGCCCCAGCACACGACCGGCGGTCACCGCGCCACCGGCGGCCAGGGCTCGGTCAACAAGCCCCTCATGGCCGCGATCGCCGCGATCGTGCTCGTCGTCGTCGCCATCGGCGGCTGGGGCCTGACCCAGATGACCGGCGACAGCGGCGCCAAGAGCAACAAGGCCCGCGTCCCGACGAAGCCCACCCAGCCCAGCAAGACCGCAGCCAAGGAACTCGCCGTCTCCGATACTCACGCCATCAGCGCCGATGACCATGCCACTCGCGGCACCGGCAAGGCCGTCGACGGCAGCATGTCGAGCTACTGGACGACATCGTGGTACGCCGATGACCACTTCGGAAATCTCCGGTCGGGGGTCGGGCTGGTCCTCGTCATGAAGAACAAGGTGACCATCGACAAGGTCACTGTGACCATGCCCGACGGCACACCTGGAAGCGTGCAGCTCCACGTCGGTGACACGGGCACCCAATCCGATAAGAAGACGAGCACGGGGAACGCGGTCGGCAAGTTCGACCTCGACGGGGAGCACGTCCAGGGCCGCTACGTCACTCTCTGGTTCACGAAGCTACCTAAAATCGGCAGCTTTCAGATCCACGTGAAGGACGTCAAAGTCTACGGCTCCGAGTGAGCTACCCTATTCCGCTCAGCTGAGCGTCCGTCCGCTGGAGATACGGTCATGCAATCGGCGGTCCGCGTTTCCGCGGACCGCCGACTCACCCGTTCGAGCTGGGGCTAGGCGCCGATTCCTCCTGAGCAGCGATCCGCGACGTAGCCCTTGCGGCCCTTGTAGTTCACGATGAGCCACTGGTTGTCCTTGGGCTCACCAACTGCGCAGCGGTACGAACCGCCGGTGACCTGCGGGCACTTGTATCCGGTCTTCCAGCCGAGGAGCTTCTTCCCCTTGTAGACGACGATGGCCTTGGCACTGGTCCGAGGCTTCGTGCGAACCGTGTACTTGTAACCGCGCTTCTTGTCCGTGTAGACGTGGCACTTGACGGCCTGAGCGCTCGCGCTCTTGCTCACGGCCGCATGCGGCTTGGCGGCGCTGGTCGCATCGGCGAAGCTCGGCGTCGCGCCGATGGTGAAGGAAAGGCACGCAGCCGCACCGATGGTCGTCGCCGCACGCGCAATCCGCATGAGTTGCCCCCTTGCCCCCTAGACGGGCTGAGCCGGCCACCCAGCCGGACACGCATGTTTCCTGTGAGTAAAGAATCTGTCAATGCCCGCTCCTGGGACCTGCGGATGCGTGCGGATCGGCATGATCCGGTCACGGCGGACGGGAGCGTACGGGGACGGCTACCATCATGAGCGTGTTGAGGTCCTCCCATTCCGTGCACGCTTGTGCTCACCGGTCGTGCGAGCACGGCGGTGCGACACGACGGGGACGGGTGGGGGTCTTCGGGGGGCACGCTGGGCGAGGGCGATACACCATCGGCGGGGTCGCCGGTTACGGAGCGGGCTGACGAATATGGCGGTCATGCGCGGGGGACGTTCGGTCGAGGCGGTCCCGGACAAGGAGCTGCTGTCGCGGCACGCGAACGGGGATCCGTACGCGTTCGCGGAGCTGGTGCAGAGGCACCGTGATCGCATGTGGGCCGTCGCCCTGCGCACGCTCGGCGATCATGAGGAGGCCGCTGACGCCCTGCAGGACGCCTTCCTGTCGGCGTACCGGGCGGCGGGCCGGTTCCGCGGTGACGCGGCCGTCACGACGTGGCTCCACCGCATCGTCGTCAACGCCTGCCTGGACCGGGTGCGGCGCCGCTCGATCCGGCCGGTCGTGCCGATGGGCGACGACGCCACCCTCGACTCGGTCGCGCCGAAGAACTCCGATCCGACCGCCGCGCACGAGTTGTCCCTCGACGTGAGTGAGGCGCTGCAGCGCATACCCTTCGAACAGCGGGCCGCGCTCGTACTGGTCGACATGATGGGGTACGCCGTCGACGAGGCCGCCAAGGTCCTGGAGGTCCCGCCGGGCACGATCAAGAGCCGGTGCGCCCGCGGCCGGGCCCGGCTCGCACCGCTTCTCGGGCACCTACGGAACCAAGGACGGGGCTCGGGCGTCGAATCTGCGGAGGAAGGAGGTGGCACATCCGCGTGACTGCCGCACACCTTGACTATGATGCGCTGGCCGACCTCGCCGAGGGGATTCTCGACGATGCCACGGCCACATCCGCAGAAGAACACCTGACCCAGTGCGCCGAATGTCGTGATCGGGCCACCGAGGTCGCGGAGGTGTCCCGCGTTCTCGCGGAGGCACCGACTCCGCCGATGCCCGCTCACCTTGTCGAGCGCCTCGACGCGGCGATCGCCGCTGAAGCGGCCTCGCATGTGCCGGGGCATCGGCACGCTCGGCGATTTCAGTTTCTCGCCGCGGCGGCGGCCGCAGTGGTGGTCGTCGGCGGCGGGGCCGTCGTCGCCCGCACTGTACTGGAGGACGGAGACTCCGACAGCGCGACGGTCTCCCAGCGTCCAGTGGAGGAGCCCTCTCGCCCTCACACGGAAGGCACCCAGCCCCGGCCGCGTGCGGAGCGGACCGTTCCGTACACCGCTCTTCGGAGTGGGACGCGGTACACGTCGGCGAGTCTGGAGTCCCAGCTCGCCTCGGCGCTGTCCTCGGTGTCGGCCGCCGGACGCCCCGCGCTGAACGCGGCGACCGACGGCGCGCTCACGGCCTGTGTCGGCCGGGTCAGTGGCGGGAAGGCCCCGCTGCTGGTCGACTCGGCCACGTACGACGGTCGGCCGGCGACGGTCATCGCCCTGCCGGGGACCGACGCCGGGCATGCCGACGTCTGGGTCGTCGGAGCGAAGTGTTCGGCCGGCGACACCGATCTGATCGTCCATCGCCAGATCGCCCGCTGATCATCGAGTGGCGTACGGCCGTCCCGCGCGCAGCGGGACGGCCGTACGCGTGCGGATGACGTACGCGGGAATCCCCGCGCCCTAGGATCGGTTTAACGTCACTGCGAGCGAAGGTGACCGGTCGACAGGGACCGGGTTCGGCTTCGCGGACGCGATCAGAGAGAGGCACTGTGGTGAGCGACGTCCGGAACGTGATCATCATCGGTTCGGGGCCGGCGGGGTACTCGGCAGCGATCTACGCCGCCCGCGGGGACCTGCGGCCGCTGGTGTTCGAGGGTTCGGTGACCGCCGGTGGCGCTCTGATGAACACCACCGACGTGGAGAACTTCCCGGGCTGGCCCGACGGCATCATGGGCCCCGACCTGATGGACAACCTGCGCAAGCAGGCCGAGCGATTCGGCGCCGAGCTGGTGACCGACGACGTGACCGAGGTCGACCTGGCGGCGTCGCCGAAGGTCGTGAAGGTCGGCGACGACACCTACCTCGCCAAGACGGTCGTGGTCGCCACCGGGTCGAAGTACCGCGAGCTCGGGCTGCCGAACGAGAAGCAGCTGTCCGGTCGCGGCGTCTCCTGGTGCGCCACCTGTGACGGGTTCTTCTTCCGCGACAAGGACATCGCGGTGGTCGGCGGTGGCGACTCGGCGATGGAAGAGGCGATCTTCCTGACGCGGTTCGCGCGGTCGGTCACCGTCATCCACCGGCGGGACACGCTGCGGGCCAGCAAGATCATGCAGGATCGGGCGTTCGGCAACGAGAAGATCCGCTTCGAGTGGAACAGCGAGGTCGCCGAGATCGTCGGTGGCGACAAGCTGACCGGTGTCGTCCTCCGCGACGTCAACACCGGCGAGCAGCGCACGCTGGAGCTCTCCGGCCTGTTCATCGCGATCGGGCACGATCCGCGTACGGAGCTGTTCGCCGACCAACTGGACCTGGACGAGGAGGGCTACCTCAGCGTCGAGGCGCCGACGACCCACACCAACATCCCTGGCGTCTTCGGCGCGGGCGACGTGGTCGACCACCGCTACCGCCAGGCGATCACCGCGGCCGGTACGGGCGCGGCGGCGGCCATCGACGCCGAGCGCTGGCTCCAGGAGGAGGGCATCGCCGAGCTGACGCGACAGCAGGTCTGATTCGCTCCACAGACCGCTCGATTCGGACTTTCTTCCCAGCCTCCCGCGGCTGGTATGCGACGGCCCCGCGTTCTCACGCGGGGCCGTCGCCATTTCACGCCTCTGTCCTGCGGAAACTCGTCAGAGCCGCCATGCTTGGCGAACTCTGGTGTCCCGGTGTGATCGGTTCAATCCGGGGGTCTCATGGCTTCAGGAGCCTCTCAGGCCACAGAATGGCCGTTGGTCACTCCACGCCTCTCAGGGCACCCTCCGACGCGCGCCCCTCACCGACGAATTCGCGATTCGACCGGTGTGTCGCCTTGCGCAGACGCGACTCGGCGGTTCGCAGGGCGGCCGGGGCGGGTGGAGTGAACCACCGCGGTCACGACCATGATCACGGCGGTGGCCCCGCCGAGCATCATCGCCGTCGGCAGGGATGTGCGGTCCACGATGATCCCGCCGACCAGAGCGCCGGTCGACAACGTCGCCTGGAACGACGCGGTGAACAGGACCGAGGCGGCTTCTGGCGTATGCGGTGCCGACTTGATGAACCAGGTCTGCGAACAGACGGGAAGAGCGCCGTAGCCGACGCCCCACACGATCAGCAATGCGAGGGCACCCGGATACCACCGGCCCAGGATGGGAAGCGCCAGCGTGGCTGCGGCGATCAGGCTCGCGGCGATGCCGAAGGTGGCGTGCGGATGGCGAGCGGCGGCCGTGCCCGCCAGGAAGTTGCCGACGATTCCCGCGGCGCCGTAAGCCAGCAGGAATACCGTGATCAGGCCTGAGGACACATGCGTGACCCGCTCCAGAAACGGTGTCACGTAGGTGTAGGTGCCGAAATGGGCAAGGACGATCAGAACAGTCAGCGACAGCGCGAACCTGGTGTCGACGTTGCCGACCATGCGGCGTAGCACGGTGAGCCGGGTGACCTGCTGAGCGGGCAGCCGTGCACCAGCACGGCGAGCGCGATGAGCACGGCCACCGACAGCAGTCCCAGCGCCACGAAGCCGCCCCGCCACCCTTCCACGTTCCCGATCAACGTCCCCAACGGCACGCCAAGGACCGATCCCAGCGGAACGGCCGAGAAGATGACCGCCGTCGCCCGGCGCGTGGAGTGTGCGGGGACCAGGCGGTCGGCCAGTCCCGCGCCGATCGACCAGAAGCCGCCGATGACGATCCCCACGAGAATGCGTGAGACGAGCATCGCCCAGTACGCCGGGGCGGCCGAGGCGATGAAGTTCGCCAGCGCCAGCAGGAACATCAACGCGCACAGCATCAGCCGCCGGTCGATTCGGGCGGTCGCGACGGTGACCGCGGGAGCCGAGACCGCCGCTAGGTATCCGGGCATGGTCATCATCAGCCCGGCTGTGCCGTCGGAGATGGTGAAGCTGGAACCGATGGATGTCAGCAGCCCGATCGGCAGAATCTCGGTGGTGACGATCGCGAAGATCCCCATCATCACCGACAGCACCGCGAGCCAGTTGGTGAGTGCCGATCGGCTCGACGTGGCCGAGCGGTCGACCGACGTGGTGAGTGTGGACATCGATCCCGTCCTGTGGTGGGTGGATACTCATCCCACTCAACAGACGCCACCGGCCGGAGGCTGGCGGGTTGGCGACGTCACCGTGGCCGCCAATGGGTGATGTCGGATCCTCGCTCGCCGGACGCAACCTACGACAGAGGCCGCCCGCCGGCGCGTCGAGCCTGAACCGAGGCGCGGAGAGGCTCTCAGACGGGCCGGAGGGCGCCCTCCGGGGACATGGAGCCCAGGAGGCGTTCCAAGGCGACCTCGACGTCCTCACGCCAGGAGATGGCGGACTTCAGCTCCAGCCGTAGGCGCGGGAACCGGTGGTGCGGCCGCACCGTCTTGAAGCCGACCGCGAGCATGTACTCGGCGGGGAGGACGCAGGACGGCTTCTCCCACTTGAGATCGCCGAAGGCCTCGATCGCGCGGATGCCCCGGCGGGTGAGGTCCTTCGCCACCCCCTGGACGAGCATCCGGCCGAGACCGCCGCCCTGGAACTCCGGAAGGATGTGCGCGGTCATCAGCAGCGCGGCGTCGGCGCTCGCCGGGCTCGTTGGAAACGCCACGGAGCGCGGGACGTAGAGCGGCGGTGCGAACAGGACGTACCCCGCGGGCACCCCGTCGACGTACACGATCTTGCCGCAGCTGCCCCACTCGAGGAGCGTGGCGGAGATCCAGGCCTCCTTCTCCAACTCTGGATCGCCACAGTCCTCGGCCCGCTGCTTGCTGACCGGATCGAGCTCCCAGAACACGCACCTGCGACACCGCGATGGCAGGTCCTCAAGATTGTCGAGCGTGATATTCACCAGACGACGCGACACCGGCCAGGCCCCCTTCTTGGGCGGAGCGCCTTCATTCTCAGGAACCTATTCCCGCTCCAGGAGGAGCTTAGAGCTTCCACTTGAACTGTGACTCGACGGCGGATGGCCGCTGTTTCACGTGAAACCATCCGCCCGATCCGAGCTAGCGGGTGTCCACCGGACAGCCTAGGGCCTGCCTCGAAGTCCCCGTCCGTAGCGAGCGGCGTCCAGGTGGTGCCTCGCAAGGCGGAGGAGGGAGTCAGCCCGGTGTTGGCTGGCGACTCCTCCCGGGGTCCCCGCGGAAACGCGGAGGTCGGCGAAGCCGTCTCTGCGCGTTTTCGTGGGGTGGGGGCGACAACGCGGCGAGGCGCCGCCTGGACGCCGCGCAGTAGGACAGCGGGGCTTCGAGGCAGGCCCTAGGTGTACTGACCACGGAGGTTGGTGACGGCGACACGGGTGGATGATCTTGAAATAGGTGAGGGCCTTCTGGCTCGGTGTGGATTGCGAGATCTGCACCGGCGACCAGAAAGGCCCTCATGCCGCACCGTAACGCACCCCTGACCGAGACCGGGCGTCTTCGCCTGGCCCGCTGTGTCGTGGAGGACGGCTGGCCGCTGCGGCGGGCCGCTGAACGTTTCCAGGTCTCGGTCACCACCGCCCAACGGTGGGCAGGCCGCTACCGCGCCTGCGGAGCTGCCGGTATGGCGGACCGTTCCAGCCGCCCGCACACCAGTCCCCGGCGCACCCCGACCCGCACCGAACGGCGCATCATCAAGGTCAGGGTCCTGCGATGCTGGGGCCCGGCCCGGATCGCCGGCCTGCTGCGGTTGAACCCGGCCACGGTGCACCGGGTCCTGGCCCGCTACCGGCTCAACCGGCTGGCCTGGATGGATCGGGCGACCGGGCGGGTGATCCGCCGCTATGAGCGCGCCAGGCCGGGTGATCTGGTGCATGTGGACATCAAGAAGCTGGGGAACATCCCCGACGGCGGCGGACACAAGGCCCTGGGCCGCCCAGCCGGCCGCAAAACCCGCTCCGGCGCCGGATACAGCTACATCCACACCGCCGTCGATGACCACTCCCGCCTGGCCTACAGCGAGATCCTCCCCGACGAACGCAAGCACACCGCCGCCGCGTTCTGGACCCGCGCCCAGGCGTTCTTCACCTCCTGCGGCATCACCGTCACCCGGGTACTGACCGACAACGGCTCCTGCTACAAGTCCCACCCCTGGCGCGACACCCTCGCCACAGCCGGCATCACCCACAAACGCACCCGCCCCTACCGGCCCCAAACCAACGGCAAAGTCGAACGTTTCAACCGCACCCTGCTAGAGGAATGGGCCTACGCCCGCCCCTACCGATCAGAAACCGAACGACGCAACGCCTTCCCCGACTGGCTCCACACCTACAATCACCACCGCGGACACACCGCGCTGGGCGGCCAGCCACCCGCCAGCCGCGTCCCCAACCTCACGAGACAGAACACCTAGGCGCCGGGGCGGCCGTCCGGCGTCATCGCGTCGACGATCCGCTCAAGGTCCTCGAGCGTGGCGAACTCGACCACGATCTTTCCCTTGCGCTGCCCGAGATCCACGCTCACCTTCGTCTCGTAGAGCTCTGACAGCTCCGAGGCGAGCTCTCTGATGCGTGGGTTCTCCGGCTTGCCGGGCGCCTTACGCCGGGACGCCTTCTTGGTCTCTCCGCCTTCGCCGAGCGCGATGATCTCTTCGACGGCACGGACCGAGAGGCCCTCCTCGACGATCCGCTTGGCGAGATGCTCCTGGCGCTCGGTGCTCTCCAGCCCGAGCAGCGCGCGGGCGTGACCGGCGCTCAGCACTCCTGCGGCGACGCGCCGCTGCACGGCCGGCGGGAGGTTCAGCAGCCGCAGGGTGTTGGTGATGTGCGGACGGGAGCGGCCGATGCGGGTGGCGAGCTCCTCGTGCGTCGCGCCGAAATCATCGAGCAGCTGCTGGTACGCGGCGGCCTCCTCCAGCGCGTTGAGCTGCTGCCGGTGGAGGTTCTCCATGAGGGCGTCGCGCAGCATCTCGTCGTCGCCCGTATCCCGGACGATCGCCGGGACCTTCTTCAGACCGGCCAGCTTGGAAGCGCGCAGCCGCCGCTCTCCCATGATGAGCTCGTAGCCGTCCGGCCCGATCTCGCGAACGACGATCGGCTGGAGCAGCCCGACGATCCTGATCGACGCGGCCAGCTCCTCCAGCGCCTCCTCGTCGAACGTCTGCCGCGGTTGCCGCGCGTTGGGAGTGATCTCCGCGACGGGCACCTCGGCGAAGTGCGCCCCGGCCACCACCTGCGGCTGCTGCACACCGTCGGCCGACGCCGGCGCGGAGTCTCCGGTCGGCGACGACGCCGGCTGCACGGGCGCCGTCGGGATCAACGCACCCAGGCCCTTACCCAGACCTCGTCGTTGCTGGCTCACTTGCGACCTTCCCTAGCGATACGTCCTTCTGCGCCGTCGGCTGAGCCGGCCGAGGCGCGCATCGCACGCCTCGGCCCGAACGATCCGGTCATGCGTCGCCCTCCGCTCCCCGGTAGGCCATCTCGCGGGCGGCCTCCGTGTAGGCGAGCGCCCCGCTGGAGCTCGGGTCGTAGGTCAGCACCGACTCGCCGTAGCTCGGCGCCTCGGAGACCCGGACGCTCCGGGGGATCACCGTGCTCAGCACCAGATCGCCGAAGTGGCTCCGCACCTCGTCCGCGACCTGAGCGGCCAGACGGGTCCGCGCGTCGTACATGGTGAGCAGGATGGTCGAGACGGCGAGGTTCGGGTTGAGGTGCTGCCGGACGAGATCGACCGTGTGGAGGAGCTGGGTGAGGCCCTCCAGGGCGTAGTACTCCGTCTGGATCGGGATCAGCAGCTCGTTCGCACCCGTCAGGGCGTTGACCGTGAGCAGGCCCAGCGAGGGCGGGCAGTCGATGAGTACGTAGTCGAACTTCTCGGTGTCGTACGCCTCCAGCGCCCGCCGCAGACGCCCCTCCCGCGCGACCATCGGCACGAGGTCAACCTCCGCTCCGGCGAGGTGAAGGGTCGCTGGAGCGCAGTAGGCGTTCGGTAGGCCTTCGGCCGGCACGACGATCTCATCGAACGGCGCGCCTTCGAGGATCACGTGATAGACGGACGGGATGTCGGCGTGATGCTCCACGCCCAACGCGGTGGAGGCGTTCCCCTGGGGGTCCAGGTCGACCACGAGTACTCGGGAACCATGCATCGCCAACGCCGCCGCCAGGTTCACGGCGCTCGTCGTCTTGCCGACGCCGCCCTTCTGGTTGGCGATCGTGATGATGCGGCACTGAGGCGGCCTCGGCCACTCCTTCTCATCCTGCTTCGCAACCGCCTTGAACGCGGCCGCCGTGGCTCGCACCATCGGCTGCGCTGTTTCACGTGAAACATCGGCCGACTTGAGCGCCTCACTTACCAACTTCGACTCCCCATGGACCGGGTCACGTTGCGACGTCTCATTGACAGGATCGACAGCGGGCGGGACCTTCGCGGCGAGATCTCTCGCCGGTTCTTCGTCAGATGCGGCGGCCGACGGGGCCGCAGGCCGGGCCGATGCCTCCGCGGCAGGTGCGGCCGACGTGGCTGGCGCGGCCGGCGCGGCCGATGATGTCATCGGTGTCGAGGCATGCGCCGTTGGGGGAGCCGCGACCGGAGGCGCGACCGCGCCCGGCGGCGTCGTGTCAGGGCGCGCGGCCGCCAGCGGAGGCGCGGCCGCCGGCGCGGTCGGCCAACCGAGGCCGGACGCGTCTCGCCGTGACGCTCCCGCGGTGCGGTCCGGCCATCCCAAGCCCTCTGCTGTCGTCAAGGCCCGTCACCTCTTCCGTTCACCGCGCCGGCGCCCGCCGCGACGAGAGTTCGTCCGTTTCCCCGAAGGTCGCGGAGCCTTGCCGGCGACGACACGGACGATCGTCGCCGGAGGCTCGACTTTACCGTGACCCACCTGGAGCACTTCTGCGGCGCGAACACCGAATTCCTTCAGAACGGTGTCCGCCTCCTCGAGCTCGGCCGCCGCGCGCTCCCCCTTCAACGCCAGGAGCTCGCCGCCCGGCCGCAGCAGCGGCAGCGCCCACCTCGCCAAGCGCTCGAGCGGCGCGACCGCGCGGGCGGTGACGACATCGGCGGCGAAGTCGCCGATGACCTCCTCCGCACGACCCCGCCGAACCTCGACGTTCGACAGCCCGAGAACATCGACGCACTCCTGGAGGAAGACCGTGCGGCGAAGGAGTGGCTCGAGAAGCGTCACGGACAGGTCCGGACGGGCGATCGCCAGCACCAGCCCGGGCAGCCCGGCGCCCGAGCCGATGTCGACGACGGACGCCTCTGCCGGGATCACTTCCGCCATCACGGCGCAGTTCAGCAGGTGGCGCTCCCACAGTCGCTCGACCTCGCGCGGTCCGATGAGGCCGCGTTCGACCCCGGGGCCGGCGAGGAACTCGGCGTATCTCTCAGCGGAAGGCAGGGCGTCGGCGAAGATCTCGCGGGCGATCGACGGCGTAGGAAGTAGTGGCATGGCTCAGCGGCTCAGAAACGTCGTTTGGGTCCCCACAGTGTTGGAATGCTTCCACATCGCATGGCGTCCGGGAAACGCCGACCCGCATGGGCCGCCTTCCGAGCATGACATCGACGCCTGCGCTCCGCACCGATCGGCGTCCCCTCACGCCGCTGCGCGCCGGGCGTGGTCGCGACCTCCCTGGGCGCGCCGTCTTACGGCCCGGCCAGCGAACGCGGCACGGGCCCGCGCAGGCTCGGCCAGCCGGGCTCGGTCAGCGCGGCCCAGTCAGCGCGGCCCAATCGACGCGGCTCGATCGACGCGGCTCGGCCGACGCGGCTCGGCCGACGCGGCTCGATCGACGCGGCTCGGCCGACGCGGCTCGATCGACGCGGCTCGGCCGACGCGGCTCGGCCGACGCGCCGGCGCGGCCGGGACCCGTGCCTCAGCCGCAGCCTCAGGCGCACCCGGACGAGGTGCGCGGTGCCGATGTCGCCCGGGTCGTACGGTCTGGTGGCGGTTCGTGAGGGTTTCGGGGCGGCTCGCCCCAAGGAGACTCGGCTTCCCCACAAGGAAAATGCGGCTCCATGCATATCTCTCGTGGGCCGGGTAGATCTCCGGCTGGCCGATCCATCCCGGAAGGAGCCGTCTCAGATGGGCATCGGAACGGGCCTGGCGTTCATCGCCATGGGAGCGATTCTCGCCTTCGCCTTCAACTTCCACGTCAGCGGGATCGACATCCAGATGATCGGATGGATCCTGATGTTCGTCGGCGCGGCATGGCTGGCGTTCACGTTCGCCTACACGCGTCCGCGCCGCCGCCGGCAGGTCGCGCAGATCGTCCAGGACGATCCGATGTACGTCACCGAGGAGGAGCGCCCCCAAACGGTCATCGTCCGGGAGCCTCCCGCGGAGCAGGCCCCCCGGTCCGTTTCTCAGGCCCGCCGTAACGTCACGAGGTACGAGCCGGAGTAAGCGGAGAAGCCGACACGACCAACCGTGGGCTGACCGGCCGACCCGTACGAACAGAGACGGCCCCGCCACCGAGCAGTGGCGGGGCCGTACGTCTTCGGATGGTTCGGCGGGCGCGCGTGAGGCGCGCCGGCGGGTCAGGCGCGGGCGCCTGGTCGGCTCACTCCGCGTAGACGACGACGTAGCGGTTGGGCTCTTCGCCCTCCGACTCGCTGCGCAGTCCCATAGCGGCGATCGCGTCGTGCACGACCTTGCGCTCGAACGGCGTCATCGGCGACAGGGCCTTCGGCTCGCGCGTGCGCTTGACCTCTTCACCGATCTCCGTGCCGAGCTTGGACAGCTCCGACCGGCGGCGCTCCCGGAAGCCGCCCACGTCGAGCATGAGCCGGCTCCGCTCGCCCGTCTTGCGGTGCACCGCCAGGCGGGTGAGCTCCTGGAGCGCTTCCAGCACCTCGCCCTTGCGGCCGACGAGCTCGTCCAGCGTGGCACCGACGACGGACACCAGGGCCCGCTCGCCCTCGACGTCCATGTCGATGTCGCCGTCGAGGTCGGCGATGTCCAGGAGGCCCTCGATGTAATCCGCCGCGATCTCGCCTTCCTGCTCGAGCGCCTTGATGTCGACCTTCACGGTCTCCGCGGTCTCGGCTTCGGCTTGGCTCACTCCGGGCTCCTCATGCGTACTGCGGCTGGACTGGGAAGTCACGCTATCGCTTCCTCTTGCTCCGCGGCTGGCGTGTCGGCTGTTGCCGTACGACCTTCGGCGGCGTGTCGTCCACCAGCTCCTCCGCCTCGGCCTCGGCCGCCTTCTTCTTTGCCTTACCCGCTGAACCGTTCGCCGTCGCGGACTTCGTGAGAGCGGTCCGGGGGGTCGCCTTCGCGGCGGACTTCACAGTGCTGCCCTTGGCGCCGGTCGCGGACTTCGCGGTGCCCGTCTTGGCCGTGCCGGCGCCGTCGCCCTGGGCGTCGGCGGTGGGCATCGGGTACTTCTTGTACACGTAGTGCGACTGGGCCAGGGTCCACGAGTTGGTGGTGACCCAGTAGATCAGAACGCCCAGCGGCAGGGTGAGACCGAAGAGGCCGAACAGCGGCGACAGGTACACCAGGAACTTCTGCGACTGCATCATCGGGTTGTCGGCCGTCATCGTCTGCATGGACCGGCCGACGCTCGACTTCATCGTGAAGAAGGTCGTCGTCGAGCTGATCAGGACGGCGAGGCCGGTGACGACCATGGCGCCCGCGTGCCCGCTGGAGAAGGCGTCCTTGAACGTCGAGGGGATGTGCGCGCCGAAGATGTCGGCGTTCTGGGCGCTCTGGATGAGGTGCGCGGAGATGCCGTACTTCGACTGGCCCTTCGGCGTCGTGGAGATCGCCCGGAGCACGTTGTACAGCGAGATGAAGATGGGGAACTGCACCACCAGCGGAAGGCACCCGGACAGGGGGTTGGCGCCCGCCTCCTGGTAGAGCTTCATCATCTCCTGGTTGAGGCGCTGCTTGTCCTTCTTGTACTTCTTGCGCAGCGCCTGCACCTGCGGCTGCAGTTCCTGCATCTTGCGGGACGCGTGGATCTGCTTCACGAACAGCGGGAAGAGGATGATCCGCATGAGGACGGTCAGCAGGAAGATCGACAGGCCCCACGCCCATCCGCTGTCCGCCGGGAAGATCAGGCTCAGGCCGGCGTGGATCTGTACGATCACCCACGCGACGGCCTCGAACAGCGGATCGAGGAAGCTGAGACTCACCGGCTGGCTCCTATGTGCTCTCCGAAACAGTGCCGCCGGGGGGCGGCGTGAGGTCTTGTGATTCGCCCTTCCGCGGCGGAACCGGGTCGTATCCGCCAGCGTGGAAGGGGTGGCAGCGAGCGATGCGCCGCACCGCGAGCCAGCCGCCGCGCAGGGCGCCGTGGGTGCGGAGCGCCTCCAGGGCGTAGGCGCTGCAGGTCGGCTGGTAGCGGCACACCGGGCCGAACAGCGGACTGATGAACCGACGGTAGAAGACGATGGGCACCGTCAGTGCCCGAGCCGTGAGCGTCGGCTTGTCCGTCATGTCCGCCTCTTGACCTGTCGCCGCAGGAGCCGGTCGAGCGCCGCGTCGAGATCCGCGGCGAGTTCGTCGTGGCGTGCGCTGGCCGCCTTGGCGTTGGCCCGCACGACAAGCAGGCTACCTGGTGCCAGCCGATGCAGGTGCTCCCGAACGATGTGCCGGAGCCTGCGACGCACGCGGTTGCGGACGACCGCGTCACCGACCTGGCGGCCGACGGTGAAGCCGACCCGGGGAGGTTCGTCGACGTCATCCCGGAGCTGCAGGTGAAGAACGAGATGAGGCCGTCCGGCACGATCGCCGCGCCGGACGGCCGAAGTGAACTCTTCTCGCCGCCGCATCCGGTGTCCGGACGGCAGCATGGATCGCCGCTGCTCAGACCGCGATCTGCTCGCGACCCTTGCGGCGGCGCGACGACAGGATCGCCCGCCCCGCCCGGGTGCGCATGCGAAGCCGGAAGCCGTGCTTCTTGTGACGGCGGCGGTTGTTCGGCTGGTACGTACGCTTGCTCACTCGAGACTCCAGTGGGGTGCTGCGGTCAATGTGCTGATGTCGCATCGGGCGCCTGAGCCCGTATGGGATCAGCGACCTGCGGGCGCGCAGCACCGCCGTCGATGCGACTCGACCGTCGTACGTTACGGTCTGCGCCGCCCTCCGGTCAAACCGAGCACACATATCCCCAATAACGCCGAGGGTTGTGCACAAGTTGTGGACAACCCTGTGGATGACGCGTGAGAGAGTGTTCGTCTGACGTTGTGCGGGAGGACAACGCCCATTAGTGGGGCGCCGGCCGCTTCGGGGAGGGGAACCAGGATATGGACGGGCTGGATCTTGCGCTCGTGTGGACGAGGGCACTGGAGGCACTCCCCACCGATCTGCCCCCGCAGCACCGCGCCTGGCTCTCCATGACGCGGCCGCTGGCCCTGGTCGAGGACACCGCTCTGCTCGCGACGCCGAACGAGTTCGCCAAAGAGGTGCTGGAGAACCGCCTCCACCCGTTCATCACCGAGGTGCTGTCCGCCCAACTCGGGCGCGACATCCGCGTCGTGGTCACCGTGCAGCCGGACCCGGCGCCGTCCGCCGAGCGCCAGATCCCGGCGGAGCCGGAGACCGATCACGAACAGTCCGCCCACGGCTCCGGCGGCTACCGCCTGGAAGGCCCGCGGTTCCCCGCCGCGCCGCACCGCGGACCGTCCGGCGAGCCCGGACCCGGATCGTACGGAGACCCGAACGCCGGAGGACCGGGCGCAGGAGGCTACGGGGAACGCGGCCCGTACGGCGACCCGAACGCCGCGGGCCCGAACCCCGGGGGCTACGGGGAGCCCGGCCCCGGCTCGTACAAGAACGACCAGTACGGCGGCGGCGAGCGGTTCAGCGCCGAGCGCTACCGCGCCGAACAGCAGTACGGCGGTGACCCCTATCGGGGCGAGGGCTACCGCGACCAGTACGGCGCGCCGTACCAGCAGCAGGAGCCGCCGCGCCGCCTCGAGCAGCCGGGCATGCCGAACGTCCCGGGGAACCAGCGGGATCCGTTCGTGCCGACGCCCGGCGCGGTGCCGGGCGGGGGCTGGCAGTCCCGCCCGCCCTCCGACTCGAGCGAGAAGACGAGCGCCGAGCCCGCCAGGCTGAACCCGAAGTACACCTTCGACACGTTCGTCATCGGCTCGTCCAACCGGTTCGCGCACGCGGCGGCCGTGGCGGTCGCGGAGGCGCCGGCCAAGGCGTACAACCCGCTGTTCATCTACGGCGACTCCGGGCTCGGCAAGACGCACATGCTGCACGCCATCGGCCACTACGCGCAGAGCCTGTTCAACGGGGCCCGGGTGCGGTACGTGAGCTCGGAGGAGTTCACCAACGACTTCATCAACGCGATCCGCGACGGCAAGGCCGACAACTTCCGCCGCCGCTACCGGGATGTGGACATCCTCCTCGTCGACGACATCCAGTTCCTGGAGAACAAGGAGCAGACGCAGGAGGAGTTCTTCCACACCTTCAACACCCTCCACAACGCCAACAAGCAGATCGTGATCTCCAGCGACCGCGCGCCGAAGCAGCTGGTGACGCTGGAGGACCGGCTCCGTAACCGGTTCGAGTGGGGGCTGATCACGGACGTCCAGCCGCCCGAGTTGGAGACCCGCATCGCGATCCTGCGCAAGAAGGCGGTGCAGGAGGGTCTGGTCGCGCCGCCGGAGGTGCTGGAGTACATCGCGTCGAAGATCTCCACGAACATCCGTGAGCTGGAGGGCGCACTGATCCGCGTCACGGCGTTCGCGAGCCTGAACCGCCAGTCGGTGGACCTCCAGCTCGCCGAGATCGTGCTGAAGGACCTCATCCCCAACGACAGCGGCCCGGAGATCACCGCCGCGACGATCATGGCGCAGACGGCGACGTACTTCGGCATCGACATGGAACAGCTGTGCGGCCCGTCGCGCTCGCGGGTGCTGGTGACCGCCCGGCAGATCGCCATGTACCTGTGCCGGGAGCTGACGGACCTGTCGCTGCCGAAGATCGGGCAGCAGTTCGGCGGCCGGGACCACACGACGGTCATGCACGCGGAGAAGAAGATCCGCAAGCTGATGGCGGAGAAGCGGCCGATCTACAACCAGGTCACCGAGCTGACGAACCGCATCAAGCAGCAGGCCCGCAACGGCGGTGCGTGAGGTGTCCTCGCTGGATCTGTCGGCACCGAAGGTCGGGCTGTCCCCAGCGGGCCGTACGTACGCGCCGGGTCGTCCACAGCGGTCCACAGACGTCCACAGGCCATGCACAGTGGTTATCCCGAGATCGTGGATTACACAGGGTGGGGATAACTCTGTGGATGAATCACCGTGGACAACCCTGTGGAACAGCGGGGAAAAACGGTGGACGAGATGGGGATGGACGGTGGACACCCGGTGGACAGATTCTCGTCATCCCCAGCCATCCACCGGATCCACAGGGTCGATGCACACCGGGGGTGGATACTGAAACACGGTCTGAGCTGCGAAGACTAGGCTTCTCCACAGTATCCACGGCCCCTATGACGATGACTCTCCTTGTATCTACAAAGAAAGAAAGTCAAAACGTAGAGGGGCATGCGGGCCCACCGGCCCGGCCCGTACGGTTTCTTAAGTTCCACCACACAAGGTGATCAAAACCTCAGGAGACGGTCCAAAGTGAAGTTCCGCATCGAGAGAGACGTTCTCGCCGACGCCGTTGCCTGGACCGCGCGCTCGTTGCCGGTCCGTCCTCCCGTCCCGGTGCTGGCCGGGATGCTCATCGAAGCCGGCGACCAACTGAAGCTGTCGTCGTTCGACTACGAGGTCTCGGCGCAGGTGACGATGGACATCGACGCCGAGGAGCCGGGCACGGCACTCGTGTCGGGCCGGCTGCTGGCCGAGATCTGCCGCAGCCTCCCCGCCGCTCCCGTCGAGATCACCACCGACGGCGCCAAGGTGACGCTGAAGTGCGGGTCGGCGAAGTTCACACTCCTGACCATGCCTGTGGAGGACTACCCGAGCCTCCCGGAGATGCCGCCGGCCGCGGGCACGATCGGCAGCGACGCGTTCGCCGCGGCCGTCTCCCAGGTGGCGATCGCCGCGGGCCGGGACGACACCCTCCCGATGCTCACCGGCGTCCGTGTGGAGATCGAGGGCGACACCGTGACCCTGGCCTCCACCGACCGCTACCGTCTCGCGGTCCGTACGCTCCGCTGGCAGCCGGAGCAGCCCGACATCTCCGCGATCGCTCTCGTGCCCGCCAAGACGCTCTCAGACACCGCCAAGTCCCTCACCTCGGGGGCGGAGGTCTCGATCGCCCTGGCGGCCAAGGGCAGCGGCGAGGGCATGATCGGCTTCGAGGGCGGCGGCCGCCGTACGACGACGCGCCTGCTCGACGCGGAGTTCGTGAAGTACCAGTCGCTGTGGCCCAAGGAGACCTCCGCCGTGGCGGAGATCCAGACGGGTCCGTTCGCCGAGGCCGTGAAGCGTGTCGGCCTGGTCGCCGAGAAGAACACCCCCGTCCGCCTGTCGTTCCGGCAGGACGAGGTCGTGCTCGAGGCGGGCAGCGGCGACGATGCACAGGCTGTGGAAGTTCTCGGCGCGTCCCTCGACGGCCAGGACATCGACATCGCCTTCAACCCGAACTTCCTGCTCGACGGCCTCAGCGCGATCGGCTCGGACGTCGCCCGCCTGGCCATGACGACGTCCACGAAGCCCGCGGTCATCACCGGCAAGCCCGCCGACGAGGGCGACCCGGACTACCGCTACCTGATCATGCCCATCCGGCTGTCAAGCTGATTCTCCGGGGTAACTAGGCTCAGACGGACACGGAGCGCCATCTGAGGAGATGTCCATGGAACTGGGGATGATCGGGCTCGGCCGCATGGGCGGCAACATGGCCAAACGCATTCGGCAAGCCGGGCACACGGTCGTCGGCTACGACCGTGACCCGGCGGTCAGCGACGTCGGCTCCCTGGAGGAGCTCACCCAGCGGCTGAGCGCGCCCCGGGCGGTGTGGGTCATGGTGCCCGCCGGCGACCCGACGCGGGCCACCATCGATCGGCTCGCCGAGGCGCTGGACGCGGGCGACGTCGTGATCGACGGCGGCAACTCGCACTACGAGGACGACCAGAAGCACGCCGAACTGCTGGCCAAGCGCGGAATCGGCTTCGTCGACGTCGGCGTCAGCGGCGGCGTCTGGGGCCTGCAGAACGGCTACGCGCTGATGGTCGGCGGCGACGACGAGCACGTCAAGCACCTCATGCCGATCTTCGAGGCGCTCAAGCCGGAGGGCGAGTACGGCTTCGTCCACGCCGGCGCGGTCGGGGCCGGGCACTTCGCGAAGATGGTCCACAACGGCATCGAGTACGGCATGATGCAGGCCTTCGCGGAGGGCTGGGAGCTGCTCGAGGCCAGCGGCGTCGTCAAGAACGTCCCCGAGACCTTCCACAGCTGGCGCGAGGGCACGGTCATCCGGTCCTGGCTGCTCGACCTGGCGGACCGCGCGCTGCAGGAGGACGCGGAGCTGGCCCACCTGAAGGGTTATGCACAGGACTCCGGCGAGGGCCGGTGGACGGTGCAGGCCGCGGTGGACCTCGCAGTGCCCCTGCCCGTCATCACCGCGTCCCTGTTCGCGCGGTTCGCCTCACGGCAGGACGACTCCCCCGCCATGAAGATGATCGCCGCGCTGCGCAACCAGTTCGGCGGCCACGCTGTGGAGACGCTGAAGGGCGCCGACTCGCCGGGCGCCGACGTCACCCCGCCGCAGTCCTGATCGCCGGTGCGCCGGGGCCGCAACGTCCCGGCGATCCACAGGGTTGTGGAAAAGCGCGCCCGATCTGGGGACGACGCGAGCACCGCCGAGCGGTCTCGGGCGACCGGCCTCCCGGCGCGGCCGTGCCGCCGTCGCGCCGGTCCGCAGGACCGCCGCCCGGCCCGGCGACCTCCCCGCCTCGTGGTCTCCATGGCCGCACCCGTGCTCCGCGAAGGGCCGGTGTGCGGCCGGGCAGCGCGGATCGTCCACAGGCCCTACCCTCGTCTGGGTGTACGTCGCCCACCTCACGCTGCAGGACTTCCGGTCGTACGAGTCGGCGGAGATCGCCCTCGACCCCGGGATCAGCGCGTTCCTCGGCCCGAACGGCCAGGGGAAGACCAACCTCGTCGAGGCCATCGGGTACGTCGCACTGCACGGCAGCCACCGCGTATCCACAGACGCGCCATTGGTCCGGCACGGCGCGCAGCGCGCGATCGTCCGGGCCGGGATCGTCCGGGACGAGCGCAAGGCGCTGGTCGAGCTGGAGATCAACCCGGGCCGCGCCAACCGCGCCCGGCTGAACCGGTCGCCGGTGCAGCGGCCCCGTGAGGTCCTGGGGATGCTGCGGACCGTGCTGTTCGCGCCCGAGGACCTGGTCCTGGTGAAGGGCGATCCAGGGGAGCGCCGCCGGTTCCTCGACGAGCTGCTGACCGTCCGCGCCCCGCGGTTCGCGGGCGTCCGGTCCGACTACGACCGCGTCCTCAAGCAGCGCAACGCCCTGTTGAAATCCGCGGCCGCGCACCGGCGGGCGCCCGGTCCTGAGGTGCTGAGCACCCTCGACGTCTGGGACACCCACCTCGCCCGTACGGGGGCGGAGCTGCTGGGCGCGCGCCTGGAACTGGTCGCCGTGCTCGAGCCGCTCGTCGCCAAGGCGTACGCGGCGCTCGCCCCCAGTGGGGTCGCCGCCCTGGAGTACCGGTCCTCAGTGGATACAGGGTTGTCCACAGACCGTGCACAGCTGGCCGAGGCCCTGTTGAAAGGCATGGCGGAGACGCGGCGGAACGAACTGGAACGGGGAGTCAGCCTCGTCGGCCCGCATCGGGACGAGCTGCTGCTCAAGCTGGGCGACCTGCCGGCGCGCGGATACGCCAGCCACGGCGAGTCCTGGTCGTTCGCGCTCGCGCTGCGCCTCGCGTCGTACGAGCTGCTGCGCGCCGACGGCGACGACCCGGTCCTGATCCTGGACGACGTGTTCGCCGAGCTCGACACCGGACGGCGCAACCGCCTCGCCGAGCTGGTGGCCCAGGCCGAGCAGGTGCTGATCACCGCGGCGGTCCCCGAGGACGTACCCGAACGGCTGAGCGGTGCGACGTACGAGGTCGCGAATGGGGAGGTCACGCGTGTCCGATGACCAGGGCGATCCACAGCCTGTGGAAAAGCCGAAGTCGGGGATCGAGCTGGCCCGGGAGGCGCTCGCCCAGGCCAAGGCCGACGCGAAGCGGCGCGGCGCCCAGCCGGGGCAGGCCCGGAAGAAGCGGTCCCGGGGCGGCGGCCGCGACCCACGGCGCGGGGGCGATCCGACGGCCTTCGGCCCCGCCATCCGGGAACTGCTCGCGGCCCGGGGCTGGGAGGAGCGCGTCGCGGTCGGCGGCGTGTTCGGCCGCTGGCCGGAGATCGTCGGGCCTGAGCTGGCCGAGCACACCGAGCCGCAGACGTTCGAGGACGGGATCCTCGTCGTGGCCGCCGACTCGACCGCCTGGGCGGCGCAGCTGCGCCTGTTGTCAGGGCCGCTGGTCAAGCGGCTCAACGAGGAGCTCGGCCACGGAAGTGTGCAGCGGGTCAAGGTCATCGGACCGTCGTCGGCGCCGCGCGGCACGGGGCGGCTGCGGGTGACCGGCGGCCGCCGCCGTACCTGAGGAACCGTTTTCCACAGGCTGTGGGAGGCGGCTTGCGCGGTCCGGCCCGATTCGTTTTCGTCGTCCGTAGGCCTTGTCACCCCCCTGGACCGGTAGGGGGACTTCCGGGCGGCTCTGTTCGTCGCTTATACGCCTTGAGAACGCCCTACATGGCCCAAGAAGGGCTCCGGGACGGATAGAATGGAGGCCGGATACAGGACACGATCGCCGTTGCGGGCCGCCCGTGGATCGGGCGCCCTGCTTGTGTGTTACGGGGAGCTGCGCGGCGCGTGTCCTCCGGCAGGAGGATCTCCACTTGGCGTACGACGCTAGCTCGATCACTGTCCTAGAAGGCCTTGAGGCGGTTCGCAAGCGCCCGGGCATGTACATCGGTTCCACGGGAGAGCGGGGTCTTCACCACCTCGTCTACGAGATCGTCGATAACTCGGTCGACGAAGCGCTGGCCGGATACGCCGACACCATCGAGGTGACGCTGCTGGCCGACGGCGGGGTCCGGGTCCGGGACAACGGTCGTGGCATCCCGGTCGGGGAGCACCCGGTGGAGAAGCGACCGGCCATCGAGTTGGTCCTCACCACGCTGCACGCCGGCGGCAAGTTCGACAGCAAGTCCTACGCCGTCTCCGGCGGTCTGCACGGCGTCGGCTCCGCGGTGGTGAACGCTCTGTCCACCCGGCTCGAGGCCGAGGTGCGGACCGACGGCCACGTCTGGCGGCAGTCCTACACCTGGCAGGGTGCCGAAGGGCCCCTGCAGAAGGGCGAGCCGACCGACGAGACCGGCACCCTCATCACCTTCTGGCCGGACGGGTCGATCTTCGAGACGCTCGAGTGGAACTTCGAGACGCTCAGCCGCCGCATGCAGGAGATGGCCTTCCTCAACCGCGGGCTGACCATCAGCCTGAGCGACGAGCGGCCGGACCACATCAACGGCGAGCCGCGCGTGGTCACGTACCACTACGAGGGCGGCATCGAGGACTTCGTCCGCTACATCAACGCCAAGAAGGAGTCCGTCCACAACTCGGTCATCGCGTTCAGCGAGGAGACCGAGGGCATGTCGGTCGAGGTCGCCATGCAGTGGAGCGGGTCCTACTCCGAGTCGGTCCACACCTTCGCCAACACCATCAACACGGCGGAGGGCGGCACGCACGAGGAGGGCTTCCGCGCGGCGCTGACGACCGTCGTCAACAAGTACGCGCGCGAGCAGAAGCTGCTGCGCGAGGGCAAGGACGACAACCTCGCCGGTGAGGACGTCCGCGAGGGCCTCACCGCCATCATCTCGATCAAGATGGCCGACCCCCAGTTCGAGGGCCAGACCAAGACCAAGCTCGGCAACACCGAGGCGCGGTCCTTCGTCCAGCGCGCGATGTACGAGAACCTTCGCGACTGGCTCGACCGCAACCCCGGCGAGGCCAAGGAGATCATCAGCAAGGCCACGCAGGCGGCCCGTGCCCGCATCGCCGCCCGCCAGGCGCGCGACCTCACCCGGCGCAAGAGCCTGCTGGAGTCGACGTCACTGCCGGGCAAGCTGTCGGACTGCCAGTCCACCGACCCGAGCAAGTGCGAGATCTACGTCGTGGAGGGCGACTCGGCGGGCGGCTCGGCCAAGGGCGGCCGCAACCCGCAGTACCAGGCGATCCTCCCGATCCGCGGCAAGATCCTCAACGTGGAGAAGGCCCGCATCGACCGGGTCCTGAAGAACAACGAGGTCCAGGCGATGATCACCGCCCTGGGCACCGGCATCCACGACGAGTTCGACATCGAGAAGCTGCGGTATCACAAGATCATCCTGATGGCCGACGCCGACGTCGACGGTCAGCACATCCGCACGCTGCTGCTGACCCTGTTGTTCCGCTTCATGAAGCCGCTCGTCGAGGCCGGCCACGTCTACCTTGCCCAGCCCCCGCTCTACAAGATCAAGTGGGACCAGCGGGGCCAGGACTCCGACTACGCCTACTCCGACCGTGAGCGTGACGCGGTCATCGAGGCGGGCATCGCCGCCGGCAAGCGCGACCCCCGGCCGCGCGACGGCGTGCAGCGCTTCAAGGGCCTCGGCGAGATGAACGCCAGCGAGCTGTGGGACACCACCATGGACCCGGAGCACCGCGTTCTCCTCCAGGTCACGCTCGACGACGCCGCCCAGGCCGACGAGCTGTTCACCGTTCTCATGGGCGAGGACGTCGAGGCGCGCCGCTCGTTCATCCAGCGCAACGCCAAGGACGTGCGCTTCCTCGACATCTAGTCGCCGCGCGGGCACCGGATCTCCGGTGCCGCCCGGCAACTGACTCAACAGCGGAAGAGGTTCCCAGGTGACGGACGTTACCTTGCCGCCGGAAGGCCCGGCCGACCGGATCGAACCGGTCGACATCCAGGTCGAGATGCAGCGCAGCTATCTCGACTACGCGATGTCGGTCATCGTCGCGCGGGCGCTGCCCGAGGTGCGCGACGGTCTCAAGCCGGTGCACCGGCGCGTGCTCTACGCGATGTACGACGGCGGTTACCGCCCCGACCGCGGCTACTTCAAGTGCGCCCGCGTCGTCGGCGACGTCATGGGTAACTACCACCCCCACGGCGACTCCTCGATCTACGACACCGTCGTACGCCTCGCGCAGCCGTGGGCGATGCGGTACCCCCTGGTCGACGGCAACGGCAACTTCGGCTCCCCGGGCAACGACCCGGCCGCGGCCATGCGGTACACCGAGTGCCGGATGGCGCCGCTGGCCATGGAGATGCTGCGGGACATCGAGAAGGAGACCGTCGACTTCTCGCCCAACTACGACGGGCGCTCCCGGGAGCCCGACGTCCTGCCCAGCCGCTTCCCCAACCTGCTGGTCAACGGCTCGGCCGGCATCGCGGTCGGCATGGCCACCAACATCCCGCCGCACAACCTGCGTGAGGTCGCGGCCGGTGTCGAGTGGTACCTCGACAACTACGAGACGAACGACGAGGAACTCCTCGACGCGCTGATCGAGCGGATCAAGGGCCCGGACTTCCCCACCCACGGCCTCATCGTCGGCCGCCGGGGCATCGAGGAGGCCTACCGTACGGGCCGCGGCCTGATCACCATGCGCGCGGTCGTCGAGGTCGAGGAGATCCAGGGCCGCACCTGCCTCGTCGTCAGCGAGCTGCCGTACCAGGTCAACCCGGACAACCTCGCTCTGAAGATCGCGGAGCAGGTGAAGGAAGGGAAGATCAACGGTGTCGCCGACGTACGGGACGAGACCTCCGGCCGCACCGGCCAGCGCCTCGTCATCGTCCTGAAGCGCGACGCCGTCGCCAAGGTCGTCCTCAACAACCTGTACAAGCACACCCAGCTGCAGGAGACCTTCGGCGCGAACATGCTCGCCCTGGTCGACGGCGTGCCCCGCACGCTCCGCCTCGACCAGTTCGTCCGCCACTGGGTGGACCACCAGATCGACGTCGTCGTCCGGCGCACGCGCTTCCTGCTGCGCAAGGCCGAGGAGCGCGCCCACATCCTGCGCGGTCTGCTCAAGGCCCTCGACCGGATCGAAGAGGTCATCGCGCTGATCCGGCGGTCGCCGTCCGCTGCCGAGGCGCAGACCGGCCTGATGCGGCTGCTGGAGATCGACGAGATCCAGGCGCAGGCCATCCTCGACATGCAGCTGCGCAAGCTGGCCGCCCTGGAGCGTCAGCAGATCACCGATGAGTACGACAAGCTCATGGCGGAGATCGCCGACTACAACGACATCCTCGGCTCGCCGGAGCGGCAGCGCGCGATCGTCGGTGACGAGCTGAAGGCCATCGTCGACAAGTTCGGCGACGACCGCCGCACCCAGATCATCCCCTTCGAGGGCGATGTGTCGATGGAAGACCTCATCGCCGAAGAGGACGTTGTCGTCACCATCACCCGCGGCGGCTACGCCAAGCGCACCAAGACCGACATGTACCGCGCGCAGAAGCGCGGCGGCAAGGGCGTACGCGGTGCCCAGCTCAAACAGGACGACATCGTCGACCACTTCTTCGTGACGACGACCCATCACTGGATTCTGTTCTTCACGAATAAGGGTCGGGTATATCGGGCAAAAGCGTACGAACTGCCCGAAGCCGGTCGGGACAGCCGCGGCCAGCACGTAGCGAATCTGCTGGCCTTCCAGCCCGACGAGCGCATCGCCGAGGTCCTCGACCTGCGCGACTACGGCGTCTCCCCGTACCTCGTGCTCGCCACCAAGCAGGGCCGCGTCAAGAAGACCGAACTGTCGGCGTACGACTCGCCGCGTTCCGCCGGGCTCATCGCGATCAACCTCGATGAGGGCGACGAGGTCATCGCCGCCCGCCTGGTCTCACCCGAGGACGACCTGCTCATGGTCAGCAGCGGCGCGCAGGCCATTCGCTTCCCCGCCCGCGACGACGTCCTGCGCCCGATGGGCCGCGCCACCGCCGGCGTCATCGGCATGCGCTTCGACGATGGCCAGGAAGTGCTCGACATGCACGTCGTCCTCGAAGGCGAAGATGTCCTCGTCGCCACCGAGGGCGGATATGCAAAACGCACTCCCGCCGACCAATACCCGATCCACGGTCGTGGGGGAAAGGGCGTACTGACCGCTAAGATCGTGGAGAATCGCGGCAGGCTGGTCGGTGCCCTCATGGTCAGGCCCGAAGATGAGGTGTACGCCATCACTGCCAGCGGTGGCGTTATCCGTACGCGAGCGGCCGAGATCAAGCAGTCTGGGCGCTCCACGATGGGGGTACGCCTAATGAATCTCGCCGATGGGGACAGCGTGGTCGCCATCGCGAGGAACGTGGAGTCCATCGAGGACACCGACGCTGAGCCGGACCCAGAGTCCGGGGAAGGGAGCGACGCGTGAGACGCCTGGTGGCGCGTCGCCTCCCCGGGGAGGTTATATGACGGCCAACGCCGGAAAGGACGCCGACGGGAAGTCCGGGCGTTCCACCGGAACAGGCGGCAAGGGCGGTACGGGGAAGAAGACCAGCGCCGCGAACAAACCACCGACCGACGAGGTCACGGTCAAGAAGACCGACGACAAGGACGGCGAAGCCGAGCCGACCGACAAGGCCGAGGACACCGTCGTCGACCTCGCGGCCAAGAAGGACGGCACTGAGGACACCGTCATGGACCTCAGACTTCCGTCCAAGAAGCCCGATCCCACGGGCGACGCCGCGGGCAGCAAAGACCGGCTCGTCTCCCGTGGATCGACGGATGACGGGTCGGCCAAGGAAAAGTCGAACACCGGCGAACCCGGCTCCGCCTCGGGTAGGACGACGTCCATGGACATTCCAAAGACGAGTCCAGGCTTCGGCGGCACCGGCTCCACGAGCGGCTCCACGCCGTCGTACGGCTCCGGTTCGTCGTCGTCGTACGGTTCCGGCCCCACGACGGCCCTCGAGCCCGCCCGGCGGCCGACGGACACGCCTCCGCCGCCCGGCAAGACCGCCGGCCGCAAGGCCCCGCGCAAGGCCCACCTTCAGGTCGCGCGGTTCGAGCCGTGGTCGGTGATGAAGTTCAGCTTCATCATGTCGCTGGTGTGCTTCCTGGTGCTGTTCGTCGCGGTCACCGTGCTCTACCTGATCCTGTCGGGGCTCGGCGTCTTCGACGCGCTCACCAACACGATCCAGGACCTGCAGGGCAAGACCAACGGCAAGGACAGCCTGAACCCCGCCAGTTGGTTCTCCGCAGCCCGCATCCTCGGCTACACCGCCCTGATCGGCACCCTCAACGTCCTCCTCATCACCGCACTCGCGACCGTCTGGTCGGTCATCTACAACATGGCCGCCGACCTCGTGGGCGGCGTGGAGGTCACGCTGAAGGAGGCCGACCAGTAATCCGCGGCCGCCCCAGGACGGAAGACTGGATTCGATTTCCTGTTGGGGCCGACGATCGGGTACTGTTTCTCGACGTCGCCTCCTGGTCTTCCGAACCGGGAGCAGCTGCACGGGCCTATAGCTCAGTCGGTTAGAGCGCATCCCTGATAAGGATGAGGCCGGTGGTTCAAGTCCACCTAGGCCCACGAGTCGGGCCATCGTGGTCGGCGCTTCGCGCCTTCCCCGGTGGCCCGCGATGTTTTTCGGGGGGACGACCCCCCGAGCCCCCCGATGTGGGGGCTCCGCCCCCACGCCCCTGCGCGGGCCGGGGTTTGCGTAAGGACTTCTGCAAGGCTCAGGCTCGGTTGCCGGAGCCTTGTGTCTTCTCAGCGTCGGCACCTTCCTCGAGATGTGGGCATGGCCCAAGATCTCCTTGGCGGCGCGCCGGGTCTCTTGAGCAGTGACGCCGTGGTGCGCCGGAGATCGTGCAGCCGGATCCGGCGCAGGCCTGCCTTGGCGGTGATGCGCTCGAAGGCGCGGGCGAGGTTGCGCGGCTCGATTGGCCTTCCTGTCTTGGTGGTGAAGACCAGTCCGGTTTCCTGCCAGTCGTCACCGGCCCTCCGCCGCGCGAACAACTGCCGTTCGGCCAGCTCGATGAAGCCGTCCCGGATGATCGGGAGCATGGGAAGGTCACGCTTGCCCGCCTCCGTCTTGACCTCGGTCCGGGTCAGCTTGCCGTCCACCCGCTGGAGCTGCCAGAGCACCCGGATGACGTCCTCGTCCAGGTCGACGTCATCCCAGCCGAACCCCAGAACCTCACCACGGCGGAGCCCGTAGACGAGGAGGAGCACGAACGCCGGGTAGAGCGGTTCGTTGCGCGCGGCGGTGAGGAAGGCCCGCGCCTCGTCGGGTGTCCACGGCTTGACCTTCTTGGGAGGAGGAGCGGGCAAGGTGGTCAGCCGGGCGACGTTCACGGTGATCAGCTCTTCCCGCATCGCCCGCGTCAGCGCGGCACCCAGGACCATCCGCATGATGTGGACCTTGGCCACCGAGTGGCCGGCCGCGATCTGCGCATTGAGAAAGACTGCACCTTGGCGACCCGCAGCCGCTCCAACCGCTGATTGCCGAGACCCGGCTTGAGGTAGAGCCGAACCGTCTGCTCGTACTTCTTGTACGTGTTCCAGCGCTTCGCCGGGCGCACGACGTGTTCAAGCCAGTAGTCCAGGTACTCGCCGAGCTTCCACGGCTTGTCCGCCACCGGGATGCCCCGATTGGACTTCTGCTGAGCCTCGACCAGCTTCTTGTGGACCTCGTCACGGGTCTTGCCGTACACCTGGATGCGCTTGTACGTGCCGTCCGTCGTCAGCACGTAGGCAGCCCCCACCCACCGGCCGTCCTTCCGCTGGTAGATGGAACCTTCGCCGTTGGGACGGCGCTTCTGCGGCTTCTTGCTGATCACGCGGCTTCCTCTCGGAGCTGGCAGACGAAGGCATCTATGGCGGCGGCCGGAACACGGCGGGAACGGCCGACCTTGATCGACTCCAGGCGGCCCGAGCGGATCAGGTCATAGACCGTGCACCGGCCGAGCCTGAGTACCGTCATGACCTCCGGGACGGTGAGCAACTGCTGTTCCATGGACCACCTCCTCAGGCTGCTTGTGGAGTTGCCGAAAGATCGGCTTTGGCTTGGTCAAGGCGGCGGCGCAAGCGCCGCCGCAGGCCGCCCGCTCCGGCACGCCCTACGGGCGTGCGGCGTGGGCGCCGGTCCCTCCGGCCGCGCCGGTCGGGCGGCCCACCGCACGATGCCTCCAGGCCTGTCCAAGCCGGGCAATATCGTCGGCGAAGCGCGCCACGATCAAGGGAGTCTCATGGCCGGCGAACACGCAGTCATCGTTCATCTCAAGCTCGGTGACGACAGGTACGGGTCCGAGGCTGAACGCGCTGCCGTCCGCGCCCTTGAGCGAACACTGGCCGCCGCCATCGATGACGCAGACGCCGGAGAGCTCGACGGCAACGAGTTCGGCGGAGGCGAAGCCGTGCTCTATGCCTACGGCCCTCACGCAGGCGACCTCTTCACAGCAATGGAGCCTGCCCTCCGAGACTCCAGCATCAGACCGGCCTACGCGATCGTCCGCTACGGCACCGCCACCGACCACCAGTGCCGCGAAGACGTCATCCACCTCTAGACGAAACCGCCTCCGGCGGGGGCCTCAGGCTCCGGGATGGCCGCGCCGGGCTGGATGGGTGGTTGGGGTGGAAGCCTGGTCATCCCGCCCGCCTTCGCCCCAGGACAAGCCGAGCAGACCAGGCCTGCGGGGTGCAAGGTCGTTCGTCCGTGGGGCGCTCCACCTTGCACCCCGCAGGCCCGGCCCGCTCCCCGGAGGGTGGGTGGAGCGCCCCGCGTTGGTTGGAGGCCCTGATACCTGGAAGGGTGAGGGGCTATGGCACCCCCGAGGAAGTACTCGTCTGAGCTGCGTGAGCGCGCGGTCCGGATGGTCCTTGAACTACGTGAGC
>NZ_BAABHK010000033.1:0-75876 GCF_039542055.1 Actinoallomurus vinaceus
GATCATGCACATCGAACGCACCACCCAGGACGACACCGGACGCACCATCGAGTACGCCCAGTCCGCCTACCGCGGCGACCGCTACCGCATCACCACAAAACTCCACTTCGACCACACGTCCGGATAGTTGCCGCGGCCCTGCCGGGTCGTCCCTGAGCACACGCCGACCGCGCAGCCTGGGAATGGCTTTCCCAGGAAACTCCCGGCCTTCCTGGCCGTGCCTCCGCTGCCCAAACTTGTAACCACGGACGCCGAACACGCAGGTGAGGCGGCGGACGCGGCAAGTGGAAGCTGTCAGGAAGGACGCTCATCATGGCTGTCTGGTTGGTAACCGGGGCATCGCGTGGCATCGGGGCGGAGATAGCCCGAGCCGCCGTGGGGAACGGCGACGCCGTCGCCGTCGCCGTGCGCAACCCCGACCGGCTCCCGGACGATCTGAAGAACTCCTCGAATGTGCTGCCGCTGGCCCTGGACGTGACCAGGACCGAGGACATTCCCGCTGCGGTGGGCGAGGTCGTGAGCCGGTTCGGCCGGATCGACGTGCTGGTCAACAACGCGGGCCGGGGCCTGCTGGGCGCGGTGGAGGAGATCACCGACGCCGAGGCGCGATCGCTGTTCGACCTGAACGTCTTCGGCCTGATCAACATGACCCGTGCGGTGCTGCCGGTGATGCGCCGCCAGGGCTCCGGCAAGATCGTGAACATCGGATCCCGATCCGGTTTCGAGGGCGAGCCCGGTGTCGGCCTCTACAGTGCCTCCAAGTTCGCCGTGGCGGGTATCAGCGAAGCCCTGGCGGCCGAGCTGGAGCCGTTCGGCATCCAGGCGATGGCGGTCGAGCCCGGAGTCTTCCGAACCGACTTCCTCGACGCCAGCTCGCTGTCGGTCGCTGCGGCCCGGATCACGGACTACGACGGCACGCCGGCGCACAACACGCTGGACTGGATCGACACCGCGAACCACGCGCAGCTCGGCGACCCTGTCCGGGGCGCGGCCCTGATCTATGAGGTCACCGCGCAGGAAAAGCTGCCCGGCCACCTCTACCTGGGGCGGGACACCCTCGAACGCCTTGAGGTCAAGATCCAGCGGATGCGCGACGACGCCGGCCCCTGGCGGGAGAAGTCCATCGCCACCGCCCACGACGGCGCCGTCTGAATCCAGACCGGCCGGCCTCGCGGAGCCCCCCGTCCCCCGGATCCTCCGATCCTCCGCGAGGCCGGCTTCCCGACCCATCGGCCGGTGCCGTCCGGACACCGGCCACTCATGACACCGAAAGCGAGACTCCCATGGCGACTTCGACGGCAACCTCACAAATCCTCACCGGCACTCCTCTGGCCGGACGCGTGGCGGTGGTCTCCGGCGCCTCCAGCGGTATCGGCGCCGCCACCGCGCAGCGGCTCGCCGGGCTCGGCGCGAAGGTCGCCGTCCTGGCCCGACGCAAGGACCGGCTCGACGCGCTCGTGCAAACGATCGAGGCCGCCGGCGGCACCGCCGTCGCCGTGCCCGTCGACGTCACCGATCGTGCCGCGGTCCAGGCCGCGGCGGACGAGATCGCGGAGCGGCTCGGCACCGTGGACCTGGTGTTCAATAACGCCGGCGTCCAGCTGATCTCCGCGATCGAGGAGCTGAAGGTCGATGACTGGCAGCGCCAGATCGACCTGAACGTCGGTGGCGTCATGAACGTCATCGCCGCGTTCCTCCCGCAGCTGACGGCTGCCGCAGCCGACGGCCCGGCCGATCTGATCAACACCTCCTCGATCGCCGCCACCCGGATCCTGGAGAAGTTCTCCATCTACTCCGGCACGAAGGCCTACATCAGCCATCTCACCCGGCTCCTACGGGTCGAGCTCGGGCCCAAGAACGTCCGGGTCTCCGCAATCGAACCGGGCATGGTCGACACCGAACTGCCCGACCATGTCACCGACGCGGACGCGACCGCGCTGATGGCCGGGCTGATCAGGGACATCGACGTTTTGCAGTCGGATGACATCGCCGAGACGGTGGCGTTCATCGCCTCCGTGCCCCGCCATGTGAACCTGACCGAGATCACCATCCTGCCCACCGCACAAGCCGTCTGACGCCGGTCACCGGTGCCTGGCCCACCGCACCCGGCAAGGGCACTGCGCCCCAGCCGGAACGTGGTGGGCCAGATCGTCGCCGGCCCGCCGCACGCCTGCCAGAACGAGCCCAGACCGGCTACGCCGCTCGGCGGCTTGCCTCGGTCGGGCAGACTCAGAACATGGAAGACCTGGTGGACCTGGGGAAGTACCTGCGCTCCCGCCGTGAGCGGCTGAAACCCGCCGATGTGGGGCTCCCAGATCATGCTTCGAGGCGGCGCGTGCCCGGTCTGCGCCGGGAAGAACTCGCCCAGCTCGCCGGCGTCAGCTCCGACTACCTCACCCGCCTGGAGCAAGGGCGCTGCCGTACCGCGTCGCCGGCCGTTCTCAGCGCCCTGGCGGAGGCCCTGCGCCTGGACGACACCGAACGCGCTCACCTGTTCGACCTCGCCGCCCATCCCGCCTCCCACGCACAGCGCCGCGCCCCTCGGCCGGAGCCGCAGGAGGTCCGGCCGGCCGCCCGCCGGCTGCTTGACGTGCTGGACGACGCCCACTGCCCCGCCTTCGTGCTCGGCCGACGCACCGACATCCTCGCCGGCAACCGCCTCGCCGCGGCCCTCGTCGTCGACTTCGACGCGCTTCCCGGCCCCGAGCGGAACCAGGCACGGTTCGTCTTCCTCGACCCGTACGCCCGGGACCTGTATGCGGACTGGGAGACCGTCGCCGCCGACACGACGGCCATGCTCCGTATGGACGCCGGCCGGCACCCGGACGATCCGTGGCTGCAGGGACTGGTGGAAGAGCTCTCGGCTGAGAGTGCGCCCTTCCGGCGACACTGGGTGGATCAGAAGGTCCACGAACGCGCCGACGGAACCAAGGGCTACCACCATCCGGTCGTCGGCGACCTCACCGTCACGTACCAGGCCATGAAGCTCCCCGCCGTGGAGGAGCAGACCCTGTACATCTACACCACCGAACCCGGCTCGGCCTCCGAGGCCGCGCTGAGACTCCTCGCCAGCTGGACGACCTCTCGAAAGAAGGGCGAACCGGCCGAGACCGTCGACGGTGATCCTTCAAGATCGGAAGGTGCGGGGAGCCTGCCGCACAGATGACGCGGGTAAAGACGCTCAGCGGTCGTGCGGCACTGGCAGCACGATGTCGAATCGCACGCGGGACCAGCTCTTCCCGGCTAGGTCGCGCCCGTCAGGAGTCGGCGTGCCGGGCGCCTGCCGTTCGAATCGCCTGACGAGGGATTCCTTCACACCGAACACCGCGTCGGAGGCGAGCAGGCTGTCGCCCTCGACGAAGATGTGGGTGACGAGGGTGCGCAGGCCGGGAGCGGTGACCATGAAGTGCAGGTGGGACGCGCGCAGCGGCGAGCGCCCGGTCTTGTCGAGCAAGGCCCCGACGGGCCCGTCGTGGGGGATGGGGTACGGCGTGGGAGTGAGCCCCCAGAAGGTGTAGTCGCCCTCGTCGTCGGTGAACAGGTGTGCCCGGCCGGCCAGGTGACCATCCGCGTACTGCACGTCGTAGAGACCGTCTTCGTCGGCTTCCCACACCTCGAGTCGCGCGCCGGGGACCGGATTGCCGTGGGTGTCGGTGACGGTGCCCTCGACCCAGCAGGGTTCGCCCGGGGCGCCGGCGGCCATGTCACCCCCGATCGGGATCTCGGGGGAGTCCTCGACGAAGAACGGGCCGACCACCGTGGCCTCGGTGGCGCCCGCGGTGGCCTCATGGTTGACGTTGATGGTCTGCATGGACGCGCCGAGGACGTCGGACAGCAGCACGAACTCCTGGCGGCGGTCCGTGGTGATGTGGCCGGCCGCGGTGAGGAAGTCGATGGCCTGTTGCCATTCCGTCTCGGTCAGGCGGACCTCACGGATGAACGCGTGGAGGTGCCGCACCATGGCCTGCATCAGCTCCTTGAGCCGGGCATCCGGGGTCTCCCGGAACGAGGCGAGCACGGTCTGGACCAGCTCGTCCTCAACCTGACGTTGCCGGTCCGACACCGGGGGAGTGGTGGCGGTCATTGAGCGACTCCTCTGTCCCGAGGGGGAACGTCCTGGCGACATCTGGATCCTCACCGACGCGAGGCATGCAGCGCCATGCGTACCGCGATCCGCGCGATGTTGATGACCGCGCCGGGGGCGGAGAGCCAATGGCCTGCGCCCGGAGGGAGGCCGCAGCGGCGCTCCGGAGGCAGGTCGTGTCGTTCGTGCCGGGCTGATCACCGTTGGCGCGGGCTGCCCGAGATGTGGACCTCTGGTCACCAGCGAACAGGAATACCGCTCGGCCCGCGGTAACGCCAGCCGTAGTAGCGCACCGGCGGCTTGTCGGTATCCAGCCGGATCGTTGGAAAACGCTCCAGCAGCACTTCGATACTGATGCGGATGATCTCCGGGACCTGTTCCCAGGCCAGGCAGCGGTGACTGCCGTAGCCAAGCGAGGCGTGCGGTTGCATCGGTCGGTGGATGTCGAAGGCGTCGGGGTTTTCGTAGACCCTCTCGTCGCGGTTGGCCGAGGCGGCAATGGCCGCCACACCGGCGCCCGCCGGGATGGTGGCGCCGCCCAGCTCGAAATCACGGGCGGCGGACCGCATGAGGGCACCTACCGGGGGTCGCCAGCGCAGGCCCTCATGGGCCGCATGTTCCAGCAGGGACGGGTCGGCCTTCACGGCTTCGAGCTGGTCGGGGTTGTCGAGAAGACCGAGCATCGTCGAACTGGCGCCGTTGCCGGGTTCCTCGGTCGCGGTCAAGATCAACCGGACCGTGGGCAGGATCTCCTGGATGGGGCGAGGCCGGCCTGCAGGACGTCCGGAGTGCAGAAGATTGGACAGCGTCGAGTGGACCGGGTTCTTTTTGAGTTCCTCAAGGTAAGGAATGAGGACCCGGTCGATACCGGCCCGGGTCTCCTCGCCGAGCCGGGTCCTGGCCGGATCCTTCTCGAAGTTGGTGATGGCGCTGTTCATGCCGTCGGCCCACCTGATGAAGACTTCCGGATCGATATGATCGAGACCCAGGATGTGCGCCTCCGACAACACGGCGACCGGCGCGAAGTACTGCTCCCTCAGATCAGCCGGTGACCCAGAGCGCTCCAACTCATCGGCATACTTGTTCGCCAGCATCCGTACATGATCCCGAAGGCCCGCCGGCAACGTCTCCCGGGCGTAGTCATCATCGGTACACCTGCGGAGGTCGCTGTGCGGGTCCCCATCGGTCGCAAGCATGTTTCCCTCGCCGCAGACCTTGAGAATCAAAGACTTCGAGAAATAGGAAATGAACGTCTCTGAAAGGCTGATCACCGTCCGGACATCGTGATTCCGCGTGACCATCCACTGATCAAGCGCCGGAACATAGGCAACGGGCTCCTCCTCCCGCAACCGCGCATAAATCAGGTACGGATCGTCATTCAACTGATCGATCGTGATGCTCTCCGCGAACTCGCCCATCTCCGAACACCTTCCCCAGAAGAACGCCTTCTATAAGGCGCATTGACCGGAGCAATGGTCATTCGACATGGCGTTTTCTTTCAGTGGTAGACCGGGCCACGCCGTCGCGGCGTCGGCATGGCGGGCTCGTCGGCCTTCGCCATGGGTGCGGGAGACAGCTCGGCCAGTTCGGCGCGCAGCGCGTTCAGCAGTATGTCCGCGGTGTCGCGGCTGAAGCCGTTGCGGATCACCATGCGCATCACGGCTACGTCGTTGAGGGCGTCGGGCAGGTGGTAGGCGGGTATCTGCCACCCGTGTTTGCGCATCCGGTCGTGTATGTCGAACACGGTCGCGGTTGTGTCGGGCCGCATCCGCAACGCCACGACCGGCAGATGGGTTCCATCGGAGATGACCTCCAGCGCGGGCATCTGCGCGATCTGTTCGGCCAGATAGGACGCCACGTCACGGCAGGCTTGTTGCACCGCGCGGTAGCCCTCGAACCCGAGGCGCAGGAAGGCGTAGTACTGCGCCACCACCGGGGCGCCCGATCGGGAGAAGTTAAGCGTGAAGGTGGGCACGCTGCCGCCGAGCAGCTCGCAATCGAAGATCAGCTCCTTTGGCAGCGCCTTCCGGTCGCGCCAGATGATCCACCCGACGCCTGGGTAGACCAGCCCGAATTTGTGGCCCGAGGTGTTGATGGACAGCACCCGAGGCACCCGGAAGTCCCACACCAGGTCGGGCTCGAGGAACGGAGCGATGAAGCCGCCTACTGCGGCGTCGACGTGCAGCGGCACGTCCAGTCCCCGTTCGGTCTGGAGCCGATCCAACGCGGCCGCCATCTCGGCCACCGGGTCGTAGATTCCCAGCGCGCTGGACCCGAGAATGGCCACCGCGCCGATGGTGTTCTCGTCGCAGAGGCTCGCCACCTCGGACGGGTCGACGGTGAAGCCGGGTTCCCGGATCGGCACGTAGCGCGGCTCGACATCCCAGTAGCGACAGAATTTCGGCCAACAGGTGTGCACCGCGCTGGGCATCACCAGGTTGGGCCTGTCCGCCGGCAGGCCCTGGGCTCGTCGCCGCGCACGCCAGTTGAACTTCATCGCCAGCCCGGCCAGCATCGTGGCCTCGCTGGAGCCGCTGGTCGAGCACCCGACACCGTTGGTGCCCGGATCGTTCCAGAGGTTGGCCAGCATGTTCACGCACCGTGTCTCCAGCTCCGCCGTCTGCGCGTACTGGTCGTGGTCCACCAGGTTGCGGTCCAGAGAATCGGCGATCAGCTCCTTGGCCTGGGGTTCCATCCAGGTGGTGCAGTAGGTGGCGAGGTTGAGGCGGGCGTTGGAGTCCAGCATGATCTCGTCCCGGACCAGCGCGGCGGCCGCGTCCGGTGCCATCGGACCGGGCGCCAGCTGGTAGCGCGGAACCCCACCGGCCGGCACCAATCCGCTGTACAGCGGATTCACGGCCAGGTCCATATGCCGACGCTCGCGATGCACCTGCTTGACCATGTCGATCACGATCCTGTCGGGGCAGAAGCCATGAGAACGAGGGCTGATCGGCAACAAGGCCGGCTCCACAAGGCGCCGGTCCGGGGGGTGGCCTGCATGACGTCTCCCTGGCGTGTCCGTGGCATGTCCATGACGTCCGCCTGTCGCCACCAGCATGAGATACTCAACGTAGTCGCACGACTACCGAATGGGCCACATCTTGGTACGGGTGCGGTTCGGTGTCGGGGCGACGAACGGCCGGCGGCTCCGGAGCTGCCGTGATGCCGGGGATTCCTGTATCGCGGGCGTATCGGAAATCGCATACGCCCGCGATACGGTCTTCGGTCTTCAATGCAGGCATGGACCACAACGCGTCATTGTCAGCGCCGGCCCGTCGTATGCGCTGGATCGTGCTCGTGGGTCTGGCGATCCTCGGTGTGGCGATCGCTGCGTTCGGCCCGGTCGGCGCGGTGCTGAGGATCCTGTCCATGCCGGTGCGCAGGCCGGGGTGGTACGTCTGGTTCGGTACGTTCAACGGTGTGGCGCTGATCACGGTGGCCGCGCTGCCGTTGGCCGCGCTGGCGGTGTGGGTTCTGGCGCGCCGTCGGAGTGCCGCCGGTGTCGCGTCGGCGTGGCGGATGTCGCTGGCCGAGGTCGGCATCGTCTACGGGACGGTGCCCTGGGTCTGGATGATCTTGTTGCCGGGCGATGAGGCCGGCGCCGTTGTGAGCCTGGTGCCGCTGCGGGACCTGCTCACGATGGATACGGGCCAGGTCGTCGGTAACCTGCTGGTGTTCGCGGCGCTGGCGTCGGTGCCGCGGGTCCTGGCGCTCGGGGCGGGCTGTTCGGTCCTGGTCGAGACCGCGCAGTACGTCCTGCGGCTGGACCGGGTGTCCTCTGTGGACGACGTTCTGCTCAACACCGCCGGTGCCGGGCTGGCCGCACTGGCGTCGCGCCGCTGGTGGCGCGCTTCGCCCGGAACGTCGTGAGATCGGCAGAGGAAGTCACGGTCGCCGTGCCGGGGGGCGTGCCGGTTCGCATATGTCGGCGATATGCCGTCCTGCTTATGGTTCGGGTATGCGTGTGCTGATCGTGGAGGACGAGCCCTACCTGGCCGAAGCCGTCCGTGACGGTCTGCGGCTGGAGGCGATCGCCGCTGACATCGCCGGTGACGGCAACACCGCCCTGGAACTGCTCAGCGTCAACTCCTACGACCTGGCGGTCCTGGACCGCGACATCCCCGGTCCCTCCGGCGACGAGATCGCCCGGCGAATCGTGGCCTCCGGCAGCGGTATCCCGATCCTCATGCTCACCGCCGCCGACCGGATCGATGACAAGGCTTCGGGGTTCGAGCTCGGCGCCGACGACTATCTCACCAAACCGTTCGAGCTTCGCGAGCTCGTCATGCGGCTGCGGGCGCTGGACCGCCGGCGCGCGCACGCCCGGCCCCCGGTCAGTGAGATCGCGGGCCTGCGGGTGGATCCGTTCCGCCGGGAGGTTTTTCGTGACGGACGCTACGTCGCGCTCACCCGCAAGCAGTTCGCCGTGCTCGAAGTCCTCGTCGCCGCCGACGGCGGTGTCGTCAGCGCCGAAGAGCTACTGGAGCGGGCCTGGGACGAGAACGCCGATCCCTTCACCAACGCCGTCCGCATCACCGTCTCCGCCCTGCGCAAACGACTCGGGGAACCATGGCTCATCGCCACGGTGCCCGGCGTCGGCTACCGAATCGACACCGGCATGGACACCGGCATTGACCCCGCTCACCCTGGCAGCACTCATGAATAGACGCCCAGGCCTCAGCGCCCGCCTGAAACTCACCCTCAGCTACGCCGGATTCCTCCTCCTCGCCGGCGCTCTCCTGCTGGCCGTGGTATGGGTATTCGTGCTGCGCTGGGTACCCGACGACGACCCCGGATCCATCCGGAGGAAGTTCGCCGGCGCGATCATCATTGTGGGCACCAACCGCACCGAACTCCTGCGCGGCTTCGCCCCCGCCGCGGCCACAGCAATGGCCTTCCTCCTGCTGTTCGGCCTCCTGGGAGGATGGATCCTCGCCGGCCGGATGCTCGCACCACTGACACGGATCGCAGACGCGGCACGGATGGCCTCCAACGGATCGCTGTCCCACCGAATCCGGCTACAGGGCCGCAGAGATGAGTTCCGTGAACTCGCCGACGTGTTCGACACCATGCTCGAACAACTCCACTCCCACGTCACCGAACAGCAACGGTTCGCCGCCAACGCCTCCCACGAACTGCGCACCCCGCTGGCGATCTCGCAGGCACTCCTCGACGCCGCCCGCCACGACCCCACGCGAGACCAGGGCGAACTCATCGAACGCCTCCACACCGTCAACACGCGGGCGATCGATCTCACCGAGGCCCTGCTGCTGCTCAGCCGCGGTAACAGCAGGAGCTTCACCCGCGAGCCCGTCGACCTGTCCCTCATCGCCGAGGAAGCCACCGAAACACTGCTTCCCCTCGCCGAAAAGCGGCAGATCACCCTCAACGTCACCGGCGAGAAGGCACAGACCGTCGGCTCCGCGGCGCTCATTCTGCGGATGGTGACCAACCTCGTCCAGAACGCCATCGTCCACAACCTGCCCACCGGTGGCACCGTGACGATCCACACCGAAGCGCAGCACGACGCGAGCGTGTTGCGGGTCGAGAACACCGGCCATCGGGTCCCACCGGAACTCCTACCGACCCTCACCGAACCCTTCCAACGCGGAACACAACGGATCCGCACCGACGAGCATCCCGGCGTCGGCCTCGGGCTGGCCATCGTGCACAGCATCGTCCGAGCACACGACGGAACCCTCGACCTCACCCCCCGCCCCACCGGCGGTCTCCTCGTCACGATTCGACTTCCCGGCACTCCGCAGGCATGGGCCCCGGGCCCATGAACGCCACGATCTCTGACCACGCGGCCGGTGATTGTGCGCGTTGGGTGGGCGTGGAAAGAATGATCTGTTGCCTCGGCGGTCCGCGCGCCGACCGCGATCGACCACCGATCGTGGCCCGGCGCCCGGGCGGCCACCCGACGATCGTTGAGGAGCGGTGCGATGCTACACGCCTTCGTCTACAACGAGATCGCGATCCTCGTCCGGCACTGGTTCGAGGTCAGCCTCGAGGACAGTCACCTCGAGCACGGGGCGCGCGTCGAGCTGCGCCTGCGAAGCCCCCAGCCACATCGCGGGACCGAGTCGGCGGCCCAAAGGATCGTTGCGGATCAGCCGCTGTGGCGAGCCGATCTCTTCGATCGCATCGACGGCGTGCGCGGAGGGTTCGAGGCGGCGCACTTCCACCCGCGCTTCGACGGCGTCGAGCCATGCGAACGCCATTGGGCCGACGAGATCAAAGCCGCCCCCTGGGACTGGCTGGGCGACCAGTTGTCCGACATCGCCGGTGTTGCTGCGGCGGCCGGGACACAACTGCGGGACCCTGCCGCGGACAGTGAGCAGGTCCGGGCCGACGCTCCAGCGATCGTGGCTGTCGCGCAGAGCCGCGCCGCGATCCAGTGCGGGGCCAAAGAGCAGTGCTATGCCTGGACCCAGGACGCGGCGGACTTGGTACACCTCATGCTGGACCGGCTCGCCAAGCCTGAGCTCCTCGATCGTGATCGCGTCTCCCCGTGGCTGGCCTCGCAGAACGCGCGCTGACGGCCGCTCGTGACAGGGCGGCGGTTCCCGGAGGAACCTTTCTTCGTATCGATGACGTCTTACCTGGCATGTTCGCGACGTTGACCGGGCTCGGCCTGTCCGCATCGGCCGGTCTGAACGCCTATATCCCGATCCTGGTGGTCGGCCTGCTCGCCCGCTTCACCGACGTGATCGCGCTGCCGCACCAGTTCGCGTGGATGTGCAACGGATGGGCGCTCACGGCCGTCGCAGTCCTGCTCGCCGCGGAAGTCGTTCTCGACAAGGTCGCCGTCGTCGACCATGTCAACGACGCGATACAGACATTCGTACGGCCTGCGGCCGGCGGTGCCGTCTTCGCCGCCTCGGATGCGGCCGCGCGGATCGACCACTCCGGGTGGATGGTCGATCATCCCTGGGTGGGCTGGGCGCTGGGCATCGTCGTCGCGCTGTGCGTGCACGTCACCAAGGCCGGCGTGCGTCCTGTCATCAACGTCGGCACGGTCGGCGTCGGAACGCCCTTCGTGAGCGCGGCGGAAGACGCGATGTCACTGACGATGAGCCTCGTCGCGCTCCTGGTCCCGGCGCTCGTCATCCTGTTCCTGATCGTGCTCGTCCTGATCGGATGGCGGTTGACACGAATGATTCGCAAGCGGCGTAAGCGGGAGAACGTCCGCTGATCCATGCACTAGCGCACCATCAGGCGGTGATCCGCAGTTGCCGGTCCGGCCACGGCGCGGGGCTATAGTTGGCGATCCCAATATTGGCTCAACCAATGATCTGAGGTGCCATGACCGGACCGGCTCACCTGGCGGACCGTACCGAGATCGCCGACCTGCTGACCCGCCTGAACCACTGGCTGGACGACCACCGGGTCAGCTGGCAGGACGACCGCCGCTACGCCGACCTCGACCGCCTCTACACCACCGACACCGTCGCGCACAGCCCGCGCGGCACCGTGCACGGCCTCGGCGAGCTGATCGCACATATCCGCCACAACAGCACCGATGCCCAACACACCCAGCACGTGACCTCCGACGTGCTCATCGACCTGGACGGCGACCAGGCAGACGTCACCGCCAACACCGTCGTGCATTTCTACCGCCCCGACGAAGGCCCATTCCTCACCACCGGCCTGCGCGGGGCCTACACCGCAGTGCGCACCCCGGACGGCTGGCGCCTGGCCAGCACCGAGATGACCCCCCTGTGGCGCCGCGCCGCCTGACGTTCCATCGACCGGCGTGTCACCAGACCCGGTGAACGTATGTGGTCAGCGCACTGGCGACCCCGGTTTCAGGCGGGCTGGACCTGCCGCTGCGTCACCCGTGTGGCGAGGCGCGTGACGGCGACGGCCGCGATCCAGCAGAGGTACGCCCACTCGCCGGCGAACGCGACGGGGATCGACACGGCGAAGCAGGCGGCGATGGCGCCGCTGCGCAGCATCGATTCGGTGAAGCGTTCCGGCGGCGTGCCTTCGGCGGCCAGCCCGGCCCGTCGTACGTGCCAGGCCATCAGCAGGAACAGCAGGCTGGTCACCGTCTCGATCAGCGCGTAGAAACCGAAGCGCAGCTGGAACGCCCCGTCGCCGGCGATTATCTTCGTGGCGAACGGGATGAGCACGACCATCAACAGCCACAACCCGTTGAGCGCGCTGAGGTTCCGGTCGAGGGCGCGCAGGCCACGGAACACCTTGCGGTGCGCGGACCAGTGGGCCCAGATGACCACGAAGCTGATCAGGAACGCCTTGTACTCGGGTCGTGCCTCGAGCGCCGCGTGCCACAGCTCGGCGTTGGTCCTGCCCTTGGGAACGGGCAACTCCAGAGCGAGCAGGGTGATCGCGATGGCCACGACGGCGTCGGTGAACAGCAGCATGCGTTCGACGACGGGACCCTCGTGCTCACTCTCGGCCTTCGCCACAGATGACTCGATCTCCGTCACAGCGGTCACCGTAGCAGCGCGACGCTCCCGGCAGAGCCCACCTCTCCCAGCCCGGTGACCACCGCCGTCACGCCGCACGGCCTGAACCTGGCCGGGGCGGCCCGCGCCGTCGCCCTCGCCCGCCGCGCCGCGCTCACCGCGACCTCCGCCCCGCCGCGTCGGCCACGCGGACCGTGGCGCGAAGCGGCAGGTCGCGTGACGAGTCGCCGACCGCGACCGGGTACGAGCCGCGGGCGGTCGTCCAAGCGTGTGTGGCCGTGTCCCAGACCGAGAAGGCCCGTCGGTCGAGGGTGAACGTCAGCCGCCGCGTCTGGCCCGGCCGCAGGGCCACCTTCTGGAAGCCCTTCAACTGGCGGGGTGGTTCGCCGGCTACGGCGGGATCGCTCACATATACCTGCGCCACGTCGGTGCCGGCCCGGTGTCCGGTGTTGGTGACGTCCACCTGGACCGTGACCCGGCCATCACGCGCCGGCACCGGACTGACGCGCAGTCGCCCGTACCGGAAGGTGGTGTAGGACAGGCCGTAGCCGAACGGGAACAACGGCGTGATGTCCTGGCCGTCGTACCAGCGGTAGCCGATCTGCAGGCCTTCGGAGTACGTCGCCGTGCCGCCGACGCCGGGCCACCGCTCCGGCGTGTGCGCCGGGGTGTCTCCATCGGCGCGCGGGAATGTCACCGGAAGCCTGCCGGACGGGTCGACGTCCCCGAACAGGACGGCGCTCACCGCGGTGCCGTCCTCTTCTCCGGGGTACCACGCCTCGACCACGGCGGGCACCTTGTCCAGCCACGGCATGAGCACCGGCGCGCCGCTCTTCACGACGACGACGGTGTGCGGGTTGGCCGCCGCCACCGCCGCGACGAGCTGGTCCTGATCGCCGGACAGGGACAGGCCGGTTCGGTCCTCTCCCTCCTTCTCGGAATCGCCCACCATGACGATCGCGACGTCCGCCGACCGGGCGAGCGTCGCGGCGGCCGTCACGTCGGAGCCGTCGGCGTACGACACGGCCGAACCGGACGGCAGCCGGTTCTTGATGCCGGTGACGGGGTCCACCGTGTAGAGGGGCAGCACCTGCGAGCTGCCGCCTCCACCGGTGTGCGCCGCGCCGGCGTACGGTCCGATCACCGCGACCGACCGCGTCCGAGCGGGATCGAGCGGGAGCCGTGCGCCGGAGTTCTTGAGCAGCACGGTGCCCTGCTCGGCGATGCTCCTGGCGATGGCGCCGTCCTGCTGCGCGGGGATGGGCGTGGACGTGAGCGGCCGGTCGAAGAGTCCTGCCCGGATCATGACCGCGTACCGCCGCGCGATCATCCGGTCGATCACCGACTCCTTGATCTGGCCCGACTCGACGGCCTGGCCCATCGCGGTGTCGAAGTACGTGCCGGTCGCCATCTCCAGGTCCTCACCGGCGAGCGCGGACGGCACCGTGCTGTGCGTCGCGCCGAAGTCGGACTGCACGAACCCGTTGAAACCCCACTGTCCGCGCAGCACGGTGTCCAGCAGGTAGGAGTTCTCGCACGCGTAGGAGCCGTTCACCTTCGGGTACGCGCACATGACCGATCCGACATGCCCCTCCTTCACCGACGCTTCGAAGGCGGGCAGGTAGATCTCCTGCAGGGTCCGCTCGTCGATCCGCTCGTCGACGGTCAGCCGGCCGGTCTCCTGGTTGTTGGCCGCGTAGTGCTTGACCTCGGCGATGACGCCCTTCCGCTGGATGGCGCGGATGTTCGCGACCGCCAGCCGCCCGGCGAGGTACGGGTCCTCGCCGTAGGTTTCGAACGTCCGGCCGTTCTGCGGGACGCGCGTCAGGTTGATGTCGGGCGCCTCGATCAGGCTGTGCGCCAGGTCACGGGTCTCGTTCGCCTGCACCGTCCCGTACACCTCGGCGAGGCGGGTGTCGAAGGTCGCCGCGAGGCCGATCGGCGCGGGCAGCGCGGTGGCGGGCTTGTACGGGCGGTCGTCGCTGTGGCCGATGCCGGCCGGACCGTTCGTGATCCGCAGGGGCGGGATGCCGAGCCGGGGGACGCCGGGGACATAACGCAGGTGGTCGGCGTCCTGGATGCCGTGCAACTGCGAGATCTTCTCGTCCAGCGTCAGCTGGGAGACGAGCCGCGCCGCCCGCTGCTCAGGAGCGAGAGCCACGGTGGCTCGCTCCGCTGCCTGCCGTCCGGGCACCGTACCGGGGGAGAGCCGCGCTGCCGTTGCCGCTCCCGGCGTCGCGACGAGGGACGTGATCAACGCCGTCAGGCCGGCCAGGCCGCCGGCGGCCCGGGGAGTTCGAATGCCCATTACGCCCACTCTCACCGTACGGAAGCGCCGTTGAGAGCGTGCAAAGGTTTTCCCGTCCTGTCAAGGCTCGCTGATGCACGCCCTCGTCAGACGGCCGGCCATCCTCGTCAGTCGTCCAGCACTGCCAGGGCGTCGACCTCCACGAGCAGTCCCGGCGGAAGCTGCATGTAGACGGTGGTGCGGGCGGGGAAGGGCTCACCGACGGCCGCCGCGTACGCCGCGTTCATCTCGGCCAGGTGGGCGGGATCGGTGAGGTACACGCGGAGCATCACGACGTCCTCCAGGCCCGCGCCGCCCGCCTTGAGTACGGCGGTGACGTTGCGCAGGGTCTGCGCGGTCTGCTCGGCGACCGTGGTGCCGACGACCTCACCCGTGTCCGGATCGAGCGGGAGCTGCCCGGAGACCTGCAGGACGGGACCCTTGCGGATGCCTTGGGACAGCGGGGCCGCCAGGGCGGGGGCGTTCTCGGTGGTGATGACGGTTCTGGTCATGGTGTCTCCTTGAAGGGTGCGGACAGGCGCGTACGAGGAGGTCAGCTCCAGGCCTGTCGTTCCTGGCCGCGGGGGTCGTCGACCTGGGTCCACTCGGCGTCGATGCGCATCGTGGCCCCGCGCTCGTCGTCGTACGGGTCCCAGCCGGGGTCGCCGGTCCTGGCGAACCGGATCCAGGTCTCATGCATGCGGGCGGCGAGATCCGCGGGGGGCTTGTCGGGGCCGAGCAGAGCGGCGGGTCCATGCAGCTGGGGGAGGTGCGCGAGATCGAAGACGAAGGGCAGCTCGACCGCGTGGGTGGCGCCGAGCTCTCCGTCCAGGGAGTGGGAGCGCCAGGCGAACTCGTAGGCGTAGGTGGCGGACTCGGGGTGGACGGCATGTGCGCCGGCCAGGACCCAGCTGCCCGCGCCGAACAGCGCGTCGCCCATGATGGCGGAGCGCAGCTCGGCGAAGGACGCCTCGGGGCGTGACTTCCGGTACGTCTCGACGAGTCGCGCCGGATCCGGGTGCGAGCGCGCCGCCACGTCGTCGACGTCTGCGGCGGTCGAGGTGGAGTACTTGCCCACCGGGACCAGATAGAGGTTTCCCTCTTCGGCGTTGGTCCCGATGAGCAGGTCGATGTCGCTGCTGAGGCCGGCGGCGACGGATTCGGCGGGCTGCGTGTCGAGGACCAGGCTGAAGGGGCTGAGTCCGATCAGCGGGTCACTGTGGCTCTCGGTCTGCAGGTCGATGCCCGCGAGCCGGGAGGCGGCCTCGACCAGGCGGTCGTCGGAGATGTCCGCGAAGGCGTCGACGTGGGGCTCGATGCCCAGGGTCTCGGCCGCCGCCTTGGTGACGCGGGCGGCCTGCTCGGTGGTGAACGCCCCCAGGCCGCTGCCGCTCTGGACGATCGCCCGGCGGAAGAGGCCCGTGGCTTCGGTGGTGGCGAGGACGCCGCCGACGATGGTCGCTCCGGCCGACTGGCCGAAGAGGGTGACGTTGTGCGGGTCGCCGCCGAAGGCGGCGATGTTCTCCCGCACCCAGCGCAGTGCGGCGACGACGTCGAGCAGGCCGCGGTTGGCGGGCGCGCCGGGGATGTCGAGGAACCCGGCGATGCCGAGCCGGTAGTTGAGGGTGACGAGGACGACGCCGTCGCGGGCGAAGGCGGAGCCGTCGTACATCGCGGACCGCGTCGATCCGGCGACGAATCCGCCGCCGTGGACGAACACCATGACGGGCAGGTCGCCGCCGCCGGCGGCGGGCGTCCAGACGTTGACGGTGAGGTAGTCCTCCCCGCGGCTCCAGCCGGTGCCGAAGTAGGGGGACATGTCCACGCTGCCGAGCTTGCGCTCGGACTGCGGCGCGTTGGGCCCCGGCACGGTGGCGTCCCGTACGCCGTCCCAGGGCTCGTGCGGCTGAGGCGGCGCGAACCGGCCGGCGCCGCGAGGCGGGGCGGCATAGGGGATGTTGAGGAAAGTGGCGGTGTCGCCCCGGCGCAGGCCGCGGACGGCCCCCTGTGCCGTGGTCACGATGGGGTCGGGATGGTGGTTCACAGTCATGCCTCTCCGCGGGCCTCAGGCCTGCTCGGTGTACGGGGAGAAGGGGGCCCAGCCCTTGATGGCGAACTTGTCTCCCGCACGTGCCACTTCCGCGGCTCCGTGGCCGCCCAGGTGTGCGGGGATCACGAGTGCGTTGTTGTCGGCCGCCCAGCCCAGAACCTTGCGGCGGGTGGCGCGGGCACCCGCCGGGTCCTCACAGAAGCAGCTGTTGGAGTCCGGCTCGAGGATCTGCACCGGGCTGTGCAGCATGTCGCCGACGAACACCGCGCGGTCCGTCCCGGAGGTGAGGGTCAGCACGGAGGAGCCGGGGGTGTGTCCAGGAGCCGCGTCCAGGCGGAGGTCGGCGTCGATCTGGTGGCTGTGCTCCCACAGCAGCGTCTGGCCGGTCTGGTGCACCGGGGCCACGCTGTCCTCGAAGACGTTCTGGTTGCCGCGGCCGAGCAGCGGCTTGTGGCCGTTCTCGGGATTCCAGAAGTCGAAGTCGTCCTTCGGCATCAGATAGGTGGCGTTGGGGAAAGTGGGCACCCAGCGCCGACCGTCCAGGTACGTGTTCCAGCCGACGTGATCGATATGGAGATGCGTGTTGATCACGATGTCCACGTCCTCCGGCTCGACGCCGGCCTGGGCGAGATTGGCCAGGAAGTCCGTCTCCAGACGGCTCCAGACCGGGGCGTACGGGCGCTCCTTGTGGTTTCCCACGCCGGTGTCGACAAGGATGGTCTTGCCCTCGCTGCGCAGCAGCCAGGTCTGAATCGCGGAATTCACGATATCGGTCGCGGGATCCAGGAAATGCGGGGTCAGCCAGGAGGCGCCGTCGTCCCACACTTCCTTCGGGCTGTCGGGGAAGAAGGTGTCGGGCGTCATTTCGACGGAACCGAAGTACTCCCATACCCGGGTGATCGTTACGTTGCCGAGCTTGATCTGTTCCATGGGGCATCCTTGGGAATGCGGATGATTCCCTAAAACCGTACGAGCGGCCTCGGCGCGCGCGGTATCCGTAACGTGACTGCACCTGCGCGCATGGCCCGGGCATCGGCCGCTTGTAGCCTGGATGGGCCAAGGTAGGGCGACTCCGATCGAAAGCCACGATTCCGGGAGACTCCGTGGACGAGCACGCAGGCGGCCTCGGTGCGGTCACGAGACCGGAGCTGGATCCGGGGGAGCCGATCGTCGGCCGGGACGCGGAGTTGGCACGCCTCTTTCGTGCGGTGGACTCGGTGTCGGCCGACCCGGTGCTGATGCTGGTCGGTGACGTGGGCACGGGGAAGAGCGCGCTGCTGGACCGCGCGGTGCGTCGGGCCGAAGCCGGCGGCGCTCGCGTACTGCGTGCCGAGGGGAGCGAGTCGGAGTCGAGCCTGGCGTTCTCCGCACTGCATCAGTTGCTGCGGCCGGTGCTGGCCGAGGTGGACCGACTGCCAGGGAGGCAGCGCGCTGCGATGCGGGACGCCTTCGGCGCGGGGTCGGCCACGTCGGGACCCGATCTCATGCTGATCGGGGTCGCCGTCCTGAGCATGCTGTCCGCCCTGGGTGACCACCATCCCGTACTCGTGGTCCTGGACGACGCGCAATGGTTCGACCGTGCTTCCCTGGACGCACTGTCCTTCGTTGCCAGACGGCTGGAAGGTGAACCGGTCACGATGCTGATCGGGGCCCGTGGCGGCGATCAGCTACCGGGATTCGACCGTCACGTGCTGACGCTCACCCTGGGACCGCTCGACGACGCCGAGACCGATCAGCTGCTGGACCTGCAGCCGAAGAGCCCCACCGGCCACACCAGGACGCGGATCCTCGACCAGGCAGGCGGCAACCCGCTGGCGCTGGTGGAACTGACAAGGGCGGCCTCGGCACACGACACGGCCGCGGGGCTGCCGTCCGCAGGTCCGCTTCCGCTCACCGATCACCTGGAGCGGATCTTCGTCGCCCGCCTGAACGGCCTTCCCGCCTCCACCACGCGGGCGCTGCTGCTCCTGGCCGCCATGGACAGCGCCGACTCCGCGATCGCCGTCTCGGCGGGGCTGCCGCGCGCCGAGGACGCGGCCTGGCTGCCCGCCGAGCAGGCCGGGCTGGTCCGGCGGATCGGCCGGGACGTCCGGTTCCGCCACCCACTCGTCCGGTCCGCCGTGTATCACGCCGCGTCCTCGGCAGCCCAGCGCGAGGCTCACCTCGCGCTCGCCGAGATGCTGCGGGACGAACCGGACCGGCGTGCCTGGCATCTGGCCGCCGCCTGCCCGGGCCCCGACGCGGCCGTGTCGGCGGACCTGGAGCGGACCGCCACCCGGGCCCGCCGGCGCGGCGGCCATGCGGCGGCGGCCAAGGCCCTGCTGCGCGCCGCGGAACTCGCACCGCGGCGTGAGGACAGCGCCCGGCTGCTGGTCGAAGCCGCTGCAGCGGCCGTGTTCACCGGAGACATCGCCTGGGTCGAGGAACTGGCCGCCGCGGCACGCGCGCGTACGGATGACGCGGCCCTGCTGGCCTCCGCAGCGGTGCAGGCCGGACGGCTGGCGGTCCTGACCGGACGCCACACCGTGGTCTTCTCCCGACTGGCCGACGCCGCCGAGGCGCTGGCGGTCTCCCAGCCCGCCGCCGCGCTGGACCTCGTGGCCGGAGCCGCCGTGGTCCGCTTCTACTCCGGAGAAGACACTCAGCGGCACCGCATCCAGGACATCCTGCGTCGCCTTCCCGAGGACGCTTCACATGCAGGCCTGCGCACCTGGGTGAGGGCCGTGTCGGACCCCTTCGACGACCGGGCCGGGCTGGTCCGGCTGCTCCCGCAGTCGGCGGCCGAGGCGGAAGCCCGGCCGGAGCGGCTCACCACCGTCGGGATCATGGCGTGGCTCCTGGACGAGACCCCGCAGGCCGTCCGCGCCTTCGACGAGGCCTTCGACCGCTGGGAGCTGCAGGGACCGCTGCCGGAGGGTCTGGGCGGCGCGGTCGCCTGGGCCTATGTCGAACGAGGAAGGTGGGAAGAGGCCCGGCAGGCCTGCGTCCGCACCACCGCGGTCGGCCGGGTGGTCGGCCTCGACCACGCCGTGGCCTGCGCGGCCACCGTGGACGCCACCCTGCTGGCCTTCCAGGGTGACGCGGCCACGGCCCGCGCCCGGGCCGAGGACGCGCTCACGCTGATCGATCCGCTGGAAAGCCGCTCGGTCTCCGTCTATGCCCGTCGTGCGCTCGGCGCCGCGGCAGCCGCGGAAGGCGCCTACGAGACCGCGTACGACCAACTCCGCATGGTCTTCGCGGCAGACGGCGCGCCTGTGCACTACCACGCCTCCTACCCGGCCCTCGCGGATCTGGCCGCCGCCGCCGTACGCTGCGGCCGCCGTGAGGAGGCCGTCGCGATCGTCGAGCGTTCGGCGTGTGCGCTGGCGGACAACGCCTCACCTCGCCTGCGTGCGCTGATCAGCCGAGCCCGTGGCCTGCTGGCGGACCCCGAGGACGCCGAGCCGCACTTCCGGGCGGCTCTGGCGGATCCGGTTCTGGAGTACTGGCCCTTCGAACGCGCCCAGACCCTGCTCGACCTCGCCGAGTGGCTGCGGCGCCGTCGGCGCATCGCAGAGGCGCGGGGGCCGCTCACCGAGGCCCTGGAGGCCTTCCGGCGCCTGGGCGCACGCCCGTGGATCGAGCGCGCCCGGGCCGAATCGCGTGCCGCCGGCCTCGACGTCACGGACTCGACCCCCGACGCGCTCGCCGAACTCTCCCCGCAACAGCAGCAGATCATCAGGCTCGCCGCCCGCGGGCTGACCAACCGCGAGATCGGCGAAAAGCTCTTCCTCTCCCCGCGCACGGTCGGCTCGCACCTCTACCGCAGCTTCCCCAAGCTGGGCATCACCGCCCGATCCCAGCTGCGCGACCTCATCGAGGGCACCCTCGCGGGGGCCGGCCACCAGGAATGAGGGCACGCCCGGCGGTGGAAGCAGTCACCTGACGCATACCGCGCGCCATCCCGACGGACCAGGCTGGACAGCACCCGGCCCCGCTCGTCGTGGCCGGACGGGGACGGCCGACCACGACGAAGGAACGGAAATCCATGGTGGCTGCGACGACGGCGTCGCTATGGGAGCGACTTGCCGCAGCCGACCCGGGACTGCTGCGTCTGACCGCCGGGCTGCGCGCCGTCCTCGGCCTCACTCTCACCCTGGCCACGCTGACGGTACGGGATCAGTCCTCTGTCGTGCTTCTGACCGGCGGCTTCACAGTGGTGGTCACCTCGTTGGCGATCAGCGACCCGCACCCCCGAAACCAGTTCCGCACTCTGCTCGCCGGGGTTCCCGTGACCCTTGCCGCCTTGACGGCCGGGGGCCTGCTGGCACCTTTCCCCGTCGCGTCTCACCTGGCCTTCCTGCTGCTGATCTTCGCCGCGGTCTATGCGCGCCGCTTCGGACGACGCGGCCTGGACCTCGGGATCTTCGCCTTCATGGCCTACTTCCTGTCCCAGTTCGCCAGGGTTCAGTCCCACCAACTCCCGCAGCTGACCGGGGCGTTGGCCGTCGCCTTCGCGGCAGCGGCGGTCACTCGCTTCTGTCTGGTGCGCACGACGTCCTACGGAATCCTGAGGCGCCTGAGGGCGGCGTTCAACAGACGGCTTCGTGATGCGCAGCAGGCAACGTCGGATCTGCTCGCAGACGGCGGAGCCGGCGTCCGCAGACTCGAACGACGTCTCGACCGGCTGCACGCCTCCGCGCTGCTGCTTCAGGAATTCCTGTACGAGGCTCCCGCCGGGATGCTCCGCGACACGACGGCGGAGCTGGATCGGGTGGCACGTGCGGACGCGACCGCGCAGCGCCTCGGAGTACGCGCGATCCGCGCGTCGGAGGATTCGACGGAGTCCTCCGCCCACCGGGTGAGGGAGGCGGAGCCGGTGGACCTGACAGAGCGCGACCGTGTGGCGCTCCGTCCGGCGGCAGTACGGCCTTCAGGCCCGTGGCGGCATACGACGCGGCAGGCGTTCCAGGTGACCGCCGCGGCCGCGCTCGCCATACTCGGCGGACATCTGGTCTCCCCGCACCTGTGGTACTGGGCCGTGGTCACGGCATGGGTCGTCTTCATCAATGCCGAGCACACCGGGGACGTCCTGCTGCAGAGCGGCCGGCGGCTGATCGGCACCGTCGCCGGGGTGCCGTTCGGATACGGCCTCGCCGTCCTGGCCGACGGGCACACGACCTTGGCCCTGGCCTTTCTCCTCGCCTGCGTTTTCGGGATGTTCTACACCCCCTCCGCCAGCTACTGGGCGGTGACCTTCTTCATCACCGGCTCGCTCAGTATGGTGCTCGCGGTCCTCCATACGCTCTCCCCGGAACTGCTCGCCCTTCGCGTCCAGGAGACCGTTCTGGGGGCCGGGTGCGGAGTTCTGGCAGCCGCGCTGGTCGTCCCCACGACCGTCCGCGCGGTCGCCGAAATGCGTCTGAGGGAGCTGCTTTTCATTCTCGACCACCTCGTGCGCTGCGCGCCGCAGGACGGCGTCCCGAGGCCCGCACTCGATGCACATGATCTTGATCAGGCGCTGGAGGCCTTCCGCCAGGCCTGCCGCCCCTTGGTGCATCCGCTCAATCCCCGCCGCGCCGAGCGCGCCCGGGTCCGCCGTGTTCTCGAACACGTGGAGGCCGCATCCTTGCACGCGCGAAGCCGCGTGGGTGAAATTACCCATCACCGGTTGTGCGGGTTGCATAATTCGGCCGATTCGCACTGATTCGTGAGTCGCCTAACGTCCTGACGGAACAAGGACGCGGCCGGTAATTACCGGCGCGTCCAAGAAATCTGTCCGGAGGGACCATGCTCAAGATCGCTTCATTTTCATGCGCGGTCGCGATGGCTGTGACGGCCGCTTTCGCGGCCGTCACGCCGAGTGCGCAGGCTGCCGCGTCGCCATCGCCGAAACCGGCCGCGCCGGCCGGCCGGCAACATCTGGCGAACCTCGCGACCACGCTGGCCAGGCAATTGGGCGACAAGCGAAGCGCCGGCTCGTATTTCGACAAGGCGACGGGCCGGCTCATCGTCACGGTCACCGACAATTCCGCCGCCCAGAGCGTCCGTGCGACCGGTGCGACCCCGCGTATGGTCGCTCGCAGCCACGCCGATCTCACCAGGGCGACCGCGGAACTCGACCGCTCTGCCCGGATCCCCGGTACCGCGTGGGCGATCGACCCGGCCACCGACCAGGTTGTGATCTCAGCGGACAAATCCGTCACGGGGTCCAAGCTGACCAAGCTCAATTCCGTCGCCGGCAAACTCGGTGCGGCGGCCAGGATCGTGCCTCTCAACGGAAAGCTGAGCACGCTCGACGGCCCTACCATGCTGGACGGTACGGCCATCTACGCAGGCGCCGCGGGAGGTACGGCGCGCTGCTCACTCGGTTTCAATGTTTTCAACGGTGCCCGGCACTTCTTCATCACCGCCGGACATTGCACGCACCTTAGCTCTACCTGGTTCGCCAACCAGGGCCTGACCAGCCGTCTCGGCAGCAATTCGGGCCACGCGAACGTCTTCGGCGCCGGCGGTGACTACGGCGTCGTCGAATACGACACTGCCGGGATCCACGTTTGGGGCACGGTGGCCGGCACCAGACAGTTCATTTCCGGCTCGGGCGACGCCTTCGTCGGCGAGGCAGTGCAGCGCAGCGGCAGCACCACCGGTGTCCGCGGCGGCACCGTCACAGCGACCAACGTGACCGTGACCTACGGCAGTGGAGAAACGGTCAATGGTCTGACCCAAACGACGGCTTGCGCCGAGCCGGGCGACAGCGGTGGCCCGTTCTACGACGGCGGCACCGGACTCGGAATGCTCTCCGGCGGCTCCGGCAACTGCTCCGTCGGCGGCACCACGTTCTTCCAGCCGGTCACCCCCATCCTGCGAGACTTCGCCTTCACGCTGTGGGACAGGCCCCAGCCCTGAGAAAGCGGATGAAGGTGTCGGGCCCCGGCACCTGGTCGACCCGGCGGCTCCGGCTCATGGCCGAGCCGCCGGGTGCCCGATGCCGAGGGCCCGCCTGCTCAGAGTGTGATCAGTTCGAAGGGCATCGCGTGGCGGACCCCCACCGTCGTCCCGGTGGCCTCGGCGATGCCGGTCAGGAACGCGGCCGGATCGAAGTCGCCGCCGAGATTTTCCAGGTAGACCTTGTGCGCCCGCAGCGAAGCGATCCCGGCGTCGAGGTGGCCGGTGACGTCCACGAAGTGCGCGGCGTTCGGAGAGTTGCTGAACAGCGCGAACCGCACGCCCTTCCACGGCTCCTCCGGCAGCTCGGTGAACAACCACGGGTTGGCCGCGTCGCGTACGGCGTCGGCCAGGGCCAGGCCGAACACCCGATGATCCGCCATGTTGAAGCCCTGCCCGTCGGACCACGTCTCGCGGAAGTTCAGCGACACGACGACCTCGGGCCGATGGCGGCGGATCGCTCGGGCGAGGTCACGGCGAAGAGGCAACCCGTACTCCAGGATCCCGTCGGGATGATCGAGGAACTCGACGACCTCGACCCCGACCTCGCACGCGGCCGCCACCTGTTCCGCCGAACGGAGCCGCCCCGTCGTGGCCGGGTCCATCGACGCGATGCCGGCCTCACCCCGGGTGCCGAGCACCTCGATCACGGTCTTGCCCTGCGCCGTCCACCGGGCGATCGCCGAGGCCGCGCCGTACTCCAGGTCATCGGGGTGGGCCACGACGGCGAGCGCCCGCTGCCAGTCCTCCGGTACCGCTTCCATGACGCGCACCTTAGCGCGGGGTCACCCTCCGCCGATCAATGGGCTGACCTGGGCGGATCCGTCAGTCGCCGGAGCGCCGCAGAAAGACCGGGTTGGTCAGGGCGGCCATCGGGCCCCACATGAGGTTCGGGCCCATCGCGTTGCCCTTGCCGGGCGTCCCGTCGGCCATCGGATGGCGGACCTCCGCGCGCACGTAGGCGGCGAGCGAGGTGGTGGTCCGCCACACGACGCTGCCCGAGCCGGAGGCGGGCAGCGACTCCTGGTGCATCTGTCCTTCATCCGTGATGAACCGGACCGTGCCGTTCGGTACACCCTCGACGTCCAGCCGTACGTCGATCGGAGCGTCGGCGCGTGTGGTCAGCGTCTCGCCGATGCCGGCCTTCCGCCCGTCGCCGGTGACGGCGAACGTCAACTGCACCGTGTGCGACTCGGCGATCCAGGTCCGGCCCGCCCGCAGGCCGCCGAGAATGGCGTCGGTGGCGAGGTCGTCGGCGTACACGACGTTGTGCGGCAGGCCGATGACCTGCGGCTCGCTGTGGGCGTCGCTGTTGCCCATCGCCGGGATCCAGCGCTTTCCCGTGCGCACGGCCTCGCCGAGCATGGCGTCCCAGGTGTCGACGGCGGACTCGTCGTCGTAGGTCCACGGGCCGTTCCACACCTCGACGGCGTCGGCGTCGTCGTACCCGAACTTCCACTGGCAGGCGACGTACGGGCAGTACGGATGGGCGGGCACCACGAGACCGCCGACGCTGTGCACCTGCCGTGCGAAGCGGCGGAACGCGTCGTCGCGCGAACGATAGCGCCAGTCGATCCACTCCCCGGCGGGCAGGCCGAGGGCCAGCCAGTGACCGTTCCGGGTGGTGACCTCCTCGCCGGTGACGATGAGCAGGTCCTCGCCGGCGTACTGCCCCCAGACGGCATGCGACGCGGAGGTGTTGTGGTCGGTGGAGACCATGAAGTCGAGACCGGCAGCCCGGGCTCCGGCCGCGACCTCGGCGGGCAGCCTCCTGCCGTCGGAGTACACCGTGTGCAGATGACCGTCTCCGCGGTACCAGGCGCGACCGCGGCCCTTGGCGCGCTTCGGCGGGTAGTTCGGGGTGAAGGCCGGGCCCGGCTCGCCGTACGTCAGCGTGATCTGGACCTGGTAGTTCAAGCCCTGCGGCGCCACCTGGTACGGCCCGAGGACGATGTGCCACGTGCCGGGGTTGACCGGACCGGGCAGGTAGCCGGGGGTGGCCTCGCTGTTGCTGATCTCGAAGGAGGTGCGGAAGCCGCCGGACCAGCCGCGGAAGCCCTTGCCGCCGAGCTTGAGACCCCGCTCGTCGAAGACGCCGATGTCGCAGGAGTTCCCCGGGGTACCGGCGGGGACGGTCGGCTTGTCGTAGGAGTACTGCACGGCGATCTTCTGCACGCCCTTCGGCACCTCCACCGGGAGGTACACGAAGTCCGCCGCGCCCGTCGCGAGCTGCCCTGTGACGACGCGGGTCACCTCGCCGTCGGCCGGGGCGGCGCCCTTCGTGGCGGCGTCGGCCCGGGCGGGGGCGAAGGAGATCGGGGCGAGGGTGAGGGCGGCGCCCGTCGCGGCCGCCATCAGCAGGCGCCGCCGGTCGACGGTGTCCGCGCTCGGCTGCACGCCGTCGTCCACGCCGGGCGCCAAGGGAGTGGCGCTGTGCTCACAGTGTCCGTCACGGCACATGGTGTCCTCCTCGATTCGGGCGAACGGCGTGTCCGCGCGGCATCGATGCCGGATGTTCGTCCAGCCGATCGAACATCAGATGATCTTCGCACGAATGACGCGGATCACGTGTGTGGCAGGTAAGAGACGTGCAGGGGGAGCAGGACGCGGAAGGTGGCGCCCTCGCCCGGGGCCGTGCGGACCTCTACCCGGCCGTGGTGGGCCGTCACCAGGGAGTCGACGATCGCGAGTCCGAGGCCTGCGCCTCCGCTCGCGGTGCGGCCGCGGGCGTCGTCCGCGCGGTAGAAGCGGTCGAAGACACGGGCGGCCTGCTCCTGGGACATCCCGGGACCCTCGTCGTGGAGTTCCAGTACCGCCAGGCCGTCCTGGGTGCCGACGCCGATCCGGACCGGGGTGCCGGGCGGGGTGTGGGCCACCGCGTTGCCGACGAGGTTGGAGGTCACCTGCCGCAGCCTCGCCTCGTCGCCGAGGACCGGCGTGCCACCCGGCGGGCCACCGCCGGGGCCGGTGAGGGTGACCGGGCGCCGTGGGTCGAGTGCGCGGAGGTCGTGCAGGGCATCGGCGGCCAGGGTGCGCAGGTCCATGGGGGTGAGACGGAGCGGGAGGTCCGCGGCGGCGGCGTGCTCGTCGAGGCGGGCGAGCAGCAGCAGGTCCTCGACCAGCCGGACCAGCCGGGCCGCTTCCCGCTCGATGCGGCTCATCGCGGCGTCGACATCGGTGCGCTCGGGCATGCCGCCCATCCGGTACAGCTCGGTGAACCCCTTGATGCCGAAGAGAGGGGTACGCAGCTCGTGGCCGGCGTCCGCGATGAAGCGGCGCATGAGCTCCGCGGCGGCCGCCCGCGCGGCGTCACTCGCCTCGATCCGGTCCAGCATGCCGTTGAGCGCCGCGGCCAGGCGGCCGAGCTCGGTGCGGGAGGCGGCCAGCTCCGGGACCCGGCTGGACAGGTCGCCGTCCGCGATGGCCGCCGCGGTGGTCTCGATCCGGCGCAGTGGACGCAGCCCGGCGCGCACGGCGGGGGCTCGTCGAAAATGAGCGCCGGGGGATCGCCCAGCAGCGCCGCGGCGATGCCGAGCCTCTGCCGCATGCCGAGCGAGAACGTCCCGGTCCTGCGGCCGGCCACGCTCTCAAGACCCACCTCCGCCAGCACCGCGGCCACCCGGCTGCGCGGGATCCCGTTGCCGGCCGCGAGAGCCAGCAGATGGTGGTAGGCCGTGCGGCTGGGCAGCACCGCGCCCGCGTCCAACAGCGCGCCGACGGCCTTCAGCGGCGCCGGCTGTTTGGAATACGGGCGCCCGCCGACGGTGGCGGTCCCCGAGGCGGCGGCGTCCAGACCCAGGATCATCCGCAGCGTGGTCGACTTCCCCGCGCCGTTGGGACCGAGGAACCCGGTCACTTCACCTGGACGGACGGCGAACGTCAGGTCGTCGACGGCCAGGACCTCGCCGTAGCGCTTGGTGAGTTCGCGGACTTCGATCATCGTGACTCCAGAGTCGATGGTGTACGTGGTGGGCGCCGTCGTCGCGCACCACGTCACAGTGATCCGCTCTTCTGTGACCGATCTGCACGAGTCTGGGAACTCCATGCGAACCGGGAGTCCCGTCCGGCGGAGATCGGCAGGACACGGCGGCCGGCCGCCCGGAAACTCACAGAAACTCACAGGCGGGCACACGCTCGATCGGTACCGTGGTCGCTCGCGATCATGACCGTACGGGTCGGAGGAGTCGTCATCGCCTCACCACGCAGCCTCGTGTTCTCGGCGTTCACCGCTTTCGCCGCCTTCGGCGCGTTCTGGGGAGTCTGGGGTGCCTCGGTGCCTCGGGTGCAGGACCAGGCCGGCGTCGACGACGGCGGGCTCGGATTCGCGCTGCTGTTCGTCGGCGCGGGTGCTCTTCCCGCGATGATGCTCGTGGGCAGGGCGCTGGACCGCTGGGGGCTGAAGGTCGCCGCCGGCGCGATCGGCCTGCTCGGCGTCGTGGGAGCGGCACTGGCGCTGACGGCGGTGAACCTGCCGAGCCTGTGCGCCGGGCTGGCCGTCGCGGGCGCGTCCAGTGGCGCGGCCGACGTGGCGATGAACGCGGTGGCGGGGCGCGCGGAGAAGATCGCCGGGCGTCCGGTCATCACCCGCGCCCACGGCACGTTCTCCGCCCTCGTCGTCGTCACCAGCCTCGGCACGGGCGCCGCCTCAGCCATGTCCTGGCCGCTCGCCGTGCCGTTCCTCGGTGTGGCCGCCCTCTCCGTCGTCGCCGGCGTCGCCCTGCTCAGGACGCTCCCGCCGGGCCGCGCCGACGACGGCGAAGGAGCCCGCTCGGGAGACGCCGCGCCCGCCGCCCGATCGCGTTATGTTCCGCTGCTGCTCGTGGGGGTCCTGGGCACGCTCGCCTTCGCGAGCGAGAACGCGCATCAGAGCTGGAGCGCCGTCTTCGCCCAGGACGAGCTGCACGCCGGAGCCTGGCTCACGACGGTGGCCCCTGCCGTCTTCGCCGGAACCGTCGCGATCACCCGGTTCTCGATCGGCGGGTTCAAGAAGGTCGACGCGCGGGTCGTCGTTCTCGCCGGCGCGCTGGCGGCGGCCTTCGGGGCGCTCGTCATCGCGGCCGCCCCCACCCTGCCGGTCGCCGCGCTGGGGCTCGTCCTCGGGGGCGCCGGAACCGCCGTACTGTTCCCCACCCTCCTCGGCATCGTGTCGCGTCACGTGGACGAGGCGTATCGGGGCCGCGCGACGTCGGTCGTCAGCACCGTGTCGTACCTGGGCTTCCTGCTCGGCCCGGTGTACGTCGGCCTGTGGGCGGACGCGACCGGCCTGCGCGGCGCCATGGTCGCGGTGGCGGCGCTCGCCGCCGCGCTGTTCGTCCTGACGCCGCCGCTGCTCCACCTCAGCGGCTTCGGCACGCGCGAGCGGACCATGCCGAGCCACCAGGAGGCGTGAGGCGCCGGCCGTCGCGACCGTAACGGGCGGAAACGCCCGCTAGGGCCGCTACAGAGTCGGAGACCTCGGAACGCGGCGGACGCCGCCCTATGCTGTCGCCGTGGATGATCTCCCCGACGCCCGCGCCGACGCCGTCCTGTTCGACTTCTCCGGAACCCTGTTCGACGACACCGGGGTGCTGGATCCCGCGGCCCTCGTCGCGACGGCCGCCCGCCACGGCGTGGAGCTCGACCAGGCCGAGGCCGCCGACGTCATCCGGCGGACTCTCCGCCACGTCGACTCGCCCGAGGGCTTCGCGGCACGGGAGGGGAGCGACCTGTCGCCGGAGGCGCACCGGTCGGTGTGGACCGCGCTGATCGCCGACGCGGGGCCGTACGGGCCCGAACTGGTCGCGGCGCTCTACGCGTGCCTGACCGATCCGGAGGCATGGCGGCCGTACCCGGACACCGTCCCGGTGCTTCGCGCGCTGCGCGACGCCGGTGTCCGCATCGGCGTGCTCAGCAACATCGGCTGGGACATCAGGCCGGCGTTCGCGCGGGTGGGCGCGCTGGAGCCGCTGCACACGGTCGTGCTGTCCTGCGAGCACGGCATCGCCAAGCCGGATCCCGCGCTCTTCGTCCTGGCCTGCGAGCGGCTTGGCGTCTCCCCGGACCGCGTGCTGTACGTCGGGGACGACCCCGTGAAGGACGGCGCCGCCGTACGGGCCGGGCTGCCCGTCTACCTGCTGCCCAGCGAGCGGTCCGTACACCGGCCACGAGGGCTCGCGGCCGTCCTCCGGCTGGTCCACTGAGGGCCGGCCCCTCGGGCACCCGGCCGCCCCCCGCCGATGCCTGCCCGGCCGCGAGCCGGCTCGGGGACGCCATCGACCGGGTCAGGGACGCGCCGGTACGGGTCAGGGGCGCGCCAGTACCTTGCCGAACCGTCGCTCCTCGACCAGGGTGCGGAGGACCGCGGGCAGCTCGGGCAGGGACACCTCGGCCGTGATCAGCCGCTCTACGCCCAGCCCGTCCGGCGAGTCGGACAGGGTCCGTAGCGCGTGCTGGAAGTCGCCGGGCGTGGTCCCGTAGCTTCCCCCGATCCGTACCGGCTTGCCGCGCCACTCCGTCGTCTGGACCAGCTCGCCTCGGCGTACGCGGTCGAGGTCGCAGCCCAGGCCGGGCAGCCGGTCGCCCGCGGCGGTGCCGCCGTAGAGCATCACGAGTCCGTGGCGGTGCGCCAGCCGCAGCGCGTGCTCCAGGACCTCGGGCCGGACGTAACTGGTGGCGATCACCACGATGTCGTGGGCGTCGGAGGACGTCTCGCCGAGGGGCGCGCCGCCGGTCCGCGGGAGCACCCGGCGCTCGGCGAGGAAGGTCAGGCGATCGGCGTCGCGGTTGGTGATCAGGACGCGGACACCGGCGGCCTCGGCCAGCCGGGCGATCAGTACGCCGGCCGTTCCGGCACCCAGCACGCACATCGTCGCGCCGCGCAGGTCGGAGCCGCCGAGGTGCCGGCGGATCATGGTGAGACAGTGGGCCGCGCACGCCAGCGGCTCGGCGAAGACCAGGCGCCGGTCGCCGACTCCGGCGGGGGCGAGCGGCAGCGCCCGTGCCAGCAGGTCGCCGTCGCCGCCGGCCCACATCCAGCGCGCGAAGCCGGTGCCCCTGAGCGCCGGGACGTTCGGGTCGAGGCAGACGCGCGCGCCGACCGGAAGCCGGGACGTGGAGCTGCGCGCCACCACGCCGACCAGCTCGTGGCCGAACTGGCTCGGCCCCGGTCGCATGCCGGCGATCTCTTTCAGGTCGGAGCGGCAGATGCCGACCAGCGCCGGTTCGACGAGCACCGCGTCGGGGGTGTCCGGACGGCGGGGCCGGGCGCGCGACAGTCGCGGCCCGGCGCCGGTCAGCTCCACGCTGAGCGGCTCCGCCTCCCGTGTCGCCGGGCGGGTGTCCGGGGCGCCGGTCACGGCCGCAGCCCCTCCAGGGCCTCACCGAACCGGTCGGCGATCAGGCCCGCGTCCTCAGGCGTCAGTACGAGCGGCGGACGTAGCTCGATCACATTGCCCTGGCCGTGCTCGGAGACACGGGTGATCACCGCGCGGTCGGTGAGGGCCTTGTTCAAGGCGGTGGCCAGCCGGGGGGAGCGGGCGCCGTCGGGTTCGACGAGCTCGACGCCCAGCATGAGGCCGACACCGCGCACGTCGCCCACGCATGGGAAGTCCGTGCGGAGCGCGCGCAACCGCTCCAGCAGCACGGCCCCGGTCGCGCGTACACCGGCGAGGAACTCGGGACGGCGCACCTCGTTCAGCGTCGCGACGGCGGCCGCCGCGGACAGGGTGTGGCTGCCGTACGTGAACCCGTGCATCGAGCGCGGCATGCCCACGAGGCGTTCCTCGGTGAGGATGGCGGCGAGGGGGAACCCGCTGCCGGTCAGTCCCTTGGACAGCGTCATCATGTGCGGGGTCACGCCGAAGTGCTCGGCCGCGAAGAGCCGGCCGGTACGGCCGAGCCCGGTCTGGTTCTCGTCGAAGATCAGGATGATGCCGCGTTCGTCGCAGAACTCCTTGAGCCGCCGTAGGTAGCCCGGGGGCGGGACGACGTTGCCGCCGACCCCGCTGATCGGCTCGATGATCATCGCGGCGACGCTGCCGGAGCTGGCGTAGGTGATGAAGTCGTCGATCCGGTCGACGCACCACAGGCCGCAGGTGTCCGGGGTCTGCCGGTAGAAGCAGCGGAAGCAGTACGGGTCGGGCACGTGCACCGCTCCGGGCAGGTGGTACGGGAAGGGCGCCCGCATCCGGGAGGTCCCGTTGTAGCTGGTGGCGGCGACGCTCTGGCCGACGTGCCCGCGGAACGGGACGATGACGTCCCGCCTGCCGGTGATCCACTGCGCGATCTTGATGGCGCCCTCGTTGGCGGTGGAGCCGCCGGAGCTGCGCAGGTTCACGCGGGTGAGCTCCGGCGGGCTCATCTCGACCAGCAGCTCCATGACCCGGTCGGTCGGCGTCGTACGGAAGGACGAGCTGGCGAACACCAGGTCGTCGAGCTGGCCCCGGACCGCCGCCAGCACGGCCGGGTGATTGTGCCCCAGTACCAGGTTGAACGTCCCGGACACGCAGTCGAGGTACTCCCGGCCGTCGGCGTCCCAGACTCGTACGCCCTCACCGTGCACCAGACGGACGTCGCCGAGCTCGTAGTAGGCGAATGCCTGGGGATCGGCGCCGGTGTCCATCAGCGGGCGTCCAGACTGGCGAGCTGCTCGGTGACCCAGCGCTCCAGGGTCCACGGGCGGGCGGTCTCGCGCCGCCGCTGCGCCGCCTCGGCGCGCTCCCGCGGATCGGCCAGCAGCCCCGCGGCGATCGCCTCGGCCTGCTCGACCAGGTCGTACGGGTTCACCGTGCGGCATACGGGAGCCAGGATCTCCGCCGCGCCGGCCATCTCGGAGAGCACGACGTCGGCGTCGCGCCCGTTCACCAGCGGTGCCTCGAAGACGCTGAGGTTCTGGCCGTCCACGGTGGAGTTGAACACCAGCAGGTCCGCCCGTTCGAAGCAGCCGAAGGTGTGGCCGACCTCGTTGTCGCAGTGCGCGCGCACGGTGTCGGGTCCCAGCGTGGCATTGGCCTCGGCGACGGCGCGCTCCACGCGCCTCTGGTACTCGGCGTTGGCCTCGACGTACAGCCGGTTGGGGTTCATCCGCACGAGCATCCGCGTGCCGCGCAGCCGCTCGTTCCGCTGGACGGCCAGCACGAAGGCCTGGACGGCGCGTTCGCCGTTCTTGATCGGATCGGTCCGGCCGGAGTGCACGACGAGCGGGCGGTCGCCGGCCCATTCGGCGACGCCGTCGGGCAGCCGCGCGTCGCGGCGGTGCAGGGTCTCCGGGCTGTACCCCAGCGGCTGGGTCCGCACCTTCGTCAGGTGACCGCCGCGCCGGACCGTACGGGCGGCGACGTCCACCTCGGCGTCGGGCAGCAGGTCGGCCACGCAGGCCAGGAAGTTCGCCGTCCACCGGTGGGCGAAGAACCCGATCGTGTCGGCCGCGAGCATGCCCTCCAGCACGCCGGTCCGCATCATCCGGGGCAGGATCCGCCAGTAGTCCGCGGACGGCCACGGGATGTGCACGAACAGGAGGATCGGCGCGTCCGGGCGCTTCTCCCGGAGCCGTTCGGGGACGCGGACGAGCTGGTAGTCGTGGACCAGGAAGACCGGGTCCGGCTCGCCCTCGGAGCGTCGCAGCAGTTCGGCCGCGAAGTCCTCGGTGAACTCCCCGAAGCGGTCCCACGCCTCCCGGGTCTCCTCGCCGAAGGACGGCCGCGTCCAGCGGTCCCAGCCGTAGTTGTTCCCGGCCCACATCAGCTCGGCCGTGAAGAAGTCCTGCACGACCCGGAAGGTGTCGCGGTCGTGGCGCAACTGGTGGAGCCGCACTCCGCGCCCCGACGGCAGTTCGATGCGCAGGCCGTCCGGGTTCTCCAGCGCCGCCCGGTGGTCGTCGTCGCTGTCCGCGCTCACGATCCACGCCACGTCCAGGTAGCCGGCCTGCTCGGCGACCACGTTTCCGGTCCCGCCGGGGGCGAGCCAGGCACGCAGCTGACCGGTCTCCGGCTCGGGGGCGTAGCTGACCACCGCGCGTTTGCTGGCGAGGAAGACGCGCTTGCTCACTCTCACTCCTCCACGGATCGGGGGGCGGGGACGGTGGGGAACCGTTCGGGGGCGAGCGCGGGACCGGCCAGGCGCCGGGTGCCCTCGTCCACGTCCAGCGGCCACAGTCCGGCCAGTTCCGGCAGGCCGGACGCCTGCTCGCTGTGCAGGCAGGCGTTGCGCGGGCGGCAGGCGTAGGCCGTGCCCGCCTTGTCCACCGGGCGGACCAGGCCCGCGTCCAGCCCGAGACCCCTGGCGATCCGGCCGGCCCATGCGTACCGGGACAGGCGCTCGGGGCCGGCCAGGTGCAGCACGCCGGTCCGCCGGGTCCGCAGCAGTTCGGTCGACCAGGCGGCGACGTCGTCGACGAGCACCGGGGTGTTCCAGTGGTCGGCCGGGGCCTCGACCGGAAGTCCCGCCCGGAGCCTTCGCACGCAGGTGGTGAAGTAGTTGGGGCGGTGCCCGTCGGGGTCCCAGCCGTAGACGAGGCTGACGCGCAGCACCAGGGCGCGGCCGGTCTCCAGCAGCGCCCGCTCGGCGGCCAGCTTCGCGCGGCCGTACGCGTTGGCCGGCGCGACCTCGTCCGACTCGCTGTAGCTGTGCCGGGTGCCGGCGAAGACGTTGTCCGTCGAGATCAGCAGGACGGGGAGTCTTCCGACGGCCGCGGCGAGGTTGGCCGAGCCGGCGCCGTGCGCGGCCATCGCCTCTTCGGGGTGCCGCTCGCACCAGGTGATGTCGGAGGGGCCGTGCACGGCGATGACGGCGTCCGGCGCGACGGCGCGGACGGCGTCCTGGCAGGCCCGGGGGTCCCGGACGTCGAGTTCCCGCCAGTCCATGCCCGTCGAGGACCGGGCCGTCGGCGGACGCCGGGAGCAGAGGACCGCCCTGCCGCCGAGCTCGCGGATCCGGGCGCCGATGCGGCCACCGAGATAGCCGCTGCCCACGACCATGGTCACCACGCTGTGGCCTCGGAGACGCCGGTGCGCGTCACGGTCATCGTCATCGCGGGTCTCACCTGGCCGGCGTGCCACGCCACCAGGCCCTCAGATGTACGCATCAGGACCATTCATTGACAAATCTCATATCTTCCAAACCAGACCTCTTGCTGGTTATGGGGCCTACTGTGGGGTAAATCCGACATATTTGGTCGTCGTTGGTAAGGAAGAGAGATGGCCGAAAACGGCTACGTCGTTCGTGATCGAATCCCCTTGTCCACGGCTCCGTCGGCCATCGAGGTCACCCACCAACGTAAGGACAGCTACCGGATCCATGTCGTGCCGGATTCGTCGGCGGCGGCCGAGGCGCTCCTCGAGGAGCTCGACGGCCGTCGCGCCGCAGTGATCACCGACCGGACCGTCGCCTCGCTGCCCGCCTACGAGATCACCCGGGCTCTCGACGACAGCGGGCTGCTGCTCGGCGCGATCGCCATCGCGCCGGGGGAGCGCAGCAAGACCCTCGACACCGCGTACCTGCTCATCGACTGGCTGGCCCAGATCGGCCTGGCCCGCCGGGACGTCGTGGTGGCCCTCGGCGGCGGAATGATCCTCGACACGGTCGGCTGGGTGGCCAGCGCGTACATGCGCGGAGTCCCCTACATCAACGTCCCGACCACCCTCCTCGCCCAGGTCGACGCCGCGATCGGCGGAAAGGTCGCGGTCGACCACAACGACGCCAAGAACCTGGTCGGAGCGTTCCACCAGCCCCGCGCCGTCGTCTCCTGCCTGGAGTCCCTCGAGACGCTCGACGCGCGGCAGGCCCGTGCCGGTCTCGCCGAGGCCGTCAAGAAGGCGATCATCGCCTCCCCGGAACTGTTCGAGTTCATCGAACGGCACGCCGACGACCTCGTACGATGCCGGCCTCCGGCCGCGGAGACCCTGGTCCGCGCGGCCAGCACCATCAAGTGCGAACTCGTCGGACGCGATCCGTACGAGGTGGACCTCCGCCGCCCGCTGAACTTCGGGCACACCGTCGGGCACGCCGTGGAGACCACCACCGGGTACGGTCCGGTGCTGCACGGCGAGGCCGTGGCCTTCGGCATGGTCGTCGCGGTCGACATCTCCCGGGCCCGCGGTCTGCTGGCCCCCGCCCTCGCCGACCGGATCATCCGGCTGCTCACCGACCTCGGGCTGCCCGTCCGCCTCGACCGGCTCCGCTTCGTGCCGCCCGTCGACGACGTGCTGGCCGCGCTCGGCAAGATCCGGCAGATCCGCGACGGCAGCCTGCGCTTCGTGCTGCCGGTCGAGCTCGGCACCACCCTGATCGTCGATGACGTCACCGAGGACGAGGTACGGGCCGCCCTCCTGCGCAACGTCGCCGAAGGCGTCCCCGTGGGGCACCGGTGACGGTGACCTGGGCGGTCGACGCGGGCGGCAGCACCACATCGGCGATCATCCCCTCGCCCGGCCGGGAGCCCGGCTCGGGCGTCACCAGGACGTACGGGCCGGTCAACCCCGCGTCCGTCGGGGCCGACACCGCGGACCGGACCCTGCGCGCCCTGCTCGGCGACGTCGCCGCCGCGCTGGACGGCCGGCCCGGGACCGGATGGATCGCCACCGCGACCGTGGACCTCGCCGACCCCGGCGGGGAACCGGACCGCCTGCGCGGGCTCGCCCGTGACGCGGGCCTGAGCGGACGGCTGATCCTGTCCAACGACGCCCTGCCGTGGCTCGTCGCCCCGCCGCTCGAGGGCCGCGGCGTGGCGCTGGTGTGCGGCACCGGATCCGGGTTCGTCGCCGCCGGCGACCGTGCCGGTTTGGTGCGGGTCGGCGGCTGCGAGTACCTCGGCAGCGACGAGGGCAGCGCCTTCGACCTCGGACTGGCCGGGCTCCGAGCCGCCGTCCGCGCCGAGGACGGCAGGGGACCGGCGACCGCGATCGCCGCCCGGCTCACCGCCGGCCACGGGACCTCCCCGGCCGAACTGGCCCGCCGGCTCGCCGCCGCGGCGTTCCCCAAGGCCGCGGTGGCCGCCCTCGCACCGGCCGTCTGCGACGCCTGGCTCGACGGCGACGGCCCGGCGGCCGCACTGGTGTCCGCCGCGCTCGACGAACTCGTCCTGGGGGTGCGCGCCGCCCGTGACCGGGCCGGCCTCACCGCGGACTGGTCCGTCGCCGCCGGAGGCGGGGTGTTGCGCGGCTGCCCGCCCATGCTGGCCGAGCTCGACCGCAGACTGCGCTCGGAGCTGAAGGCGGCCGAGGTCGTGCCGGTCACCGAGCCGGTGACGTTCGTGCACGCCGCGCTGCGCCACTGCGTCCGGGACGGAGAGACCCGCCCGCCGGACGGACCGGCCGGCGGCTCCGCGTGGCTCGTTGACCTGGAGGCGCCGCCGCACCGCACCCGGCGGACGTCCGCGATGCCGCGTCAGGACCGCGAATCCCCGGATGGCATCCGCTCGGCCCGCACTGCGATCGAGGACGGCGACCGGCGGGTGGCCGTCGGGCTGTGCCTGGCCGCCTGGGGCGGCTCCGGACTCACGGCGGCGCTCGAACACGCCGCACTGGCCGGGGCGGACGCCGTGGACCTGCCCACCGACACCACCTCAGGGCTGCTGGATCTCGCGCGCTGGTCCGAGGACGAGACCTACCGTACGGAGCTGCGCATGGCGCTGGCGAACGTCAGGGTCGGTTGCGTGAGCAACAGCAGGGACACCCAGCTGTTGCTCGGCCCGCACGGTCCGCACACGGATCCGGTCCTCGACGGCCCGGTGCGGGCCAAGCGCGAACACGCTCTGCGGCACGCCCTGGACACGGTCCGCCTGGCCGCCGACCTGGGCGTGCCGTACGCCCGGCTGATGTTCGGCGTGCCGGACGTCGCCCGCTGGCTGTCCTGGTGGCACAGCCCGGTGAGCTGGGCCGACAACGTCACCGCCTGGTGCGAGCAGGCCCGGCCGGTCCTGGCGCTGGCCGCCGAGTACGGCGTGACGCTGCTGGTCGAGCCGCATCCGAAACAGGTCGCCTACGACCGGCAGAGCGCCCGGCGGCTCCTCGACGCGGCGGCGCTGGCCGAGCCGCGGGCGACGGTACGGATCTGCCTCGACCCGGCCAACCTCGCCGCCACGGGGCACGACCCGGTGGACGCGGTACGCGGCTGGGGCACCGACCTCGGCGCCGCCCACGCGAAGGACCTTCAGGTATGGCGGGGCGCCGACGCCCCGCGCGGAGCGGGGTGGTCCCGCTACGGCCCCGGGCCGCCGATCCGGTTCCGCGCCCTGGGCGCGGGCGGGCTCGCCTGGCCGTCGATCGTGTCGGCGCTGCTGGACGAGGACTTCCACGGCGTGCTCTACGTCGAACACGAGGACGCCCTCCTGCCGCGCGAGCAGAGCGTGCGCGTCTCCGTACGGCTCCTGCGCGACCTTCTGCCGCAGGACCGCCCGCAGGGGCGCACATGGTGACGTGCCGGTCATACCGGCCGAGGAGGACACGATGACCCTGCCGGACGTACGAGCGGCGCTGCTCGCCGGCGGCCTCGGGGAACGGATGGGCCGGCTGACCGAGACGATGTGCAAGCCGCTCGTCCCGTACGCCGCGTCCTGCCGCCTGGTGGACTTCAGCGTCGCCAACGCGGTGCGCTCCGGCGTGCCCGAGGTGGTGCTGCTGTCGATGCACCGCGAGCGCGACCTGATCGACCACCTCGTGGCGCACTGGGACGGCAGGGGCACCCGGGTGAACTTCGGGCCCCACGACGAACTCGTCCGTACGGGCTCGCTCGCCGCGGGCGCCCCGCTGCCACCGCGGCCCGCCGAGTCCGGTACGGCCGACGCCCTGCTGAACAACGCCGAGTACCTCTTCGCGCCCGGCGCGCGGGACGTGCTCGTCCAGCACGCCGACCACGTCTACGTCTTCGACTACGGACCGATGGTGGCGGCGCACCGCGCGGCCGGCGCGGACGTCACCATCGGCGTCCAGCGCATCGAACGGCGGTTCGTTCACCTGTTCGGCATGGTGGAGGTCGACTCCGACCTGCGCGTGCGCCGGCTCGTCGAGAAACCCGCCGAGCCCACGTCGGACCTGGTGTTCACCGCCTTCTGCGTGTTCCGGGCCGACGTGCTGGAGGAGGTCCTCACGTCGCTCGCCGCGCTCGGCGAGGACGGGTGGAGACACGACATCAGCAGGGACGTCCTCCCCGCCATGATCCGGGAGGGGCGTCGTGTGCTGGCCCATCCCGTCTCCGGATACTGGGCCGACATCGGCACGGTGGAGCGCTACCACCTGGAGCAGATCAGGCTCCTCGACCGCCCGTTCCCGCTGCCGCCGGCCACGCTCCCGCGCACGCTGGCCGACGTACCATCACGGTTCGTCCCCGAGCGGGGGAGCCTCATCGGAGCGGGCGTCGAGGTGCCTGCCGGCGCGGTGGTCCGGTCCAGCCTGCTGTTCCCGGGTTGCGTCGTCGAGCCTGGCGCCGAGGTGGACCGGTCGGTGGTGCTGCCGGGGGCGCGGGTGCGGGCCGGGGCGCGGCTGACCGACACGGTCGCGCCGGCGGGCGAGGACGTCACGGGCCTGCGCAGCGGTCTGATCGACCTCGAACCGGCCTGAGCCCACGCCCGCGACGCGCCAGAACCTGTTGATCAAACGTTGACCGGATCCTTATCGGATCATGACTTATGCCATTCAAGATCACGGTGTCCATTCCCGCCAGAAAGGGACATCGTGCCTACACCCCTCCGCCGTGTCGCAATGGCCGTCGCCGTCAGTGTGGCCATGTTCGGCGCGCTCATCCCGGGGGCCCATGCGGCCACGTCGTCAGCTCCCACCCGTCCGACCCCGCCACAGACCCGCTGGGCGGTCAACCACTCCTCGACCCGAGCGGTGCGCTCGTACTGGACCCCGCGCCACCTGGCCGCGGCGAAGCCCGCTCCGCTTCCCGCACGCCCCCGCGCCGCGGCGATCACCGCTTCTCCCGGCGGAAAACCGCGCATGATCCACGCGAGCCGTCCTGCCGGTACCGCGGGCAAGGTGCAGGCCAACTCCAGCGTGTGGGTGACGGTCGGACGCCTGTTCTTCCACAACCCGGAGAACGGCCTCGACTACGTCTGCACCGCCAACGTCGTCACCAGCAACAACCAGGATGTGATCTCCACGGCGCGGCACTGCGTCATGGACATCAGCAACGGCACCTGGTACACGAACTTCCAGTTCGCGCCGAGCTACAACAAGGGCAACGCCCCGTACGGCTGGTGGACCTGGCGGTCGGCCGGCGTCCGTGTCGACGACACCAGTCCCGGCGGTGACAACGCCTTCATCGTGCTCAACTCCGGCGGCAACAGCGGCGCGCACGTCCAGGCCGCGGTCGGCAGTTCGGGCATCGGCTTCAACTGGTCGACCAACAGCTACGCGCACGCGATCGGCATCCCCGCGAACCTCGACTACGCGGTGTGGTGCGAAGGCATGGCGGTCGACAGCTACAACGGCGGCGTACACATCCCCAACTGCCAGGGCCTGAGCGGCGGCGCCAGCGGCGGGCCGTTCATCTTCAACTACCAGTCCGACGGATCCGCCGTGCAGACCGCCAGCTTCTTCGGTAGCTGGGGCTCGGGCACCGACGGCAACTCCTACTTCGCCTACTACCGCGACGCCGCCTGGAACGTCTACAACGGCGCCCAGAACGCCTGAACGTGGTCGCGGCCCCGAGTCTCCCGTGCGGCGCTCGGGGCCGCGACATCGGCGTCAGGCCGACCAGGTGCCGGAAGCCGGACTGCGCAGTCCCTCGACCGTCGTCAGTGAGAAGCCCCGCTCTTCCAGCCCAGCCACGACCGCGGGCAGCGCCGCGACGGTCTGCGAGCGGTCACCGCCGCCGTCGTGCATGAGGACGATCGAGCCGTTGGCCGCGCCCGCGAGCACGGTGTGTTCGATCGCCTCGGGGCCCGGACGCGCCCAGTCGCCGGAGTCGATGCTCCACAGGACGGTTGTCATCCCTGCCTCGGCGAGCCAGATGAGGGAGTCAGGGGTGCGTGCGCCGTAGGGCGGCCTGAACAGGTCCGGTGCGTCACCGCAGACCTCGGCGATGGTGGCGCCGGTCGCCTCGACCTGCGCCGCGAGGTCAGGCGGCGTGAGATCGGCGATGAACGGATGCGACCAGCTGTGGTTGCCCACCTGGTGACCTTCTGCCGCGATCCGCGCCAGCAGGTCCGGGTGGGCTCTGGCATTCAACCCCGCGCTGAAAAAGGTGGCGTGGATCCCGCGATCGCCAAGGATGTCGAGAATCGCGCCGGTGAACGGCGGCTCTGGCCCGTCGTCGAAGGTCAGCGCGATTCGCGGGTGATCGATCTCGGCGCACGTCAGAAACCGCCCCGTCTTGGCGAGGCGCTGTTCGACCATGGTGCAGCGGGCGTTCTCCGCGTTGAGCTCCTTGATCCGGCCCGCGAGCGTCCCCGTCTCGCCGGTGATCCGGGTCAGGGCCGCGAGGTCGCGCTCGGCCAGTCCCGCGAGTAGGTCCGCGCCGACCGAGCCGAAGGTGTCCCTCACGGGAAGCTGCCACGGATCCGCTCGATGGACGTCGAACCCGGCGGCCGTAAGGTGGCCGTCCAGCAGTCCGTTGGTGCTGTCCACGACCACGGCGAGTCGCTCTTCTCCGAACGAGGTGGCGCTGCGCAGCAGGTCGACCACGGCGCCGCTCTGGCCCGGGACGAAGGTGATGGTCGATGGTCGGCCGGGTCCTTGGACGGCGACCTCGTAGCCCTCACCGGTCCACGCAATGCCTGCGAATCGCATTTCGAAACCTCCTCGGCCACGGGAGAGCCCCGGACGGTGATGATGGCGGATGACGGGCGGTCATCGGTACGCGCGCGCCTGGAGCCGGAAGAGCTCCGCGTACTGGCCGCCGTGTGCCATCAACGCGTCATGCGTGCCGTTCTCCAGCAGCCGGCCTCCCGCAAGCACCGTGATCATGTCGGCCATCCGCACGGTCGAGAAGCGATGTGAGATCAGCACGGTGATGCCCCCCAGGTCGCGGGCGGCGGCCGAGGCCGAGGAGGCGTAGCGGTCGAACAGCGCGTGCTCGGCCGCCGCGTCCAGGGCCGCGGCCGGCTCGTCGAGGACCAGGAGCCGCGGACGGTCCCGCATCAGGCACCGCGCCAGACCGACGGTCTGCCACTGGCCGCCGGACAGTTCGGCCCCGTCACCGTAACCGCGGCCGGTGAAGCCCGCCAGGCCGCCGGGCACGGCCTCGACCACGCGCTGGGCGCGTGCCAGGTCGATGGCGCGCGCCAGCGCCGCGTCGTCGCCCAGTCTCGCGACCTCGCCGAGACCGATGCCCTCGCGCAGCGTGAACTCGAATCGGTAGAAGTCCTGGAACAGCGTTGCCACCCGCGCGCGCCACTCCGCGGGATCCAGGTCCGCCAGGTCGACGCCGTCGACCAGGATCCGGCCGCTCGTCGGGGTGTACATGCCGCACAACAGCTTCACGAGGGTCGATTTCCCGGCGCCGTTCTCGCCCACCAGCGCGAGCGTGCGGCCGGCCGGGAGGGTGAGACAGACGTCGTCGAGCACGGGTGTGTCGGAGCCGGGGTAGCAGAAGCTCACGTGCTCGAACGCGATCCCGTGGGCGAACGCCTCCGGAGGCCGGACGCGCCCTGGGCGTCGGCCCGCCCGTGGAGCCGCCATCGCCCGCAGCGAATCGATGCGCTCGACGGTCTTCCCGGCGGACTGCAACACCGCGAGAAGCTGCAACGCCCCGGCGATCTGCACGCTGACCTGAACCGCCAGCGTGATGACGAGCACGAGGTCGCCGATGGTGGCGTGCCCTGCCGCCGCGCTCCTGATCACCAGGAAGATCGCGCCGCCGTAACCGACGGCGAAGATCAGCTGCCCCACGCTGCGCAGCGCGGCGCCCGCCGCCTGGCCGCGCCACATCCGCTCCGTGATCACCCTCCACGCCGTCTCCTGGCGCCGCAGCAGCTCACGGTCCGCCCCGACGATCCGCAGCTCCTTGACCGACTCGATCCTCGTCGCGAGCTCGATCAGATGCGCGTTGAGCCGGATCTGCTCGGCCGTCTGCTCACGTGCCCGTTCGAAGACCTCCTGAGCCTTCCGCGCGAAGACGACGGGCGGGACCGCCGCGAGCGGCAGGAGCGCCAGCCACGGGCTCAGGGCGATGAGGATGGCGCCGGTGATGACCGTCTGCAGAACCAGCCCGGTCAGTTGCAGTACGGCCTCCAGCGCGCGCGGGCCGCCGAACAGCGATTCACGGACGAGGCCGAGCTCGTCGGCGAAGGCAGGGCTGTCCAGATGCTCGACTCCCGGGGGGCCGTTGACCAACTCGATCAGCTCGGTACGCAGCCGTGACTCCTGCGTCTCGGCGAGCTCGAAATAGTCGAGGTGCGCGAAATGACTCATCATCAGTTGCGCGACCAACAGGGCCGCGGTCACGACCGCGAGCCAGAGGGTGGGCCCGACGCGGTGTGCGAGCGCGTCGTCGGCGAACCGGCCGAGGGCGAGTGCCGCCAGCGGCGTCGCGACGTAGCCGCCCAGCATGAGAACGACGGCGCGGGCGAGGCGGGCACGGTCGATGCGCATGCCGAGGGACAGCAGGAACCGGGCGGCGCGCAGGACGTTCACCGCATCGCCTCGGATCCGGGGAGGCCATCGGTGAAGAACCGGTGAGCCTGAAGGCGGAACAGCTCCGCGTATCCGCCGTCCCCGCGCAGCAGCTCATCGTGATCTCCTTCCTCGGCGACGCGTCCCTCGTCGAGGACGACGATCCGGTCCGCGCGCCGTACCGTGGAGAAACGGTGCGAGATGACGATGGTGGTGAGACCTTCCGTGAGCTCGATGAACCGGTCGAAGAACGCCACCTCCGCGCGGACGTCCAGCTGGGCGGTCGGCTCGTCGAGGACCAGCACCGAAGCCCCGGCGCCGACCGCGAACAGGGCGCGCGCCAGGGCGATCCGCTGCCACTGGCCGCCGGACAGGTCGACACCCCGCGCGTACCGGCTCGACAGGGGAGTGGCGAGATGTGCCGGGAGCGTGTCGAGGACGTCGGCCGCGCCGGCCCACTCCGACGCGGCACGCAGGGCGGCCTCATCACCGATGTGATCAGGCGCGCCCATCCCGATGTTGGCGGCCGCGTCCAGCTCGTATCTGACGTAGTCCTGGAAGATCATCGCGAGCCGCCGCTGCCACGCCCGGGGGTCGATGTCGCGCAGGTCGGCACCGTCCACGGTGATGAGGCCCCCGGTCGGCTCGTAGAGCCGGGCCAGTAGCTTGATCAGAGTCGTCTTGCCCGCGCCGTTCAGCCCGACGATGGCGGTCGACGTGCCGACCGGCAGTTCGAGATCCAGCCCGCACAGCACGTCCCGGTCGCCGTCCGGGTAGCGGAACCGTACGTCTTCGAAGCGGATGGCCTTCGCAGGCAGCTCCTGTACCGGGGACGTTTCCAGGGTCGTCCGCGCGACGGCGGGTCCGGTCCGCCGCGCGCCGGTGCGGAACCGCTCCTCCAGATCGGTGATCGTGTCGTAGGCCTGCATCCCGTACATCGTCTGCAGATCGCTCTCCGGGAAGAACGTGCCCATCCGCAGCGGGACGAGTATCGACTGGACGGCGAGGGAGAGGCCGAGTACGGAGACACCGCCCGCCGCCGCGCGGAGCTCGAGGAGCACCGCGACCGTGCCGACCAGCGCCACGAGGGTGAACACCAGAAACGGGGTGAAGTAGATTCGCCGCCTTTCCCTCCACCAGGACGCGAGGAAGGAGCCGGACTCCGACTCCGCTCGCGCGCGCAGCCAGGGAAGGATGCCGAGCACCCGCACCTCCTTGGCGACCGCCGGGTCGCTTCCCGTGTCGAGCACGTACCGCATCCTTCGCTGCGTCCCCGCGAAACGCCGCCGGATGACCAGCGACCAGCGGGTCAGCGCGCCCCGGCTCCCGGCGCGCACCACGGCCGCGACCAGCCCGATCATCACCCCGGCGGACGGGCCGAGTACCAGACCGACCAGGATCACCGCGCCGATGACCTGGACATAGCGGGCGATGAGTGCCAGCAGCCCGGCCGCCGCCGCTCCGGGTGTCTGTGAGCGCTCCAGCAGGCCCTGACGGGCCAGGCTCAGGTCGTCGATGACCTCCCGCTGTTCCAGGAGGGTCATCGGTGCGTCCGCGAGGCAGGCCGTCATCAAGCGGCGCATGCAGTGGCCGTCGATCCGCCGGGTCACCAGTTCACCGAATGCCGCCTGCAGCGGCGACAGCATGTTCTGCAGGACGAGCGCGCCGATCGCCAGCGCGAACGCCGACAGGACCCCCGGCCAGGCGTCCGGGCCGTGCCGCACGGCCGCGAGCGCGGGCACGCGCGTCAGCATCACGCTCGTGCCCACGATGAACCCGACGGGCAGTAGTCCGATGGTGAGGTTGACCAGGACCGAGGAGAGCAGGGCCGGCCGGCCTGCCAGCGGCAGCAGCCGGGCGATGGACAGCCAGCGCCGGCCGCGGTCGAGCGGCAGGTGACGCATCTCGCTCACCACCTCGTATTCAGGGCTCCGGTCGGTCGGCCGGGGACCCCGACGTCGGTGCGGTCACGGCGATCGCATGGTCGACGGCCGTCAGGAGAACGGTGCAGTTTCAAGATCGATCACTGCTGGTCCCCGACTGTAGACCGGCGATGGCCGCCTTCGCGGGGGATCTGCCGACCGGGCGGGCGCCGCTCGTCCGCGACGGTGTTCGATCAGGTCTCTGCAGGCCGGATCTTCCGTGGTTTACTGCGGCCTGTGGGAGATGATCAAGTTCGTCTGTCCGCCGCGGTGATGACACATCCCGCCCGCCTCGCTCGTGCGCAGCGGCTGGTACGCGAGGCCGAAGGCCACGACCTGCGCCTGGTCTGCGATCCGGCACCGGAGAAGGGCCCCGCGACGCTCCGGACCGCGCGGGCGGCTTGGGCCGCGGTCGAGCCGGGAGCGACTCATCATCTGGTCGTCACCGACGACACGGTCTTCGGGCCCGGCTTCCTCGACCACGTCGAACGCGCGGTACGACGGCGGCCGCACCAGGCCCTGGTGTTCTTCACCGAATGGGGGAGCCGGACCGCGAGCGCGCTCCGAATCGCGGCGCTGTGCGGCCGCCCCTGGACGGAGGTGGTCGACTTCTACCTCCCCGACCTGGCGCTGGTGATGCCGGCCGAGGTCGCCCGTGGTTTTGACGACTATGCGGCCTCCCTGCCCGAGGACACTCTGTCCGATCACGTGCTGCACGACCATCTGGCGCGTGCCGGGATGACCGCGCTCGTCTCGGTGCCGAACCTGGTCGACCACGCCGACGTGCCGAGCCTCATCCAGCACGAGCAGATGGGCCTGCGGCCCTCCGCCTGCTTCACACCCGAACTCGCGGCTGCCGGAGTTCCCGAAGGCGATCCGCTCACCGGCCTCACCACGGTGCCGTTCTTCTCCTGGTGGAACCTCCAGGCGGAGTGCTTCGTACGCGATGACGGCACGTCGTCGGAATGGCGCAAGGAACAACTGGCCGTCGTCCTGGCGCGCCGGGGCCTCACCGCTGCGGACGACGACGGAGATGGCCCGTTCGCGTCCGCGGTGGGACGGCTTGAACACCTTTCCGGATTGCTCAGCAGGTCGCTGTTGCGGACGCTCTGGCTCACGGCCTACGGCGTCGGCCTGATCGCGGCGGAGCGGTCCAGCGAGATCGACATGACGAGCGCCGCGGCGCGGACGTCGCTGCGCTCGCTCGCGCCGGGCGGGCTTCGCCGGATCATCGACCCCCAGGCGTCCCCGCAGGCGTACGAACTGCTGAACGCGTTCGTGGAGTCCGCGGTGCGAAGTGGCGTGGAGGGGCGAGAACGGGTGAGCTCGTGAGCGACATCCGGATCTCGGCGGCGGTGATGGCGCATCCCAGCCGTGCCGAGAACGCCAGAAAGGTCGCCGGTCAGTGCCCGGAACTGGAACCGCGGATCGTCTTCGATCCCGACCCCGGCACGCCGGGATCAACGCTGCGGACCGCCTTGCTGGCCTGGGAGACGATCCCGGACGCGGCGACGCATCACCTCGTCCTCCAGGACGACGTCCTGCTGTGCGCCGACTTCTCCGAAGAGGTCGCCGCCGCCGTCGCCAGCAGGCCGGACAGCCCATTGTTCCTTTTCACCGACTGGGGGACACGCGCCGCGCAGACCCTGCGGTTGGCGGCGTTGGGCGGGAGATCATGGGCCGAGGTGATCGACGAGGTCGTCCCGGCGCAGGCGATCCTGCTGCCCGCGTCCATGGTCGCGGAGTTCGTCGCCTTCGTGGCCGCGCATCCGGAGATCGGAGACGACGACGCGGTGTCGATGCGGGCCTTCCTCGACGCGCGGCAGGCCACCGCGTTCGTCAGCGTGCCGAATCTGGTCGAACATCAGGGCCTGCCCAGCCTGCTCGGTAACGACCTGTTGATGGGACACCGCAGATCCCCGTGCTTCGGCCACCCCCCGCGAAGCGCGTCCTCCTGGTCTTCGGCCGCGGTGGAGTGCCTCACCGTCGTGCCGCACTTCTGGACCGGCCGCTCGATCTGCTGCGTACGTGAGAACGGCCGGTGGGAGGACGTCACGACACATCACTGGCTCACGCGCAACGGAATGCCGTTGCCGGAGCAGATCGAGCGCTTCGAAGAGGCCGTTGACGCCGCCCCGGTCATGCCGACGGTGCAGGAGACGATCAGCCGGACCCTGGTCTTCGAATTCTGGCTCACGGCGTTCATGTTCGGGGCCGTGGCCGCGAGCCTGGGCGACGACCTTCCGGCCGCGGTGAAGCGCCCGTTGGCGCGCCGGTCACTGGACACGCTCCTCGCGGGCGGGCTGCGACGCCTGCTCGCGCCGGAGCGCATCGTCGCGGTGTCAGCGGAGTTCACGCCGCTTCTGCATGCCGGCATCGAGGCGGGAGCCTCGGCGGGCCTCTTCGGGACGGCGTCGTGACGTCCGCCCCGGCGCGGCCGGACCCGCTCATCGCCGTGGCCGAGCTGAGCCGGACGCTGACCGACGTCACGTTGCTGGACGTGCGGTGGCGGTTCCGCGGCCCGGTGGGACTCGCGGAGTACGGCGCCGGGCACGTTCCCGGCGCGGCCTATGTCGACCTCGACACGGAACTCTGCGCCCCGGCGGACGCGCGAGGGCGCCGCCCGGTTCCAAGTCCCGAGGCATTCACGGCCGCCATGCGCGAACACGGAGTCCGGCCCGACCGGCCCGTCGTCGTCTACGACGCCGACGATTCGAGCGCGGCGGCGCGAGGCTGGTGGCTCCTCCGTTACTTCGGCCACCAGGACGTGCGGGTACTCGATGGCGGCTATGCCGCCTGGCTCGCCGCAGGCCTGCCTGTCGAGTCCGGTCCGCCGGAGCGCCGACGGGGAACCTTCGTCGCCGTTCCCGGGAGCATGCCCACGCTGGACGCCGAGGGTGCGGCCCGAACCGCGCGAACCGGCGTGCTGCTCGACGTACGCCCGGCCGAGCGGTACCGAGGCGAGGGGGACCACGCCAAAGAAGTGCCGGGGCACATCCCCGGAGCGGTCAGTGCTCCTGCGCTGGACAACGTCACGGCGGACGGTCGCTTCCGCGCGGCGAGCGATCTGCGCGGCAGATTCGGCGGGCTCGGCACGGCACCGGTCGGCGCGTACTGCGGCTCCGGCATTCTCGCCGCGCACGCCGTGCTCGCGCTGCGGGTCGCCGGTATCGACGCGGCTCTGTACACCGGCTCCTGGAGCCAGTGGACCATGGATCCCGCCCGCCCGGTCGCACTCGGTCCCGGAACAGGATGAGCGCGATGGCGGCGAAGGTCTCGAGGGAGCGGTGCTGACGCGGAATGGACTACGCGCATCTAGGGCGCAGTGGCCTGTCGGTGAGCAGGCTCTGTCTCGGCACGCTCAACTTCGGCCGGCTGATCTCTGAGGAGAACGCCCGTGCCCTCATGGACCGGGCTCACGAGTGCGGTATCAATCTCTTCGACACGGCCAACGTCTACGGACACCCCAGGGGCGAGGGAGTAGGCGAGGCAATGATCGGCCGCTGGTTCGCCCTCGGCGGCGGGCGGCGTGACCGGACGGTGCTTGCGACCAAGCTGTACAGCCCGACGGGAAGTTGGCCGAACGAGGGTCACCTGTCGGCCTTGAACATCCGCCGGGCGTGCGATGCCTCCCTGAAGCGCCTGCGGACCGACTACATCGATATTTATCAGATGCATCATGTCGACCGTGAAACCCCGTTCGAGGAGATCTGGGAGGCCTTCGACGTCCTCCGCCGGCAGGGGAAGATCCTTTACGTCGGCTCATCGAACTTCGCCGGATGGCATATCGCGAAGGCGCAAGAGATGGCCCGCCGAAGAGAAACCTTCGGTCTGGTATCCGAACAGTCCATCTACAACCTTCTCCGGCGCACCGTGGAACTGGAGGTGCTGCCCGCCTGTCAGGACTATGGTGTCGGCGTGCTCGCATGGAGCCCGCTGGGTGCGGGCTTGCTCGGCGGTGTCCTGCGAAAACAGGACAAGGGCTATTCGGCGTCAGTGGAAATCGGCGAGCACCGTGCCAGGATAAGCGAATTCGAGGCGTTCTGCGATGAAAGTGGCGATCATCCGGCGCGCATCGCGCTGGCGTGGCTTCTGCGGCAGCCTGCGGTGACCGCGCCGATCGTCGGGCCGCGCAATGTCGAGCAACTGGACGAAGCCGTTCGCTCACTCGAAACAAAAATAGACCGAGAAATGCTCGCCCGCCTGGACGAGATATTTCCCGGCCCCGGCGGAGCGGCTCCTGAGGCGTACTCGTGGTGAGTTTCTCGCCGAGTCATGACCGCCGTGCGACGCGTTGACGCGACGGTGAACTCATGGTTGATCGGCCGGTACCGCGAGTGCTCGCCGCGCGGATGATCATCCAGCCTCCCCCCGTATCGCTCGAAGATCAAGTCTTGTGCGGCCGTTTTTTCCTTCCTAGCATGGTGCCCGAAATGCCCTGGCCTTGTCATTGTGCGACTGGGCGCTACGGCGCGAGTCGGCCATCGATTATTGGGGCCTTATGCGAATCGTTGATGCGCTGCGACGACCACTCGGCCACCTACGCCTGTCCGTGATAGACAAGTGCAATCTCCGCTGCCAGTACTGCATGCCCGAGGAGGAGTACAACTGGCTGCGCAAGTCGGACATTCTCACCTTTGACGAATACCGCAGACTGGTGGAGGTGTTCGTCGGGCTCGGCACCGACAAGATACGCCTGACCGGTGGTGAACCGTTGCTACGCGGCGGCCTTACCGAACTCGTTGCCATGCTCGTCGCCATCCCCGGGATCCGGGATCTCGCGCTGACCACCAATGGCGTTCTCCTTCGCAAGCACGCTCGGGCACTTCGCGAGGCAGGACTGCACCGGCTGACCGTGAGTCTCGACACCCTCGACGCCGACCGTTTCGCGAAGCTGTCCCGGCGTACCAGCCACTCTGCGGTGATGGACGGCATCCACGCCGCCGTCGAAGAGGGGTTCACGCAGACGAAAATCGATACGGTCGTCATGCGGGGCGTCAACGATGACGAACTGCCGGCGCTGCTCGAGTTCGGTAAGACGGTCGATGCCGAAGTGCGGTTCATCGAGTACATGGACGTCGGCGGCGCCACCAACTGGGACGGTGACCTGGTCTTCAGCCGGGCGGAGATGCTCGCTGCCCTGACCGCCGTCTACGGAGAGATCAAAGAGGTCCCCAAACTCGACAACGCTCCCGCCGACCGGTTCGCGCTCCCGGACGGCACCGTCTTCGGAATCATCTCGTCCACCACGGCGCCGTTCTGTGCCACCTGTGACCGCAGCCGCCTCACGGCCGATGGCATGTGGTATCGCTGCCTGTACGCATTGACCGGCACTGACCTGCGCGAACCGTTGAGGTCCGGCGCCACCGCCGAGGAGTTGGGGGAGTTGGTCGCGGGTGTCTGGCGGCAACGGCGCGATGAAGGGGCGGTGGAGCGTTTCAAAGAGCGCCGGCGAACCACTTTCGTGAGCGTCCAGACGCTCAGGAACGATCCGCACCTCGAAATGCACACCCGGGGCGGTTGATCGCGACACCAGGAGGCCCTGATGCCCGAGCACGCTACTCCCGACATGCGGCTGACCCACCTCGATTCCCTGGGCAACGCCCGCATGGTGAACGTAGGGGACAAGGCCGTCACCCGCCGAGAGGCGCAGGCTTCCGGCTTCGTGGTCATGCGGCCGGCGACACTCGATGCCATCGTCGGCGGTGACGTCCCGAAGGGTGACGTGTTCGCGACCGCCCGGCTCGCCGGAATCATGGCCGCCAAGCGAACCGACGAGCTCATCCCGCTCTGTCATCGGCTGGGGCTGGACGGTGTCAACGTCACCCTGTCGGCGCTTCCGCCCGACCGGGTGGCCATCACCGCACGGGTCGCCGTCACCGCCCGCACCGGCGTGGAGATGGAGGCTCTCACCGCGGTCTCCGTCGCGGCATTGACCATCTACGACATGTGCAAGGCGCTCGACAGATCCATGCGGATCGGCGACATCCAGCTCGACGAGAAGAGCGGCGGACGTAGCGGCCACTACCAGCGAGAGAAACAGTGAGATGACGATGCAGGTCCGGGTGCTGTACTTCGGAATCGTTCGCGAACGGATCGCCAACACGCGCGAGGAACCCGTCACGTTGCCGGTCGGTTCCTCCCTGAAGGATCTGATGAGCCGCTTGTGCGGCAGTCATCCGGGCCTCGATCGCATGGCCGCTCACCTCAAGCTCGCCGTCAACGAGGACATCGTCGACCTGCAGCATCGACTCACCGATGGTGACGTCATCGCGCTGATCCCTCCCGTGGCCGGCGGTGCCGAGCCGTACTGCCGGATCACGGATCAACCGCTCAGCCTCGACGAGGTCCTCGCGGCCGTCTCCGGTCCCGGCAAGGGCGGCATCGTGATCTTCATCGGCTACGTTCGCGACAACAGCCAGGGCAGACCGGTGAACGAGCTCGAGTACGAGGCGTACGGGTCGATGGCGCACAGGAGCCTGGTCGAGATCGTCCGGCAGTGTGAATCCGCCGCGCCGGGGGTCGGGGTCGCTGTGGCACACCGGACCGGCCGGCTCAAGGTCGGCGAGGTCGTGGTCATCGTCGCCGCATCCGCTCCTCATCGTGGCGAGGCATTCCAGGCCGCCCGGGACTGCGCCGAGCGTCTGAAGGCCGAGACCCCCATCTGGAAGAAAGAGATCGGCCCGGACGGCGAGGTGTGGGTGGAAACACCCGACGACCTCCAGTTGGACGGTCCCGTGACCTGATGCCGGAAACCGGCCCGTCCGGATTCTGCGGGCGGGCCGGTGATCGGTCATCCGCGTCACCTAAGCTTTCGCAGATGGCCAGGTACTTCGACGTGCATCCGGACAACCCGCAAGCCCGGGCGGTCCGCCAGGTGGTCGACCTCATCCGTGCGGACGGGCTGATCGTGTACCCGACCGATTCGTGCTTCGCGCTCGGGTGCCGTCTGGGCAACAAGGACGGCATCGACCGGATCAGAGAGATCCGCCGCCTCGACAGCGGCCACCACTTCACCCTGGTCTGTAAGGACTTCGCGCAGCTCGGCCAGTTCGTCCAGGTCAGCAACGCGCTGTTCCGCTCGATCAAGGCGGCGACCCCCGGGAGCTACACCTTCATCCTGCCCGCGACGAAGGAAGTGCCGCGGCGGCTGCTGCACCCCAGAAAGAAGACCGTCGGCGTCCGGATCCCCGATCACGCCGTCGCCCAGGCTCTGCTGGCCGAACTCGGCGAGCCGCTGCTGTCGAGCACGCTGCTCCTGCCCGACGACGCCGAACCGATGACCCAGGGGTGGGACATCAAGGAACGGCTCGACCATGCCGTGGACGCCGTCATCGACTCCGGCGAGTGCGGTGCCGTGCCGACGACGGTGATCGACTTCTCCCAGGACGAGCCCGAGATCGTCCGAAGAGGCGCCGGAGACTTGTCCCTCTTCGAGTAGCGCGACCGCGTGACCGGGGGTCCAGCGGAGAGATGTCACTTGCTGGGCTCGGGCGTCTTGCAGGAGATCTTGGGGTTCACGCCCGTGTAGTTGAGGGGGCCCGCGATGATCGTGACGAGGAGCGTGCCCGCCTGGGAGCAGTTCTTCGGGCCGCTGCTGTAGTAGTGCCGTTGCCCGGCGGCGATGGCTCCGATGATGAGCCACAAGATGACCACGGCCGTGGTGACTTTCATCCTCACTCCAACGACGACGTCGACCGCGATCGGCGTCGGTGCCGATCACATGTCGACGGATGGCGGCATGGACGCCGGGCCTGTACCCAAATATTGGTCAAATAGGGCTGTCATGCCGCTGCGCTGCGCTGATTCGTCTTTCACACGGTGCGGGAGAAGCGGCGGGCGGCCTGGAACAGGGCGATGAGGCCGACGAGGGCGATGGCCGCCAGCTCGGCGACGATCGGGGGATGCCAGGGGTGGGTGGGGGGCATGGCGGTGTGGGCGGGCAGGTACGCCTGGATGGTGCGGCGCAGCACGTCGGTCATGTAGAGGAGCGGGTTGATGACCATCAGGGTGACGAGCCAGCCGGGCGCCCGGGTCGTCGGGAACAACATGCCGGACAGGAACGTCATCGGGAGCACGATGGCGCTGGCCGTGGCGTAGAAGGTGTCGATGTTGGTGATGCTGACGGCGAGCAGCGCGGTGAGCGCCGTCAGGACCAGGGCCAGTACGGCTATTTCGAAGATCAGTGTCGCGAGCAGCAGAGGGTTGTAGGGGACACCGGCGACGGGCGCGAGGACGAGGACGGCGGTGCCCTGGCCGATGGCGATGGTGGCGGCGCCCAGGCACTTGCCGAGCAGCAGGGTGGAGCGGTGGACAGGGGCGACGAGCATCTCGCGCAGGAAACCGCCCTCGCGGTCGCGGACGATGGAGCCGGCGGAGCCGACGGCCGCGATCTGGACGGCCAGGAGGAGGACCCCGGGGAACAGGAACGTTCGATAGTCGCTGCGGCCGGCATGGGACACGAGGGTGCCCAGCCCGGTACCGATGATGAGGAGATACAGCATCGGCTGCAGCAGGGTGAGCACCAGGTGGACGCGGTTGCGGACGTATCGGGTCGTCTCGCGCCGCCAGAGGGCGAGGGCGGCGCGTAGTTCGGCGACCGGCGACCAGCCGGCGTCGTCGGCGGTCTGGTCGCCGGTCGCGGTCGGTGTGATGCGCGGGTTGCGGCGCTGAAGCATCATCAGTCCGCCTCGGGGATGGTGTGGCCGGTGTAGTGCAGAAAGACGTCGTCGAGGCTGGGGCGGGTGACCTCGATGGAGACGATGGGGACGTCCAGGGCGGCGCAGAGGCGGGGCACGGCGGTGTCGGCGCCCCGCAGGCGCAGGTGCAGCCCGTCGGGTCGCAGAGCGGCGGCCAGACCCAGATCGCGCGCCAGCACGGCTTGTGCACCCGCGTCGTCGCTGGTGCGCAGGTGGACGTGGTCGGTGCTGAGGGCCGCCTTGAGGGCGGAGGGGGTGTTGCAGACGACGATGCGGCCGTGGTCGATGATCGCCATGCGGTCGCAGTGTTCGGCCTCTTCCAGGTAGTGCGTCGTCAGGAAGATCGTGATCGGCTCCTGCCGGCGCAGGTGGCGCAGGTGGTCCCACACGCGGGTACGCGCATGCGGGTCGAGGCCGAGGGTAGGCTCGTCGAGGAACAGCACGCGGGGCCGGTGCAGCAGGCCGCGGGCGATCTCCAGGCGGCGTGTCATCCCGCCGGAGAAGGTGGCCGGGCGGGTCCGGCGGTGCTCGGTGAGCCCGACCAGGTCCAGCATCTCGGTGATGCGGGCACGCGCGGTCGGGCGGGGCATCCCGTACAGCGTGGCGTGGACACCCAGGTTCTCCTCGGCGGTCAGGTCGTCGTCGATCGTGGGCTCCTGGAAGACCACCCCGATCCGGCGGCGCACGGCCGCCGGGTGAGTGCTCACGTCCGCCCCCGCGACGAGGGGCGTACCCGGCGGTCGGGCGGACCAGGGTGGTCAGCATCGCGATCGTGGTCGACTTGCCCGCGCCGTTGGGCCCGAGGAAGGCGAACATCTCCCCGGTCCGGACCGTCAGGTCCACGCCGTCCACCGCGGTCAGGTCGCCGTACGTCTTGGTCAGCCCCCGGGTGACGATCGCCTCCCGCCCCGATGTCATGGAGGCGCGGCGGTCGTCGGCGGAACGGTGATGGTGGGGGTGTGGTAGCCCGGCGGGTACGGTTCGTCGATCGGACGGCCGTCGACCTCGACCCAGGCGTGCGCGTAGAAGGGGTGGAGGCGTACGCCGGTGCGCCAGGTGGGCCAGGTGCCACGCAGACGGCACAGCAGGGCGGTGGCGATGGAGCGGGGCAGGCAGCCCTCGCCGGCGCAGGACAGGCTCACCGCGATGACGGCGTCACGGGCGGCCTTCGCCTGGGCGGCGGTGGCCGGACGGGCGCCGCGCCGGGCCGCGGCGAGTACGGCGCGGATGCGGGCCGGCGACTGGCGGGCGATCACATGGGCGGCGGCGACCGCGAGCAGAGCGGCGGGGCGCTGCCGCCAGGGCAGCCGAGGCCGCCGTTGATGGACGTACGAGACGCTCATCGCTGCTCCAGAAGCCCGGCGCGGGTCAGGTGGGCGATCAACTGGCGGGTGTCGGTGTCGGCGTGGGCGGCGGCATCGGGGTACGCGGCCGTCAGGCGCGCGGCGACCTCGGCCGGGGTCGCTCCCTCCATCAGCCCGGCCACGATCAAATGGGCGGAGGGATTGAGCTGGTAGTAGCGGCCGGTGCGTTCGTCGAGCAGCACCGCCCCGTTCTGCCCGCCGCCATCGCCCGGCTCGGGGTCGGCGGGGGTGAGAGTGACGCGGTCAGGTAGGCGCGTCTTCACGGACCGGACCTCCCTTCCGCCGGCCGATGGTCGAGCCGGTGTTCTCGGCGCCGGAGGGTTGAGCGCGCAGCCAGTTCTCGACGGCGACGAAGGTGATGAGGGGGAGCGACCGGCGCCCGGTCTCGGCAGGGGTCCCGGTACAGACGTCACGGAGGGCCGCGGGGTCGGCCAGGCCGTACTCGACCAGAAGGGAACCGTCGGCCAGGGCGAGCACCTGGTCGCGGTGCGCGCGCAGACCGTCGTAGAAATCGGCGGAGAAGTCGGCCTTGGTGGTGCGTGCCAGACATTCGGGTGGCACGTGCGGGCGCATGGCGGCAAAGGTGAGGGCTTTGTAGACGCCGGGGACGACACGATGGTCCAACCTGACGGCCAGGGCCGCGCTCATGACGTGGTCGTCCAGGAAGGGAACGTGCGTGGCGGCGCCGACCTGGCCGGTGAGGTCCCGCAGGGCGGCGTAGGTCGGCGCGGTCCTGAGCACGTTGGAGATGATCTGGTGCTGGGCGCGCTCGGTCGCGTACGGGCGGGCATCGCGCGCGGTGACGCGCAGACGTCGCGCGACCGCGTCGACCGCGGCCGGGCTCACCCAGGCGGGCAGCCGCAGCGGCATCTCCCAGCCGAAGTCCGGGTGGCCCATCGGCGGCTCCGGCGCGGTCAGCTGCCGGACCTGGTCGGCCAGCCACTCCGAGTAGGTACGGCGGTCGGCCAGCGCGCGGAGGCACGACCAAAGGGGCCAGCGTTCTCGGGCGCGGCCGGCGCGCAGGCGCGGCCACAACGCGGACGGCCGGGTGCGGGCGACATCGTGCAGATAGCAGTGCGGGACGACGGTGAGCTCATCCCCGCCGTGACCGGTCAGGTGGACGCGGGCACCGTGCGCGGCCAGGAGGGCGGCCGTGCCGGTCTTGCACGCCAGGGGGTGCAGCGGGAACATCGGCTCGTCCAGGCCGCGCACCGGAGTCGCCACATCGGCGAACCAGCGGGCCGGCTCACCCGGCCGGGTTCTCACATGCTCGCCGCTCAGATGCCGCAGGGCGCGCCAGGCCCATGCGGCGTCGTCATGGGCGGGGTCGCCGACCGCTCTGGCGAAGGTGACCAGCCGGCCGTCACGGCGGCGCACGGCGGCATCGGCCAGAAAACTCAGCGGGGTCGAATCCAGGCCACCGGACAGGTCACAGGCCACCACCATGCCCGGTCCGACCCGCGCGTTCACGGCCTCTTCCAAGGCCGCGGCGAACGCCGGTGCTCCCCGGCCGAGCGATACCTGCGACTCGGGCGGAGTCCACCAGGCCCTCAGCCGAAGCCCGCCCGGGTCGATGTGGGCGGCGCTGCCCGGCGGGACCGCGCTCACCCCTTCCCACAGCGGAGCGGACAGGGGCGCCGGAACCAGGCCCAGGAGCCGGACGGCCAGCGCCTCGACATCGACAGGCGCTCCCCGCAAAGCGGCGAGTACGCTCGCCCGGTCGCTCGCCACCACCGCGGCGCCGTGCCCGCCGCCCAGACGAGTGAAGAAGATCCGCCGCAGGCCCGAGGCGGTGCCCTGCACCCGCACGCGGTCACCCACGACGGCGATCAGGTGGAAGCTGCCGGGAAGGCGCGCGGCGACCACATCGGCGTCTTCGAGGCAGTCGATCCGCGCCGCCAGGTTCTCCAGCAACGTGGCGGTGACCGGCGTGTCGCCGATCACCGCCAGCCGGACCACGCCTACCTGGGCGCGGACCACGGTGCCGTTCGCACCGTCGGCCGAGGCGGTCACCAGGCACGGCCGGCCGGACACATAGTCCAGAACCGTCCCGCCTCCCAGCAGCCGCCTCGCACCGGTGCCCGCGGCGCTGTCGGGCAGCACCACGAACCAGGTGGAACGGGCGTCCATCAGCTGCGGCCGCCGTAGTCATCCGTGCCGCTCGAGTAACCGCCGCGCGTCACGACACCGAACACACCGAGTTCGGTCACGCGCGGGGGCTCATACGCCGTCAGCTCCATAATGCGGTCCCTGAATGTTCCCCTCCTTTCATCGGTCCCATCGTTCGTGCGCACTTCGTCCTACCCCGGAGCCGATGACATCCACATTTGCCAGTGTAAAGGTTACATTTAGTAAATAAAGCGGATAATCCGGCTATAGTTTGATTTACTCCGCAATTCCCGCTAACTGTCAGGGCGGCACCGGCGGCCTCGGTCATGCTTCCAGACGGCCGCAGCGGCCGCCGTGCCCCATTTGCGGCCGGCTCGGCACTTGCCTGGCGGGATCCTCCGGCTGCGGCCGGTCTGAGCGAACGCCGGGATCGCAGGCCGGGGTATTGACCTCGGCTTCCGTCCCCTTCTAGTCTCCGGCTACAAACATCGGATGTATCTGGCGGTGTGGAGGTCGAGATATGCGCTGAGTCGTCGGCCTCCGGCACCCGTCACCGCGGCGACATCGCCTCGACCGTTGCCGAACCGTGCCGCTCACTGCCTCATCGGCGCCGGCACGGCAGGCGCTCATTCCAGAACCGACCGATCGACGCCAGCCGCACGTTGGGAGATCCGATGTCCGTACGCTTGGCCGCCGCCCTGGCCGTCACGCTGTTGACCGGCGCACTGGGTACCGTCACCACCTCGTCCGCGGCGGCCGCGCCGGCCCGGGTACTGCTGTACGCGGCCCCCGGCGGATCGGGACAGGCGTGCACCCGGGCACGGCCCTGCTCCGTGACCGGCGCGCAGGAGCGCGAGCGGCAGGTCCTCGGCACCGCCAAGGGCGCGGGCAAGGACGTCGTCGTGCGGCTGGCCGACGGCACGTACCGGCTCACCACGCCGCTCCGATTCGGGCCGGCCGACTCGGGCCGCGACGGACATCGGGTGATCTGGACCGCCGCGCCCGGCGCCCACCCGGTGCTGAGCGGAGCGACGCGGGTGCGGGGATGGCGGCCGGCCGACCCGGCGAAGCACGTCTGGTCCGCTCCGGTGCCCGCCGATCTCGAGACACGTCAGATCTACGTCGACGGCCGCGAGGCGCCGATCGCGCAGACCACCCCGGCCGAGCAGGGGGTCACGTTCGCCGCCGCCGACGGCGGCTACACCACCTCACCGGACTGGGCCGCCAAATTGCAGGACCAGATCGGCGCCGCCGCCATGGCACGGGTCGAGTTCGTCTACACCGCGGGCAACGGGGACTGGACCCAGTCGCGCTGCCGCGTCGGTCCGGTCAGCGGCGCGACGGTGCAGATGCAGCAGCCCTGCTGGCGGAACATCACCGCCCGCCCCGTGTTCACGCAGGCCTCCGGAAGCCTGCCCAACATGAAGCCCGGCACCGCGCCGACCCGGATGGAGAACGCCTACCCGTTCCTGCACCCCGGACAGTGGTATCTCGACGCGGAGCGGCATGTGCTGAACTACGTTCCGCTGCCGGGGCAGGACGTGGCACGTCTCGACGTCGAGGCGCCCCGGCTGACCTCGCTGGTCACCGGCGCCGGCACGCTCGACCAGCCGGTGCACGACATCACGTTCACCGGCCTGCGGTTCGCGTACGCCACGTGGAACGAGCCGAGTTCGGCCGCCGGGTTCGCCGACGTGCAGGACAACCTGCGGCTCACCGGCGACGACCCCGCCCACCCGCAGGGCACCTGCACGTTCGGGAACCCGCCGGGGACCTGCCCGTTCGGCTCGCTGACCCGGGAGCCGGGCAGCGTCCAGTGGCATGCCGCGCACGACGTGACCTTCGAGCGGAACACGTTCACCGGGCTCGGCGCTGCGGGGCTGGTGTTCGAGTACGGGAGTCGGCACAACACGGTCGAGGGCAACGTGTTCAGCGGGATAGCGGGCAACGGCGTGATCCTCGGTGACACCATCGACCCGCACCCGGCCGACGTCGGCGCGGACGACCGGGAGATCAACGAGTACAACACCATCGACGACAACCTGATCGAGCACGTCGGGACCGACTACCCGAGCGCGGCGGCCATCACACTGTTCTTCGGCCGGCACACGTCGGTGACGCACAACGACATCCGGGACGTGCCGTACACCGGGATCAGCGCGGGCGTCATCCAGGGACACGTGGACAACGTCGACCATCCGGACAACTCGACGAACGTCAACAGCGACAACACGATCAGCGGCAATCTCATCCACGGCTTCATGCAGGTGCTCAGCGACGGCGGCGCCATCTACGTCGAAGGGCACCAGGGCCAGACCGTCCGCGCCACCGACGGCTCCGTCGACCGCGCCGCGAGCGTCGCGCACGGACTGCACGCCCAGGGCAACGTCGCCTACGACCAGGCCAACGTCAACTTCACCTGGTACGACGACGCCGGAGCGGAGTGGATCCACTGGGACGGGAACGTCGAGTGGAACGGCAAGCTGTCGCAGGGCGGCTGCCAGACCACCGGGCACTTCGACGTGACGGGGAACTACTCGGCACAGCCCATCGGCCAGTACCACTGCAACCCGCCCGGTGGCACCGACGTCACCTACACGGACAACGCGACGCTGCCCCTGCGTCCGATGGCGACGGACCTGCCGGCGGGGACCGTGGGCGCCGCGGGCCTGCAGGCCGGCTTCCGTGACCTCGTGACCGGCCGGCCGCCGCTGGTCCGCTACGCCCAGGCCGAGGGCCGTACGGTCTTCGTGGCGGGGGACGGGTTCACGGCCGGGACGCGGGTGAGCTTCGCCGGGAGGCCCGCCGGCGGGGTGCGCGTGCTCTCACCGGCCTTCCTCGTGGCCACGGCGCCGTCCGGGGCGCCCCTGACCGCGGTGACCGTCACCACGCGGGCCGGAACGGCATCCGGCGCGGTGCCTCCGCCGAACGTGGCATTGGGCAAGCAGGTCACGCAGTCCTCGACGGTGTCCGCCAACTATCCCGCGAGCTACGCGGTGGACGACGACCTGAACGACTACGCCGGCACGAAGACCGAGGCGCAGCCGTGGTGGCAGGTCGACACGGGAGCCTCCTCCCCGATCGAGCGGATCGCGGTCTACAACCGGGCGGACTGCTGCGCCGCCGGGCTTGCGGACTACTACGTCTTCGTCTCCGACACGCCTTTCGTGTCCACCTCGCTGAGCGACACTCTGGCTCAGCCAGGGGTGTGGTCTCACCACGAGACCGCACAGGCCGGGCGGCCGACCACGATCGACGTCGGTCGCACCGGCCGGTACGTCCGCGTCCAACTCGCCGGGACCGGCCAGCTCGCGCTCGCCGAGGTCCAGGTTCTGACCGCGCCCGGCCGATGAAGCCGGGATCGCCGTCGAGGTGAACGTTCGCGGCGGTTCAGGCCGGGACGGTGAGGGTGGCGGTGTAGCCGGAGGAGTAGAGCGAGTATCCGCCGGTGGCGTTGCAGTGCCATAGATAGACGGGCGCGCCGGGGAAGGCGCGCAGGAGCCGGTCTCGACCGTAAGCTTGATCGTGAGGGGGACCCCGGTGGCGGTTCGACTCATGCCGCCGAAGCTGGATCGGATGTCGCTGCGGACGATGCCGCTTTGGGGCAGCACGTTCGGCCCGTTGGAGCCGTCGGCCGGGTAGGGGCCGGCGGTCTCGCTGGGAATCTCTGTGCAGGCGGCCGCGTCGGCGTCGGCCTTGCCCGGCAACGCGGATGCCACGGCCGCTATGCTCACGCCACCCACGAGAAGGAGTGCCTTGCGCCGGCCGAACGTGACCAGGTCGAATGAGAGGCCTCGGTCGTGGTCGTGCAGTTCTTCATTCATGACCGGGAGCGTAGAAGTGGCCTCGCGGGCCATGAAGGCCCTTCATGAGAGTTTCATGAGAAGCCGAACTGCTTACGTTACTATTATTGCCCGGAAACCCGGGAAGGAGCAAAATGGCTGAGCAAGTCATTAAACGACTTATCGACGATCTGGACGGCGACGAAGCGGAAGAGACGGTCTCGTTCGCTGTCGACGGGGTCATGTATGAAATCGACCTCAGTGCCGAAAACGCGCGAATACTGCGTGACCGTCTGTCGCCGTTCGTGGAGCGTGCGCGGCGGGCCGGTGGCGTCCGGCACCAGCCGAGCCGTGCCGTTGCCGGCCGTCGGCGCAGCGCGGATATCCGCGCGTGGGCGAAGGCCAGTGGAATCGACGTCAACGAACGCGGCCGTATCCCGGCGACGGTCGTCGAACAGTACGAGCAAACGCACTGACGTCGTGGACGCCCACGCTGCGGCGTGTGTCGGTCTGGAGCCGCACCGGGCGGGCGCCCACGGGACGTCGCTCGATCACATGGTCACGCCCGGTGCCCGCCGTGGGGCTTGCGGAGCACGAACCGGTCCAGCTGCTGGTAGTCGGCGGAGCCGAGGTCGGCGCCGTAGTGGGTGACAGTGATCTCGGTGTTCCCGCCCGGGGCGTGCGGCTCGAAGTCGAACGCGGCGAAGCCGTACGGCCGCTGCAGGTCGCGGTACGCGGACCAGGGCGCGGGCTCGGTGGTGGTCTTGGAAGCGCGCTGGGTCGTCGGGTCGCCGGGGCCCACGTCGTAGATCACGACGCCGTCGTGCGGTGAGTCGAACGCCGACCACGGTGTCGCGGAGGAGTGCCCGCCGCCACCGATGATCATGTGCACGGCGCCCTTGGTGGTGTCGATGACGGAGGCATCGGTGGCCTGCGGCGCCGGCGTGAGCAGCGAACTGCCCGGCAGCACCCCCTTGACCGGGAAGGTCCGCTCGAAATGATGCTCGTGCCCGGCCACGACGAGGTCGACGCCGTACTTGTCGAAAAGAGGGAGGAATTCCTGACGGATGCCGAGATCGGCGCCGTTGAAGTGCGCGGAGGACATCGCGACCTGGTGCATGCAGACGATGATCCAGTCGATGGCGGGGTCATGGCTCGCCGCGCGGAGCGTCCGCTCCAGCCAGGCCTTCTGCGCCCCGTGGCTGTATCCGCGGATGTAGGGGTCGTACCCCTTCGCCGCGTATCCGGGGACATTGTCGCGCCGGTACGCGCTGAACGCGCCATCCTGCAGGCACACGTCGTCATTGTTGATGGAGATCACGCGGATCGGGCCGACCGTGAAGGCGTACCAGTTGCCGGAGAACTCCCGCGATCCGTTGTGCGGCAACGTGAAGCGGGTCTGGTACGACAGGTAGCCTTCCGGCCCGTTGCCGACCTCGTTCTCGTGGTTGCCCGCAGCGGGCATCCACGGGCGATTGCGCGCCGAACGCTGATTGTTGTTGAAGAAGGACTGCCACGTCTGTACGGGCGCGTCACTGACGTTGGCGTAGCAGAGGTCGCCGTTGAGCAGGTGGAACAGCGGGTCGAGCCGCTCCACGGCGTCGACGATGTAGCCGGCGTTCGGCGTGGCCGGCCCGAGCCCCTTGCCGACCTTGGCGGGAATTGCCTGGTCACCGAAGCTGGTGAACCGGAAGCCCTTGGAACGGCCGTGGGGCGCCGTGCGGAACGACCCGTCGAGCGGCGCCGCGCCGCGGTGCGCCACGTGGTACTCGTAGCGGGTGTCGGCGGCGAGCCGGGGCAGGACGGCGTGGTACGTGTAGACGGTCTCCCCGGTGAGGGCCTCGGTGTAGACCCGCTCCTCGGCCTCGATCTCCGAACCGAGCCCGTGACCCGGCCTGCCGAGCCGGACGACCGGACGACGGACCCGCTGCGGCGCGGCCCAGGACACCGCCACCTCACGGGCGGCGTCCGCGCCGAACTGCAGGTGCAGCTGCTCCGGCGCCGGCGCTCCGGCCTGGTCCGGGGTGGTCACCAGTGCCGCGGCGCTGCCGGGCCGGGCCAGGACGGGCGCGGCGATGGCCAGCCCACCCAGCCCGCGCAGGACCTGCCGCCTGGCGACCTGGTCGCGTGACTCATTCTGGGACTCGGCCATCAGGACTCCTTATCGATCGATATCCGGGAGCACGATCGTCGTCGCTGGTAATGAAGGCGTGAACCGATCATCTCAGGTGCGTGAACACTGTGCCGGTGGTTACGATCGGGGGCCACGGTCGCTCTGGTGGAAGGGAATCATGTCCGATCAGTACGAGGCGGTGTTCGCTCGATATGACACCGATGGGGATGGGCGGCTCACCGTCGATGAGGTGACCGCGGCGATCGCGGGGATGTTCCCGGCGGCCGAGGTGAACGATCTGTCGGGCATCGTCAAGGCGCTGTTCGCCGAGTACGACACCGATCACGACGGGCTCCTGTCGGTGACGGAGTTCGTGCCGCTGGCCGAGAACCTTCCCGAACTGGGCTCCGCCGACTGAGACCGCGCACGGTCAGGGCCTCCGACCAGGCACTTTCGGCGAGCGACTAGCGTGGCAAGGGCCTAGCGACGTTCTCGACTGAAAGGGCGGTGGGGCTCGCGAGGCCGCGGGCCCGACGGGTGGACGTTTCCAGCGCTGCTTCCGCGGACCGGCGGGGCCGAGGGCGGGTTACCGGTGCCCTGTGGGGCGCCGCTCCGTACCCCGTGGTGATGGTCGACGCCGCCGGCCGGGTGGTCGAGCTCAACGAGGCCGCCGTCCGGCTGTTCCCGCGAGCCGAGCCGGGGGCGAGCCTCGCCGCGACGATGCCCGGGTGGCTGGCGGAGGCGCACCGGGTCGTGGGCCGGCCTGGCGCTGGGGCCGAGCCTTCGCGTGGACAGGCGGGGGAGCGCAGTTTCGAGGCGTATCCGACCCGCGTGCCGGGCGGGAATGTGATGTGGTGGCTGGTCGACGCCACCGACCGGCGGCGTGCCGAGACCGAGCCGGCGGAGCGACAGCGCGCGACCTTCCTGGCGGAGGCGTCCACAGCCCTGCTGTCGACCTTGAACATCGACCGGTGCACGGAGCTCGCGGTACGGCTGGCGGCCGAGCACCTGGCCGACGCGGCGGTGGTCGTCGCACCCAGTGTGGGAGACCGGCTGCCGGTGGCCTTCGCGGTCCGCGGCGGCGGCGTACTCCGCCGTACGGTGCAGGCCGACCCCGTCGAGGTCCCCGGGCTGAGCGAGGCACTGCAGGGCTTCCCACCGGTGCCCGCCCGCCGGGTCGTCCCGGGTGAGCTGCCGTCCTGGGCCGTTCCGGACGCCTTCAGCGGACCGGTCGGTGCGGTGATGGTGACGCCGCTGCCCGGATACGGCATCCCGGCCGGCGCTCTCATCCTGCTGCGCCGCAGCGACCGGCCGGTGTTCAGCGAGAACGAGGAGGTCTCCGCCCGGCTCTTCGCCGCTCGGGCCGGCGCGGCCCTGTCGGCGGCCCGCATGTACGCCGAGCAGGCCGGGATCACCGCGGTCCTCATGCGCGAGCTGCTGCCGCCCCGGCTGCACCACGTCCACGGCGTCGACTTCGCCGGCGCGTATCGCGCGTCCGTGCGCAGCGAGCTCATCGGCGGTGACTTCTACGACATCCATCCGGGTGCCGACGAATCCGCCGAGTCCCTCGTCGTCCTGGGCGACGTGTGCGGCAAAGGGCTGGAGGCGGCGGTCACCACCGGCAAGATCCGCACGGCGCTCCACGCGCTGCTGCCCATGGCCGACGACCATATGCGGATGCTGTCCCTGCTCAACGGGGCGCTGTTGAACACTGAATCGAGCCGGTTCGCCACCTTGGTGCTGGCGTCGGCGGTACGGGCCGGTGACCGCGTCCGGCTCAGACTGACCAGCGCCGGGCATCCGCCCCCGCTCGTCGTGCGGTCCGACGGCGGTATCGAGAAGGCGGCCACCCACGGCGACCTGATCGGCGCGTTCTCCGGCGTCGAAGCGACGACCGCCCAGGTCGAGCTGGCGCCGGGCGAGACCTGTGTGCTGTACACCGACGGCATCACCGAGGCCCGCGGCGGCCCGCTCGGCGAGGCAGTGTTCTTCGGCGACCAGCGGCTGATGGACACGCTGTCCGAATGCGCGGGGATGCCTGCCGAAGCAATCGTGGAACGCCTGCAGATGCTCGTGGCGCAGTGGGCCGGGAACCGGGAACAGGACGACATGGCCATTGTCGCGATCACCGCGCCGCACGGCGAACGCCCGAAAGCGGCGGAGCGATACCCGCGAGGCCGGGAATCCCGGCGATGACCGCTTCGACCCCCGACCGGAGCGCCACCGAAGCTCTTTCCGCCCGGCTGTGGGACGCCGTCCACGAGGGCGACGAGTACGCCGCCGTGGAGGTCGTACTGTCGGCGGTGGACGCCGGCCTGGACCCTGAGTCGGCGCTGCTGGACGTGATCGCGCCGGTGCAGGCGAAGGTCGGCGTCGAATGGGCGGCGAACCGAATCGGTGTCGCTCAGGAGCACACCGCGACGGCCATCAACGACCGTGTCATCGCCGCCGTGGCCCACCACACGCACGCGTTTCAGGAGCCGGGACGGGGCCGGATCACGGTGGCATGCGTCGACGGGGAGTGGCACGCCCTGCCCGCCCGACTGCTGGCGGAGACTCTGCGGCTGCGGGGCCGGCAGGTGGACTTCCTCGGCGCGCAGGTGCCCGTCCCGCACCTGATCGACCAGCTGCACCGTACGGGACCGGACGCGCTGGCCCTGTCATCCTCCATCCCCACCCGCCTGCCCACGGCGCACGCCACGATCATCGCGTGCCAGGCCACGGGTGTCCCGGTCATGGTCGGCGGCGCGGCCTTCGGTCCCGCCGGGCGCTACGCCGACCGGCTCGGTGCGGACGGCTGGGCGCCCGACGCCCGTGCGGCGGCCGGCATCCTCGAAGAGATCGTCGCCCATCCTTTCGCCCCGGCGGCCGCCCGCCAGCCGCTGGACGACCTGCCGCACCTGACCGACCAGGAGTACACGCTGGTCACGCGCAGTGCCCACCGGCTCGTCGCAACGGTCCTCGCCGCGCTGGAGGAACGGTTTCCGGCCATGGCCGGCTACAGCGACTGGCAGCGTCAGCGCACCGCCGAGGACATCGCCCACATCACCGAGTTCCTCGGGGTCGCCCTCTACATGGACGACTCCGGCCTGTTCACTCGCTTCATCGTCTGGACCCGCGACATCCTGACGGCGCGCGGTGTTCCCGCGTACTCGGTCGCCCTGGCCCTGGACCTGCTTGCCGGACAGCTCAAGGACTTCCCCCGCGCCGTCGGCCTGCTCCGTGACGGCCAGGCCGCGCTGGAGGGCATGACGACTGCCCGGCCGGGAGCGCCGGAGTGACTCGCCGCCCGCCCGTCCCGGGGGACGAAGGGCGGGCGGCGGGGCGGTGCCGGGTGGCAGGCGCTCGTCAGGAACCCGTGAGGGACGGGTCGAAGGCGGCAGCGGCGATCTTCAGGACGTAGGGCTGCTCCGAGCCGTCCTTGTTGCCCGTGGGGTTGATCGAGTAGACCAGGACGCGGCGGAGGTCGCGGGTGGCGAACATGCCGCTGGTGTAGCCGGGGCGGGAGCCGGTCTTGCCCCAGCCCGTCAGGCCGTTGGGCAGCGTCACGCGCATGAGGCCCGCGCTGTAACAGGCGCGGCCGGCGCCGGGCCCGATGTTGCAGTTGTTCTTGTCGGCGTACGTCACGTTCGGCACGGTGAACATGGCGCCGAGCACGGAGCGGGGCACCACACGGCCCTGGAAGATGGCGCGGATGAAGCGGGTGAGGTCGTCGCTGGTGGAGATGATCCCGCCCTCGGCCCACGGATAGGGGCTCTGTTCTGACACGTCGTGCAGAACGGTCGTGCCGTTCGTGGTCACCGCGACGTAGCCGTGGGGGTGGGGGCCGGGCAGGCGCGGGTCACGCCGGTCCAGGACGTAGGTGCCGCGCAGGTGCAGAGGGTCGAGGATCCGCTGCTGTACCTCGTGGGCGTACGAGCGTCCGGTCACCTTCTCGATGAGGAGACCGGCGACGAAGTAGTTGACGCCGTTGTAGCGCTGCCGGGTGCCGGGCGCGAAGTCCATCGGGAACTTCATCGCGTCGGCGACGATCTGTTGCGGCGTCCAGCTGTCGAAGCGGTGGTCCACGAACCACTGGTTCGGGTCACCCTGCGGCTCGCCGAGACTGCCGCCGGTCGGCAGGCCGCTGGTGTGGTCGAGGAGCTGCCGGACCGTGACCTTCGGGTAGGAGGCGGGCAGCAGGCCCGGCAGGTAGTGCTGGACCGACTGGTCGAGGTCGACCTTGTGCTCGGCGACCAGCTGAAGGACGACCACGGCGGTGAACACCTTGGAGATGCTGCCGGCCCGGAACCGGCCGTCCGCGGGCACGGGCGTCCCGGTCCGGACGTTCCCGACGCCGGAGGTGCCGCTCCAGTGCCCGGCGGGCCCGGTGACCTTGACCATCGCGCCCGTCACGGTCGCGTTCGGCAGCCCGGCGATCGCCGCGCGCATCACCGCCGGGTCCAGTGGCGGCAGCGTGCCCGCTGCCGGGGGAGCGGCCGAAGCGGTCGCGGTGCCGGCCGCCACGGAGACGGCCAGAACGGCTCCGGCGAGCACCATCGGTCTTCTCTTGCGTGCTTTCTTCATGAGATCGATTAGACCGACGGGCGGGGCACGATGCCCATGGTGCAGGCTTCCGACTCCCGGGTAACGCTGGATGCACCTTCCCGCGTGCGCGCGGTCGTCAGGCTGAGGCGGCCTGCTCGCTCTCCAGGATCCGGCGGAGGGCGAAGTGCTGCAGTTTGCCGTTCGCGTTGCGCGGCAGGGAGTCACAGAACCGCACGTCGCGCGGGTACTTGTAGGGGGCCAGGATCCGCTTGACGTGCTCCTGGATCTCCGCGGCCTTGGCGGCGTCGCGCGTCACGCCGTCGCGGAGCACCACGAAGGCGCACACGACCGAGCCGCGCTCGGCGTCGGGGCGGCCGACGACCGCGGACTCGAGCACGTCCGGGTGAGTGTCGATGGCGGCCTCGACCTCGGGACCGCCGATGTTGTAGCCCGAGGAGACGATCATGTTGTCGCTGCGGGACCGGTAGAAGAAGTAGCCGTCCTCGTCCTTGTGAAAGATGTCTCCGGTGATGTTCCAGCCGCCCAGGACGTAGTTCTGCTGCCGCTGGTCGTCGAGGTAGCGGCAGCCGATCGGGCCGATGACGCCCAGCAGGCCCGGCTCTCCGGGGCCGAGCTCCGCGCCGTCGGGGTCGAGGACGGCGGCCCGGTATCCGGGTACCGGCTTACCGGTCGCCCCGGGCCGGATGCCGTCACCGGCGGCCGAGATGAAGATGTGCAGCATCTCGGTGGCGCCGATGCCGTCGATGACCTTTAGCCCGAGCCGGTCTCGCAGCTTGTCCCACGTCTCCTGGGGAATGTGCTCGCCCGCCGATACCCCGGTCCGGAGCCCGGCGAGCCGCCGTTCCTGCCCTTCGCGCAGGATGGCCCGGTACGCCGTCGGCGCCGTCGCGAGAACGGTGACGCCGTCCCGCTCGACGATCTCCGCGAGCTGCAGCGGGGTGGCGGCCTCGGTCAGCAGCGCGCAGGCGCCGGCCCGCAGCGGGAAGACGACGAGCATGCCGAGGCCGAAGGTGAACGCCAGAGGGGCGGAGCAGGCGACCAGGTCGTCCGCGGCCAGCTTCAGCACATGACGGCCGAAGGTGTTGTCGATGGACAGGATGTCCCGGTGGAAGTGCATGGTGATCTTCGGCACGCCGGTGCTGCCGGAGGTCGGTCCGAGGAGCGCCACGTCCTCGGCGGACGTCTCCACGTCGGTGAACGCACCGGACTTGACGGCGGCGCGGGCGATGAGATCCCCCGGACCGGCGCCGCCGTACTCCACGACCGTCAGCGACGGCAGTGTGGTGTCCCGGACGGTGTAGGCGTCCTCGGCGCACCGGTGGTCGACCAGCGCGATCGAGGGCCGGGTCCGCTCGACGATCGGGGCGATCTCCCGGGCGCGCAGTGCGGCCATCGTGGTGACGACGACGCCACCGGCCTTGAGCACGCCGAGCCAGGCGGCGACCGTCCACGGGTTGTTGGGCGAGCGGAGCATGACACGCTGTCCCGGGACCAGGCCGAGATCCTCCGTCAGCACCTGCGCGACCTGGTTGGCCCGCGTCCGCAGCTCGCCGTAGGACCAGATCTCCCCAGCCGGCGTACGGAGCGCCGGCCGGTCGGCCCCGAACGTCGCGATCGGGACGTCGATGAGCTCGGTGGCGGCGTTGAGCCGGTCCGGGTAGCGCAGGTCCGGCGTGGTGAACTCGATCGTCGGCCACAGGCGGGCGGGAGGCAGGTGGTCGCGGGTAAAGGTGTCCAGGTGCGCGGAGTACGAGGGGGCCGGCGGGGAGGTCGTCATCGGTCCAGCCAGTCGCGCAGGTCCGCGTCGGCGACGTCGGGCAGGTTGACGACGATGTTCTCCGGTGTGCGCGTGGTCATCCACACCAGCGGGTCGGTCCGCGACAGATTGCACTCGACGTGGGGCATGAACGGCGGCACGAAGACCCAGTCGCCCTCCTCCATGTCGACGTAGTCCTCGAACCTGTCGCCGAAGTAGATGCGCGCCCGACCCGACAGGACGTAGCCCCCGGTCTCGGCCTCGCCGTGGTGGTGGGAGACCGAGCGATAGCCGGGCTCGTTGCTGACCTTGCCGAACCACAGCCTGGTGGCGGGGGTGTGCTGGATGCTGACACCCGAGACCCGGACGGCCCCGCCGGAATCGGCGGCGTTGACGTCCTCCGAACCGCCGCGCGTCACCACGGGAGCGACGAGGCCGCTGGGCAGTCGGTACATCGAGTTGTCGCCCTCGAGGCGGTACTTGCTGAAATCGGGTTCCATGGGGGTCGGCTCCGTTCCGGTCGGTCGTGGGGTCGGGCGGTGGTGAGGCGGAGCTGGTCACGCGGGAGTGCCGGTGGTCAGGACGTACGGATGACCCCCTCCTGCACGACCGTGGCCAGGTGCCGTCCCGTACGGCCGAAGAAGCGGCCCAGGCCGAGGCCGCGACCGTCCTGGGCCGCTCCCGCCTCCTGCGCGTAGAGCAGCCAGTCGTCCATCGGCTCGTGGCGGTGGAACCACATCGCGTGGTCGAGGCTCGCGGTCGTGAGCCCGGGGAGCGCCCACGGAAGGTCGAGGACGCGGAGGATCGGCTCCAGGATGGTGTAGTCGCAGACGTAGGCGAGGGCGGCGAGGTCCCGTGCTCGGGAGGTGAGCCCTTCGACGGGCCGGAGCGCGTCGAAGGGCTTGACCCAGATCGCCTGGTGCGGGACCGGCTCTCCCTCCACCGTGAGGTAGACCGGGCCCGGCACGTGCCGCATGTCGAAGCCGCGCCCCGACGACCAGTACGCCTTCGACTCCTTGGTCATGGTGCCGCCGGCCTCGCTGTCGGGCTCGATCGGTTCCAGGTAGGCGGCGCTGGTCGGCAGCGCGTCCGGATCCGGGACGCCCGTGGGCATGGCCGCGGCGTACTCGCCCCCTTGCTCGGAGGCGTGGAAGGAGGCCGTGGCGATGTACGCGAGGCTGCCGCCGGAGTATCCGCGGACGTGCCGGGTGGAGTAGCTGCGCCCGTCCCTGAGGCGTTCGACCTCGTAGCGGACCTCGGCGCCGACCTCGACCGGCCGCATGAAGTAGCTGTGCATCGAGTGCAGCGTCCGGTCGTCGCCGACCGAGCGCATCGCGGCGACGGCGGCCTGGGCGACGAGGTCGCCCCCGTACGCCTTCGGCCACGGGCAGTCCTGTGACGTGGCGACATAGGCCTCGTCGAAGTGCTCCGGGGCCGCAGGGGTGAGGCTGAGCGCCGCCGTGAGGATCTCGGAGGTGGGGGTCATGCGAGCCGGGGTCCCTTCGTCCGCTGGTATGTCGAATTCTTCACGATCGTCATATGTTGTCAATAACGAGCTCGAGCCGAGGAGGACTCCCGTGAAGCCCATCGCCGTCAACCCCGCCGCCCTGCCCGCGCCGAGGGGCTACTCGCACGGCACGCTGCAGGGGAACACGCTGTACCTGGGCGGGCAGACCGCGCTGGACGCGAACATGCGCATCGTCGACGGCGGCATCGTCGAGCAGTTCCGGCAGGCGTTCGGCAACCTGCTGACCACGCTCCGCGAGGTGGGCGGAGAACCGGAGGACCTGGTCAGCATCACGATCTACCTCACCGACATCGCCGACTATCAGGCGCACGGCAAGGAGATCGGCAAGGTCTGGCGGGAGATGGCCGGGCCGGTCTATCCGGCCATGGCGGGCATCGGGTGCACCGAGCTGTGGCAGCCGGAAGCCATGATCGAGATCCTCGGCACCGCCGTGATCCCGGACGAGAGGCTGAGGGCGCGCCGGGCTTAGGCCTCGGCGAGATCGAGGGGGTATTGCGTTTCATTGACGGCCGTCGAATTTTCGCGTTACCTTCATATCGGTCCGTCATCGCAGGAGGAGGACACCGTGCGGATTGCGGTCATCGGAGGAGGCCCGGGCGGTCTGTACTTCTCGGTGCTGGCAAAGCAGCTGGGGCCGCAGCACGAGATCACCGTCTGGGAGCGCAACGCCCCGGACGACACCTTCGGATTCGGCGTGGTGTTCTCCGACGAGACGCTCGGCGGGATCGAGCACGCCGATCCCGGCATCTACCGCCGGATGGAGGCGGAGTTCGCCCGCTGGGACGACATCGACGTCCACTACCGCGGTCAGGCGCTCACCAGCGGAGGCCACGGCTTCGCGGCGCTGAGCCGCAAGCGGCTGCTGGAGATCATGCAGCAGCGCTGCCGCGAACTCGGCATCACCGTCCACTTCCGCACCGATGCGCCCGACGTCGCGCAGCTCGCCGGCACCCACGACCTGGTGGTCGCCGCCGACGGGCTGAACTCGGCGGTCCGGTCGAAGTACGCCGACTCCTTCAACCCCGACCTGGAGCAGCGCGCCTGCAAGTACATGTGGCTCGGTACGGACAAGGTGTTCGACGCCTTCAAGTTCTACGTCCGGGAGACGCCGTACGGCGTGATGCAGATCCACGGCTATCCCTTCGACGCCCACGGCAGCACGTTCATCGTCGAGATGCACGAGGACGTCTGGCGCAGGGCCGGCTTCGACGCGTCCGCCGCCCGGGACCTCGCCCCGGGGGAGTCGGACGAGACATCGATCGCGCGGGTGAAGGAGATCTTCGCCGAGGAGCTGGGCGGCTGCTCTCTCCGTGCGAACAACAGCAAATGGATCAACTTCACCACGGTACGGAACGAGAACTGGCGGCACGAGAACGTCGTGCTCCTGGGCGACGCCGCGCACACCGCCCACTTCTCCATCGGGTCGGGCACCAAACTGGCCATGGAGGATGCCCTGGCCCTGGCGGCGTGCCTGCACGAGCAGCCGACCCTGGACGAGGCGCTCACCGCGTACGAGGCCGAGCGCAAGCCGATCGTCCGGTCCACCCAGCGGGCGGCCCAGGCGAGCCTGGAATGGTTCGAGAACCTCGGACAGTACGTCGGCCAGGAGCCCGAGCAGTTCGCGTTCAACATCATGACCCGCAGCCGCCGGGTCACCTACGACAACCTCCGGCTGCGCGACCCCGAGTTCGTCGCACGCGTCGACGCCTGGTTCGCCGAGCGGCAGCCGCGCCGCCCCGGAGACGGGCCCGCGACACCGCCGATGTTCCGCCCCTTCCACCTCGGCGAGCTCGAGCTCGTCAACAGGATCGTGGTGTCACCGATGGACATGTACCGGGCGGTCGACGGCGTGCCGGACGACTTCCACCTGGTCCATCTGGGAGGCAAGGCGCTCGGCGGTGCCGGTCTGGTCATGACCGAGATGGTCTGCGTCTCCGAAACGGGGCGTATCACACCCGGCTGCGCCGGCATCTGGACCGAGGAGCAGACGGCCGCATGGCGCCGGCTCACCGACTTCGTGCACCGCGAGAGCGCGGCGAAGATCGGTGTCCAGATCGGCCACTCCGGCCGCAAGGGCTCCACGCGGCTCATGTGGGAGGGGATCGACCGCCCGCTTCCCGAGGGCAACTGGGAGGTCGTCGCGCCGTCCGGCCTCCCGTACCAAGAAGGGGTCAACCAGGTGCCCCGCGAGCTCACCCGTGCCGACATGGACGAGATCGAGCAGCAGTTCGTCGACGCCGCGCGGCGTGCGGAGGCCGCCGGCTTCGACCTCCTCGAACTGCACTGCGCGCACGGCTATCTGCTGTCGTCCTTCATCTCCCCGGTGACGAACCGCCGCACCGATGAGTACGGAGGCGACCTCGCCGCCCGGGTCCGCTACCCGCTCGAGGTCTTCCGCGCGATGCGTCGGGTGTGGCCTCGGCACAAGCCGATGACGGTACGGATCTCAGCGACCGACTGGGTCGACGACGGCATCACCGGAGACGACGCCGTGGAGATCGCCCGCGCGTTCGCGGACGCCGGCGCCGCGGCCGTCGACGTGTCGACCGGTCAGGTGACACCGGACGAGAAGCCGGCCTTCGGACGGTCGTACCAGACGCCGTACGCCGACCGGATCCGCAACCAGGTCGGCATACCGACGATCGCCGTCGGCGTCATCTCCTCGTACGACGACGTCAACTCGATCATCCTGGCCGGCCGCGCCGACCTGTGCGCCCTGGGACGGGCCCACCTCCACGACCCCGGCTGGACGTTGCACGCGGCCGTCGAACAGGGTTACACCGGGCCGGGAGCGACCTGGCCCCTGCCCTGGCAGGCCGGCCGCCGCAAGCCGCAGACCGGTCGGACCGACGGCCCCAAGCCGCGGCTGCAGCTGATCCGAGAGGGCCGGTCCGCCACCCGGCACGCGCGCTGGCGGCCGTGACCGGCGGCGGGGTGATGAATCGATATCATGACGACCGTCCAGGCTACGCAAGGGAGCACACCCCCACCAGGAGTGCGTCCGTGAGCGCGGAGGTGCGTCGTGGTGGCCGATGACGACGAGTTCAGTGGCCGGGGCCCGAAACCCCGCGCCCTGATCGTCACCGTGTACGGGCTGTACGCGCGCGAGGTCGGCGGCTGGATGAGCGTCGCCTCGGTCATCAAACTGCTCGCCCGATGCGGCGTGGACGCGCCCTCCGTCCGGTCGGCGATCTTCCGCCTCAAGCGGCGCGGCCTCCTCACCTCGACCAAGGTCGACGGCACCGCCGGGTACGCGTTGTCCCGAGAGGCGTACCAGATCTTGCGCGAGGGCGACCGGCGCATCTTCGAACGGCGACGGGCGACCACCGACGAGGGCTGGCTGCTGGCCGTCTTCAGCGTGCCGGAGACAGAACGCGACAAGCGACACCAACTGCGCTCGCGACTGACCTGGCTCGGGTTCGGCACGGTCGCCGCGGGCGTCTGGATCGCGCCCGCCCACCTCCTCGACGAGACGCGCGACGGCCTCGAACGCCATGGGCTGAGCGCGTACGTCAATCTCTTCCACGCGCACCACCTGGCGTTCACCGATGTCAGGGATCAGGTCCCCGGGTGGTGGGATCTGTCTCGCCTGCGGAACCTCTACGACGAGTTCCTCGAACGTCACGATCCGGTTCTGCGCGGCTATCGCGACCACACGGACATCGATCCGGCGCAGGCGTTCATGGACCACGTCAGCGCCCTCACGGACTGGCGCCGTCTCCCGTACTCCGATCCCGGGCTTCCCGCCGAGGTCCTGCCGACGGACTGGAACGGAACGCGAGCGGCCGAGACCTTCTTCGAACTGCACGATCGGCTCGCCAAGCCCGCTCACAAGTTCGTCGAATCCGTCCTCAAGGGATAGCCGGCGACCGCCGGCCGGACGACCGGTCACGCTCGGAAACGGACGCCTCGCGGTGGCGTTCGTCGTTGACTGCCGGACCGTGGTCGTGGTGCGGTCCAAGCATGGGGGAGAACCTGACCGCGGGCAGCGCGGCGCCCGCACGAGGCAACGCCGCGCACCGGTTCCCGGTGAGCGTCAAGGGCGTTGTGCTCGACCCGGCCGACCGGGTGTTGCTGCTGCGGAACGAGCGAGATGAATGGGAACTGCCGGGCGGCAAACTCGAGCTGGGCGAATCCCCCGAGGCCTGCGTAGCGCGGGAGATCCTCGAAGAGGCGTCCTGGCCGGTGACGATCGCGGCGATCCTCGACTCGTGGGACTACCACATCGCTCCCGGGGCGGACGTGCTGATCGTCACCTACGGGTGCGAGCTGACGACCGACCGGCCGCTCCGGGTCAGCGATGAGCATGCGGAAGCCGCGCTCTTCCGCGAGCCAGAGGTGTCGGGGCTGCGCATGCCGGACGGCTACAAGCGGTCGATCGCGGAGTGGTTCAGCCGCCGCCATCGGCGGTGAAGGGCCGGCAGATCCCTCGATCCTCGGCGTCCGTTGTCGGGACTGGCGTGATGAGTCTCTGAGATGGGGTACTATTGATCTATCAGCCCGGCTCGAGTACGTGACACCGTCTGGTGGTGCGGTCGCCGGGACCTTCCCAAAGGCAGTTTCTGAGGTCTTGGACTTCGGTGCTGTGTTGGGTGGGGCCGAGAAGTTCTCCCGAGTCGGTCGATTCGACAAAGGAAAACAAATCGGTAAGATTGAGGAAACAAGCCCCAGACGGGAACTGGAAACAGGTTCCGGACGGTGTGTGTCCGTTTCTTGAGAACTCAACAGTGTGCTAAAAGCCAG
>NZ_BAABHK010000034.1:0-72413 GCF_039542055.1 Actinoallomurus vinaceus
GATCATGCACATCGAACGCACCACCCAGGACGACACCGGACGCACCATCGAGTACGCCCAGTCCGCCTACCGCGGCGACCGCTACCGCATCACCACAAAACTCCACTTCGACCACACGTCCGGATAGGTCACGCGCGGCGAAGGAGCCGTCGTTAGCACCGCCTCCCGGCGGTCCCGGGCGACCTGACGCTATTCGCCTATGCTCAACCGCCGCGCCCGTGACCGGTACCGCTCCCCTTCGGGGCGGTGGAAGGCCATCGTCCCGAGAGGAGGGTCACGGCGAGGTAGGTGCCGACCAGCAGCGCCAGGGCGGTCCGCAAGGTGGTGGCGTCGGCGATGCCGCCGATGAGGGCGGGGCTGAGGATGAAAGCGCTGTAGCCGGCCGCGGTGGTCGTCGCCACCGCCTGACCGGAACGGCCAGGGGCACTGCGTCCGGCGAGCGACAGCGCGGTCGGGACGATCGGGGCGACGGCCAGGCCCGTGAGCAGCAGGCCTGCGATCGCCGAGGCGGCCCTCGGCGCGCCAACGGCGCAGGCGATACCCACGGAGGCGAGGAGTCCGGCACCGAGCAGCACCCGGCGTTCTCCCCACCGCCGCAGCAGGCGGGCGGCGATGAGCCGGCCGAGGAGCGACGCCAGGTGAAAGCCGCCGATGCCCATTCCGGTGAGCACAATGGAGGAGGAGGGAGCCTGGCGCAGGTAGATCGCCAGGAAGCTGTCCAGCGCACCGTCTCCGAAGAAGGTCACCGTCACCACGGCGATGGCGAGCCTGGCCGCCGGGATACGCCATACGCCTTGCGTCCGGTGACCAGGACTCTCGCCGCGCCCGGCTTCCCCCCATGGCGGCAAGGACGCCTGGCACACTGTCAGGCCTGCTGCGGCGAGAACACCCGCGAGGACGAGGTAGACGACGCGAAACCCAACGCCGATCGAAAGCAGCGATGCGCTGAGGGCGGCGCCCAGGAGCGCCCCGAGACTGAACCCGGCGTGCAGCCCGGTCATGGCGTGGCAGTCGTAGGTCCGCTCGTAGTCGGCGCCGACCGTGTTGGCGCCGAGATCGATGAAGCTCACCATCAGGCCGTACACGACGAACACCGCGACCAGGGTGTCGGATGAAGCGACCCACCCGAGCAGCACGAAGGCCGCTGCGGTTCCGGTGAGTCCGGTGATGATAATCGGGCGGCGCCCGAACCGGTCGGCCAGACGTCCGCCGCCGAACAGGGTGATGACCCCGGCGGTCGCGGCGGCGGTCACCGCCATGCCCAGGGTGCCGGGCTTCAGATCCAGCGCGGACGCCAGCTCGGACAGCTGAACGGCCCAGACCCCGACATGGAACCCCAGGACCAGGAAGAGGCCGGCGGCCAGAAGGTAATGGCGTCGCCGCGTGGACAGGCGGTAACGCGAGACAGGATGGAACGACAAGGATGACTCCAGCAGGGAGGCGGGACAGATACCGCGTCCAGGCAGCACAAAGCGGCCGGTGATACACCGGCCGCGCTGTCGTCAAGAAGAGCGGACGCGCGGGCTCACCGCGCGCGGGTTGTCTCCCCCTCGCCCAGCTCTCCCTCTTGGTGCCGAGTCACGAGCCGCACTTTAGTCGGCTGATCCGCCGGCGCAAACGGTTATCGCGCCGCTCACCCGGCGGGGCCGTATCCGGCAACTTCCGCGCCGGCGAGTAGCCGATTAAATCAATCGGGATTATCGACTACCCTCGCAAGGGTGAGTGACTCTTCGGCTCGCCGTGACGATGCGCCGGTGGTCGTGATCGTCGGGGGCGGTGCGAGCGGCACCTTGACCGCGGTGCATCTGTCTCGCGGCGCGCAGGCGCGTGCGAGATCGTTGCAGGTCGTGCTGGTCGATCGGGATGGGCGTCACGGGTGGGGGCAGGCGTACGCGACGACCGATCCTCATCACCTTCTCAATGCCTGTGCCGCGAAGATGAGCGCCGTGGCCGATGACCCGGACCACCTGCTGCGCTGGACGCACGGACAGGGCCTGAACCTCGCCGGTTCCGACTTCCTTCCGCGCCGCACGTACGGGCGTTATCTGCGCGAACTCCTCGACGACTGCGCGCGCCAGATGCCGTACGGCGGGCGTATTTCGCAGCTCACGGGCACCGTGACCGCGCTCACCACGGCGGCGCCGGGACGGCCACTGCGACTCCGGCTGTCGAACGGGGACAGGATCGACGCGGACGCCGTGGTGCTGGCCACCGGCAATCGTCCGCCTGCGCCGTGGTCTCAGATCGAGGCCGGTCCTCGTTATGTCGCGGATCCATGGGGTCCTGGTGCGCTGACCAAGATCTGTGACGGCAGCCCCGTCCTGGTGGTCGGCACCGGTTTGACGATGGTGGATCTGGCGACCACGGCGACCCGGGCGGACAAGGACACGGTCGTGTACGCGATCTCCCGGCACGGCCTGCTACCGCGCCGGCACCGATGTCCTCCCTCTCCTGCGGCCGAGATGTCCCTGCCCGGCGGTGAGGTCCGCCTCGCCGAGCTGATGGGGATGGTTCGCGCCGCGATCAAGAGCAACGGTGGTGACTGGCAAGGGGTCATCGACGGTCTACGTCCTCACGTCCCTGACCTGTGGGCGCGGCTCAGCATCGATGACCGGCGACGTTTTCTGACCTCGGTGGCCAGGTACTGGGAGGTTCACCGGCATCGGATTCCTCCGGCCACAGCCGCCCGGATCGCGAGCCTTCAGGCCACCGGCCGTCTCAAGGTGCTGCGCGGCCGTCTCGTCACCGCGACGGCGGGCCGTGATGAGATGAGGGTTCGCTTCGACAGCGACGGCGTCAGCCGCGAACTCCGTGTCGGCTGGCTGGTCAACGGCACCGGTCCGGCTGCCGAAGTCACCGGCGATCCCTTCTTGCGCAGCCTCATCGACTCGGGTCTGGCCCGGCCGGACCCGCTGCGGCTCGGCCTGGACGCCGAAGAGGCCGGGGCGGTCCTGGACGCCACAGGACGACCGCATGACCGCATCTTCGCACTCGGGCCGATGCTGCGCGGCGTACGGTATGAGACGACGGCGATTCCCGAGATCCGCGCCCAGGCCGCCGCACTCGTCCCCCGGCTCCTCGAGACGATCGCTTCTGGGAACTCCTCGTCCCACGGCGCCCCGTCCGGCCCGGCCGGCGACGCGATCGCGAACCCGGGGCGCCCCATCCTGCGGTCGGGTTGGCGGTGACGCCCAGGACGTGCACGCGGCGTGTGGGGCGCTCGACGACGGCGAAGCAGTAGGGCCGCTCGTTCTCCGCGGCCAGGCGCAACACGAGTGCGCTGATCGCCGGCGCAATGCCGCGTCCTCAGAAGGTGCTCGGGCCGACGGCCCCTCGGCCCGAGCACCGTTGCGGTGCTGTCCTCGCTCAGGCCTCGTCGGCGGGCGCGTTGAAGTCCGCTTCCTCTGGCAGCACCTCCATGTCGATGTCCTTCCGTCCGAGGAGCGGCGCCAGCGCCAGGCCGCGCTCCGGCGGCCAGAACTCGGGCTTCCCGCCGGGGACGGGGTCGTCCCCGGCCTCCAGCCACAGCCCCTCGCCTCCGCCGGGAGTGAAGAAGGACACCATGTACGCCTCTTCGTCGGTGATGTTCCGGAACCGGTGCCGCGTGCCCCTCGGCACGAAGACGAAGTCACCGGCGTCCGCCACGAAGGTCTGATCGCCGTTCAGGAATTCCAGCGAACCCGAGATGACGTAGAAGGATTCATCGGCACTCTTGTGCACATGCGCTACCGGGCCGTGGCCCGGAGGCACCCAGCAGACCGTGAAGCCCAATGCGCCGTTGGTGGACTCGGCCGTCGCCATGGTCGTGTAGACGTCGCCGGACATCCACTTGACCACGCCCTTCTCGGCGGGGACGTGCATGACGCGCGGACGGTAGTAGTCCGGCGTCTCCACGTCGCTGTTCGGCGGTGTAGAACTCATGTCGTTTCCTTAGAAGGTGATGGATATTTGCGCCAGGCGGGTCGCCGCCTGGAGATCTGGTGTACGGCGGTCACGCTCGCGCTCTTCAACGTCGCCTCTGCGTGGAGGTCAGTGCACGCCGAGGTGCCGTGCCTGCTGGGTGGCGGTTCGGATGCCGTCGGTGAAGGGTGCGCCGTGGCCGGGCAGCAGCAGGTCGGCCGTCAGTTCGTCGAGGCGGTCGAGGGCGGTGAGCGCGGCCCGGCTGTCGTGGGTGAAGCAGCGGCTCACGATCGTGGGTCCGGTGTGGCCTGACAGTCCGTCCTCGGTGACGAGGGCGTCGCCGGTGAAGAGCAGCCCGCGGTCGGCGAAGAAGTACGCGGCGCTGCCGGGTGTGTGGCCGGGCAGCACGACGGCCTGCGGGGCGCCGGGGACATCTTTCAGCACCTGGTCGGCGCCGAAGACCCGCGCGTCCTGGACGGCGGGAGCGGTGAAGGCTCCCGCGCGGGCCAGCTGGAGGACGAGGGCGAGCGAGGAGGGCCTGCGCAGCAGGTAGGGGAGCATCGAACGCTCGGGCTTGGCGTGGCGGGTCGCGCTCCGCGGGCCGTCGTGCAGGATGGCGGCGTCCCGCTCGTGGATCCAGATGACGGCGCCGGCCTCCTGGAGCGTGTGGGCCAGACCGGTGTGGTCGGGGTGTCCATGGGTCAGGAGCACGGCACGGACGTCGGCCACGGAGCTGCCGAGGCCGGCCAGCAGCCCGCGCAACTGCTCCAGATGGGCGGGCACCCCCGCGTCGATCAGGATGAGACCGTCGGGGCCCTCGATCAGGTAGAAGTTGACGCCGTGATCGCCGAGGCGGTGGACGCCGGGTGCCACCTGCGTGGGCGCGGGACGGGACATACGAACCTCCTGCCACCGAGCAGAATTCGATACAGTCGACTGTAGCAAATTTGGAGGGTGTGCCGATGTCAGATGAGACGCCACGCCGGCCGTACAACTCCGAGCGCCGGCGCGAGGCCGCGCGCCGCAACCGCGCCGCGGTGCTGACGGCATGCCGCGAGCTGCTCTTCCGGGACGGCTACCACGCCACGACCGTGCGTGCCGTGGCCGAGCGGGCCGGTGTCTCCGCCGAAACGGTGTACAAGACGTTCGGCGGCAAACCGGGCATGGTCAAGGCCCTGTGGGACATCACGCTGGCCGGAGACGACGAACCGGTGCCCATGGCGGATCGCCCCCAGACGCGAGAGATCCTGCGGACGAGGGAGCCGGACGCCAAGCTCCGGCTCTACGCCGCGTACGTGCGCGGAATCCATGAACGGATCGCCCCGCTGTTCACACTGCTGACCCAGGCCGGGCCGGACGTCGGGGAGGTCCTGGAGATCGGTGAGCGGGAGCGGCTCACCGCCGTCACCGCGTTCGTCACACACCTCGACGAGGCCGGTGCGCTGGATCCGGAAGCGGATCCGGCCCACCTGGCGGACGCCCTCTGGGCCCTGGCCGGCCCACAGTTGTACACCCAGCTCACCGCGGGACGGGGCTGGGCAACCGACACGTACGAGGAATGGCTGGCCGCCACGCTCACCGCCACCCTCTTGCCCTCTTCGGCCCGGAAGCGATAGGCGCCCACCGCACCCGCCGCGGCGGGCTTGAGCTCCACCCTGCTCGCGATCCCGCTGACCGCCGGACTCCTCGGCGCCATCGCCGCCGCACCGGCTCATGCCGACACCGTCGGCCAAGGCGCGACGTCCAGCCACGTCACTCCCCCGGAGTCGCTGACCTGCCTTGGCCAGGGCATCGATCCCACTGCCCGGCTCCACCACCGGACCGAGACGTTCATCAAGGCGCGCCTGAGCACCGCCTGGAAGCTGCACACCGACGTGACCGGGTGGCCCTCCTGGCAGACGGCCGTCACCAGCATGAAACGGCTGGACCCGGGAGCGCTGCGGAAGGGTTCGCAGTTCCAGTGGACCACTCCGGCCCCCGCCACACCCACGACCCCCGCCACCACCCTGGTCATCACCTCCACCGTCCAGCAGATCAAGCACAACCAGTGCATCCGCTGGACCGGACCCGCGATCGGCAACGGACTACGCATCGACCGGGGCGTCCACGTGTGGAACTTCATCAAGGTCAAAGGCGGTGTCCTCGTCCGCACCGAGGAAAGCTGGACCGGCGACCAGATCGAGACCGACCCGGCCACCGCCATCACTTACCTCGCACCAGGCCTCGACGCCTGGCTGGCCGACCTCAAAGCCGCCGCCGAAGCCCGCTCCTAGGGCCGGCGTTCGAGCCCTCCCCTGGCATCAGCCACGCCGACCGCCGGCGAACGAACAGGTCGGCCCCGTGCCCGCAGGGATGGTCGCGGGGCGACCGGCGCGACGCGATCAGGCCATTCCGCGCTCGATGGCCTCGATGATCCGCGGCCTCAGCTCGGCGCTGCTGATGATCGCGTCTACCGAGCCGACCTCGACGGCGCGCTGGATGCTGTGCACCCGGTCGAACTCGGCGGCAACCTCGCCGAGCTTCTCCGCCCGAACGGCGGACTGCACCTCGGCGAGCCGGACGCTCAGTGCCGCCCGCTCGACGCCGCCGGCCGCCGAGACCTGCGTCTGCAGCTCGGTCACCCGCGGGTCGGTCGCGGTGCGGTTGTTCACCTCACCGGAGAACACCACGGCGGCCGCCGGGGCACCGCCGAGCACCGAGGCGAACGAGCCCTCCAGCGCCAGCACGGTCATGTTCGGATTGAGAGCCTTGGAGAACACCACGAACGCGCCGCCGTGGTAGCGGGAGATCACACAGAACACGATCGGCCCATCGAAGTTGACGATCGCCCGGCCGATCTCCGCGCCGTACTCGAGCTGGAGCTTGCGCATCGACTCCGGTGAGCCGTCGAACCCGGACAGGTTCGCCAGCACGACGAGCGGCCGGTTGCCGGACGCCGCGTTGATCGCCCGCGCGGTCTTCTTCGACGACCGTGGGAACAGCGTGCCCGCGGTGTAGGTGTCCGGGCCGTCGGCGGGTGGGAAGCCGCGCCGCGGCACCGACCGCGACTCGATGCCGATCAGGCAGACCGGCCAACCGCCGATGTGCACGTCCTGCACCGCCGAGGTGTCGGCGTCGGCCATGCCTGCCCAGCGCTCCAGCACCGGATGATCCTGGTCGGACAGGGCGCGCATCACCGTGCGGATGTCGAACGGCTTCTTACGGTCGCGGTTGTGCTCGGCGGAGAAGATCTGGCCGACGGTGGTGAAGTCGCTGCCGACGATCGCGTGCGGAAACGCGGAGACGTCGCGGTCGACCGGGTCGGTGGTGCGGGCTCGCCGCGGCACCGTCTCGCCGGGCAGGACGTAGGTGTGGTCGTAGTGCGCCATCAGCACGTCGCGGGCGGCCGGCAGGTTGGGCGCCCAGTACTGCGCCTGGCCGTTCGGCCCCATCACGCGGTCGTAGCCGCCGATGCCGAAGTTGTCCTCGGCCGACACGCTGCCGGAGAAGTCCAGCGACTGCTTGCCGGTGAGCACCATCGCCGAGTCCGGCGTCATCACCAGGATGCCCTTGGTGTGCATGAGCATCGTCGCTTCGGCGTTCCAGTACGGCTGAGCGCCGACGGTGATCCCGGCGACCACGATGTTGATCTCGCCGCCGTCCTGGGTGAACGTGACGATCCGCTTGAGCGCGGCCGCGACCCAGTCCATGTTCTCGGTGCCCGAGGTCATCGAGATCCGCGCGCCTGCCGACAGCGCGAACCACTCCAATGGGACCCGCATCCGCTCGGCGAGGTCGAGTGCGGCGATCACCCGCGAGCACTCCGGTTCCGACAGCGCGCCCAGCGCCTTCGTCGGGTCGCCGAGCAGGACCACGCGGGTGACGCCTTCGGGGTGCCGCTCGGTCGGCGTCGTGACGACGCCCGCCACGATCGCGGCGGAGTTCTTTCCCTTCGGCCGGTCCACCGGTACGAGCGCGCCGTGGTCGTCGAGGTCGTGTTCGACGAAGCCGCCCTTGGGTCCGGCGAGCAGGCCGGTCAGTTCGTACGGGTAGACGTTCCCGCGCCGGGCGGCACGCAGCACCTTCTGGCGGTAGTCGTCCAGCGGCTGCACCGGCTCCGTCGACGGCTCGCCGACGTACAGGCTCGCGCCGTGGCCCGGGTCAAGGGTGATCCGCACGGCGACCTCGGCCAGTTCGCCGGCGGCGGTGCGCTGGCGGGCCACGAACTGGACCTCCTCCAGACCCGCGCCCGCCGAGGTCGGCAGGACGCGCTGGACCAGGGCGTTCAGCTCGTCGGTGGACAGCTCGGTCGACGGCCAGACGTACATCATGATCCGGTTGGTGTCGAACCGCTTGTTCTGGGGTCGCTGCGCTTGGATGTTACGGATCGCGTCCAGGCCCGCAGCGATCGCGTCCTCCACCGCGGGCAGCGCGACCAGCCTGCCGTCGGCCTCGCGCAGCGGCGTCAGGTCGCGGACCTGGCCCATCGCGATGAGCCGCTCGTCGGCCGGGTTGCTGCGCGCCACAGCCTTGAACAGGTAGATCTCCTCGTCGGCGGACGGCAGCCGCGTGAGGTCGAACTCGCGTAGCCGCTGCAGCTGCAGGCGCCGTGCCATCTGCGGGTGCAGGCCGCGGATCAGCCGGTCCTCGGCGAATCCCGCGCCGTCGGGCCGGAAGGTGAAGTGGTGGTGCATCACCGCACCGCTGGTGCCGGCGACGGTGGTGGTGATCCGGCGGACGCCCGCGGGCCGCGGGTGCTCGGCGATGAGCTGCCCGAGCCGCGCCGCCATCGCGTCGGCGTCCGGCTGGTCCTCCCACGCGACGTACAGATCGGCGACCAGCCCGTGCTCACGGACGTCGGCGGCGAACATGCCGACGGCGCTGACGGCGTCGGGCAGGGCGGCGATGTCGACGGCGGTGGTGACCACGCGTGTCACGCCACCTGAGCCGGTGTGCTCGGCGGTGACGAACCGGCAGCCCGCGGCCTCCCGCGCGGTGACCTCGGACAGTCCGCGGTTGCCGTAGTAGCGGCGGGTCAGCACCTCCAGGAGCGGCGCGTGATCCCGTCCGGGCCGGCCGAACCGCTGGCCGATCAGCCGGACGAGCGGCTCGGAGCTGGCCACCATGGCCTGGATCCGCTCGGCGCGGTCCGGCGCGTCCGGGTCGCGGTCCAGGTAGCGCAGGTCGTCGCGCACCGCGGCGTAGACCTTGGCGCGGTTGCGGCGTAGCAGTGGCTGGGTGAACCAGCGGAACACCACACCGCGGGCCAGGTCGGACACCATGGGGAAGCGCACCTGCGTGGCCTCGACCAGGTGCTCGAGGGTGAGCCCGGCGCGCTCGCCGAGCGGCTCGAGCGGCGGCGCGCCGGCCAGCCACTGGCGCAGCAGCTCCGACACGATCGCGACGCCGGCGCTCATCCGCTGCTGGGCCAGGAAGATCCGGAAGACCGCGCCCTCCAGCTCGGGCGTACGGTCGAGGTCGGCGACGCCGTAGTGGGCGAGGACCTTGGTGAGCTTGGCCTGGAAGCCCTCGGTGACACCGGCGCGCTCGACGTCGAGGCTCTGCAGGTAGCTGTGGAAGAACTCGCGCGGACTGTGCACCGGGCTGCCCGGCTCGACGTCGAGCTCGCCGCCCGGCTTGTTGCGGCTCAGCTCGGACAGGTCGGCGAACACGGTGAGCAGGTCCAGCTCCCCCTCGATCGCCCTCCCGCCCGGCTCGGCACGCGCGGCCAGGTAGGCCGACAGCACCCGCTCGCGGTCGTACGGGTCGGTGTCGAAGCCGAGCAGCAGGCCGCGCAGGTCCTGCAGGCCGCGTTCGACGCGCTCGGCCGCGGATACCGCGGGCTCCGCAGGCAGCTCGATCTCGACGGTCTCGGCGGCCGGCTTCGCGTCCTGAACGCCGTCATCGGCCAGTGGCTCCAGCCGCATCAGCGGCGTGCCGGTCTCGACCTGGGTGCCCACCGACACCGGGCACTCACGGACGCGGGCGCGGAACGGCGCACGCAGCACCGTCTCCATCTTCATGCTCTCGAGCACCAGGATCGGCGCGCCGGACTCGACCTCGTCACCGACCGACGACGGCGTCGCGACCACCAGCGCGGGCGCCGGGGAACGGACGACGCCGCCCTCGTCGAGGCTGATCCGGTGCGTGACGCCGTCGACCTCGATCAGGTGGATCGGCCCGTGTGTGGCCGACACCAGCCGGAACCGGCGGCCGTTGACCACGATATGGCCGCTGTACTCATCGAACCGCTCGACCTCGACGTCAACGAGGTGCGCGTCACCGCCGCCGGAGACGCCGACGCGGAACCGCCTCTGCCCGACCCGGGCCACGCTCACCCGGTAGCCGACGCCGCGGAGTTTGAGGTCCAGCGGACGGCCGCTCTCGTGCTGCACCTGCGGGCGCCCGCCGTGCGCGGTGGACAGCAACCGCTTCCGGCTGACCTCCTCCTCGTCCTGGTATGCCTCGACCGCGGCGGCGGCCAGGGCGATCGCGGAGTGCCGGTGGCCGACCAGGCGGCCCTCGGCGCGAACGCGGTCGATCCAGCCGGTGTCGGCGCTCGCATCGATCACCTCGGGCTGGTCGAGCAGGTCGAGCACGAAGCTCTTGTTGGTCGCGCCGCCCTCGATGATCACTATGGTCTCGGCCATCGCGCGGCGCAGCCGGCCCAGTGCCTGCTCGCGGTCACGGCCGTAGGCGATGATCTTCGCGATCATCGAGTCGAAGTCGGCCGGGATGCTGTCGCCCTCGCTGACGCCGGTGTCCACGCGGATGCCGGGGCCGGCGGGCAGCACCAGACGCACGATGCGGCCCGGGGCGGGCGCGAAGTCGCGGTCCGGGTCCTCGGCGTTGAGCCGGGCCTCGATGGCGTGGCCGGCCTCGCCCGGCTGGGTGCCTTCCAGCTTCCCGCCGTTCGCCACGTGCAACTGCAGCCGGACCAGGTCGGTGCCGGTGGTGATCTCAGTGATCGGGTGCTCGACCTGCAGCCGAGTGTTCACCTCAAGGAAGGCGAAGAGCTTCTCGCCGGGGTGGTAGAGGAACTCAACGGTGCAGGCGCCGCGGTAATCGACGGCCACGGCGAGCCGCTCGGCCGAAGCCTTCAGCTCGGCGGTCTGCTCCGGCTCCAGGACCGGGGATGCCGACTCCTCGATGATCTTCTGATTGCGCCGCTGCACCGAGCAGTCCCGGACGCCCAGCGCCCACGCGGTGCCCTGCCCGTCGGCGATGACCTGGACCTCGACGTGGCGGGCGCCGGTGACCAAGCGTTCCAGGAAGACCACGCCGGAGCCGAACGCGCGCAGCGCCTCCTGGCTGGTGCGCTCGTAGGCGTCGGTCAGATCCTCCTTCGAGGCGACCATGCGGATGCCTCGCCCGCCTCCGCCCGCGGTCGCCTTGAGCATCAGCGGGTAACCGATCTCGTCGCCGGCGCGCAGCGCGTCCTCGAGAGTCGCGACCTCGCCGCGGCTCCACGGCGCGACCGGAACACCGACCTCCTCCGCGATCAGCTTCGCGCCGATCTTGTCGCCGAGCCTGCGCATCGCGTCCGCGCTCGGCCCGACGAAGGTGATACCGAGCTTCTCGCACAACTCGGCGAACGCCGGGTCCTCGGCGACGAACCCCCAGCCGACCCACGCGGCGTCGGCCCCGGTCTCCACCAGCGCCTGCTCCAGGACGGCGTGGTCGAGGTACGGGCGGGCCGAGGCGGGGCCCAGCGAGTAGGCGACGTCCGCTTCACGGACGAAGGTCGCGTTGCGGTCTGCGTCGGTGTAGAGGGCGACCGTCTCGATCCGCGTCCCGGTTTCCGCCGAAAGATCCCGGGCAGCGTGAATGAGCCGCATCGCAGCCTCTCCACGATTGACGATCGCGACACGACTGAACACCGACCGAGCCTCCCAAGTACCCGAACGCAGAAGGCGACGCCCGGATCTCGAACGTCGCCTGAACCTATCCATACCCTGCTCGATTACCGCCGGGTACACCAATGCCCCGCATAGCGAATTCCGGACCCCCGGGGTTGTGGGGACCCTACAAAAGGCGGCCAGGGACACATCGCCCTGCCGCAGCTTCACGCCAGGACCACCACAAAGCACAACCGCGCACGCCGGGGTCGGTCGAACAACGGCCCAGCGGGAGGCCCTCACGCCGCCCGGTCAGGCGGCGCGAGGGCCTCGTCGATGCCGGTCTCCGCGTGTCCGTCGGATCGACCGTCAGGACAGAGCGATGTCCCTGTAGTAGTGGTGCAGGATCGTCTGGTAGCCGTCGCCCGCGTTCGCGAGGTCACGCGAGCCGTACTGCGACATCCAGTCCCCGTCCACCCAGGCCCCGCAGGCGGTCGTCGTCGAGCAGAAGTGCGCCAGGAGGATCCTGTCGCTCCGGGTCATCCGGGTCGACCAGGTGCTGTCGACGGCGGAGGAGGTCGACGACACGGCCGACGACGGTTTGTACACCTGGTCGGCCGTGTCGTCCCGGACGTCGTAACACTGCCCGCCCGAGGTCTTCCGGGTCGAGTGCAGCGCCCAGTACCAGCCGTAGCTCTTGACCGCGACGGCTCCGGCCTCCAGCGAGGCGTTCGGCCAACTGGTCACCCACTCGTTCGGGAGGACGTTCTTGACGTACGTTTTGAAGTCGACCCGGTCCACTCGCCCCAGCTGGACCCGGTACACGAGGATGGACGTCGGCAGCTTGGTGTCGCTGCCGTCGGTCTTGCATCCCGTCGGCTGCGACGTCAGCAGCTCGTGCGAGGCGTTGTTGTTCTTCAGTGTGGCGTTGAGGTTGCCCTTCGCGCCGGGCGCGAAGTCCTGGCTCGCGCCGGCGAAGTTGCTGTTGAAGTAGACCCGCACCGTCTTGTTCGCGCGGTTCCACACCGACGCCGCGTTGTTCTTCACGCACACGCCCTTGCCGGCGCCGGCGCCCTTGAAGTCGTAGCAGGTCGGCTGTGTCGTGCCGTAGTCGTCCAGCGAGTCCGTGAAGTCGGAGACCGAGCCGGCCTCGTTGCTGTTGTAGTAGTAGCAGAACTCGCCACTGTCACAGTTCCCGTCGCGGCCGGCCGCGAATGCCGGTCCGGCCGGCACTGTGACTCCCGCGAAGACCGACACGACCGCGGCCAGAACGCCGACCGCCTTTACGCGAATGCTCATCTCTGGTCGCCACTCAGAAGTGGAGCATCCACTGGAAGTCGGCCTGGGCGCTGCTCACGTGCACATGCGAGCGCGTGCCGTACGCGAGCGGGTTGTTCCAGTTGTATTCCTCGACGTCGAACGAGCCGTCGGAGTAGACCTTGTTGACGTAGGCGACGTGGCCCACCTTGTGGACGTCGTTGACGGCGATCGCGCCGACCGACGGCGTCTTGTTGACCGTCACGCCGACCGCGCGGGCGGCGTCGTCCCAGTGGCCGGCGTCGCCCCAGGTCGTCTTCCAGGAGTTGCTGAAGTTCGGGACACCGAGCCGGTTCGCGATCCGCCATGCGGCGAAGGCGGTGCAGTTGTTCTGCGCGAAGCCGCGCGGGTTGCCGTCGTAGTCGTTTCGGGGCGTCTGCCCGCTGGGCGCACTACCGATGGCGTGCGAGGCGTTGTTGTTCTTCAGCGTGGCGTTGAGGTTGCCCTTCGCGCCCGCCGCGAAGCTCTGGTGCGCTCCGCCGTAGTAGCTGTTGAAGTAGACCGTCACCGTCTTGCTGGTGCGGTTCCACACCGACGCGGCGTTGTTCTTCACGCACACGCCCTTGCCGGCGCCGGCGCCCTTGAAGTCATAGCAGGACGGCTGTGTCGTGCCGTAGTCGTCGATGGAGGTGGTGAAGTCGGAGACCGATCCGGCCTCGTCGCTGTTGTAGTAGTAGCAGAACTCACCGCTGTCGCATTGCCCGTCGCGGGCCGCCGCGTACGCGGGCGAAGTGGCGGCCATGAAGGGAGCGGTGATGGCCAGCGCGGCGCCGGCGACGGTGAGAGCCTTGCACAGGTGCATCGTGTTTCCTCTTATGTGAAGTGATGAGTGTGTTCGGCTGTGCCTCGGGCCGCGGTCAGTGCGCGCGCTGGTACTCCTCCCAGGTGGTCTTCGGCACCTGGGGACCGTCGTCCGGGCCTTGGTTCGCCAGGCCGTTCAGGCCGAGGTAGTAGTCGCCGGCCTGGTGCTGCGCCGGACTGGACATGTCGGTGTCGTTGATCGCCACGGCGTGGATGTGCCACGGCCAGTCGGCCTGGCTCGGGTTTCGAATCCAGGCGGCGAAACCGACCTGGCGCAGAGCGCGGGCGACGTTGGTGCGGGTGGCTGCGGACATCCCGTCGACCGAGATGTCCACAACACCCCCGCCGTCGTGGGTGCCGGCCGAGGCCGGGTCGCCGCCCGGGTTGTACGAGCCCTGCAAGAGCTTGAGCCGGGAGCCGAGCAGACGCTCGGCCTCGGTGAGCATCGCCTGGGTACGTGTGTTGACGACGTAACCGTCGCGCTGGACCCGCGCACCCGGGCTGATGCTGTGGGTGACCGTGTACCGGTTCTGCCCGAGTTTGGTCAGCGACGTCGTGCCGGGGAGCCCATTGGCGGCCAGACCGGTGTACCCGAGCGAACGCTGGTAGGCCGCGTACGCCGAGACGGTCTGGGTGCCGAAGTATCCGTCGACCCACTTGGCGTCCAGCAGGTGCTCGGCTTGGAGCGCCTTCTCGACGGCCATGACGGAGTCCTTCGCCCCTGGGGTCAGGGTGTCATCAGGGCGTCGCGGGTCGATCTGGGCGGCCAGGACGACGGCCTCCATATTGACGGCGGGCAGCGCGGTGGCCGGCGTTCCTGACGCGCCGTTCGACGACGGTCCGGGAGTCGCCCCGGACGCCGTCGCTGTCGCCAGTGCCATGGCCGGACCGGCGATCAGAACCGCCAGGTAGCCCTTTGCTCGCTTCATGTCGTAGGTGCCCCCTTCGGGTCGGGTCTGCGGTCCATCGCCACCACGGCCCCCGTTGGGGTTGGGCGAGTCGACCGCTTGTCGCCCAATTGCTACGTGCCGCATTGATTGACTGACACAGTCGGGACGACGGATCAGTCAATTCCCTAGACACGAGACCGGCGGGCGTGTCCGCCGTGGCCGGTCCACGGCGGCTTCCGAGCCGGTCCGAGGCCTTTCGGCGGCATGGGCTCAGGTGACCGCGACCATTCGGGGAGCACGGGTTGAGGGGTTGACCAGAGACGGCGAACAGCCACCTGCCGGTCAATTACGAGGGGTAGTCGTGGCCGCATGCGAGAAGTCCGATCACGTACGGTCGCCGCACCGCTCAGAACTCTTCCGTAAATGGATGTCCGGCCGCGCCCCGCCGGCGTTCGTCCAAGAGCGTCGTGCTGGGGTTACAGCGGTGGAGCCGATGTGTCCAGCGCCCATGTTGGTGGTCATGCCGGGTCTAACAGCCGTGGTCAATCAAGGCCATAGCCAATCAATCAAAGTTGTGTATACTGACCCCGGCCCGAGGGGATCGGTACTTGCGGTTTCCGCAGGCCAACCCCCTCACCCGAGTGGCCTTTCCTGAAGCGTTACGTCAGGAGCGGATTGAATCGCGGTGGCCAATGCGTCTGAGGCAATAAACAGGCATTAATCCTTGTAGGGGCAGGGATAAATCGAGATGGCTCGTCTCCAGAACCCCGTCGACCCCGACGCAGGGCCACTCCAAGCCTTCGCTTACGACTTGCGGCAACTTCGCGAGAAGGCGGGCAACCCGACGTACCGTGCGCTGGCCCGCAAGGCCGGTTACAGCCCGGCGACACTCTCCGAGGCCGCGCGCGGTCAGCGTCGGCCCAGCTTGGGCGTCACCATGGCCTACGTCGGAGCGTGCGGCGGTGATCTGGACGAGTGGCGGCTGCGTTGGCACGACCTCGCCGCGACCGAGACGGTGGTGACGGCAGGGACAGCGGCGGACGCCGACACCGAAGCGGCCCATCCGATCGACGTGGCGGCTCCCGACAAGTCGGCGCAAGCCGAGCCGGCGGCCGACGCACCGGCGTTACAGCCCCCTCACACCCGGTGGCGGCGATGGATGCGGCCACCGGTCATCGCGGCCGCGGTCGTCGTGGTCGCTGCGGTGACCGGCGTGGCCCTCTGGGCACAGCGCGGGAAATCCGATGGACCACGCGGATGCCCCCGCTCCGGCTCCACGGCGGGCGGTTTCACCGGGCAGACCTACAACTTCAGCAGGGTGCGCAGCGCGGCGAGGCTTTCCGCGCCGGTCGTCCGCAATGTGCCCGCCGGCTGCACCCTCGCCTTCACCGGCTACTGCCTCGGCGACGTCGTGACCGACAGGACCTCGCAGACGCCGGACGTCCGATGGTTCATGCTGTCCGGCGGCGGGGTCATGGCATCGGGGGTCGTGCACGGCAACCCACCACCGGGGCTCTCCCCATCATCCTGTCCTGAGAACACCGCACCGCCGACAGCCATCCGCCTGACCGTGCACCAGGCCGGCGGCGGGCTGAAGCTTCACGCCACCGGACAAGGCGCGAAGATCGTCGGGTTCACCTCACTCGACGACACCGAATCAGGTGGCTCCGAGTGGCAACAGATCAGCAGCCTGACCACCTCGCCCACGTCCACATTCGAAACAAGCTGGCAACCGCGTCCCGCGGCCGCGTCACCAGGCCAGAGCATCACGGTCGCCGCCGTGGCCTGCCTCGGCGGCGACGGACCCACGACTGTCATCGACGCCCAACGGATCCGGCTGGACGGCCCGCTGCGCACCACGTCCACATCGTTGTCCGGTAAGGCGCTGGAGGCCGCCACCCGCGCCGCCTGCCAGTACCCGTGAAACACACGCACGGGTGACGAGCAATCGCTGATCGACGCACGTGCCTACAGGAGGTACTGCCATTTGGTCATGCGGTCCTTCAGGTCGACGGTCGGCCCGTCGAGCGTGAAGGTTCCGTCTCCGCGGTGATGGAAGAGCTGCGGTTGGGGCTGCGAGGGGTCGATCCATGCCGTGACGGCCTCCAGCAGGAAGAGGCTGTAGGGCGCCACGAGGCTGCTGTCGGCGACTCTGCACTCGATGTTGGCGAAGCATTCGGCCACGAGCGGTGCCTGGACCTTCTCACCGGCTACGGCGGTCAGGTCGAACTCCTGAACTTGTCGACGTCGGCGCCCGAGCAGTTGCCGATGTCGACCACGGTGGCGGCCATGTCCGCCGTCGGGACCGAGATGACGCACTCGCCGGTTTCGACCAGGGCCTGGTAGCTGTGGTCCCAGGGGCCGATAGTGCAGGCGATCAGCGGCGGGGCATGGCGCACCATCATGTTGAACCCGTTGGTCATCACGTTCGGGATTCCGTGGTGCCGGGTGGTGACCAGGATGACGGGGCCGGGTTCGATCAGACGGTGAACCTGGTCCAGGGGGTGGGGCTTAAGGTCCTTCACGGTGATCATGTCTGCTCCTGGCGCCGTGCGATCCGCGCGTCGGCGTCCCAGCCGGCGCGCTGTCTGTCGCATCGAGTATCGGCAGACGGACACACCGCTATGAAGGCCGCATTGTTCCTGGGTGCGGCAGGACCAGCCTCGATCCCAGCTCACATGCTCATTCGCCGCTACTGCTCGTTGACGGCGAGGTCGGGCACAGCTGCCTGGGCCTTCTTCGGCTGGACGACCAAGGCCCTCAGCGTCTCGAAGGCGGCCGCCGTCGGGCTGTTCGGTTCGGCTTGGTAGACCACCAGTTGCTGGTGCGGGGCCCCGTTCACCGTGAACGCCGCGAATTTGATGTGCAGGTCTCCGACCTCGGGGTGTTTGAGATGCTTGCCTTCTTGGGACTTGCCCTTGACGTCGTGCATCCGCCAGATCCGGGCGAACTCCTCGCTCTGGGCGGACAGTTCCGCCACGACTTCGGCGATGCGGGCTGATTCGGGATCGTGCCCGTAGGCGGCCCTGATCTCGGCCACACAGGAGTGCGCGGCTCGCTCCCATTCCTGGTAGAAATCGCGCCCTGCCGGGTCGACGAACACCATGCGGGCAAGGTTGTCGAACCGGTCGAACCCGCTGTGGAGGGCCGTGGCAAGGGAGTTGCCCGCCATGATGTCGAGGGCCGGGCCGACGACGAACGCGGGAGTGTGCTCCCATCCGTCCATCAGCTGCAACAACTGCTGGCTGACGTCCGTCTCGCCCCAGTCACGCGGGCGTTGCGAGACGGTGAGGCAGAGGCGGTTGAGATGGTCGGTGGCCTCCGCGTCCAGTTTCAGCGCCTGCGCCACGGCGTCGAGCACCTGCGGGGACGGGCTGTTCTCGCGCCCCTGTTCCAGCCTGATGTAGTAGTCGGAGCTGACCCCGGCGAGCAGCGCGACTTCTTCTCGGCGCAGTCCCGGCACCCGGCGTCGCCCGTGTTCGGGCAGACCGACGTCGTGTGGCTTCAAGGCTTCTCGCCGGGCTCGGAGGAAATCACCCAAGGGTGTCCCGTTGCTCATGCGGCAAGGCTAGATGGTTTTCAGCCGACGAAAAGTATTGGTCACGCAATGTGACACTAGGTAGCAGCATATTCACGCAGTATAGTTGCGCGCCCTGTTTAATGGCATTTTCCCGCGCCCGTGACTTGCTGCGGAGGCTGGGCTGTCGGCAGAGGGCAGCTGAGGGGCGCTGGCGACTTGAACGTCACGCTCGCGAAGTACCCGCGAAGACTCCCCGCGGTCCGATACGTGCATTCGCCCCTGGGGGACCCCGCGTTCCTGGGTGTAATGCACCCACCGTCAGCAGAAGTTCGCCCGGCGTTTTCCGCCTAGCCTGGGCGGCATGGACAACGACACGCGTCCTGACTCGGTTGGAGGGCTGGGTCAGTTCCTCCGCTCCCGCAGAGAACGACTCAGCCCCGCCACAGCAGGACTGTCCGGCGCGGGCCGGCGAAGGGTGCCCGGCCTGCGGCGTGACGAAGTCGCGGCGCTCGCAGGTGTCAGCGTGAGCTACTACAGCCGACTTGAGCAGGGCCGTGAACTCAGCCCCTCGCTTCGGGTCCTGGAGGCCCTGGCACGCGCGCTGCGACTCGAAGATGAGGGCAAAGGGGAACTCTTCCGGCTGGCCCAGCCGACAGCCCGCCGTACGAAGTCCCCGGTCCGGGTCGAGCGTGTCCGCCCGCACCTGCGGCAGCTGATCGAAAGCTGGACCGGGACGCCGGCCTTCATCATCGGGCACGCCCAGGACCTGCTGGCCACCAACGCGTTGGCCGACGCTCTCTACCGTGACTTCGCGCAGCACGACAACGTGCTGCGCATGCTCTTCCTCGACCCCGCGGCGAAGACCTTCTACCGGAACGCGGAGCGGGCCAGGCATCGCGCGGTCGCCGATCTTCAGCGGACCGCGGCGAACACTCCGCAGGATCCCCGCATCCTGGAGCTGGTCGGTGAACTGTCGGTGCGCAGCGGCGAGTTCCGCGCCCTGTGGGCGCGCGAGTACACCCGGGTCCCGCCGTACGACATCAAGCAGGTGTACCACTCCGTCGTGGGAGACCTGGAGTTGCGACACGAGGCCCTCAACATCCGCAGCGCCCCGGGACAGCAGCTCATCATCCTGCAGGCCGAACCGGGCTCCTTCTCCGCCGACGGCCTGTCCCTGCTCGGCTCCATCAGCGCACTCGAAGTACCTCACCAGCAGAATCCCGCACACGGCGCCTGAACCAGGAGACCGCCGGAAAATCGTCTCTGCGGGACTCGCATGTGCCGACGGGACTGGCACGCGACACACCCCGGGCAGTTACCGCGCATTCCTCCTCCGGCATCCGGAATTCCAGCCAGGAAATCGCCGGAGGGCACACACACCTCGCCAGGTGCCAGCGGATCGAAAACCAGCTGTCACACGTATTCCACATGCTTGGGTGCGGCAGTCTCGATCGTTTCCCGAGCGGGCAACGGCGTCGGGAATGGCCGGCCCGTGAGCGGCAGGGGACCTTCTGTCGCTCTCCTGGGAGTGCGCGGGGTCGGCAAGGAAGGGGGCGTCTGGTCGCCGCCCCGCGTGTTCGCACGTGGCACGATCGGCCGATGGCAACACCGGGATAGCGGTGGGTACCCCCGGCCGCGGGAGGGGCGGCCAGGGGACGATGGAGGGGACTGCTCAGGCAGCCGGGGTGTTCAGCACGTACTCGCGCGAGGCGTGGACCTCGCTGCGCAGGGCGGCCTGGTCGACGTCGAGGATCTGTCCGTCCCACTTGCGGGGTTCGCCGTTGATGAGGACGGCGCTGATGTTGCGGGCGTCGGAGCCCAGCACGACGGTGCCGATCGGGTCGTTGAGCGGCATGTTGTTGAGGTCCTCGGCCTGGATGACCAGCAGGTCGGCCTTCTTGTCGGGGGTGAGTGAGCCGGTGACGTCGCCCAGGCCGTTGGTGCGGGCGCCCTGGAGGGTGGCGAAGTCGAGGACGTCGTGGGTGGTGATGCGTGAGGGCTGCTGGTCGCTGCCGTAGGTGGCGTTGACCGCGCGCATCCGCTGGATGGCGTGCAGGGCCCGCATCTGCGTGAACATGTCACTGGCCAGGGCGACTTCGACGTCGATGCTCAGTCCGGGGCGGATGCCGACGGCGAGTGCCTCGTCGACGGCGGGGATCGCGGTCTCCAGGCCGATCTGCGCGTCGGAGGTCGGCGCGAGGGCCACGGTCGTGCCGGTCTCCCCCATCGCCTTCCACGCCTCGGAGGTCAGCCCGGTGGAGTGGATGAGCGTGACGTCGAGGCTGAGAATGCCGTCCTTGGCCCAGCGCAGGACCGCCTCGGAGGAGGACGTACCGAAGACGGCATCCACGCTCACCCCGATGCCCAACTCCTTGGCCACACGGGCAAGTTCAGGACCGTAGGCGAGCGCCGGTCCGGCGATCTCGTCGGTGGCCAGGGTCGCCAGGCGCAGCGTGAGCAACTGGTCGTCGCTGCTGAAGTACCGCTCCTTGATACGGATCAGGTCACCGGGCCACTGCCGGTCCCACTCGCCGAAGTGCGGGCCCATAGAGGCGTGCACACCACGGATGCCGGTGTCGACGAGGGCCTCGATGGCGGCGTCGGAGTGCTCGCGGGTGCGGGAGTTGTGGGAGAAGTCGAGCATGGTCGTGATGCCGCTGTCGATCGCGGTCAGGGCGGCCAGCCTGGTGCCGATGTACATGTCCTCGGGCCGGTAAACCGTGGCATAGCCGGCCAGGGTGGCCATGACGTACGCGCCGAGGTCGTCGACGTCCGGCATGATCCGGCGCAGCTGGGCCTCCCAGGCGTGCCGGTGGGTGTCGACGAAGCCGGGGGTGAGGATCGTGCCGGTGGCGTCGACCACCACGGCATCGCCCGCGCCGAGTTCGCGGCCGACGGCGGTGATCGTGTCGCCCTCGACGAGGAGGTCGCCGCCGTCGATGATGCCGAGTTCGGGGTCCATGGTGACGACGGTCGCGCCGGTGAACAGGATGCGCCGCCGGTCGGCGGGCCGACGCCGGAGCTCTTCGAGCACGGCGGCGCTGGTGGTGTCATTGACGTTCATGAGGGGTCTTCTTTCGATACGGAGGGGAAGAGGGCTGTACGCCGGAGATGGCTGAGGGGCCGCCGCGCCGGGATCGGGACGATGCGCGCGCCGGCCGGAGGGAAGGTCAGCCGAGCTTCATGACGTAGCCCGCGTGGTGGAGTTCGTCGCCCTGGAACACGCCGTAGGCCCAGAAGCCGAGGTCGTCCAAGTAGTCGATGCGGTCGCCGTCGATCCAGTACCGGCCCTGGTAGGCGTGCGGGCGCCCGCCCCGAGTCTCGTCGTAGCGGCCGTCCGCAGTGAGCTCCTGGTGCAGGAAGTCGTTCCTGTCGATCCAGACGCCGACGCGCGGACTGCCGGTCAGGTCCGTGGCGGCCGGGATGCCCGTCTCGGGGGCAGTGGCCCGCCCGGGGACGTCGGCGCCCGCCCACAGGACCGGCCGGCCGGCCGCGACAAGGGCGCGCACCTGCGCCGGCACGGTCATGAGTGCGGCCACCGCACTTGGCACGTCGGCGGCGAGTTCGTCGGGCACCACCAGGAAGTCGGGGATGTTGCCCGGGGTCAGCGTCGCAACGTACTCCGAGCGGTGGCCACGGCCGCCGGCCAGCGCCACGGTGTCCACGACGGCGGGGGCGATGGTCAGGCCGGTGCAGTCGACGACGATGGCGTTGTCGTCCCCTGCCGCGGTGACGATGGCGGGGCCGACCCCCACGATCAGCGAGCCGACGAACAGGAGGTCTGCGCCGATCATGGTCCCGATCAGCGGGTCCATCGTCAGGATGCGGGCGTTGGTGAACAGGACAGGACGTCCCTCGTCGTTCGAGAGGATCTCGTCGAGGGCCTCGGCGTTCCAGCTCACGGTGTCGGTGATGCTCATTATGTGCTCCTCGGTGGAGTCGCCTCATCGGCGTGCCCGATACGCGAGGAGAGCGCCGGTGCAGGTCCGAGGCGAGTATCCGGCGGCTACGTCGGCCGCCTGACCACCAGGTTCGTCGCGCGGCGGAACCGGAACCAGGCCGGTCTATCCCTAGGTCTCCGGCACCCACGATCCGTCCCGCCGCATGCGAAGGGACAGGCGCGAGGCGGTCTCACACCGCCCGCGCTGCTGCCGTACGGCACGAAGGGCCCAGCCGCTCGCGATGGTGGGTGCGCGGCGCCCAGGAAGCCCTCACCTGGGAGGACGACGGCCTGGTCACCACCGGCCGCTGGGGCGATCGTAGAGCCATGACCAGCAAAAACACGACTCGCGCCCCACACCCCTACGTCGGGATGTGGGTGACCGCGGACGGCTTCATCCGCCAGGAGCTGCTGCCGAACGGCCGCTACGACGAAGCCCGCGGCAACCGCCGGAGCGCCTACACCGGCAGCTACACCGTCACCGGCAACCACATCGACTACGTCGACGACACCGGCTTCACCGCCACCGGCGACGTCCGCGACGGCGTTCTCTTCCACGAGCACCTGGTCCTCTACCGCGAGGGCGACGAGCACACCCGGCGCGAACCCCGACCATAATCAAGATCCACCTGCAGGTAACCGGCTCCGCCACCTCGCGTGGGCCCCCATCAATCGATCCGGGCCCTGAACCAGGCCAGCCCGCTCCGGGCATTACCCGATCCCGACGAGACCGACTCGGCGGTCTCCTCCACGAATACGCCCAGGTCGCATGAGGCGACACGATATTCGACACCCACACGGTAAATAGCGATATATGGGCACGGTCGATTTCTGCCATATCAGGAGATGATTTCCGCTCTCGTTGGACTCCTGGTTTGCTCCCTGTCATGTCGGCGGGTTCCGATTCTCCGTGTTGATACTGGTGAATTGGGCGGCAGACCGGATGTCCGATGCGCGGATGGGCCGCTCGATCTGGTGAGGCAGAAATGACGCTGATGACCCGACGCTCCATCATTGTCGCCGGTACCACCACCATGGGGGCGCTGCTGTGCCGCCCGGCGATCGCCGGCGCCGCGGCGACCGGGAGAACGCCGGAGACGGATGAGATCTCCGTCGGATCCGGGCAGACCTATGTGGTCCGTCGGACGACGCGGGCCAGGCTCGTGACCATCGCCAAGGGCGGCACGATCATCGCACCTGAGGGACACAGCCTGACGATGACCATCGACGGCGTGGAAACCGGTGGCGTGCTCACCGAGGCCGGCGGCAGCGACACGAGGATCGCCCCCGGGACCTACCGCGGCGCCCGCCTCGACCCGAAGAACGGGATCATCCTCCAGGTGATGGAGAACGACGACCCCGGACCGGTGATGATCGACGGGAAGGTCGTCAACGAGGGCGTGTACCACGAGCCGACCGGTGATCCCACGAAGGTCGACTCGTTCGACGTCATCGAGGCGCACGGCACGGACGCGGTCGCCATCTTCACCGACATCGCCCTGAAGGGCGACTTCTACAGCGGCATACGCGGCGGCGGGCGATCCTCCGGTCCGGGCGGGCCCGGAGGAGGCGGGCAGATCGCCGGGCTGAACTTGGTGCTGACCTTCGACCGCGCGAAGGTCGAGGGCGTCATCTCGGCGACCCGGACCAAGCACCACCTCGACACGATCAGCTCGGCGAATTACCTGCAGCTCGGTGAGGTCGTCAACACGGTGAGCCCGGTCGTCAACAATGGCGTGATCGTCCAGCTGAACAATGGTTCGACGTGGACGGTGACCGGCACGTCGTACCTGAGCAAGCTGGTCGTGGCCCAAGGCGCCAGGGTCGTCGCGCCGAACGGCCGTACGGTGTCGATGACGGTCGACGGCAACGCGACCGCCATCACCCCGGGTCACACCTACACCGGCGTCATCGCCATCAAGGTCACCCAACCGCCATCATGCGAGCTCGTGGCAGTGTCCTCGCCGCCGTCCGCGACCGGAGTTCACATCCTCGCCCGGTATACCCCTCACGTATTTAGGTGAGAACCCGGAATCGACGCCCGAGATAATCTCGCGTTGTCCGGTGCCGATTGGCTCGGTGCGACACCATCTGCGACAGGGGACAAGGCCAGATGACTAAGAGTGACGAATCGTTCATGACCGTCGAAGAGGCGCGCAGGATCTCTGCCCCGCTCTACGAGGCGCTGAACAAACCGAGTGAGAAGAATGTGTCGGAACTTCTGGCCCAGGCGTGCAACGATGACTATCACTCGTACCACACAAATCAGGAATTCCTGACGCGCGACCAGTTGGCCGACGTATTCAAGGCCATGGGAGAGACCGTGCCCGATCTGGCGTGGGAGGTGGTCGACATTCACGTGGTCGACGACATGATGATCGTGCGTGGAGAAGCGACGGGGACGCCGGTCAAAGAATTTTGGGGCGCTGCTCCGACCGGCAAGTCCTTCAGGACGATGGCGATTGATGTGTTCACCGTCCGCGACGGAAGGCTGGCGAAGGGCTACCACATTGAGAATTGGGCGACGGCGATCCAACAGCTCAACGCCTGATACGAGGTTGTGATCACCACCTGGGTTGCGTCCCTGTCTCAGCCGGCCGAGCCGCCTGTCGCGGTCGCGGAGCCGGTGGTGAGTGCGGTGGCGGGGTCGGTGGTCCCGAGCGATCGCCCATGCTGGGCGCACGATGGCGAGAGGCCGGGGCCGTGACGGCCCCGGCCTCTGCGATCACTGTGTCAGCCGCCCGCGATGGCGAAGATGCCGATCGAGCCTCGGCTGATCGACGACGGCAATGTCACGCTCTGAACCGTCTTGCCGCTGGAGATGGGCAGGGTCTGGGAGAAGACGTACGTCTTCACGTTGTCCTTTCCACTCGTGTGGTTGCGGTACGGAGTGGTCGCCGCGATCACGTTGCCGAACTGCGGCGTGCCTCCGCCACCGGCCAGGGTCCAGTCGCTGAACCCGAGTGAGGCCGTCGACGTCGACCCGTCCGTGTAGGTGATCGTGGCCGTGCCCGACGAGCCTTCCTCGCCCGCGTTGTACGCGCTGCCCAGGAAGCCCAGTTTCGTGGCACCCGCTGGGGCCGTGATCGGGATGGTCTGGCCACCGACCGTGACGTTGTCCGGCTGTCCGGCCGGAACGTTGGGCCAGGTGTAGGTGATCCCGCCCGACGACACCGACGCGCCCGGCGCCAGGCCCGCCGCCGTCAGCGCCTGCTCCGAGTAGCTCCAGCCCCCTCCGTCGTAGTTCGCCGAAGACGGGGCACTGTCGTCGCTGATGCCGGTGTTGTCGGAGAACGGCGCCAGATCGCCCGGCTTAGCGACGATCACCGACAGCGCCGCCGGCAGGATGCGGCCCTGCGGACTGGTCAAGGAGAACTGCACCGGGTAGTTCCCGTCCGTGTCACCCGCTTTGACCGCGATGTCCACCGAGGCGCTGCCGCCCGCCGGGACGTTCAAGGTTCCCGAGGACGGAGTGACCGTGATCCCCGACGGGACCGTGGCCTGCCACGCCACCGACTGGTCCGACGAGCCCGAGGACCGCACCGTCAGCGTGGTCTTCCCGGACTCGCCCGGCTGCATGATCAGCGACGACGGGCTCGCCGCGCCGGTGGCGGGGAACGTCGGACCGTACGACGGCGGGGCGTTCTCCGCGCCCGTGCCCCACGAGGTCTCCGAGGAGCTCATCGTCCAGTCCACCGTCGAGCCCTTGGCGAGGGTCGAGAACGGCACGGACAGCTTGCTGTTGGGCTTGCCGTTGATCTTCTGGGACTTCACGTAGTACGTGGACGCCGAAGCTCCCGGAGCGTTGATCTTGATGGTCTTGCCGCTCGGCAGCGTGATCGTCGCGTGCGGGAAGCCAGGGCTGCCGAAGACCAGTGTGTCGCTGCCCGGGTTCTCCGGGAACATTCCAAGCATCGCCCAGACGAACGCGGAGCTGTTGGCCCCGAGGTCGTCGTTGTCGGGCAGGCCCGACGGGCCGGGCAGGTAGAGCCCGTACCGCAGGGTGTTGACGGCCTGCTGGGCACCGGCCGGGTCGCCGGCATAGTCCGGCGCGTACTCCTCGCCCGAGCCGAACTCATTCGACAGCTGGGCGTACTCGCCATAGCCGTCCGGGCGGGACAGGAACTTCCGCAGCGCCGGCTTGACCTTGGCGTTGCCGCCGAGCAGCGAGAACAGGCCCGCGTAGTTGTTCGGGACGTCCCACAGGTACTCCTCCGCGGTGCCCTCGATGTAGTGGCTGCCCGTCGCCGGCGCGATGCCGGGGAGGAACGCGCCGCTCTGCAGACGAGGCGTCAGGAGTCCGGTGGAGGTGTTGAAGACGTTCACCCAGTTGTTCGCCCGGTCCTCCAGCTTCCTGGCGTTCGCCGAGTCGCCGAGGGCCGCGGCGAAGCGCGACAGCGCGAAGTCCGCGTTGTTGTACTCCAGCAGCGAGGAGACCTGGCTGTGCGGGTTGCAGCAGCCGTACTTGCCGTCCTCGGGCAGGTAGCCGTACTTCTCCTCCAGCGCCGTACCCGGGCGTACGTCGTTGACCGTCGTCGCCTGCTTCAGCATCGAGGCCAGCGCGGTCTTCGTGTCGAAGTCCTTGGCCCCGAACGCGTAGTAGTCGGCGATGATCGCGGTGCCCGGGTCGCCCGCCATCACCCAGTTGTCCAGGTGCAGGTAGCCCCACTGCTGGATGATGCCGTTCTCGGCGTAGTAGTTGACCTGGGACTGCGCCTGGTCGCCGGCCTCCTTGGGCGTCAGCATCGCCTGCAACTGAGCGAGCGAGTGATACGTGTCCCAGCCGGAGAACATGCCGTACTGCTGTTTCTGCGTACCGGTGACCGAGTGCACCTTGACGTCCGAGCCCATGAACTGGCCGTTCACGTCGCTCGTGATGTTCGGCTGGATGAAGTCCTTGTAGAGCAGGCTGTAGAACTGCTGCGTCGTGGCGTACGTGCCGCCGGAGACGTTGATCCGGCGGAGCAGGCTGTTCCACGACGCCTGGGCGGCCCTCTTGACCTGGTCGAAGTTCCAGCCGGGGTTCTCGGTGCGCCAGTTCAGGTTCGCGTTGTCGGTGCTCACGTACGAGATGCCGACCTTCGCCTGTACGGTCGCGTTCTTCGTCGCGTCGAAGGTGACCGACACGGCGTCGGGGCTCGAGCCCGACCCGGTGATGACCTTGGACGCGGTGAAGGGCCGGTCGAAGACGATGTCGTAGTAGAGGGTGTACTGGGCGGAGTCGCCGCAGAAGCCACCGCTCGTCTCCGAGCCCTTGATCTCGTTGTTCCCGACGATCTGGGCGCCGGAGGCGGAGTCGCCGTTCTGGCTGTCCTTCAGTTTGACGAGGAAGCCCGCCTGGTCGGTGGAGGGGAAGGTGAACCGGCCCATCGCACTGTGCGGGGTCTCGGTGAACTGCGAGGTGATGGTGTCGGGAAGGTTGCTCTGCGCCGAGTAGTAGCCCGCCTGGGCGACCTCGCCGGCGTTGGTGAACGACGTCGTGGCGTCGTTCACGTCGCCACTGGGCAGGTCGCCGGTGATCGGCAGGATCGGCACGTCGCCGGCCGCGCCGCAACCGGGGCCGCTGACGTGCGTCAGGCTGTAGCCGGTGAGCTGCTCGTCACCGTAGTTGTAGCCGCCGCCCGCGTTCCGGTGCGGCATCGTGTCGGGGCTCCACTGGACCATGCCGTACGGCACGTCGGCGCCGGGGAAGGTGTTGCCACCGCCGGTCGTCCAGGTACGCGTGTCGACGAGCGAGGCGGGGTCGCTCACGGACGCGAGGGTGGAGGTGTCACGGGCGGCCTTCGGCAGTGCCTTGGCCGCGAGGGGTTTCGGACAGTTGGTAAGACGTCCACCGGGCTCCTTGACACAGGTGGCCGTACGGGCGTGGCTGAGCTGGGATCCAAGACTGGGCGAAGGGTGCGGGACCTGCGCCAGGGCGGAGGTGCCGCTGCCGATGGACGCCGCCGTGACCAGTGCCACGGCAGCCGCCAGGAGCGCCGCCGGTCTCCTCATCGTCTCTCCTATCGGGAGATCACTGACAACTGACAACGTTGTCATTCCACGGCATCGTGAACCCCGACCCAGAAGACGGTCAACCTTGTGCGGTTAATGACATACCGGGCGTCCTAAACCGGCCAGAGAGGTAGACAAAGGCGGCACCGATGTGCAGACCACCGACCATTCGTCGCGCCGCCTTCGCCGATCAACAACCATCCGTGACGAAGGAGATGCCAGGTTCGGTCCCCTTATCGATCGAACCGGCGAGGCAGACTACGCGCTGCGCACAAAGACCACGCGCCTCACGGGATGGCCTGCTCCGTGATGTTCTGTCGTGCGACCACGTGCCGTTCGTGATTCCAACACGCAGATGACCGAGAACAGTGATGTCACATTCATCCGATGTATTGCCCTGCGGGTGGGACCCGCCGGCAACGGTTCCGGAGCGGTCATGAAGCGGTTGGTGTCAGGGTCCAAGATTTTCGTCTCCATCGTGCTCGGCTTGGCCGGCGCGGGGGTGTTCGCCTCGTCGTGTCCCGCGCAGGCGGCACCTCGATCGGTGCTGTGGGCGGCCCCCGATGGCCACGGCGCGGCGTGTTCTTCGAATAATCCGTGCTCGCCGGCCACGGCGCAGGCTGCGGTGCGCAAGATCGAGCAGGGCGCCAAGCGCGCGGACGTCACGGTCGAGCTCCGCGATGGCACGTACCGGTTGAGCGAACCGTGGGAGTTCGGTACGGCCGACTCCGGCAGCGCCGGTCACCCGGTCGTATGGCAGGCAGCGCCGGGCGCGCACCCGGTGATCTCCGGCGCCACCCGGGTCACCGGCTGGGCCCAGGTCGGCAGCACCGGCGTGTGGTCGGCGAGGGTGCCCCCTCACAGCCTCAGCCGGCAGCTCTACGTCGACGGCGCGGAAGCGCCCATCGCGCAGGCCACGCCGGCGGCCCTGCACTTCGCCGGCGGCTGGGTCGGTTCGGCCACCGGATACGACCTGTCGAAGGACTCCACGGCCCGGGCCTGGTTCGCCGAGCTCACACCCGCGCAGCTGGCACAGGTCGAGTTCGACTACCCCGGTGGCAACGGGGCATGGACGGACTCGAAGTGCGGGGTCGCACGTATGTCCGGCAGCACGCTGATCATGGATCAGCCCTGCTGGACCAACGTCACTGATGCCGCCCCGTTCAGCCAGGGCACCGGCGGCCTGCCGTCGATGTCCACCTCGCAGATGCCCTCGACGATCCAGAACGCCCGCGGGCTGCTCCGGACCGGACAGTGGTACCTCGACAGTGCCGAGAACATGCTCTACTACGCGCCCAGGAGCGGTCAGCGGATGGCGATCCTGGACGTCGAGTTGCCTCGGTTGGAGACACTGTTGCAAGGCGCCGGGAGCCTCACCAAACCCTTGCACGACATCACCTTCGCGGGCCTCCGATTCTCCTACGCCACCTGGAACGATCCGTCCTCCGCCGCGGGATTCGCCGACGTGCAGAGCAACCTGCACAGGACCGGCGCGAACAACCAGGGTCTGTGCACCTTCTCCACACCCCCCGGCAGTTGCCCATGGGGCGCGCTCACTCAACCCAGGGCCAACGTCGCCTTCACCGCGTCCAGCCACGTCACGATCACCGGCAACCGATTCGTCGACCTCGGCGGTGCCGGCCTGAGCTTCATGTACGGCGGCTCGCACAACCTCATCGAAGGAAACGAGTTCACCCAGATCGCCTCAACCGCGCTGTTGCTCGGCTGCGCTTACGATCCGACCCCCACGACCACGCCGGCTTCGGTGATCAAGGCCGGCTGCACCCCCGACCCGAAGGCGGTCGCGGCGGACCCGGTCGGGCAGAACGAGATCCTGAACCACACCACGGTCGCGAACAACGTGATTCATGACGTCGGCACCGACTATCGCTCGGCCTGCGGAATCACACTGCTGTTCAGCCGGCACACCACGATCACGCACAACGACCTCTACGACCTGCCGTACACCGGCATCACCGCAGGCGTCATCCAGGGCCACGTCGACGACGCCGACCACCCCCAGAACTCGACCAACGTCAACGCCGACAACACGATCAGCGACAACCTGATCTTCAACGTCATGCAGGTACTCGCCGACGGCGGGGCGGTCTACATGGAAGGCCACCAGGCGCAGTACGTCTACAAGACCGACGGCACGATCGACGCGGAGGCCACGCTCGCCCACGGCCTGCACGTCACCGGCAATGTCGTGTACAACGATGGCTCCAGATTCAACGCGTTCTACGACGACGCGGGTTCGGAATGGATCTCCTTCAGCGGCAACGTGGAGTTCCACCCGCTGGCCTCACTGGGCGCGCAGGGCGGTTGCTCGGCCACCGGCCACTTCTGGGTCACCGGCAACTTCTTCGCCGACAATCCAGGCAGCTACTTCTGCAATGCGCCAGTCGACTCACACATCAGCGACAACACCACAATCCCCGCATCGCCGGTCCCGGGCGACATCCCGGACTCGATGCTCGCCAACGCGGGACTGACCAGCCAATACCAGTCGCCGGCAGGCGGCGGGCGAGCCGAAGCGAGCTATGTCTCCGCGCCCACCCCGGTCACCACCGGATCCAAGACCGAACATGTGCTCATCGCCGGCGCGGGCTTCTCGCCGAGCACCCCGGTGTACTTCGGTGACCAGCGCGCGACCGACGTGCGGTCGGTCTCCTCCGGCTTCCTGATCGCGACAGTGCCGTCGGGAGCGGACGGCACCGACGTCACCGTCGGAACATACGTGCCCAGGCCCGTGATCACTGCGCCCAAGAAGGGCACCACCGGCCTGCCCGACACCTACACGGTGAGCGGAACCGGAGTGCCCGGCGACACCGTCACGGCCGGCGACAACGTCGACAAGACCGGCTGCACCGCAGTGACCGGCACTGACGGTACGTGGGCCTGCACCCTCACCGGTTCCTCAGCCGGCCAGCACACGCTGACCGCCACGCAGTCCGACAAGGACGGAGCCACATCAAGACCGTCGGCAGGCGTCACCGTCTACATCGGAACACCGCCGGCCGCGGCACGGATCGACGACACCGACCCATCGATCACCTACAGCGCCTGGGACCACTCGGCCGACCGAGGCCTCGGCGACCACAACGACGACCTCCACTACGCGGTCACCAACGGCAGCAACCTCACGTTCACGTTCATCGGAACCGGAATCAAGGTGTTCGGTGAGCAGTACACCGACCAAGGCGAGATCAGCGTGTCCATCGACGGGGAAACCCCGACCGTCGTCAACACGGTGCCCGCTGACGGCACACGTCACGCCGACGTCGCCGTCTACACCAGCCCCACGCTCTCGGCCGGCGTCCACACGATCGTCGTGACCAAACTCTCCGGGCAGTACGCCACATTCGACGGCTTTGAGATCGACAACCCGACACCCTGACAGCCCTTAGCCCCAGAGCTCCGGGGCGCGGCCTTCATGATCACGCTGATTTCCGGCGGTGTGATCGTGAAGGCCGCTTGTGTCCGACCAACTGGTGCAGCGGTGTGCGCTGCGCCGCTACCGGTCGTGGCCGTCCGAGGCGCGGTAGGCGGCGGTCGCGATCCGAACGAACGAGCGGATCAACGGATTCGAGTCGCCCTCGTTCCACGCCGCCACGACGCGGCTCGGCGACATGTCGATCAACGGCACCACGGTGAGCCCGTCTCCCGGCACATGACCGACGAGAGTCATGCCGACCGTACCGTTCCAAAGAACGGCCTGCACGCACTCCTGGACGGCGCGGACCACCGGGCCCTCGCGGGGTTCGCCGCCGCTCCAGTACGACTGCCAAAGGGGGTCGGTGCCCTCCGGGAACCGGAACCAGCGGCGGTCGGCCAGATCGGCCAGTTTCAGACTGTCGCGGCAGGCCAACGGATCGTCGGCGCGCAGCAGCACCCCCACCGGGTCGGCGCGCAGCTCGTGCACGGTCAGTCCGGTCTCGTCGAACGGCCCGCGGGTCAGGGCGAGGTCGACCAGTCCGGCGTGCAGCCCGCAGGTGGGATCGGTCAGGTCGGTCTCGCGGATGCGGACCTCGACGTGCGGGTGCCGCCGGTGATAGGCGCGGGCCAGCCGGGTCGCGCCCGGGTCGGTGGTGTCACCCAGGAAGCCGAGGGTGAGGGTCGCGGCGCCCGCCGCGGCGGCCACGCGTACGCGGGCCCGGCCGGCCTGGTCGAGCAGGGCGCGCGCCTCGTCGAGCAGGACCGCCCCCGCCGGAGTGAGCGCGACACCGGCGGAGGACCGGTTGAGCAGCGTGAGGCCGACCTCGGTCTCCAACTGCTTGATCGCCCGGCTCAGCGGCGGCTGGCTCATGTGCAGCCGGGCGGCGGCCCGACCGAAGTGGAGTTCCTCGGCGACCGCCACGAAATAGCGCAGCGTGCGTAGCTCCATGCTGTGACGATACCCGTACGGTATCGAGGCCTCGGAACGGGTCTTGGACGGTACCGGCGCACCGGCGGTGGAATCGGAGCGTGACCGAAGAACCGAACACCACTTCACCGACCGCCGACCCCGCCGTATCCGTGGTCGGTCCGGGCGAGGGCGAGATGATCGTCCTGGGCACCACGCGGATGCGCGTTCTCGAGGACGGCAGCACCACCGGACACCGCCTTGGCATCGCCGAGTCCGTCATCGCGCCGCACACGCCCGGACCGCCGCAGCACCGTCACGCCCGGCACGACGAGGGTTTCTACATCGTCTCTGGCACGGTCCGGTTCACGGTCGGGGAGAAGCACTACGACGCGACCGCGGGCACGCTCGTGATGGTCCCGCCCGGAGCCCCGCACACCTTCGCCAACGTGACCGACCAACCGGCCGTCATGCTCAGCACGTTCACACCGGACCTGTATGTGCAGTACTTCCGGGACCTGCAGGAGATGTTCGCCGGCGATCAGGTGCTGACCCCACAGGCGAACATCCAGGTGATGAGCCGCTACGCGACCGATCCCGCCGGTGACTTCGCCCAGACCCGGGACGGACGGGAATCGTGAACGTCACCTAGAGGTCGACCACATGGCGCCTTCGTCGAGGTGATCGACCGGAATCGGGAGCAGGATGCTCCACGGGTGATCGGGACTAACGACATGATGAGCCTGGTGCTTACGGCCCGGCGTGCACGAACGGTGCCCAGAGGCTGGGGCGGGACGGCCACCGGCCGCGCATTTTCCGGACGGCGTGGTGAAGGGCCTCGGCTGCCCCATCGGCCAGCAGCCGTCCATCGCTTGCCAACTGGTCGTAGACGACGTCCGTCACGGCGGCGGCCGCCGCGTCCGACACTGACCACAGCGTTCCTATGACGTGCCTCCACCCGGTATAGAACATGGCCGACATCAGTGTCATGACCTCGTCGGGGACCCGCAGTCCCCCGGTGCCTGTCTGGCACGCGGAGAGGAAGGCCCACTCGCCGCCGCGCGACATGCCTTGCGATCCGCCGCCTGCCAGGTCGGGTAGCGACACCGGGCCGTCGTGCACGACGATCCCCGCCGCTGAGGGATTGAGCGGGTCCTGGCCTCCGTGGCAGCTGAAGTGCGCCCATCGGTGCGAGGCCAGCGCGTCGCGCACCGCGTCGCGTGTCGCGGTCGGACCTTCCAGGAGAGTGTGCCGGTCATCGGGGAAACGCGCGACCAGCCCTGTCCGCTCCTGTCTGGCGAACGGCAGATCCACGTCGCCGGGTGTCTGAGGCATCGCGACCACGAGCAGCCTGGCGGGCCGTGCTTCGGCCGGGGTTGCCCGGGCCCTGATGAGAGCCCGAAGGGTCGGCGTGTAGGAGGAGATGACCTTGTTCAGGATCGATGGGCGGCCAGCACCGTGATAGCCGGCCGCGTGTATCGGCAGCAGCGTCAGCGGCCCGCACGGGCACCACCAGATCCGCGGCCACCGCTTGCCGTCCGCGACGTCCGCCAGGTACCCCAGCTTGGCGAGCACCGGCTCGGCGATCGCGTCCCATAGCCAGCCCAGCACGTCGCTGAGTTCGGATTCCGCGTCGGAGCGGTCCGCTAGAGACAGCGACGGGTCCTCCAGTTTCTCTGCCGCGTCCAGGTACCGGAATGCCTGCCGCCAAGCCTGCTCCCACACGAGCCCCTTTAGCGGCACTGCCGTGACGCCTTCGCCGCGCACGACGAGCGCGTCGCACCGCCACTGGCTGGCGTTGAGGATGACAACCGGCCCGCCGTCGGCCGCGGCGCGCAGGCCGGCCACCGAGGAGGAGCGCAGGAAGCCGGCGAAGCCAGGCAGTTCCCGTACCCTCGTGACCAGTTCGTCCCAGCGCTGCGCAGCGGCGCGCCGCTGGTCCGCATGCGGCGCGTCCATGGCGGCCCGCGCCTCGTCCAGCGCGCCCGCGAGGCCCGGATCGGCGGCGCGCAACGCAGACAGGTCGATGCGCGCGTCGAGCAGCTGGGACCAGATGACTCCGCGGGCCTGCTCCAGCAGTTCCAGCGCCCGCTCGGGCCGGCCTGCAGCGATGGCGCAGGCAGCGGCGTCGCCTCCCACCCCCCGGGACTCGTACAGCCGGTACTCCCGGTCACCCTGGCTCAGGCCGCGCCACGCGGCCAGGGGAAGCAGCTCGACGGCGCGCGCGTAGCCGTCGGCCGCCAGCGCCCATCGCCCGTCCCAGGATGCCGCCGCGTGGCCCCAGCAGTGCGCCGCGTACAGCCGGGTCGCCGGAGGTGCGGCACGCAGCGTGACCGCTTCCCGCCACCCGTCGATCGCCGCGCTCACGTCGGCGGGATCCCCGAAACGCTCAAACCGTTCGTACTGGAAACGGCTCAGGTCATGCAGGGAAGAGCAGCGGTCAGCGTGATCTGCGGGCAGCGCGTCCAGCGCGTCTCGGGCGGCGCTGACGGCACCGTCGGCGTCGGCTCTTTCACCGGTTCGCTCGAACCTGTTGCGCAGCGCGCGGGCCAACTCGGTGAGCGCGTCGGTTCGCGCGGGATGATCGCCGGGGAGGGCCGCGACCGCAGCGCGGCTGACGTCGACCGCCTCGTCAAGGTCCTCCAGTGTGGCCGGGAATCCCATGTCGATGGCCCGGCGGGACCATACCTGAAGGACGTTGCTGAGGCGCCGCAGGCACGCGGCATGGGCCGGGTGGTCCTCGGGAACGGCTGCCAGTGCCGTGCGGCACGCCAGCAGGCCCTCCTCCAGGTCGCTCATGTCGGTCAGAGCAAGATTGCCACCTGCCCGCTCCCAGCGGGCCACGAGCATGCACCCCAGGTTGGACAGGGCGATCGGGCCATTGATACCGGTGGCGGCAGCGCCAGTCCGTAGGACCGTCACCGCCTCCTCAAGATCGTCCTCCCCCTCTTGCAGCGCGTACCTTTGCGTGAGAGCGGCACCGAGGTTGCCGAGGACCACCTGGGCGACAGGTCCCTCGGCTGCATCTCGGGCAGTCTCCCGGCCGATGGTGATGGCGTCGTCAAGGTCCGCCAGCGCGCCGTCGCGCCAGCCCCGAGCCCGGAGTGCCTCAGCGAGGACCGACATGAAAAGAGGGCGTACCGGGCTGCCCGCCGGGATCTCCGCGACCGCCGCACGCCCGGTATCGACTGCCTCGGTCAAGAGGGCAGGATCTCCGGTGCGCTGATAACCAGCGTGCAGGGCGCCGGCGAGCGTGCCAAGGAGGCGTCCGTGGTCGAAGTCCCCGGGGCGGTAGGCGAGCGCCGCCTCGCGACACGTCTCGATCGCCTCCCGGATGTCGGGAGCCGAGTAACTGACCTCGATCCGCGGCCATAGCGCGAAGCCGAGACGGGCGAGGGCGCGGGCTCGGTCCGGATGGCCAGGCGGCGTGACGGACAGCGCCGCGCGGCGGACGGCGATCAGCTCATCCTGGTCGGCGGGAATCTCGCCTGCGGTCGCGGTCTGCTCGACGCGGGTCTCCAGGGCGTTGCCGAGATTGCGCAGGTGGATGGCGCGGTTCGGATGCAGGGCGGGAGTGAGCGCGACGGCTTCCCGGCCGGCATCGACCGCCTGGTCCAGGTCGGCGGGATCCCGGGTGTCGGCGAACCGCGAGTGCAGCGCGTTCCCCAGGTTGCTCAGGTACTGGCACCTGCCAGGGTGGCCGGGTCCCGTCTGCTCCACGAGGAGGGTGTGGATACCGATCGCCTCGTCCAGGTCGGCGGCCGAGCGGGTGCTGCGGTACCGGGCGTTCAAGGCGTTGCCGAGCGCCGACAGCACCCCTTCGGTGTCTGGATCGTCCTGCTCGGCCGCGTCCAGCGCTCGCCTGCCCGTGGCGACTGCGTCGTCGGCGTCGGCGGGGTCCTTGGCCCGCTCGAAGCGGGCCAGCAGGGACATGCTCAGGTTGGCCAGCGACCCGGCCCGCCCCGTCATGTCGTCGGGGTACGCGTCGGTCACCTCCCGCCCGATGCTGATCGCCTCGTCGATATCGGCCGCCGCGCCCGTCACGGTGTGCCGAGCCTGCAGCCCGGCCGCCACCAGCGCCGAGACGACGAGGCGATCAAGGTCGCCAGGTGGCAGCGCGCCTGCCGTGGCCCGCCCTGCGTCGATCGCCTCGTCGAGATCCCCCACCGAGCCGGTCCGGCGGTGCCGTGTCATCAGCGCCGTCATGAGCAGCACGGTCACGTCCGGGCGAGCACCGGTCCCGGCAAGTCCTGCGCGGCGGACCAGCCCGATCGCGTGGTCGACCGCGGCTGGATCGCTACCGCCGGCCCCGCCGTAGAGGATGTCGGCGGCGTCGCTTATCCACTTCTCGCGCCGCCGGCGCTTCAGCACGTCCCTGATTCTCGGCCACCTTCCAGTTATTGTCACGGTAAAAGCGCGGTGTCAGGCAGGAGCGTGGATATGACTCTCGATGACCTCGCGGACATCATCGTGGAGTTCGTGCAGAGCAAGACGGCCGCGGACGCCCGGGACGTGCTGCTGCGTCACCCTGAACTGCTCGCGCCGGAGGTCGATGATCTCTTCGACCGGTTGATCAACGCGGCCGCTTACACGCGGGACACCAGGACGCTCGAAGGGCTGGCCGTCATTTACCGGATCGTCGCGGACGGGCGGCGGGTCGGCCTCGACGCGGCCACCACGAGGCTGCTCGACTATGACAGGCCTGGATAACGCGCCGATGTAGACGAAGCCGGCCCAGTAGAAGGGATGCGCGAACGGACGCCGTGGCGACCGGCCCCGGCCAGGCGCGGATGAAGCCTCTGGGTCCGCGGGTGCCTGGGCCTGCGATGCCGCCGACGTGGATCGCCCCGCCTGGGCCTGCGGGCCAAAGCGGTGCGCCTGCCGGAAGCGGAGCACGTCCCCGGGCGTCATCGCGGCCAGGTCTTCTTGGGCCTGCCGCAGCGCGCACGCCGGGGAGGTGCTGTCCGCCATGCGGGCGTACAGCCGATCCATGAGCAGTGCCGTGCTGAGATCGGGGACCGGCCAGAGGGTGGCGATGACCCCGCCGACGCCGGCGACAACGAACACGGTCGGCAGCGTGAGCAGCTCATCGGGCTGGTTCATGGTGAGGGCGGACTGGCATGCGGACAGGACCGCCAGCCGGGTACCCGCCAGCCGGCCGGCCTGCCGGAAGATGTCGGCGACGTATAGCCGAGTGCCGCCGGGCAGCGCAAGGAACGAGGACTCCGGGTGAGCGGCATTGGCGTAGCCGTGGCTGGCGATGTGCAGGTGCGTAGCGCCGGTCGCAGCGGCGAGAAACTCGATGCCGCCGACCCCGGGCCGGCTGAGGATCACGCTGTCATCGAAGTGCGTCGCGACCTGCCGCACCTCGGCGTCGGCATAGGGCAGCGGCGGTATGCCATCGGTGACCGCCGCGGCGACGAGCCTGCCCGGCCGCCCGGAAGCTACGGCGGCGTTCTCCCGAGCGTCCCGCAGCACCGCGGCCGAGGGCACGTACGTGATCGTACGCCCGGCGCCTGCCAGGCCCACGTGCAGCGGCACGAGGTTCGCGTAGCCGGTTGGGATGACGACCAACTCGCCCATCCCGGCCTCGTCGAGCCACGCGCGCAGCGGGCCGGTCAGCGCGCCGAGCCGCTCCAGGCAGTCCGACAGGGCATCCTCGAAGCCCGGCTCCCCGAAGAACTGCCCCTGCACATAGCCGTTGACGAGCATCTGCCGCAGCGCTTCCGAGGTCACGCCGGGCACCAGGATCACCTCCGCGCGCTCGTGCAGCACGATCCAGGCGCTGCCGAACTCGGTGATCACAACGTAGGCGACGGGCGGGCCGGAATCGGCGACGGCTTGCAGGTCGGCGAGCTCCGGCGGTCGCAAGAAGTCGGGGGCCAGTGTGCGGATCCGGGTTAGCAGGGTGCGGAACTCGGTGATCGGCCAGGCATCCGCCGGTGCCGGTGGGACCGCCGGGAACTGCGGGTCCCACGTCCTGTGAACGTCGATCGCCTGGCGGGCGGCCCGTACCCTGACTCGCTCCAACGCGACAGCCGCCGCGCCGGGATTCCCGGTCACCGCGTGGCCGTAGGCGAGCAGCCCCGCCACCCGCTGGCCGAGAGGCGACTCCAGCCTCCTGGTGTCCTGGTCCGGTGACAACGACAGGAGCACATCGTGCGCCTCGGCCGCGGCCTCGAAGGCCCTGGTCGCGCCTGCCCAGTCCCCGAGGTAACGGGCCTGGAGCAGTCCGAGATCGAGTCCGATACCACGGCATTCCACGGGACGGCCAAGATCGACGTAGATCTCCAGGGCACGCGACAGGGCCTGGACCCCGCGCTGCCCGTCGGCCGTATCCCCGGCTTCAGCCCGGTCGGTGCAGGCATGGCCCAGGCTGATGAGCGCGGCCGCCTCGGCCTGGCGAGCGCCAGGGTCGGGATCAGCGGCCAGCATCTGCGCCGCTTCGGCGAGCAGGTTGATCCCCGCGGCGAAGCCGGAGGCATCCGGAGAGTTGCGCCGGGTGAGCGCGTCGCCCAGGAGCGACTGGCTCACCGCCCGCATATAGCGGTCGTCGCCGTGCCGGTACCAGTCCAGCGCCGCGGAGGCGGCGGCGATCGCCTCGTCGCAGTCAGCAACTGTGATGTGGTCACCGTTCAGCAGCGCCTGGGCAAGCGCGACGCGGGCCTGGGCCTGGCGCGCATCGTTTTCAAGGACGATGAAGCCCCCGACCGCGCCGCGCAGGACCCGGATGGCGTGCCACCGGTTCCGCTTGCGGTCGCCCACGATTCTCTCGTCGTAGGCCACGCCCAGTCCGAGGGCGGCTCTTGCCCACAGGTCAGGCCAGCCACGCCTACCGGCCCGGACCATGGCGGCGCGTAATACCGATACCGCCCTCTCCGCGTTCCGCCACGGCAGGTCGTGTACCCGTGCCCGGTAGGCTTCGCTCAAGTCGATCAGCCGGGACACGTACTCGCGTGGGTTGCTGTGCCGCAGCCGGTGAACGGCCACGGTGTACCACGCCACCGCGTTCTCCAGGTCGTCGGCGTCCCGGTCCAGGGCGATGTACGCGTCGGCCGTGAACGCCATGGCCAGCCCGATCGTCGCGGCGTCCGCACCGTTCACCGCGATGGCCCGCGCGCCCGCCAGGATGTCCAGGGCATGCAGGAGGTTCTCGGTACGATCGCCGTCCGCCGACTCCATCAACTGCCCGGCCCGCAGGATCTCTAAGGCCGCCCACGCAGACGGCTGCCGAGTCGGCGACGGCTGCTCTATCCACACCACTGGCTGTGCAGGCTGTCCGGCCCGCGCCCGCCACCCCCGGCGAAACGGATTCCTCACACGCCGATTATCAGCCTCGCCGCCGCGATCAGCCAGCGTACAAAGCAGTCAGCCCATCAGTCGGCCAACGGTGAATCCGGGTCCCAGCGGTCCTTGCGCATCCGGGTGCTGAGCCGTCCCCCGGCATCCGGCGTCACCGCCGGCTGATCACCGAGCGCGGCGGCGAGATCCGCGCCGTGCAGGTCCACTGCCGCCTCGATGAGGTCAGCCAGGTTGCCCGTGGCCAGGCGGCCCCTCACGGCCGCTGCGGCCCCGGTGACCACGGCGACCGGCACGGCCGGCCACCACCAGATGCCGAGCAGCAGATACAGGACAGCCCAGGCGGCGAGCCTCGCGGCTGCGCTGAACGCATCGCGGGCAATGCCGAGCTCGGCCCGGACAGTGTCGGGGAACACCAGCCACAGGCGCGGCCAAGCGGACGGGAGGTCGAGGCCATAGGCCTTGCTGATCCGGACGTGGCAGGCGCGCAGCCGGTCCCCAATCCACGTTGGACAGTCAGCCTCGATCACGCAGATCCGGTCAGCCCGCTCGATGGCCCGGCGTACCACGACCGGATCAGCAGAGGTGTCCGCGATCTCCTTCAGGCGCGCGGACCGGTACCGCCGCCACCCGGCCAGCCACCGGCCGGGCACGTGCCTGCCTGGCGAGGTCCACGTCGCCTCCACGAGCCGACCGCCTGCCGTCGCCGCCAGTCCTGCGACAACAGAGCCCGCCAGCACCGCCCCGACGAGGATCGCCGCACCACCTGGCGACTTCAAGGCAGGGCTGGCGGCCCATGCCGAGGCTCTCCGGCTCAGTTCGGGATAGCTGAGCGCACGATCCTGCCCGAGAACGACCGCGACAGTGACGGCAACGAGGTACAGCAGCCCGGGCATGGCAAGCAGGGCCGCCCACCGGTCGGCGAGCTTCTGGCCGATCTGCCCCAGGAAGCCGATCATCCCGGCAGCGGCCCCGCGACGAGCGGCCTGCCCGCAGCGGCACACATCGGCGCCTGCTGATCAGGGCGCACCCTGCCACGGCCCGCGCACTGCACGAGCGGGCACGTCCACCAACGCGCGCCGGTCTGGCGTACCGGGCCCGGCAGCGGCTGGTATACCCGCAGCGTGGCCGGGTACAGTCCCTGCCCCTCAGCCTGGGCGACCGCCTGGTCGAGCTTGTCGAGGCCGGCCTCCAACTCCGGACCTATCCGGCCGGACCTGAGGGCCTCCTCAGCGGCTCGGAGCACCTCCTCAACCTGCTGCTGGCGCGCGATCTCCAAAAGCCGGCTTTCACCGAGCTCACGACAGAATGCGGCGATCTTGGTCGGCAGGTCCATTACCCAAGCCCCTCGGGTCTCCTGACGCTCGTGCCACAGCGCTTCCACTCACTTTCCCGGCCAAGACTAGAGCAGCCGACGCCCCCGAAAAGAGCGTCAACGGCCAATTCGTTCGCACGGCCGTCGGCGATTCGGCACCCACCCGAATTACGGGCACCCACAGGCCGCGTGACCAGCCCAGCGCCGTGATGTGGCGCTCAGTCCCACAGGTGAACCCCATCGACGTCTGAAAGAAACGGCGGATGGCGCCGCTGCGACGGCACACGCCTCGTCGGCCCCGGGCGCGGGCCGAGCCCGGCTCAACATGTACGTGCGCGAGATCGGCGCCGCGCGGGTGCCTCGTCAGTCCTGCGTGCGCGGACCCCGGTGTTGAGGTCGGGGCGGTCTCTCAACTGTCGGCGGGAGGAGATTCCCAGTTTGCGGAAGATGTTGCGCAGGTGGGCGTCCACCGTTCGGGGGCTGATGAACAGGCGGGCGGCCACCTCGTTGGACGTGGCGCCGGTGGCCACCAGGCGGGCTATTGACATCTCCTGCATGGTGAGCTGGTCGTAGGTGTGGTCGGATCTGCTGCGCGCCGTCTCGCCGGTGGCGCGGAGTTCGGTGGCGGCCCGGCGGGCGAACGCCTCGACGCCCGCCTCGGTAAGCAGCTCGTGGGCGGTGCGCAGGGGCCGACGGCAGTCGCGTCTGCGGCCCTCGCGGCGTAGCCATTCTCCGTACAGGAGGTGGGCGCGTGCTCGATAGGGGACAAGCGGGCTCTCTTCGAGATGTTCGATCGCCGACCGGTAGTGCTCCTCCTCACCGGTCACCAGACCGCGTGCGTATGCCGCGACGCCGAGGCCGGTGGCCGTTCCACTGGCTTGTGCGCGTTCGGTCAGCGACGCCAGCGCCTCGGCCGCAGCGTCGGGTCGTCCACTGCGGACGGCCGCCTCCACCAGCTCCGGCAGCGCGAGACCGGCGAGGAAGAGATCGCCGTCCGCGGCGGCCTGCCGTGCCGCGGTGAACGCGGCGGGGTAGTCGGCGCAGCCGTTGTGGAGCACTGCCTGCGCCCAGTGGACGTTCGCGATCAGCTGCCCGGCGCCACGGGCGGTGGCCGTCGCCGTCGCCGATTCGAACAGCGCGAGCGCTTCCGCGCGGTGACCACGCATCGCGGCCAGCTGCAGGCGGGGATAAAGGAGTGGAGGGACGTCTGTCGCGTCGGCGATCGCCTCCTCCTCGGCGATCGCCGCGATGGCCCGGCCCAGATCGCCGGTGAATGCGGCCTGCGCCGCGGTCTGGGCGAGACCGAGGCGCAACAAGAGTGGTGAGCCGGAGTCGCGGCCGGTCTTCATCAGCCATTCGACGATCGCCGCGTGGGTGTGGGGGTCCCACAGTTCGGAGGCCAGCATGACGGCCAGTGCCGGTCGCCGCGTCCACTGCGGGCCGTCGAGGACCGTGCGGATGAGCGGGACCGCGGTGCGGTGCCCGTCCGTGCGCAGCAGAGCGAGGGCGCTCAGGATGTCGGGTGACTGCGGTGTCGGGGCCGCGGCCAGGACCATGTCCAGCACCCCGCCGGCGCGGCCGACGACCAGGCTCATCTCCAGCGCGTCGAGGAAACACTCGCGTGACCTTTGGGGGTCCACCGAGGACAGCCGCTGGGCGGCCCGCAGCATGAGCATCGGGCCGTCGCCGTCGCCCCGCCGGACGAAGGCGATCCGGCCTCGCAACGAGTCGGCAGGCACAGCAGCGGGCGTTCCCGCGCTGCGGCGGCCAGCAGTTCCAGGGCGGCCAGCCCGACGCGGAACGGATCCGGCGTGCCCGTGGCCAGTCCGAACGCGATCTCAAGGGCCTCGCGGCGTCGGCCGGGCAGGTCGTCGAGGTGGGCGAGCACCGGCACGCACAGCCGGTGCAGCGTGGCGAACGGCAGATCCATCTCGAACTCCGAGCCGGACGCGTCGATGACCCGGAATCCGGTCGCCGCTCGCCGCGCGTGGGCCAGCAACGCGCTCTTGCCGATCCCCGCCTCGCCGCGCAGGACCAGCGCGTCGCCCCGGCCGGCGCGCGCGGCGCCGAGCAACTCGTCGAGTCGCCGGGTCTCGGCCTGCCTGCCGACGAGCACGTCCCGGGCCGACGTCTGCATGCCCCGTACGTTAGCGATTCCTTCCGGCGCAAGTCGCCCGTACGGCCGTCGCGGGCCGGTCTACGTAGTGTTCGCCGACGCGATGGCGTGCCCGGCCGCGGGATCGTCGCATCAGCCCTTCGCTGAGCCGGGGAAGGGACTGACATCCCGCCGTCGACCCGCGGGCACGTCTCGCGCCGTCGATGGCCGTGCCGGCGGGCGGAACCCGAACACACGACAAGAGGAGAGAGCCGATGATCTACCACGGCAACCGGATCAAGGTCAGGGAAGGCGCCGACCCGGTCCGGGTCGAGGAGGCGCTGGAGAGCCTGCATGAGCAGGGCCGGGCGATTCCGGCGGTGCGGTCGTTCATCGTCGGCCGCGAGTCCGGCACCGATTTCGACTGGGGCGCGATCTTCATCTTCGATGACCTGGACGGCTACTGGGAGTACCTGGTCCACCCGGCCCACACCAGGACCGAACGGCTCGGCCTCCCGCTGATGGCGAAGTTCGAGACCTACGACATCACCGACGATGACGTCCCCGACTTCGGCGCCAAGGTCGCGGAGCTGCAGAAGCGCAAATTCAAGACCGACCCGGAGCTGGTGAAGCTGCTGGCAGACCTGCCGTCCCACACCGGCAGCAGTGCCGTGGCACAGGACGGCTGACGGACCCGTTCGCCGCTCTTGACCGATCGCCTGAGATCTCGTGAGGAACACGCCATGACAAGCACCGTCACCACCCGCGCCACCGAGGTCGTCCTGCCGGACGCGGTCGAGCCGAGCGGTCTGGAAGTGCGGACGCGAGACCTTCCCGCGCCGGGCGCGGGAAAGGTCATCCTGCGGATGGACGCGACCGGCGTCTCGTTCGCCGAACAGCAGATGCGGCGCGGCAAGTACTACAACCAGCCGCCGTTCCCCTTCGTGCCCGGCTACGACCTGGTCGGCACGGTCACCGCCATCGGGCCCGGTGTGGCCGCCGGGATCGCCGGCCGCCGGTTCGCCGCGGTCACCAAGATCGGCGCGTGGGCCAGCCACGTGCTGCTCGACGCCGAGGATCTGGTGCCCGTGCCGGACGGCGTGTCCGCGGCCGCCGCCGAGACCGTGCTGGTCAACGGGATCACCGCCTGGCAGATGCTGCACCGGCTGGCCAAGGTCCGTTCCGGGAACACCGTCGTGGTGCTGGGCGCCAACGGCGGCGTCGGCTCCACGCTCGTGCAACTGGCCCGGCACGCCGGGGTCACCGTGATCGGCACGGCGTCCGAGCGCCACCACGAGACCGTGCGCAAGCTGGGCGCGACCCCCGTCGACTACCGTGCCCCGGACATGTACGACCGGATCGCCTCGCTCGCCCCGGACGGCGTGGACGCGGTGTTCGACCACGTCGGCGGCGCCGGTCTGGCGCGGTCCTGGCAACTGCTGCGCAAAGGCGGGACGCTGGTCTCCTACGGCACCGCGGCGACGAAGGACGAAGAGGGCAACTCACAACTGCCGATACTGAAACTGTTCGGGCAACTGAAGCTGTGGAACGCCTTGCCCAACGGCAGGAACGCGTACTTCTACAACTTCTGGGCGGGCCACCGCCACCTGGCGTCCTTCCGGCGCCGGCTGGCCGACGACCTCACCAAGGTGTTCCAGCTGCTGGCCGAGGGCGTGCTCACCCCGCAGGTCGCCGCGGAGATCCCGCTGGTCGACGCCGCCTCGGCATTGGTCCTCGCCGAGTCCCGCACGGTCGTGGGAAAGGTGATTCTCGTGCCAGGAGCGTGAGCGCGGCCCGAACGGGCCGCTGACGCCGAGTTGAGGGGTTCATCGGTCGCTGGGAGTAGGTCTTGCGCCTCAGGCGCGCTTCGCGCCTGCTTGGCTAGGGTCGGTCCTCATGGCGACCACGGGAATCGTTCGCCGCCAGACGGCGGAGCGTATGCGCGACGCTCTGGAGCGGCTCGTTACCGAGCGGGATGTATGGGTGTCGACGGCTCACCCTGATCACGGGCCGCACCAGGTGCCGCTGTGGTTCTTGTGGGATGGGCGAGCAGTGTGGATGTGCACCAGCGCCACTTCCGTGACTGCGCGGAACGTCCGCAAAGAGCCGCGCGTGCGCCTGGCGCTACCGGACACCTTCGATGTGGTGCTTCTCCAGGGAGAGGCGGAGTGCTTCCCGGACCAGGAGGTGCCCGGAGGCGCAGCGGAGGCGTTCGCCGACAAGTTCGGGTGGGATCCACGCGTGGAAGAGGGTTCCTTTCTGTATGTACGCGTGGTCCCGAGGACTGTGCGCGCTTGGCGCGGCGAGCCGGAACTACGCGGGGATGGTTCTGGTTCTGCTACGTCCCGGCCGGGCAGGGCGGCGTCGGCCCCGCGCCCGCGGGAATGGTTCCCCCGAGCGCACCGCGGCGGCGTTCGCCGCGGCGTCGGCCCCGCGCCCGCGGGCCGATCTCCAGCAGGCCTGCTGCCGCGGCCTGGAGCCGGCGTTCGGTGTCCTCGATGCTGCTGGCGTAACCCCGCAGCTCCTGTCCCAGGCTCATCGGCACGGCGTCCTGCAACTGCGTACGGCCCAGTTTGACCACCCCGGCGAAGGCTGCGGCTTTCTCCGCAAGCCGATGCCGGAGTTCGGCCACCGATTGCAACAGCGCCGTGGTCGACGCGAAGGCCGCCAGTCGCACTGCGGTGGGATAGACATCGTTGGTGCTCTGGCTGCGGTTCACATCCTCGATGGGGTCGAGGAAGCGGTATTCACCGCGGGGGTATCCGAGGAGCTCCAACGCCCGGTTACAGATCACCTCGTTCGCGTTCATATTGGTCGAGGTGCCGGCCCCGCCCTGTATGAGGTCCACGACGAAGTGCTCGTGCAGCAGGCCGTTCCTGATCTCCGTGCAGGCAGCGACGATCGCGTCGGCCTTCGCACCTGGCAGCACGCCCAGGGCGTGGTTGGCCTGAGCCGCTGCGGCCTTGACCGCCGCGAGCGCCGAGACGAGCTCAGGCCAGGCGGCGATGGGTTCTCCTGTCACTGCGAAGTTCGTCATCGCGCGCGCGGTGTGTACGCCGTAGTAGGCATGCGCCGGCACATGGAGCTCGCCAAGATGGTCACGTTCGACTCGAAACAGACCGACCATCACTCAACCGCCGATTCGCAGCAGGCAGCATCGTTCAACCTTTGCAGGCACGCTTCGGCGAGCGCCTCGAGCGACGAACACATCCGGTCATCCGGGAGCCCGGTGAGGTCGTAGGCCAAGGGCACCTCGGTACAGGCCGCGACCATCGGGAGGTCGCGTTCCTGCCACGCTTCCTCGAGGGTGGCGGCGAGGGAACGCGCCGCTTCCTCGGCCTGTCCCGCCTTGACCAGGTCGATCATCACATCGATCGCCTCCTGTCGGTCGGGCGGCGGAACGACCAGCCGGTAGCCCAGCCGCCGTGCCCACTGCTGGTAAAGCCCGCTGCGCACTGTGGCCCCCGTCGCGACCAGCAGGCCACCTCGCGGACTTCGCCGATACGCCTGTGTGATGGTCGCCTCGGCTATATGCACCAGCGGTTTCGGTAGCTCCGCCGCCATCCCCTCGACGAAGAGGTGCGCCGTGTTGCAGGGCATCGCAAGGAGATCTGCACCCCAGCGGGCGAGTCGGAACAGGTCGGAGCGGATCCACGGTGTCGGGTCGTCGCCGCCGCCGAACGCGGCGCGTCGGTCTGGGATCTGGGTGTCGGAAAGGACCAGCACACGCGGATGGTCCTGGTCCCGTTGGGCAGGGGTGATGGCCGTGAGCAATCGCATGAACTCTGCTGTCGCAGCGGGACCCATCCCTCCGAGAACACCCAGGGTGGGTGCCTGACGGGACGCCGCGGCCCGGCCGTCATGGGTAAGCATGCGCCGAACCGTACCTGAAACTCTACAACTTGTTGATACCTATCCAAATTTGTTGTAACTTACAAAAAATCAAGTAGTATGACCCGCACGTGATCCGATACGGGCCGACCCGTACACCGACAAGCGCGCCCGACTGGCACGGCGGAGCAGCCATGGCCGTCCGGACGTCAGCCTGAGGCAAGGAGGAACATGCCGCTGCACACCGCACTCACCGCCCGGCTAGGGATCGATGCCCCCGTCATCGCCGCGCCGCTGGGGCGGGGCTCGACCCCGCGGTTCGTCACTGCCGTCGCCGACGCGGGGGCGTTCGCGTTCGTCGCGCTCATGCACATGCCTGAGGCGGATATCGCCACCACACTCGCCGACTACACCCGCGTCGTGGAGCCGACTCGGTTCGGGGTGAACCTCACCTTGATTCGTGACCAGCGCCGACGGCTCGCCGCCGCCCTTGATGCCGGGATCCGCACTGTTTCGTTGTGGTACGGAGACCCCGAGCCGTACGTCGAGCAGGCCAAGGCCGCCGGAGCCACGGTGTTCTGGACGGTCGGTCGCCTCGCTGACGCCGCGCGCGCCGCCGACCTCGGCGTGGACGTCCTCGTCTGCCAGGGCCGCGACGCGGGCGGTCATCTGGTCGGCACGGCAGGGACGATCGCGCTGCTACCAGCCGTCGTCGATGCCGCGGGCGGCATCCCGGTCGTCGCGGCGGGCGGCATCGCCGACGGTCGCGGTCTGGCCAGCGCGCTCGTCATGGGCGCCGATGGTGTCTGGATGGGTACGCGCTTCGTCGCAAGCGAGGAGAGCGCGAACCATCCCGGCTACAAGCAGCGGGTGGTCGACGCCGGGTTCGACGATCTTCTGGAGACACGACTGTTCGACGGTGGATGGCCCGACTCGCCGCACCGGGTGATACGCAACTCCACCGTGTCCCGTTGGGAGGAGGCAGGGTGCCCTCGCTCCGGCGAGCGCCCCGGGGAGGGCGAGGTGATCGGAGCCCATCCCAACGGCAGGTCATTCCTGCGCTATACCGATGCCTCGCCGTGGGAGGGCTTCGAGGGCGATTGGGAAGCCGGCGCCCATTATGCGGGTGCCAGCGCCCCACTCATCCATGGCATCGAACCCGTTGCGCGGATCGTCGCCTCCGTCGTGGAGGGTGCCGAACTGGCGCTACGTCGGGCGACCGCGGCCACCAGGCCCGTCATTTCGACACCCGAATCGGAGACACGATGAACACCTTCGATGTCCACGACGCCCTTTACATCGACGGGCAATGGGTACGCGACGCGGTCGGTGGTGGCCGCTTCGACGTCACCGACCCCGCCACCGGCGACGTGCTCGCTTCGCTCCCCGACGGCGGCCGCGCGGAGATGTCACGCGCGATCGCCGCCGCCGCAAGCGCCCAGTCGGCGTGGGCGGACACACCCGCACCCGTCCGCGGGAAGATCCTCGCGGCGGCCGGCAGGCTGATGCTGGAGCGGATCGACCTGCTCGCCCATCTGATGACCAGGGAGCAGGGCAAGCCACTACGTGAGTCGCGCACAGAGATCCGCTACGCCGCGTCATTCCTGAGCTGGTTCGCCGGAGAGGCCGAACGCATCTACGGGAGGCAGATCCCCTCCGCCGATCCCACTAAGCGGCTGCTCGTCCTCAAGCGCCCGGTAGGCATCACCGCCGGCGTCACTCCTTGGAACTTCCCCGCCGCGATGATCACGCGCAAGCTCGGCCCCGCACTGGCCGCCGGCTGCACCATGGTGGTCAAACCGTCCGAATTGACACCCTTGTCAGCGTTGGAGATCGCGCGAGTATTCGCAGATGCGGGGCTGCCGACCGGCGTGTTCTCAGTCGTCGCCGGGCTCGACGCGGCCGACATCGTCGAACCCGTCATGGCCGACATGCGGGTGCGGAAGCTCTCCTTCACCGGGTCGACCACCGTCGGCACAGCACTCATGGCGCAGGCAGCTTCGACCATGAAGCGGTTGTCCCTCGAACTCGGCGGCCACGCGCCATTCCTGGTGTTCGAGGATGCCGACCTGGATATCGCCGTCGACGCAGCGGTGGCGTCCAAGATGCGCAATATGGGACAGACCTGCGTCGCCGCGAACCGCTTTTACGTCCATCGCGCGGTCGTCGACCGATTCGCCGAGCGTCTCGCCCAACGACTCGGCGAGCTCGTCGTGGGAAACGGTCTCGACGACAGAACCGACGTCGGTCCGCTGATCTCCGAGCCCGCAGTCGCGAAGGTCGAGGCCCACGTCGCCGATGCGATCGCCAACGGAGCCGACCTCCTCACCGGTGGCAGTCGGACCGTCGCCGGCGGACCGTTCTTCGCACCGACCGTGCTGCGCGGCGTCGACCCAACAATGCGGATAAGCCGCGAGGAGACCTTCGGTCCAGTAGTTGCGATCAGCACCTTCGAGAGTGAGCAGGAGGCCGTGGCTCTCGCGAACTCCACCCCGTACGGCCTCGCGGCCTACTACTTCACCCGGGACGTGGGACGCGTTCTACGCCTGGCCGAACGACTCGAGTTCGGGGTGATCGGCGCGAACGACGGGATCCCGTCGACCGCCCAGGCTCCCTTCGGCGGGATCAAGGCGTCTGGCATAGGTCACGAAGGCGGAGCCGAAGGCATCGCGGAGTACCTCGATGTCAAGTACCTATCGATAGGCTCGATCGAAGCCGCCGTGGACTGAGGGCACGGCTCACGCGATCACAGGGAAGTCCTCTCGAGAACGGAAGATCCAGCAGTGAATGACGACCGTCGCAGCCAATCAAGCCTGCGGCAAGACCACCTGGTGGTCTTCAACATCCTCCGCAACATCGCGACGGCCGTCGCCGATATGTTCGGTGAGGGATGCGAAACGGTGGTGCACGACCTCCATGACCCGGCCTCGTCCATCGTGCACATCGAGAACGGTCACGTCACGGGCCGTAAGGTCGGCGACGGGATCCGTGATCTCGCTGCCATCCTTCGTTCCGAGCGCTTCCACGACGACATGTTGACCGACTACATCACAAAGACCAAGGAGGGCAAGGTCCTTAAGTCGTCAACCCTCGTTGTCCGCGATGAGAACGGTGACGTAATTGCCGCATTCGCCGTCAACTATGACCTCGGCAAATTCTATGCGGTCAAGAACGTGATCGACTCGTTCGTCACCGGACACGAGCTCGATCCACCCGAGTCGGAAAAACTCATCGAGGACTCCGGGGTCCTCAGCATCCTCCGGCACATCATCCGGCAGAGCATCGACGAGGTCGGCATTCCCGTCTCCGAGATGACCAAATCCGACAAAGTCAAGGTCGTCGCCTTCCTCGATGAACGAGAAGTCTTTCTGGTCCGGGGGGCAATCGACTACGTCGCCCAGACATTGAGCGTCTCCCGCTTTACGATCTACAACTACCTCGATGAAGTCCGGGCGGCACAGATCGCCGCCGATGACAGCGCTCGCACACCACCGGCAGACGAGGGTCTGACACGAAAATAAGGACGTTACGCAGGTCGGGTGGCTGGGACCGGGTCGAAGCGGACGGTGAAGCCGAGGCTGTTGGCTTCCTTGGTCATCCGGCGTAGGGCGCGGTCGGGGTTGCGGCGGGTGAAGTAGTCGGCGCCAAGATCGCGGTAGGGCTGTTGGTCGTGCAGGCCGTGCCAGATGGCGATGGCGAGTTTGTGCATCACCGCGACCAGGGCTCGTTTGCCGCCTCTGCGGGCGGCGATGCGGCGGTAGAACGCCGAGAGATAGGAGCGTTTGTCGCGGATCGCTGCCATGGCGGCGGTGCCGAGCAGTCGTTTGAGGTTGCTGTTGCCGGGCCGTGAGCGGCCGGACTTGTTCACCCCGGCGGACTCGTTCTGCCCGGGGCAGACTCCGATCCAGGAGGCGAGGTGCTGCGCGGAGGTGAAGCGGCGCATGTCTCCGCCGGTCTCGGCGATGATGACCTCGGCGGCGAGTTGGCCCACTCTCGGGATCGTGTCCAGGTGATCCAGCTCCTGTTGACGGTCGGCCAGAGCCTGGCTGATCCGCTGGTCCAGGGTGGCGACGAGCCCGTTCAGGTGGTCGATCTGATCGAGGTAGTGCCGGACCATGAAGGCGTGGTGCTCGGTGAAGTCTCCATCCAGCGCCTCGATCAGTTCCGGTATCTTGCGGCGGGCTTTGGCGCGCGCCATATCGGCCAGGCGGTGGGGGTCGCGCTCGCCGCCGATCAGCGCCTCCAGGATGGCCCGGCCGCTTGTGCCGACGATGTTGCTGAGCACCGATGACAGCTTCATCCCGATGTCTTCGAGTTCCTTCTCCAGGCCGGGAGTTGAGGGACCTGACCCGCCGCCGAACCGAGTTGATCCGGGCCGCCGGCCAAGAGGTCCAGCGGACTCTTCCCTGTGGCGGCGAACCCTCGCCGACGCCATTCGGGTCGCCGCCGACCCGGTCGCCCGAGGCCGGGGTGTGCTGGTGGTGTTCGACGGCGTTGCCCTGTACGCGGGCGCGGACACGGCCCTGCTCACGGCGGCCGCCGAGGCCGGTGCGCGCGGTGTCGTCCTGGCCGCCTTCGGCACGGGCAACGCCACCCCGGCGATAACCGCCGCGGTCGCGGACCTCATCGAGCGGGGCGTCCCGGTGCTGGTGTGCTCCCGGGTCCCGAACGGCCCGACGGCACCGCTGTACGCGGGCCGCGGCGGCAGCGACCTGGCCCGTGCCCGCGCGCTGTTCGGCGGCGACCTCAGCCCCTGGCAGGGGCGACTCTTGTTGGCAGCCGCCATCGCCACCCGCCCGGACGACCCCGCCAGAGCGGTACGACAGGCGCTGGAATATCGACGGTGAAACAGCGCGAGGGATAGTCCGGTGTCCCCAGGCCTTCCCTCGCGCCGCGCTCCCCTCCGCGACCATCTTGATCGCCACCGGGCGCGCCGCCGTGTGGAACCTGGCGGCGCTCGCCGCGCTGAATTCGGCCGTCGCATCGTTCTCCGAACCCGCCCAGGTCGGGCTGATCCCTGACCTCGTCGCTCCATCGCTCCCGCCGAGGGCCGGAACTGTGGAGGTAATGACCTCGCTGTCCGGCCTTCCCCGCTCGTCCTCCTCGATACACGGGTCAGGTCGGCCACTCACAGCCGGTTCGGCGCGGGTGTGGTGAAGTCGCGCTCACCAGGTCGGGTGCCGTCATCGGAGGCCGTCAGCAGCGGGCGCCGGGCGGCAGCGGCGGCCGGGTGTCGCGGCCCGTGGCCGGTGGCGGCACGAACGCCGGGAGGGCGCCCCGTGGGTGCGGCGCGGTCGACGTGGCCCGGCCCAGCGCCGGCGGGGCGATCGTGCCGCGTGTCCGCACGTACCGGATGAACCCCTCATGGTCGAGACTGTGCCGCACCGCGTCGGTGTACTCGGTGAACGCCGGGTACCCGTCATACGCGAGCACCGTGTAGGCGTTCGTCGCGATCCGGTATGTCGCGTGCAGGTCGATCGGCGCACCGTTGATCCGCAGGTTCGCGGGGTCGATGCGCTCCCCGACCGGCTTCGTCGGGTCGTACGTGTAGCCGACCTCGGCGGAGACCGCGACCGGGCAGTACCGCACCGAGCCGTCGGGCTGTGTTTGCCACTGCTGTTCGAGTCCGCGATGGAAGGCGTCGCCGGTCATTGAGACCGTGACGATCGGGGAGTCGAACCCGTACACGGTCCACGCCTCGCCGAAGAGGATCGTCCCGTCGGTGTCCGCAGCGTTTGCCCCCTTCACGTACGGCAGGTCCCCGGACAGCGGGCTCCGTCCCTTCGGCGGTAGGACCGGCGTGAACGCGAAATGCGCGTGTCCATCGTTGCTCCGCAGGGTGTCCCACCGGATGAAGTCGGCGACCAGGTTGCCGAGCGTGCTCTCACCGTCGGCGTTCGGCATCCGGGTGAGATCGCCGGTCTGCCGCGCGATCGGCGTGGCGTAGAGCTTGTCGGAGCTGCGGGACCAGTAGTCGGCGATCTCCTGGATCTGCGGATCGACCGGCACGTCCCGGGTCACCGCATGGTTGGTGGACGTGGTCAGCTCGCGGATGACATGACCGGTGTCCCGATCGAGCTTCAGGTGGATCTCGTTGATGACCTGGCCGTAGTAGCCGGCCTCGACGACGGGGCGCGGCACGCCGTTCGGGTCCGGGATCATCATGTTGAAGCGGCAGTGCCAGTGACCGGTGATGATCGCGGCGATGTCGGGGTCGGCCTTCGCCGCCAGATCGAACGCCGGGCCGGTCGGGTTCACGCCCGAGTTGAAGTCCGGCCCGGCGTACCCACCCTCGTGCATGACGATGACGATCGCCCGGACGCCGCGGCGCTTCAGCTCCGCCGCCGACCGGTTGGCGGCCGCCACGAAGTCGGTCGTGGCGAGCGTCGGCTGATACGAGCAGTTGAATCCGGGACCGTCGACGCAGCCGTCGACCGTGACGTGGACGAACCCGATCGGCAGCCGGCGGCCGCCCCCCGCGTCGACGTACTCGATGTTGTACGCCGGGACGATCAGCCGGCCGTTGTCCCGGTACAGCACATTGCCGCTGTAGTACCGGAAGTCGGCGCCATGGAAGCGACGGCCGGTCGAGTCGACGAAACTGTCGAACGGCTCGTCGAGATGGTACGGCGCGCCCTTCTCCATGTGGTCGATCAGGAACCTCGGGCTCTTGTCCAGCTCATGGTTGCCGACCGAGGAGAACTGCAGCCCGAGAGCGTTCAACACCTCGATCGTGGGCTCGTTGTTCTGCGAGTCGACGTAGTAAGGCCAGCCCGAGAAGTTGTCGCCGGCCGAGCAGAAGATCGAGTTATGGTTGCCCTCGCGGAGCCGGTTCAGGTGCGTGGCAAGGTATCCGACGCCACCGACGGTGAGCTTCACCCCGTCGGCGCCGGTGATGACCCCGCCGTCGTTCGGCGCCGGCGGCTGCAGGTACCCGTGCAGGTCGGTGATGTTCAGCAGTTGGACGTCGACGTACCCGGTGCCACTGGCCGGGTCCGCCGAGGCGCGGGTGGAGAACGCGGTGGAGCCGACGGCCACACCGGCCGTCGCCACCCCGCCGGCCCGCAGTACCGCACGGCGGCTGACCTGCATTGCGTTGCTGTCCATGGGATCTCCCGTGTTCGCGGGCAGCAGCCACCCACGACGCGCCGAGGGGACGGGCGTCCACAATGGACTCAAGAGGTCGGGGGCGGCGTGCGCTGGGAGCGCACGGCAAGAACATAGGGCGGCACCCGGCGGTTCCCCATGCAGCGGGCGGCTGTGCTTTTGCCTGATCCCGCTGACCTCGTGAACGGCGAGGGATCCTCGGATATATGCGAGGGTCAGGCGTGCTCGTGCCGGCGGACGCGGGCCCGGTACGCGGAGGGGCTCTCGCCAAAGCGGCTGCGGAACTGACGGCTGAAGTAGTACGGCGAGGAGAAGCCGACGTCAGCCGCGATCCGGCCCACCGGATGGTCCGAGAACTCCAGCAGCGACGCCGCCTTGCGCAGCCGGGTGGCCAGCACGACGTTCACGATCGAGTTGCCGACCTCCTGGCGGAACAGGTGCGACAGCCTGGACGGCGACAGCGAGACCGAGCGGGCCAATTCCTCGATCGTGACCTGGCGCGCGGGATCCGCGACGATGCGGTCGAGCACGCACTGGATGCGCGGATCGGGCAAGTGCTTCTTGCGCTGCTCGTGCTCGACCACGGCCAGCAGCAGGATCTGCTCGATCGCATTGAGCGCGAGTTCGGTCGCGAACATGCCCGTCAGCTCACGGGACGGCGCGATCAGTCGCCCCTCCCCCACGTCCATCGTGGACTGCATCGCGTTGCGGTGCACGCGTTCGAACGCGGCGACGGCCTCGGCGAGGCGGTCGCCAGCAAGCCGGGTCAGGCTGAAGCCGGGCGAGATCTCGGGCAGCCGTAGCCAGGAGAACCAGGCCGCCCGCGGCTGGAAGTGCGCCCACCAGTAGCCCCACGGGCCACCGTCGGGCGAGGCGCGGTAGTGCTGCACCGCGCCCGGTGTGATCAGGACGAGATCGCCCGGGCGAGTCACGAGGTGCTGCCCGTCGGCCCAGTAGTCGGCGGTGTTGGTGACGGTGAGGCTCAGCATCCAGTTCCGCGCGCCGTGCTCGCGGTAGACGGTGAAGCCGGGCTTCTCGTCGAACCTGCCCGCGCACAACAGATCCGGAGCCGGAACCTCGGTGTACACGGGCTGGACTCTAGGTCCTCGCGGCCGAGCGCCGGCCGAGGGACGGGCAGCCGGTGCAGGCCGTCGGTGAGCCGGTTCGTTTGCACGGCAATGGGTTCGCCACAATTACAGTCCGAGCGCGATCCGGTACCGGTCATAGATCGCCCGGTGCCCGGCGTCGTTCGGGTGGAACCCGTCGGTGGTGTACTCGCCGAACGCCGGAACCCCTGCCGGATAGCGGTTCGAGTCGCAGTCGAACAAGTCAGTGAACGGGACGTACATGCCGTCGTGCTCGTGCGCCTGCTCCGCGATCAGCGCATCGTAGTGCGCGACGCGCCGGCAGTCCGTCCACGTCCCCCCGTCGCTCGGCATCCACACCCCGCCGACCACCAGCAGCGCGTCTGGCGCAGCGGTGCGCACCTGGTCCAGCGTGTAGGCACAGTCGGAGTAGAAGACGCTGTACTCCTGCCCCTCCCGCACGTTGTTGGTGCCCAGCATCACGAACGTCACATCCTCGCCGCCGCTGACGTTGGAGAACGAGGTGAAGACGGTGTTGCCGTTGGCATTATGGGTGTGAGTGCAGGTGCCGTAGGTGACCGGCCCGACCGACTCCAGGCAGGCCCGCATGAGATACCGCCAGGAGTTCCCCAAGGTACTGGCGAAGGATCCCCGGTAGCCGACGGAGTCCCCGAGGAAGTTCACCCGCAGCGTTCCGCTGTCGGGCCAGATGATTTTTCCTGCCTGAGTCACTGTCTGGGCTCCTTCCGCCTTCTGGTGGTAAGCCGCCGGACGGGACCGCACGTTGATGGACCGAGAGGCTGGTCAGACCGCTTCACCAGCCTTCGCGAAGGTTGCGGGTCCAGTCGGCGACCTTCGCCCGCCATGTGTCGGCCTCCTCGGGCCGTCCAGGTACGCCGGGCCGCTGTTGCCAGGGCAGTGGACCGCCGTCCGGGCGGAACTCCACGCCGAGCGCCGCGAGGCGGGGCAGGTGGCAGTCGAGTCGCCGCCCGAAGTCCGCCAGGTCCCGGTCCGAGCTGCTCCACACCGTCTCGGCGAACGCGGCGAGACGCGGGAAGGCCATGTAGTCCAGGTGCCGTGGGGAGTCGATGAGTTCCGTCCACAGGCAGCACTGTGAGCCGATGACGTGCTGGGCGGCCTGGTCGCCGGCGAGCGCGGCCGGTACGGGTTCGAAGGAGTAGACGTCCTCGAGGGTGAGCACCGTGCCGAACGGTACCGGCTCGTCCTCACCCGGAGCCTGCCGGTAGTCGAGGTAGGTCGAGGTGTTCGGGCAGGTGACCACGGCGTGCCCGGCCTTCGCGGCGGCCACGGCGCCGTGGTCGTCACGCCACGAGGCGATTACGGTGCCCTCGGGCGCGCCGCCCTCCAGGATCTCGTCCCAGCCGACCAGTTGCCGGCCGCAGGAGGACAGATGGTCGGCGAACCGGCCGATCATCCAGCTCTGCAGCTCCTCTTCGTCGCGCAGACCGAGCTCTCCGATCCGGCGTTGTGCGGCCGGGCTCGCCCGCCACTGGTCCTTGCGGCATTCGTCCCCGCCAACACAGATGTACGGGCTCGGGAAGAGCTCGAGGACCTCATCCAGTACGTTCTGGAAGAACGTGATCGTGTGTTCCTCAGTGTTCAGGACGTTCTCGCCGACACCCCACGTCGTCGCCACCTCGAGGGGTACGTCGAGGTTGCCGAGCTCGGGGTAGGCGGCGATCGCCGCCTGGGTGTGTCCTGGCAGGTCGATCTCCGGGACCACCGTGACGTGCCGACGCGTGGCGTACGCGACGATCTCGCGGATGTCGTCCTGGGTGTAGTAGCCGCCGTGGGGGCGGCCGTCCATGGCGCCGTTCCAGCCGACCTGGCTCTCCCGGCGCCATGCGCCGACCTCGGTCAGCCGCGGGTAGCGTCTGATCTGAAGTCGCCAGCCCTGGTCGTCGGTCAGGTGCAGGTGCAGGACGTTCAGCTTGTGCACGACCATCAGGTCGATGAACCGCAGCAGATCCGCCTTCGTAAGGAAATGCCGGGCGACGTCGAGAAGGCAGCCGCGCCAGGCGAAACGCGGCCGGTCCTCGATGTGTACGGCGGGCAGCGGCAGGGGCTGCCCGGCGGCCGCCCTGCGGAACGCCTCGGGCGGGAGCAGCTGACGGAGTGTCTGCGCGCCGTAGAAGGCGCCGGCCGGGTCGCCTGCCTCGATGAGCACACCGCCGGCTCCCGTCGACAGCCGGTAGGCCTCCGGCGGCATCTCCCGTACGGAGAGCGTGATCGTGCCTGAGCCCGTTCCCGGTAGCAGCCCACCGCCGACGACTGGGCCGAGCTCGGCTCTGAGCCAGGCGGCCACCTCGCTGAATGCCGGATCGGCGGTCAGGGCGGTGTGCTGGTCGAGAACGAACCGGCCTGGGCTGGTGTCGAGACGCACCGGCTTCGGGATGATCATCTATGTCCTTACTCTTCGCAGGTGATCTTCGCGGGCACGTCGACCTCGTCATCGATTTCGGCGTAGGACTCCACGGTCGTGCAGCGCTTGGCCGTCGGGTGCGGTCAGCGAACACATCGATCGGAGGGGCACGGTGGGTCGCCGCACGCACGGGGGAGGCACCCAGTGCGGCGGCGATACCCAGGCTCGTACCCCCGGCGAGGAGGGCTCGCCGGGTGATCATCAGGCTCCTTGGCTACTTGACGAGCGTGTTGCCGTCGGCGATGGCCCGGTCGGCGGCCTGCTGGGGCGCGAGCTTGCCGAGGTACATATCGTTGAAGGTCTGGTTGAGCTTGTTCTCGAACGCGGTGAAGCCGGTGGTGATGGGCAGATTGAAGGTGGTGCCCTTGGACTCCTCGAGGTAGGGGGAGACGTCCAGGCCCTTCTTCTTCCAGTAGTCGACGTAACCCTGGGACAGACCGTTCAGTGCCGGGAAGACGTAGCCGTCGTCAGACATGATCTTCTGCGCGTCGGCGCTGCCGAGGAATCCGGCGAGTTTCATGGCCGCCGCCTTGTGCGGGGACTTGGCGTAGACGGCCTCGGACAGCCCGTTGATGTTCACCGCGCGCCCGGCGGGGCCGGCCGGCATCGACGCGATGCCGATGCCGAAGCCGGCGTCGGGAGCCACGAACGGCAGGAGTGCGTTGTTGGCCGGGAACATCGCCACCTGGCCGTGTTTGAACATCTCGTTGATCTTGTCGCTGGGCGGGTTGGTCTGCGCGGCCGGCGGGGACACGTGGTACTTGTTCACCAGGTCGACGCCGAACTGCAGGGCCGCCACCGAGGCGGCGTCGTTGAAGACGTACTTGCCGAACGGCCGATCCAGGATCTTGCCTCCGTTGGAGGCCACCCAGTTCATCCACTGGGTCTGGTAGTGGTTCCAGGACGCGAAGCCGTACTGCTTGACCGCATTGGCGTCGAAGCCGACCTGGTCCGGGTGCCGGCCCTTGTCGTCGACCGTCAGCTTCCGTGCGATCTGCAGCAGCGTCCCCGAGCCGTCGGGAGCCCAGGTGAGCTTGTCCGGCATGGTGACGCCGGCCTTCTTGAACAGGTCCTTGTTGTAGAGCAGCCCGACGATGCCGAAGTCCTTCGGCACGCCGTACAGCTTGCCCTTGTAGGTGTATGACTGCACGACGTTCGGCTGGTATTGGGAGGTGTCGAGCTTGAGGGAGCCCAGGTCCGCCAGCACGCCCTTGGTCACGAACTCGGGGAACTCCGTGGTCTGCATCCAGAAGACGTCCGGTGCCGTGCCCGCGACCGCGTCCGCGGTCATCTTGGTCCAGTACTGGTCGTAGGGGAGCAGCTCGATCTTGACGTGGATGTCGGGGTTGGCCTTTTCAAAGGCCGCCATCACCTTCTGGTAGCCGACCTTCTGCTGGTCGTCCCAGAGCCGGTACGTGAGCGTCACCTTGCCTCCGGAGGCTCCTGAATCGCCTCCGCAGGCGGCCAGGGTCCAGAGCAGCGCGGCGCCGAGAAGAGCCGCGATCCAACGGAATCGGGAGGAGGACATCAGGGGCTGACCTCTCTTTGTTCGGTCTTACTTGAGGCCGGTGAGGACCACCGAGCGGACGATGTATCTCTGGAAGACGACAAAGATCGCCACCATGGGCAGCAGCGCGATCAGGCCGGCGGCCGTCATCAGGTTCGGGTCGACTCCGATGGCGCCCTTCAGCCCGGCGATCCCGACCGTGACGACCTTCGTGTCGTCGCCGCTGGTGATGATCAGCGGCCACATGAAGTTGTTCCACGACGAGATGACCGTGATGATCGCGAGAGTGCCCATGGCGGGCCGGGACAGCGGCAGGAAGATACGCACCAGGATGGTGAGCGGACCCGCGCCGTCGATGCGCGCCGCGTCCTCCAGCCCGGCGGGCAGGGCGCGGAAGAACTGCCGCATGAGAAAGATCCCGTACGGCGTGCCGAGAAGATACGGCGCGAGCAGTCCCCACCATGTGTTGACCAGGTGCAGCTCACGCATGATGAGAAAGAGCGGGATCATGGTGACCGCGCTGGGCACCATCATCGTGGCGACGTACAGCCAGAAGAGTACGTCCCGTCCGCGGAAACGCAGGCGGGCGAACGCGTACGCCGCGAAGGTCGTGAACACGAGTTGCCCCACGGTCAGCGCGGCGGTCATCAGCACCGAGTGGGCGATGTAGCCGGCGAAGCCGGAGCGCAGCACGTGGCCGAGGTTGGCGAACGTGGGCGGCAGTGCGGGCAGCCACGGCTGGGTGGAGTTGAGCTGCCGCCGGGTCTTCAGTGCGGTCAGCACGACCAGCAGGTAGGGGAAGACGGAGATGAGGGCGCCGGCGACGAGCACGAGGTAGAGCACGATGCGCTTGACCATGTTTTCTCCTCAGCTCAGGTCGTAGGTGGTGCGCTTGGTGAAGAACCGGACCTGGACGAGCGTCACCGCGAGGATGAGCACGAAGAGAAGCGTGGCGAGCGTCGATGCGTAGCCGAAGTCGAACTGGCGGAAGGCCGTCTCGAAGATCCGGAAGTTGAGGACCTCCGTGCTCCGGCTCGGCCCGCCGTCCGTCATCGCGTAGACCGTGTCGAACACCTGGAAGGCGCCGACCAGGTTCGTGACGGTGACGAACAACATGGTCGGGTTCAGCAGCGGCAGGGTGATGCGAAAGAACCGCTGGGCCGGGTTCGCGCCGTCGGTGGCCGCGGCGTCGTACAGCTCCTGGGGGATGCCCTGCAGCCCGGCCAGGAAGAACAGCATGGTGTAGCCGGTGTACTGCCAGACGTTCACCAGTGCCACCGACGGCAGCGCCCACGCCGGGTCGGTCAGCCAGTTCGGCCCCCTCACGCCGGCGAGGTCGAGCAGCCGGTTGAGCGCGCCGTCCCGCGGATCGAAGATCCAGGTCCAGACGAGGCCCATCACAATCGGCGTGGCCATCCACGGCACGACGAACAGCGCGCGGAAGAACCGTACCCCTCGGATCCGCTGGTTCAGCAGGAGCGCGAGGAGCAGCGCGAGCACGGTCTGCAACGGGATGCAGAGGAGCACGAACAGCACGGTCAGCCACACCGAATGCCAGGTGCCACCGTCACCGGCGAGCCGCCGGTAGTTGGCCAGGCCGGCGAAGGTGGGCTCGGACAACAGCTCCCAGTGGAACAGGCTCAGGCCCAGCACGATCAGCAGCGGCAGCAGCAGGAAGCCGCACACACCGAGCAGGCTGGGGGCGATGAACAGGTAGGCGTACCGATCGCTGCGACCGCTCCGGCGACGACGCCCGGCCCCCGCCGTTACGGCGCCCGGCTGGTCGGCCGGGTCGCCACGGTCGGCCTGCGCGGTCAGACCGCCCTCCATGCTGCGCGTCATGACGGATCCGTCCGTGTCGGGACCATGAGCCGCCGGGTGGTGTCCAGGCCCCACGTGTCGAGCGCGGAGATCGGATCGCTGGATCCACGCAGGCCACCGGTCGTTTCGATATGCGCCGCCCATTCCGCCCGCGCCTCGACCTCGGGCCGGGCCATGATGCAGTCGGGGTCGTTGACCCACCAACGGGCGTGCAGGAACTCACGCGCCGCTCCAGCGAGCCGGGCGCCCAGTTGCGACGGCTGACTGATGTCGCCCGCCTTCGGCAGGACCCGCGGCGCGGTGTCGGGGCTGACCCGCATGATGTCGACGAGGCCGATGCTCGGCAGCATCGGAGCGCCGCACCCGTGCAGCGTCGCGTCCGGACCGGCGCCCGTACGGATGAGCTCCAGACCCCAGCGGTAGGCCGCGATCGGATCGATGTCCTCGTGCCGCCGACCGCGCAGGGCACCGGCGTAAAGGTAGTCGAGCTTGAAGTGATCGATTCCCAGCGCGGCGAGGTTGCGGAAGACCTCGACCAGGTGAGTGGCGGCCTGCGGATGGGTGACGTCGAGTACCGCGAGGTCCTGATCCCACATCGTCCCCGCGTGCGCGTCCCGCACGAGCCAGTCGGGATGCTCCCCGTGGATCCGGCTACGCCGGCCCACCAGGAACGGAGCCACCCAGATACCGGCCCGCCGGCCCGCCTCGCGCACGGCGCCGACGGCCCGCTCCAGCGACCCGAAGCCCGGCCGGAGCTCCAGCCAGTCGCCGATCTCGGCTTCGTAACCGTCGTCGATGAGGAACATGTCGGCGCCGATGCGGTGCCGCTCGGCGAGGGCGAGGTTGTCGAGTACGTCGGTGTCGGTGACCTTGTCCCAGTAGCCGTACCAGGAACACCACATCGGCGGCACCGCCGGGAAGTCCGCAGGCGCGTGACCCTCCGCCACGGTCGCCGCCCAGTGCCGGAGCGCCGCGCCGAGATCGCCGTCGCTCGCCGTGTGGCGTACGGGACCGTCGGCGGACACACGCAGCCGGTCGCCGTGCCGGCGGGCCCGGATCGAGGGCACCAGCGTCGGGCTGGGCGCCGAGAAGACCGAGACCGGGCCTCCGTCGCCAGGATCCACGGCCAGCAGGCCCTCGCCCTGGAAGGCTCCGGCCGGGACCGGCGTCTCCGGGCGGTAGCAGATGATCTGCACGTTGTCGTCGGCGGCCCGCGGCGGGGTCTCCTCGAGACGGTAGACGCCGGTCGGACTCCACGACTGCCAGCCGAACTCGAAGACCCGCGTCCGCGAGGTGACCATGATCTCTCCGACGTCGGTGAACGGCATCTAACACCCCACTTCGGGAGGTACTTATTAAGGAGACCATCATTAGTACATCGGTTCTCGGCTGAGGGCAATGGGGCCGAGAGGGTATCTTGGGTCCGACTTGGAGTAAGCCGGTAGGATTCGCCTGGCCTTTAGAAGGAGACCTCCTGATGTCGAGCCTGTCGTTGAAAGGCGGCGATCTGTCCAGGTTGCGGCAGCTCAACTCGGTGTCCGTGATCAAGGCGCTCCGCGGTGCCGAGCCCGCGACTCTGTCGATGCTCGCCGAGCGCACGGGCCTGTCGCGACCGTCGACCAAGGATGTCGTCGACGAGCTGACCGGCCTGGGATGGGTGGAAGAGGTTCCCCCCGCCGCAGGCGCCATGGGCAGGCCGGCGCGACGCTACCGGTTCCGCGCGGACGGCGGCCATCTTGTGGGCGTCGACATCGGTGCACACAACATCCGCGCGGCCCTCGCCGACCTCGACGGCAACGTCCTCGCCGAGACGCGTCGGCCGGCGCGGCCCGACGCGCCGCTGGAGGAGCGGCTGGCAGCGATCAAACGTGCGGCCCTAAGCTGCCTCGATCTGGGCGGGCTGACGATGTCCGACCTGTGGATGGTGGCGGTCGGCACGACCGGGCTGGTGACTCCGGAGGGGCGCATCATCATGTCGGCGTCGATTCCGGCGTGGAAGGACCTCGATCTGGCGGGTCTGCTGGGGGAGACGTTTCCCTGCCGGGTGTTGATCGAGAACGACAGCCGCCTGGCCGCACTGGCCGAGACGAGGCGCGGAGTGGCACGAGGCGCCAGAGATGTGGTGTTCCTGCACGTCGGGCGGCGTATGGGCACCGGGTTGATTCTTGACGGCAAGCTGCACCGTGGCTTCGGTGCGGCGGCAGGGGAGATCGTCATGTTGCCGGAGACCGGCTGGGTCACCGCGCCGGAGGATCTGAACAGCTCCGCGGTCGTCCCGGAGGGCACGCCGATCGAGGACGCGGCAGGCTTCACTCTGGCCGCAGCGAGGAACGGCGATGCGACGGCGCTGGACGCCGTCGGGCGCTTCACCAAGAAGCTCGCGGTCGGCGCCGCCGCGGCAATCCTTCTGCTCGACCCGGAGATCGTGGTGCTGGGCGGAGGCTTCTCCCGCTCGGCCGACGTGCTGCTGCCGCCGCTGCGCCACCGGCTCGAACGGGTCTGCCTGCGCATGCCGAAGCTCCGCGGGTCCACGCTCGGCGACGAGTGCGTGGTGCTCGGTGCCATCGACTATGCGATCGACCACCTCGACCAGTTCTTCTTCGCACCCGACGGCCCCGCCCTGCGCCCGCCGGTGCGCCCGGCCATCGTCCCCGAACGGACCGTCTAGAGCCGATCAGCTCACGAGCGCACGCCAGCGCGGTGGGAGTGGCCACCAGCACCCGGCGGGCGCCGGTGTACGGCCGGTGCCCGTGGCCGACCAGCACGTTGTCGATCAGCAGCAGGTCGCCGGTGCGCCAGTCCACGTCGACGGCGGGGGCGAGGTCCTAGGTGTACTGCCCAGGCAGGTTGGTTGAGGTTGTGTGACGACACGGTCTGAATCTGCGTGACGGCGAAGGCCTCCGGTTGTGGAGTGGAGCTGTCTAGGAACCGCTCCGCCAACAGGAGGCCTTCGTGTCCCACGCTAACGCGGCTTTGACCCCTCGCGCGCGTCTTCGGCTCGCGCGTCTGATCATCGATGACGGCTGGCCGATCGCCCGGGCCGCCGAACGCTACGACGTGTCCTGGCCCACGGCCAAGCGGTGGGCCGACCGCTACGCCCAACACGGTGTCGCGGGGATGACCGACCGCTCCTCCCGACCGCATCACAGCCCGACCCGGCGTCCATCAGCGTCAGCACGAAGCCGGCTTAGCCGAAGCTGTCGTGCAGCCGGATGGCGGCGCGCAGGAACTGTGCCGGTGTCGCCACCTGCCGCTCGGCCTCGTACTCCCCTGTCGTGACCCGGATGCCCTGGCAGGGACTGGCCGGGATCTTCCGCGCCCGTACCCCCACGTTCATGATCGTGGAGAACAGCGCGAAGACCGACGCCACCGTCGGCTCGGCGAGCTCGTCATGAAGTTCGTTGACCCAGCCTTGTGCCTCCAGATGGTTGTTGAAGATCAGTATGAGCGGCCAGTCCTCCCACTGCGGAAGGACATGGTTGTCCAGGTAGGACCGGTACTTGGCCTGCGTCGTGATGGCCAACCGGGAGCTGGCCAGCCAGGCCTCGGCGAAAGTCCCGAACGGCGTCTCGGATTCCTGGGGATCGATCCACGGCTTCTTGTAGCGGGCTCTCCATCCCTTGCCATGTCGTTGCGCGTACGCCATCGCCTCAACCCTTCTACTCCGTGCAGGTTGCTGAGTCGGCTTCCGGAGTTCCACAGGCGACGGCGCAGATCACACGCCATGCCTCCGGCGCCCCCGGAGACGAGGAGTCGACCCGGCCGGCTGTCTCGCGCCGGACCGGACGATCTCCTCGAGATCGTTTGTCGCTGAAGCGCAGGTGCTTGCCAAGGAAGGTGCACGGGATCATCCGTGCAGCGGCCTTCTTCCGCAGCCAGGACTCCGGCACCTTGAGCAGCTCTGCCGCCTCCGCGGGAGTATGCAGCTGGGGGCACTCACCTCATCGCCTCCGTCTCCGTGGAAGGGAGCGGCTCTGAGGCAGACGGCGAATACTGCGCAAGGAACCAGAGCATTGCAGGCGTCACGTTCGGAGCTGGAGGGGATAGCTCCTCGGTGCGAGGCACGCGCGCGGCGGCATCAGCTCCGTCTTGAGCCAGACCGTCGTACGACGCCGGTCCGAGCTCGGAATCCGAAGCATATTGGCTGCTCAGCGCTGCGCGCCTGGCTTTGCGGTGAGGATCCTCTCCCCTATGCCTCATTGCGCGTCACCATCTGAATCGGTGGCTTGGGACAACAGGCTGGCGCCCAGCTGACACTGAGCCTCTGTCGGCGCCACACCGATGAATGAGCGTCCGAGTGCGCGGGCGGCCAGCCCGGTGACAGCATTGTCGGCGAACATGTCGAGCACGGTGCCGCCCGGCGGCTGGGTGGTCATCGCGTAATGAGCGCCCTGCGTTTGGAGGATTCTGCACAGTGGGCCGAGCCGCTCTGCCCTTTTCTCCCAGCCGTATTCCCCCGATGGAAAGGCGATGTCATTGACCGGGTTGACGCAGCTGGTCTTGATCTGTCCGCTGCCGAGCAGCTGATAGAAGGTGGTGAGATCGAGCTTGTCGGTGAAGAACGCGACGGGTACCGGCGTCAATGCGGCGTACAGCGCATCCGCGTCGGCCAACTCCATGTCGTTGCAGGCGCGCTCCCGAATCAGCTCGAATGGGAGCAGGATCCCCTGTGTCGGGTCTGCCATGCCGAAGGCGGCGCTCGTTTCGGGCGGAAACTCGTCGGCCAGTGAGTTCCCGTCGGACACGGTGAGAGAACTGAGAAACACCAATCGTTTGATTCGGTCGGGGAGCTGTTCGGCGGCTTTGGCGATGAAACTGCCTGCGATCGAGTGGCCGACCAGCACAACGTCGTCGAGTGTGTGGTCGCGTAGATATCCCACGAGTGAAGCGACCCCGTCGGCGTGGGTGAGGTTCATGGGCTCTCCAGGGCCGTGTCCGGCGAGCGTAGGCGTGTGCACCGTGTTCCCGTGGCGGCGCAGCACGGTTGCGACGTGATCCCACGTCGCTCCGGTCTGAAAGGCTCCGTGTACCAGCACGAAAGTCACGCTCTGTTTCGAGACCTCGGGTGAAACCGGTGATGTCGTCATTGTCGATTTTCTTTCTCTGGTCGAAGTGTTGAGGTTGGCAGCCGAGTTCACGATTTAGGCTGATGCTGCTGGCGGGAACCAGCACAGTGGGAGATCGCGGCTTGCCGGTCGGTTATCGCTGCACCTCGTAGGTCAGCTTGACAACCTGCGAGAAAGCCTTCACAGCTGCGAGTTTCAATGCGGCGTCCTGCCCGGCGCGGAAGTAGTGCTGCTGTCCTTTACCTACCAACAAGGGATAGATAGTGAGGTCGATCACGTCGATTAGCCGTTCGCGGAGCAATGCTTCCCCGAACCGGCCGTGGCCGAGAATGAGCAGGTTTCTTCCGTCCTGCTGCTTGAGTTGTGCCACTTCGGCGACGGCGTCGCCTCGGATGATGGTGGGGTCACCCCAGTCGGCCTTGTCCAGCGTGGAACTGAACACGTACTTCGGGATTTCGTTGAGCCGGTCGGCCCACATCGGCTTGTGAGTACCGCCGCCGCCATACAGGTTGGCGAAGGCTTCATAGCTGCTGCGGCCCAACAACAGGGCGTCGCACGACTCGAGTAGACCGAGGCCATCCCGCAGGTAGGCTTCATCCTGGTAGTTGCCGACCCCCATAGCCACGGGGTCTTCGGTGACGCCATCCGCCGAGGCCAGAACGTACTCGATCACCTTCCGCATAACCTCGCTCCTTCCTTGATCGAACCGGGTAGCCGATTGCGGGGTGGATCGCGGCCGCGCCGGGGTTCGGTGCCCGGCACTGACTGCTCGCCAATCGGTGGCGAATGTATAGACACCGAGTTCGCAGGAAACTGGCCGTCTCGGGCCGACCAGTTTTCGGCACTGCCGGTGTCTATACATAAAGAAGGCAGGTACTCAGGTCCAGGAGGCGTAGTGGCGAACGGTGAATTCACGGTCCGGGCACGTGCTGGCGACAGCGATGCGTTCCGAGAGCTGACCGAGCCATATCGGTGGGAGTTGCAGGTGCACTGTTACCGCATGCTCGGATCGTTCCAGGACGCCGAGGACGCAGTGCAAGAAACGCTGCTCGCCGCCTGGCAGGGTCTCGCGGGGTACGACGAGCGCGCCTCGATCCGCACGTGGCTCTACCGGATAGCGACCAGACGCTGCCTCAACGCGCGTCGCTCAGCGAGCCGACGCCCGGTCAAGGAGTGGGATGTGCCTAACGTCACGCCACCGGAGCCGACCCGCCTCGGCGAAATCGTCTGGCTACAACCCTTTCCCGAAGCTTTGCTCTCGGACATCTCCGACTCGCCTCTAGGACCGGAGTCCCACTACGACAAGACCGAATCGATCTCATTGGCGTTCGTGACCGCGCTCCAGGCCCTGCCGCCGCGCCAAGTCGCCGTGCTCATCCTGCGTGATGTCCTCGGATTCCACGCCCGAGAGGTCGCCGAGATGCTCGACACCACTGTGGACACCGTCAACGGTGCACTCAAACGGGCGCGCGTTGGTTTGCAGCGCTACCGCGGCATCGTGGCGAACCGTGAGCCCGCACCACCGGCCGGTTCCTCGTCCGAAGACTCGGTCACCGCCCGTTTCGTCCAGGCGTTCGAGTCGAACGATATCGACGCGCTGGTGGCCCTGCTGACCGATGATGTCTTCATATCGATGCCGCCATTGCCGTTCGAGTACGACGGGCGCGCAGCGGTGTCCGGCTTCTGGTCGACGATGTTCGACATGGGTCGCCAGGTGAACCTAATCGCCACCCGGGCCAATGGTCAGCCCGCGTTCGGCACCTATCTACACACGCCGAACGGTGTCCGAGACGGTACCGGTCTCATCGTTCTCACGCTCAGCGGCGATCGCATCTGCGCTATGACACGCTTCGACAGCAGCGCCCTGCCGTGGTTCGGCCTACCACGCTCACTTCCAGACCAATAACACGCTGACGTTGCAACTGGACTCCGCCCCACCGGACCTGCGCGCAGCCATGGGCACCCCGATCTGATACGCCTCCTGCAAATCTGCATGCCCCGGCCCGCACCATCGGTGGGGTCGACGGCAAACGAAACGTAGATCTAGCCCGCTTTGCGTTTGCGTCGTGACGCGCTGTGATTTCGAGTGGGGGTGAGAGACCTTCGCCGCCGGTCTGTCGCTGCAGCTCGGTAGAAGCGGAGCGCAGTCTGACCTGGGAGACGCCGGGGAGGGCGGGAAGCAGCGCTGCCGAAGCCGGGACGGTCCGAACAACCAGACGGATCGGGCCCGGCGAGCGAGATCGGACGGCATACGGACAGGAACCGGTAGAAAGAACAGCTTTGTAGCGAGGCACCGGCTCAAATCTGGTGGATATGGGCCGAGGCACAGTGCACGACAACCCGTCTCGGGTGGTCGGCTCCGGAGCCGGCTAGGTGTGCCGGTGGGAGGCCACGGTGAAGGACTGCGGCGTAGCCGTGGCGACGCTGCCGGAGCAAGGCTGGGTGTCTACCCGATCAATCGATACCCCAGTGAACAGACGCCACGGCGTGGCCCCCCAGAAGTCAGTCACTCTGTTTCGGGGAGGGTTCGGGGCAGTCCGAAGCGCGTCATGACGTTGGTGTTGCTGAAGCCGGTGATGGCGGTGATGGTGTCGCCGGCGGTGGTGATGACCAGGAGGGTGTAGGCGCGATAGACGCCGGCGTGGGGGTCTGCCAGGTACACGCCGAAGGCGGGCTGTCCGTTGGCGCGGGTGGGTACCACGCGGTAGGTGCGGCCGGGGCGGAAGACGACGGCGGAGAAGAGGCGCTGAGCTGAGTCGAGACCGCGGTATTCCAGCATGACCGGGGGCATGGAGAGTCTCACGTCGGTGACGAGCAGGTCGATCAGGGCGTCCAGGTCGGCGCGTTCCAGGGCGTCGGTGAACCGGGCGACGAGCCGGTGTTCGGCCGCGGTGTCGGGTTGGCGCGCAGGCCTGCCACTGCCGGTGCTGCCGTCGTCGGCGAGGTGGTTGTCGACGGTGGCGCGGGCGCGTTTGAGGGCGCTGTGCACCGATTCCTGGGTGGCATCGAGCATCTGGGCGACTTCGGCGGCGTGGTAGCCCAGGACGTCGCGGAGGACGAGCGCGGCGCGCTGGCGCGGGGGCAGCAGTTGCAGGGCGGTGATGAAGGCCAGGGAGATGGCCTCGGTGCTCTCGTAGCGGGCCTCCGGTCCAGGGCGCTGGTCGACGAGGTGGTCGAGCAGGACGTCGGGGTAGGGTTCCAACCAGGCGGGGTCGCCGGCACCGGTGGGCTCGGGCAGGGTGGCCTCGGGCAGCGGGGGCGCGATGCGGGGGCGGCGGCTGTTGGCGCGCAACATGTCCAGGCACCGATTGGTCGCGATCTTGTAGAGCCACGTCCGCAGCGAGGACCGCTGGCCGAACTCGCCGAGGTTACGCCAGGCGGACACGAGGGTCTCCTGGAGCGCGTCCTCGGCGTCCTGCAGGGATCCCAGGATGCGGTAGCAGTGCACCTGCAACTCCTGAGAGTGGCCCTGGACCAGGTCGCGGAACGCGTCGTGGTCGCCAGCTCGAGCCCGAGCGATCAGATCCGTGGTGTCCATCTCCATCGGCACGCATCCTCGCACTTCTACTTTCCGCAGCGCCGCGTTCGGCTTGCATACCGATACTGACGCCGTCGTGCCTGCGAATTGGGCGGTGTCTGCGCGCCCAATTAACGGCCGCGCCGGCGTCTACCTGATTGGAGGCGGTCCCAGTCCCGGGGCGCGGCCCCGGACACAGAACAGGACCACAGATCATGGCCAACCACGTTTTCTCCTGCCGCGTGCCCTCCGGCTACAGGCCCAACGCCGGGACACCGGCCGACTGGCAAGCCCGGCGGACTCGGCGCGGCCCTGGTGGACACCGGCCACGCGGTGACCGATTACGCCTCGCTCGGCGAGGTCGGCGGCAGCGACTCCCGGATGATCGGCCACTCGGTGGTGTCCGCCGAGGACATGGACTCCGCGCTCGCGCTGGCCAAGGACTGCCCGGCGCTGCGCGTCGGCGGCGGGGTCGAAGTCGGCCCCGCGATGGAAACCGCCGCCTCGTGAGCGACGCCATGACCGCATCGACGGCGCACCGTCGAGACCAGTAATGACCGACAACATTGTCAAAGGAGTACGGAAATGGGAAAGATCGTCATCACCTCGAATGTCACACTCGATGGCGTGGTCCAGGACCCGGACGGCGAGGAGGGCTTCGAGCGGGGCGGCTGGTTCCACCAGTACGTGGGGGCCAACGACCTCGAAGACTGGGTCGCCCGCGAGACGCAGGAAGCGCTGGATGCCGAGGCGCTACTGCTGGGCGGGCGGACCAGTGAGTGGTTCGCGGACCGGATGACTGCGCGCAATGAAGCGGAAGGCCGCGTAAGCCCCGAATGGGCGAACAGAGTGAAAAGCCTCCCCAAGTATATCGTGTCGTCGACTCTCGAGGATCCTCAGTGGAGCAACGCCACGGTCCTGGGCGGCGATGTGGTGAAAGAGGTTTCGGAGCTGAAGCGGAAAGTGGACGGGGAAATCCTGGTCTACGGCAGCTATCAGCTCGTGCGCACACTGATAGAACACAACTTGGCTGCTGAACTGCGGCTGGTAGTCTTCCCGGTCGTGCTGGGATCCGGGCTGCGTATCTTCGACGAGACCAGCGACAAGAAGCCGCTGCACCTGGTCGACACTCGAAAGATGGGTGACGGCCTGGTGTTCTACACCTACGAGTTCGTGCAAGGCTGACGGCTGTAGACGTGCCGAATTCGCGTTCGTCGGTGTTGAAGTAGCGTCCCCCGTTTTGACGGAATTCGGGGAGAAGCTTGGTGGCGGGCGGGTTGATGGGATCGCGGAGCCATCGTAGGTCAAGAACGAGACCCACTCGGTGTTGATGTCGAGCCCATCGCCCGCACCGTTCCCGCACGGTGCAGCAGTTCGCCGAGGGCACGCACGGACAACGCGGGGGCCCAGGGCTTCGGCAAAGTCAGCTGGTCGAGGCTCGCGATCTCCTTGGCCGCGATGATGGGGTCGCGTTCGATGAGGAGAAGGATCCCGGTGCCGAGCAGGAGCCGTTCGGTCGTCTCGGCCATCGCGGTGAGGGTCACGAACGGATCGAGCGTCCGGTAGTACTTCCGCGGAAGCTCGTCACCCTCAGGCCATGGCGACTCCCGCTTCACCGGGATGTGCGTGTGCTCGGCGATGAACACCGACTCGAAGCCGCGCCGCTCGAGTTCGCCGCCCAGCCGCGCAGGATGAATGCCCTCATCCGTGACGAACGTCGCGATGCCGAATCTCATGGGTGCCCCCGAATCTCCCTGCTGACTCCTTCCCCAAGGTGGGCGTCCCGGCAAACGCGACATCATCCAGCCGCACGATCTACCCGTGACCAAGGGCTTGCAGGAGAGCATCCACGAGTTCCGCAAGCTCGACGAGGAGATCGAGCTCGAGTCGCTCCTCGAGCGGCTCGCCAAGCACCCGCCGTAGGTGCCGTCCTCCGTACGTCCCGGGTCGCGGGCGCTCGTGCGCCTTAGCCTTCCGTGGCCAGCGAGTCGATCCAGCGCTCGAGCCGCTCACCCTCCCGGGCCATCAGCTCGGGGTCGCGGAAGGTGTTGGTGAGCAGCGAGATCCCCTGGTAGCTGGCGATCAGGGCGACCGCGATGTCACGGGCGTCGGTCCGGCCCATCTCGCGGAACTGCCGCTCGCCCCAGTCAAGCAGGATCCGCATGACCTCCGCCGCGGTGCGGTCGAGGCCGTCGGCCCGTTTGTCGAGCTCCGAGCTGAGGGTGCCGAAGGGGCAGCCGAACTGCGCGGCGAGTTCGCGCTGCTCAACCCACCCGCTGATGAGCGCCTTCAGTCGGTCCTGCGGGGCGGGGAGCTGGTCGAGTGAGGCGATCATCGCCTCAAGGCTCTGCGCGTGTGCGCCGATGGCCGCCTCGACCAGCTCGTCCTTGGTCTTGAAGTAGTAGTAGACGTTGCCCACGGGGACGTCGGCGGCCCGCGCGATGTCGGCGAGCGTCGTCTTCTCGACGCCCTGCTCGTGGAGCATCCGCACCGCGGCGGCCGTCAGCCGCTCTCGTTTGCCGCGCCTGGCGGCGACCTCACCGCTGCCGCTTCTCTTCGAGTCAGTCACCTAACTAACTATAGACAGCCGCCGGCGGATTGGCTATGGTCCTCCTCAGTTAGCCAACTAACTCAGTACGGATCGATCAACAGGAGAAGGCCATGATCGTTATCACGGGAGCGACCGGGAACGTCGGTGGACGGCTCGTCCAGTTGCTCGCAGCGGCAGGCGAGCAGGTGACGGCGGTCTCACGGCGCGCCCCGGCCGCCGGCCTGCCGGATGGAGTCCGGCACGTGGCGGCGG
>NZ_BAABHK010000035.1:0-27421 GCF_039542055.1 Actinoallomurus vinaceus
CCGGCGACCGCACCCATCCCCACCGACTTACCGAACTCGCCCCAGTTCCAGCCCTTCTGCACGCCCTCATGAATCCGCGCGTACTGCCCCGCCGCATCCATCCCCGCCCCGAACCACGCACCCACCACCGCACCACTCAAAACCTGATGCTGACCAACCCACACCGCAACCCGCCGCAAAAACGCCCGCAGCGCAAACCCCTCAGCCTCCGACGCCCCGATCGCCGCCGCCTCCGAAGCACCCGCCGTGATCCACGACCACGCGAACCCCATCAACATCGTGATCACAACGAACGCACACGACAGCTCGAACTGCAGCCGCGCCGCCCGCTTCTGCGCCTGCAGCGACTCCACCCACGAGGCCAGATCCCGCAACGACTGCTCCAGGAACCGCAGCCCCCCCGCCTCACCCCCACCCGACAACGCCTGAGCGAAGGTCTTGAACTTGTCCGTCGCCTCGCCCGCGTTCGCGCTGGTGACAGCACCGGCGTGGCCGTCCAACTCCCCCGCCGCCGTCCCGAATGCGTCCGCGCACGTCGTCAGCGCCGCCTGCATCTTGGCCAGACCACCCATGCTGCCGTCCGGCCACTGACACCCCCCGACCAGCATCTCCAGAAAGAACAAACCCTTCTGCACGATCTCCGGCATCTGATCGACATCACCCACCGGCCGATTGAAATCAGCCTCCGGCCGCGAATACGGATTCCTTTCCGCCACCGCATCGTGATCCGCGCCCACCGGAACGTCCCCACCCACCGTGGACGCCGACTCCGCCACCTTGTAACGGTGACCGGCCACCACCAACATCCCCCCGGTCGCCCGCACCAAATTCACCGCATCCGCAAGCGCATCCAAACACCCATCCCGCGCCGCACCAAACCCCGCAGAACCCTCAGAACCCTTCAGAAACGCCTGACCAATGTCATCGTTCCCCCAGGACGCCCCCGCATCAGCCAAATCCGACACCAACGTGTCAACCGCCACCGCCAATATCACCGACAGCTCAGAAAAGCCCCGACCCGACTTCGTCCACGACTCGAACTGAACCTCAAGACCGGCGGTCAACAGTCACCCCTGTCAAACGTATCCGCCACAAACCATCGGCCGCACGCGAGGAACAAATACCCAGTCCCTCATTCACCGAGAACTACATTCGGGCGGCAATCGCGCGACCGATCCCCATTCGCCGCACGGTCAGGGCTTCATATACATTCAACACGCGCGATTTCCCTTACCGTTCGGCGGAAACCATGATCATCTACCGAACATGGTGCCCGAACGGGCACGGAAATCAAAACGGTGCCGCCCCGAGGAGGTCTCCTCGACGCCCCCGGCGCGACCTGCGCAAATATGCGACTTGTATACCCTCTATCGACACTCCGTCGACCGCGTGCCACACAGAGTTCGACAACATTTCATTTTCGACCGCGGACGGTCGGCGGCGGGCGTCCCTGGGCTCCGACGACGCCGCGCGACGGCGAAGGTCGAGCCGGGCTACCGTTTCTTCTTCCGGAAGTCGAGACGCTCGGGCGGCGGGCCGATGTTGGGTGCGGGCCGCGCGGTGTCCTGGGAAGGGAAGTCCGGCTTGGCGTGACGGGCGCGAGAAGGGTCGGTCGCCTCTTCGTACTCCTGGATGTTGGCCGTGGGCAGCGTCATGATGCCCGGGTTCGCGTCCACCAGGAGGATGCGTCGTCCGGAGGCGTCCGCGTGCGTGAAGACCATCGCGGTCGGTGGCAACTGCTGGAGCTCGCGGGGTTCGACGGCGAACTCGCGCGAGCCCTTCCCCGCCTCGGCGGCGAGGGAGGTTCCCTGGCCCCAGGCGGTCGCCCGGCCGATCCCGTCGGGCAGCGCCGCGTCGGTGGGCTCATTGCCGTTGAACACCGGAAGCGGAGCCGAGGGGCCCACCGTGCTGACGTACGTTCCGTCCTTGCCGAAGGTGACCGCGTCTCCGACCTTCTCGGTGAGCTCGGCGACCTCGAGCGTGTGCTCGGCGCCGATCTGCTCGGCCGCGATCCGCGCGTCCTCAGCATTGCCGAGCCGCATGAAGCCGACGGCCGCGTGACCTCGTCCCAGCCGCTCCTTCACGTGCGGCGGGATCGATCGGTACATCAGGACCAGTCCCGTCGAGGTGGCCTCGCAGGAATCGATGAGCCGGTCGAGGACGTCACCTCGCAGTTTCTCCGCGCCGCACACCAGCAGGGTGTGCTCCCACGGCTTGCCCTGGGGCGATCCGCGGAGGACGTGGGTCAGCGCGGCGGTGACGTACGTGCCGAGGACCCGGTTGGTGAGCACGCCGGCGCGGCGGTCGGTCGCGATGACGCGAAGCCGACTCGGCGGCAGCAGCGTCGGGCTCGAGCCCAGCTTCTCCAGCTTGCGCAGCTGCGACTCCAGTGCCCACGCCCGCTCGATGACCACGCGATCGGCGGCGCCCCGGCCGAACATCGTCGTGATCTTGGCAAGGTCCTCGTCGGTGAGAAGTCCCGCGCGTAGATCGTCGCGAGGGTCCCCGACCTGAGCGAGTGCGCGCAACGCCGCCGTGATCTGGGGGATCGACGCCCGACCGCCGAAGACACCGAGGACCCGTTCGAGGATGGCGTTGTCGAAGGACAGGTCGCGAGCGCCGCCCTGCTCTTCGCTCACGCTCACCACCAGCGACAGCACGTCGGCGAGCTGGTCGGCGTCGAGTCCGTGCGTGAGGTCGAGCTGAGGCAGGTCGCTCGGCAGCACCCAGACCTGGGGACGCTCGCCCTGGTCGTTGCCGAGCTCGGTCAGCTCCTTGGCGACCGCGCCCTCCGACAGGTCGAGGACGGTGACGTGGGACCCGGCGGCCAGCCGGGCGGCGCCCATCATGGTGACCATCGCGGACCAACCGGCCAACGTGCCGCCCGCGACGTCGACCCGGTCGACGCCCTGCGGCAGGGTCACGGCGTACCACTCGTGCTGCGACTCGTACGCCTCACGGCGGTGCTGCCACTCCCGGTACGCGCGGGCGTGTTCGGCGTGAGCGGCTTCCAACTCGCGCCGGCGCTCCTCGCGTTCCCTCTCGAGGCGCTCCCTCTCCTCGGCGGCGCGGGCGCGCATGACCTTCTCGCCCTGCCACATGGAGTAACCGGTGATGAGCGCGACCAGACCGCACGCCACCAGCCCGGCCACGGCGAACGCCCACATCAGCATTCCCGTGATACCGGCCACGACGAACAGCGCGGCACCGATTCCGGCCGACCAGCTGACGATCCGGAGCGGCCGGTTGAACAGGTTCTCCTCGCGCCGCCGCGGCGCCACCCACTCCGGTGTGACGGCCTCCACCTCCGGAGGGGTCGGGCGCTTCGGTGGCGGACCAGGGTCGTCGTGAACCTGCGCGTACCGCCAGCCGACGTAGACGCGGCCCGGTTGCAGTAACCGCGTTTCGCGCGCTGTCACATCGACCACGTCCCGTACTCCTTGAGTGCTCTATGCGGCACAGCGTAAAAGCTTCGCCCTAACCGGGCATTGTTTCAACCGACCGGGCCGTCACCGGACGCTCGGAGGGGCGACACGCACATGGTCAGAAGGTTACGTCGCCTCCCACGCGTCGAAGGCCACGTCCGCTGGACGGGCCGCGGTGGCGCGTCGAAACGCCAGGAAGTCGGCAGGTCAACGGGGCTCATCGGGCGGTGCCCAGCCCTCCGAACCGCCTGGGCCCTGCGGCGGCTGCCCGGCATGGCCCGGAGGAGGCGGGCCGTCGTATCCCTGGGCGGGAGGCTGCGGAGGGTACGGCGGCTGACCACCCTGTGGGCTCCAGTACGGCCCCGGCGGGGTCCCCGGCTGCTGCCAGGCCTGCGGTGGTCCCGGCGGGGTTCCCGGCTGCTGCCAGGCCTGCGGTGGTCCGCCGTACTGGCTCATCCTGCGGCGCTGACGGGCACGTGCGACGAAGCAGATCGCCAGGATCACCTTGGCGAGAATGATGAGATAGACCACATCGATCAGCGGAAAGGGAGTCGGACCGGTATCGGACATGTCTCTCGCTCTCCCGGATGGAGCACGTCATCGGGCTTCGCCGCCCCCATTGTCGATCATTCTGAGGCTGGGCGAAAAATTCCGATAGCCTCTCGGCCGAGCCGATACCGCGGCCCGGGGAGAAGTCATGGCACGTCGGCTGGTGTGGGCGACATCCGTCGCCGTGCCCGTCGCGCTGCTCGTCGGAGTGTGGGCGACCGGCGGCCTGCGCGCGGCTCCCCGGCCGCGGATCCGACGGCCCGCGACCGCGGTCGATCTCGGTGCTTACGCGGTCACGGTGACCGATGCCGTACTCCGCCGCCCCGCACCCGGCAGTGTCGTCTCGCTCACCGTCACACTGCGGGTGAAGAACAAGGAGCGCCGGTCGGTGCTGCTCGAGGACTTCACGGTCAACGCCCTGTCCCTGGAGTCCGCCGGCGGGCCCGCGGTCACCGCGGCCATGGCCCAGGCGACCAGCCAGGGGGCGGACGTGAACATGCTGCCGCCGCGCGTGCCCGTCACGGTCGCCCTGAGGTACGTCCTGCCCCGTGGCGCCGTGCCTCCGCCGGGCTTCCACGCCCGCCTCGCGCTGTGGCGGTACGACCACCGGGAGGACTTCTTCTACGGCCATGTCGAGTGGGTGTCGCGGAAGCCCGCCGATCCGAAGAGCCGCCAGAGCGCCGAGTTCGCCGTGCCGTTGCCGCTCCGCCGGGAGGGCCTGTGAGACGCGTCGCGGCGATCCTCCTCGGGCTCGCGCTGGTGGTCGTCGCCGGATGGGTGAAGGCGCACACACCGGACGACTACGACCACCGGTACGGTCCGCTGGCCTCCGCCGGACACTCGGGCGCGCCGGTCACCGCGGGCGCGTTCACGGTGCGGGTGGACGGCGTCACGGTCGCCCGATCGGCGACCCCCGACCGGAAAGAGGTCCTCCGGCCCGACGGTGTCTTCGTCATCGTCACCGCCGCCGCCACGATCCGGCGCGTTCCGACGCGGCTGGCGACCGCGTACCTGCGAACGCGGAACGGCTACGAATACCGCGAGAGCGTCAAGAACGTGATCGCTGAGAACGGCGATCCACTGAGCGCCGTCGCCCTCGGCCCGGGACTCTGGCGGCGAGGTCCGTTCGTCTTCGAGGTCCCCCCGTCCGAACTGGCCGGATCCACCCTCGTCGTCTCCGACCGTCCGGTGAACGAGAAGGATCCGCCGGGCGGCTTCCCGCCCTACGGCTTCGAGCTGACCGCGCAGGCGGAGATCGCCCTGCGCATCGGGGAGGCACGGGCGCGGCGCCTGGTCGCGAACGCCCCCGAACGGGTGACCATCCCCGGAGCCGACTCGTGACCGCCCGCGCCGCCGTCGCACTCGCGGTCCTCCTGCCGCTCGCCGTCGGCGCCCCTCTGTGGGAGCAGCTTCGCTACAACGACCGGCATCGCGTACGGGAGGCGGTGACGACCGTGCCGCAGGGTGGCTCCGGGGTCCTCGACCACGCCTCCTGGCGACTGCTGAGCGTTCGTCGTACGGCGACCGGCGTTCGCGTACGGCTGGCCAAGACCCCGCTCGACCAGGACGGCGAGTCGGGCCTGGAGCTCGCCTTCGAAGTACGGGATCGAAGCGGCCGGCGCTGGATGCTGCGGCAGGACCTGAGCGGCGCTCTCAGCCGGCCTGGGCACGCCGAGACGATGACCCTGCGCGGTGACGTTCCGGCCGGCGTCGCGGACCAGGTCGAGCCCGAGGTGCGCCACTCCCCGCTCAAGCCGGAGCCGCGGCCGGTTCCGGTGCTTCGGTTTCGTCGCTGACCACCCGTACGAGATCGACGGCCGCCGCGAGCAGTGCGACGTGCAGGACGTTTCTCAGGAGCTCGCGGGTGAACTCCAGCGGGACCAGGATCGGCTTCCAGGCCGCCGGGTCGTGGTCGGGTCCGATCAGGTACAGCGCTCCACGGAAGCCGTACGCGACCGCCGCGTCCACGGTGACGTAACAGAGGCAGAACAGACCCAGCGCAGGCGCTCCGGCCCGCAGGATCAGGCGCGTCGCGTGCAGGAGCGGCACCCAGCGTTCGCGCGGACCACTCGTCAGGCCGACCAGCACCTGGTGGCGATCGCCGGCCACGGCCAGTCGGTGCAGCCGGGTGCCCTCGAGCGCCGCCCGATGGTCGTCCGGTTCGATGCCGATCCCCCCGACCACCGCCGCCATCGCGAACCACACGAGCGGAAGGGCGAGCGCGCCGAGCCCGAACGCGATCGCCGGGCCTTGGGTGTCCAGGCCGGCCGGCCAGAACCGCCGGCCGGTCACCCAGTCGGCTGCCTTCCCGGCGAGAAGGAACACGGAGGACACCGCGAAGAGGTTGAACGCCGTCTCGGTGTAGGCGAGCACCGGCCCGGCCCACCGATCTTCACGACGACGCTCGAGCACGAGCCTGAGCGACCAGGCGACGGCCGCGGCCAGGAGGGCGATCCACACGTTGGAGATGAACAGCACCCGGCCGGCCACCGCGCTGTGCGTGGCACTGTGGAGATTGTGCTCGACATCGATCCGGCTGAACAGCCGCACGTCGTCGGTGTACATGCCCCACGCCGTGTAGATGACGACGAATGGGAACAACGCTCGGCCGATCGCGTCGACGAACGACTCGTCGTCCGGCCTCCGGATGGTCCACAGCATCCCGATCACGGTGGCGAGCGTCACGGTGACGAGCGCCGTGAAGACGAGAGTCGCCGCCGTCCGGCGCCACTGCTCGTACTGCCCGTGGCCGACCACGACACCCGCCCACGTCAGCAGGTAACGGGCGAGGTATCCCGCACTGAACCAGGCCGCGAGCGGCACCAGATGGCGACCGGCCATGCGCACCGAAGTCACGGGCAGCATGACAACGCCTCGGACCATGCCAGCAGACCCTACAGGGAACGATGCGGACGGATCGGGCGTCGACCTTCGGCCACAGGATCTCTCCTCCTGACCGGCTCCAGGAAGTCGCCTAGGGTCGCTCTCGCTACTGGCCGCCCGACCGGCCGTATCCGGCGGGTGGACCGTGATCCGGTGGCTCGAAGGACGGTCTCGATCCGTCGCGTGGGGGCTCCTGCGGCTCCGGCGGTCCGAATGCGGGCGGTGGGCCCTGATTCGGCGGCCCGTACGCCGGGAACTGGCCGTAGCCGGATGAGAAGGTGCCTTGTGCCGGAGGCGACGGCGGCCGACGGCGGCTCTTGATGACGGTAGCGATCACAATGCCCAGGATGATGATCGCGAAAACGCCGAAGAAGGTCAGGACGGTAGAGAGCGACGACGAGCCCTTTTTATGCGACACGACAGGCGTGCTCGTGCCGGCGCCCGGTGACTTGCCCTGTGCGGCGAGCGCCTTGTCCAGGCGTTCGTAGACCGGGTTGGGCGCGGTGGTCGGGACGCTCGCCCGCAACGCATTACGCAGGCTGAGGGCTCCGTATCCCGTCTGGTCGTCCTTACCGGAAGGGCCCACGTCGGTGACCGTCGCCGTGATCCGCTGCACGATCCGCCGTGCGGACTCGTCGGGGAACTTCGAGCGGATCAGGGCCACCGCACCTGCGACGAGCGCCGTCGCCTGGCTGCTCCCGTACCCGTGGTGATAGAGCCGGCCGTCCTTGCCGAGCGCCCCGACGTCGACGCCCGGCCCGGCGACCGTGACGTAGTCCTGCCGCTGGGTCTTCTGCCACGGATTGCCCAGGTGGTCGTACGCGCCGACCGCTACAACGCCGGGACAGGCGGCTGGATATTGAGGGTCGTTACCGCCGTCACCGTCGTTCCCGGCGGCAGCGACGAGAACGGCATCCTTCTTCGCCGCGTAGGCGACCGCATCGAGAACCTGGGGAGGACAGTGACCGGGATAAGCGGTCGCGATGTCCGCGTGTGACATGCTGACGACCTTTGCCCCATGGTCCACGGCATAACGGATGGACCGGGCCTCTGTGTCGGGTGACGATTCCCGGTCGACGACCGGAAGGATTCTGGCCTCCGGGGCGATCCCCACCCAGTTGCTCGGTCCCCCACCTTGCGCGGCGATCAGACTCGCCATGCCGGTCCCGTGGCCGCTCTCCGGGTCGACATCCCGCCTGCCGTCCGTCCCGGTCCCGTTGAAATCGGCTCCGGGCAGCACCACACCGTTGAACTCGGGCAGATCCGCGTTCACGCCGGTGTCCAGTACGGCAACGGTGACGCCCGCGCCCTTCGTCAGCGGCCAGACGATGCTCTGGATGGCGAAGGAGTCGAACCACCACTCTTCCGGGTGCGGCCCAGGGGTCGCTTCGGCGGGATTGCCGAGAGGCGTCATGAGCGCACAGCTCGCCAACACCGCAAGCGCTGATCGCATCACCCGTCGCACTGGCTCACTCCGATTGACTCGCCGGTCTCAAGACAGCCGTATGGGCGGGCGTGGCTCTTGCCACGCCCGCCCATCGTCGCGCCGTCGTTCACAAATGGACGCTCAGCCGATCTGTCCTGGCACGGCGTCGCCGTCGCCGCCCCAGATGTCCTCGTCCTCCTGCAGCCACGTGGAACGCTCGCGTTCCTTCTCGCCCTGGCCGTGGCCGGGGTGCATCGGCGGCATCATGCCGCCGCCGCCGGCCATGCGCCCGGCCGCGGCCGCGCCGTTCGCGCCGGCTCCGGTACCGAGGCCGCCGGCTCCGACACCTCCGGCACCCATGGTCCCCATGCCCGAGCCGGTGCCGAGGCCACCGCCCGCACCACCGAACGGGTCGCCGCCGAGGCCGGTACCACCGCCGCTGAGGCCGGTGCCACCGCTGCCGGGGAGACCGCCGCCCCCCGGGAGGCCGGCCGGGTCGTAACCGGCGAGGTGCGTACCCGAGCCGCCCGGGAAGTTGCTTCCGTTACCGCCGGGGAACTTGCTTCCGTCACCACCCGGCAGGTGGCTCCCGTTGGGGAAATTGCTGTGGTCGCCCGTGGGGAGATACGGGTTCTTGTTGTTGGATGGGTTGCCGAACGGATCGTTGCCCGGCACCTTGCCGTCCGGCATCCCGCCGCCCGGCATTTTGCCGCCCCCGCCACCCAGCGGAGAGCCTTTGGGGCCGCCCGGACCGTTCGGGTCGCCCAGGTAAGGCGATGCTTCCTTCTGATTCGGCAGGTCGGTCGTGGCGTGCTCGGGGAAGTTCTTCTGCACGTCCGCGGCCCGTCCGTTGAGCCGGTTCATCAGGTCACGGGCGTTGTCGTCGTCACCGCCGGTGTGGATATAGCCGTCGGACATCGTGTGGCCGGCGTCCTTGTACCACGGGAGGATCTTCTCGCCGTACCACTTGAAGCTCTGCGCGGCCTGGATGCTCTGATCCGACAAGCCGTTGTTGGTCTTGTGGATCAGCGCCATCTGGTCGAGTGCCTTCTGGGCGGCGGGACCGCCCCATGCCGCGATCAGCGCCGGAGCGTGCTTCTCGGTGAGCAGTTTCGCCTTGTCCGCAAGCTCATTGGCCGCGCTCTGGTAGGCGTTCCCCGCCTTGCTGGCGATATCGGGCTTCAGATTCTGGAGTCGGCTCTTTATCGCGTCGAAGTCGGCATCCTTCTCTTGGTGCGTCTGCACGTCAGCATGCCTGATGACCCAGAGACTGTTCTCGTTCTCGCTCATCGTTACCCTCTCACCCGGCCGGACCGTTAAATGGCCTTGTTCTTGCCACCGCTGTTGGTGACGGCGTGGTGGGTGTCGTCCTCACCCCGTTGACCGTTGTCCGCGGTGGTGGTGAGCAGAGTGATCACACTCTCGTAGGTGGAGATCACTGCATTCCACTGCTGCGAGAACGCCGTCGACGCCGACGTCGCCAGGTGGTCGTAATCCGTCGCGGCCGGGTAGCCGGTGCCCATCGCCCCCGTGCCGGCCATGTCCTGCTGAGCCTGCTGCTGGATGACGTACTTGAGGTCGTTGAGGTCCTGCCGGAGCTTCTTGGCCAGGTCCTTGAGGTCGTCCGGATGCATCTTGTAGCCCTTGTCCGCCTCGTGTTTCCACGATTCGTTCTTGTCGGGCTTCTTGATGTCGTACTTGTCCGGCGGCTCCGTCTCTTTGAGCCTACGGCCTTCGGGAACGTCCTTGTCGTTCTTGTCCGGCGCGTTCCCGTCCGGCGTGTAGTAGTACTTGCCGTCCTGACCCTGGTAGTAGTGGGACGGGTCATGGGGATCGTGGGTCAGTGGCGGATATGACTTCGACGAGGAGACCTTACCGCTGGCGGTGACCTCGACATAGGTTCCGTCTTTTGTGTAGCTGCCCATCTCGTTCCTCCGGCCGGTCGGCGGCCCAGACATTCAGTATGTAATGCTTCGGCAGCGGTCAGGCCGCGAGCGACGCTCCCGCGTACCTGTTCCTCAGACGGCTTCCGACTGAACGCGGTTCCCGCCACCAAGCGACGATGGCCCCGGTCGCGCGGCGGCGACCGGGGCCATCATCATGACGTCTCGCTCTCGACCACGGTCGAGGCGGTCACCACATCGTGGCGTTGGCCTTCTCGACCGCCGTGTAGTTCTCGTGCGCCGTGCCGATGACCTGGGCCAGCTTGTTCATGGCCGTCGTCATGTGGTTCGCCGCGGCCGTCCACTGCGCCTTGGCGGTGTGGTACTGGTTCTGGGCGTCACCGGTCCACTCCGCCAGGTTCTGCTGGAGCTGCCTGTCGAGCTCCTCCAGTAGGCCGACCACCGCGTTGTGAACGACGATGAAGTCTTCCTCACCGGTGTTGAGCGCACTGAAGTTTACCTGAGTGAAGTCAGAGGACATCGGGTTTCCTTTCCGCCGCCGTCAGACCGGTCAGAAGCCGTTGATGAAGTTGTGGATGTTGTTGACGGCCTCGGTCTGGGTCTCTTCGTTCTTCTGGTAGTTGATCTCGTTGTGGACCAGGCTCTCGTGGAGGCGGTTCAGCGTGTTGAGCACCTTCGTCATGTCCTCGTCGAAGGCGACGAACGCGGTGCCGAAGGCGCCCGCGGCGTTGCCCTTCCACCCCACCAGGACGGCGTCCTTGTGGGAGTTGAGGTTCATCTGCTGACCCTTGATCTGGCTGGCGATGTCGTCGATGTGGCCGGCTGCCACCCTCATCGCCGCGCGATTCTGTGCCGACTCCTGCGCCACAGTCGTCACCTCCATGTGATCGGCTACGTGCGGTACTCAGCGTCCCACCACCGCAGACGCGCCACCCGAGCGGGAAGAACGATCGGCTTAGAGAACACCCCGTGACCTTAAATCGCGATAATCTTACGACGCTTGTCGCGATCTGTCCAGCAACTTACGCAAATCCAGTCGGCCCGGCCATTAGCGAATAATGTTATCGGCCGGTTACGGTACGCCGACGAATGGGCGACAGCCATCCAACAGCCCTCTGACCTGCGGCTTTAACCGAGAGCCGAAAACCTTTCAGACCGGTGAGACGACATGGCGATAATCACGTTCGCCGACCTGGAACCGTCCTGAGCGGCCCTGCGTCTAAACCCGATTAGGTGTCGAATGTCCATCCTCAACCGTTCGCCTTAGGTGCCGGGGCGGGCTGGAGCGCCTTGGTCGGATCGAGGGTCGGCCCGGTCGGCATCAGCTGCAGCACGCCCTTGGGGATCGGCGCGGCGTTCGCCACCTTGTAGCCGAGCTTCTCGGCGGTGTCCTTCGACGACAGGGGGAAGCAGACGCCGGCGTCGTTGACGATGTACCAGGAGTTGATCGCGCTGAGCTGGTTCGGTCCGGGCAGCAGACCGACGAGCGCGGCGCCGCCCGGCGGAAGGATGACCTGGTCCACGGTCGTGGCCTCCTCGGCGGTCGTCGCCTGAATGTTCGGCAGCGAGCCGCCGATCGAGAGCCGGGCCGAGGTGGAGCCCTTGTCCGTATCGGAGTAGACCGCGCAGAGCGGCACCGAGGGATCCCAGGACACGAAGTCCGGGAGGGTCGCCGGCAGCCGGCTGTCCAGCACGTGCTGGGCCGACGGCTTCGACGTCACCGTGCCGAAGTCGGTGTCACGGGCTACGGCGGCCTGACCGTGGTAAGCGAGTCTCTTCGTGTCGGGCTCCGCGAGGAGCAGGGTGGCCTGCGTCCCGGTGACCTGCGCGAAGCCATCCGACATCAGGACGTAATAGGCCCCCGAGGGCACCTTGAAGACCTGGCCGACACTGCCGACGCCCGCTACGTTCTGGCCGCGGTTCCCCACCGGCGGAGCGGTGAAGTCCGTCCCCGAGTCGATCGGGTTCAGCCAGGCCCGCGAGACCGTGGCCGGCTGGACCTTCGTGACGCTGCTCGCCTGCTCGGGCGGCAGCGTCATGTGCATCCGCTGGTTGTTCCAGATCACGTACGACTGGCCCGCCACCTGGACGACCACCGCCTGGCCCGCGCCGAGGAACTGGCCGCCGACGCTCTTGCCGGCGACGAGGCTGGTCACCGGACGGGTGCCGCCGGCCGTGGTCGTACCGTTGCGGACGCAGACCGACCACGGCTTCTTGACCAGGTGGTCGGGGTCGGGGAGGGAGTCGGGCGCGCCCGGGATGCCGATCATCGGGCCGCGGGTGAACTTCGCCAGGGACTTCCGCGACACCACGCGCTGCTGGGTGGTGCCGGAGTTCAGGGCGAGCTTCGCCGACGCGAAGTTGAGCACCGGCAGCATCCGCTTGCCGTTCGTGTCGTAGACGTACTTGGTGCCTGTCTCGCGCTCGATGATGACCGTGCCGCCCTGGTCGAGGCCCTTGGCGCCGCCCGGTGAGATGAATCCCAGGACGCCGAAGACGGCGGCGAGGAGGACGGCGACCATGGCGCCGGAGAACGCCGCCACGGACAGCCGCCGCATCGGCGACTCGGGGACGTCCGGCTCCCCCTGCAGCAGCGCCAGGCCGACCCGCTGCATCATCAGCTTGTGGGCCTGGTAGAGATCGCGCCGGGTCTGCATCGATAACCCTTTCAGCCCTTGAGGCCGCGGATCGTGGAGTAGATGTCGAGCGCGGCCAGTGCCAGCGGGATCAGAGCGATGATCACGATCATGTCGACGATGTCGCCCGCGCGTCCCCAGAACGGCGTCGGCCGGTGTGCGGGCAGCCACATCGCCATGCCCACGACGACGCCGGCGAGAAGGAGGAGCGGGAGCAGCACGCCCGCGAGCGTGCTCACCTGGTCACCGCGGAGGGCCAGGCCGATGTCGAGGGCCCCGAGCCCGATCAGGCCCGCGGTCAGCATCCACACGCGCTGGCCGCGGCCGCGGAAGATCCGGCCGCGCAGCAGCAGCGATACCGCCATGGCCGCCGCCGTCGTCGGACCGGACCACTTGTCGGAGGTGGCGAGGAAGAGCATGCCGCCCATGGCGACGAGGGCGACGGCGGCGACCAGGCCGGTCGCGTACCTGTCGGCCTCGGTCGTGCGCTTGAGCACGGCGCGGCCTTCGACCAGTTCGGTGTCGCGCCGCAGGTCCTCCGCGCTCGTCGGCACGGGCGGCAGCGGCAGCCGGGCGAGGCGGAACGACAGCGTGGGGATCAAGGCGGTGAACGCCATCACCACCGCGGCGACCGTCCCCGCCACGCCGGGCGCCGGGAGGCTCGGGAAGGCGTAGGAGAGGCCGCTGCCCACGGCGCCCATGGCGGCGGCGATGGCGACGCCGAGGAAGACGGGCACGCCTTCGGCGACCGCGAACGCCGCGATGACCGCGACCAGCATGGCCGCGCCGAAGGCCGCCAGGAGGTGGGGGGCGCCGACCTGAGTCAGCTCGATCCCGCGCCGGGCCGGCGCCAGCAGGCCGGCGAGGAACCCGTACGGTACGGCGGCGTAGCCGAGGATGGCGCCGGCGCCCGAGTCACCGAACGCGCGGGACACGGCCATGCCACCGATGAGCAACAGGAACGCGACGATGCCGGCGGCGATGGTCGGGGCGGTCCACGGCGGGCCCGACAGCGCGATGGCGACGACGCCCACGGCGAGCGCGGCCCCCGCCGCGCCGAGACCGTAGCTGCGCGTGCTCTGCGGCCGCCACCGGTCGGAGCGGTCCTTGATCCCCGTGGCGATGACGTCGGCGACGTCGTCGAAGGACATCTCCGGGATCTGCGCCATCCGCGGCCGGAAGTAGAGCACCTCACCGTCGCGGACCCCGAGCTGGGACAGCGAACGCCCCGGGTCGAACGGCGCGTCGTCGAGGCGCTGCAGCACCCAGCCCGAGTGGGCCAGGCCGGCGTCCGCCATGTTCGCACCGGCCACGCGCAGCAGCGTCGGCAGCATGTGCGCCAGCGGGACGTCCGACGGGAGTGAAAGGTCGATCCGGCGCTGTGGGGCCACGATCGTGACCCGGCTCAGTTCCGTTCCTGCCGTCGTGCTCACCGGTCTTCCACCCTCTTCGGCTACACGGCTCGGGTCCCCTATGCGTCACACTCTCCATAGGATGGCCCCGAATACTTACAAAATCTGGCCACAGCAGGGTAACGGCCGCGGAGGCACCGGTTGAGTACGATCTTGGTACGCCGCCAGGAAAGGCGACCCGCTCCCCCCACGCCCAGGGGCGAGATCCTGCTCGAATCTCCGCCGGAGATCCCCGAGGTGACCAGCGGCGGGTTCCAGGCCGCCATGACGTACCTGCCGATGGCCGCGATGGCGGGGATGAGCGGGCTGATGGTCGCGGCGGGCGGCGTCACGAATCCGTTGTCGCTGGTCAGCAGCGGTGGCATGGCCCTCGCCATGGGCGGCATGATGCTGGGCCAGATGGGCCGCGGAGCCGGTGAGCGCAAGTTCAAGCTGAACGGCGAGCGCCGCGACTACTACCGCTACCTCGCGCAGACGCGCCGGAAGGTGCGCCGGGCGGCCAAGCAGCAGCGCGAGGCGCTCGAGTGGAACAGTCCCGCCCCCGACTCGCTGTGGTCCCTCGTGATGAGCGCCCGGCTGTGGGAACGCCGCCCGCGGGACGAGGACTTCGCCAACGTCCGCGTCGGGACGGGCGCGCAGAAGCTCGCCGTGCAGCTGATCGTGCCCGAGACCAAACCGGTCGAGGACCTGGAGCCGATGACGGCGGGTGCGCTGCGCAGGTTCGTACGCGCCCACTCGACCGTTCCCGAACTGCCGGTGGCGGTCTCGCTGGCGTCGTTCGCCCGGATCCAGGCGATGGGAGAGCCGGAGATCGCCCGCGGTCTCGTACGCGCGATGATCTCCCAGATCGCGTCGTTCCACTCGCCCGACGACGTGCGGATCTGCGTGTGCGCGTCACCGGAGCGCATGCCGCACTGGGAATGGGTCAAGTGGCTGCCGCACTCCATGCACCCGAGCGAGAACGACGCCGCCGGCCCGGTCCGGCTGATCACCCGCAGCCTGTCGGAGCTGGAGTCGCTGCTCGGCCAGGAGGTGAAGGACCGGCCGAGGTTCAGCCCCGGCCTGTCCCAGGACGACCTGCCGTACCACGTCATCGTCATGGACGGCGGAATGGTCACCCCCGACTCCCAGATCGGGGCGGACGGCATCGATGGCGTCTGTGTGATCGATCTCACGGGCTCGGTGACGCCCACCTCGGACAACACGATGCTGCGGCTGAACGTCACGCCCGACCAGATGTTCATGCTCAACCGCGACCGTACGGGCAAGGACGTGCCTACCGCGATCGGCAGACCGGACCGGTTCAGCCTCGTGCAGGCGGAGGGTCTGGCCCGTCAGCTCGCGCCGCTGCGCGCCAGCGAGGCCGCGGGCGAGGAGTACGACGCGTTGTCCGGCAGCATGAACCTGACGACGCTGCTCGGGGTGGATGACCCCCACAGCGTCGACCCCGGGGTCACGTGGCGGTCGCGCGCGCCCCGCAACCGGTTGCGCGTGCCCGTCGGCGTGGACGTCGAGGGACGCCCCGTCGATCTCGACATCAAGGAGGCCGCGCAGGGCGGCTTCGGCCCGCACGGCCTGTGCATCGGCGCCACCGGTTCCGGTAAGTCCGAGTTCCTGCGCACGCTCGTCCTCGGGCTCGCGATGACGCACTCGTCCGAGGTGCTCAACTTCGTGCTCGTCGACTTCAAGGGTGGCGCGACGTTCCTCGGCATGGACGGTCTGCAGCACGTCTCGGCCATCATCACCAACCTGGAGGACGAACTCCCCCTGGTCGACCGGATGTACGACGCGCTGCACGGCGAGATGGTCCGGCGCCAGGAGTGGCTGCGCGCCGCCGGGAACTACGCCTCGTTGCGCGACTACGAGAAGGCCCGGGAGCAGGGCGCACCGCTCAAGCCCATGCCGACGCTGTTCGTCGTCCTCGACGAGTTCTCCGAACTGCTGAGCGCCAAGCCCGAGTTCGCCGAGCTGTTCGTGATGATCGGCCGCCTCGGCCGGTCGCTCGGCGTGCACCTGCTGCTCGCCTCGCAACGCCTGGAGGAGGGCAAGCTCCGCGGCCTGGACGTCCACCTGTCGTACCGCATCGGCCTGCGGACGTTCTCGGCGATGGAGTCCCGGGTCGTGCTGGGCGTGCCCGACGCGTACGAACTGCCGCAGGCGCCTGGTAACGGTTACCTGAAGATCGGCACCGAGGCCATGATCCGGTTCAAGGCGGCGTACGTCTCCGGCGCGTACACCCCGGACGGCCACGCCGGTCGTCATGAGACCGGCCCACGCGTGGTCAAGCAGATCGTGCCCTTCCTGCCGGACTACATCCGCCCGCAGATCATCGAGGATCCCCAGCAGGCCGAACCGGAGCCGGATGAGAAGAACCAGGACACCCTCTTCGACATCGTGGTCCGGCGCCTGGCCGGTCAGGGGCCCCCGGCGCACGAGATCTGGCTGCCTCCGCTGGACGAGTCGTCACCGCTCGACCAGATGCTGCCCAACCTGCAGGCCACGCCCGAGCACGGCTACACCACCGCGGAATGGGACGGCCGCGGCCGGTTGCACGCGGCGATCGGCATCGTCGACCGCCCCTTCGACCAGCGCCGCGACCCCATGTGGTTCGACGTGTCCGGGGCCGCCGGCCACGTCGGCGTCGTCGGCGCGCCGCAGAGCGGCAAGTCGACCGTGCTGCGCACGCTCATCACGTCGCTGGCCCTGATGCACACGCCGCAGGAGGTGCAGTTCTACTGCCTCGACTTCGGCGGCGGTACCCTCGCCGCGCTCGACGGCCTGCCGCACGTGGGCGGCGTGGCGACGCGTCTCGACGGCGACCGCGTACGCCGGACGGTGGCCGAGGTCGCCGGGCTGCTGGAGGAGCGCGAACGCTACTTCGCCGAACGCGGCATCGACGGCATGGCCACCTACCGGCGGATGCGCGCGTCCGGCCAGATCCCCGGTGACGGCTTCGGTGACGTCTTCCTCGTCGTCGACAACTGGCTCACCGTCCGCCAGGACTTCGAGCAGGTCGAATCGACCGTCACCGAGCTGGCCTCGCGTGGGCTGGGCTACGGCATCCACATCGTCGCGTCCACCAACAAGTGGTCGGAGTTCCGGATGAACATCCGTGACCTGTTCGGGTCGCGGCTGGAGTTGCGGCTCGGTGACCCGTACGAGTCGGAGTTCGACCGGAAGATGGCCGCGAACGTCCCCGAGGGGCGCCCGGGACGTGGCATCACCCGGGAGGGTCTGCACTTCCTCGCCACGCTGCCCAGGATCGACGGTCGGTCCACGACCGAGGACCTCTCCGACGGGGTGCAGAAACTGGTCGAGACGGTGGCGGGGGCCTGGCAGGGCCCGACCGCCCCGAAGGTGCGGATGCTGCCCGCGTCGCTGCCGCCGGCGGCCCTGCCGAGCGCGCAGGAGACGGGCCGCCGCGTGCCGATCGGCATCAACGAGGACAACCTGGGTCCGGTGTCGCTCGACTTCGACGCGGACCCCCACTTCGTCGTGTTCGGGGACAACGAGTGCGGCAAGTCGAACCTGCTGCGGCTCGTCGCCGACTCGATCGTCCAGCGCTACTCGCCGCAGGAGGCACGGCTCGTCTTCCTCGACTTCCGGCGGTCCCTCCTGGACACCGCGGATACCGAGCACCGCATCGGCTATGCGGCGTCCTCGACGGCCGCGACGCAGTTGATCAAGGACGTCCACGGCGCGCTGATCAGGAGGCTCCCACCGGCGGACCTGACCCCAGACCAGCTGCGGAACCGCTCCTGGTGGACCGGCTCGGACCTGTTCATCGTCATCGACGACTACGAACTCGTCGCGACGCCGTCGGGCAACCCGCTTCAGCCGCTCGCCGATCTGATCCCCCAGGCCCGTGACATCGGTCTGCACGTCATCCTTGGGCGCAGTATGGGCGGTGCGGGCCGGGCGATGTTCGACCCGATCATCCAGCGGCTGAAGGACATGGCCTCACCTGCGCTGGTCATGTCCGGCAACAAGGACGAAGGCGCGCTGTTCGACGTGCGGCCCAGTCCGCTGCCGCCGGGTCGCGGCACCTTCGTCGAGCGCAAGACCGGGCACCGGCTCATCCAGACCGCCCATCTGGAGGCGGAGAACTCCTGAGAGAGGAAGGAGCCGCATGATCCCCTACGAGGGAGCCGTCGACGCGAGCAAGGGTATGGAAGGCGTTCGTAAGCAGCTCACCGAGCAGGCCGAGCGGTTCGCGGAGCTGCGGGAGAAGCTCGCCGAGGTACGCGGCCGGGGTGAGGCCGCGGAGGGCAAGGTGGTCGTCGAGGTCGCGCCCGGTGGCGCCCTGAAAAGCGTGCAGATCGACCCGCGGGCCATGAAGCTCGGCTCCGAAGTCCTCGCCGAGGCCGTCCTCGAGGCCGCCGGGAAGGCGTTCCAGGACCTCACCGACCAGACCAGCGAGCTGATGAAGCCGGCATTCGGCGACCCCGAGAAGCTGGCCGAGGAGTGGGGCGCCGGGAAGCCGGACGGACCGGGGTCCCCCAAGGAGGCCATGTCCAGGGCCATGGGGATGTTCGAGGACATTTTCAAGCGCTACTCCTGACCCCGGTGGGGTCGGGCGCTCGGTACGGTCAGGCGGCGCCGCCGCGTCGGCGGCGGGCGTCCTCCAGGCTCTGCTGGTAGAACGCGATGTCCCGGTCCAGCCGGTCGCGCGTGAAGCGGTCCGGGGCCGCGCGGCGGGTCTCGGCGCCCAGCGGCGTCCAGAACGCCTCGTCGGGGATCTCGTCGGCGCCCTCCGGCAGGAACTTCGCGGCCTCTATCGCCGTGTCCCGGGCGAACTCCCAGTCGGCCACCACGGCGCGGTGGCGTTCTTCCGTCGAGTCCTGGGCGTACGCGATGCCCTCCCGCAGCGCCCGCCGCGCGTAGACGGTGCTGAGCTGGATCCACTGGCCGGCGTCGATCAGTTCGGAGGCGTCCGTGCCGAACCGCAGGCCCCGGCGTCGCGCCGCCTCCTCGGTGGAGTAGCGCACCCGCACCTCGATCGGTTCCGGCCGGTCCCGGCCCGCGTCATGGCCCTGGAGGGCGTCCTGAATCCGGTTGCCCTCATGACTTTGACCGGCCTGGTCGGCGTCATCGCCCTGGCCGGCGTCGTCCGCGCCGCCGAAGCGAAGCGTCCAGGCGTCCTGGCCCTCGGTCCGCGTCGTCCGCGCCCGTACGTCGCCGGCCGAGCCGGACTCGGCCGCCGCGAGGTCGAAGTACAGGTACGCCTCGACCAGGGTCCTCGCGTATCGCAACGTCTCAGCCCACTCCTCGCTCGCGTGCCGTCCCGGCGCCGGCCGCTCGCCGGGAAAGGTCCTCCCGCAGTTCGACCAGCCGGGCGCGGGTGAACCGGGCCGGGTCCTGGTCGCGGACGCGCCGCCCGATCTCCGACCAGAACGCCCGCTCCGGCACCCGCTCGGCCTCGGCGCCCATGAACTTGAGGATCTCCTCCACGGCGGCGATCGCGATGGCCAGCGTCCCTCGCGCCTCTTCCGGATCCTCCGCCGCCGCCCCCTCCGCGGACAGGTCGGCCACCCAGAGCCATTGTCCCGCATCCACCAGCTGCGACGGCTCCGGACCGCCGAACGTCGGGAAGCCGACCGGCACGGTCTCCCGCTCGGGCAGGCCGAACAGGTACTCACGCGGTCGGCCACAGCTCGCGCAGGTGCCGGCGTACCGGTTGGCCAGCTCGCCGCCAACGTCGACCAGCGCGCTGTCCCAGGCGGTGTCCACCGATCCACAGTCCTCGCACGGGTGCAGGTCGAGGTAGAGGTACGCCTCGTCCCGGGTCCGCGCTACCGCGAACGGCATGGTCCTTCCCCCTTCCCGATCCGCCGCGTGTCCGACGCGCACCTGGGGCCGCGGCCCGCCACGGCCGGGCCGTCACCCGGCGGGGTCACGCGCCGCCTCCGTGGGTCGGCCCGACGCTCCCCTCGCCGGTCACCTCGCCGTGCCCAGGGTGCGGCCGACCACCGGCCTCGGCCGTCAGCGTTGCCGGCGCGGCCGCCTCCGGCGGGATCGGGACGCCCCGCACGGTGAACTCGGCGCGTACCTTGTCGGCGAACGTGCCCGCACCAGGCTGGTTGAACACCCTGTGCAGATCGATCCCCCGCTCGTCCGCCGTGACCGCCAGGGCCGGGTGCATCCTGCCGAACGCGTCGGCGAACCCTCCGTCGATCCAGGGTTCGTCGTCGCTGCGCAGCGTGCCGTCCGGCAAGGCGGTGTAGCGTCGCACGCCGTCCGGGCCACCGGGCACCTCGATCGAGACCGCCCGGTCGTCCATACGGGCGTCGATGAGCGCTCGCAACAGCGGCGCCGACGGCTTCGCCGGGTCGAACTCGACAGGCTCCCAGCCGCCGCCCGCTTCGCGCCGGCCCGATCCCACGGCGGGCGCGCCGCCGTCCGGGATCTCGGGCGGCGGCGCCGCCTCCTGCCGGGCCCGGGCGTCCGCGAGCTCATGCCCGGCGACCGTCAGGTTGACGCCGCCGTGCGTCACCGCCTCGCGGATGAACTTGCCGTCCCGGGAGATGGTGATCCGGTAATTGCCGGTGAAATCGCCGCTGTGCGCCTTTTGGGTGGTGGCGAACACGTTGTGCTCGAACCGGGCGCCGCCGCTGTCCGAGATGGACCTGGACGCCTGGGCGCCGGAGGACTGTTTGACCCCGAGCCCCAGATCGCCGCTGACTCCGAGACTGCGGCTCGGCGGGAGCAGCTCGCTCCGTGACGCGGACGAGGACTCGGTGTACTCCCGCCGGTCGACCTGGCTGATCTCGGCGCCGCCGACGTCGCGGATCCGCGGGTCCGACAGCTCCATCCGGACGACGGCCTCCACCTCGTGCCGGCCGACCTTGATGCGGATCGGGTAGCCGTCCTGGCCCATCATCTGCTCGACCCGGCCCTGCCGCTGCAGCGCCGACCATTCGTGCTGGAGCCGCCGCTCGACCTCCCACTCCGACCCCTTGCCGAGCAGGTCGACGAAGTTCTCCCGCATGACGTGGTACGGGTTCTCGGGCTCCACCCGCTCGACGGCGAAGTCGTTGCCGATCGTGAGCGGCCGGTGATCGGGCACGTGGTCGGCCGCCGAAGGGCCGGGCTCGGCGGCGTCCCGGACCATCCGCGCCGGCAGTGTGCGACCCACCGTGCCGTGCACCTCGACCGGGACGGGTGCCGGGCGTTCCGCGCTCGGCGGCTTCACCTGTCCCGGTTCCAAGGGGACACTCTCGGCGGTAACGGTGATCTTGACCGGGTGCTCGAGCTGTGCCATGCCCGTCTTGTCGTCGAGCAGGCTGCGCTTCCCCGTCTCGTTCGCGGCCTTGGCGGCGTTCGCCGCTGGGCTGTCGGCGTCCGTCCACATCAGCCGCTTCACTCTGATGTTCTCGTGACCGACGGACGTGGTGACGGACCTGCTGCGGCCGGTCCCGACCGAGCCGCTCGTCGAGCCGCCGGCCGCACGGCCGTACGTCGCGTTGACGTCACCGCCGAGGGAATGGCTCAGGGTTTTGGTCGCGCCGTGTCCCTTGTAGCCGTACGCCTGGAAGATCGCCACCTTCCCGGGGATCTTGTCGTACATGACCGCCCGGCCGTTCCATTCGGCCTTCACCCTGATGGTCAGCATCTTGCTACGGCCGGTCTCGTCCACCACCCGCACGTCGTCCCTGGCTCCCCAGGGGTCGAACATGTTGTCGCTGGGGCCTTCCCAGCGTGCGCCCTCGTACATCTGGGACAGCGCCTGCCGCAGCGTCGGGTCCCGGTCCAGCGCGCCGGGCGCGTTCTTCTCGACCGCCTCCAGGACCGCCTGATGGATGGGCTTGTCGAAGCTGACGTGGTCGAACAGGCTCATGCCCACCCCCTTCTCGTACGGCTCGGGCATGGCCACCTCCACAGGAGGCATTTCCAGATCCCTAGCGTGGGTGGCCACCTCGTTCAGACGGTGTTCCTCGGGCGTCCCGGTCAGATCGTGGCCGACTCCCGTCACCTTCTCCAGCACGTCGCCGAGGAACTCCGGCGTGTGCGACTTGGCCAACGGCGGCAGTTCCGCGCCGGAGTGGATGGCCGCCTGCAGGTCCTCGGCGTACCGGCCGACCACCTTGACGGCGAGGTTCGGACCGAGTTCGGAGCCACCGTTGCCGAGCCGCTCGACGAGGTCGGACATGCGATCCAGGGGGAGGTGGTACTCGTCGTCCAGGTGCATGTTGAGCATGTCGTTCTCGCGCACGGCCAGCCGTGCCCCGACGTCGCCCGACGACTCCCAGCTCTTGCCGGTGAGGTCGTCGGTGACGGTGATCTTCAGGTGTGCGCTCGCCTGGACCGCGACATCCTTGCCGACCTGGATGTCCAGCCGCTCCAGCCCTGTGGAGGAGTTCTTCGACTCTCCGGTCGTCGTGCTTCCGGACCGGGAGAGGTCCGCGCCGCCGTCCAGGCTCGATCCGTCGGCACCATGGTGGCCGCCGCCGACCGAGCCGTTGACGTTCCCGCCCTTCGTGTGCGACGAGGAGGCCGACGTGCCCTCGACGGTCAGGTTGACGTCTCCGGTCACCGAGTCGTGCGAATCGGTGACCTTGGACGGTCCCATCTCGATCTCGGCCTTGATCGTGTAGCTGCGTGGCCGCGGCCCGTGCGGGTCGACGACCACGCTGGTCTCGTATCCGCTCCCCAGCAACTTCTCCTTGGCGCCGCGGAGACTGGACGAGCCGAGGAACGCCTTGGCGCCCTCCGTCGCCAGCACCCTGGCGGGAGCCTTCTCGCTGAGGTCTTTGATCACCCGGCCGGCGTCGATCTGCTCCCAGTACGCGTCCTTCGCCAGCTTCTTCGGCGTCGGCTGTGTGCCCTCCGGGGAGCGGAGACGCTCCACCTCGGCCGGCCGGGCCTGGGCATCCGGCAGGATCTCGCTCGGCCACGCGATCTTCGCCGAGCCGTCCGCGGTGAACCGGCCGACCAGCTTTTGGTTGCGGTCCCGGATCTCTATGTAGGCCTCGTGCCTCATCTCGAAGCTCCGCAGCTGCTTGAGCTCCTTCAGCCCGACGTGGTTGACGAAGGCCGTATCCGACCGGCCGACGGAGTGGCCGCGGTTCACTCCGCCACCGCCGCCGAGATTCGCGTCGAAGCCGGCCTTGTGGTCGCCGAAGTTCTTCCACGCGCCGGAGACGCCACCGCCGCCGGACAAGGACACCGAGTCGTTGACGCCGGTGCTGGACGACTGAGAGTCGATGTTCAGCCCGACGAGGTTCCTCGTCCCGTCCGGGCCGAGATCGGTGACCTCGTCGAAGTGCTGGCGCAGCCCCACCGTGGCCGTGTGGCCGTTGGGCAGCTCGAAGCCCATGCCCTCCTGGCAGAGCTGGTCGTAGTGAGGATCGAAGAACCGCTCCGGGAAGTCCTCCAGTCTCCGCAGGTTCGCGAGCTCGTGCAGGAACTCCATCCGGTCGGGATGGTCCGGCGCGATCGGCATCTCGTTGCCGTCCAGCTTCGGGACGAGACCCCGCTCCTGGAGCGTCGGCATCGCCTTGGTCACGGCTTCGTCGATTCCCGTGATGTCCTTGACCGCCGCGAACCCGGCCCCGCGCATCTGGCCGGGGCCGTCGCCGATGTGCACCGGGATGCCCTTGCGCTCCGACGGCGCGACCGGGCCGTGGTCCTCCGGCGTCGCCACCGAACCGTCGGGGTTGCGGACGATCTCACCCGACTGGTCCACCTTGACCGCCGCCACGTCGACGGGCATGCCGGCCTCGGCGGCGTCCTTCGCCGACAGCCGGATCATTCCGCCGAGGTCCGCCGGAACGGTTCCCAGCGGCCGGTTGTCCGACAGTGAATAGAGGTGTGCCTTGACCACCACTCCGCCCGGCTGGATGAGCTCGGCCTGGGTCCGCCCCACGAAGCGCTCGACGAACACCGCCACCGACGTGCCGCCGACGTTCACCGACTCGGAGTGCGTGACGCCACGGCTGCCGTTCAGCTTCCCGCTGATGCCGACGTTGACCTCGTGCGGTCCGGGCATCAGGTCCTTGGCGCCGCCCCACAACTTGTCGATCGGAAGCGGGATCGAGCCGCCGACCTGCTTGGACACGTTGAACGACTGGTTCCCGGACGTGCCCGAGAGGCCGACGTCGACCTTCTCCAGCCAGTCCACCTTGCTGGAGTGCAGGGCGACGAACTTCCCCAGGTCGAGTTCGGCCTCGAACCGTACGGCCAGGTCCGTGCCGGGGATGGCCCGACGCTCGCCGTTCGGCTTGTTGACCATCTGCCCCAGATGTTCCTTGGCCTCCTGAGTCAGGATGTTCCGCAGCTGGTCCCTGGTGACAGGGTCGACTTCACCCTTCTCCTGGGTGATGGCCGCGACGACGTCGTCGTGCCATTTCTCGAGGCCGCTCAGCTCGGCCACGTGGTGGTGGGGCATCTTCCCGGTGCCCTCACCCGCGGGGAGTTGCACGCTCTCCGGCAGGTCCCGTCCGGTGAAGCTGTTGGACAGCAGCACCTGCATGGTCGGGGAGTCCTCCCGGGTGCCCTCGGTGACACGCGTGACCGGCGTCTCCGGAACGTCATGCCCTGGAATCACCGACACCTTGTAGGTGACCCGGCCGTCCAGTACCCGCACCTCACCGTTCCGGATGTCGACGACCGCTCCGGGTTGCCCGTGCTGGAGGCCGTTTCCGCTGACCGACCGGCCCCGGCCGACATCGACCTCGACGCCGGGACCGAAGTTCTTCAACACCGCCTTGGCGCCGTCCAGGATCGGGTGGACGCCATCGGGGATCAGCATGGCCAGCTTCGACGAGTCGACCGAGACCGCCGTGGTCTGGGTGCGCGCGGCGGTCGCGCTGTGCCCGTGGCCGCCCTCCGCGAATCCTCCGCTCATCGACTCGGCGGGGTCCATCTCCGGCTTGACCTCGACCAGGTCGGTCACCTCGGCCTGGATCCGCACGAACGCGCCGGACTCGTCCAAGGGCACCAGCGCGCCGCTTTCGGACAGGAGGTCGTGGGTGCTCCCGCGCAGGGTCTTCTCCAGCGCGTCGGGAGCGAACCTGCTGGTGGAACCGGCCGCTTCGACAAGCTCGTTGGTCGTCTCGGTGAGCTTGTGCAGGTGGGCCAGCGGACCCATGATCTCGCCGCCGGGCAGGGCGGCGTCCGGCGGCATGGTCTTGTCCATCGCGTGGCCGTACGACGCCAGGTCCTCCACGCCCCTCTTGACGAGGATCGCGGCGGCGCTCGCGGTGGTCCTGGCGGTGGAGGGGTCCGGATGCTCCGTGAGCTGGTTCAGGCAGCGCTGCGCCGCGTCGTAGGTGATGTCGGCTTGCCGCGCTTCCTTCAGCGCCTTGTCGTACCCGTCGGCGATCTCCGTGTGGCGCACCTGCCGGTCCAGCGCCGCCTGGCCGTCGGCGACCGCGTCGGTGGCGCGGGTGGCCGCGGCGTGGTCACGATCGCTCGCGGCCTTGGTGACGTTGTCGAAGGCGGCCTGGACGTCCTTGCCGGCCTCGTCGGCCAGTTTCCGGTGCTCGGCCACTCGCTCTTCCAGCGCCGTGATGTCGTTCCGCAGCGATTCGCGGACCTTGCCGACCTGGTCGGTCAGCTCGGTGATCCGGGCGGCCTCCGGCGTGGTCGAAGTGGTGGGGCGCTCCGCCGGCAGGATGCCGTCGGCTCCGCTGACCCACGGCGGTGACGGAGGAGTACGGCCCTTCTCGCGCATATCACGCGCCAGGTCGTTGATCTCCCGTACGTAGTGCGCCCGCTCCACCGGGTCGGTGGCATTCAGGTACTTGTCCGCGAGGTATCGGTGCTGGTTGTAGCCCGACGCCGACCGGTCTCCGTGCCGTCCGGGACCGATCGCGTCCAGGCAGCGGCGGATGATGCCCTGGCCGGCCCTCGCCTCGGCGGCCGAGACCCGCTGCAGCGTGTCGGTCATCTGGTGCAGCACCGTCCGCGGCAGCTCGTCCGCGGCCTCGGCGACTCGTTCGGGCGGCAGGTGGGCGGCCTGCGCCGCCTCTTTCGACATCATCCACGGCGCGCACGTCATCTCGTGCGTTCGACCGTCCGCGCCGACCCGCGTCCGCGCCGCAGCTCCGTCCGTATCGCCGACGCTCACGTGGAACTCGTGCACCGCTCCCGACTCGGTCCGCACCCGCAGCGTCGCTGTGTCCGGATTCCACTCCAGGCCGGTCACTCCCCGGCCCAGGTGCTCCGGCCGCAGCTCCGCGATCGCCGACCCGACCTCGTCGATGCTCAGAGGATCCAGGTGCGACGGCCGAGGCGGCGCGGGCACCGTGCTCCCGGCCGCGTCCGGTGCCGAATGGACGCCTCCGGGGGCACTCCCCTTCGGCGCGGTACGCGGCGCGCCCGGATCGGGCGTCACCGGAGTGGACAGAGCGGAGGCCAGTTCCTCCGCCTGGTGGACGAGCTCCCGCGCCGCCGGCTCGTGCATGCCCGGCCGCATCACCGGGCTCGGCTCGGGCCTGGTCTCACTCACGGGCCAGTTCGCGGCCAGGTCCGCCCGCTCCGGGTGGGCCGACAGGGTCTGGTGAGCCAGCTCGGTGGCGACCGGACGTATCTCCGGGGAATTCTCGGCGAGCCGGTGCAGGGCCTCCAGCCCGCCCTCGAGCGGGTGCCCACCGGTTGACCGGGCGATCTCTGCGCCCAGCCACCTGGCCGCCTCTGCACACAGGCGTTCGTTGGTGACGCCCTCGGCCGCCCGCACCGCGAGCCGGTCCTGCGCCTCGCGAAGGCGTTCGTACGGCAGGTGGACCGACCGGCCGTCGGCGCCGGTCACCCGCACGCCGCCGTCCCGCAGCGGCATGCCGTCCGGTGCGACCGCCCGCCGCGCCTCGTCCATCGCGTTCCGTGCCATGCCGGTCGGGTCGGGCGTCGCATGGGGCGTCCGCCCCGTCGTGGCCGTGGGGTCGCCCGATGGGGTAGCGGTGTGCCCCTCACCGGGTTTCGTACCGCTGCCGCTTTCGCCCGGCTTGGTGCCGGTGTGGCCTTCACCGGGTCTCGCGCCGTTGCCGCTTTCACCAGACCTCGGGCCCTCTCCGGACCCTGAACCGGCCTCACCAGGCCGGGGGCCGTTACCCGCCTGGCTCTCGGGGTGGCCGGAGGTGTCGCCGGGCCGGGATCCCGTCCGGCCGTTCAACGCCTCGGCGATGCTGGGGCGTGCCGACTCGCCGGGGCGGGCCCCGCCCGGACCGGTCTCGCCGGGCCGTGCCGG
>NZ_BAABHK010000036.1:0-14804 GCF_039542055.1 Actinoallomurus vinaceus
GCCCGCCTGCGCCTCGTGGGCGGCGAAACACCGGACGAGAATCCCACCACCCAAGCGATCACCGCTTAACCTGCAGAAACAGGATCACGCGAAGGCTGGCTCATACACCACCCGCGTGGACGTGACCGTGCCGGGTGTGGCTTTCTGCCGTCTGCCGCTGATGGCTCGGGACGATTGGCCGCCCGGTGCCCCGCGACGACCCGGCCGCTGATTGAGAACTGCGAACCGTCGCTGTGTAGGGATGCGCCGGCAAGGTCGTCTGCGGGAACAGGCCACTGGTCGAGCCAGGGAGACGGCATTGCAGCAGGTATGGGCAGGTGTGGACATCGGCAAGACCCACCACCACGCGGTGGTGATCGACCCGGACGGCAGCCGGCTGCTGTCGCGACGAGTCGCCAACGACGAGGCCGTCCTGCTGGAGCTGATCAGCGAGGTCTCGGCACTGGCCGATAAAGTGACCTGGGCGATCGATGTCCGGACCGGAGGAGCCGCTCTGCTGGTGACGCTTCTGCTCACCGGCGATCACAAGGTCTTCTACCTGTCCGGGCGCATGGTCAACCGGGCGGCCGACGGCTACCGCGGCGAGGGCAAGACCGACGCCCGCGACGCTGCGATCATCGCCGACCAGGCACGGATACGCCGTGATTTGAGACCACTGCGGGCCAATTCGGAACTGATCAGCGAGCTGCGGATGCTGGTCGCCCACCGCCGGGACCTGGTCGCCGACCGCACCCGGATCATCAACCGGCTCCGTGCCCAGCTGCTGAACATCTGCCCGGCCCTCGAACGCGTCCTGGACCTGGCCAACAAGGGACCGCTGATCCTGCTCACCGGTTTCCAGGCCCCCACTGAGATCCGCCAGACCACCGCGGAGAAACTCACATCGTGGCTCCGCAAAAACGGGGTGCGCAAAAGCGCGGCCGCGCTAGCCAACCGTGTCATGCAAGCGGCCTGCTCCCAAACCACCACCCTGCCCGGCGAGCACATCGCCGCCCGCCTGGTCGCCGCCCTGGCCCACACGGTGCTGAATCTGACCGAGCAGATCGAGCACACCGAAGCGCTGATCGAAGACCGCTTCGGACGTCACGAGCTGGCCGAGGTGATCACCAGCATGCCCGGCATCGGCATCCTGCTCGGCGCCGAGTTCCTCGCCGCCACCGGTGGTGACATGACCGCCTTCGCCTCCGCCGACCACCTCGCCGGCTACGCCGGCCTGGCCCCAGCACCCCACGATTCGGGGCGGATCAGCGGCAACCACCACCGCCCACGCCGATACAACCGCGACCTCAACCGCGTCTTCTACACATCCGCACTGATCAGCATCCGCAACGCCGCCGAGTCCCGCGCCTTCTACGACCGCAAACGCGCCGAAGGCAAACACCACACCCAGGCGGTCCTGGCCCTCGCCCGACGACGCGTCAACGTCCTATGGGCCCTCATCCGCGACCGCCGCTACTACCAGCCCGAACGCCCCAGCCACCAAGGCCGCATGATCCTCGTCCGCCCTTGACAACTCCATTGAGAATCGTCCCATCGCGAAGCGACGCGTAGCGCCCTTGACGGGTTCTGGCCGCCGTGCATCCTCACATGTTCGGGGCGGGGGAACACCGGATGTTCCTCCGGTGCTTGAGACCCCCTGTACTTGCGGTGCTCTGCACGAACAGGGGCCCGCGCCGTACCCGAGCTTCACTCGCCTGGTGAGGGATCCGGCGTGTAGGAGAACCGACCGGCCATCGTCCATTCGCCGTCAGGGTTCTTTTCATACCGGTAGATCGCTGTTGTCAGGTCTGAACGAGCGCGCCGATGCGCGCCTACCATCTGGGCGATAGCCTCATGCAACTCGACGTCTGGATCAATCCCCGGCTGGGTATCGGCCCTGAGCATGAAGTAGTGCTGAGTCTGATCTACCTTGATCGTGAGCTCCGCCCAGGCGTCCTCTTCGTACATCTCACGAAGGACAAGCTTCCCGATCGCCTTGTCGAGGTCACGTTGCTCGTGCACATCTACGGCTCCCACGGGGCTCATGCTTCCATGATCGGGACGCTGTCGAGATCGGTTCGGCTGGTACGCGATTTCATTACGTGCTGGCGGGCCGCCGCTTGTGGCTGAGGCGTGTTGGCGGCGTCGCGGTCCCGGTGACTGGCGTCAGGTCCGTGGTCGGCGGGGCTGTCGCTAGCCCGGCCGGACTGGTCCGGCCGTTCGGGGACCGGCGCCCACGCCGCACGCCCCGGACGGCGTGGATATGTACGAGGACTTCTCCACCCGCCCAGTCATCGACCTGAGCTGACGCAACGTGTCGGCGCACACATGGCCGAGTAAGAATCGGACCCGCGCTATCAGGCTCCAGACGGCGCATATTCCGCAACTTCGTCGCAACGGTCCGGAGTGCTCTCCCGCGCGTACGGTGGGACGTTGTGACAGACATCAATTGCGCGGGTGAGTACTCCGGCTCGCGGGGGTCTGGGGGTGGTGGAACCCCCAGAGGCACACTCGATCAACCGACTCCTGAGTGACGTGAGCGGGGCTGCCGTCTGATGGCCGTATGCCACCCGTAGGGCGAGCGAATGCGAGTCTGCCGGCGGTCCTGCGTCCGTCCCGCGAGAACGGCCAGGAGCCGATGATGCTGGAAAGAATCCGCGGTTCGGTCTTCGTCCGCTGGGCCGCCCGACCGGCACGACCGGAGGGACCGGCGCCCACGCCGCACGCCCGTAGGGCGTGCCGGAGCGGGCGGCCCGCGGCGGCGCTTGCGCCGCCGCCTTGATCCGCCTCGGCGGGATACCGAGCAGCCCGAAGAGATCGTCAAGGCGCTTCGCTGGCTCGAAGGTGCATCGCTTCCGATGAGCGTCTTCGATGATCCGAGCGAACGTGCGAAGGTCACGCGTAAGGCGCTCGACGCGTGCGCGAAGACGATCGACGGCGGTCCAGCTGCAGCGACCATGGCCCGCCGTAAGAGGTCGGTGCTGTACAACGCGCTCGGCTACGCGGTCGAGTTGGGCCTTCTTTCGGCAAACCCGGTGGACCGTGTGCAGTGGACGGCACCGGAGGTCGCCGAGACGGTTGACCGCCGTGTGGTCGCCTCTGCTGACCAGGTCCGGGACCTGCTGACCGCCGTCAGCTACGTCGGCCGGACGCGGGGGCCTCACCTGGTGACGTTCTTCGCGCTGCCGTACTTCGCCGCGCTTCGCCCGTCAGAGGCAGTGGCGTTGTGTGAGCAGGACTGCGAACTGCCTGAGGACGGATGGGGCAAGCTCATGCTGTCGGTGTCGGAACCGCAGGCGGGCAAGGCGTGGACCGACGACGGGAAGTACCGGCAGGCGCGTGGCCTGAAGTGGCGGGCCAGGAATGAGACTCGTATGGTGCCGATCCCGCCGGAACTGGTCGCCATGCTCCGCGCGCACATCGAGACGTACGGCGTCGGCTCGGGCGGTCGTCTCTTCCGTACCTCCAGCGGCGGGCCGGTCGGCTCCTCGGCGTACTGGCTGGTGTGGGAGCAGGCACGCAAGCTCGGCCTGCCACCTGCTCGCGCGGAATCACCGCTCGCCGGTCGGCCGTACGACCTTCGGCACGCGGGAGTCTCCCTTTGGCTCAACGCCGGTGTGCCCGCTACCGAGGTCGCCAGGCGGGCGGGGCACAGCGTGGACGTCCTGCTCAAGATCTACGCCAGTTGTATCGACGGCGACGAACGAACAGCCAACCAACGGATCGATGATGCGCTCGCCGCGTAGGTCACAGCCCCTGACGATCAAGTCGGGGGCCTTTCCCGTTGGGTGCGGAAGCCTCCGGCACGCTACTCTGTCTCGCGGGCCAGCACGGGCCAGCCGGAGAACGCGGGCCATACGCGGGCCAGCAGCGGTCAGCGTCTCCAGCGGACTAAGCTTCGTCGCAGGTCAAGCCCTCGTAGCTCAGGGGATAGAGCAACGGTTTCCTAAACCGTGTGCCGCAGGTTCGAATCCTGCCGGGGGCACCCTCTTGATCAAGGAAAACCCCGGCTGACCAGCACGAACACAGGTCGCCGGGGTTTCGCATGTGTGCAGCCGTATGCCACCGGAAGCAGCCCCCGGCCGCTGGTCGCGGGATATACGCGGGATGAGAATCCGGGCGTCGACCCAGGTCAGCCCCCGAAAAAGCGAAGGGCTCCGGGATGAACCGGAGCCCTGTCACCGTAGCGCGCGTCACGCCGCAAGTGCCTTCTCGATCATGCGGTTGATCCGTTCCTCGTCGCCGTCGAGACATCCCGCGTAGACCTTCCACAGGACCTCGACACTGTGGCCCAGCCGCCGGGCGACCTCCTTGGGCGGGACACCGGCGTTGAGGAGCAGCGTCGCGCAGGCGTGCCGAAGGTCGTACGGCCGACCGGCGAGCGGTGTGACCTCTTGCTCGGGGGAGAGGCCGATGGTCCGGGCGTCCTGCCAGATGCGCCATACGGCCGACGCGGAGACGGTTCCCCCGGTCGAGGTACGGAACAGCCGGCCATCCTCGGCCGCCCCGAACGCGTCGAGGTGTTCGAGGAGGATCCGCACCAGCTCCGGTGGGATCGGGACCACTCGCTTCTCACCGACCGGCCGCCGCTTCAGGCCCTTATCGTCGTGCGTCTCGCCGCTGTCGGTGTAGAGCCGACCAGGACCAGGCCGCGACCGAGCGAGCACCAGCCGACCCCATACGGCCTTGGGCAGGTTGCAGGAGCATTCCCCGCCGCAGACACACAGCTCCGGAAGTTCGCAGTCCTGACGCCGCAGGCCGGCCGCCTCGGAGGGGCGAAGACCGCCGTAGTACATGCAGGCATACAGCGCCCGGAGACGACGACCACGGCCGTTGAATCGGCCCACGTAGGTCACTGCGGCAAGGAGCTGTCGCGCCTGGACGGGATTGGCGACAACGCTCCGGTCAACCTGCTCGACCTTGTCGGGTGCCTTCCAGTCGACCTGGTCGATCGGATTGGCGTCGAGCAGCTTCCGCTCTTTGACCGCGTACTTGAGCACGTTGTAGAGAACCGCGCGCTTCCGGGCGATGGTCGTGGCAGCCGCTGGGCGACCGTCCATAGTGATCGCAATGGCGTTCAGCGCGGAGCGCGTTACGTCAGCCTCGGCCAGGGCCACCACAGGGAGCGATCGGCTTTGCAGCCACTTGAGCGCCGCAGCCTCCCCGTCCGGTACAGGCAGTTCCCAGCGCGGAGGATTCAGCGCATGGTGGAGCAGAGCCCGCCGGAGAAGCTTCGCGTCCGGTGCTCCCTTCTTGTCCGTGACGATCGCGGGAGTCACCGTCGCCAAGGCGTCGAGGGTGCTCTTACGCGTCTCACCGGCCGCAGGCGACCACTTGGCCTTGATGTACGACCTCACGAGGTCGTACCAGGTGACGGCCGACTCCTTGGGAAGCATCGACTCGGGCAGGCCCGTCTCTACGTCGAACGCTTCACCGGCCTTTGCCGCTTGTCGCAGGTCGGACAGGAAGCTCTCAGCCAGGGCCTTGGTCCGGCGCGTCCGAGAGCGCTGCTTGCCAGCGACGACCCAGCGGATCTCATACGAGGCGGTCTTGCTGGACTTGTTCCGGCGGACGTCCCAGAACTTCACATCGGTCGACTTCACGCTGCCTCCTGCAGGGTCTCCAGCCAGGCGGCGAGCTCGCTGCGCCAGATGCGGATCTCGCCGTTGGGCAGCTTGAGGCCTGTAGGAGCGTTGCCTAGTTCGCGCCATCGGTAGAACGTCCGGCGGGAGACCCCGCCGAGTTCGGCGAGGACTTCGGGAACGGTCATCAGCTCATCTCGTCTGTTCACATGGCCTCCATGAGTTCCGGCGGGCTTGCGCCCGCTCCGGTGGAGTCGAATGGGGGTAGTGGCTTGCCGCTGAGTGCGGCGGTCAGGAACGCTTCGCCGGGTGTGTGGCCTTGGCCGACGTAGTCCCAGTGCGCGATGACGAGCACCTGGTCCTCGTCGAAGAGGGGCAGTCGGCCGGTGGTGATGTCGTGTTCGCGCTGGTTGAAGGCCATGCGCGCAGTTCGGAGCGCGCCGAGGGTGGTGGAATACCGGCGGGACTTGGTCGAGAAGTGACCTCGGAAGCCGAGCATGTGCGCCCAGTCCGCAAGCCGAAGGTCGGCCATCTCTTCCAGCGCGCCCAGCCGCCGACACTCAGCGATCAATCGGCGTGCGTGATCGCGAACATCAAGCCGGTCGAGGTCATCAGTCGGGCGGATGCGCCGGTCCAGGGTGCCGACGCACTCAGCCGCCTTGGTGGCGTATTTGGCGATGTAGCCGGCTACGGCTTGGTCGGTCAGTTCGCCGGTCGTGGTGATCGGCCGGACGTCGACCTGAGACCCCCATGCCAGCACGCGGGCGGGAAGGTCCTCGGTCTCTGGGGTGGTCACCGTGACCGCGCGAGCGGCGTGGTGGACGGCGTCGTCGAGGAGTTCACCGGTCGCCCAGGCCGGCGGGGGCGTGGTCGGGCCGTCGGGTCCGTCGAGGCGGATGACGGCGTGGAAGTGGACGATGCCCCGGCGTTGGTATTCGGCGACCTTGGCGAAGGAGACGGCCAGCACGGCCCGCAGTTCGGCCACGGTCAGGCCCACAGACTTGGCGAGTCGCCGCCGTAGGGCGAGGGTGAAGCGTCGCCATAGTTCGGGGGCGAGGGCGTTGAACAGGACGGAGCCGGTGTAGTCGTAGCAGTCTGGGCAGAGCGGTTCACCTAGCCGCGGATCGTCGGCCCCGTGCCGCTGCGTGCAGGATTGGGGGCGTCCGTGGGGGCAGTCCCCCAGGTCGCGGCGGGGGTGGCACGGCCGAAGCTTGCCGGCCTTTTCGTGTCGGGCGTGGACCGGGCCGAAGCCGGGTGCGGTCAGGGTGACGAACGCGGCGGGATGATCGGTGACGGTGTCGGGGACGCCTTTGCCGCCGACCAGGCCCGCGCGGACGAGTTGGTAGGTGTCGGTCCGGTAGACCTCCGCACAGGAGGGGCAGCGGGACGCGCGGCGGGTTTTGCACGCCACGCGCAGTACGCCGTCCGGTTCATGGACGGTGGAGTAGCGGTGGAGAAGGGCGCCGGTGAGCGGGTCGTGGTAGTCGACGCGGCCACGTAGGTGGATGGGTTGGGCGCAGCCGCCGGTCCGGCGGATCTGGGCGGTCCAGCGGTGGTAGTCGGGTGAGGTGGCGCGGCGGGCGATGTCGCGCAGCGTCAGCGGGGACAGGGCAGGAGCAGGCAAGATGAAGGGGTCTCCCGTCGTTCATGGAGCGGTTGGGGATGGCCCCCGACGTGGCGCGGAACTTGGCGGTTGTGTGGCCACGCCGGGGGCGCAGAGCCTCAGCAGAACCCGAGGCCCTCGCAGTGCTCGCAGGTCTGGCCGTCGGAGGTCAGGCCGCCGGTGCAGTGGCAACAGGCCCAGTGCTCCACAGGCGGCACCAGCGCCGGACGGCCGTCGTCGAGGTTCATCAGGCGGCTTCCTCGGTCGTGGTGTCGAAGGCCGGGGCGTAGCTCATCAGCGCGTCGTAGGCGTCCATCTGCCGGGCGGGGATGTGAACGACCTTGTAGGTGATGCGGCCGAACGTTTTGGCCACGGTGTAGTGGCCGTCGTCGGGCCGGTCGTCGACCGGAGCGGCGTCCAGGAGTGCGGCGATGCGGTCGACCTCGGCCGCCTGGTCCTCGTCGGTGCCGCGCGGGTGGTAGGAGACCTCCCACCCGTACTCGTTGACCGGAACACCAGGGTTGGCCTCTAGGAAGTCGGCCAGCGCCCGGAGACCGGCGATGGTCTGGCGGCGGGCGAACAGATCACCGGGCACGATCGGCTCTGTGGTCATGGCGGTTCTCCTCAGGCGGTGCGGATCTGGCGGAGCAGGTCAGAGGCGAGCTGGTTGGACACACCCAGCCGCGCGCGCAGCGCGTCACGGGTGATCGGGCGTCCGTGGCGTTCTTCGTGTTCAGTGGCGACCCGGCGGGCGAAGGTCAGCAGTTCGGCCGCCGGACCGACCGCCGAAGGAGCCTCGTCCGGGCGCTCGTCCTGGGTCGGTGCGTCGTCCCGGACGAGGACGAGGTCCGAGGATGGCCGTCCGAACGAGGGCGGGAGCGGGGACGACTCGGCAGTGACCGTCGCGGACGATGACGGCGGCTCCTCGGCTGGGCGTCGACCGGTGGAGCGTCGTTCGAGCATGGAGACGGCGACCAGGAACGCGCCCGCCGGGGTCGCTGCTGTGAGCCAGCCCCACGGGGTGGGTTCGGCTTGGGCGAGGTTGGCGGCCAGGGACAGCACCACCCCGCCGGCCAGCACGAGCGACGGCCAGGAGACCGGCCTGGTACGGCGTCCAGTGCGGCGGTCCCGCTGACGTTCGCGCGCCGCCATGACACAGGTCAGGTCGATGCAGACGGCAATCGCCCAGGCCATCCAGCCGTGTTGTCCGTGCTGGCGGGCGGTGTCGCGGATGTGGGTGAACGACCCAGCGGCAGCGATCCCTGCCAGGACGACGACTGGCCCGGAGTCGGCCGCCAGTCCGCCGAGGCGGGGCATCACGCCGCTCCCAACTCGCACGCGCCCAGCAGCGCGGCCAACTCAGAGTCACAGTGGTGGGTGTCGGCCCAGTCGAGGAGCCAGCCCAGCGCGTCCGGGTAGGCCGACTCCGTCTCAGCGCACTGGGCACACACCGCGACATGCACGCCTCGCGTGTCATCGAAGGTGAGCCGGACGGGGTCGATGACGGGACGGCGGGACGAGGACGGACGGCCGTCCCGACGGCGGGGACGAGCGGACGAGGAGCGGACGGCGGGACGGCGCAGGGGAATGACGTTGCTCATGGGGGAGCCTCCGAGGGACGAGAGAAGGGGTTAAGCGGCTTGGTCGTCCTGGACGGCGCGCGGGCCGGTCCGGACGAGGTCTGTCCAGGGGGTGGCGAGGTGGCGGTGTGCGTGGGCGGCGGCTTCCGCGTCGGCCTCCGTGGTCAGCGCCGAGCGAGCCCGATTCCAGGACCCATCGCTGCCGGCCACGATCGCCACGCCGGGGGTCTCGGCCGGGATGGCGCGGGCGGCCTCCAAGGCGGCCGGGTCCATGTCGCCGAGCGTCATCGTCGCCGTCTCCGGGTCGTTGACCCGATGGCAGACACGGCCGGACAGCTGCGAGCGCAGCGCGGTGACGCCGGGTCCGAGGTCTGAGCCGATGCGCTGGCCGCAGACGATCAGGTAGACCCCGAACGCCCGCCCCAGTTGGGCGATGCGCAGCAGCGCGACCGAGGTCTTGGCGACCTCGTCTTTCTCAGCCTTGTCAGCGATCAGGAACAACTCGGCCACCTCGTCGACCACGACCACGATCGGCATCGGCCGCAGCTCTTCGGGGAGTCGCCAGACGTTGCGGACGCCCGCCTCGCGGCAGTCGGCCATCCGGTGCGTCAGCTCCGACACCAGCCCATCCAGCAGCCGCACACACCCCGCCCGCGTGGTCGCCAGTGCGGACATGCGGGCCGCGTATGGAGTCAGCTCGACCCCGCCCTTGAGGTCGAACCCGACCAGCGCGACCGGTTGCGGAGCACGGCCGGCGATGATCGCGTTCAGCAGCGTGGACTTGCCCGATTGGGTCGCGCCGGCGAACAGCCAGTGCGGCATGGTCTTGAAGTCGATCACCCACGGCCGCCCGTTCTCCAGCACCCCGGGCCGCACCCGTAGCAGGTCGCCTGGCTCAGGGGGCAGTGGTGGGACTGTGATGAGGGGGTCTTTGCGGGTGGCGATCAGCACGACCTTGCCCGGCTTGGACTCCAGCACCCGCACCGCGTGAGCACGCCAGGCATGCGCCAGCCGTTCGGCGACACGGGCGAAGTCGTCGGGGATCTGCCCGTCGTTCAGCGTGATCCGGAGTCGCCAGCCCAGCAGGGAGGGGCGGATCAGGCCTAGGCGGGGAGCCTTTTCGATCTCCACCCGCCGCAGGTGACGGCGCTCCACGATCGCCGTCGCCTCACGTGAGGCGGCCCCCAGGACGGGGACGGAATCCAGGGTGATGCGCCAGCGTCGCCGCTTGTGGGTCAGCTTGCAGGCCGAGGCGACGTGCTGCCAGGTGGCGTAGAGCCAGACCGCGCGGGCCGGGAACCCGACGCACAGCCAGAACGACAGCGGATGAATCCGCCGCCACGCCAGGCCCCCGGCGACCACGGCGACAAGACCCGCAACCACCTCGAACAGCGTTGCCTTGTCGATCATCACGGCCCCGCTCAGGCAGCCCGGACGACGGACGCGGGCACGACGGCCGACGCGGCGAAGGAGACCCCGTGCCGCTGCTGGCCGTTCATGACCTGCTCCCACGGGCGGGCTATCAGGTCAGAGACAGTGACGATCTGGCCCACCTGGACCTCAGGATCACCGGGGACGTTGACCGTCACCAGGTCGATCCGGCCCGCTTCGTTCGCGACCGACAGACCGACCTGAAAGACCGTCCGACCCTGGCTGTCGACCTTGACCTCACCGGTCTCACGGTTGACCAGCTTCGGCGCAGGCGGGGCGACACACACGAAGGTCAGGGCGCGGGTGTCGACCGGGATACCGATGTTCTGCATGACTCTCCCAGAGAGAACTGTCTACCTAGCTGCCTAGGTAGCTGCCTTGACTCAAATGTACCTAGGTAGGCGTACAAGTCAAGTCGTTGGCCGGAATATTCCTATGCACCTAGGGGCCTAGGGGAGAGCTGTACACTCTCTGACATGGGAAATCCCCGTTCCGTTGATCGCCGCAAGCCATACGTACGCATCGCTGACGACTTGCGCGCGGGCATCGCGTCCGGCCGATATCCGGTCGGAGAGGCGCTACCTCCCGCCGGAGAGATCGCCGAGAGGTACGGCGTCGCGAAGATGACCGTCAGCAACGCGCTCACGGTGCTGCGGGACGAAGGACTCATCCAGACCAGGCAGGGGAGTCGGACCACCGTCGTGGCGAAGCCGGACGCGCCGGCCGAGGCGGAAGCCGACCACGAGGAGCGCAGCGAAGAGTTTCAGATCATCTTCGGCCAGCTTCAAGAGATGCGCAGCGCCATCGGACACCTGCGCGCGAAGATCGAAGCACTCGACGAGCGCACCAAGGACCTCTGATCACGGGCTCAGCAGCCGACGTCAACGGTGTGCAAGAAGCCGAGCGTCACGAGTCTTTCTGACAGGTAGAGCCGTTCGGCGGGCGTGCCGACGGAGGCTTGAAGAACCTTATGGCCGGCACCGTTCGCTCGGCCCCAGGCCATCGAGGCGCGCCATAGGTTTCGTCCATGGCCACGGCCCCGGTAGTCCGGATGGACGGCGAAGTACTGGGGTGGCTGGATGGTGGCACCGGTCGAGTCGGTCATTGTCGCCAGTGGACCGATGGCACCTACTATGCGGTCATCCTGCACCGTCACCAAGACAGGACCGTCGTCGATTCCGGCTTGCATCCGTTGGTAGAGGAAGGCGAAGCCCTCAGGGCCGATCTCTTCGGTGAACGCCGGGAACGTGGAGGCGTACGGGCAGTCATTCAGGCTCATCACCGCCCCGGAGACACCCGATTCCTGATCTTCGAAGGTCTTGAGCATCAAGCGCGTACGTGCGCCCTCGCCCACGTCGTCGAACCAGATGAGACGGCCAGCCACCGCGCCATAGGTGGTCATCCAGGTCAGGGACCACTCAGCCGCATGACCAATATCAGGCTTGCCGCGCCCGTAATAGTGGATCTTGAGCAAGCCGCGTCCACGGGTCGACAGTGTCGGAATCACCGTGAGTTCGGGACGGTGGATGATCTCTTGCGTGATCACCCGTTCGTCTTTTGTTGAGGACCAGCGCCGATCTTTGTCGTAGGGCAGGAAACGGCCTGTATGCGCGACCAACATCACCGCGTCGAAAAGTTCTGCGGAGAGAGCCTGCGGTCTTACCGGTCCGAGCGTAGGAACGTACGGAACGGAAATCGCCGAGCTGAGCCAGTCCCACCGGAATCTCACGCAATTAGTGTAACGAACGCCACACATGAAACAGGCTCCGACTGTAAAAGCCGGAGCCTGCTTCGCTCTTTCGATCAGAACGGGTTGTCGTCACCCGCGCTGCATGAGCACACGTTGCCGTCCGACAGTGCGTCGACGTCGTCGACGAACGTGATCTCATCGCCCGACACGGGCGGCGCCGGCTGGAGCAGATCCACGGTCATTTTTCCTCCTCTCTGGGCTCTCGGTGCTGGCAGTAGGCCGCCAGCGGTGCCTTGGCCTTGCGGTAGAGCTGGACGAGCGGCATGCAGGTACCGCAGGTGCCCTGGAGCTGGCAGCCCGAGCAGCCGCCTTGACGCAGAAGCAGCCGATCAGCGATCGAGCCCAGCCGCGCCAGACCTTCGACGCCTTCCTCTATGAGGGGGACGTTCGGCTCGCGACCCACCTTGCAGATACTCGCCTTGCCGAACGGGTCGACGTGGAAGAAGGTGTGGCCGGCGTTGCAGCCCTTGAATACCTGGCGTTTGCGCAGGTGTTCCTTGGACTGTGACGGCAGCGTCTCGGCGCCGCCGTAGATCGTCGGCACCATGTTGACGTACTCGTCCATCGGGATGCCCAGGCGATCGGCGAGGGCACGCATCTGGTCGACCTCGTGGGCGTTGTGCTTGGTGACGATCATGCTGAGCGCGAGGGGGAGACCCGCCTCGTGCCCGGCGTGCAGTCCCTTCATGAACAGGCGGTACGCACCCTTGCGTCGGGTCAGCCCGTCGTAGCTCTCCTCCGTCGCGCCGTACACGCTGAGCGTGATGCGGTGCGGGCGGCATGCGGTGAGCAGGTCGAGGACCTTGGGATTGAACAGCCGGGACCCGTTGGACAAGAGCGTTAACATCATGCCCAGCTCATAGGCACGCTGGTAGACCTCGCGGAACAGCCGGTCGATCATCGGTTCGCCGCCGGTGAGCTGGAGCCAGAGGACACCCGCGTCACGCAGGATATAAAGCAACCGCTCACGGTCCGGCCATTCCAGACCCTCGAATTTCTTCAGGCCGAGATAGCAGTGTTCGCAGTCGTAATTGCAGCCGAGGTTCAGTTCGTACGACGCTCGGCCATATCCGTATCCGCCGTCCGAGCGGACGAGAGTGGTCTCCCGAAGCGGGCGGCCAGAGATGTCGATGCCCCAGGCGTTACGAGCCGACTCGGCGAACCAGGCCGGTACAGAGCCATCCGCCGTCGCGATCTCCTCATATCTTGCTTGAGAGATCTTGATTCCGTTCGGCTGACCTGGACGGAGTATGACGTGGTTGCCGAGGAAAGGACTGACGATCAGTTCGTGCATGACGCCCCCTCTTGGAGTCGATCAACGGACCATTTGCTTTCAGCGGGCCGCCGGCCGGGCGGGCTCGGAGCGGTCACCAGGTGAGCCGCACCCTTGGTTGCGGTGTTGGGGAGGACGCGTCATGGACCGGGCCGGAGCGTTCGTGCCCTCCTGGCGGAGGTAGTTCTCGACTTTGGCCATGCGAACGGCCAGCCGATCCGGATCGGTGTCGTAGATCCAGAAGGCGTCACGCAGGTGCCCTGGAAGTGCCACCAGCATCAGGTATTGCTGGTCGGGCAGCACGACCCATCCAGGGTGTCCTGCCATGAGATTGGCCGCCACGGCGTCTAGGTCACGCATCATGCCGTCGCACCTCCGTCGTCAGGGCGGTACGAACCGCTAGCGCACCGGCGCGGGTCCAGACATGTGCGGCGATGGCAGCAGCCGCCCCGGCCGGATCTGTCACCAGGTGACTGTCGCCCCCCGAGTTCCAGTCGAAGTAGTCACCGGTCACCGAGATGACGACGTCAAGCCGCCCCGTGGCTGAGCGGATGAACGCGGCCGGCCCCGCGTCGCTCATCCCGACCTGAAACCCGAAGCCGACCAGTTCTCGCACCAGACCGGCCAGGAGACGTATCTCCCGCTTGTGCTGTTCCGCGCTGTCCACCGAAGCACCCTTCTGGTTGGACGCGGGACCGGTGGCGGAGGCGTTGAAGGTGTGGATCGACGCCACCGGTCCCGCAGCTCATCACGTCGCCCAGGTCGACGTGCCCGGCTGGTTCAGGCGGACCGTTCGGCCCGCATACTCGGCGATGCGGTCACCCGCCGGGCGATCTCGGCGGCCCAGACCTGCAAGTCGCACAGTTCGGCGGAGATCCGCGCGATGTCTTCGAGCAGTAGCCGACGTTCGGCGTTCGTCAAGCCCGCAGTCCTCCTGTTCGCGGCCTTCCGCGCCTGGTCAATCGATGCGACCCGTCCCGAGCTGTCCATGGGTCAACCGTGGCTGACGGAAGGGGTCAGAACCCATTCCTCGGGGCTATACCGAGACGGGATACCGGGGCGGGATATACGCTCGGACGTGCGCTAACTGCGGTCATGCCAAGGCAACGCTGAAGCCAACCGGGGGTATGGATGCCAGGACGGGCGATGAACCCGATCACAGTCCCGGCGTCGTTGTGGCAGCGCCCTGAAACGCTCGATGCGCTGCGCAATCGTGACATCGGCCGCGTGTTTCGGCTTGTCCAGCAGTACACCGGGGCGTCTCAGACCCAAATCGCCGCCGCATGTGACACCACCCAGGGCAAGGTAAGCCGCTACATGAGCGGTGTGGCACAGGTCGAGAAGCTCGACCGGTTCGAGGCCATCGCTGACGGCCTGGACATGACCGATGAAGCCCGGATGAGCCTAGGTGTTCTGTCTCGTGAGGTTGGGGACGCGGCTGGCGGGTGGCTGGCCTTTCAGCGCGGTGTGTCCGCGGTGGTGATTGTAGGCATGTAGCCAGTCGGGGAAGGCCTGGCGTCGTTCGGTTTCGGTTCGGTAGGGGCGGGCGTAGGCCCATTCTTCGAGCAGGGTGCGGTTGAAGCGTTCGACTTTGCCGTTGGTCTGA
>NZ_BAABHK010000037.1:0-12766 GCF_039542055.1 Actinoallomurus vinaceus
CCGTCGACCCGGACGACCTCGCCGAGGTCGCGGCCGCGGTCCTGGTCCAGGAGGAACACACCGGCCAGACGTACGAGCTCACCGGGCCGGCGTCGACCACTCCACGCGAGCGGACTCAGGCGATCGGGGACGCGCTCGGAACAGCGGTGCGGTTCGTCGAGCAGACCCGCGCGGAGGCCCGGGCCCAGATGCTGCAGTTCATGCCCGAGCCCGTCGTGGAGGGCACCCTCTCCATCCTCGGCGAGCCCATGCCCGCCGAGCAGCGCGTGAGCCCCCACATCGAGCAGGTCCTCGGCCGCCCGCCCCGCACGTTCGCCGACTGGGCGGCCCGCAACATCGCCGCCTTCCGCTGAACCTGTTCCACCGGCCGGCCTCGCGCCCGTACTCCCCCCGCGGGCACGGGCGCGAGACCGGGCCCTCTCGACCCGACGCCGTCCGGCACGGCCGTCCCCATGCACTCATCCGGCCGGACGACGAGCCCGGCCTCATTTCAAGGAGCACCTGTGTCGATTACAGAAGCGCAACCCCGATCCGGGACGGCGTCACCGCCGCGAGCGCGGGCCGCCGGCCATCCCGGACTGATCCTGGCGTTCCTCTGCGTCGCCGGGTTCATGACGTTCCTCGACGTCTCGATCGTGAACGTCGCCCTCCCGTCCATCGAGCGGGACCTCGGCGTCTCCGAAAGCTACCTGCAGTACATCGTCACCGCCTACGGAACGGTGCTCGGCGGGTTCCTGCTGCTCAGCGGGCGCCTCGCCGACACCTTCGGGCGTCGCCGCATCCTGCGGACCGGCCTGATCGTCTTCGCGGCGGCGTCCCTCCTCGCGGGGGTCGCCCAGGGCTCCACCATGCTGATCGCCGCCCGCGGCCTGCAGGGACTGGGAGCGGCTTTCATCGCCCCTGCCGCCCTCAGCCTGCTGACCAACACGTTCGCCGAGGGCCCGGAGCGCAACCGCGCGCTCGGGATCTGGGGCGGGCTCAGCGGCATCGCCTCGGTCGCCGGAGTGGTCCTCGGCGGGCTGTTCACCGAAGGACCCGGTTGGCGGTGGATCTTCTTCATCAACGTGCCGATCGGGCTGGCGGCCGCGGCGCTCGCGCCGTTCGTCGTCCCTGAGAGTCGTGCCGAGAGGCGGCCCCGTGCCTTCGACACGGCAGGGGCCGTCGTCCTCACCGCAGGCCTGATGCTGCTGATCTACACCCTGGGCCAGACCGTCGACGTCGGCTGGACATCGGCTCGGACCATCGGCGGTCTCGTCGTCACTGGCATCCTTCTGACGGCGTTCCTGGTGATCGAGCGCCGGGCCGAGTCGCCGCTGATCCCGCTCGGCATCTTCCGGCTCCGGGCCCTCCGAGCGGCGAACATCACCGCCGTGCTCCTCTTCGGCACGCTGGTGACCCTGTTCTTCTTCGCCAGCCTGTTCATGCAGCAGGTCCTGGACTACTCGCCGATCCGGACCGGCCTGGCCTATGTCCCCCTCGCCATCATCGTGTCCGTCGGCGCGGGGATCTCCTCGAAACTGGTGACCAAGATGGCGGCCAAGCCGGTACTGATCACCGGCATCGTCATCACCGTCGCCGGGATGCTCATGCTCTGGCGGTTGCCCGTCCACGGTGGTTACGTCAGTGACGTCCTGCCAGCGTTCCTCCTCGCCGGGCTGGGCCTCGGCATGTCCTTCGTGCCGCTGCAGGTCGCCGCGTTCGCCGGGGTCCGGAAGACCGAGTCCGGCCTGGCCGCCGGGCTCATCAACACCAGCCAGGAGGCCGGTGGAGCGCTCGGCGTGGCCATCGCCGCAACGATCGTCTTCAGCCGGGTCCCAGCCCTGACCAAGGCCGCCCACGGGGACCCCCCGCTCGTCCTGGCGGCGCGGGCGAGCGTCTTCCACGAGGCCTTCCTCATCGCGGCCTGCTTCGCGACGGTGGGCGTCCTCGTCGCACTGTCGCTGCCCAAGTTGAGGGCGCCAGAGCACGCGAACGGAGAATCCGTTGTCCCCGTCGCGTAACGACCGCACGGCGTACCGGTCGCGTGAAGGCCGCACGGTGCCCCGGCCGGGTGACGGCGGGGCGAACGCCAAGTCCCTCCCGTTGCCGGCCTCGGCCGAGGCGTTCCTGACCGAGCCCCACGTGTGCACGCTGACGACCCTCCGCCCCGACGGCACGCCGCACGTGGCACCCGTCCGGTTCACCTGGGACCGCACGACCGGGACGGCGCGGGTCATGACGGTCGCCTCACGCCGCAAGGCCGGGAACCTCCTGGCCGCTCCCGGGACCCGCGTGGCGATCTGCCAGGTGGCAGGCCCCCGCTGGATCACACTCGAAGGCCCCGCGACCGTATCCGACGACCCCCGCCGACTGGCCGAGGGCGCACGCCGATACGCCGACCGCTACGGGTCACCACCGCCCACCCCGCCCGGTCTAGTCGTGATCGAGATCGCGGTCGACCGGGTGATGGGCCTGTACTAAGAACCGTCCGGCTGTGGGGTCCCCGATTCGATGAGCACTGGTTCCTGCTACTAGCCCCGCGCCCGATCACCACCCCGGCCGGCGAGGCGGCCATCGCAGCACGAGCGGGCCTCGCAGCGCCGAGCAACCAAGCCCGCTGTCACGTCGTCGACCAGGCCCGCGCGATCCACCGCGCGGGCCTTTCGCGATCTACCCCGGACACATGAAACGCTGGCGGGTCCCTGGCGATGGCGTGCGAGCAAGTGTCGGCTCTTTAGCGAGCAGGGCTCGGCCCCTCGGGGTAGAGAAGTCAGCGGACGCGAGGTCTGGGGCGACGCTGTTTGCTCCTCGTTTGCTCGTATGTCGCGGCACGGTCCGCTTTTAATCCATAGGTTCTGGGTTCGAGTCCCAGGCGCCCTACCAGCCCTGACCTGGGCTTTCGCTCGCCCGGGCCGAGTTTTGATCTTCCTGGTGGGGCCACGGTATGGCCGTGGTGGGGCCGGGTTCGGGCGCGTGTTTCACCGGCGGTACGGGTGCTGATGTGGTGGGCCTGCTGATTTGACTGTGGTGGTCGGTCGGGTGCTGCGTCGGCGTGGGCGTCGCGCCCCGGACGCGCAGCGCGCGGCGTCCAGGACGAGCCGGGCGACGTTCTCGGCGTTCTTGCGGGCGACCTCTGGCAGCACCGTGACGTAGGTGTCGGCGGTCAGCACGATCGAGGAGTGCCCCAACTGGTCCTGGACGACCTTGAGGTCCGCACCGGCCTGCAGGGCGAGGCTGGCGGCGCCATGGCGTAGATCGTGCAGGCGGATCGGTGGCAGGCCGCTGGCGGCGATGAGTTTGCCGAAGTTGATCGATAGCCGGTCCGGGCTGATCGGGCGTCCGCCGATGTTGGTGAACACGTAGCCGCTGTCTTCGGTGCCCAGGGCGGCGAGTTCGGTTTGTTGCCGGTGGCGGTGCCGGCGTAGGGCCGTGACGGTGGTGTGGTCCAGGGCGATGGTGCGTCTGCTGGCCTTGGTCTTTGGCGGTGCCTGCACGATCCTCCCGCTCACGTTCTGGGATTGGGAGTTGATGACGGCGATACCGGCCTGCAGGTCCAGGTCGCACCAGCGCAGTCCGGCCGCTTCGCCGCGGCGCAGGCCACGCAGGGCGATCAGATGGTAGGCCGCGTACAGCCGGTGGTCGGTGATGTAGTGCAGGAACTGGGCGGTCTGGGCGGCGGTCCAGATCGCCACCACTGGGTGTTCTCCGGTCCATCTCCAGCGCCGGATCTGATCGTCAGTCCATACCACCGCGTGCGGGCGTGGTGCGGGTGGGAGCTCGACGTAGCGGGCGGGGTTGTCGCCGATGAGCCGTTCGCGCACCGCGGCGTTCAACGCGGTCCGGAGCGTGGCGTGGATGCGTTTGAGGGTGGCCGCTGTCACCGGGCGGCCGGAGGCGGTCTGGCCGCCCAGGATATGGATGAACATCTGCTGCAGGTGCCGGGTGTCCAATGCCCGCAGCGGGATCGAGCCCAGGTGTGGCTGCAGGTAGTCGTCGACGTGACTGGCGTAGCCACGCAGCGTCGACGGGCACAACGAGATCCGGCCGGCCAGCCAGATCCGCAACCACTGGCCCGTCGTCAGCGGCTTGCCCGCATCGGTGGGGTCGGGCTTTTGCAGTTGACGCAGGGCATCTTCGGCCGCATTCCGGCTGGCAAAGCCGCCCCGGCGGACCCGCCGCCGACGGCTGCCCGGGTACGGGCCGATGTCCACCGCGTAGTACCAGCTGCCATGCCCACGCCGGGCCAGCTCCGGACAGGCGTTACCGAACCGCCTACCCCTGCCCTGGATGCGACACCCGCATCGCTTATAGACCGAACCCTTGGCGCTCATAATGATCTCCAGTTCCGGAGTGGACGGTGCTGATACGCCCAGGATCCGTCGCGCGCCCCTGGGACACCTACCGGTCCTGCCTGCTTACGCTGAGCTGGAAGAGATCACAGCGCGGTTGGTGGCGGCTGGCGGAGACGCAAAGGATCTCGGTCTAGCGTTCGTCCACGACCTCGACATCGGGCTACAAACGCTTCACCACGCGGCAGAACTCCGCCTCCAGCGGCCCACAACTGGCCATCACCTACACCAAGTACGGTGTGGCATGGCCGTCATCGATCAAGGTCACCACGCCGCCGTCGGCGACCCAGGACGGCGTCATCAAGATGACGCTGAAGAACCTCGGCACCGACACCTGGACCTCGACCAACGGCTTCAAGCTCGGCTACAAGCTGTACGACTCGGCCGGCAAGCTGATCTCCACGACGCCGGTGTGGACGACGATGCCCTCCAGCGTCGCGCCGAATGCCTCGGTCACGGTCAGCGCGAAGATTCAGCATGTTCCGGCGGGGACGTACACGCTGCACTGGGACATGTACAACGGCTCGACGTCGTTCTCCTCCCAGGGCGTGCCGGTCATGCCGATGAAGCTGACCATCCCCGACTCGCCCCCTGCGGTGACGGGCGTGTACCCGCTCAGCGGCTACACCGCCTCCACGCTGACGCAGCAGCTGTCGCTGACCGCCTACGACCCTGACAACACCGCCTTGTCGTATGACTTCAAGATCTGCAAAGTCAGCGACCCCACCTCCTGCGTGGACTCCGGGAAGATCACGACCCCGTATTGGACGCCGCCGGCCGGGAAACTGGTCTGGAACACCGCCTACACCTGGACCGGCGCGGTCACCAGCAATGGCGCGACGACGACGGTCGGCCCGGTGGGGCTGACCACCGCGGTGCCGCAGCCGGTCATCACCCAGCACCTGGCCGCCCAGTCCGACGGTCAGGCGTTCGACCCGCAGGTCGGGAACTACACCACCAACGCCACCGACGCCGCCGTGGCGGGGGCCGGACCGGAGCTGTCGGTACGGCGGACGTACAACAGCCTCGACCCGCGCACCGCCTCGCCGTTCGGCGCGGGCTGGACCACGCCGTTCGACGTACGGTTGACCGCGGATAATGACGGGTCGGGAAGCGTCGTCGTCACGATGGCCGACGGGCATCAGGTCCGCTTCGGTAAGAACCCCGACGGAACGTTCGCGCCTCCGGTCGGTGACTTCGCCACCCTCACCCAGAACAGTGACGGCACGTATGCGCTGCTGGACAAGACCGGCGCACGCTACGACTTCGCCGCCTCGGGCCTGCTGTCCAAACTGACCGAGGCCGGTGGCCTGTCCCAGACCTACGGCTATGACGGGGCATCCCACCTGTCGACGGTGACCAACACCGTCTCGAGCCGGGCGCTGCACCTGACCTGGTCCGGCGCGCACGTTGCGACGGTGTCCACCGACCCGGTCGATGGCAAGGCGCTGACATGGTCGTACACCTATGACGGGGACCGGCTCAAGCAGGTGTGCGCCCCGAACAGTGCCTGCACCACCTACGACTACAGCGACGGCTCCCACTACCGGTCCGCCGTGATCGACTCGGCGCCGCAGTCCTACTACCGGTTCGGGGAGAGCGACGGCACGGACGCCGGCAGCGAGGTCGACACCAATCAAGGTAAGGACGACGGCACCTACGCGAACGTTACCCAGGGCGCCGGGGGAGCACTCGCCGGTACGAGCGACACGGCGGCGACGTTCAACGGTTCGAGTTCTTCCGTGCAGTTGCCGGATCGGCTCGTCCATTCGCACACGTACCTGAGCATCGAGTTGTGGTTCAAGACGACGAGTTCCGGTGTGCTGTTCGCCAGCCAGGCGAGCACCCTCTCTGGTGCCGCCGCCAACCACGTGCCGAACCTGTACGTCGGCAGCGACGGCCTGTTGCGCGGCCAGTTCTGGACCAGATCCGGCCAGGCCACCCCCATCACCACCAGCGGCAAGGTCAACGACGGCAACTGGCACCACGCCGTCCTCACCGGAGCCGGCACCACCCAGGCCATGTACCTGGATGGCACCCCGGTCGGCACGCTTGCCGGCCAGATCGGCCACCTCGACATGACCCGCACGTACGCGGGAGCCGGTTACTGGAGCTACTGGCCTGGGGTGACCAGCAACGCCGCCGGCTACTTCAACGGGTCGATCGACGAGGTCGCGGTCTACCCGCGCCCGCTCGGCCTGCCCTCCATCCAAGCCCACTACGCCCTGGGCCGCACCGGTGTAGCCCAGCTCAGCAAGGTCACCCTCCCGTCCGGTAACACAGCTGCGCAGGTTACCTACGACACCGGCCAGGATCGCGTCGACACTTACACCGACGCCAACGGCGGGGACTGGCAACTCGGCGACCCGAACGTCACCGGCGCCGACACGAGTCTGACCCGAAGCGTCACGGTAACCGACCCGGCCCAGCACACCACCACCTACTCCTACGACCCGCTGGGCGGCGGACGGATAACCGGGATCCAGCGCGGCGGCAACCCGGCGCGTACCTTCACCTACGATTCCGGCGGGTTCTTGGCCAAGCAGACCGATGAGAACGGCCACACCACGACGCTGACGCACGACGCCCGCGGCAACATCCTGTCACGGACGACGTGCCGGACGGCCGCCTCCTGCCAGACCAGCTACTACGGCTACTACCTGAATGCGGCCAACCCGCTGGATCCACGGAACGACAAGATGACGTCGTTCCGGGACGCCCGCTCGGCCTCGGCCACCGACACCACGTACCAGACGAGCTACACCTACAGCCCCGCCGGGCAGCTGGCGACGGTGACCACGCCGCCGACCTCCGACTTCCCGAACGGCCGGACAACGACCCACACGTTCACCACCGGGAGCGAAGCGGCCGACGAGGGCGGGAGCACGCCCGCGGGCCTGCCCGCCACCGACGTGACACCGGGTGGCAAAACCACGAGTTACGCCTACACCAGCAGCGGGGACCTGGCGCAGATCACCGAGCCGTCGGGGGAGAAGATCCGCTATAGCTACGACGCGATCGGCCGGCAGCGCACCTCCACCCAGATCACGGATGCCGATCCAGGCGGGCTGACCACCGCGACCACCTACACCGACCTGTCCCGCCCGGCCACGATCACCTACCCGTCCGTGACCGACCCGGCGACAGGCACCACTCACACCCGCGTCGACACCTACGGCTACGACGGCGACGCCAACACCACCAAGGTGATCTCCAGCGACACCACCGGCGGCGACGCCGACCGCACGATCGCTTACGACTACGACGACCACGACCGGCTGAACCAGGTCACCGACGCCGAGGGCGCGGTCACCGGATACGACTACGACGCATCCGGCAACCTCGTCCACAAGACCGACCCGGGCGGCAACGAGTACGCCTACACCTACAACGAGCGCGACCAGCTCACCCAGACCACCCTGCAGCACTGGTCCGACGACCCAGACGGCGACCCCACCACCGGCGACGGCGGCCAGGACCTGGTCACCGACTCCTACGCCTACGACCCCGCCGGTCGGCTGGCCTCGTACACCGACGCGATGGGCCGCACCGACACCTACACCTACTTCAACGACGACCGGCGTGCGACCACCACTCGCCACATGACCACCGGCGGCCCGGACATCGTCACCGCCTCCTACGGCTACGACGCCGCGGGCAACCTCGCCCAGCAGGTCACCGGAGGCGGCAAGACCGAGACCGACTACACCATCGACGCCGCCGGCCGCACCACCAGCCAGGTCCTCGACCCGAACGACCTGAACCGCAAGACCACGGCCGTCTACAACGCCGACAACGATCCCAAGACGGTCACCTACACAGGCACCGGAACCGGCCGCACGATCGACTACACCTACGACGCCGCCGGGAACGTCGCCAGCCAAGCCGTCTCCGGTGACGGCACCACACGGCTGACCACTATCACTCGGGACCAGCGGGGCCTGCCCACCGCCATCACCGACCCGCGCGGCAACACCACGGGCGCCGACCCGGCCGCGTACACGACGAACATCGCTTACGACGAGGTTGGCAACCCAACCACGGTCACCGCACCCCCGGTCAAGGTCGAGACCAAGGACAGCACGGCGACCACCGTTCGGCCCGTCGCCCACCACCGCTACAACACCTTCGGCGAGGTGGTGGCCCAGACCGACGGGAACGGCAACACCACCGACTACGCCCGCGACCGCAACGGCCGTATCACCAAGGTCACCAAACCGGCCTACACGCCGCCCGCAGGCGGACCGGCGATCACACCGGCCACCAGCTACGCCTACGACGACCTGGGCAACGTCACCTCGGTCACCGACCCATCCGGGCAGACCACGACGTATGAGTACGACGCGTTCAGCAACCTACTCAAACGCACCGACCCGAAGGTGTCCACGGCAACCACCCAAGGAGCGTGGTCCTACACCTACGACGCCGACTCCGAACAGCTGTCGGCCACCGACCCGACCGGAGCCCAGACCCAGGCCACCTACGACGACCTCGGACGCAAGATCACCGACACCAACGTCGTACGCAACACCGACGGGACGCAGTACTTCACCACCCACAACGAATACGACGGCGCGGACAACCTGACCAAGACCACCACTCCGGCCGGTGTCGTCACCACCTACGGCTACAACGCCGCAGGCGAGGCCACGGATGAGAGCGACGCCCTCGGCAACGACATCCATTCCACGTACGACCTGTCTGGCAACCTCGCCAAGACCACCCAGCCGACCGGCGAAGGTATCGCCTATGGCTACGACGCCGCTGGGAACCTGACCGAACAGAAGGACCTGGACAAGAACGGCAACACGCTGCACACCCGCAGCATCGGCTACGACCTCGCCGGCAACCCGACCAGCACAACGGACGCCCGTGGCCACACCACCACGTTCGACTACGACGCCCTCAACCAGCTGATCAAGCAGGTCGAACCGGTCGACTCCTCACACTCGACCACGACATCCTTCGGGTACGACGCCGCCAGGAACCGCACCCGCTACACCGACGGGCGCGGCCACCCGTTCTGGACGACCTACAACCCGTGGAACCTGCCCGAATCCGTCATCGAACCCGCCACCACGGCCACGCCGGACGCCGCCGACCGCACCTACACCACCAGCTACGACGAGGCCGGTCGGCCGGCCACGATCAAACAGCCCGGCGGTGTCACCCAGACCAACAAGTACGACGAACTCGGCCGCCTCACCAAGCAGACCGGCAGCGGCGCCGAGGCCAGCACCGGGGACCGCCAGTTCGCCTACGACCTGGCGGGCCGCCAGGTCGCCGCCGCCACCCCGGCCGGGGAGAACGACTTCACCTACGACGACCGCGGCCTGCTGACCAAGACCACCGGTCCCTCGGGTGACTCCTCGTTCGGCTACAACTCCGACGGCGCGATGACGGGGCGCACCGACGCCTCCGGCACCACCACCTACGGGTACGACACCGACGGCCGCCTGGCCAGCGCGGCGGCCCCGATCACCGGGCGCACCAACACCTACGGCTACGACAACGACAGCCGCCCCGCGTCCATCACCTACGGCACCAGCGGACCCGTCCGCACCTTCACCTACGACGACACCAGCGCCCTGGCCTCCGACACCATCGCCAACCCCACCGGCCAGACCGTCGCCTCGACCACGTACAAGTACAACCCCGAACAGCAACTCCAGACCAAGACCACCACCGGCTACGCCGGAGCCGGCACGACCGGCTACACCTACGACTGGGCCGGACGCCTCAACACCCAGACCACCGGAAGCACCACGAAGACCTACACCTTCGACGATTCGGGCAACCTCACCTCCGACGGCACCCACACCTACACCTACGACGAACGAGACCGCCTCACCAGCGATGGCACCAGCAGCTACACCTACACACCCCGCGGCACCCTTACCGCCAAGACGGCCGGAAGCCAGACCACCAACTACAGCTACGACGCGTTCGACCAGCTCATCACCGCCGGCTCGACGTCCTACGACTACGACGCGCTCAACCGGCTGATCAAACGCGGCGGCACCGCATTCGCCTACAGCGGCACGGACAACGACCTGGCCTCTGACAGCAGCGCGACCTACAGCCGCGACCCCGACGGCAACGTCATCGGCGTCGCCAAGGGAAGCAACAAGACGGCAGCGATCATCGACCAGAACCACGACGATCTGACCGCCACCCTCGATCCGGCCACCGCTGCCCTCACCGGCTCCACCGCCTACGACCCGTACGGAAACGCCACCGCCACCACCGGCACCATGCCCGGCATCGGCTACCAATCCGGCTACACCGACCCGACCACCGGCCTGGTCAACATGCACGCCCGCTCGTACGACCCACAGACCGGGGCCTTTACTAGCCGAGACAGCGACGCCAACAGCCCCATCGGAAATTCGGCTAACGCTAACCCCTACGCCTACGCGCTAGGCGACCCCCTGGACTTTACGGACCCCAGCGGCCACGCAGCCGTAAGCAGCTGTTGCCCTAACCCCGCCAGCTGTTCTCGCACAACCGGGATGGCAGCAACGAGCTGCAACCCAGGATCCGGCGGCGAAATCACCTGCTGCCCCGGAGGCTGCGGAGACGTCTGCAACGGAGGCGGCGGCGGATCCGGCCACGGCGGCGGTAACGGCTCCGGCGGAGGTGGAGGCGGCGGAGGCGGCGGAGTCAGCCACCCCAAACCACCGCCCCCGCCCGCCGACCCATGCATCCACAACCACCACTGCAGCGTCCCCAAATCGCCCAAGCCCAAGCCCGACTTCAAACCGGCCAAACCCCCGACCCGCCCGGACAAACTCCCGCCTGGCACGCCCACCGTCGGTGGTGCACCGACGACACCAGGCGCCCCCGACCCAGGACAGGGCAACACGGGCACAGCACCCGGACTGCCCCAGCCAGGCGGCCCGCCCACAACATCACCCAATCTTCCTGTAAACCAGGGATGTGACACCACCTGCGACCAGCCCGGCAACGGAACCGGCACTTTCCCCGACCCCCTTGCGCCGATCACCACAGTCGTGGTCGGAGTCGGGGACGCCATCGGGAACGGTCTCGATAAGCTATGGAACTCGACAATCGGCGGGGCGGGCCGCTTTACAACAGTCGTTATCATCGGCTGGGTTACCGGAAGTGACAAGCCAGATCCGGTAACAAGGACTGATCCAAATGCTGGTGACAATCACGGCGGCGGCGCAGCCGAGGTTCCGAATCTAAACGGCAAATCACTCGAAGAGGCCGAACGTGATATCGAAAAACACGGCTTCAAGCTGACCAAAGAGACCGAGGGAGGGTATCGACGCTACGATAACCCAGACGGAAGCGTCATTTGGATCAGACCTGACGGGGAAGTGATTCGCCTGGGTCCAAAAGTCAACCCGGGTCCGAACCAGAAGAACTACCACCCCCGGTATGGCCCAGATAGCAAGCCAACTCAAGACCATAACACCAACGAAAAAGTGAAACGCTCATGATAGCATTCGACACGTTTATCGATGCGATCTCGCTCTGCGAAGGATATCTTGTGGAGCGTCTAATTATGTCTCGAATCGGGGACTCCGATGTGGTGGATATCTCACTACGCTGGGGGCCGGACAAGCCGGATGTGATGCTCTCCTTTGAAGATGTTTACTACTTCGAAGTGGGAGGAGGGCCTGGGCGGGGAACCGAGCCATTGTATGAATTGACAGCTACCGTTCTGGAACCCAGCAGCGAGCCATGGCCTGATGGGATCAACCTAGACATCGTCCGGTCGGCTTCGCTGCCAGCATTGCTCTGGTTCCGGGCTGGGGGCCCGGCCCAGCTCACTGTTTTGGCGGCTATTGCCACGGCCTATCGAGAGGTGCGCTGACCGCTCTCGTCTTCGCCGGGCTCTACACCTGGTGGATCTGCGGCCTGTCCTGATACCGCACCAGCGCCGCACCGCCCCGACGCGTCGCCCGCACGGCGCAGATGGCTGACCGCGCGGGCCCAGCGACGCCGATGCACTGCCGGCACCCGTGCGGTGGCTGCTGGACCGAGCCGTCACCGATGGCGGGATCCCGCTGATGGCCAACCACGCCCTGGCCAGGGCTATCGTGCTGAGAGGTGCCAACGATTCGACTGCGTCACCCTCACCGGACAGCCTCGCTCCGAAATCGATATCCCGGCACGGACGCTGCCCACGAGCTCCTACGCCAGAGGGCTAAGACGGCACTGCAACGTACAGCCGCGAGCCCGACGGCAACGTCATCGGCGTCGCCCAAGACGGCAGCAAGATAGCGGCCATCATCGATCAGGTGCCTGCCCTTGCATGTATCGTCAATCGTCCGGGTGGGCTTGGGTGCTCGGCGGGTGCTCGTAGTGCGCCACGAGGCGCCTTGTTGTATCCCCGGTACAACCGGGAGGAACTTGGAGGGAGGTTTCTGGGCCCGATGGCTTACCTGGATCCGAAAGGTGAAGGGAAC
>NZ_BAABHK010000038.1:0-12290 GCF_039542055.1 Actinoallomurus vinaceus
GTTCTGAGGGTTCTGCGGGGTTTGGTGCGGCGCGGGATGGGTGTTTGGATGCGCTTGCGGATGCGGTGAATTTGGTGCGGGCGACCGGGGGGATGTTGGTGGTGGCCGGTCACCGTTACAAGGTGGCCGAGTCGGCGTCCACGGTGGGTGGGGACGTTCCGGTGGGTGCGGATCACGATGCGGTGGCGGATAAGAATCCGTATTCGCGGCCGGAGGCTGATTTCAATCGGCCGGTGGGTGATGTCGATCAGATGCCGGAAATCGTCCAAGAAGGCCTGTTCTTCCTGGAAATGCTGATCGGCGGGTGCCAGTGGCCGGACGGCAGCATGGGTGGCCTGGCCAAGATGCAGGCGGCGCTCACCACGTGCGCGGATACGTTCGGGACGACGGCTGGGGAGTTGGACGGCCACGCCGGGGCCGTGACCAGCGCCAACGCCGGGGAGGCGACCGATAAGTTCAAGACCTTCGCCCAAGCGCTGTCGGGCGGGGGCGAGGCCGGGGGCCTGCGGTTCCTCGAACAGTCGTTGCGGGACCTGGCCTCGTGGGTGGAGTCGCTTCAGGCGCAGAAGCGGGCGGCGCGGCTGCAGTTCGAGCTGTCGTGTGCGTTCGTTGTGATCACGATGTTGATGGGGTTCGCCTGGTCCTGGATCACGGCGGGTGCCTCGGAGGCGGCCGCGATCGGCGCGTCCGAAGCCGAAGGGTTCGCGCTGAAGACGTTCCTTCAGCGGGTTGCGGTGTGGGCGGGCCAGCATCAGGTGCTGAGCGGTGCGGTGGTGGGTGCCTGGTTCGGGGCGGGAATGGACGCCGCCGGGCAGTACGCGCGGATCCATGAGGGCGTTCAGAAGGACTGGAACTGGGGCGAGTTCGGCAAGTCGGTGGGGATGGGCGCGGTCGCCGGCGGGGTGATGGGTCTTGCGGGCCGGGCGGTCGCTCGCCAGAGCAACCCGCTGACGACCAAGCTGGCCGACTGGATGGCCGCGCCGGGGATGAAGGGCGTCGGTGCGCGGTTCGGGTTCGCCGGCACGACGGGCACGGCGGGGAACCTGGCGGGTCAGGCGATCTTCGACCCGGACCACATGAACTTCGGACAAGCCGCCGCGTTCGGGTTCGGCATGGCCGGGCTGGGGGGCGCCAAAGAGCTCGGTCAGCATGTGGCGGGCCGGTTCGGCGGTGGCGATGGCGGGTCACCACCGCCCGGTGGCGGGTCGTCGCCGGACCCGCAGAATCCCCAGGGTGGGGGCATCAAACACGACGACAACAATCCGCCCCCTCCTCCTGGCGGCGGTGGGGGCCGCCCGAACCTGGGCGCGTCAGGCGGGGACGGTGCCGGGAATGGCGGTCACACCCTGCCCTCCGGCGGCACGACCGGCACCGGCGGGACCGGTAGCGGCGGCCCGCATGGCACCGCACTCGCCGGCAGCCATGAAACCCCCACCACCGGCGGTGGTACGGGCCAGGTGCCCGACACACCGCTCACGGGCGGGCAGGACAGGCCGATCCCTGGCGGCAACACCGGACACACCGGCGGTGACCTCAGCGGCACCAGCGGTTCCGACCGCGGACAGGCGACACAAGGCCAACCCGGCCCGGCCGTGATCCCGCCACGACCCGGCGAGACCGCACCAGGCGGCACCGCCCGCCCCAGCGGTTCGACACGCCCCAGCATCGCCGAGGCGCTGAACGGCCGGACCGAGCCCCGGCCCGGCACCACCTCCGGCCACCCCGAGGACCCGGCGGGTAACGGCCCCCGCCCCGGTGACACCCGCCCCGGGTCCGGGCAAGGCACCCGGCCGGGCGAAAACGGCAACAGCACCAGACCCGGCGAAGGACCCACCGCCACCAAGCCGGGCGAAAACACCAGCGGCACCAGACCAGGCGAGGGACCTGGCGGCACCCGGCCAGGCGAGAGCGGTAGCGGTACGAAACCCGGCGAGGGGCCCACCGGCGGCCAGCCCCGGCCAGCCGAGTCCGGCCCTCCGTCCACCGCGGCTCCCACCGACCGGGCGAAACCCGCCCCTTACGCCACCGACGACCGCCCTGCCGGTCAGGCCGCGGGACAGCCTCGCCCGGCCGAGCCCGTAACGCCACGCGGCGACCGCGGCGAGCCGGCCCCGTCGGCGAACACCGCTCCACGCCCCGAGGTCCGCGAAACGGGCGTCGTCGGCGTGCCGACGGACCCCCGCGCATCGGGTGCCGCTCCTCCTCCGGCGCATGGCGCGGCCGACGGCGGCCGGGCCGAGGCCGTCGGCGGCTCCCCCAGGATCGATACATTCGGTGACCAACCGCCGGAAGCGCGGTCCCCGCAGGGTCATTCACCGCTTACACCGGAGTCTCTGCGGAAAAGCTTCGAGTCGGGGCCGGTGCATGAACTGGAACTCAGTGGCGGCAACGAAGCAGTATCGGTCAAGCTCCTCACCTGCGCGGACGGTCGGCAGGTCGTCGAAAAGGTAGTCCGTACGCCGGAAGACCTGCATGGCGAGCTGCTCACGTCCAAGCTCGGACAGGCGCTCGGCGCGCCGGTGCCACGGGCGATCACCGACGGCAATCGCACGATCTACATGGATTACGTGGACGGCAAGCCGATCCGAGAGGTGCACCGCGACTACGAGTACCGCCCGGATCTGCCGTACTGGGACAGCCCGGAGGGCCGCCGACTCGGGCTCCTGGACCTGATCGTCGGGAACGGCGACCGGAAAGACAACTTCCTGATCGGGCCTGACGGCAACGTCGTGGGGATCGATCACGCATTGACCTTCGACCCGATGGGCGTCAATCCGGCCGATAACCTCTTCGTCCAGAAATTCGCCGAACCCAGCGGGCTGGGCGGCTACCGGATGATCGATAATCCGCTCACCCATTCCGACGTCGCCTTCGTGCGCCAGGCGCTCGAAGGTCTGCGCCCGGAGTTCGAAAGACTCGGCCGACCGGACTGGTACAACAAGGCGATGGACCGGGTGGACGAGCTCGGGGAACACGCCACAGGGACCGATCCACTCTTTGGCGACTTGGGAGATCACCTCTCACAGCCGCACCAGCAGCCGCATGACGGCGCCACCGACCGACCTGAGGAGCCAGGGGGACGCAGCCCGGAACCCGACCCGCCGGCCACGGGCTCCGCGCACGATGGAGAGAACGCCCCGCCCCGAGAGCCTGCCGCCCGATCCGTCCCGGAGCACGCGGATCCCGACCCGACCCTCCTTGCGGAACACGGGCCCGGTGATGCCTCGGCGCCCATCACATCCGAGGTCCACACGCCGACGGCGGGCAAGTCGATCAGCGACATCCTCAATCCGCCGGAGCACGGACCGCGGGTCGAGGACGTCCCTCCCGCCGAGGGCGCGCACGACCGGTCGGGCCCGCCCGCGGAGACGCCACGCGGCGAGCATCCCGCCGAGGTGCCGCCGGGTGGAGAGAATCGGCCAGGGACCACCGCCGAGCCGCCTGCGCCCGCCTCCCATACGGACATGGCGGGAGACCCGATCCCTTCGGATCCGCCTGGGCACGGCGCCGATCCGGCCGTTCCGAAAGACGCGCCGTCCTCTGACCATGGCCCCGCAGCGGACCACACCCCGTCCGACACTCATGCGGCCCCCGTCGACCCGCCCCCGGTCTCCGGAACGCACACCGCCAGCGTCGATCACACGCCACTGACCCCGGAATCGCTCGCGCGAAGCAGGGCGACCGGCGAGAAGAAGTCCGAGTGCCGGTGGCTGAAGGAACCTCGCCGGTCGGAGAACAGAGGAGTAAGGCTCGTCACGTACAACGACGGCCGGATAGTCATCGAAAAGAGCGTGTCACACCGCGCCGCAGCGCGCGCAGAATACATCTCCGCCAAGCTCGGTAGGAAGCTGGGGGGATACTTCTCTGAAGTAATAATGGACGGCGACAAGTCCATCGTGATGACGCCCCTGGAAGGATTCTCCGGGGACGACCTTGGCATCACTGGCGCGACATCCAAATATTTCGTCGACCCGTACGTCAAGAGCAGAGACGGACGAGTCATCGGGATACACGCCATCCTGCTCGGCGATTCGGACTACCAGCCCGGCAACATCATCAAGAACGATGCTCAAGGCCGGATGGGCAAGATCGATTTCGAAAGTATCTTCTTCGCTCCCGGAGTGAACGCCAGGGGAAACCGGTTCGCCCACGATTTCGTCGAATACAACGGAACTCTGGATCCGACCTATATCGACAATCCACTCAGTCAGCAGGACGTTCACTTCATTCGGCGTGCCGTCACCGAAATGCGCTCAGACTTCGAATGGTACGGGGAGGCGGACAATCCCGGCCGGCCCGACCGGTTCTACAACGAGGTCCTCGAACGGCTCGACCATCTCGCAGAGCACGCCACCGGAACGGAGCCCATTCTGGCTCCGGACACCGGCGGCTCCGGCCACGAGCCGCCGGCCGGCCACGTCGCCTCCGAACACCTGACTGGCCGGCCTGAGCAGGCCGGCCACGATGCGCCCGACCTCCGTACAACCGAACACGAAGACGTACCCGTCGAGCAGGGAAAAGACGTACCCGCACGCGGTGTCGAGGATCCCTCCACGCTCGCCACCGCCGACCGCGTAACGCAGGAGGCACCGCGCTCTGGCGCCGAGCCGCCAGCGGAGCGTTCGTCGGCACCACGCCAGGACTCCCACACGGTGACCACCGACGGTTCCGCCCCAGGGGAGCCGCAGCGTTCGGAGGCCCCGAACACCGACCCCCGGCGTTCGACGACGGCACAGGTCGGCACCGAGGAGCACCGCTCCCGCCGCGAAGCCTTGCTCGAAGCGCAGAAGCGCGGCCAGCAGATAGTGAATCAAGTCGGCGAGCAGCGGTTTGATCAGGGCACGCGACCGGAAGGCGACCCCCGAGGCAGTCAGGACGTACCGCTCGTCGACTACACCGGCGAACTGGGAGATTCCACACACCCAACGGAATTCATCGACCCTAAGTACGTAGATGATCTGAATTCCAGTCTCCAGGTTTTGGCTAGAGATTATCCGGTACTACTGCGGGCCATAAAGTATTTTGGCACGGACAGCCCAATACATCTGGGCAATTCCTACGCCCTCACCCGCACCCATACCGACGCCTCAGGCTCCGCGTCGCATACGATGCACTTCAATCCGAAAAAACTACAGAATTACAGCAAGGCACGCATCGAAATCCTCGACGCCCTCCTCCGGAACCATGCATCCACCGGTCATAGTGCACACACGGTCTACCATGAAATCGGACACGTTGCCCTTGAGCAACTGCTGCGCCGAGCCGGGGGCCTGGATGCGCTCAACTCAGCCATATCGCCTGTTCTCGGTAGACGCTTCCGGTACCGCTTGGACGACGACACGCTGACCAAACCGCACGACTGGATATTGCACGGACGCATCACAAAGGCCCTATCCGAGTATGGAGCCACCACCCCTCACGAGATGGTCGCGGAAGCGTTCGCGGAATACCGGCTCAGCCCTGAACCACGCCCTCTGGCACGCGCCGTCGGCGAGGTCATCGACCGCTACTTCAAAGACGGCGATCACCCCGAATCCGAGAACGGCTCAGGGGGATCGCGCGCCTGGCGGAGGATGCGGCGCTTCGCGGAAGGGGCGCACGCGGTCTTCTCGCGCTCCTCGCCGGAACCGCCCGAGCCTTCAGGCGGCGAAGTCCTCGAGCGGCTCAACAAATTCGAGCCCATTCTGGCTCCGGACACCGGTGGCTCCGGGCATGCGCCGCCGGCCGGCCACCTGACCACCGACCGCCTGTCCGGTCGACACGAGCCTGCGGGCCCGGCCCTCCATCTGCCCGAGGGCGACACCGCCGGTCACGAGTCTCCCTCCGCCGGCACGCCCACGGCGGAGCATCAGGGTGCCGCCGGGCGAGAGCCCACAGGGCATGATCAGCCCACGACGAACCGGCCCCGGTGGATGTTCCGACGAGGCCGAGACGACGACCCGACGCCGTCTCCGGAACAGGATCAGCGCCCGACCGAGGAGCAAGGCGTCCACGACAAGCGGACGAAGGAAGCGACGGGAGGCCACACCGACCACGAGCCTCGCACTGCCGACGGCTCCGACATGCGGCGGTCGACGCCGGCCGGCGAGCCGGACCCTGCCGGCACGACCGACGGCGCCGGCCGTACCGATGAGGTCGGTGACCACCGAGCGGACGATCTCGACGGCGGCTCCGATGTCCTCGGAGACCTTCCACCGCACCAGAAGGACGCCGTCGAGCGACTCCTCGACGATGATGGCGTCCGCCGCCTGAACGAGGCGCTGGCCAGCGACGACCCTCAGGTACGCGCCGAGGCGCAGGCGTGGGCCCAGGCCGCGAGTGAGGGACTGAGCGCCTGTCCGGTCGCCGATCGAGAGACGGTCTACCACTACACATCGCTGCCGGCCGACCGGCTGGCCGAGTTGGTCCCCGGCGCCGAAGTGACGATGCACGGCATGCTGGACGCACGGGCCGCCCATACCCCCGACCACGGACAGCCCGTCGAGTTGGTGGTCCACTCCCGCAGTGGTGCCGTGATCACAGACCGAGTGTTCTTCCACCCGGAAACCCGCTTCCGCGTGCTGGCCGAAGAGCACTACACGTTGCCGATGCGTGGTGAGGGTTGGCGGCCGATCCACCGCGTCTTCCTCGCAGAGCTGCCGGCCGACGGCTCTCCGCTGCCCGGCACGGTGGGGCATCCCGGCATCGACGCTCCTCGGCGACCCATGGACGAGCGGCTGCAGCAGGTTCACACATACCGTGAACCCACCGATGCCGGCGTGGCTTACTTCCACCCGAGCGACGACTATTACCACTCAGTCATCCAAGATTGCCAAGGAATCACGCCGATCGATGGTGTCTTCCACTTCGACATGCACGCAGGCCCATCAGAGGGCCTTGTCGGCAACGAATCGCTCACCGGTCAGGACATCGCAACGCTGCTCAGCCACGAGCCCAAGCTCGCGGATCCACCGGCGGACGGCCGCCTGCTCATCCTTCGCGCAGGGGCCTGCGAGAGTGGGCTGGAGCGGCATGGACTGGCGCAGGAAATCGCCAACGAGACCGGTCTCATCGTCATAGCCCCGGACAAGGAGGTCTGGTACCACACGGACGGCACCGCCCACGTCTCCGGGCCGATGACCGTCGACGCCGATGGGCGCCCTTTCACGCCCTACCCCCCAGAGGGCGCATGGCGGATCTTCGTTCCCGAGGACCGCCACTCCCTTCCACCGAGCCACGAACCATCGCCGGGCCACGAGCCATCGCCGGGCCGGCCGGAGGACAGCGGCGCACCGCAGCACCAGCCTGCCACGGAGGAGCCGCATAAGCCGCAGCCCACCCAGTCACACGAGCCTCCGCCGGAGCAGCACGATCCGCAACACGCACCCGAGAACGGGACGCCGTCCCACCTCGCGACCGATGCCCGATCGGACACCGCCCTGGCCGGCGACTCCGCCGCGGACCCGACCAAGGAGAACCGAGGCCCCGAGGGCGATGGTCCTTCCGCACCCGCCGCGCCGCCGAGGCCGGGTGGTTCCCAAGACGGCGGGGCGCGAGAGGCCGGACCAAGCCCGGACGCGCCGCACGAGCCCCCGGCAGAGCCGCACCAGAGCGCATCCGAGAACAGGGCGCCGCGGGAGCACGGTGAACACCCGGCCGACACGGACCCGCACGGTGAACACCCGGCCGGCACCGACCCGCACGGTGAACACCCGGCCGGGACGGACCCGCATGCTCAGCGCCGTCGCGAGCTCGCCCAGAGCGTCGCCTCCGGCATCGATCCGAAGCGCACCGTTCTGCTCGGCCGCTCCGACACCACGGAGACCCACGCGACTCGAGCGGAGCGTGTCGAGCTCGTCACCTTCAACGACGGTACGAGGGCGATCCGCAAGGTGACCGAGGACGGCTGGGAGATCGAGACGGACGCGGAGGAACTCGGTGCACTCGTCGGCAACGCGCTCGATGCGCCCGTGCCAGTCGTGTATCGGGAGAGCGACCGTGTCGTTTACATGGACTACGTCGAGGGCGACCTTGCCCTGATCCTGCATCCGGACACCGTCCATCCCGCGCAGTTGGACCACCTCGGCTATCAGAACACGCGAGGGGGCCGGCTCCTCGGCCTCCTCGATGTCCTGATCGGAAACGCCGATCGGCACAACGCCAACTGGATCATCGACGAGCACGGAAACGTCGTCGGAATCGACCACAATAATGCCTTCAGGGGCGCGCACGTTGATCCCAGCAGGAATTCGTTCGCCGGGCATTACGTCTCTGAGATCAGTCATGTCGGCCGTTTCCAATTCGAGTACGCGTGGAAACCCAATGACCTGAGCAGAAGCGATGTCGCGCTCATCAGAAGCCGACTCGAAGCGTTGCGTCCGGAATTCGAACGGCTCGGACACGGAGAAGACTGGTACGACGACATGATGGGCCGCTTCGCGCACATCGAGGCGAACGCCAAAGGGACGACGTCGCTACTGGCCTCCGACGAGCACCTCCCGACCGTCGCCCAATCGGACCGAGCCCCGGCCCACGATGCCGCAGAACCTCCCAGAGAGAATCGAGATCCTGGGGATGACGGGCCGACGACACCCGCGACGCCGCCGAGGCCGGAGGGCCCCCAAGACCCGGCCGGTGACGGCTCGGCCGTCCGGCCGGACCAGGATGACCGGCGCTCTCCCGACCAGGACGGCCGGCACTCCTCCGACCAGGACGGCCGGTCGTCCGAGCCGACCGCTCGGCCCGCGACCGAGACGCAGCCGACGCCAGGCGAATCCCGGGAGGACGCACGGCTGCTGGAAGAAGGAAGGCGGGTCGCCCGGGAGTGTTTCGTCTCCGATCCGAGCGATGCCTCACTCCGAGCGCTGGCCCGGATGAACCGCATTCTCGAGGCGGACGCAGGGACGTCTGCGCACGGCGCGTCGATGCAGCATCCCGTGGCGGAGCTCGCCACGTCCGTGGGACTGGACGAGCTGGCCGTGGGACACCTGACGAGGCTTTTCGACGAGGCGCAGGCGCAGGGGTTCGACCCTGCCGGCGCCGCTGACCGCGCCGGGCTGGTCGATGCCTTGAACCGCCACCGGGAGGCGGATCCGTTCATCTGGGACGGGATGGCCATAGTCGACGAACTCGACTTCCTCTCGTCGCTCCGTGACAGCGGCGGCACCGCCCTGCGAGCGCTGGCACAGGTGGACGGGATCCTCGGTTCGGAACGAGGTTCGTTCCTGTACGGCCTGGATGACGATCCTCTCCTCGCCTTGTCCAACGATTTGGGCATGGGTACCGCGCTCGGCCCCCTCGGGCGCCTGTTCGATGACGCACGCGCGCATGGTCTGGATCCCGCCACGGTCGCCGACCACGACTCGCTGCTGGCCGCTCTGGACACGCATCGCCGGTCCGATCCCCGTTTGTGGGAGGGATTGGTGATCGCGGACGGTCTTAAGATCACGGCTGTCGGCGACCCGGTCGCGCGTGCGCTGAGTCACATGGATGAGATCTACCGATCGGACCGTGACGGAGACGGCTATTCAGCGGGTGACGCCCTGACCGACCTCGGCGCTCAGACCGGCGGTGGCGGTCGTTCGATCGAACGCTTCGCCACTGCCTTCGTCGAAGCCGAGAGGCAGGGTCTCGAACCCGCGCGCGCTGCCGGCCATGAGGAGTTCATGGCCGTCCTTGACAGGCTCGCCGAGTCTGACCCCCTCCTCTGGAACGGATTGTCGGTCGCCGAGCATCTCGGTATGCCGCAGGTCGGCGGCGACACGGCCCGCACGCTCGGGCGGATTGACGAGATCATCGGCACCGACGCGCAGCTGCGTGGTGACCGGCGGCAGGGCATCGACCCGCTGCTGCGCCTGGCCGACGACCTCGGTCTCGGCTACTCGACCGACCGTCTGATGCGGATGTTCAAAGAGGCCGAGAATCACGGATTCCGCCCGGCCGAGGCCGCCGATCGCGATGCGCTGATCGCGGCTTTCGATCGGTTGCGCGCGACGGACCCGTTGTGGGACGGCATCCGGATCGCCGAACGCTACGGCGTCGAGGGCGTGTCGGACTCCGCCGCGCGGGCGCTGGGCGAGATGGCGAGAATCGTCGGTTCGGACCGCGGATCCCGACCCTTCGCCGCCGACCCGTTGGCGCGTCTGACCGAGGAGGTGGGCCTGGACTATTCGCTCGGAGATCTCGCGCACCTCTTCACCGACGCTCAGGCACGCGGATACGCGCCGGAACGGGCGGCCGACCGAGCCGAATTGGCCGACGTTCTGAACCGGCACCGGGAGTCCTCGGACCCGGGGAGCGGTGCACACGCCCCGGCGGACCGTCCGTCCGACGCGACGACCACCGCTGCGCCAGAGGATCCCTCGGGGTCCACGTCCGACGTACGAGGCGATCATTCGGCCGACACCCCGGCGCACGATCCCCGTGACGCGGTTCAGGAGTCCCGGCTCTCAGCCGACGCGGAGCTTCGCCGCGCCCAAGAGGAGGTCGATCTTCTCAAGCGGTACGGCGGCAGGGAGAGCGAGCGGGAGCTCGCGATGGAACGCCTCCGGTCGCTGGAGGCACGCGTCGATGCCTGGGCACGGTGGCCGGATGAGCCCGAGGTGTCCTACACCGCGGACCACGAGGCGTTCCGGGAGGACTATCTGCGGGCCGTCTCTCGCGCGGAGCGGGGCGAGCCGGTGATCCCCTACCTGTACGAGAACGCCACAGGTGGTCTGGGCGCCCGTGACGGCGGTCGCGGCTTCGGCCTCGAACTGGAGATCAGCGGGCCCACGGTCAACTCCACGGAGATGCTGCACGCCATCGCTCGCGACCTACATGCGCACGGTCTGGCGCAGAGCACCGACGTGCACCCTTACCACGCGGCGAAGGAGACGGGCTACAGCGACGCCGGGAACACCTGGCGGGTCGAGTTCGATGACAGCGTCGCCGGGGAGATCGTGTCACCGATTCTCTTCGATGAGCCGGAGACCTGGCAGAACATCGCCAAGGTGTGCGAGATCGTCAAGTCGCACGGCGGAAAGGTCGATTTTTCGACGGGTGGACATATCCATGTAAGCACCCACGATTACGACCACATCGTCGAAAACCACCACAGCGTCATGCGGATGGCCGACTCCTACATGGACACGCTGTTCAGGCTCGGCCAGAATCCGGATGCCTACCGGCACCGTGGCGTGGCGTACTGCCGACCGAACGAGCAGCTGGCGACCGGCTACACCTCGATCGGTGACCTTGCCGGCGGGAACGACGGCCATGGCCTCGCCGTCAACATGAGCGGGATGTACGAGGGCAAGCAAACCGACCACATCGAATTCCGCATGTGGGACGGCTCTTTCGACCCGGCGGTCATCCAGACGAGGGTCAAGCTGTCGTTGGCCCTCACCGAGGCGGCCTTCCGGCAGGCGAACGGCCTCCTGCCGCCCAACGGCGGGCTGCGCGACCCTCTGGGCGCCCATCTCGAGGAGCGTAGGCTGAGTGCGGGCCGCGAACAGCCACAAGAAGTCGGACCGGCGGAGAGTCTGTCCTTCCGCCGGCTGATGGACGACATCTTCCACCGAGCGATCGACAAGGAACAGGCCACGGCATTGTTCGCCATTACCCGGTGGAATCTAGCGGCGTGACGACATCCGAAAAGGGACCTCTACCGATGGCAGTCAGCGTTCGCAACACCAGCGCGGCGGGCGCCCCTCCGGTCGCGCCGACCAAGGCAGACGGTCATCCGTACACCTACGAGATGATCTATGCGGGCGGCACTCGCCGGGGCTACGCCGATGAGGTCGTCGAGCTGGTCGGAATGCTCATTCCGGATTACACCGCGACGGCGAACGATGACGAGCGCGCGGCGGCCCGGTTCCGCCTGGCTCTCGACGTCCAGGTCCGGCTGCAGGCGCAACTCGCCGTCGGCGACGCAATGCACGACTGCACCCCTGAGGAACGCTCGGTGATCCTCAGCCGCCGGGACGTCCCACCGAGCCCGGCCCGATGGGATGCACCCGTTCCGCTCGTACTGATCACTTCGTTCTACGAGCCGGTCGGGTCACTGGCACGACCGGAAGGGCCCGCCGACCGGCAGATATGGCTGGACCCGAGCACCGATTGGACGCTTCTGACCAGCCTCCACGCTGGGGGAGCCATCCACGTCGGCGCCCGTGGTGCACAGAACCGGACCGAGGAATCCGAGGGCGATACTTAGACCATGGCAGCGCCAGAAGTGCTCGCGGTCCTGAACGTACGCGACCGCCGGCAGCTCGGGACGATCGAACTGACGGCCGACGGCGAGCTGCTCGCCGCTCCCCGAGGCGTTCGCG
>NZ_BAABHK010000039.1:0-8426 GCF_039542055.1 Actinoallomurus vinaceus
CGTACCTTCCGCCGGAGGGACCGCCAGGCCGGTGCTTCCCGACAGCTCCTGTGTGATCTTCCGGGGGCTGGTGAACGTGCCGCGGCCGTGCCGACGGACCAGGAGGCCCGACCGGACGAGTTCGTCGATGGCCGCGCGGATGGTCGGGCGGGAGACTCCGAGCTCGTTGGCGAGATCGCGTTCGGACGCCAGGCTCGTTCCCGGGCTCGCGTTGTCGATGAAGTCGAGGATGTGCCGGCGGACCCGGTCGCGTTTGGGGGTCGATGGCGTACGGGGGGATCTCTGCTCGGTGCCGGTCACGCCCCCATAGTCTCAACAAGACGGTCGCCCGGCGTCGCCTCACAGGCGCTTGCGGACGTGGTCGGAGACCACGTCCGCGTGCAGGGTGTGGACGACACTTCTTCCCTCGCGAATAATCGAGGACCAATTTCCAGTACCGTGACACAAAGCGATGCTATGGTCACACCTCGTGAAGGTTGTGACGCAGTTAAAACTCGTGCCGACGCCCGAGCAGGCGGCGGCGCTGAAACACACCCTGCGCACGGCCAACGAAGCCGCATGCTGGGTGTCATCCGTAGCGTTCGCCCAGGGTGTTCCCCGTGAGTACGAACTACGAAAGCACACCTATGCCGAACTCAAGGAACGCGGCCTGGGCGCGCAGGCGCCCAGCATGTGATCAAGAAGGTCCGGGACGCCTACACCAGCCTGCACGCTAACCTGCGGGCAGGGAACCTGGGCAAGGAGGGTTCCAAACGCCGGATCAAGGCCGAGTCCAAGCCGATCACCTTCCGGCCCCAGGCCGCCCAGCCGTACGATGATCGGTGTCTCAGCTGGCAGTACGACGCGCAGACCGTTTCGATCTGGACGATGGCGGGCCGGTTGAAAGGCGTACGCTTCGCCTGCTCACCGAACGCACTCAAACAGCTCATCGCCCACCGCAAAGGCGAGAGCGATCTGGTCGAACGCGATGGCGTGTTCTACCTGATCGCAACCTGTGAGGTGCCCGAGGCCGAGACCGGTGAGCCGGGTTCCTTCGTCGGGGTGGATTTGGGCATCGTCAACATCGCCACCACCTCCACCGGCCATCGGGCCGCCGGACGCAAGTTGAACCGCTACCGCAGGCGGCAAGTCGCGCTGCGGGCCAAGCTGCAGAAGAAGGGCACCAAGTCCGCCAAACGGCTGTTGAGGAAACAGCGCCGTAAGGAATCGCGGCGCGCCAGGGACATCAACCATCGCATCTCCAAGACGATCGTGACCGAGGCTGAACGCACCGGACGCGGCATCTCCCTGGAAGAACTCACGGGGATCCGTGAACGGGTACGGCTCCGCAAGCCCCAACGGGTCGCACTGCACTCCTGGGCCTTCGCCCAACTAGCAGACTTCATCGTCTACAAGGCACGCCGAGCCGGCGTCCCCGTCGTGTTCGTCGACCCCGCCTACTCCTCCACCGAATGTGCCGAGTGCGGGCACATCGACCGGCTCAACCGGATCTCTCAAGCATTGTTCACCTGCCGGGGCTGCAGCGTCGTTGCGCACGCGGACCGGAACGCTTCCCGCGTCCTAGCCCGAAGGGGCCAGAACGCGTGGGACGCGGGGCGGACGTCACACGTCCCGGCCACCAGCCCGAGCGGCTGATGGCCAAGACGCGGCAGACCACCTCACAGCCAGTGAGGCTCTAGCCGCACGCTCGGTCCTTCAGGACCTTCAGGACCGAGAAGCTGACTTCGGAACGGTGTCGGTGAAGTGGGTGCCCGCGCTGTAGTAACCGTTCACGGCGCTGGTGACCTGCGCCGGCGTGAGCGCGCCGGACGCGTTGTAGTACACCCAGTTGACCTTCTCGTTCCACGTGCGCGCGCCGCTGAACGGGAGGTCGATGAACCACTCGTTGAAGTCGATGGTCATCTTCTCACGCGGGTAGTACTTGCCCGTGGTGGAGAAGTAGACGTTGCCGTCGACGTAGTACGTCACGGTGCCGCCCGCCACCGTCATCTGCAGCGTGTGCCAGCCCTGCAGGCTGGAGATGACATTGTGCGTCTGGCGGTCCATGGCGTCGGCGCTGTACCAGGTGGTCGTGTACAGCGTCGGGCCGGGCGCGCCCCAGCCGCCGTTCGGCAGGTACTCATTGTCGAGTTCGCTGTAGAGCGAGTCGTCCGGCGTGATCGTGTAGAAGGTCTCGTTGACATGGTCGCCGTTCGGACCCGTGGTCGGGGCGTCGTTGAAGTAGACGCGCGCCGCGTACGTGCCCTCGAAGAACTTGCGCTGGACCGTGTCGATCTCGGCCTGGGTGGTTCCGTTGGTCGTGCCGTCGGTGGTCGCCGCCAGGTTCATGACCTTGCCGCCCTGGGCGGTGGAGTCCGACGGGAAGCTGAAGGCGTTCGCCGACCAGGTGCCCTGAATGCCCGGGCCGCCCCCGCCCGTGCGGATCGACCAGCCGTGCGCGCCGAGGTTCGGATCGGAGGGGCCGGTGTAGTGGAAGTCGTCGAACAGGACGCCGCTGCCGCTCGTCGGCGGCGTGGAGGTCCCGCCCGGGGCGGTCCCGGAGACGACGGTGCCGTCCACCGAAAGGGTGACGGTGCCGGACGAGCCGTACGAGGTCTGGTTCTTGAACGAGTAGTCGTTGGCCTGGTTCACCTGCTGCCAGTCCTGCCGGTTGAGCCGCAGCTGCAGGTCGCCGGTCGAGGCGCCGGGCGCCAGCGAGCCGGCGCTCGGCCCGAAGGCCACCTCCAAGTAGTGGTCGGCCGTTGCCGGGCCGCCGCTCAGCGCGCCGACCGTACCGGAGATCTTGGAGCAGCCGATCACCGCCCATTCGCAGGTGTAGACGTACGGGACGGTCGTGTCGGCGCTGAAGTAGTAGCGGATCGTGACGCCGGACAGCGATGCGGATGACGAGCCGGTGTTGACGACCTGGAACCAGGGCTCGATGTCCCCGGCGGTGGCTCCTGTCTCGGTCGTCCGGTACTGCAGTTGGAGGCTCGAGGCCGCTTGGGCCGGGCCGCCGGTGAGGAGGCCGGCCGTGACGACGGTGGCGCCGAACAGGACGAGGGCGGTCAGCAGGGCGGTGCGGCGACGTCCGGGTGCGAGGCGTCTGAGGGCGGGGGGAAGCCGCATGGTTCTCCTTGCGTGGCGGGCGGACATGATCGGCCCCGCCGCCCGCGGCCGGGGCGCCGGCCGGACGCGGGCGGACGGCACCGTACGCGCGCCTCCCCCAAGGACGAACGAAGACGCTGCGTACGATCGGCAACCTGACCAACGGTCAGTTCTGCGGTGGCCGATGGCCATCAAAATGAACCCCGCCTACCGGCTTGTCAACCCCCAGTTCGCAGCGTTTTAGCCGTAGTTGTCGGGCAAGAGAGGCCACAGTCCAGGTAGCTGGAGCGTCGGCGATCTTCCATCGTTGACATGACCAATGGACAAGTGTCACTATCTGGCGCACCGAGCGACGGGGGGCGACCGGCCGACGCCGGAGCGGTGAGCTCTGGCCACCCAGGAGGGATCGACATGCACAGACGTGTTACGGCCGCGTTGGCGGCGAGCGTCGCGCTCGCGTGCACTGCCACCGCGTGCGGCGGAGACGGCGACACCGCCCCCAAGTCCGCCGCGAAGATCGCCGGACCGGGTTCCGGCACCGGAAAGACGCTCACCGTCTGGTACATGAACGGCGACCTGTCCGACGCCGCGGTCAAGGCGATCAACACCGAGTTCACCAAGGCCACCGGTGCCTCGGTGAAGGTGCAGATCCAGGAATGGGACGACATCAACACCAAGATCACGACCGCGCTGGCCCAGAACGACCCACCGGACGTGCTCGAGATCGGCAACACGGACGTCCCGCTGTTCGCCGCGGCCGGGGGCCTGTCGGACATCTCCGCAGTGCAGAAGGCCCTGGCGCAGGGGCAGAGCTGGCTGCCCGGGCTGGTCGGACCCGCGACGGTCGGCGGCCGACTGTACGCCGCACCGCTCTTCGCGGCCGAGCGCGCCGTGGTCTACAACAAGAAGATCTGGTCCAAGGCCGGCGTCACCAAGCCGCCGGCCACGTTCGCGGAGTTCACCGCGGACCTCGACAAGATCAAGGCAGCCAACCCGGCGCCGGACTTCTCCGCGTTCTACATGCCGGGCCAGTACTGGTTCGGCGGCGTGCAATTCGTCTGGGACGCGGGCGGCGAGCTGGCCACCAAGAACGGTGACAAGTGGACCGGGGCGCTGGAGTCGCCGCAGGCCCAGCAAGGGCTGGCGGCATGGAAGCAGTTCCAGAACACCTACTCCACGCCCGCCTCGCGCAACCTGTTCAACCTCACCCCGGACTACAACGCGGTCTTCGCCCAGGAGAAGACCTCGGCGATCCTCAACACCAGCGTGAACTCCATCCTCAAGATCAAGCCGTCGCTCAAGGAGCAGCTCGGCACGTTCCCGCTCCCCGGCGCCGGCGTGGGCAGCACCCAACCGGTCTTCCTCGGCGGCTCGGACCTGGGCATCGCGGCCAAGAGCCCGAATCAGGCCCTCGCCCTCGCCTACCTCAAGGCCGCCACCAGCACCGCCGTACAGACGAGCGCGATCGCCGGGATCGACGGCTGGACCCCGGTCTCGTCCCAGCTCATCGACCAGACCACCGGGTCGCGCCCGGAGCTGTTCAAGGCGTTCTCGTTCGCGGCCAAGCGCAGCGTCGCGACGCCGGCGAGCCCCGGCTGGGCGACGATCGAGAGCGACAAGTCGCTGCAGGCCTTCTTCGGCGACATCTCCACCGGCAAGACGCCGATCGCCGACGCCGCGAAATCCTTCGATCAGCACCTGAACCAGGCGCTGAACGCATCCCAGTGACGCGCATGGAAACCTTGGCCGCGCGGGCGACCGTCGCGCCCGAGGCCGTCGCGCCCCGGGCCCGGCGCCGCCGCTCCGCGCTGCCGTACGCGCTCCTGGCTCCGGCCGCGCTGGTCCTCGCCCTGGTCATCGGGTACCCGCTCGTACGGCTGGTGCTGATCTCCTTCCAGGACTACGGACTGCGGGCGCTGTTCAGCGGCCGGACGCGGTGGACCGGGTTCGCGAACTACACCGCTGTCCTCCACGGCGACGAGATCGTCCCGATGCTGCTCCGCACCGCGCTCGTCTGCGTGGCGATGGCGGGCGGCACCCTCGTGATCGGCACGGGCGTCGCTCTGGCGATGCGCGCGCTGGGCCGGCGGATGCGGACGATGGTCACGTTCTGCCTGATCGCGGCCTGGGCGGTGCCGAGCGTGGCCGCGACGATGCTGTGGACCTGGCTGTTCCAGCCGACGTACGGCGTGGTCAACTGGATGCTCCGGCTCGGGCAGTACGACTGGACCGCGCACACGGTGTCCGCGCTGCTGCTGGTCTGGCTGCTCGTGGTCTGGCAGTCGGTGCCGTTCGTCGCGCTCACCCTGTACGCCGGGCTGTCACAGATCCCGGGCGACTACTACGAGGCCGCCGCGCTCGACGGCGCCGGGTACTGGACGCGCTTCCGCGTGATCACGGTGCCGTTCCTGCGGCCGATCCTGCTGCTCGTCACCGTCCTGTCGGTGATCTGGGACTTCAACGTGTTCAACCAGATCTGGCTGCTGACCGGCGGCGGCCCGGACGGCGGGACGACCACGCTCGTGGTCTGGTCGTTCCGCCGGGCCTTCGCGAGCCAGTCGTACGGGCAGGGCGCCGCGATCGCCGTCCTCGCGACCGCCCTTCTCACGGCATTGACGTGGTATTACGTGCGCCGATTGGTGCGGGCGGGAGAAGCATGGTGAGAAGAGTCCGGCCGGCCCGCATCGCGCTGAACACCGGAGCCGTTCTTTTTTGCGCCGTCTGGATGTTTCCGGTCTACTGGATGGTCAACACGGCACTCAAGCCGTCCGGCGACACGCTCAGCCCGACGCCGAAGTTCCTGCCCTTCCCGCTAAGTCTCGCCAATTTCGCCGACGCGGTGCGCAAACCGCATTTCGCCGACTACCTCGTCAACAGCGTCATCGTCACCGGAGTGGTCGTGACACTGTCGGTCGTGGTGGCCTTTCTCGCGGCGACCGCGCTGACGCGCTTTCGCTTCTTCGGGCGCCGCGGATTCCTCATCGGGATCATGGTGATCCAGATGATCCCTGGGCCGGCGCTGCTGATTCCGCTGTTCCTGAGTATGAAGAGCCTGAACATGCTCGACACGCTGATCGGGCTGATCATCACCTATTCGGCGTTCGTGCTGCCCCTGACGATCTGGGTGATGCGCGGATTCCTGCACGGCGTACCGGTGGAACTCGAAGAGGCTGCGATGGTCGACGGGGCGAGCCGGTTCACCGTGATCCGCAAGGTGCTGCTCCCCCTCGTGATGCCGGGCATCATCGCCGCCAGCGTCTTCTCCTTCATCGTCGCCTGGAACGACTACATCTACGCGTACGTGATGATGAAGGACCAGTCCCGGTACACCTTGCCGGTGTGGCTGGCGTCGTTCTCCACCAACATCGGTACCGACTATGGCGGGCTGATCGCCGGCTCGACATTGTTCGCACTGCCCATCGTGGTCTTCTTCATGCTCATCCAGCGCCGACTGGTCGTCGGAATGACCGCCGGGGCCGTCAAGGGATAGCCCTTTTCGAGACCTTGTTGAGAAAGGCCATTGTGATAATTCCTCGCCCCGCCGAACTCACCGTCCACCCCGGTGAGTTCGCCATCCCCGCGGCCCTCCACCTCTCGGCCGGACCGGGCGCCGCACGCGCCGCCGACCTCCTGGCCGGCTACCTGGGCGACCGGCCTCGCGCGTCGTACGGGCCGGCCGTCCGCGTGGAGATCGCACCGGCCGACCTCCCGTACGAGGGGTACCGCCTGGAGATCTCCCCGCCCGAGGTCCTCCTGACCGCGCCCGGCGAGGAGGGGCTCTTCCACGGTGTCCAGACGCTGCGCCAGCTCCTGCCCCCGGCCGCGCTGGATCCGGCGTCGGCCCCGCCGGACGCGTGGCGGTGGCCATGCGTGACCGTGCGTGACGCACCGCGGCTGCCGTGGCGAGGGGTGATGCTCGACGTCGCACGGCACTACATGCCGCCGGAGTTCCTCGAGGAGTTCATCGACCGGATCGCGCTGCACAAGCTCAACGTGCTGCACCTGCACCTGACCGACGACCAGGGCTGGCGCATCGAGATCGAGGGGCTGCCGCGGCTGACCGAGGTGGGCGCCTGGCGGACGGAGTCCATGGTCGGCCCGTCGGGCAGCACGCGCTTCGACGGAGTCCCGCACGGCGGCTTCTACTCCCAGCGCCGGCTGCGCGACCTGGTGGCGTACGCGGCCCGCCGCGGCGTGACCATCGTCCCGGAGATCGAGATGCCCGGCCACGCCCGCGCGCTCCTTGCCGCCTACCCTCACCTGGGCAACCGGCCCGAGGTGAGCCTCCCGGTCTGGACGAGCTGGGGGATCAGCGAGGACATCCTCGGGGTGCACGACGAGGCGCTGGAGTTCTGCCGCACGGTGCTGGCGCAGACGGTCTCGGTCTTCCCGTCCCGGTACGTCCACATCGGCGGCGAGGAGTGCCCGACGACGCAGTGGGAGACCAGCCCGGTGGCCCGCCGCCGTGCCGCGGAGCTGGGCTTCACGACGCCGACCCAGTTGCACGGCTGGTTCCTGCGGCAGATGCAGGAGACGCTGACCGAGCACGGCCGCCGCGCCGTCTGCTGGGACGAGGCGGAGCAGAACGGCGAACTGCCCGCCGACATGACCCTGACCGCCTGGCGTGACCCGGGCCACGGCGTACGTTCGGTCGAACGCGGCCACCAGGTGATCATGGCGCCGCACCGGTCGACGTACCTGGACTACGCGCAGAGCACCCATCCCGGCGAGCCACCGGCCCAGCCCGACGTGGTCACGACGGTCGCCGACGTGTACGGATTCGACCCGCTCGCGGGCGGCCTGCCGGTCGCCGATCCGGGCAATGGGGGCCGCCCTGGTGTGCTGGGCACCCAGGCGCAGCTGTGGACGGAGTTCGTGCCGACCCCGGACCACGTCCGGTACCTGACGTTCCCGAGGTTGTGCGCCCTGGCCGAGGCGGCGTGGAGCGAGGGCACGCGCGACTACGAGGAGTTCCAGGGCCGCCTGACGGTTCACCGGGAACGTCTGCGGGTGCTCGGCGCGCTCCCCGGGCGGGACGCGGCGTGACCGCACTGAACGGGACTCGCCGTCCGTCCACCGCCAAACGCGAGCTGGTCCGCCGCCACATCCTCGACCTCATCGACAACGCGAGCCCGGGGACGAGCCTGCCGTCCGAACGCGAACTGGCTGTGACGCTGGGCGTGTCCCGCCCGACGGTCCGCGCGGCCATCGACGAAATCGCCCGTACAGGCCTGCTGGTCCGCCGCCACGGCCGCGGCACGTTCACCAGCCCGCGCAAGGTCACCCAGCAGCTGTCCGCGACGGTCGACGGCCTCGGCGTCCCACCCGCGAAGGGCGAC
>NZ_BAABHK010000040.1:0-7305 GCF_039542055.1 Actinoallomurus vinaceus
CAAGCGAGGACCAAAAGGCACTGGCTTTTAGCACACTGTTGAGTTCTCAAGAAACGGACACACACCGTCCGGAACCTGTTTCCAGTTCCCGTCTGGGGCTTGTTTCCTCAATCTTACCGATTTGTTTCCCTTTGTCGAATCGACCGACTCAGGAACACCTCTCGGCCCCACCCAGCACACAATAACCGAAGTCCAAGACTCCTGAGACTGTCACTGAGAGAGTCCCGGCGACCGCACCGCCAGATGGCGTCACGTACTCAAGCCGGGCTGATAGATCGACATTACCTCATCTCCGAGACTCGTAATGCCGGTCCCGGTTCCTGTTCCACACATCACCGGTGCTGGCCCGTGGCCTTCGGCGGCCTCGCCCCGCCCAACCGTCGCCTGCCGCATGAAGCCCTCGGTCGGCACGGCTTCCCCCGGGCCGGTGAACCAGCGTCCACAAACGAGGTTGTCGCCCAGGGAGGGGCGGTACTCCCCGCTGTAGGTCTCGGCCGTCAGGTCCGAGGGAATTCCCGGGCTCCGTGCAGTCAGGGGGTTCGTGTATCTCCTCATCGTCAACGCGGGCTGATCGGCATGCGGGAGCGGGTCTTGATGTACGGCGGCGCGTTCACCGCCGGGCCCCGCTCCGGAGGAGGCTTCCGGGGGGGCGGTCATCACCGACGATCAGGCGTTGCTGCGCGCCGTTTCCGGATGCTGCTGCAGCGAGTTCGTCAGGCAGGGCGAGGCCCGGCCACAGCTCGCTCATGGGCTCACCGGGGTGACGGCGCGGGAACGTGAGGTGCTGCGGCTGATCGCCCGCGGCCTGACCAACTTCGACATCGCCGAAGAGCTGGGACTCGGCGTTGCCATGGTGAAGACGCACGTGCGGCGGCTCCTTGACAAACTGGACGCGCATGACCGCGCCCAGCTCGTCATCGTCGCCTACGAGACCGGCCTGGTCTCCGCGGCCGGTCGGATGGGCCCGGCATAGTCCCCTATCGAAACGATCGCGGCATTGGGTCGTTGTGCCATCAGCGACGTGATCGCCCGCGCCTCCAGCGGCGAGCCGACCAACGACCGGCATGGGTGTCTGGACACGGATGCCGGTCACGATGTCGAGGCGGCGAGGGCAATGTGATCCGCCCCCACCGCTACGCCCGACTCTCATAGATGATGAGAACGGTGACCAACGGCCATGCGGGCGACGCTACGGAATGAAGGTGACCTCGGGGAACCTCGGCGACGGGCCGTCCAGCAGGTGGCCCCTGCCGCGCAGGTGCAGGTCGAAGAAGGCCAGCGGGTAGGCCCGCTGGACGGCCTCGCCGCGCTCAGGGGCGAGCGTGCCGATCTGCTCGGCGAGCTGGGCGGGCGTCCACTTCAGCAGTGACGCCACCTGTGGGGCGACCACTTCCAGGTCGCCGTAGGAGGCGTGTTCTACCCCTTCGGTCCTGATGTTGAGCTTCCAGCCCTTCAGATTCGACCAGAACGTGGCCAGGTCGGGGATCCGGTCGCGGACGGCCTTGGTGGCGGTCATCAGCATGTACGGCCGGGCCAGCCCCGCGGTGACGACCGGGCCCGCCACCGGGCCGTCCATGGCCAACCCTGCCTTGATCCGCCGGTCCTCGAACATGGCGGATGCGACCGTGGGCCCGCCGGCCGAGAAGCCGAACAGGCCGACCCGGTCGAGGTCGAGCAGGCCGTGCAGCCCCTTGGGGAGCTTGCGGTGCTCGGCGTCGGGGTTGCCACCACGGTTCAGCACCGCGAGCTGGTCAAGAACGAAGCGGGTGTCGGCGATGCGCTGCTTATAGACCACCCAGCCGGTCCCGGCGCCGTCGGGAACCGAGGTCACCACCCGGCCGTCGGGGAACTCCACCAGGCCGTCATAGGTGTGGTCGATCGTGGCCACCACGTATCCCCGGCTGGCCAGCTCCTCGACCACCACACTGTTGGCCGAGCGGAAGGAGTTGTTGCCCGGGGAGTACAGCACGACGGGCAGCCGGCCCTCGCGCCGGTCGGCGGGGGCACCCTCGTGCCCGTGGGTCTGCGGCAGCAGGACGGCTCCCGGAGGCAGTCCCTCCTGGCGCAGGTACTGGGCCGCTGCCTTGGGCGGCAGCCAGGGCGCCACCGGGTACGCGGCGGCCTTCCTGGCCGGATAGGTCAGGCTGATCATCAGCTCGCGGTCGTGGCCGGCGCCCGCGAACGGGTCCTTCCTTGAGCGGTCGACCAGATGCAGGGACACCGTGCCGAGCGGGGAGGGGCCCGTCGGCGCAGGAAGGGTCAGCTGGGGCGGGGCGGCGGCCTGGGGCCGGGCCTGGGTCTTGAGCTGTGTCTTGGCCTCGGCGGCAGCCGGTACGGCCAGCGACGCGACGGCCAGCAGGGCGGCGGCGCACACCACTCGCGGGGAGATCACACGCACTCCTTCAGATCATTGGAAGTGGGGTGCTCCGAAGCACAGATGGGTTCGGAGTCGGTCAACAGCGCTTCGGAACTACTCATCTAGGCGTCACGGGACATGCGCCAGGCGCCGAGGCCGAGGAAGACGAGCAGGTATATGGCCAGTTCCACGAAGGCCATGGTGGTCGTCGGGGCCCGCAGTGCGCTGGTGCCCGACTGCGGGTGGATTCTGGAGAGGGTCTGGTAGGCGCTGACGAGGAGCCAGCGGTCGGGGAGGTAGGACCATTTCTCGACGGCGTGGGTGGCGCCGTAGGTGAGCCAGATGACGGCGAACATGACCGAGATCGCGCCGGCGGTGTGCCGGATCAGGGCGCCCAGGCCGTAGCCGATCAGGCCGACCACGGCGAGGTAGAGGCCGGTGCATGCCACGGACCGCAGTACGCCGGGGTCTGCCAACTGGACGTCGAGGTTCTTTGCGGACAGCATCCACTGGCCGCCGAGGAAGGTGACGAAGGCGAGCGCCAGGCCGGCGGTGAGCATGACGCCGCCCCCCACCACGGCCTTGGCCGCGAAGACCTTCCCGCGCCTGGGTACGGCGGAGAATGTGGTCTGGATCATGCCCGTCTCGTACTCCACGCTGATGGCGAGGACCCCGAGCACGCCGAAGGCAAGCTCGCCGATCTGCATTCCGGCGAAGGCCTCCGCCAGCGGATCGAATGACGCCTTGTCGGCGGCGGACATGGTGTTCCAGCTCTCGGTGACCGACAGGGTGTCGAACAGGCCGAAGGCGAGCACGAACAGCAGCGCGCACAGCAGAGTCAGCCAGGTGGACCGGACCGAGCGTAGCTTGATCCACTCGGAGGCGAGCATCCCCCGCGTGACGAGGAACCCGCCACGGCGTGGGGGCGCCGAGGCAGACGCCTGACCTGATCGCAGCATCATGACGGGTTCAGGCATCGCGGGAAATCCTCCAGGCGCCCAGCGCGAGGAACACGACCAGGTAGAGCGCGAGGCTGGAGTAGGCCAGTTCGAGGGACGGTATCCGCAGCGCGGGTTTCCCGGTGGCCGCGTGCGTCCTGGTGATCGCGTCTGCGATGTTGAACAGGAGTATCCGGGAGGGCAGGTAGGAGAGGTGATCGAGGACTCTTCCGATCGGGTAGGCGAGCCAGAGCATCGCCACCAGGGCCGCGATCGCGCCGGCGCTGTGCCGCAGGATCGCGCCGAGCCCGAATCCGATCATCGTCACCACGAACAGATACAGACCGGCGGAGAGAACGACCCGCAGCACACCGGGATCTCCCAGATGAACCTCGAGGTGCTTGGACGACAGCATCGCCTGCCCCAGGAAGAACGAGCCGAAGACCAGCAGCATCCCGAGGACCAGCGAGACCACGCCGACCACCAGCGCCTTGGCGGCATAGACCCGCCCCCGCTGGGGCACCGCCGAGAACGTCGCACGGATCATGCCCGTCCGGTATTCGGTGCTGATCGCCAGCACCCCGAGGACACCGAACGCCAGCTCGCCGAAGATCAGCCCGATGAACGAGTCCCCCAGCGGATCGAACTGCGCCTTGTCCTGGGCGGTCATCGTGGCCCAGTTGCTCGCGTCCGACGAGGTGGCCAGCACGCCGAGCACGACGGCGACGAGGGTCGCGAACAGCACCGACAGATAGGTGGAGCGGACCGAGCGCAGCTTGATCCACTCCGAGCGCAGCACTCCGCGCCCGGGCAGGAAGGAGCGCAGTACCCCGCGCTGGGGTAGGGAGGACTGTGCGGTCATCGCCTGCCACGCTTTCCGGGGTCGGTCGCGCGGTATTGCACGGAGGTGTCGGTGAGCTTCATGTAGGCCTCCTCCAGCGATGCCTGCCGCCTGGCCAGCTCGTAGACCTCGACGCCGTTGGCGGCGGCCACCTGGCTGATGGCCTCGGTGGTCAGGCCGGTGACCGCGAGCCCGCCGTCCGGCGCGGCGATGACTTGGGCGCCCTTGGCGGTGAGCAGGTCGGCGAGATATCGGCTCTGTGGCGTACGGACGAGAACGTCGTTCAGCGAGCTCGACTGGATGAAGTCCGCCATTCCGGTGTCGGCGATCAACGCCCCTCGACCGATCACGATCAGGTGGTCGGCGGTGAGCGCCATCTCGCTCATCAGATGGCTGGACACGAAGACCGTACGGCCCTCGGCCGCCAGCGACTTCATCAGGTTGCGGATCCACACGATGCCCTCGGGGTCGAGCCCGTTGACCGGCTCGTCGAACATCAGGATCGGCGGGTCGCCGAGCAGGGCCACGGCGATCCCGAGTCGCTGCCGCATCCCGAGCGAGAAGCCACGGACCCGCTTGCGGGCCACACCGGACAGGCCGGTCTGTTCCAGGACCTTGCCGACGCGGGAGCGCGGCAGGTCGTTGGTGACCGCCAGGCACTCCAGGTGGCTCCTGGCACTCCGCCCGCCGTGCACCGCGCCGGCGTCCAGCAGGGACCCCACGACACGCAGCGGCTTGTCGATCGTACGGTAGGCCACGCCGTTGACCAGGGTCCGTCCCGACGTGGGGGTGTCCAGCCCGAGGATCGTCCGCATCGTCGTGGACTTGCCCGCGCCATTGGGACCCAGGAAGCCGGTGACCTGGCCGGGCCGGATCGCAAAAGACAGGCGGTCGACGGCCTTGACAGGGCCATAGCGCTTGGTGAGCTCGTGAACTTCGATCATTGGGTCTCCTTGACCAGGGGTGTCCCTCACCCCGCGTTCCACAGTGCCGGTCCAGGCGGCTGCGAATCGTCCCCCGGCGGGGCCCTTTCTCGGCTCTGCACGGGGGCGTACGACTGGCGCGATCATCGCTGCGGCTATGCCTGTGGGGATACGCCCGCAGGGCGATGCCATACCCGGGAAAGCGCCCATACGCTCGGGTTATGCATTCTGAGCTCCGCCCGCCACTGTTCAGGTGGGTGCGCGCCGGGCACTGGCAGGCGCTGGACTACCTCGCCGCCGCGGCATGTGCCCTGCTGATGCCGATGTCGTTGTGGAAGTACATGCGCACGCCGGGCATCGCCCTGCTGGCGCTCTCCGGGACCGCGCTGGTCGCTGCGGCGGTGGCGTTGCGGCGGCGGTACCCGCTGGCCGCGACCGTCGCGATGACCGTCTCGATCCTGATCATGCTTCCAGTCCACGGCAGCGCGGGTGTGGTTCCGCCGGTCATGGCGATGCCCTATGTCCTCTACTCGGTGGCCTCCATCTGCCGACCCCGCACCGCGTTCATCGCGCTCGCCGTGGCGCAGGCACCGGTACTGGCGATCGCGGCCTCGCCCAGCCGGGGCATGATCATGTTCGTCTTCCTCTTCGTCACCGTGTGGACGGTCGGCTTCGCGGTGGGACAGCACCGCTCCTACACCGAGAACCTGCTCCAGCAGCAGGCCGCGCGGCAGGCCGAGCGGACCAAGGCCGAACTGCACAAGGCCCAGCGCCAGGTCACCGAGGAACGGATACGGATCGCCCGCGAGCTGCACGATGTGGTCGCGCACGGCATGAGCGTGATCACCGTCCAGGCCGGTTTCGGCCATCTCGTGATCGACGACAAACCAGCCGAGGCCCGCACCGCGCTGGGCATCATCGAGTCCACCGGCCGGGAAGCCCTACGGGAGATGCGCGGGCTGCTCGGATTGCTCCGCGAGGAGGATCCAGACCGCGCGGCAGAAGGCCCCACCCGCGCCCCCACACCGGGGCTGGCAGATCTGGAGCGGCTCGTGACGCAGACCGCCCAAGCGGGCGTACGGGTCGAACTCGCCATCAGCGGGCAGCCCCGCGGCCTGCCCGCCGGGATCGACCTGTCGGCCTACCGGATCATCCAGGAGGCCCTGACCAACGTGGTGAAGCACTCCGGGACCACCACAGCTCGCGCCGTCATCGACTACCGGGCCGACGAGCTGACCATCGAGGTGACCGACCACGGCAGCGGCGGCGCCACACCCCCGGTCCACGGTCACGGCCTGCACGGCATGCAGGAACGGGTCAACCTCTACGGCGGCTGGTTCCACGCAGCCCCCCTGCCCGGCCAAGGCTTCCAGGTCGCCGCCCGGCTCCCACTGGCGGAGAACCCCACATGATCCGTGTGGTGGTCGCTGATGATCAGACCTTGGTACGGGCCGGGTTGCGGGGCATCGTCGAATCAGCAAACGATCTGACCGTGGTAGGCGAGGCGGCGACCGGACTACAGGCAGTTGAGCAAGCCCGCCGCGAACTGCCCGACCTCGTGCTCATGGACGTGCGAATGCCCGAAATGGACGGGATCGAGGCCACCCGCCTCATCACATCATCCACGGCCGTACGCGTCCTGATACTGACCACCTTCAACCTGGACGAATACGTCTACGGAGCACTACGCGGCGGGGCCAGCGGCTTCCTGCTCAAAGACACCCCGCCACTGGATCTGCTGGCCGCCATCCGGGTGATCGCGGCCGGCGACGCGCTGCTGGCCCCCGGCATCACCCGGAGACTGATCGAGGAATTCGCGGCCAGACCAGAACCCGACCCCTTCCCCACCACCCCCGTCGCGCTCGAGGCCGTCACGGACCGCGAACGCGAAGTCCTCACCCTCGTGGCCAAGGGCCTGACCAACGCCGAGATCGCCCAACGGCTACACATCAGCCCCGGCACAGCCAAAACCCACGTCCGCCGACTGCTCGCCAAACTCAACGCCCGCGACCGCGTACAACTCGTCATCATCGCCTACCAGACAGGCCTGATCACCATCCGCTGACACGGCAGCACCGTGGCGCCGACCACCCCCTCCACCACACCGCATCAGTCGCGAACGGGACTGTCCGGATCTTTGTGGGCGGGCCGGTGATCGCTTCTAGTTGAGGGTGATGCGGTCGCCGTAGTAGAGCGACAGCGCGTTCAGCGCCGCCTTCCACCCCGGGGTCTTGCCGGTCACGTTAG
>NZ_BAABHK010000041.1:0-6187 GCF_039542055.1 Actinoallomurus vinaceus
ACGTGTCAACCGCCACCGCCAACGTGTCCGACAGCTCAGAAAAGCCCCGGCCCGACTTCGTCCACGACTCGAAATTGACGTCGTAACCCGTGGTCACCACGCACCCCCGTCAAACGAGCCCACACGCCAGGGGCATCCGTTGCCGGTCGACCTCACACGCCGTGGACGGGCACGCCAAAATCGCGAACCACGCCCGAGGAAATTCCCAAACTCGTCATTCACCCAGCACTACACCCACATAGTGCTTGCGTGACCGTGAATGGTCCCGGTGTGCTCGGCCTGCTCGTAGGTCTTCGCCGTCGCTTGAAAGTCGGTCGTCATGCCGCGCATCCCTTGGGCGCAGCCGTCCAGCGCTCTCGCATGAACGGCATCATGATGATCTTCGCCAGGCCGTCACGGGGCGTCGCCGTCGTGCTGACCTCGTCGAGTGTGCGGCGCATGTCCTTGGGCTGTTCGACCCGCCCGGAGCAGGCTGCCATCAGCTCTTCGAGCGATGTGCGAAGCACTGCCCTCATGCCCGCTCGCCTCCGATCACGTCGAAACGCCATTGACCTTAAGACAGACTCGTCTGCTCCGCGATCGGTTCCCCTCTGTCCCCTTTGCCCCCAAAGGTGCCACGCCGAGCATAAGCTAGCCGTCGATACGAAGGGAAACTCTCATGGCCGAGCTCTCCGAGGACGACCGCCGCATCCTCGACCGGCTACGTCAGGCCGCGGCGGAGCGGGACGCGATCGCGCCGCAGGAGCGGATCCCGGTCGAGCAGCCCGAACGGTTCGCCTTCCTGATCGGGATGGACGACCAGGGGAACCTCTTCCGCCCGCGCGATGACCGGTCCGAGGCGGACGGCGACTGATCCGCGCGTACTCTCTTACTCCCGCACCGCGTTCCGGCCAGGCCGGTCGTGACGCCGAGACCACCATCAACGTCCCCCTGGATCCATTGTGAACCCGGAATCGCAAGCCCCTCCATCGCCGCGCCGCGGGCCGGGGCGGCGCTCGGCCCTGGCCACATCCCCGGTGATCCTGCCGTGGGCCACGCTCCGCCTGGCCGGCCGGTTCGTGCTGCCGCTGGCGCTCTGGTACACGGTCGGTCAGGCGCTCCGGTACGCGCTGTTCTACAGCGGTTATCGGTTCGGCCTGCACAACGCCGTCGTGCCGGTCTTTGTGATGAGCTTCACCGTGCTGGTCACGCTGTCGGTGACGGTGCTCATGGTCCACAGCGTCAAGGACGGCCTGCCCGCGGTCCGGGAGCATGAACTCGACGAGTCCCTCGCCCCATGGGCGGTGCAGGACGAGGAGACCATCCTCGACGCGCTGGCCCGTGCGCTGCTGCCCTTCATGATCTTCTACCTGGCCTGGAACTGGTTCACCGACGACGCGCGTGACTACTCGCAGAGCGTCACCGGCCGCGGATTCGGAGAACAGGGCATCGGCGGGCAGCTGACGGCCATGAAGTCGATCAGCGCCCTCGAGCGCCACATGTACATCGCGATCGCGCTGACCGCCGTTTTCCTCATCGCCAAGTTCATCGCCGAGCGCGTGGTGGAACCGCGGTGGGCGCGAACGGGTGGGATGCTGATCGCCTTTTGCGAGGTCAACTGGACGCTGTTCGGCCTCTTCACCGTCAACCAGGCCCGGAACGCCGGCAACGACTGGCTGCACGGGCGGGTCGCGTGGGGATGGCTGACCGACCTCACCGGCCCTCTGTTCGGCTGGGTGGGCGCGCTGTGGCCGTCCTTCAAGGAGGCCGTACTCGGCTCCCTCGTATGGCTGGTGATCGCGGGAGTGATCCTCGGGGTCGACGCCGCAGAGGAGGCCGCGCTCGGCAGCGGCAGACTGGCCCGGCGGATCATCGCGGCCAGTGGCATGGACCGGCCGCGCACGCCGCTCGAGGTCCTCACCCGGGAGCTGCGCGACAAGTGGCTCCCGACCGTGTACGGGGTCCGAATGATCATCCGGGCGGGGATACTCCCGTTCGGCGTCTTCTGTGCCCTGTTCACCGGCCTGGAGGTCGTCGCGGATCTGGGGAAGCGGGGTGTCTACGACCTGCTCGGCCCGCACCCGATCGGCTGGTGGGAGGCGCGCCTGTCCCTCGTCGACTTCGGTGTCGACTTCGTGCATCAGGTGCTTCGCGTGTGCCTGATGGCGGCGGCGTTCGACCTTGTGGTGGCACGCGTCAATGCGCGAAGACGAGACCGTGCAGTGAGGACCCCGTCTCCGTCGTCGACTTCTGCCATATCGCCAGCAGCACCGAGTTGACCAGGGCGGCCGGCACGTCGGAGGTGACCGCCATCTGGGTGGTACGCCCCGCGACCGGGTCCGGGCCGATCGGCACGCCCGTCCACTCGTGCCCGGCGCCGTCCCGCAGCCGGTAGCCGGTCGTCTTGGCGTTCTTGACCCCTTGGGCATCGAGCGGCCGGACCTGGAGGATCAGTTTGATGTGTACGGCACCGGCCGGTGTCGTCGAGCTCCTCGCGGGCACGGTCGTGTCCCGGCCGAGCAGTCTCCACTGGGCATGGCCGAGCACCCCCGTCTGACCGCGCCGTACGGTCGTGCCGCGCTCCGGTGGTTGCATGTTTGCGGCCTGGTGGCTGTCATCGACCCATTGCACGACCAGCAGGCCGGGTGCCAGGACGAGCAGCGCGGCCGCCTCGATCAGACGTCGGCCGCGCCGTCCCCCCTTCGCCCGTGATGCCGCCACCTCTTCGCCCATGGGCTGGAGCACGTCGGGAACCGTGTCCTCGAGCGGGTCCCGCGTCCCGGGCGGGCGCGGGTCCCGGACGGTGTGCTCGTACGAGTCCCGGACGGTGCGCTCGTACGGGTCGCGGGGCGCTCGCGAGCGCGCCGGTCGCTGATCGTACGGGTCGAACGTCATGTCGTCTTCAGCACGTAGTCGTGGGGAGCGCGGCCGATCAGATCCGCCGCCTTTCGGGCGTCGATGCCCAGGTCCACGTCGACCTCGGCGCTCAACTGATTGAGCAGACTGGACTCCCCGAGGATCAACCGCGTTCCGGCCAGCCGGTCCTTCGGGATCTCGAAGACGTACGACGCGGGAGCCCAGAACATCGGCTCGTAGTTGCTGGTACGACCGGAGACGTCTGGGCGGCCGCTTTCGTCGTACGACAGGCCACCACGCGTGGTCAGCCGGGCGTGCCCGGGCATGAACGGCTTCTGGTTGCTCCTGATCCGCAGGTAGACGATCACGAAGAGGCCGGGGCTGGGGACGGTCGTCCGCTTGAGGATGTCGTCCTTGACGATCGCGGCCGCCACGTCGACCCGGTCGACCTGGACGCTGAAGACGCGGTTGCCGACCACGGTGCCGACGCGGCCCCGGCTCGCGATCGGATCGAGCAACTTGGAGTCCTGGCGCGGCTTGGCACCGTGCAGCCACATGGCGGCGGCCATGAGCGCCACGGCGACGAGCCAGGACACGGCCCTGACCAAGGTGCTCATGAGGTCGCCCCCGCCCGTACCGGAAGTGTCACCTTCGCGGTGACGGGAGAGGTGCTCGTGACGCTCCAGCCGATGTCGTTCGTGGTGAACGCCTGGCCGTACTGCCACGCGCGCAGCGCGAGAGTGACGGACCGCGGCGTCGTCGTCTCGGGGAGCGGCCACACCAACTGGACGGTCACCGGCAGCCGCGGGTGGATCTCGGTGGTCGTGCCGCCGAGGAGGTCGCCGTTCGACTGCGTCATGTCCGGCTTCACGTATTGGCCGGGCTTGGGCTCGGCGACGACTCCGCTCAGGAACGAGATCACGCCCCACGAACGGTCTCCGGTGTTGGTCACGCGCGCCCGTACGACCAGTTTGTTGTCGGCCTTGCCGAAAACCCCGATCTTCAACCGGCCGGTGCGGGCGTCGAGGACCTGCACCTTGAAGAGCCCCTGATCCACCGTCGCACCGGGGGACACCGCGGCCGGCGCGCTCGGACGGGCGCCCAGGCCGCCGAAGGCACCTGTCAGCGCGATCGTGACCGCGACGACGCCGACCACGCTGAGCAGCACCGTCGGCCTCCGGCGCGGTGTGGTTTCGGAGCGGTCGTGGTGGGCCACGAGGTCTGATGCTAACGGGCCGTCTGCCCGGAATGACCGCGATCGGAACCTGTCGTCGCGTCGATCGTCTAAAGTGCGACACTGGTCGACGCATTCCCGGGGGAGGCGACGCATGGGGGCGGTACGACTGGCAGGGCTGGCCGTCGCGGGTTCGCTGGCGCTTACGGTGACCGTGTGCGCACCGGGGGCTCTCGCGCTTCCCGGCCAAGCCAGACCATCACCATCCGCCCATCCTGGAAAGTCTCCGACCAAGCCCACCAAGCCCACCCCCGCCCCGACGGTCACCAAGACCAAGATCAAGACGGCGACACCCATCCCTCCCTGCCCTACCCCGCAGTCCTTCCCGGCGGCGCGCGTTCAGCAGGTGCCGTGGGCGCAGTCGCGGCTCGACTTCACCAGCATGTGGGGCATCACCCGGGGGAAGGGCGTCACGGTCGCCGTCGTCGACAGCGGTGTCAACCAGTCGCACCCGCAGTTGGCCGGCCGGGTCGTGAAGAGCATCGATCTCACTCACACCCACAACACCGACTGCTACGGCCACGGCACCGCGGTCGCCGGCATCATCGCGGCCCAGGACGAGCGCAACAGCCAGTCGATGCCGTTCGTCGGAGTCGCCCCCGACGTCCGCCTGATCTCGATCAAGATTCAGAACAGCGAGACGTCGAACGACGACGGCACGCTGCTCGCCAAGGGCATCATGCGGGCCGTGGACGAAGGGGCGGACATCATCAACGTCTCCGCCACCAACACCGACTATCCCCTCCTGCGGCATGCGGTCGAGCAGGCACGGAAAAAGAACGTCCTGATCGTGGCCTCCGCGGGGAACGTCGAACCGAACAAGAAGGCGAGCGAGCAGGAGGCCTACCCCGCGTCGTACGCCGGCGTGCTGTCCGTCGGCGCTGTGAGTCCCAGCGGTCCGTTGTCCGACTTCTCCAACACCGCGTCCAAGGTGGACGTGTCCGCACCGGGCGAGAGCATCATCAGCACGGAGGGCAGCGGCTACGTCGGCGATCTGAAGGGCACGAGCTACTCCGCGCCGTACGTCACCGGCGTCGCGGCTCTCGTCAAGGCCAACAAGCCGGACCTGACCGCGCCGGAGCTCCTCAAGCGCATCGTCGCCACCGCCGATCACAGCATCGGGACCGGGAGCGGCAGCGGGATGGTCAACCCGCGTGAGGCGGTGACGGCGCTCATCAGCGACACGAACGGCCCCTCCACGTCACCTCGAGCGGGCGCCCAGCCGATCGACATCGGCGGTCCGCCGCCGGTCGATCACCGGACCCGTCATCTCGGTGCGCTGATCGCGGTCTGCGCCATCGGCGGGGCGCTGCTGGTCGCGTTCGCGGGCGTCGTCGTGCCGCTGGGCGCACGCCGTGGCTGGCGACCGGGCCGCGCCAAGCTCCCGCCCGACGACCCCTCGGCCTGACAGGGCGTTTCTCCTCTCCTCTCCGCGGCGCGGCGAGCTCATCCAGCTCGCCGCGCGCTGTTGTCGCGCGCATTCGCTGTTTCTTGATCGATTCACTACGGCGTACCCATTGCGCCATAAATTCGGTGATGGTTTACTTGCCCGAAACATAGTTAACCTCACAGACATAATCTGTGAGGAGCCGAGTGAACACGGACGGGGATCGGGCCTGGTTCTACCGGCCGTTTGGCGGACGCGGGCCCGGCCGAGGTGGTGATAGCACAGGCGGCCATTGGTGAACGACCGCATACCCACGCCGACCGCACGGTAAACACCAGACCCAATGCATGACCCGGCATGACCGGTTCTGGAAGATCATCACCACTGGGCGGTCGAATGACGCGGGCGACCGGTCCGTGCGGCGGAGAAATCGCAGATCAGCGTAAGTGGCGCCACTTACGCGGACTCCGGATTCTCGCCCCCAGGCGTACGACGGCCGTCTGAAACGCAGCGGAAAGCCTCGCGACGCGCCGGCAGGCTCCCGGCCGTGACGGCGCGCCGCGCATCGCGGTGGGGTGCCGCGCACCCCCTGCCGAGTTGGCCTGGTGCGACGAACGTTTGACAGGGGTGACTGTTGGCCGCCGGTTATGAAGCTCATTACGAGTCATGGACGAAGTCGGGTCGGGGCTTCTCCGGGCTGTCGGACACTCTGGCTTCGGCGGTGGACACGC
>NZ_BAABHK010000042.1:0-5284 GCF_039542055.1 Actinoallomurus vinaceus
GTGTCCTACTCTCCCACACCGTCTCCAGTGCAGTACCATCGGCGCTGAAGGGCTTAACTTCCGGGTTCGGAATGGGACCGGGTGTTTCCCCTTCGCCATAACCACCGAAACGCCTAACGGGATTCCGGGGGTCGTAAGTTCCCGGCCGTGTCCCGGGAACCGCACAGTGAACGCGAACATCTTTAACGCAGCTCTTGAAGAGGTGTGTGTCAAGCCACTCGGCCTATTAGTACCGGTCGACTCCACACCTCACGGTGCTTCCATCTCCGGCCTATCAACCCAGTCGTCTAGCTGGGGGCCTTACAACCACTAGGGTTGGGAGACCTCATCTAAAGGAAGGCTTCCCGCTTAGATGCTTTCAGCGGTTATCCCGACCGAACGTAGCCAACCAGCCATGCACCTGGCGGTACAACTGGCACACCAGAGGTTCGTCCGTCCCGGTCCTCTCGTACTAGGGACAGACCCTCGCAAGTCTCCTACGCGCACAGCGGATAGGGACCGAACTGTCTCGCGACGTTCTAAACCCAGCTCGCGTGCCGCTTTAATGGGCGAACAGCCCAACCCTTGGGACCTACTCCAGCCCCAGGATGCGACGAGCCGACATCGAGGTGCCAAACCTTGCCGTCGATATGGACTCTTGGGCAAGATCAGCCTGTTATCCCCGGGGTACCTTTTAGCCGTTGAGCGACACCCCATCCACACGGTGGTGCCGGATCACTAGGCCCTGCTTTCGCACCTGCTCGACATGTCTGTCTCACAGTCAAGCTCCCTTGTGCCCTTGCACTCGACACCTGATTGCCAACCAGGCTGAGGGAACCTTTGGGCGCCTCCGTTACTCTTTGGGAGGCAACCGCCCCAGTTAAACTACCCACCAGGCACTGTCCCCCACCCGGATACACGGGCGCGGGTTAGACGCTCGAAACGACCAGAGTGGTATTTCACCAACGACTCCACCACCACTGGCGTGATGGCTTCACAGTCTCCCACCTATCCTACACAAGACGCTCCAAACGCCAATGCCAAGCTATAGTGAAGGTCCCGGGGTCTTTCCGTCCTGCTGCGCGTAACGAGCATCTTTACTCGTAGTGCAATTTCACCGGGCCTGTGGTTGAGACAGTGGGGAAGTCGTTACGCCATTCGTGCAGGTCGGAACTTACCCGACAAGGAATTTCGCTACCTTAGGATGGTTATAGTTACCACCGCCGTTTACCGGCGCTTAGGTTCTCAGCTTCGCCCCGAAGGACTAACCGGTCCCCTTAACGTTCCGGCACCGGGCAGGCGTCAGTCCGTATACAGCGTCTTACGACTTCGCACGGACCTGTGTTTTTAGTAAACAGTCGCTTCCCCCTGGTATCTGCGACCCCCACCAGCTCACAAAGCCAGTCTGGTCACCAGCAGGGGCCCCCCTTCTCCCAAAGTTACGGGGGCAATTTGCCGAGTTCCTTAACCACAGTTCACCCGATCGCCTCGGTATTCTCTACCTGACCACCTGAGTCGGTTTAGGGTACGGGCCGCCGACATACTCGCTAGAGGCTTTTCTCGACAGCATGGGATCACTCACTTCGCCTAAATCGGCTCGGCATCACATCTCAGGCTTAATACACCACGGATTTACCTATGGTGCGCCCTACATGCTTACCCCAGGAACAACCATCGCCTGGGCTGAGCTACCCTCCTGCGTCACCCCATCACTTGCCTACTACCACCTCAGGTCCCACACTCCCTCAGACAAGACCCCCGAAGGGATCAAGCCGAGCTCACATGGTTAGTGTCAGTGGGTTCAGCATGGGCGCATGTCAGCGGGTACGGGAATATCAACCCGTTGTCCATCGACTACGCCTCACGGCCTCGCCTTAGGTCCCGACTTACCCTGGGCGGATTAGCCTGCCCCAGGAACCCTTGGTCATCCGGCGGAGGGGTTTCTCACCCCTCATTCGCTACTCATGCCTGCATTCTCACTCGTGTGGTCTCCACGACTGGCTCACGCCGCCGCTTCACAGCCCACACGACGCTCCCCTACCCACCCCAACCCCTGGACGTACAAGTACGCCTGAGTATTGTTGGGATGCCACGGCTTCGGCGATGTGCTTGAGCCCCGCTACATTGTCGGCGCGGAATCACTTGACCAGTGAGCTATTACGCACTCTTTCAAGGGTGGCTGCTTCTAAGCCAACCTCCTGGTTGTCACGGCAACTCCACATCCTTTACCACTTAGCACACGCTTAGGGGCCTTAGCCGGTGATCTGGGCTGTTTCCCTCTCGACTACGAACCTTATCGCCCGCAGTCTCACTGCCACGCTTCACTTACCGGCATTCGGAGTTTGGCTGACTTCAGTAAGCTTGTAGGCCCCCTAGGCCATCCAGTAGCTCTACCTCCGGCAAGAAACACGCAACGCTGCACCTAAATGCATTTCGGGGAGAACCAGCTATCACGGAGTTTGATTGGCCTTTCACCCCTACCCACAGGTCATCCCCCAGGTTTTCAACCCTGGTGGGTTCGGTCCTCCACACGGTCTTACCCGCGCTTCAACCTGCCCATGGGTAGATCACTCCGCTTCGGGTCTACAGCATGCGACTAAAAACGCCCTATTCAGACTCGCTTTCGCTACGGCTCCCCCACACGGGTTAACCTCGCCACACACCATAACTCGCAGGCTCATTCTTCAAAAGGCACGCCATCACACCACACCCCAAAAGAGATGCGGGAGCTCTGACGGCTTGTAGGCACACGGTTTCAGGTACTCTTTCACGACCCCTCACCGGGGCACTTTTCACCTTTCCCTCACGGTACTAGTCCGCTATCGGTCACCAGGGAGTATTCAGGCTTACCAGGTGGTCCTGGCAGATTCACACGAGATTTCACGGGCCCCGTGCTACTCGGGAAAACACTCAATGAAGACAACAAGATTTCGCCTACCGGACTCTCACCGACTACGGTCGACCATCCCAGATCGTTCGACTACCCTGCTGTTTTTTGACTTCACGCTCAAACGGCGGTCCGAGCAAGAGCGCTCCCACAACCCCACACACGCAACACCCGCCGGCTATCACACGCGCATGGTTTAGCCTCATCCCCTTTCGCTCACCACTACTCAGGGAATCACTATTGTTTTCTCTTCCTGCGGGTACTGAGATGTTTCACTTCCCCGCGTTACCACCAACCGCCCTATCAATTCAGACGGAGGCAACACCCCATGACAGGTGCTAGGTTTCCCCATTCGGAAATCCCCGGATCAACGCTCGGTTGCCAACTCCCCGGGGCATATCGCAGGCTCCCACGTCCTTCATCGGCTCCTGGTACCAAGGCATCCACCGTGTGCCCTAAAAAACTTGAACACACTCGACAAGAACAAAGATGCTCGCGTCCACTATGCAGTTCTCAAAACACGGACAGAACCAACCCCCAGCCACCACCAAACCACCAACCAAAGTCAGTGTGGTATGGCGACCAGATCAGCCTGTATGCGCGAACCCCTTCACGAGAGGTCCCGCCTGAGAAGCCCGGGTGCGAACACCCGTTTCCTCAGGACCCAACAGTGTGCTCAAACCAGCCGACCCGACCAACCCGCGTTCCCACTCCCCGGCGAACCAGGGCGGTACTAACCGATCAACCGAACCAGCCGGTTTGAATAGCCAGTGCTCCACTAGTGAGCAGGCCCACCCGCAGGACATTCGCCTGCGACAGTGAAAGCCGCCTGGACCACACCCCTCACGCGATCGCGAGTGATGCGGCCAGTGTCTGCTCCTTAGAAAGGAGGTGATCCAGCCGCACCTTCCGGTACGGCTACCTTGTTACGACTTCGTCCCAATCGCCGGCCCCACCTTCGACCGCTCCCCCCACAAGGGTTGGGCCACGGGCTTCGGGTGTTGCCGACTTTCGTGACGTGACGGGCGGTGTGTACAAGGCCCGGGAACGTATTCACCGCAGCGTTGCTGATCTGCGATTACTAGCGACTCCGACTTCATGGGGTCGAGTTGCAGACCCCAATCCGAACTGAGACCGGCTTTTAGGGATTCGCTCAACCTCACGGTCTCGCAGCCCTCTGTACCGGCCATTGTAGCATGTTTGCAGCCCAAGACATAAGGGGCATGATGACTTGACGTCATCCCCACCTTCCTCCGAGTTGACCCCGGCAGTCTCCCATGAGTCCCCAACCACCCGAAGGTGTTGCTGGCAACATGGAACGAGGGTTGCGCTCGTTGCGGGACTTAACCCAACATCTCACGACACGAGCTGACGACAGCCATGCACCACCTGTCACCGGCCCAAAAGGACCCCGCATCTCTGCGAGTTTTCCGGTGATGTCAAACCTTGGTAAGGTTCTTCGCGTTGCGTCGAATTAAGCAACATGCTCCGCCGCTTGTGCGGGCCCCCGTCAATTCCTTTGAGTTTTAGCCTTGCGGCCGTACTCCCCAGGCGGGGCGCTTAATGCGTTAGCTGCGGCACGGAATCCGTGGAAGAATCCCACACCTAGCGCCCAACGTTTACGGCGTGGACTACCAGGGTATCTAATCCTGTTCGCTCCCCACGCTTTCGCTCCTCAGCGTCAGGTAAGGCCCAGAGAACCGCCTTCGCCACCGGTGTTCCTCCCGATATCTGCGCATTTCACCGCTACACCGGGAATTCCATTCTCCCCTACCTACCTCTAGTCTGCCCGTATCCACCGCAGGCCCGAGGTTAAGCCTCGGGTTTTCACGGCAGACGCAACAGACCGCCTACGAGCTCTTTACGCCCAATAATTCCGGACAACGCTTGCGCCCTACGTATTACCGCGGCTGCTGGCACGTAGTTAGCCGGCGCTTCTTCCCCACCTACCGTCACGTTAGCTTCGTCGGTGGTGAAAGAGGTTTACAACCCGAAGGCCTTCATCCCCCACGCGGCGTCGCTGCGTCAGGCTTCCGCCCATTGCGCAATATTCCCCACTGCTGCCTCCCGTAGGAGTCTGGGCCGTGTCTCAGTCCCAGTGTGGCCGGTCGCCCTCTCAGGCCGGCTACCCGTCGTCGCCTTGGTAGGCCATCACCCCACCAACAAGCTGATAGGCCGCGAGCCCATCCCCAGCCGAAAAACTTTCCACCACCCACCATGCGGCGGGAGGTCATGTCCGGTATTAGACCCAGTTTCCCAGGCTTATCCCAGAGCTAGGGGCAGGTTACTCACGTGTTACTCACCCGTTCGCCGCTCGAGTACCCCGAAGGGCCTTTCCGCTCGACTTGCATGTGTTAAGCACGCCGCCAGCGTTCGTCCTGAGCCAGGATCAAACTCTCCGTTAAGGCCAAACGACGA
>NZ_BAABHK010000043.1:0-4316 GCF_039542055.1 Actinoallomurus vinaceus
CGCGAACGCCTCGGGGAGCGGCGAGCAGCTCGCCGTCGGCCGTCAGTTCGATCGTCCCGAGCTGCCGGCGGTCGCGTACGTTCAGGACCGCGAGCACTTCTGGCGCTGCCATGGTCTAAGTATCGCCTCCGGCCTTATCCCCGAGCTTCGTTCCCCGGTTCGGCCGTTCCGCGCTCACGTTGCTGGCGAGCGTATTCCTCGGCCATCTCCTGGAACGGACGCATCGCCTCGGCGGCGAGCCGCTGGAACTCTTCTTCCTGCTCCGCGGTCGCCGACGCGTCCACGTGATGCAACGCGTAGTCAGTGCCTCGTGGGCCCGGGCTGGCATGTTCGGTGTTGAACGGGGCGACATCGCCGTACCGCCGTGCCCATTGCCGGTGCAGATCCGCGAGACGGCTGAGGGCCCTCCTCCGTTCGCGTTCAAGCTCCTCCGAAGTGATCACAGCCTCTCACCTCCCGTACGTGTCCTCGGCCGGAGTTCATTCCCCACCCGTCAGCGGTTCGGGCGGTTCAAGGAAGCGAACGGCACCCCATCCGGAACCGCGCAGGATCTCCTTGCCGTCCCAAGTCATGCGGCCGTCCGTATCGGGTCGCCGGCGCTCCCAGCCCAGCCGGCTGATCTCGTACGCGGTGATCCTCTCCGGGGTACCCCATGCCTCCTCTGTTGCCCGATCGGCGATTGCCTCCCACTGTCGGAGTCCCTCGGGGGACATCAGGCCAGACTGGATGTGATTTTCCACCACGTCGTGGATTATTGGTAGGCCGCTCTCCGCAAAGGGGAGCCTGCTGTCGAAGTCGAATCCGTACAGCACCCAGGCGTATCCGCCGACGTCGATGTTGGCCCAGAGTCTGATCTCCGGTACATCCTGAGCGATGAGCCAGTTCTCCAGCCGCTCCATCAGATTGACGCCGATCCCGCGCCCTTGGCTGTCCCCGTTCAGCTCCACCATGGCGATCTTCGCATAGGGTTCCCCGTCCGGATTGGCGTGGAAATTCAGCACCAGGACACCTTGCCGCTGTCCGTCGCGATCGAGGAACTCACCACTGATTATCGCCTGCTTGCCGAGGACGCCGACTTCGTCGATCGAGAGACGCAGGCCACTCGCCGGGTGATCGAACGAGAGGGCGTTGTCAATCCACTGTCGGACGTCGGGGTGGACAGAGGACTCATTGGGCGTTGACTGAATGATCTCCCGTAGGTTGCCGTCGTGCGGCAGGCCATCCGGGGGCAGGACCTGCCGGATGGCGTCGGCGCGATCCCCCCATTCGGCGAATCGGTCCGGCTCCGCCGAGGTGCGATGAGCGGGCTCGTCGCTCCTGCCGAGTTGGTGGTCGGCGGCGCCGCCGTCCTGGTCGGCAACGGGCTTGTCGCCATGGTCCGGCCGGAGGGCCGAGCCGCCGCCGGCAGGGTCTTGGGGGCCCTCAGGCCTCGGTGGGGCCGCAGGCGCGGTCGGCCCGTCCTCCCCAGGATCCCGATTCTCTCCGGGGGGTTCCGCGTCGTGGGCCGGGGCTCGGTCCGATTGGGCGACGGTCGGGAGGTGCTCGTCGGAGGCCAGTAGCGACGTCGTCCCTGAGGCGTTCGCCTCGATGTGCGCGAAGCGGTCCATCATGCCGTCGTACCAGTCGTCTCCGTGTCCGAGCCGTTCGAATTCCGGACGCAACGCTTCGAGCCGGCTTCTGATCAGCGCGACATCGCTTGGGGACAGTTCATTGGGCTTCCAGACGTATTCGTAGTGCCCGTTGGAGACTTCTACGAGGTCCGCATAATGCGCGGCAAACGAGTTCGAGGTGGTGTCGACGTCCCTTCCGTGAAAGGCCATATTGTGGTCGATACCAAAGACGTTTCCGTCGATGATGATCCAGTTGCCATTGTGCCGATCGGAGTTTTCGATCAGGACGTCGAGAAGACCCAGGAGCTTGGCGCCATGGGTGTTCTGATAGCCGAGATGGTCCAGGTCCGAAGGGTCCCAGGTGGTCGGATGCTGGGCGAACGCGGAGTCGCCGTCGATGTGGTCCATGAAGACGACGCGGTCATTCTCCCGGTACACGTGCGGCACCGGCGCATCGACGGCGCCGCCGACCAGCGCGCCGAGTTCCTCGCGGTCCGCCTGATCCTCCCAGCCGGCCCTCATCTCCTTGCGGACAGCGTGCGCGCCGTCGTTGAAGGTGACGAGCTCCACCCGCTCGGCCATCGTGGCGTGACTCGAGCCCGTGTTGGCGCGCCCGAGGAGTCTGGTCTGGTCAGGGTCGATGCCGGTGACGACGCTCTGGGCGAGTTCCTCGCGGCGTTGGGCGTGGGGGTCCGGGACGGCCGGGGGCTCACCATGCTCCGCCGGCACTCCGTCCTCGGGCGCGCTCCGGCGCAGCTCGTGCGGATCGGACGGTGGCTCATCGGGACGGGTCGGCTGCGGTTCGCGCGGCACGTCCGTGGACGGGCCACGCCCAGCTGTCTCACCGCCCTCGTGCCCGCCGGGCGTCGGCTCGTGGCCCTGCGGGAGGACACGGCCGTCTTCGGGAACGAAGATCCGCCATGCGCCCTCCGGGGGGAAGCGCATGGGTATGGGACGACCATCGGCGCCGACTCTCGGAGCGCTGACCTGCGCGCTGCCGTTCGAGTCGATCCACACCTCGTTGTCCGGAGCGATGACGATGCGGCCGCTCTCGTTGGCGATCTCCTGTGCCAGCGGATGCATCCCCTGCCCACTGCGGCACCCCAGGGAGCGTACGATCACCGGCCGGCCGTCACCGTCCGGGTGACCCGGTGTGTCCGTGAGCCTGGGCTCTTGGCTCAGCAGAGTCGCGATGTCCCGGCCGCTCAGAGGCTCCTCGCCCACTCGCCCGTTCTTGGAGTTCGCGTGCAGGTCGAGGGTGAAGACTCCGTCCATGGGGGCGGCGCGGTTCGTCCCCATCGTCAGACCCGCATACTGCGGGTCGTCGGGGTGGAAGTAGGCGACGCCGGCCGGGGTCTCCTCGCGGGCGATGTCGGCGAGGTTCTGCAACCGCTGGTCCATCGGCCGCTGCGTCAGCGCGGTGTCCGGGTGCCCGGCGGTCCCCGGCAGCGGCGTGCCGTCCGGTGGGAGCTCGGCGACGAAGATCCGGTGGATCGGCCGCACGTTCTCGTGCTCGTTGTACATCGGCAGTTCGATGTGCTCTTCGGCCAGGACGCGGAATCGGGTTTCCGGCCCGAACACGACCTGGTCGCGGCCGGTGAGGATCGAGACATCGGCTCCGGTCCGGGAGTGGATCACCACCTCCACCGGATGACCGTGGTCCGGAGTGTGAATCGAGGCCGTGTCCAGCATGCCGTGCATCGTCACGTCGGCACCGGGGACCAGCTCGGCCAGCCGGTCGGCCGGCAGCGACGTGTAGTGGTAGACCGTCTGTCGTTCGGCGACCGGAAGGGCCTTCAGTCCCTCACCCGCGTCGCGTGCCCACACCTGCGCCTCGGCGCGTACGTGCGGGTCGTCGCTGGCCAGCGCCTCGTTCAGGCGGCGGACGCCATCGTCGTCCAGGAGCCGCTCGACGGCATCCCTCTGGTGCGGTGGAAGGTCTCCGAGGACATCGAAGCCGCCGTCGAGATCGTCCGCCCAGTGATCACCGGCCTGATCGGTGTGACCGGCACCATCCGCCGTACTGGCAGGATCCGGCTCGCCGGACGGCGTCGATCGCCGTAGGTCCGCGCCGCCCGGCCCGTGGTCGGTGTGGCCTCCCGCCGGTCCCCCTGCCCGCCCGTCGCGGTTCAGTATCTCGGAGATGCTGGGGCGTGCCGGTTCGCCGGGGCGGGCGGTGCCGGGGCCGGTCTCGCCGGGTCGTGGCGGGATCACGGCCGGGCCGGGTTGGACTGGTTCCGCCTGCCCGCGGTCGGAGCCACCGGTGCCGCTCAGGTCACCGCCGGTTTGGCCGGTGTTGCCGCTGGTGATCGGCCTGTCCTGGCCGCCCGTGAGCGGCGTTTCGGGCGCCTGGCCCGTACCGCCGCCGGTGGGGGTTTCGGCCGTGGTGGCGCGCGAGTCGGCGGGGCGGGGCTGGCCGCCCGTGGGTCCTTCACCTGGTCTTGTGGCGTTGCTGTTCTCGCTCGGCTTGGTGGCGGTGGGTTCCTCGCCGGGTTTGGTGCCGTTGCCGTTTTCGCCTGGCCTCGTGCCCTGTCCGGATCCTGGGCGGGTCTCGCCGGGGCGGGTGTTGCCGGCCGGGTTCTCGGGGTGGCCGGAGGTGTCGCCGGGCCGGGATCCCGTCCGGCCGTTCAACGCCTCGGCGATGCTGGGGCGTGCCGACTCGCCGGGGCGGGCCCCGCCCGGACCGGTCTCGCCGGGCCGTGCCGG
>NZ_BAABHK010000044.1:0-3629 GCF_039542055.1 Actinoallomurus vinaceus
CTGGCGTGAACACCACGTCGACCCAGTAGTTGGTGGACTGGTAGCTCCCCGTGGGGAACGTGTTCGTGGCACCGTAGGCGTACACGCCGTTCCCGCCAGAATCAGCGCTCGCCGGCGCGGTCAAAGGACCATTGATGTGCGCACTGGTGAAATACGCCTGCGTCACAGAATAATTACCCGACGACGTGAAATAAGACGCTACATACGTAGTATTCGCCGTCACCGCCACCGGGGCGGAGAAGTTCATCTGCTGCCAGCCTGACGCCGACTCGCCGGTGAAGGTCGCAGTCGCCAGCAACGTCCCGCTCGCGCTCCACAGGCTTCCCACGTGAGTGCCCGTATTCAGCGAACCCTTGTAGAACCGGATACCACTGATGGAACCATTCACAGACGCCGTGAACTTCACCCCGAGCGTGACCGGGTGAGCATCGGGATACGACTGGACAGCTGGAACAGCCGTGTCGTCCCACAGGCTGGAAGTTGGCGTGAACACCACGTCGACCCAGTAGTTGGTGGACTGGTAGCTCCCCGTGGGGAACGTGTTCGTGGCACCGTAGGCATACACACCGTTCCCGCCAGAATCAGCACTCGCCGGCGCGGTCAAAGGATAGTTATTATATGGGTTGGTGAAGTACGGCCGCGACATGGCATAATGGCCCGGCGTATGATAAGATGCGACATATGTGGTGTTCACACTGACTACCACCGGGGTAGAGAAATTCACCTGCTGCCAGCCGCTTGCTGTTTCATTGGTAAAGGTTGCTTCCGCGAGTAGCGTCCCTGTAGAATTCCATAGATGGCCGACGTGCGTCCCCGTGTTGGCCGCGCCCTTGTAGAACCTGATTCCGGTGATTTGGCCAGAGGTGGTGGCCTTGAACTTCACCCCTACTTCTACGGCCTGGGAATCGTTACTCGCCTCCACGTCTGGGACAGTCGTTGACGACCAAAGCGTGCAACATATCCCGCCTACGGTCACGTTCACTGTGGTCGGATTCGTCTGGATGTTGCCGATATCATCGACTGCGCGAACCCTGATCGTCACGGGTCCAGCGCTGGTGGGCGTCCATTGGTACTGCCAGGCGCTTCGGCCGATCGCGTGGAACCATCGTGTGCCGTCGAACGAGACTTCCACACCCCCGACGACGCCGCCCCCGGTATCGCTAGCCGTTCCCTGAATAGTGACCACCCTTCCCGCGGCCACACCGGCACCGCTCGACGGATTGATGATCGTTGACGTCGGTGGAGACGTGTCCGTCGACTGGGTCGCCGGCACCAGGCCGGGCTGTAGGCTGGCCGGCTGAGTGCCCATGTCAGCGAAGAGGTTGACCGTCGCCTGCTGCATATTGATGTCCGTCGGGCTTCCGGCCCGATCGTGAACTGCGTCGAGCCCCCACGCCCACTGGGTGGTCCCCGCTCCGAAGACGAGCGCTCCGCTGGAAGCTCGGTAAAGCACCAGGCTGTGTGTGGCGGTCCCAGCGCCGTATTGGCTCCCGTAGTTGAGCAGGAATCTGGTGTCCGTGCTCACGGTCGTTCTCGAGAACCTGACCAGTCCGGGCGGTGCGGTTGCGTCGTCGGGAGCCTCGTCCCACTCGTACCCCAGCGTTCCTGCGGGAAAGGTCGCCGTCTGGCCGGGAGGAAGATTGGCGATCGACGTGTTGCGCCACAACCGCATGTCGCTGAACTCAGCGGGGACCTGTATCGAATCGTTGGCGACCCCGTTGACCATGAACAGCGTGCCTGTCAGTGCGTTCTCCGGGCGCCCTCCGTCCGCCGGTGGGGAGTAACGCGGATCTCGCCACGTCCCCGTCCACGTCGAAGTCGGATCGAGCCTCATGTTGTTCGCGAGCGTCTCTTTGTAGCAGACGAGTGTCCTGAACGAGGTGCCGTCCGCGATGCTGTTCTCCCATCTGGTCTTCCAGAAGACTTCGTTTCCGGAGAAGAAGGTGAGGTTCACGCCGTTGCCGCGAGCGTTCTGCACGTTGTCCCGCATCTCGTTGGACCAGTATTCGTCATGGCCGGAGGACATGAAGACCTTGTGCTCGAGAATCTCCGCTCCCCGCATGGCGGTGTCCACGTCGGTGGTGTAGCTCACGTCGAACGCGTTCGCCTCGAGCCATCTGACCATCGGATATTCGGAATCGAAGAACCAGCTGTACACAGAGCTTTCTCGGGTCGTGAACGGACGGTTGTAGCTGACCTTGAACGCCCGGCCCGCCGGGGCACCTGTATAGAGGCTGTTGCCGCCGTAGGAGTTGTACGCCTGCCACGTGGCATCAGACGTCTGCACCAGAAAATCCGAGTGACGTGTGTCGTCCCTGACGACGAAGATGATCTGGCTGGCCTCACCGGTCACGTCTTCACGCACCAGCTTCGCGATGTAGACGCCGGAGACCGCGCTCGCCGGCACAGCCCATGAGGCTGATACCGCCCAGTTGCCACAGTCGATCAGGCCGGTCGTGCTGTCTGTCAGACAATCCGGCTGCGTCTGCGGCAGGGCGGCGGACGGCTGAACCGTAGCGATCAGGCGTGCTCCCAGGCCGCTGTAGTAGCCCATGCGATAGATGTCCAGGCGATAGCCGGTCGAGGGAGTCTTCACCTTGAATTGCACGGTCTCCCCCTGGGCGACACTCATTTGAGTGGCATATCCCTGGATATTTGGGGAACCTGCTCCGGAGATATCCCATTCGCTTGGCGGGTTGCCAGGAAGGCTGTTCTCGATGCAGATGACTGACGTCGGCGGGCAGGCCGCTCTACGAGCGCGAGCTCCGCTCTTGGCAATTCGGCTGTTTCTCAGGGGTGGTGCGGGAAGGGCTGAGCGCATGTCGGCGGACGCGGCGACCGGTACGTTTCTCAATGACGACGCCGGTGGTGTCCGCGAACCACTCACGACCTGAGAGACGTGCTCAGCAGGCTTGGGTGTGGACGCGCGCGAAGGACTGGAAACGCCGCGGAACAGACAGAGCAGGACGACCAGACTGTTCCCGCAAGCGATCCAGAGCCTCAGGCGCCGCCTCCGCGATAGCCCTCGCCTGTTCGCACCGTCTCGCACCTTCGATCTGCTCAATTTATTAGTCCTCGGTCACATCCAGATCTGCCGCCAGATCTCGCGCGGGAAGGCGGTGGAGCGTCTTGACCATCTGCCGCAGCAGATCCGGCTCACACGCCCCGATCCGCCCGGCGAACCAACCCGCAGGGTCCACACTGTTGGCTGCGGCCGTCGCGTTCGGAAGCCTCGCCGGACGAGGGCCGGAGGGAGCGCCGGACACTCCCGGCCGAGAATGTGATGCTCACGTCGACCCAGTAGTTGCTGGCCTGGTAGGTACTCCTCGGGAAGGAGTTGCTGGCGCCATACGTATAGACGCCGTTGCCCTCCTCGGCACCGTTAGCCAGCGCAGTGAGCGGCCCGTTCACGTATTGAGAGGTGAAATACGGACGGCTTACCGAATACCGCCCGGACGTCGTGTGATAGGAAGCAACATACGTAGTGTCGGCAGCGATGGCGACCGGTGCCGTGAAGTTCATCTGCTGCCAGCCTGACGCCGACTCGCCGGTGAAGGTCGCAGTCGCCAGCAACTGACCGGATGAGGTCCATAGCGTCCCTGTATGCGTGCCCGTGTTCAATGAGCCCT
>NZ_BAABHK010000045.1:0-3257 GCF_039542055.1 Actinoallomurus vinaceus
GGAAGCCCTGGCCGCGGGGGCAGCCCATCTCCTTGAGGAGCTCGAGCTGCTCGGGGCGCTCGATGCCCTCGGCGACGACGCACAGCCCGAGGTCGCGGCCGACCCGGACGATCGTGCGGGTCAGCAGAGAGAGGGTCTCGTCGCGGCCGAGCCCGGCGACGAACGAGGGGTCGATCTTGATGACGTCGACCGGCAGCTGCCGCAAATAGGCCAGCGAGGCGTAGCCGGTCCTTCTCCTGGAAGGCGATCACCAGGGAGGACCGATGAGTCGCCCTGCCTGCGGGTCACGCCTGGCCACGTTGGAGGTCGTGCCGGTCGCCGAACTCGTCGACGAACCGTTCATCGCACTCCCGCCCGACGCGGGAGCGTTGCGCGAGTTCTGGCTCGCCGCCGACCATCGTGAAACGCCGGCCCGGGTGGCGACGGCCGTGGAGACCGCCGACGAGACCTTCGAGGCGGTCGCCTCCGGTCTCGGCGTGGCGCTCCTCGCCGCGGGCAACGCCGATATCTACCGGCGGGACGACCTCGTCTACTGGCCGGTCGGCGGCCTGTCCCCCAGCGAGCTCGCGGTCGTCTGGCGTACCGGCGACGACCGCGAGGCCGTACGCGTCTTCACCGAGGCGTGCTGTCTCCGCACGGACGCAGCGGCGACCATCGGTTGACCGAGCCACCTTGCCGTCGTCGTTGTCACCCTGCCGTCGCCGTCGACGTCATCCCGTCCGGATCGCCGGGTTTCGCGACGTCAACGGCGACGGCAGAGTGCTCCTGTGGTTTGCTACCAGGCCGGTTTCAGGTTCACGTCGTCGGCCTTCACGAAGTAGACGCGGTGGCCGAACTGGATCTCGTAGTACCTCAGCTTTCCCTTCACGACCGTCGCGCCGGTTCGATCGAAGAGCTTGCTGTAGTAGTACTCCCCCAGCTCGGAGCCGACGACGGCGTACGCCTGGCCCGCGGCGAAGGTGTACTGCATCGGCACGAGGGTCTGCACGGGCACCCCTGCCGGGTAGGCCTCCGCCTCTGGGTAGGCGCGGCCGTACACCGGAACCGACGTCGCGCCGGGCTTGGCGACGGCGACCAGGCCGCGGGCGCCGACGGCCGTGGGCTGCGTCCTGGGGTTGTGGAACCAGGCCTTCTGGCCGAGGTACCAGATCGCCGTCCAGTCGCCCTGCCGGTCGGCCACGGCGTACGTCTGGCCGGTGGCGGCGCGGGCGCTGTGGTCGTACACGCTCATCGTCGCGGTGCCGCCGGTCGTCGGGTGCTTGCCGATGTCCTTTACCAGCGGCGCGTCGTCATGGGGCTCGGTGCGCAGCATGATCGAGCCACCGCCGTGCGGCGGGCACGCCGCCGAGGGGTTCTTGGCGTCGCAGCCGGTGTACGGCACGACGTTCGTGTCGTAGTCGGGCAGGATCATGACCTCGCCGGAGTGGCGGCCCGCACTGGCGTGCAGCGGCCGGTGCAGCAGGTCGAAGTAGTGCGCCCAGTCCCAGTACGGGCCCGGGTCCTCGTGCATGTTCTGGACGGTGGACGGGACGGTCCCCGGGACGTTGTCGTGGCCGAGGATGTGCGCCCGGTCCAGGGGCACGTGGAACCTTCGCGCGAGGTAGCGCACCAGCTCGGACGAGCTGCGGTACATCGCCTCGGTGTACCAGGTGCCGCCCTGGGCGAGGAAGCCCTCGTGCTCGATCCCGATGGACTTGGAGTTGATGTACCAGTTGCCCGCCTGCCAGCCGACGTCCTTGGCCTTCAGGTGCTGGGCGACGTGCCCGTCGGCGGAGCGGACGGTGTAGTTCCAGCCCAGGTACGTCGGGTCCTGGACCATCCGCACGTCGTTCGGGTAGTACCCCTCGGTGTCGTGGATGACGATGAAGTCGATCTTCTGGCTCTTCGGCCGGTCGCCCAGGTCGTGGTTGCCGTAGTCCGTCGGGCCATTCGGGCTGATCTGCTGGTACGGCGCCGGGATCCACTCGCAGCCCAGGTCGCGCGGGCACTCGGTCTCGGAGTCGTTCGCGGCCCGCGCGGCCGTCCGTACGGCCGGGTCGGCGGGAAGGGCGACCCGCTGCCCGTCATCGGTGGTCCGGGACGCGCCGGTCCGGATCACGTCGTACACCTGGCCGGCGAACCAGTCGGTGCCGCCGTAGCGGACCGTCGCGGCGTACCAGGCGGCCGGGTCGGCGCTGAGCGGCTTGCCGAGGTCCTGCTGGTAGCGGGCGAGCAGCGCCGCGCCGCCCCGGATGTTGGCCGCCGGGTCGGTGCGCAGCGTGCCCGGCGTCTCGCCGGTAATGCGGGCGGCCTCCTGCAGTGTCTGCGCGGCCTGGCCGGCGGCCCGGGCCGCGCTCGCGGGGGCCTTGGGGTGCAGCGCGGGGCGGGAGGTGTCGCCGCGGGGATCCTCGTCGCCGTCGGCGAAGTGCTCGCCGGCGGGGACCAGCGTGCCGTCGACGAGGTGCATGGGCCCGAAGCCTCCGCCGGTGCTCGGCAGCCCCTTGTTGGCGTCCCAGCGGGACTCCAGGTACGAGACGGCGAGCAGGAGGTTCTCGGGGACGTGGTAGGCCTTCGCCGCCTGGGCGTAGGCCTGCTGGCGGGTGAGGGGGACAGGACCGGCGTGTTGCTGGGCCTGGGCCTGACCGGTTCCGAGACCGGTTAGCACCAGGATCGTCGCGACGAGGGTACGACCTCGTAGGCTCATCGGCGCCTCCGCGCTACGGGGGAATCGCGGTAAACGATCTCAGAGGGGCCGAGCGCAGACAAGAACCTACGAGAACCGTGATCAAAGTGAAGAATTCCTACCAGCCGCCGGCTCCGGCTCAGGCGTCCTCCTCGCCGACGACGGAGTCGAGGTGGGCGGACAGGTCGTCGACCATGCGGCCGAACAGCCGGACGAGGTCCCGCCGGTCCTGGTCGGACCACTCGGACAGGGCGTCGGCGAATCAGCCGTTCGCCACCTCCGGTAGTCGCCGATGCGTGCAGCGGATGACCGCCGCGCGAGCCGGTCAACCGTCGGACGGCGCCGAGCCCCGGACGGGACGCCCCGCCGCGTGGACCGGTCAGCCGGCCGACAGGGCCGAACCGTGCAGCGGGACAGACGCCTCGCCGCGTGGACCGTCAGCCGGCGGACAGGGCCGAGCCGTGGAGGGGGATGGACGCCTCGCCGCGCGGGTTGGTGCGGACGAGGGCCTCGATCCCGCGCGGCGCCATCGGGCGGGCGACGAGGAAGCCCTGGCCGCGGGGGCAGCCCATCTCCTTGAGGAGCTCGAGCTGCT
>NZ_BAABHK010000046.1:0-2443 GCF_039542055.1 Actinoallomurus vinaceus
TGGGTGCTCGGCGGGTGCTCGTAGTGCGCCACGAGGCGCCTTGTTGTATCCCCGGTACAACCGGGAGGAACTTGGAGGGAGGTTTCTGGGCCCGATGGCTTACCTGGATCCGAAAGGTGAAGGGAACAACAGCATGCCAGGAAAGCAGCGGTCGTGTTCAGGCGTATGAAACGAGGCGCTGCGGGGCCCGCGTGATATGGCGAATAGCTGGATTGCCTGATAGCCGAATCTCCAGAAGATGAAAAACCCGCATCCGCCGGAAAGACGCATGAAACCGGTGCCACGTCCTGTGTCGACTTCATGCGAGGGTCGACGCAACCTCCGGGACGTGGAGCGATGCCCAGTGAGGGCATTTAAGGAGATGAGTCGGCCGCCTAAGTCACGCTCGATACGTACAACGAGGACGAACGTGGGATCGCCTAAGGGGCGCGAGTCCTATGGCGACGGAGGCTTCATAGTAGTCGTGGGAGTCACGCCCCACCAAGGAGGGCGGGAAAGCCGCCTGCAGGGCAAAGGAAGCCAGATGATCGGACATTTGGAGACCAGGAGGTACGCGTGATGCGGAACGCCGAATCGGTCTTGGGTGTCCTGCGTGACCGCGGGAGGCGTGGCCTGCCGTTGGAGCGACTGTATCGACAACTGTTCAATCCGCACTTGTATCTGCTGGCCTACGGGCGTCTGTACTCCAACCATGGGGCGACGACACCCGGAGCGACAGGAGAAACCGTTGACGGTATGTCGCTGGGTAAGATCGGGCGCATCATTGATGCACTGCGCCACGAACGCTACCGATTCCAGCCGGCAAAACGGGTCTACATACCGAAAAAGACCGGAAAACTAAGGCCGCTCGGCCTGCCGTCCTGGTCGGACAAACTCGTCGGTGAAGTGATCCGCTTGCTTCTTGAGGCGTATTACGAACCACAGTTCTCCGGCCGCTCACACGGTTTCCGTCCCCGCCGGGGCTGCCACACCGCACTCACCGAGGTAGCCCACAACTGGACAGGGACGACCTGGTTCATCGAAGGAGACATCTCCGACTGCTTCGGATCGCTCGATCATGAAATCCTGCTGTCCGTACTGGCGGAGAAAATCCACGACAACCGGTTCCTGCGGCTGCTGCGTAACATGCTGCAAGCCGGATACCTGGAGGATTGGGAATGGAACGCCACGCTCTCCGGAGCCCCCCAAGGCGGAACCACATCCCCGATCCTGTCCAATATCTACCTGGACCGGCTGGACAAATACGTCGAGAACGTCCTCATCCCCGAATACACCCGAGGCGGACGAAGGACCCCAAACCCCTCCTTCCGAAAGGTGCAATACGCGATCACTCGTGCTCGCAACCGCGCTGATCACCACGCGGTGCGGCAGCTGCGCCAGCAGTTGCGTCAGCTCCCCAGCAAGGATCCCCAAGATCCAGGCTTCCGGCGGCTGAAGTACGTGCGGTACGCCGACGACACCCTCCTCGGGTTCATCGGGCCCAAGGCCGAAGCCGAGCAGATCAAAACCCGCCTCGCGATGTTCCTGCATGATGATCTCAAGCTGGAACTCTCGCAGCAGAAAACACTGATCACCCACGCCCGTACAGGCGCGGCCCGCTTCCTCGGTTATGAGATCACCGTCCAGCACAGCGACCACAAGATCACCAGTGGTCAGCGCCGGGTCAACGGCACAATCGGCCTGCGCGTGCCCACGACGGTGATCAAGGCCAAATGCGTCCCCTACCTCAAACGCGGCAAACCCGCACACCAGCCCCAGTTGCGCAATCTCGATGACCACCTCATCATCAGCACCTACGGGGCTCAATACCGGGGATTCATCCAGTACTACCTGCTCGCCGGCGACGTCTGGAAACTGAACCGGCTGCATTGGGCCATGGAAACCTCCATGCTCAAGACCCTGGCAGCGAAGCATCGCTCGTCGGTGACGAAAATGGCCCGCAAGTACAAAGCCACGATCGACACACCGCACGGGCCACGTATCTGCTTCCAAGCCAGCGTCGAACGCGACGGCAGGAAAACACTGGCACGGTTCGGCGGGATACCACTGAAACGGCAGAAAAAGGCGGTCCTCAACGACCGCCAACCAGCCCCGGGACCGCCCCGCAGCAAAGGCGACGAGCTGATCCGTCGCCTCCGCGCGGGTCAGTGCGAGCTATGCGAACAACGGACCGACACCCAAGTGCACCACGTCCGGAAACTCGCCGACCTCGCCATCCCAGGGCGACCACAGCCGGAATGGGTGAAACTCATGGCAAGAATGCGACGCAAAACCCTCGTGGTCTGCCCGCCCTGCCACGACACCATCCACTCCCGGCAACCAACCGCGATACTCACGCAGTAGTCATCGGAGAGCCGGATGATCGGAAACGATCACGTCCGGTTCGGGCCGGAGGCCGTTGGAAAAGGACCCACAGGCACCTCGCCAACGGCCTACCGGAACC
>NZ_BAABHK010000047.1:0-1741 GCF_039542055.1 Actinoallomurus vinaceus
CCACCAACATCCCCCCGGTCGCCCGCACCAAATTCACCGCATCCGCAAGCGCATCCAAACACCCATCCCGCGCCGCACCAAACCCCGCAGAACCCTCAGAACCCTTCAGAAACGCCTGACCAATATCATCGTTCCCCCAGGACGCCCCCGCATCAGCCAAATCCGACACCAACGTGTCAACCGCCACCGCCAACGTGTCCGACAGCTCAGAAAACCCCTGACCCGACTTCGTCCACGACTCGAAATTAACCTCGAAACCCGTGGCCACCACGCACCCCCGTCAAACGAGCCCACACGCCAGGGGCATCCGTTTCCGGTCGTCCTAAAACACCTCGGAAAGGCCCGCCAAAAATCGCGGACCATGCCCGACGAAATTCCAGCCTTTTATTCACCCGGCACTACACTCGCATAGTGCTCGTGTGACCGTGAATAGTCCAGGTGTGCTCGGCCTGCTCGTGGTTCTTCGCCATCGCCTGAAGGTCGGTCATGATCTTCGCCTGGCCATAACGGCAGGTCGCTGTCGCGCTGACCTGGTCGAATGTGCGGCGCATGTCCTTGGGCTGCTCCACCCGCCGGGAGTAATCCGTCATCAGCTCTTCGGGCGATGTGCGAAGCACTGCCCTCATGCCCGCTCGCCTCCGATCACGTCGAAACGCCTTTGACCTTAAGTCAGACTCGTCTGCTCCGCGATCGGTTCCGCTCTGTCCCCTTTTGCCCGTGGACTGTCCGGATCTTTGCGGGCGGGTCGGTGATCACTTCTTCTAGTGGAGGGTGATGCGGTCGTCATAATAGAGGGGAAAGGGGCTGTCCGAAAATTGGTGGGTGAGGCGGTGATCGTCCTTCAGTTCAGGGTGATTCGGTCACCGTAGTGCAGCGATAGGGCGTTGAGCGCTGCTTTCCGGCCGGGGGTCTTGCTGGTCACGTTGGTTCGGTTTTTGAGCGGGCTGCGGATGGCCAGGTAGAGCAAGCACCTTCAGTGCGGCCTGTTCGGTGGGGAAGTGCCCGCGTCGGCGGGTGGCCTGGCGGAACCGGGCGTTCAGGCTCTCGATCGCGTTGGTGGTGTAGATGACCTTGCGAATCTCGGCCGGGAACGCCAGAAACGAGGTGAACGTCGGCCTCGGGTATTACGCCGCATCTGACGTTGGTCGCCTGGATCCGGATCCATTCAATCGCCTGGGACGACGGGACAGAAGCGATCGCCGCGTCCTGGAACGCCTGCGCCGCGCCGGCCGGTGAACGTCGGCCGGAACACGGAACGACGACCCCGCCGACCGCAGAGGAGGCGTTCGAGAAGCTCCAGGGGTGGAGCGACGGCTACATCCCGATCATCGCCGTCGACTGGACCCGTCGCCCGGCGGCGGCTCGTTCATCCCTCGGCGCATGCGTTCCAGGATTTGGAATTCCTCGGGGGTGAGGTTCGGTGCGACGTTGAGGGTGCTGTCGCCGCTTTTCAATGTGATGGGCGGTGGTGTGGGGTCGCTGGAGACGGTGAAGGCGGGGGAGCCGGCGCTGTCGGTGGTCGGTGGTGCCTGCAGTTCGTCGCCTGATGAGCGGTAGAGGTGTCTCAGGGCCCGTTCGGTCGAGGTGTCGTCGACCTGTGGGCATTCGTATCGTGCGGCGGTGATGTGTGCGTGGAGTTCGGGGTCGGGTGCCAGCCCGTGCGTTTCGAGGTAGTAGGTGACCGTGTCGGTCCAGGTCCAGCTGCCGTCGGTCCGGAAGCTTTGCGGCACCACCTCGCCGC
>NZ_BAABHK010000048.1:0-1420 GCF_039542055.1 Actinoallomurus vinaceus
GGTCACGTCCACGCGGGTGGTGTATGAGCCAGCCTTCGCGTGATCCTGTTTCTGCAGGTTAAGCGGTGATCGCTTGGGTGGTGGGATTCTCGTCCGGTGTTTCGCCGCCCACGAGGCGCAGGCGGGCTTTGGCGAGGAATTCCAGGCCCATGTAGCGGCGGGCTTCGGTCCATTCGTCGGTTTGTTCCATCAGCACCGCGCCGACCAGGCGGATGATCGCGGCCCGGTCGGGGAAGATCCCGACCACGTCGGTGCGTCGGCGGATCTCTTTGTTCAACCGCTCCTGAGGGTTGTTGGACCAGATCTGCCGCCAGATCTCGCGTGGGAAGCCGGTGAAGGCCAGCAGGTCGTCCCGGGCCTCGTCCAGATGGGCGGCGGCGTCGGGGTACTTGGCCTCCAGGCTGGCCACCACCCGGCCGTGCTGGGCATGCACTTCCTCGGCCGCCGGCTGGTCGAAGATGGTCCGCACCAAGGTCGCGACCCATGGCTGGGCGGATTTGGGGACCTTGGTGAGCAGGTTCCGCAGGTAGTGGGTGCGGCATCGTTGCCAGGCCGCCCCGGGCAGCGCCGCGGCGATCGCTTCGACCAGGCCGCGGTGGGCGTCGGAGATGACCAGCTGAACTCCGGAAAGGCCGCGGGCGACCAGGCCGCGCACGAACGCCAGCCAGCCGGCGCCGTCTTCGGCGGAGGTCACCTCAACTCCGAGGATCTCCCGGTGCCCATCGGCGTTCACGCCGGTCGCGACCAGCACGTGGACGTTGACGGTGCGGCCGCCCTCGCGGACCTTTTGGGTCAGGGCGTCCATCCACACGAATGTGTAGGGACCGGCGTCCAAAGCCCGGTTGCGGAACGCGGTGACCTGGGCGTCCAGGACCTTGCTCATCTCACTGACCTGGCTTTTGGAGATGCCCTTGATCCCGAGTTGGTCGACGAGCTTGTCGACGCGGCGGGTCGAGACTCCCAGCAGATACGAGGTGGCCACCACTGAGATCAGGGCCTGTTCGGCCCGGCGACGGCGTTCCAACAGCCATTCGGGGAAGTACGAGCCGGACCGCAGCTTCGGGATCGCCAGCTCGATCGTGCCCGCGCGGGTGTCCCAGTCCCGCTCCCGATAGCCGTTGCGCCGGTTGACGCGCCCGTCGCTGCGCTGGCCGTAGTCGGCCCCGCAGATCGCATCCGCCTCGGCGCTCATCAGCGCCTCGGCCATCGTCTTGACCATCTTCCGCAGCAGATCCGGCTCACACGCTCCGATCTGCTCGGCGAACCACCCGGCAGGGTCCACACTGTTGTCCACGGCCATCGCGTTGGTCTCCTTCGATCTTGACTTCGCATCTCGAAGGATCACGCGATGGCCGTCTCAGTTCACGACGCCACGCCTCTGATCAGCGGAAACTCGTACACCACGTCCCTGGACGCAACC
>NZ_BAABHK010000049.1:0-1382 GCF_039542055.1 Actinoallomurus vinaceus
GGGACTGTCTGAAAGATCGTGGGCGGGCTGGTGATCCGGCAGGCTGGAGCTGACGCTCTGGCCGGAAAGGATCACTGTGACCGACGCTGAAGAAACCAACGAGCAGGTGCCGGCGGCCGGCCTGGATGTCCAGCTGGCCGCCGAGCTGATCGAGCGGGCCAAGGCCCAGGGAGTGTCGCTGGTCGGCCCGGACGGGTTGCTGGCCGGCATCACCAAGACGGTGCTGCAGGCCGCGCTGGACGCGGAGATGACCGAACATCTGGGCTATGAAAAGGGCGAACGCCCGGACCAGCCGAGCAGGAATCACCGTAACGGCCGCTCGCCCAAGACCGTACTGACCGAGGTCGGCGCCGTTCCGCTGCAGGTCCCGCGAGACCGGGCCGGTGAGTTCGAACCCAAGATCGTGCCCAAGCACGCTCGCCGCGTCGAAGGCTTCGATGCGGCGATCGTCAGTCTTTATGCCAAGGGGCTGACCACCGGAGAGATCCGGGCGCATCTGGCGGAGATCTATGACGTGGAGGTCTCGCGTGATCTGATCTCCCGGGTGACCGACCGGGTCGCCGAAGAACTGACGCAATGGCAGTCCCGCCCGCTCGATTCGGTTTACCCGGTCGTGCTGATCGACGCGATCCACGTCAAGATCCGGGACGGTCAGGTCACCAACCGGCCGATCTACGTCGCCGTGGGCATCAACTGCCACGGCGAACGCGACGTCCTGGGCCTGTGGGTCGGCGCCGGCGGCGAAGGCGCCAAGCACTGGATGAACGTGCTGGCCGAGCTGAAGAACCGCGGCATCAACGATGTGTGCATCGCCTGCTGCGACGGCTTGAAAGGCCTGCCGGAGGCGATCAACCAGATCTGGCCCCAGGCCACCGTCCAGCAATGCGTCGTGCATCTGGTGCGGGCCTCGCTGCGGTATGCCGCCAAAGGCCACTGGAGCCAGATCACCAAGCACCTGCGCGAGGTCTACACGGCCCCGACCGAGGCCGCCGCAGAGCAACGCTTCGCCGACTTTGAAGAGGCTTGGGGCGCCAAATATCCGGCGATCATCCGGTTGTGGCGCACCTCCTGGACCGAGTTCACCCCATTTCTAGCGTTCCCGCCCGAGATACGAAAGGTCATCTACACCACCAACGCAATCGAGTCCCTCAACGCCCGGTTCCGCCAGGCCACCCGCCGACGCGGGCATTTCCCGACCGAACAAGCGGCGTTGAAGGTCCTCTACCTGGTCATTCGCAGCCCGCACAAGAACCGGGCTAACGTGACCGGCAAGACCCCGGGGTGGAAGGCGGCGCTGAACGCGCTGTCGCTCTACTACGGCGACCGCATCACCCTCAACTAGAAGCGATCACCGGCCCGCCCACAAAGATCCGGACAGTCCC
>NZ_BAABHK010000050.1:0-1307 GCF_039542055.1 Actinoallomurus vinaceus
GGTGGAGCGCCCCGCGTTGGTTGGAGGCCCTGATACCTGGAAGGGTGAGGGGCTATGGCACCCCCGAGGAAGTACTCGTCTGAGCTGCGTGAGCGCGCGGTCCGGATGGTCCTTGAACTACGTGAGCAGACCGGTGAGAAGACCGGGACGATCGCCCGGGTCGCCGACCAGCTCGGGGTGCATCGCGAGGCGTTGCGGACCTGGATCCGGCAGGCCGAGGTCGATGGTGGGAAGCGCCCGGGGACCACGACCAGCGACGCGCAAAGGATCGCCGAGCTCGAGCGTGAGAACCGTGAACTGCGGCGGGCGAACGAGATCCTGAAGGCCGCCAGTGCGTTTTTCGCCCGGGAACTCGATCCGAAACTGCCGCGCTAGTCGAGTTCATCGATCTTCACCGGGACCGGTTCGGTGTCGAGCCGATCTGCGCTGTCCTGGGATGCGCGCCGTCGACGTATTGGGCGGCGAAGAAACGCGAGCTAATGCCGTCGGCTCGTGCGGTGCGTGACGAACAACTGAAGAAGGAGATCAGGCGGGTGTGGGAAGGCCCGGGCCGGCGCGTGTACGGTGCCCGGAAGGTATGGGCGCAGCTGAACCGCGAAGGCGTCGAGGTCGCCCGGTGCACAGTTGAGCGGCTGATGCGCGAGTTGGGCATCGCCGGTGTATGCGCGGCCCGCAAACGGCCCCGGATCACGGTGGCGGGCGCTGATCGGCCAGGTGACCTGCTGGAACGAGACTTCACCGCGGACGCTCCGGATCGCCGCTGGGTAGCGGACATCACGTATGTCGACACCGCTGCCGGGTGGGGTTATGTCGCGTTCGTGCAGGATTTGTTCTCCCGGGCGATCGTCGGGTGGCAGGTCGCCGATCATCTGGGTGCGGATCTGGCGCTGGACGCGCTGGAAATGGCGATCTGGTCACGTGGCGGCGTTGGCGACGGCCTGGTTCATCATTCCGATCGCGGTGTGCAATATACCTCGATTAGGTATGGCGAGTGCCTGGACCAGATCGGCGCTGCCCGCTCGGTCGGCAGCAAGGGAGATTCCTACGATAATGCCGCCGCCGAATCGCTCAATAGTCTCTACAAGAAAGAGCTCATCGATTTCCGTGGCGGCTGGAAAAACGTCATGGATGTGACGATAGCCACTATGGAATGGGTGGCATGGTACAACACCGAAAGGATACATTCTTACTGCGGGAACATTCCCCCGCGCGAGTACGAGGAAGCGTTCCACCGGTCACGCGGGGCTACACCCCTGGCCGGGTGAGAACCGAGCAATCCGGCCTCCAACTTCGCCGGGGCGGTCCAG
>NZ_BAABHK010000051.1:0-1221 GCF_039542055.1 Actinoallomurus vinaceus
ACGCGGTGGCGGCCAAGAACCCGTACCGGCGGCCGGAGGCTGATTTCAACCGCTCGGTAGGCGATTTCGACCAGATGCCGGAGATCGTCCAAAAGGGCTTGTTCTTCCTGGAGATGCTGGTCGGCGGATGTCAGTGGCCGGACGGGAGCATGGGTGGCCTGGCCAAGATGCAGGCGGCGCTCACCACGTGCGCGGATACGTTTGGGACGACGGCGGGGGAGTTGGACGGCCACGCCGGTGCGGTCGTCAACGCGAACACGGGTGAGGCGACGGACAAGTTCAAGACCTTCGCTCAGGCGTTGTCGGGTGGGGGTGAGGCGGGGGGGTTACGGTTCCTCGAACAGTCGTTGCGAGACCTGGCCTCATGGGTGGATGGCCTGCAGGCGCAAAAGCGGGCGGCGCGGCTGCAGTTCGAGCTCTCGTGCGCGTTCGTAGTGATCACGATGGCGATCGGATTCGCCTGGTCCTGGATCACCGCGGGTGCATCAGAGGCCGCCGCGATCGGGGCGTCCGAAGCCGAAGGGTTCGCGCTGCGGGCGTTCTTGCGGCGGGTTGCGGTGTGGGTTGGGCAACATCAGGTGCTGAGTGGTGCGGTGGTGGGTGCCTGGTTCGGGGCTGGAATGGACGCCGCTGGGCAGTACGCGCGGATCCATGAGGGCGTGCAAAAGGACTGGAACTGGGGCGAGTTCGGTAAGTCGGTGGGGATGGGTGCGGTCGCCGGTGGGGTGATGGGGGCCGCCGGGCGGGCGGTGGCGCGCCAAAGCAACCCGCTGACCACCAAACTGGCCGACTGGATGGCCGCGCCGGGGATGAAGGGCGTCGGCGCCCGGTTCGGGTTCGCCGGCACCACCGGCACGGCCGGGAACCTGGCCGGTCAGGCGATCTTCGACCCCGACCACATGAACTTCGGACAGGCCGCCGCGTTCGGATTCGGCATGGCCGGACTCGGAGGCGCCAAGGAACTCGGCCAGCACGCGGCAGGCCGGTTCGGAAACGGCTCGAACACCGGCGGCTCGGACAGCGGCGGCCCCGTACCTCCGGTCTCCGACAGCGGCATCCCCAACGACCGCCCCACCTACCCCCACAAATCCGAAACCGGCGTCGGCTACGACATCAAAGGCCAAGCCCACGACAACCCCAACCCCACCAACACCGGCGGACCCGTCTACAACATCACCACCCTCCCCGAACACCCCAACGCTCAACAACCCGGCGGCGGCA
>NZ_BAABHK010000052.1:0-1212 GCF_039542055.1 Actinoallomurus vinaceus
TGCCGCCGCCGGGTTGTTGAGCGTTGGGGTGTTCGGGGAGGGTGGTGATGTTGTAGACGGGTCCGCCGGTGTTGGTGGGGTTGGGGTTGTCGTGGGCTTGGCCTTTGATGTCGTAGCCGACGCCGGTGTCGGATTTGTGGGGGTAGGTGGGGCGGTCGTTGGGGATGCCGCTGTCGGAGACCGGAGGCACGGGCACCGGGCCGCCGCTGTCCGAGCCGTTCCCGAACCGGCCCGCCACATGCTGGCCGAGTTCCTTGGCACCTCCCAGCCCGGCCATGCCGAACCCGAACGCCGCGGCCTGCCCGAAGTTCATGTGGTCGGGGTCGAAGATCGCCTGACCGGCCAGGTTCCCCGCCGTGCCGGTGGTGCCGGCGAACCCGAAACGGGCACCGACGCCCTTCATCCCCGGCGCGGCCATCCAGTCGGCCAGCTTGGTGGTCAGCGGGTTGCTCTGGCGGGCGACCGCCCGCCCGGCGGCCCCCATCACCCCACCGGCGACCGCACCCATCCCCACCGACTTACCGAACTCGCCCCAGTTCCAGCCCTTCTGCACGCCCTCATGAATCCGCGCGTACTGCCCAGCGGCGTCCATCCCCGCCCCGAACCAGGCACCCACCACCGCACCACTCAAAATCTGATGCCGCCCCGCCCACAACGCCACCCGCTGCAGAAACGCCTTCAGCGCGAATCCCTCAGCCTCCGACGCGCCGATCGCGGCCGCCTCCGAGGCACCCGCGGTGATCCAGGACCAAGCGAACCCCATCAACATCGTGATCACTACGAACGCACACGAGAGCTCGAACTGCAGCCGCGCCGCCCGCTTCTGCGCCTCCAGACCCTCGACCGATGAGGCCAGACCCCGCAAGCACCCTTCCAGGAACCGCAGTCCTCCGGCCTCACCCCCGCCCGACAGCGCTTGGGCGAAGGTCTTGAACTTGTCCGTCGCGTCGCCGGCGTTCGCGCTGACGACCGTACCGGCATGACCATCCAGCTCGTTGGCGCCCCGGCCGAATGCGTCCGCGCACGTGGTGAGCGCCGCCTGCATCTTGGCCAGGCCACCCATGCTGCCGTCCGGCCACTGACACCCGCCGACCAGCATCTCCAGGAAGAACAAGCCCTTTTGGACGATCTCCGGCATCTGGTCGAAATCGCCTACCGAGCGGTTGAAATCAGCCTCCGGCCGCCGGTACGGGTTCTTGGCCGCCACCGCGT
>NZ_BAABHK010000053.1:0-1199 GCF_039542055.1 Actinoallomurus vinaceus
ACCGGTGCCGTGAAGTTCATCTGCTGCCAGCCTGACGCCGACTCGCCGGTGAAGGTCGCAGTCGCCAGCAACTGACCGGATGAGGTCCATAGCGTCCCTGTATGCGTGCCCGTGTTCAATGAGCCCTTGTAGAACCGGATGCCCGTCACGGTGCCATTCGTCGATGCCCTGAACTTGACACCTAGCGTGACCGCCGATGTGTCGTTGTAAGACGCGACATCTGGGATATCGGTGTTCGTCCACAGAGTGGTGGACGTGATTTGATTGATCGCGGGTGAGGTGCTTGGGGCCCAGTGTATGGGTTGTTCTTGGTTGAAGGTGGTTCCGCCGAGGTAGACGGCGGTGATGCGGTGTTGGCCTGCGGGAAGGGCGGAGGTGGTGAAGGTGGCGGGTTGTGTGGTGCTGCGGAAGAAGTCGGTGCCGATGACGGTGTTGCCGTCTTTGAAGGCGACGTTTCCTTGAGGGGTGAGGGTTCCGCTGGTGGGCTGGACGGTCGCGGTGAAGGTGACCGGTTCTCCGGTTCTGGCGGGGTTGTTGTTGGAGGTGACCGTGGTGGTCGTCGGGCGGTCGTCGGGAAGTTGGATCAGGGTAGGGGGCTGGCTGGTGGCGCCGGTGATGGTGATGGCGTTGTTGAGGGTGAACAGGCGGCCTATGGGATTGGCTCGGCTGTTGACGTTGATGGCGTTGGCGGCGATGAGGTTGCCGCGGAAGGTGGTGAAGGTCTCGAGTGTGGCGGAGTCGCTGATCACCCAGTAGAGGTTGTTGGCTTGGGCGCCTCCGGTAAGGGTGATGGTGCTGGACATGGCGGCGGTCAGGGTGGCGGCTTTGAAGACGAAGATGGCGTCCGGGTTGGCTTGGGCGTCCAGGGTGAGAGTTCCGTTGATTTGAAAGTTGCCGGTGGTGGAGGCGTAGACACCGGAGGTTCTGGTGGTGTTGCCCAGTTCTGCGGGCAAGGTGGCGTCCGGCGCCCTTGCTGCGAGGTCGTTGTAGGCGGCCACGACGTCGGCTTTGGCGTTCGCCGCGGTGGAGTCGCCGGCGTGGGTGGTGCCGTTGATGGTGCCGGGCGGGAAGCCGGTGACGGTAGAGCCGGGGCTCACCCCGAGGTCTCCGATGACCACCGTGAGATTGGTGTTGCTGACGGCTGATCCCGCCAGGACCGCGAACGGCGCTGCATTACCGATACTCATCGGCTGCACCTT
>NZ_BAABHK010000054.1:0-1113 GCF_039542055.1 Actinoallomurus vinaceus
CGAACTCTCTGAAGAGCACCAGATGCTCCGCGAGACGGTGCGCTCGCTGGCCGATGACAAGATCGCTCCGCGGGCGGCGGAGACCGACGAGTCCGGGGAGTTCCCCCAGGCGGTCTACGACGCGCTCGTCAAGGCGGATCTGCATGCCGTGCACGTCCCCGAGGCGTACGAAGGAGTCGGCGCCGACGCCCTCGCCACGGTGATCGTCATCGAAGAGGTCGCCCGGGCCTGTGCCGCGTCGTCGTTGATCCCGGCGGTGAACAAGCTCGGCACCGTTCCGATCCTCCTCTCGGGTTCTGAGGACTTGAAAAAACGCTACCTGAGCCCGGTCGCGAACGGCTCGGGCATGTTCTCCTACGCGTTGTCGGAGCCGGAGGCGGGCAGTGACGCGGCGGCGATGACGACCCGCGCCGTCCGCGACGGCGATGATTGGGTGCTGAACGGCACCAAGCGGTGGATCACCAACGCGGGTGTCTCGGAGTACTACACGGTGATGGCCGTCACCGATCCGGGTCAGGGCGCCCGCGGGATCTCGGCGTTCGTGGTGGAGAAGAGCGACCCTGGGGTGAGCTTCGGCGCCCCGGAGAAGAAGCTCGGCATCAAGGGTTCCCCGACGCGGGAGGTGATCCTGGAGGACGTGCGGATCCCGGCGGACCGGATCATCGGGGAGGAGGGCACGGGCTTCAAGACCGCCCTGGCCACCCTGGACCACACCCGCGTCACCATCGCCGCCCAGGCGCTCGGCATCGCCCAGGGCGCGCTGGACTACGCGCTCGGCTACGTCAAGGAGCGCAAGCAGTTCGGCAAGCCCATCGGTGACTTCCAGGGCGTGCAGTTCATGCTCGCGGACATGGCGATGAAGCTGGAGGCCGCCCGGCAGCTCACCTACGCCGCCGCGGCGAAGTCCGAGCGGGCGATGGAGGGGGAGAAGGTCCCCGATCTGACGTTCATCTCCTCCGCCGCCAAGTGTTTCGCCTCGGATGCGGCGATGGAGATCACCACGGATGCGGTGCAGCTGCTCGGCGGCTACGGCTACGTCAAGGACTACCCGGTCGAGCGCATGATGCGCGACGCGAAGATCACCCAGATCTACGAGGGCACCAACCAGATCCA
>NZ_BAABHK010000055.1:0-1052 GCF_039542055.1 Actinoallomurus vinaceus
CGGTAGTAGTCGCGGTGGCGTTGCTGGACGAGGTGTTCGGTGCCCGAGGCGATCAGGCGTTCGCGGCCGTATTGACGGATGGTCTCCAGCAACCGGTACCGCACCGTCCCCGGATGCTCCTCCCGCACCAGCACGGACTTGTCCACCAACCCGCCCACCAGATCCAGCATGTCCTCACGCGCGATCCCGTCCCCCACGCAGACCTGCTCGGCCGCCTCCAGATCCAGACCACCCGAGAACACCGAGATCCGCGCCCACACCGACCGCTCCGCCTCGGTGCACAACCCATAACTCCAATCGATCAACGCCCGCAACGTCTGATGCCGCGGCAACACCGCCCGCGACCCCGACGTCAGCAACCGGAACCGATCATCAAGGCGCGCCAACAACTGCTGCACCGACAACGCCCGCAAACGCACGGCCGCCAACTCGATCCCCAACGGCAACCCGTCCAACCGCCGGCAGATCCGCTCCACCGCCTCCCGGTTGTCCTCGGTCACCACGAACCCCGGCACCACCGCCTCGGCCCGCTCAGCGAACAACCGCACCGCATCCCCGGCCACCACCCCCACATCCCCATCAGAAGTCACCGGCAACGTCGGCACCGACAACGACTGCTCACTCCCCACCCCCAACGGCTGCCGGCTCGTCGCCAGCACCCGCAACCGCGGCGCCGACCGCAACAACGCCTCCACCAGCACCGCACACTCCGGCACCAGATGCTCACAGTTATCCAAAATCACCAACGCCTGCGCATCCCGCAGATGATCGATCAGCACCTCCACCGCCGGACGCGCCGAATGATCCCGGATCCGCAACGCCTCACACACCGCCGGCACCAGCAGATCCGGATTCGCCAGATCCGCCAGCTCCACCAACCACACCCCATCAGCGAACGCCCGCCGCAACAACGCACCCACCCGCCCCGCCAACCGGGTCTTGCCCACCCCACCCGGACCCGTCAACGTCACCAACCGCGACACCGACAACAACCGCTTGACCTCGGCCACCTCATGCCGACGCCCCACGAAACTCGTCACCTCGGCCGGCAG
>NZ_BAABHK010000056.1:0-1002 GCF_039542055.1 Actinoallomurus vinaceus
CCCTAGGTGTACTGACCATGGAGGTTGGTGACGGCGACACGAGGTCGATGATCTTGTAATGGGTGAGGGCCTTCTGGCTCGGTGTGGATTGCGACATCTGCACCGGCGACCAGAAAGGCCCTCATGCCGCACCGTAACGCACCCCTGAGCGAGACCGGACGTCTACGCCTGGCCCGCTGTGTTGTCGAGGACGGCTGGCCGTTGCGGCGGGCCGCCGAACGCTTCCAGGTCTCACCCACGACGGCCCAGCGGTGGGCCGGCCGCTACCGCGCCTTGGGCGAGGCGGGGATGGCCGACCGGTCCAGCCGCCCGCACTCCAGCCCCCGGCGCACACCGACCCGGATCGAGCGGCGGATCATCAAGGTGCGGGTGTTGCGGCGCTGGGGCCCCGCACGGATCGCCGGCCTGCTGCGGTTGAACCCCGCCACCGTGCACCGGGTGCTGGTGCGTTACCGGCTCAACCGGCTGACCTGGATGGACCGCGCGACCGGCCGTGTGATCCGCCGGTATGAGCGCGCCGCGCCAGGTGAACTGGTGCATGTCGACATCAAGAAGCTGGGCAACATCCCCGACGGCGGCGGCCACAAGGTCCTCGGCCGCCCGGCCGGGCGCAAGACCCGCTCCGGAGCCGGCTACAGCTACATCCACACCGCCATCGACGATCACTCCCGGCTGGCCTACAGCGAGATCCTCACCGACGAACGCAAACACACCGCCGCCGCGTTCTGGACCCGCGCCCAGACATTCTTCACCTCCTGCGGCATCACCGTGCAGCGAGTGATCACCGACAACGGCCCGTGCTACACATCCACGCCCTGGCGCGATGCCATGACCGCCGCCGGTATCACCCACAAACGCACTCGCCCCTACCGGCCTCAGACCAACGGCAAAGTCGAACGCTTCAACCGCACCCTGCTCGAAGAATGGGCCTACGCCCGCCCCTACCGAACCGAAACCGAACGACGCCAGGCCTTCCCCGACTGGCTACATGCCTACAATCAC
>NZ_BAABHK010000057.1:0-935 GCF_039542055.1 Actinoallomurus vinaceus
CTTCCCGGTGTCATGATGATGGCACCCATCGAGAGAACGGCCGTCGGCGCGGCGGACAGCCAGGTACGAGTGATGCTTCGCGAGCTACGCGGGCGTCCGGCATCGTCCACGGTCGTGCACTTCCTCCAGGGGCGTTTCGCTGCTGGTTCCGGAGTTCCTGGACGCTGCTGAGCATTCACTCCACGCTCCAGCGCGGTCGAGGCGACGGCGTCATCGGATGCGTTGCGACGGAACATCGACATGTGACACAACTCCTCAAGCCTCGTGCCGGAGCTTGCACAGTCATGATCAGGGCGTGAAATATCGCGCGAATGTCAGCACTCGACCGTGAGCCGCCACGACATGCGGCGATGTGTGCGCTTAGAACGGTAGCAAGTCGCATTTTATTCGATCAACGGAGACTCCGGTTGATGGGCTATTAGCGCAAACCTTACCGCTCCATGTCCATGCGCGTTACTTGCCTGGAGGTTTTAACTCGATATCTTGATCTGAGTGTGCCGGCGACGGCTCTGCTCGGCGTGTCGAATCACAGGACGCGGGTGACATAACTCACATATTGACCAGGCGGCGACAGACTGCCCATTTCAGGCGTCGCTGGAGCCGCACCTGTATTAACCTACTTGCGGCTATGGCGGATGTACGGCCAAGCCTCCGCCAACCGGGAAGACCGATCAGCGTTTTATGGTCCAGGTGTTTACCGGAACAGTGACAAGCACCTGAATGACGACTCGTGCGTCTTCGACGGCAAGCAGTAACGTCATGATTCAAAATCATTGACGAGGATCACCTCTGCCAATTTCCGAAATAAGGGGAATATTGTGGCATTTGCCGATTTCCACACACTGCTTGCATCGAAGGCGCGCTTCTCGTTGGCAGCGACTCTGGCGGCCCTTCTTGTCGCTACCGTGACCAGCGGAATACAGAGCAACGCCTTC
>NZ_BAABHK010000058.1:0-785 GCF_039542055.1 Actinoallomurus vinaceus
CTGCTCCAGATACACCACATCCGGCAGATCCGGCTCCGCGAACCGCAAAATACTGAACGGACCACCCGCCGCCGCATGCCCACCCAGATGAAACGGAACCACCTGCAACGTCACATGCGGCAACTCCGTCACCTCGATCAAATACTCCAACTGCCGCCGCATCACCGCAGCCCCACCCAACGGCCGCCGCAACGCCGCCTCATCCACCACCGCCCAAAAATGCGGCGGATCCTCCCCCGTCACCAACGACTGACGCCGCATCCGCAACCCAACCCGCCGCTCGATCTCATGACCCGGCGCATCCGGATGCCCCAGCAACGTCACCGCCCGCGCATAATCCTCCGTCTGCAACAACCCCGGCACGAACTGCACCTCATACGCCCGGATCCGAGACGCCGCCTCCTCCAACCCGATGTACACCTCAAACCACGACGGCAAAATGTCCGAATACGAATGCCACCACCCCGGCTCATTCGCCCGCTCCGCCAACGCCAACATCGCCGCCCGCTCATCCTCCGAGCGCACCCCGTACAAACTCAGCAGATCCGCCACATCCCGCGCCCGGAACCGAACCCGCCCCAACTCCATCCGGCTGATCTTCGAATGCGACGCCCGGATCGCCTCCCCAGCGTCCTCACACGTGATCCCCCGCCCCTCACGCAACCGCCGCAACTGCGCCCCCAGCACAATACGCAGCACCGTCGGACCACCACGATGATGACCGAACAGGCTGCTCACGGCAGTCTCGCCGTCAGGCTGAGAACCGATCACTGCACTCCCCTCAG
>NZ_BAABHK010000059.1:0-668 GCF_039542055.1 Actinoallomurus vinaceus
CCTGAGGGCCGGAAGTTGCTGCGTGTCGAGGCCCGTAACGCCGCGACCCCGATCGAACGCAAACCACCATGGATCAAGACCCGGCTGTCCATGGGCCCGCAATACCGCGAACTGACCGACCTGGTCCGCTCCGAAGGCCTGCACACCGTCTGCCAGGAAGCCGGCTGCCCCAACATCTACGAATGCTGGGAAGACCGCGAGGCCACCTTCCTCATCGGCGGCGACCAATGCACCCGCCGCTGTGACTTCTGCCAGATCGACACCGGCAGACCCGCCGCCTACGACCCCGACGAACCCCGCCGCGTCGCCGAATCCGTCACCCGCATGGGCCTGCGCTACGCCACCGTCACCGGCGTCGCCCGCGACGACCTGCCCGACGGCGGCGCCTGGCTCTACGCCGAAACCGTCCGCCAGATCCACGAGGCCATCCCCGGCTGCGGCGTCGAACTCCTCATCCCCGACTTCAACGCCGAACCCCACCTGCTCGCCGAGGTGTTCTCCGCCCGCCCCGAAGTCCTGGCCCACAACCTGGAGACCGTCCCCCGGATCTTCAAACGCATCCGCCCCGGCTTCCGCTACGAACGCTCCCTGAGCGTCCTCACCGCCGCCAGGGAGGCGGGCCTGGTCACCAAGTCCAACCTCATCCTGGGGATGGGCGAGACCCGCGA
>NZ_BAABHK010000060.1:0-581 GCF_039542055.1 Actinoallomurus vinaceus
CCGATCGCCTGAGTCCGCTCGCGTGGAGTGGTCGACGCCGGCCCGGTGAGCTCGTACGTCTGGCCGGTGTGTTCCTCCTGGACCAGGACCGCGGCCGCGACCTCGGCGAGGTCGTCCGGGTCGACGGTCGGCAGGCCGACGTCGCCGAACGGCGCTGCGACCATTCGCTCCGTGCGGACCGTCTCGGCCCAGGCGAAGGCGTTCGAGTCGAAGCCGCCCGGCCGCAGGATCGTCCAGTCCAGGCCCGACCCGCGTACGGCGTCCTCGAACGCCCGCGGGTGGCCGTACGCCTCCGGCCGGGTCCCCGCGCCCTGGGAGGACAGCAGGACGATCCGGCGCAGGCCGGCGCCCTTCGCGACGTCGAGGATGCCCTGCGGGTCGTCCCCGGCGACGAGGAGGAAGAGCGCGTCGGCTTCCTCGAGTGCCGGCTTGAGGCTCGCCGGGTCGTCCAGGTCCGCCGCCACGTGCCGGACTCCATCCGGCAGGCCGGCGGCCGGGGCGCGCCGTGAGACCGCCGTCACCTGCTCGCCTGCCGCTGCGAGCAACTGGACGAGCCGTCCACCGACGTTCCCGGTCGCTCC
>NZ_BAABHK010000061.1:0-533 GCF_039542055.1 Actinoallomurus vinaceus
GCGGCGGTGATGTGTGCGTGGAGTTCGGGGTCGGGTGCCAGCCCGTGCGTTTCGAGGTAGTAGGTGACCGTGTCGGTCCAGGTCCAGCTGCCGTCGGTCCGGAAGCTTTGCGGCACCACCTCGCCGCGGGAGCGATCGACGCGGTCGATCTCGAGGGCGGTGGTCGTCAGGATGGGGCGGCCGGCCCTCAGGTAGTCGGCCAGTCGCCGGCGCTCGGTGTCGTCTTCGATGATCGGGTGGTCGGGGTTGAAGAACGGTTCGCCGGTCTCCGGGTCGGCGCCGTCGAAGGCTCGCGCGATGGGCACGGTCGCGATGATCTCGAGATAGCCGTTGCTCCACCCGCGGAGCCCGTCGAATGCCTCCCGCGGGCTCCATCCCCGGGTCTTCGACATCTGCTCGACCATTCCGCGAACGCCTCGGGGAGCGGCGAGCAGCTCGCCGTCGGCCGTCAGTTCGATCGTCCCGAGCTGCCGGCGGTCGCGTACGTTCAGGACCGCGAGCACTTCTGGCGCTGCCATGGTCTAAGTATCGCC